>NZ_JAXHGL010000002.1:584423-938497 GCF_034808085.1 Halostella sp. PRR32
CAACGAGACGACGACAGAGGACCGGCCGACTACCGACGAGCGGGAAGCGACGACGGCGAACGCCACAGTTGCGGCGAGCGCCAGATCTGAACCAGGCAGCCTTCCGCGAACTCCGACCCGGTTCTGACGGCCGACGAAGGGTGTCCGACGGGCCGCAGTCGATGGAACGCCCGGCGGATACCGAGGCCGTTCATCGGCGTCCGACGGCCACCGGGGGAACGGTTGGTTCGGGTGCCGACACGGAGTCAGGCGGAAACTCCGCAGCAGCGTTGTGGCTTCGTAAAAGCGCGACGGACCGTTTCGGTTGCTCCGGAACACCGCGGAATCGTACATACAGCCCTTATTATATACATAATAAAGATTCGTCTACGGGAAGTGTCCCCGTGACACGAAACGGTTCTACCGGACCGGGGCTCAGTCGTCGTTCGTTTCTCAACCGTGCCTCCGCCGCTACTGTGGTCGCATCCACGGTCGTGGGGACCGCCGCCGCGCACTCGCTGGGAGATAACTACGGAACGGTCGTCGACATCGTCGACGCGGGTGCGGACAGTGACGGCGGTACCTCGATCACGCCGATACTCCGCCGGACAGCCGCCGACGATACGCTACTGAAGTTCCCGCCGGGACGCTACTACATGGACGAGCAGTTCCGGTTCACGGGGTTCGAGAACTTCGGGCTACTCGGGAACGACGCGACGCTCGTTCCGGCGAACTACCACGAGTTCGACGGGCCGCAGTATCGGCTCTTCCGACTCGGCGTCGGCGACAGCCCCGGCCGTAGTCTTCGGTTCGAGGGATTCACCGTCGACCAGACCGCACCCGACACAGGAATTCGGGTGATAAACGCCGAGGTCGAGGACGGTCTGGTCGTTCAGGATATCGTTGTTCGCGGCCGCCACGACAGCGGGACGTGGGGGCCGGGGCTGTTCAACATCACCGACCCCGACGGCAGCGGGGTCGTAGAGCGGTTTACGGCACGCGGCGGGGCGGCCTGGGTCGACGAGACGCCCAACGCCGGGAACCTCTGGCGCGGACCGAGCGGCATCATCGCCAACCGAAACCACGAAGGAACGCTCCGGTTCCGGAACTGTGCGCTGGGTGCGTTCCCGGATAACGGCCTCTACGCGTCGGGCGGAACCGGAACGGTCGTCGTCGAGGGCGGGCGCTACCAGAACAGCGGAACCGCCTCCATACGCCTCGGCGGCCGGCGAGTCGTCGTCGACGGCGCGACCGCCCGCGTCGGCTGGAACCCGGAGAACTACGTCCGACAGGACCCGATCCGGCTCGACTACGCCGGATGGGCGACCCTGAAAAACGTCACCGTCGACGTCCCGCGACCGAACGGTATCGGGATCGCAGTCCGGAACGGCGTCGACGGGGTGACGATCAGGAACGCGTCCATCTCGATGGCGCGTACGCCGACGACCGGCGTCGGGATCAGCCCGCAGGTCGGACCGTCGTATCTGGAAGACGTCGAGGTCGAAATGGACGCCAGCGGAAACGCTATCGAGATCCGCGGCGATTCCCCCGGCGAAGTCGGGCTACAGAACGTCCGGATCACCGGTGATGCGAGCGGGTCACCCTTGCGTCACGCCATCTACTGCAGCCGCGACCACTGCCAGTTCAGGGGCGTGGATATCGACCAGACGGGCGGGGAAAAGCGCCGCGGGCTCGAACTCAACGGCCGCGACTACTTGCTCTACGACTGCGATTTCGGGACGACCCACCACCCCGTCGTCGTCAACGGCGACAACGTCTGGGTGGAGAACTGTCGCTTCGACTCCTACGCGGGCTACGCGTCGCTCAAACTCAACGACGGAGCGGGGTCGATCCGTCTCAAGAACAGTTCGTTCCCCGATGGAGTGGCGGATCTTCGGTGACTCCGGGAGGTTCGAGAATCACACCACTGGATCCCCGTCGTTTACCGGGTCTATAATAATCAGACGCGGGGACGCACTCCGACGAAATGCCGAAAGTTACCGTGATCATCCCGACGTACAACCGAGCGGAAACGCTCCCCAGGGCCGTCGACAGCGCGCTGGACCAGACGTTCGAGGACCTCGAAGTGCTCGTCGTCGACGACGGTTCGACCGACGAAACGCGGGAGTTGCTCGACTCGTATTCGGACCCGCGTGTCCGGACGATCGCACACGAGACGAACCGAGGGGCGAACGTCGCCCGCAACACCGGCATCGAGAACGCTCGCGGGGAGTACGTCGCCTTTCTCGACTCCGATGACGAGTGGTATCCCGGGAAAGTATCGAGGCAACTCACGGCGCTCGACGCGAAAGGCTCCGACTGGATCGCCGCCTACTGCGACACCGAGATCCGCACGTCCGGGTCGTCGGGACGGCTCCGGTCGCTCGCCGCGGGCGTCCTCGCTCGCGCCGACGTCGACCCGCGGATGGAGGGCGGCGAGCAACTCGTCGGCGAGATCCTCGCCGGCAACGTACATCCCGGCGCGGGATCGACGCTGCTGGTCCGCACGGACGTCGCCCGCGAAATCGGCGGGTTCGACGAGACGCTCGACCGCTTTCAGGACCCGGAGTTCGTGCTTCAGATCCTCGACGAAGGGAAGGTAGCGTACGTCGACGAACCCCTCGTGGTTCGCCTCGAAACCGGGACGCCAGCCGCCGAAACGGTCGCGGCGGCCGACGAGCGGTATCTCCGGAAGAACGCCGACGCCGTCGAGACGTTCGAGCGGCGAGGCTACGATATCATGGGGCGTCACCACCTCATCCTCGCGAAACGGTATTTCGAGGACGGGCAGTTCTACCACGGGACGAATCACGCCCGCCGGGCGACGGTACCGCCGCGTCACTGTCCCGGCCTCCTCTGGGCCGTTATCGCCGGGGTCGGCCGGCAGGACCGCAAGTCGCTCGCCATCGCCGCGTCTGCAGTCGGACTTGTCGTCGCCGCCGTAGCCATCCGCGGCAGTTCGAACGGGCGTTGACCGCGCTGACCGGCAGTTCGGATAGCGGGCATCCAGTGTCGATCAAGTGATAGGCCGGAGATAGATGGCCGTCAGTGACGGGTTATCGGACCGTTAATCGTGCATCCACAGACGGGCCATCCGGTTACGTGCCGCGAACGGAGTCCGTCGGCAGACACACCGCAAACGAAAGCTGTCGACGCACGTTCGCGCTGACCGAACGGGGACAAACACATATCGTCGAACAGCGCGGCCCCTTATCCGGTTTATAGTTAATATCGCATGCCCGGATATAACCGATACTGCCGCTCGCGACCGCGCTTCGACTCCGGTCGCGACCACCACGATATCCGAGAACTATGAACAAGGAAATGTTCGGCGTGTTCGGCGACGAGGATGAGTTCGCCCGGTTTCGCTCCCCTGACGAGTTCGACCGGGTCGTCGGAGGGGACGAAGTGACCGTCGGAATCCGCGACCCGGGACTGACCGTCCCAGGGAGAAGCGCGACCCACACCGCCGACGGCGACGCCTGCGTCGTCTGGGGCGAGGTGTTTCCGCCGGACGACCGCGATGTCAACGCGGCGTGCTGGTTACTAGAACGGTACAGCGATGTCGGCGCGGATGCGTTCGCGGACCTCAACGGCTCGTACCTCGCAGTCGTCGACGTGGACGGCGAGGCGGTCGTTGCAACTGACCCCATCCGGTCGTGGGAGTGTTTCTACACGGACGGCCCCGGAACGCGGGTGTTCGGTACTGACGCCGCGGCTGTCGGGCGAACGATACGGTCGCCTCGCGTCCACGAGGAGTCAGTGCTCGAGTTCCTCCACATCGGCGTCGTGCTCGGCGAGAAGACGTGTTTCGAACGGCTCCGCCGCTTGCCGATGGATAGCGCTCTACGGACCGACGAGGTGGAGCGACTCTCTCGGTTCGTCTACGAGCCACGGGAGTTCGACTACGTCGGCGAACTCGCCCGTCGACTAGAGCGGGCGATCGAACGCCGCGCGCAGTATCCTGGCGAGAAGGGCCTGCTTCTCTCCGCGGGGTACGATTCCCGACTGCTGCTCTCCCAGATACCCGGACTCGACGACAGTTACACGGTCGGGTCGTCCGACGCCCAGGAGGTCAGCGGTGCCCAACGACTCTCCGACCAGTACGGTACCACCCACTCCGCCTTCACCCCGGACGACCGGTACCTCCACGCCGACGAGCGGAAGGTCCGCTACTCGCAGGGCATCAAGGAGTCGCTACACATCCACCACGCGGGTTACGACGACCAGATCGACGCGAACACGATGTGTCACGGCCTCCTCTGTGATACCATCTTCCGGGGGCACTTCACCGAGCAAGCGAGCGTCGAAGTGTGCGGAAAGCGTGTGCCGTTCGGGAAGTTAGACCCGGATCCGGAACCCGTAGACGTACTGCTCGACAAGTTCGGCTACCGGACCGAGGCCAGCCGGGACCTCTCGCGGTACACGTCGACCGACCTCGATCCGGAGACGTTCGTTCGGAACGCAGTCCGATCGGAGTTCGAGTCCCACCGCGGCCGGTTCGACGCGGTACAGAACGGCCTCGACTGCTGCGGGATCGGGAATCAGCCGTCGATGCCGTTTCACACCCACCTCTCGGACAACTACTTCGAGGCGTTTCTCGCCACTGACGCGGAACTACTCGACTGGCATCTCCAGACGCCCCCCGAGCACCGAACCACCGAAACGTTCCTGCGGGCGTGCGAAAGACTCGATCCGGACATCCTGCGGATCCGGCCGCCCGACCGCCCTCACGATTCTTTTCTGCTCAACGAGGTCGAGGGGTTCATCCGGCGGACGGTGCCGTTTGTTCGCGCGTTCGAATCGGCGTGGCCGGACCGAGCGGCGATATTCGACCAATACGACCTCGACCGGCGTCTCTTCCCCGACGCCGAGTACGTCCACGACTTGCCCGTTCGTCATAAGTTGCGCATCAACGATATCTCCGGGTGGCTGGCACAGTGCTCCGAGTCCGCGAGAGACATCGACGAGTTACTTCAAGACCCAGTCCCGAAACCGGCGTGACGCGTCACAGCCCGATGAGTTCCCCGTTCCGCCGGTCGCTACAGGGTCGGAGTCGAGCACAGGGCGAAACGAGTGCCACCACTCGACGGTAGCTATACATAATCATTAAGGTCTAACTCGAGAATGGGTTCGTAACGAGTGTCGCATCACCGCCCCATCGTACTTTTACAATGGATCCCGAGACCGATTCGGACGTCGACTCGGCGAAGTTCACGATTCCGGACGAGAGGCGAGCGATGACCGCGGAGTCGACATCGGGTGATCGGAACCCGCCCAGATCCAGACAGATCCTCGACGCCCTCGACGAGATGGACACTCCCGTCACGATCGACGAACTCGCGGACGAACTGGTGACGCGACGTGACCTCCGATCGGAGGGCGAGGATATCGAGACGTGGGCTGACGTACACGAACAGTTGTACGTCGTCGACCTGCCCGTCCTCCACGGCACAGGTGACGTCCACTTCGATGCATCAGCCGGTCTCGTCTCGCTCGCCGACACGGAATCCGCCGAACCCACAACTGATACAACGCCCGCCGACGAGGGTGACGGCCGTCGCTGGGCCTCGGTCCTACCTATCGCCGGACTCGCGACGTGCTCGGCGCTACTCGTCGGCCTGACTCGCGTCGGCGCCTGGCCGCTGGCAGACACGCCGACGCTCGCTCTCTCGGGGGCCGTCGCGGGGGCAGCCGTCTTGCTGGCCGCCGTACTGGCGGTGCGTCGAACCGTCAGCTAACTTCGAGTCACGGTCGTACCGGAGAACACGGACGGCGTCACGCCGACGCCAGAAGCGCCAGTTGTCGGCTGTATCAGTCGCTGTTGGCAAAAGCCCGTCACTCGGTCGCGATCTTGGTCACCGTTAGCGCCGTAAACAGTAGCAGAACGACCGCAGAGAGTGCTACGGCAGGGAGCGCCGTAAGCGGCGGGACATTGAACACCATCCCGGCGAAGAAGGATGCGCTGACTCCGGACGCTCCGAGGTAGTAGCTGTTCCACGAGCGGGACTCGTCGTCCGTCGCGTCATCGTCGTCGACCGGCCCGAGATGCCGGTCAAGGCGGTCCGCGAGCGAGGCACGTTCGACTATCCCGCGGCTCTGGTTGTACTCGATGATCCCCTCCTCGTCGAGTTTCGGGAGGTGGGACTGGTAAAGCGGGATGTAGACGCGCTGGCGCTGTTTGGAAGTCAGCGCCTTGACGGTCGTATCGTGTTCCCACGCGGCCACCTGCTCCGCGATATCGCGCATGCGAACGGTTCCGTCCTCGCCCTGAAGATACCGAAGGACGTTCCGTCGCCGTTCGTTCTGGAGCAGGTGGAAGATCTGGTCTTCAGTGAGGGTAGATTCGTCAGTGTCGTCGTCAGACGTGTCTTCTATCGTCGGTCCGTCGGAGGGGGTCTCGATCACACTCATTATCGACGGATAATACATTCTCGGAGAGTGTAATAAATAGGTAAACCTGTCTCGCGTGTTGCAGACTGTTGCAGCGAATTCAGATAGTCAAACTGACTGTTTACACAGTTTAAAACCACTCAAGAGCCCCTCAAACCGACAATTATGGCTTTTTGGAGAAAAACACCCATATCTGGTACGGGTCACAGAAACGGTTAATGCGTCGTTAGCAACAGCGGTTTCGGGCCGGGATCGAAGCGGATCGTATCCGACGGCGATCACATCTGACTCAGGTGCGAGAGAGGTCGCGGTGTCTCGCTGGCGGCCACACCAGGTCACGGCCGCGTCTGCTGGCTAGGTGGAACCCATCGAACGGATCCGCTAGACCGACCCGCCGTATCGCGCGCAAACGGCGAGAGCCAGCAGTATATGAAACTGATAATAAACTCCGATCGGGTCGAACGGGCGGTAATGGACGATCAGAATCGCTGGTGGTACGTCGATCTCGTCATCGTATCGCTTCTCGCGGGACTCGCCGGGGGATTGATCCATCTCGGAACGGCGGGGATGGCACGGATCGTACTGGCAATGCCGTTGTTCCTGCTGTTTCCGGGCTACGCATTCGTCGCGCTACTGTTTCCGGAGAACGGGGACGCCCCCGACGAACCGTTCGACGAGGACCGGACGGGACTCTGGGCTCCGCGTTCCGAGTCCAACGGCATCGACCGCGTGAGTCGCTTTATCCTATCGGTCGTAACGAGCGTCGTTCTGGTGGCTGTCGTCGCTCTCGCCGCGAACGTGACTCCGTGGGGGATCACTCTGCGGCCGCTACTGGCCGGTCTCGGTATCGCCACCGTGGGTTTCAGTCTGCTCGGTCTCGTTCGCCGGTGGCGGTGTCCCGCCGACCGGCGCTTCACGCCGTCGGCCGGCGCGTTCTGGTCCGGCCTGTTCTACGCCTCGAAAGACACCCCTTACGGCTCAAATCGTGCGGTGTACAACATCGCGATCGGGCTAAGTCTACTACTGCTCGTGACGAGCGCGGGGTACGCGGCAACGAACCCGGTGGAACACGAGGGATTCACCGAACTGTACGTGGATACGGACCCGGTGAGCGGCGACGACCGGTCGATGTATCAGTCGACGTACGTCCGGGGAGAGAGTGCGGAGTTCGCCGTGAACGTCACGAACAGGGAACACGAGCAACGGCAGTACACGACCGTAGTCATGCTCCAGCGAGTGAACGAGAGCGGACGCGAGACGACCGTCCAAGCGGAAACTGAACTTGCGAGCGACGAGATCACAGTTTCGGACGGTGCGACGGAGAGCCAACAGTTCGAGATCGCTCCGACGATGGCAGGGGACGACCTCCGACTGGCCGTGTTGCTATACGAGGGCGATGCGCCTGCGGACCCGACGGCGGCGGACGCCTATCGGACGCTCCGGTTACCGATCACGGTCGAGGACGGGCAGAGTGCGATGGCCCAACGAGCGACCGGCGGCAGTGATGCGGTGCAGTCCGCGCCGACCGGCGGTGATAGCTGACGATGTGGCCGTGGGAACACCTCGCGTTGGGCTACGTGGTCTACTCGCTGCTCGGACACGCACTCGAACGGAAAGCACCGTCGGACATCGGTGCCGTCGCGGTCGGAGTCGGAACGCAACTACCTGACCTCGTGGACAAGCCGCTCTCGTGGGGTCTCGGGATCACTGAAACCGGGTACTCGGTCGGACACTCGCTGTTCCTCGCGCCGGTCGTCTGCCTCGCCGCGGTCGCGCTCGGACGGAGATACGGCGACGGGAGGATCGTCGTCGCGTTCGCCGTCGGCTACCTGTCGCACCTGTTCGGCGACATCGTTTACCCGCTGTTTCTGGGGCGGGGGGTCGCGCCCTCGGTCGTTCTCTGGCCCGTGGTGACGCAGCCGCCGTCGAACTCGCACCTCGGCTTCGTCCAGTTGGTTACCCGGTACCTCGTTCGATACGCGCGCCAGATGGCTGCGCTCGACGTTACTCCCTACCTGCTCTTTCAACTGTGTCTCGGCCTGTGCGTCCTACTGCTTTGGCTGTACGACGGCATGCCCGGTGCCGCCCTGTACCGCATCTTCGCTCGCCGCGCCACGCGTTGAGACAGGAGTCGTTCCGTTTCGGAGTCCGGCCGCGCTCGGTCTGCTGTCGGCTGGGTTCGGAAGACAACTGCTGTCGGCTGACTGCGGAAGAAAAGCACCGTGACGAAATCGGCCGAGATCGGAACCGAGTGCCAACGATACGGGCAGTCGCTACTGGGGGCTCGTACACATCGTCACGTCGCCGTTCGCGTAGACTGTGCCCTGTTCGGGTCGGCAGAGCCGGGACTGCGGAACGTCGCGGATCACCCCCCGCTCGTTTTCGTCGCGGAAGTAGGTCGCTTCCGTCGACTGCCTCTCCCGGTAGACGACGAGGTCGTGGGTGACTGGCTCACCGTCGACCACCGTTGCGGTGTCGGCCGGATGCGCGTGCGTTCGCTTGATCAACGTCTGGTACGGGTGGTCGGTGTAGAGCACCTGGTCGGGGCGGATCTCGTCCGGCCGGGGCGAGCCGGTCATCTCGCCTATCGTGTCGGCGGCGGTCAGTTCCGATTCGCTGTAACTCAGTTGTTCGTGTTGCTCGTCGAAAACCGGACTGTCGATGGTCCCCTGGCTCGACAGCAACATCGCGCCCGGGAACGCGAGCGAGAAGACGAGAAGGCAGGCGAGAAAGAGCCTCGGCTGCAGGTTCGTTGCGAGGTATCTGATGCCGATGACGGCGAGGAGAGCCATCGGCGCGTACAGGAACGCGAACCAGCGCTGGGGGATGAAGTTTCGGATGCCGAACATCGGCAGACCGAGAACGAAGACGAGCATCACCGCAGTGGCGAACAGGAGCATCAGCACGGACTGGTTGGCCCGCTTGCGGTGGACCACGTAGAGACAACCGACGAGTGCGGCACAGAGCAACAGCAGGAAACCGGACACGTCGACGTACTGAACGAGCAGTTCTATCGCCGTCGGGCCGGCCGACTCGCCGCCACCGCCGCCGGCGGAGGAACCGCCGGCCAGGTTCAGGAGTCCGGCACTCGACGCGAACGTCTCGCGGAGCCAACTCAACACCGTCCCCAGGAACGAACGCTGTTTGTACGGCGTCAGCGACCAGGTGAAGATGGTAAAGCCCACGTCGAAAACGACTATCCCGACCAGGTTGACCGGCTTTCGCATCCGGAAGATGTTCGGGTCGAGCGGCGACGTTTCGAACGGGGTGATCTGGATGACGACCTGGGAGAGAAACGCGGCGGCGAGCAAGATCAGCATGATGAACGTCGAAACCTGATGGGTGAGGATGATCGCGAGCGTCAGCAGGATCAACAGTACGAAGTCCCGAAGACCGTTCTCGACCCACATGAGTCGGACGAGCGCGTAGAGTACGGCGAGAAAGAAGACCAGACCGAGGCTCGTTGGAATGAGGTGTACCCCCCACTCGACGACGTAATTCCCGACGGAGTAGATCATGGTCGCGAGCACCGCCCAGCGGTCGGTCACGAGCAGGTTCGCCGTCGAATAGACGAGCAGGACCGAGAGGGGCATCACCACGCCGATCGAGAGGTAGAGCGCGTTTCGAAGCGAGAGGTCGTAAACGATCGCCGCCGACGCGAGCACCAGATGATAGAACGGTGAGGCGAAGTGTTTGTCGTCGGCGATCGCATCCAGAGATCCCTCCGACAGGATCCCCGCAGCCAACTGGGTCACGTGGGTCCAGCTATCGATACCGATCAGGCCGGGCGTGGTGAACAGGCCGGCGAAGCGGACGACGAACGCCAGCAAGACGACCTCGGTGAGCAGTAGCGTCCGGTTGAAATCCGTCTCGTCGGTGAAGAGGATCTGCCCGAACACCAGCGTGCCGAGGACGCTCGCCAGGTCGAGAAACAGCGGGGACCGCTCGCCGTGGACGGTCGCAACCAACACCATCGCCGCCAGTCCCGAGATCACGACGCTCGGCAGGGAGCGGGCGATCGGGGCCGGCAGCGCCGGCAACGCATCCGCCTGGCGGTCGTTGTACGACGCCAGCAGGTAGAGGAGGCAGGCCACACCGAGAACCAGCGGAATCGTCTTGATGTAGACCTGCGAGGCGAAAAACCGCAACGGGAAGAGGAGGGCGGCGACGATCAGGCCGCCGCCGGCGGCCACCAGATCGAACCGGAGGTCGTCGAGCCGTCTGGCGACGCTACGTCTCATTGGACATCTCTCGAAGGTCGATCGAGCGTCGGTTCGTGTCCGTTCCGTCGAGTACGCCGTCGTACAGCGCCACGAGCTGGTCACCCATCGCGTCGAGGCTCAACTCGTCGACCGCGCTCCGCCCGTTCGACCGGCTCCCGTTCTCCAGGACGTATTCGAGCGCGGCGACCAGTTCGATCTCCCTGTCACAGACCGCCGAGTTTGCCACGTCGTCGAGCACGTCGCTCACGAATCCGACATCGGTCGAGACGACCGGCAAGTTGCACGCCGCCGCCTCCTTGACGGCCATCGGCCCGCTCTCGCGGGTCGACGTGAGTAACAGGGCGTCGCTCGCGTTCATGTAGTGCGGCATCTTCTCGTGCGGGACCCCGGTCACCGTCCGCAACTCGGCGTCGACCGAAGCCTCATCGACGACCGACCGAGCGAGCGGGTAGTTCTTCTCGGGACGGTCGGGGTCGTACGGGAAGAGGACGACGGGGTCGTCCGTCTCCCAGCCGAGATGGTCCCGGGCGCGATGGCGTGGGATCGGTCGGAACTGGTCCGTATCGACGCCGAACGGGATGACGGTGTGGTCGCAGTCGAGCGCCGAGGACATGACCGGACTCGGCAGGACGACCGCGTCGGAGAGCCGCGCCCCGTATCGGCTCATCGCCCGAAGCCAGCCGCGCCCGCTCATCAGGTCAGTTCCCCAAAGCGTCAGCACGACCGGTCTGGTCGGCTGCGCCAGGGCGAGGGGCGCGACGAGCCCGTAGTTCGCGTGGACGAGGTCGTAGTCGCCCGACCGGATTTCCCTGAGGATCCGCGGGTAAAAGCGGAGGTAGTCGCCGGCCGAGCGGGGCGAGTCGGGGTGGTACTCGCCCGGTACCGAGAGGACGGTACAGTCGATACCGCGGTCGTCGAGCGTCGCGACCTGTTGCTCGAAAAACGATCTGGTCGACGTGATTAGCTGTAACACGTTCATGGTCGCGTCGGCGTCGCGTCCGGTTCGCCGGGCTGAGACGTTCGGTCGCCCGGCGGCGATTCGATCTTGTCGACGACGACGTCGGTAACGTCTACCGTCTCCTCCAGTAACGTCTCACGCCGGCGCGCCCACCGCTCGTCGTTCGGGTCGCGGAGGATCGACGCCGCCTTCCGCAGGGACGCCTCGTGTCTGTCTTCGCCGTTGAAGTTGAACAGGAGACCGTAGCGCTCCTCGAGTTCTTCGGTGTATCCCAGCGAGAGCGAATTCACGTAGACTGCAGGCGTCCCGAGCACCGCGCTCTCGGTGGCAGTCGTCGCGCCCTCGCCGATGACCAGATCCGCGTGGTAGAGGAGGTCGTGAATCCGTTCCGGCGCGATCGAGATCCGCCGGGATTCGAGGTCGTCGGGGAGCGCCACCTCGGACGTGAGCAGGACCCGCGCGCCCGCCGCCTCTAGTCGGTCGACCGCATCGTGGACGTCGTCGAAGCCGCCCTGCCCGACGTCGTGTGAGGAATCCCAGCTGCTGACCCGAACGACGACGAGCCGGTCATCCGGGTCGGCGTCGACGGCTTCGAGTACGTCGGCGTCCGGCGTGAACCGGTCAGGGTGGAGGTACGCGAGTTCGTGGTATCCGGGATAGCGAACCTGCTTGTCCCCGACATCACCGCGATAGCACGCGGGCGTACACACCGTGTCGGCGAAGGGGTACGCCAGCGTCTTGATGATCGTCGCGTGTTCGGTGTCGTAGAAAACGACGCTGCGCGCGCCGACTGCCGACGCGACGTGTGCGGCTGCGACCCCCCCGATAGCCGTGATGACATCGGGGTCGATCCGACGGGCCCGCCGCAGTAGCCGCGTCTCGTACGTCGCCTGAACCGCCGCCAGCGAGAGCAGCGAGTCCGAACGGCCGGCGAGTACCTCGTGGTCGATCCCGTAGCGGTCGAGCAGGTCGACCGTCATCTCGTTCTCGCGGGCGAAGACGTGGACGTCGTGGCCCCGCTCCGACAACACGGAGATGGCGTTTTTGAAGAAGTGGACGTGTCCCGGATGCTGGATCGTCGTGACGACGTTCATTCGCGGGTCACCTCCAGTCCCTCGTTCGCCGTCGCGTCCAGCACCATCGCGGTGACGACGAGAAAGAGACTGACGGCGAGTGCCACCGCCGACTTCGCCGCACGGCCGCCGGCGGAGTCGCTGGTGAGGGACTCGACGACCGCCGTCAGTCCAGTCACGACGCCGATCACCGCACCGAGGACGCCGACGCCGTAACAGACCGCGACCGGATGAACCCCGTCGTCGAGGTAACACTCCTTCAGTCGCCAGCCGAAGCCACGCGCCAGCGTCAGCGATGTCGTCGGGACGAACGACGCGAAGTCGATCGTGCTCTCCTCGTCGCGGTAGACCGCCGGCATGGAGACGTCGACGACGCGCATGTCAGCGACGTTCAGCCGCACGAGGAGGTCGTTACAGTAGTCGTGGTTGTCGCGCATCCGGTCGACGTCGATAGCACAGAGCGCCTCGCGAGTGATCGCGGTGTAACCGTTCTGCGGGTCGGTCGTCCGCCAGTAGCCGCTGGCGACCTTCGTCAACGCCGTCAGCAACCAGTTGCCGACGGTTCGAAACGGCGGCATCTCCATCCAGTCCTCGCGGTTCGCCAGGCGGTTGCCCTTCGCGTAGTCGGCCTCGTCCTCGACCAGCGGGTCCAGCAACGCCGGCATGCGCTCGGGGTCCATCTGTCCGTCGGCATCTATCGTGACCGTCAGGTCGACGCCGTCCGCGCGGGCGCGGCGGTACCCGGTTCTGAGTGCGCCCCCGGCCCCCTGATTCTCCTCGTGACGGATAGGGACGACCTGCGGGTCGGCCAGCGTTCCGCCGTCCGGGAGCGATTCGGGGGGTGAGACCTCCCGACCACTCGCGACCGCGTCCGTCACCGTCTCGTCGGCCACCGCTTCATCCCGATTCACCGCAGAACAGTCGGGGTCGGCCGTCGCGTACCGCTGGATCACGTCCCAGGTCCTGTCGGTAGAGCAGTCGTCGACTGCGTAGACGCGGTCGACGAAGGCCGGTATCGATTCGAGAACGTGCCCGATGCGTTCCGCCTCGTCGTAGGCGGGGACGATGACCCCGACCGTGTGGTCGCGGTACATCACAACCTCCTGTAGGCGATGTCCTGTTCCCGCATGGCCTCGGGGTCGAGGGCACCGGTTACGTCGATCAGGACGGGGTCGTCGTTGAACTGCGCAGCCACCTCCGCGTGGTCGAGGTCGCGGAACTCGCCGTGGGGCGTCGAGAGAATGGCACCGTCCATCTCCTCGAACGAGAGAGACTCCTGTACTTCGATGCCGAACGCGTCCCGCATCGCCTCGTCGTCGCCGTGCGGATCGTAGCCGACGACATCGATATCGTACTCCCGGAGGTTGTCGACGACCTCCGCAACCTTCGACGTGCGGATGTCGGCGACGTCGGATTTGTAGGTAAGTCCGAGTAGCAGCAGCCGACTGTGCTTGAGCGTCTTCTCGCTCTGGTTCAGGGCCTTGATCGCCACGGTGGCGACGTGGTCGGGCATCGATTCGTTGACCTCGCGGCCCGTGAGCATCAACTCGGGGACGAACCCGTCGCGCTCCGACTGGTGGGCGAAGAAGTACGGGTCGACGGGGATGCAGTGGCCGCCGACGAGACCCGGCCTGTAGCCGTGGAAGTTCCACTTCGTCCCCGCGGCTTCGAGTACCGCGTGGGTGTCAAGGTCCATCCGCTCGAACGCCATCGAAAGCTCGTTCATCAACGCGATGTTGAGGTCGCGCTGAACGTTTTCGACGAGCTTGCACGCCTCGGCCACCTCGATCGAGGGGGCGCGGTAGATGCCGGCGTCGACGACCGAGTCGTAGAGCGCTGCGACGTCCTCTAAAACAGCGGTGTTTTGCCCACTCACGACCTTGACGACGTTCCGGAGAGAGTGGTCGTCGTCACCCGGCGTCGCCCGTTCGGGCGAGTAGCCGACGTGGAAACCGTCGCCACACGTCAGTTCGGAGGTGTTCTCGATGGCGGGGACCAGAACCTCCCGCGTCGCGCCCGGGTACACCGTCGATTCGAGGATCACGGTTGTCCCCGGACTGATGGACGCACCAACAGTTTCGCCGGCGCTCCGGACTAATTCGAGGTCGGGCTGTTGGTTGCGGTCGACGGGCGTCGGGACCGCGATGACGACGTACTCCGCGGCACTGATCGCGGACGGGTTCGACGTGTACGTGATATCGTCGTCGGCGACTGCCTCGTCGTCCAGGTCGCCGGTCGTGTCGACGCCGTTTTGCAGGGTCTCGACCTTCTCGGCGTCGATGTCGTACCCGATGACGCCGTAGCCCGCCTGGGCAAACCCGGTCGCCAGCGGAAGGCCGACGTACCCGAGTCCGACCACGCAGACGCTCGCATTCCGCGGCTGGTCCGGCTCGGTCGCGTTCCGAGGGCGCTGTCCGTCCGTGTTTCGAGACTGGACGGAACTGCCGTCGTTCTCGACGCGGTCCATTCGACCGTCGGTATCGCTGAGTGGTGGATTCATATATCGTCTCTTCGGATGTTCTGTGCCGATCCGACCCCGACTCGGACGAAGGAACTGAGACGCGAACCGTCGGTCGAAGCGACGGATCGGTGCGTCTCGGTCCCTCGTCAGCGACGGCGACGGCGCGTCCGTCACCGCGCCCCGCCGGGATCGGCCGAGCACGAACCTCGAAGTGGAAGACGAACCTGTCAGTCATTATTATAAAGCAGGTAAACGCTCGACGCCGCTCTGACCGTCGTCTTCGTCCCCTCGACCACCCATCTGAGACGGAGGTTCGGGTCTCGGCGCCCCGAGAACGCCGGAAATCCGGTTTATATCCGCGTTAAACTCCGACTTGTTCTACTAATAATAATGGGAGAGGCGTGTCAGGTATCTCACCATGAGAGCGAGGGCAGTCGACGAGCATCGTGAGACGGATCGGTCGGAGAGATAGGAAAGATTAACAGTGGGATCGTGAGTACCTCCGATACTGACGTAAAAACGACAATCGCTATGGATTTCAGGTCCCTTGCCGCCGTCGTCGTTATCCTGTTGTTCCTCGTGTCCTCTACGCCTGTCGCGGCAGACGCATCTGGCGTCGCAATAGAGGGGGCGTCGTACGCGGGCGAAGGTGTCGTCGAACAGAACGAAGACACCGTCCGACTGTGGCAGTCCGACCCCCACACGCTCAACGTCACACTTACTGACACGAACGCCTCTACGCGCGTTGAAGTCTGTGTCGGCGTCGCCAACGCGAGCAACGAGTCGGTGCACAACCTCAGTTGTCAAATAACGACGACTACTGTGAACGGAAGTACAGCCTCTGTACCGGTCGAGAAGTGGCCCGAAAACGTCACCGGTGACCAGACTGTCGTAATGACCGTCCGGAACAATCCATCCGGGTTCCAGAAGAGTGAGCTACTCGACCGGGACACCGTTTCGGTACAGGTGATCGAGAAAGACGGCGACCTCGACAGCGACCGGCTAACGAACCACCAAGAGGTCGAACACGAAACAAACATGTCCAAGGCCGATACCGACGGAGACGGCCACGGCGACGGCAAGGAGGTACACGAGTACGGGACCGATCCGACGGACACAGACACCGACAGTGACGGACTCCGGGACGGCGACGAGATCAGCCGCGGAACCGACCCGACGGCATCGGACACGGACGGTGACGGGCTCACTGACAGCGAGGAAGTCAACGAGTACGACACCGACCCGACGGTACCGGACACGGACGGCGACGGCCTCACTGACGGCGAGGAAGTCAACGAGTACGACTCCGACCCGACGGAACCGGACACGGACGGTGACGGGCTTACTGACAGCGAGGAAGTCGACGAGTACAACACCGACCCGACGGAACCGGACACGGACGGCGACGGCCTCACTGACGGCGAGGAAGTCGACGAGTACGACTCCGACCCGACGGTACCGGACACGGACGGCGACTTCGTGAGCGACGGCACCGAAGTCACCGTCTGGTCCGGACCGAGCAGCGCCGCGACACCGCTGGCATACGTTATCGTCGCGGTCGGTGGTCTCGTAGCGGTGGCGTGGCGGATCGACGGTGCCGACGGTCTTGAACGACTCAGGTCAGTCGTCGAATCCGAGTCCGCCGAGGAGACAGAGACCGAATCCGTATCCGCCGTCGGCACGACCGACGGCACTGACGAACCGGCAGAGACAAACGGGACGACTGAACCGCCGCTTATCACCGACGACGCGCGAGTCCTACGGATGCTCGACGAGCACAGTGGTCGCCTTCCGCAAAGCGAGGTCGTCGAGCGGACCGAGTGGTCAAAATCCAAAGTCAGCCGCCTCCTCTCGCGGATGGAAGACGAAGACCAGATCAAGAAGATCACTATCGGCAGAGAGAATCTCATCACCCACATGTCCGACCAGCCGCTGGAGTCCAACGATAGCTCCGTGAACGATTGATAGGGTCGTTCGTGATTTTCACCGGCATAGATTCTCCGTCGTCGGGTTTCTTCACCGGCATAGACTCTCCGTCGTCGGTTTTACCCCCAACTCGTTTGCTGCTGGGGTTGGCCGAACACAGTTACGAACGACCCTGTGACGCCGGTGCGGCGGTAGAGAAGGGGAGAGTGAACGCGATACACACCGTCGAGGCGGACGCGGACCGGTGATGCGTCCGGCAGATCAATCGTCGCTTGCCCGTTCGAGTTGTGCTCTGGTCTCGTCCAGATCGACGGTCGGTGCGGTGACATCGCCGTCGACGACGACGCGAGGGACCGTAGAGACGCCAGCGTCGCTCGCGGCGTCCGTGGTTGCCCGCACCGCGGAGGCGTACGCGTCATCGTCGAGCGCCCGTCCGATCTGAGACACACCGCGGACGCCGGCCTCCTCGGCGAGTTGTTCGAGGAAATCGCGTTGGGCCCATTCGTACTGCTCCTGTGGCTGGTTCTCGAAAACGTACGCGAGATACGCCCAGTAGTTCGCCGGGTCCGCGTTCCAGACCGCGAGTCCGGCGCGAGCGGCCCGCGGCGCGTCGGAACCGAGAAACGGCTCGCCTGACCGGTATCCCAGAAACCGGAATTCCAGAGCGATATCCTCGGAACGGACGAACTCCGCGACGATCCCATCGAGTTGTTCGAGGACGAACGTCTGCGTGTGGGGACACTTCCAGTTCCCGTAGACGGTTGCCGTCGCCGTCGCGTCGGCGGAGCCCATCGTCGCGTACTCGTACTGTCCAGGGTCGTCGGGACCCGGCGCGGTTCCGGCGAACGAGACGCCCGGCTGACGGATCGTGATACCGTCCACGTCGAACGACTCGTCAGCGGATTCAACGCGGGAAATCCGTGTCTCGGTTTCGGTGTCGGGGCGCCGCTGGGTCACTGTATCCGCCCTCTCCGTTCCCGTATCGGACGTGTCCATCGCTTCGAGAACGGAGGCACAGCCCCCGAACGAAGCCGTGACCGCGGTTCCGATCGCCCCTACGACGCGTCTCCGCGGAACGTCATCTGCCATGGGACGCCGAAGGGACGGCGAGGGCATTATTATCTCGACGATAAGCGAGACGTACGACGCCGAGTCGCGTCGGGGGACTCGACACCGACCGAAATTCCGGTCGCTTCCTATCGCTGACTATCGACGCGCGGTCGGTCACGGTCTGACCCGGCGGTACGAACGTTGCACTCGCGAAACAGTACGGGAGAGTCACGTCGCAACGGTCCGATACTGTCCGTTCGCCCGAGCATGCGGCCGCTACGGCGCACTGAGCCGGCTAAATTCGAGCCGCGAGGGGTTACACCTCCGCTAAGGCGGCTTATCTAACCTATAGTAAATTCCCGGTACACGAATGTGTCCGGTAAGCGCCCCCTCTCCCCGACGGACGGGGACGGCGGGCCACCAGACCAACTATGTATCAGCACACCACCGTAGACGGTCGATTTCCGCAGGAGAGCGTCGGAACCACGGAGCATGATACGACAGTCGTTGCGCCGCTCGGATCGAGTGCGATCCAGACGGAGGTGAGAGGCTGATGTGCGGGATCATCGCTCACGTCGGCGACGGGAACGCGATCGGCCCCCTTATCGAGGGGCTGGAAAACCTGGAGTACCGCGGCTACGACTCCGCCGGCGTCGCGGTCCAGAACGGCAGCGGCGTCAAGGTTCACAAGTGCTCGGGGCAGGTTTCCGAACTCAAAGAAGAACTGCGGGCGACCCCGAAAGGAAACGTCGGGATCGGTCACACGCGCTGGAGCACGCACGGCCCGCCGACGGACGAGAACGCCCACCCCCACACGGACACGGCCGGGGACGTCGCCGTCGTCCACAACGGGATCATCGAGAACTACGAGAGGCTTCGACGAGACCTCGAAGCGAAGGGCCACGAGTTCACGAGCGACACCGATACTGAGGTCATCCCGCACCTGATCGACCACCATCTCGGGTCGTCTACGTCCCCCGAGGCGGCGTTCCGGCGTGCGGTCAGCGACCTCGACGGGACTTACGCGATCGCCGCCCTCGTCGACGGCGAGGAAGCGGTCTACGCCACTAGACAGGGGTCGCCGCTGGTGCTCGGCCTCGAAGACGAGAAGTGGTATCTAGCGAGCGACGTGCCCGCGTTCCTCGAACACACGAACGAAGTGGTGTATCTCGAAGACGAGGACGTGGTGGTACTCGAACCGCACGAAGTGACGATCACCGACCTCGACGGCCGACAGGTCGAGCGAGCGGCCGATACGGTCGATTGGGACCCCGAGGAGACGAGCAAGGGGAAGTACGACCATTACATGCTCAAGGAGATCCACAACCAGCCGACATCCCTCTCGAATACGATCGAGGGCCGCGTGCAGGACGGCGAGGTCGCACTAGAGGAGTTCCCGGACGGGACGTTCGCCGACGTGCGGAACGTGCAGTTCGTCGCCTGTGGTACCTCCTATCACGCAGCGCTCTGCGGCGAACAGTTGCTGAAAGAAGCGGGCGTCCCCGCACAGGTGGTCCGCGCGAGCGAGTACGTCTCGACGTCCGGACCGGTAAGCGAGGAGACGCTCGTGATCGCAGTTACCCAGAGCGGCGAAACCGCTGACACGCTGGGGGCGGTCCGGGCCGCGAACGCGGCGGGTGCGACGACCATCGCCGTGACGAACGTCGTGGGGTCGACGGCCGCACGAGAGACCGACAGGGCGCTCTATCTGCGCGCCGGCCCCGAGATCGGCGTCGCCGCTACGAAGACGTTCTCCTCCCAGTCAGTCGCGCTGGCGCTACTGACCCAACGCATCGCGGCGGACATTCCCGTGGGGACGGTCCCGGAGAGTACGGAATCGCTGTTGAACACGGCTGAGCGACTCCCTGACGACATCGAAACGGTGCTTGAGACGAGCGATTCGGACCGCATCGCCGCCAAGTACGGTGGCAGTGACTCCTACTTTTTCATCGGACGCGACCTGGGCTACCCCGTCGCGCTCGAAGGGGCACTGAAGTTCAAGGAGATCACCTACGAGCACGCCGAGGGGTTCGCCGCCGGCGAACTCAAGCACGGCCCGCTCGCGCTCGTAACGCCGCGGACCCCGATCTTCGCGGTTTTTACTGGCGAAGACGACGAGAAGACGCTGACCAACGCGAAGGAAGCCCGGACGCGGGGCGCGCCGATCGTCGCGGTCGCGCCGGAGGGACATCCGGCCGTCCAGGCTGCCGACGCACACCTCGAAATCCCCGACACGCACCCCACCTGGGCCAGCCTGCTCGCGAACGTCCAGTTACAGCTGGTCTCCTACCACGCCGCGAGCCACCTAGACCGCCCCATCGACAAACCGCGTAACCTCGCGAAGAGCGTCACCGTCGAGTAGGGTTCCGGGTATCCGACGTTTCACTTCCGTCCGGTCTCGATGACGAACCGATCGGCGGCTGAGTCTCGCCGCCTAAACGGTACTGTCCAGCGCCTTCTCGGTCTTTGACCACAGCGTTTCTGTCGTAGCTGTGACCGCGTTAGAGCAGGGTACGCCGGAATCGTGTTCAACGGATGACGACAAGCGTGGCGCGAACCGCGTTGAACGCAGACTCTCCCGGGATAGGAGCACAGATGGTTGGCACAGCCGAGACGGTCTTTTTGACGCTCGCTCGGACGCCGTCTCAGACGGTCGGATCGTACGATCGATGTCGCCCTGGCTTCTAGCCGGTAGTAGATATCAATGAGGTAGGGTGTCACTCGTCTCGTTCAATCTGATGGTCGCGTTGAGCGTCGTGTCGTTGATATCAACCGTCTCGTTGCTTTCGTTCGTCTCCTCCGTCTCGTTCAGTCCATCTGTCTCGTTCGTCTCCTCCGTCTCGTTCAGTCCATCTGTCTCGTTGTCGGATCTGTTCTCGGCATCGGTGTCATCGTCGCCGATCGTGATGTTGAATTCCTCGTCGGTCGTCTCCTCCGTCTCGTTTAGCCCATCCGTCTCGTTGTCGGATCCGTTCTCGGCGTCTTCGTCATCATCGCCGATCGTGATATTGAACTCCTCGTCGGTCGTCTCCGACGAGGACGTCGTCGGTTGCGACTGTTCCGTCGTCTTGGCAGACGACGACATGGTTTCGTTATCAGCGGTCGCTCCTCCGTACAGCGCGCCGATACTGGGCCCGGAGACGGAGAGGACGATGCCGACGGAAAAGAAGATGATACCGAACGTGACCAGGGCGATCTGCAGGGCGCTCGTGAAGGTGATACCGATAGCAGATCCGTCGGATCTAGCCTCGCGCGCATCGTCCGGCGAGTCGAGGGGACTGCGACGGTTCACTCGCATGGTCAACCCTTGTCCCCAGTGCGGTCGCGCACAATGTCTTCGCCGGGACCAGTAGTAACGCCGGGCGAGAGCGTCACGCCCGGACCGAGGCTCGTGTTAATTCCGGTCTTCGCTCCGTCGCCGACGACCGCGCCGAACGTTCGACGGCCGGTCGAGACGCGCTCGCCTTTGACGGTGTGTTCGACGGGTTCCTCGTCATGCCGGACGTTTGCAACGGTCGTCCCCGCGCCGAAGTTCACGTCACGGCCGAGGATGCTGTCGCCCACGTACGAGAGGTGGCCGACGGTCGCGCCGGCGAACAGGAGGCTGTTTTTGACCTCGACGGAATGGCCGATCGTTGCACCCTCGTCTACGAGCGTCGTCCCTCGAATGTACGCGTTCGGCCCGACCGTCGCGCCGGACCGGATCAACGCGGACCCTTCGATAACGACGCCGGGTTTCACCGTCGCACCCTCTTCGACGACGACTGACCCCTCGACGTGAGCGTCAGGACTGATATCGCCTGCCAGAGCGGTCGAGAGTTCGCCGAGCCACCACTCGTTGGCCTCCAGCAGTTCCCACGGCCGCCCGACATCCATCCACCGGTCCAGTTCGACGTACTCGACATCGAACTCCGCGATCACCCGTGCGAGGACGTCAGTGATCTCGCGCTCGCCGCGCTCGCTGACGGGGACATCGAGCCAATTACGGGCTTTCTCGGGGAGGACGTACGCTCCCGTGTTCACCAGGTCGCTCGGCGGGTCGTCGGGTTTCTCGGTGATTCCCGTGACCCGTCCCGCCTCCGCAGTCAAAACGCCGTACTGTGACGGGTTCTCCACCCGAAACGCACCGACGCCCGGACCGGCCTCGAACAGTCGCGCGACGGACGCCTGATCATAGAGATTGTCGCCGTTTAGCACCGCGAACGCGCCGTCGATGTGTCGGGCCGCAACGCGAACGGCGTCGGCCGTCCCCGACTGCTCCATCTGGACGGCGTAGCTGATCGACGCACCTGCGTATTCCGAGCCGAAGTAGCGTCGAACGGCGTCGGCTTCGTACCCGACGACCAGAACGATCTCGTCCGCGCCCGCCGCGGCGGCCGCCTCGACGGTGTGGGCGACTATCGGCCGCTCGGCCACCGGTAGCATCGGTTTCGGCACCGAGGCGGATAGCGGTCTCATCCTTGTTCCTTCGCCCGCTGCGAGAATGATGGCTTGCATCGGTGGTGACACCTGGACGTAGACGCGGTTTACTATACGCTTGTTAAGGGGCGCAAAACGCCGGTGAACAGGGGAAGAAGGCGGTACGTCGATATCGCGCTGCGGGGAACTGGTTCGTCCTTCCGCTCTCAATAGCGGTCGAGGTCCCTAGAACTCGGGGTCGATCTCGGGCGCGACGCCCTCGTCGCCGCCGTCCAGGTCGAACTCCTGGCGGAGTTCGCGGATGCGGTCGCGGATGTCCGCCGCGAGTTCGAACTCCAGATTGTCGGCGGCTTCCTGCATGCTCGCCTCTAACTGCTCGATCCGGCGGGCCGCCTCGTCGGCGTCGTCCGGTCCCTCGCCGGTCACGTCGCTGGTGTCGGTCTCGCTGCCGGGCAGGTTCGTCTGGCCGATCTCTTTCTCGATGGTCGTGGCCTCGAAGCCGTGTTCCTCGTTGTACTCCTGTTGGATCCGCCGGCGGCGCTGGGTCTCCTCGATGGCCGCCTCCATCGCCGACGAGCGCTCGTCGGCGTACAGCACCACTTCGCCGTTGACGTTTCTGGCCGCACGACCCATCGTCTGGACGAGCGTGGTCTCCGACCGCAGGAACCCCTCCTGGTCCGCGTCGAGGATGGCGACCAGAGAGACTTCGGGGATGTCCAGCCCCTCGCGGAGCAGGTTGATGCCGACGAGTACGTCTATCTCGCCGAGGCGGAGCGAGCGGATCAGTTCGTGGCGTTCCAGGGTGTCCGTCTCGTCGTGCATGTACGCCACGTCGACGCCCGCTTCCTCGAAGTACTCCGTCAGGTCCTCGGCCATACGCTTCGTGAGCGTCGTGACGAGGACGCGCTCGTCGCGGTCGACGCGGTCGTCGATGCGGTCCATGAGGTCGTCGACCTGCCCCGTCGCATCCGCGACCTCGACCTTCGGGTCGACCAAGTGGGTCGGGCGGACGATTTGTTCGACTATCTGGTCCGAATGCTCGCGCTCGTAGTCAGCGGGCGTCGCCGAGACGTACAGCGTCCTGTCGACGCGGTCGGCGAACTCGTCGAACGTGAGCGGGCGGTTGTCGTACGCGGTTGGCAGGCGAAAGCCGTTCTCGACCAGCGAGTCCTTCCGCGATTTGTCGCCCTCGTACTGGCCCTTGATCTGCGGGAGCGTCTGGTGCGATTCGTCGATGACCGTGAGGAAGTCGTCGGGGAAGTAATCGAGCAGGGTGTACGGCGCGTCGCCCGGTTCGCGGTCGCCGAGGTAGACCGAGTAGTTCTCGATGCCCGAGCAGTAGCCCGTCTCCTGCATCATCTCCAGGTCGAAGGTCGTGCGCTCCTCGATGCGCTGGGCCGCGATCATATCGCCCGCTCGCTCGAAGTAGGAAACCCGGTCGTGCATGTCCTCGCGGATCTCGTCCATGGCGGTCTGCAACTGCGGTTCCGGGATGGAGTAGTGTTCTGCCGGGTGGACGAGCACGGCCGGTTCCTGGCTCTTGACCTCGCCCTCCAGCGGGTCGATCTTCACCATCTGGTCTATCTCGTCGCCCCAGAACTCCACTCGGACGGCGTAACGGCCGTACATCGGGTATATCTCGACGGTGTCACCGCGGACCCGGAACGTCCCCTGCGTGAAGTCGACGTCGTTGCGCTCGTAGTTCAGGTCGACGAGTCGGCCGAGCAACTCGTCGCGGTCGATAGTTTGGCCGACTTCGAGCCGCATCGACATGTCGACGTAGTTCGACGGGTCACCGAGGCCGTAGATCGCGGAGACGCTCGCGACGACGATAACGTCGTCACGCGTCAGCAGTGAACGCGTCGCGGAGTGGCGCAGGCGGTCGATCTCGTCGTTGATGGAGGCGTCCTTGTCGATGAAGGTGTCCGTCTGCTCGACGTAGGCTTCGGGCTGGTAGTAGTCGTAATAGGAAACGAAATACTCGACGGCGTTGTCCGGAAACAGGCTGCGGAACTCCTCGTACAACTGCGCGGCGAGGGTCTTGTTGTGGGCGATGACGAGGGTCGGCTTCTGTATCTCCTCTATCACCCACGAGACGGTGTTGGTCTTGCCCGAGCCAGTCACGCCGAGTAGTGTCTGCTCGTCCATCCCCTGACGATAGCCCTCGGCCAGTTGCTCGATGGCCTCCGGCTGGTCGCCCGCGGGGTCGAACGGCGCGTCGACGCGAAACGGTCGTTCCTGGTCGGGACGGTCCGGGGAGAGCGGACCGGAGTTTGCGTCACTCACAGTGGACAACGATACGGACTGAAGTTACTTTACGCGCTCGGTCGGGTGCTTCCTCGACGTTCGAACGACGGGGTTCGACGTATCTGAACCAGAAGCGGAAAAATACGTCTCCGATCCCGTACAGTGTGCGCTGCGACTGTTTATTATGATAATTATTATTCAGATACTGACTCGTAGCCATCGACCATCGTGGGGGACTGCAGACGCCGCGTGCGTCCCGTACCCCTGACAAACGTTCCCATATATTTCAGTACGGAAACACTTAATAGCAATCCCGAACACCTGTACAGTACCGATGAAGTTTGACGTTAGATTTACCCGCTCCGAAAAGATCGGGATGACGGGAGCAATGACCGTCGTCCTCTCCGCCTTCCTCCCCTGGGTTACGCTCGGTCTCGGTCGCGTTTCCGTCTCCGGCCTCGCCGGCGGATATCCCGGCCATGTCACGCTTGCGCTCGGTCTCACCGCGTTCGCCGGGGTCGTCCACTGGGGGTGGCGAATCAAGACACGCGCACTCCTCGCCGGCGTCGGTCTCGCGACCATTGCCGTCGTCTGGTTCACTCTGGTGTACATCACCGGCCGCGCAAACCTCGGTCTCGGTCTCGTTACGACGACGATGGGGGCGACTATCCTCCTCGCCAACGGGGTCTACGGCCTCGCCGGCGATTACGTCGGGCGTCACCGCATTACGGCCTGAGTGAGGACCGAACAGTCGGGGCCGGAACGCCGCGGCGTTGTGACAACTTCTTTCTTCTAGGTGTGCTTACAGCCGAGCATGAGTCGAGACGAACTCGAACGCGTGAGCGAACTGCTCCGCGACGCCAGCGCGGCGGCCGACGACGACGAAGCGAGAGAGCGCCTGTACGACCAGTCAGACCAGTTCGCCGACCTCGCGACAGCCGACCGCGGCCCGGACCACGGCCGACTGGCACGCCACGAGCGGATACTGGACGAGATCGGCGACGACGAGAACGACGAGGTGCGGACGGCTATCGACGATGCGCTCGCGGAGATCCGGTCGTACCGCGAAACGCTCGAGGGCGTCTGAACTATAGCGGACCAGTCCGAAGCAGTTCGGATGTCCGCGAGAATTCGGGGGCCAGGGTGTGAAGGATGACGTCGATCACCCGGATGGCGCGCTGGCCAGCGAAAGCGAGCGAGTATCGAACGAGATGCGGATTCGCGCCCCGAGGTGAACGGTCTCGTGGACTGCTCACTGACCGAGCGCCCGAGAGCGGAGACGGTCGCGGCTTCGAATGCGAAACCGTCCACTCGTCGATAGCTGGAACGCCGATTTAGCAGACTGGTTTCGGGTTGACGCCCATCGCCTCTAACTTCTCGACGTAGTCGTCGTACGCCGCCTGGATCGCTCCACCTGCGGCCTCCGCCGCGCGGTCCCAGTCCTCGTCGCCGTCGCACAGATCGCCGAGGGCGGCGACCGCCTCGTCGCGCAGGTCGTCCAGCGACCCGCCGTACCCGCGGAACGTGGACGCCGTCTGCGGGTCCGCCTCGCCCGTGAAAAAGCCCGACATCTGGGTGGCGCGCTTGGACTCCGCGAGCGCCGCGCCGACGAGCCCGCCGACGCGGGAGACGTCATCGTCGAGCCCTCGGAGGTACACCTGTATCGCCGGCGTCCCGTGTGGGTCGTGGTCCGCCACGTCGTCGACGACGGTTTCGTACTGGTCGCGCTCGACGACTGCGGCGTCGGCGATGCAGTCGACGTCGGTGTCTTCGGTCCACTCCTCGTACGTCTCGGCGGCGGCGAGGGCGGACGTCGCGGCGGCATCGAGGACCGCGTCGCTCTCCATCTCCCCACCCGTGAGCGCGTAGAGCGCCTTCGAAGAGCCGAGTCGGGAGAGCGCTGTTTCGTTGTCGTCGCGGACCGTATCGAGGAAATCGTCGGCGGTCATGTCGACGCGTACGCAGAGGACGCGTTTGTAAGCATCGTCCTTGGCAGTTGTTGGGCAGGAGACGGGAAATCCAAGAGCGTAGATACGCTAACACGCTCTCGTCACCGCCGGCGCGTCGTCTCGGTCGCATTCATCACGTACTCCGTCGTGTCGCCGTGGGTTGGGTAGGCAGCAGCAAGCGAGACGCTTCCCGCGATCACCGCCGGGCGGGTTCCGGTAGCGAAAAACGCCGACGGCGGGTACCGGATCGTGCGTAGTTGGATATCGGGGCCGAGAGTCGCCCCCGACCGCGAAAGCCGTTGGTAACGCAGTCCTTATATTCGGTGCGGCAGTGTCACATGTACGATGACAACGGGATGGCGCTACCGGACGCTCTCGGTGACGGGCGTCGCCGGGCTGACGGCGCTGGCCGTGCTGCTGGCGAATCACGCCATTCCGCAGTACCTCTTTACGACGTACGTTCCGGTGTTCAACCGACTCGACGTCACCGTGTTAACGGGGATGTCGCTCCGACGGGCGCTCTCGATGAGCGTCTTCTTTACGATCATGGCGCTGATCCCGATGTACAAGCCCCGGCCGCGGCGGATCCTCGATGCGGTGTTTCTGACCCAAAAGCGCGTGCTCGTCTGCGGGTTGGCGCTCGCGACGCTCGGGTACTTCCAGTGGTCCCACCGGTTGCCACGGGCGACGCTGGTGATGCTGACCGGAATCCTGTTACTTGTGCTTCCCGCCTGGTTCGTGGCTATCAGGCGGCCGATCCCGGGCGAGCTAGACCGGACGATAATCGTCGGCGACGACCTGGCGCAGATGCGGACCGTTCGCGAGGCGGTGGACGGTGACTTGCTCGGGTATCTGTGTCCGACGGCCGCGTTGCCGATCGCCGAACCGGAGCAGGCGCTCGCTGACGGCGGCGTTGCCGGACTAGAAAACATCGACCATCTCGGCGGGCTGTCCCGGGTCGAGGACGTGCTGGTCGAGTACGACGTCGATACCGTGGTGCTGGCGTTCGGCGAAGCGGACAGAGGGGAGTTCTTCGGGGCTCTGGACGCGTGTTACGAACACGGCGTCGCGGCGAAAGTGCACCGGGACTACACTGATTCAGTGCTGACTCCGGATACGAGCGTGGGGCCGTTAGTGGACGTGGAGGTGGAACCGTGGGACTGGCAGGACTACGCGTTCAAGCGGACGTTCGACATCTGCTTTGCGGCGTTCGGACTGGTCGTCTGGGCCCCCGTGATGCTGGTCATCGCCGTTGCGATCAAACTAGACAGTTCCGGTCCCGTTCTGTACAAGCAAGAGCGGACCGCGGTCCTCGGGGAGACCTTTCCCGTGTACAAGTTTCGGAGTATGGTGCCTGAAGGCGAGTCCGCGGAACCGACTGCGGACGAGCAAAACGACCGCGTGACGAACGTCGGTCGCGTGTTACGGAAGACGCATCTGGACGAGATCCCACAACTGTGGACGATACTGACGGGACGGATGAGTGTCGTCGGTCCGCGAGCCGTCTGGACCGACGAGGAAGCGCTGTTAGAGGCGACATCACAGATGTGGCGAAAGCGGTGGTTCGTGAAGCCGGGACTCACAGGGCTAGCGCAGATTAACGGCGCGAAAAGTACCGATCCCAAGGCGAAGTTGCAGTGGGATATCGAGTACATCCGCAAGCAGTCGTTCTGGTTCGATCTAAAGATCGTGATACGGCAGGTGTGGATAATACTGCTGGAGACAACCAATAGCGGCCCGATGGATGCAGCGTCTCGACCCAACGGATCAAAGGAAGATTAATTGGGCATATATTCGTCATGTGTGTTACGACGCTCAATTTCCCTCAAAGACTCCTCGTCACCCCGGTGATTATAACCATCAGAATCTAAATGACATACTTTAAACATCATATACCGGATCAGGTACTAACTCTCCGAAGCCCGCCCAATTCGATTTCGACGGATGCAACGATAGGAACCGCCGTATGCCTCACCGCTCTCCTGACAGGATTTGCCCCGATCAGTCACGTCACGACGGGGATATCACTGATTACGGCTATCGGTATCGTGGGAGTCGTCTATACGGTAGTCGTCTTCAGATACGGCGTTCTGATCGAAGGCCTACTGAGTGCGTTTTTCGTGCTGCTCACGTTCAACGCTGACGTACCTCTCGTTCATGGCCCCGGGATCGCGGAACTCAGCGTGTACCTGTTAGACTTCGGTAGCCTCGGAGTGTTTCTGTTGGGGATACTCTGGTATCAGCAACAGCGCCCGACATTCAGTGTGGCGTTCAGAGTAGTACTCGCTTCGCTCGGTGCGTTCGTCCTGTGGAGCGTTCTCGCAGCGCTTTTCGGTAGCGGGACATCGCTGACCGCCGGACTGATGTTCTCGGCGGCACAGTTGCGATATCTGCTCGTCTTTAGCGCTGCGGGAATGGTAGTGTACTGGACGGACGTCCGGCAGGCTCTGTATCCGCTAGTAATCGCAGTGACCGGTCACCTGATCGTCGCTATGGTCCAGACCGTGAGCGGGGGGATAATCGGTTTTAGTCGTCTTGGCGAAACGAGCGAACAGTTGATATCGACCTTTACCATCGGATCCTACACGATCGCGACCGGACTGCACGCAGGAGGCTTCGTCGGAACTGGGCGGGTCTTCATCGCCGTCTTGCTTTTACTGACGCCGATTCTCTGGTATGCGGCGAACTCCGACGCCAGATTCGCTATGGCAACCGTCGGCCTTGGAGCGATAACCCTTCTGCTCCGCGTCAGTGACACTGAGTCCGGACTCGGGGCGTTTTTCGTTAGCGCCCTGTTGTTCCTCTTGGGGATCGCACTGTTCAACAGGATTGACCGCCGGCACTATCGACAGATAGGTGTCACAGTGCTATCGTTAGGGATGCTCATTGGACTGTATCTTGGTAACACTGTTCGCGCAATCGGAATATCCCTCGTTTCGGGACTTGCCGATACGGTTCAGGGGATAATACGGACGGACGATACCACTGCGACAGAAGGCGAACCAGGTATGGGATCGGCGGGGGAGAGCCGAACCGACTCGAAGAACGGAGCAGACGGGACGGACGATACCACTGCGACAGAAGGCGAACCGGGTATGGGATCGGCGGGGGAAGAGGGCCGAACAGACCCGAAGAACGGAGCAGACGGGACGGACGAGACGACTGCGACAGAAGGCGAACCAGGTATGGGATCGGCGGGGGAAGAGAGCCGAACCGACTCGAAGAACGGAGCAGACGGGACGGACGGTGGGACAAGCACGGACCCGGGCGACTCAACTGGTCAGCCCAGTGATTCCGGCGGAGCTGGTATGAACGATGGTTCCGCGGAGGTAGCTGTTGACGCATCTAATCTTGACGTTCGACTCGAACAGTACGAGGCAAGCATCGACATCGCGATCGAGAACCCTCTGTTCGGACTCGGCGGCTGGAACTTTCCACTGCGCTCCACGCAGTATCAGCTACCGGAGATGATGGCTGTTCACAATACCGTACTGTCACACCTCGCCGCCACCGGAATTGTCGGAGCGCTACTGTATCTGACCGCCGTCGTGACTGTCGTCGTCCATCTGCTCCAGAACGTGATCTACGGGAAGGATCGACGAGGCCTGGGGATAGCACTAGCCTGTGGGATAATCGGGTTTCAGGCGTACTCGTTCTGGACTACGGTTCATCACAGTACGACTGCCACAGCCGTATACTGGGCACTCTGTGGCGCGGCAGTGGCATGGAACCCACAGAATGGAAACAATTGGGAACATTGATATTGAGGATGTCCACTACATCGTCTATGCTTCCGCTGCGATCCGTGGCAGAAACCGACTCCGTCGAGAATATATTATTGTTTATCTCTGACAGTACGAAGTTCGAGTCGCTGCCAGCGACCGTCCGAGAACTCGGTGTTACCGCACAAGCAATCGCTCCAAGTACGTTTACAGCTCCAAGCTTTCCAAGCCTCATTACCGGTCAATATCCGGCGGACCACGGGATATGGGATTTCAATGACAGCCTCGATAGGAAGCCACTGTTACTATCCGGTGATCAGGATGTGGGATTCAGAGCAGACACGATATGGACAGATTTAGAGCCCGAACAGAAACCACCTCGACGGATGCTTCAGATAGAGAGTACGAAAAATCTGGATGCACTTGAACCCCCCTTCGTTTACGTCGAACATCACAAAGGCGGACATCTCCCGTACGGCTATAGCTTTGACGAATGCAAGTCCACAGACGATTTCTTCAAGCATAAATTGGGTTCATTTGAGGATATATCGAGTCTGTACCAACACAGCGTCGATACGGCCGCAGAACGGTTCGTTACGCTCACGGAGTTTTTGGCGGATGCGGATCTGCTGGAGTCAACCCTTCTCATATTTGTAAGCGACCATGGCGAGGTTCTCGGAGAGGCGAAATACGGCCGTCCGATAGGACACGCACGTCCCATGACACCCGAACTCGTCGAGGTCCCACTCACGTTCGTCGGTTCAGGGCTACCGGAGGGCGAAACGATAGAGCGGACGGTATCCGGAATAGACATCGTTCCGACATGTTTCGGGGCACGTGAAAAGCAACAACCACCAGATGTCAGTGGAGTGGATCTCTGGAACGAAACTCCATCCCCAAAAAGGCGTGTTCGATCTGACGTCTGGCAAACGACGACCATAGATAAAATCGATCACAAGTTCACGAAATACAAAGCAAGTTCTGTATGGGACAGTGAAGGCGGTCGAGTGTATCACCAGGGACCTACATACGAACGACTCGGGTATGCAATGTACGTTCAATTATACGCGGGACATGGAACCTCGTTTACGCGGCCACAGTTCGGCGTACGGTCGGCTAGCGGGCTCCTGAAGACATATCTCCCGAAACACGTCGAGTATGGGTCACCCGGGTTTACCGTCGAACAGGGTAAGACGGAACTTCCCGAACAATATAACAGGGAAAGAGAGCGCTGCGGGACAGATCAGATACCACAGGAACAACTCGAAAAACTCGGTTATCTCGAATAGCCCCGTTCACTTGCAGTGACGAGCAGTCGTTTCATGCGCGGAAATCGACGTCCAACGTTATTTTCAACAGCCACTAGTAACTCCACATCTGCTCGTTGTACCCCACCAGATAGCACGTACACTGGGAGATAGATCACCGCAGTCAACGCAATGAACAGTATTACGCCTAATGGCCCATCAATGACTTCTGGACGCAAGATCAACCACGGTACGAGAACGAGGGCCCCAGTAATTCCGAGAGGCGCTAGCGTCGGAAAAGAGAAGGGGAACACGTCGTACCTGCGAAGGGTCCTGATGTACAGCAGGTTCAGTCCGGAATACGAAATCGCAGACGCAACAGCGGCCCCCTCAATACCGTACGCGGGGATTAAGACGACGTTCAGCAAGATATTGAGAACCACGATTGTGAGATTCACGAAAAGTATCGTCCGCGTTCGTCCGATCGCGACAAGCGCGTTCCCGGAGAGCCCCGAGAGGATGTGAAAGAAAAACCCCGTGCTGATTATCCGTAGGACTCCGCCTGCAGACGCGTACTCCGGACCGAACGCGGTCGATAGGATCGTTTCGGGGAAGAGTAGCGCAGCGAGGTACAGCGGGAAAGCGAGAGAAGCGGCCCACTTCGCAGTCACGTTGTAGAAGCGGTTCATCGCCTCAGCGTCGTTCTCAGCGTGTAGTTCGGAGAAAATCGGCATGAAGAGAAACCCGAAGGCAGTGATAACAGCGAGTAGCAACTTGGCCAGAGTAAACGCAATGTCGTACTGACCGACGACCGAGGCCGTCGAGAAGTATCCTAATAGGACGTTGTCTGCCTGCTGGACAACGTTCCATATCGCAGCCGAGAGCATCAGCGGGAGCGAAAAAACGAGGAGCGACCAATACTGGGGTTCGTATCCGTCTCGAACGAAGATCCCGGTTCGTCGGTGAAGGAGAACGAGCGCTGCGACCGCCGTGATGCCGGCACCGAGGACCCATGCCACGGCTGCACCACCGATTTCGTATCCGAGCGCGACAGCACTAGCAATGAGAACAAACCGTGCGACCGGAGCGAGGAAGTTGTTGAGAAGTACTCGCTCTCCGGTCCGGTTGTATCCACGAAAAATGCTGACGGCGATAGACCGGATCACGATAAACGGAACTACGAAAGAAAAAACCTGTAGGACGAACGTAAGCCGCTGATCGTCGAACACTCGTGTCGCGATAAGCGGCGAAAATGCGTACAGTAAGACACCGAGTCCGGTCCCGAGACATAGTCCTAGCGTTAGTCCGGATAGGGCGACGTCACGACTCTCGCTCTCGCTCTCGTGGCGAGGGAGTTCTCGGGCGACACCGCGTGGCAGTCCGCCTTTCGCGACGATCGCAACGAGAGTTGCGACGGTAAATCCAAGGACAACGACGCCGTATCCGTCAGAACCTAGCAATCGGGCGAGAACGACCCGAATACCGAAGCTCAGACCCATGCTAACGACAGTACCGAAGAGAATGAACGCAGCACTGCCTGCGAGTCGGCCGAATTTACCGCTGTCCATACTTACTCTTGAAGATATCCGAGATGAGAGAGACGGTCCGAGACCTGATCGTCGGGACGCTCGTTTTCCCGTTGTTCGATGTCTCCCGCGGTTATTTCCCGACGCTTACCCCCAGAAAGCGTGAGCCATGGAACGGCGACCAGATCTTCGAGGTAGAGACGATGTGGATGACCGTAGACGCCGAAACGTCCGAAACTATTTCCGTGATCTCCCGTAACGACGGATTTGCCGGATAAGGACTCAACGAGTCGTTCGACGTGTGGCATTGTCACCTCAAGATTCTCCTCGTAAGCACGACGGACGGTAGCGGTATCGATCTGCCCATGTCGGAGTTGGTCCCAGATCCGTAGCGTCTTCGTATCGTCGCCAAGGAGTCCTTGTTGTTCTATCTGTTTACCCTCAGGCCCGATAAACGGGTAGTGAGGCTGCATAAAGTGTATGATGAGGCGTTTATTTGGATATTTTCGGACAATATCGAGAGCACTCTCGACGACCGCCTCGGGACGAACTGTCTTCAGGTCGTCGTTCCAGTCCTCGCGCCAGAGCTGTACGTCGTGGAAAAAGTTCTCTGAAACTTCCTGACGGATAATGTGTGGGTTCGCTGAGACGTACACCGTGTCTGGAAAGGTTCTATCGACGTAGTTGTGATGAATGAATTCGGGGGTACTGGAACCTCCGGATATTACGCGGATAAGATCCCCTTCTAAAGTATTATGTCGGGCAAATGTATCGTATCGACAGCCATCGAGAATGATCAGATTGTCCCAGTCTTCGTCCATCACGGTGATACCCGTGTTCCCAAGGATATTCCGCTGAACCTGAGAATATAGACGGAGCCCAGGCCTGAGAACCTCCGAATACAACAGAGAGGGATTGCGGATCCCTTTACGGACATCCGAGAGAGAATACATCTTATCCCGCGTAAGGTTTATCAGCGATAATAACTCTGCGATCTCCGGCCAACAGGAACCTATTTCAGGATAGCTTCTTCACCCTGAACTCGTGACCGATGAAGTCGTCGTGTTCGCCTGTCAACATATAAAGTGTTCCCGCAACACGACACCGTTTCAGCGCAGCAGTGCCGTTTGTGATAGTTTCGACACCCATATTCTGTCTCGGGGTGAAGTGTGCGATGAAGTCGCTGCCGAGAGCGAGAAGACGATATCGGTAGGAAACGGTCCCGTCCAACGGCTACTGTATCCGCTTTTTATCATCGCGTACGTATTCGCTATACATCGATCACATGATGTGAGGTGCGTCCACACTACGCACCCACCTCAGACGCTTGCAGCGGGAGCTTTCCTCCAATTGATCGGATTCGTTTGGATAGCAGATATCTGGGACGACCCCCGACTCGGCGTCGACCTCGATCGAAGCGAATCGATCACGCGACGCATCGCCAGAGGATACAATAGGGCGCTATTTTCGTTTGCGAAGCGAAGACTCGGGAGGGCCGACCTGATTGTCTTTGCGCTCGCTCCGGAATTACTCTCAGAATATGGTATCGCACCTGACGCCGCCAACGTCTACACGACGACCAACGGCGTGGACCCAACGCTAGTCCCGACAACAGTCGGTAGCGATGAGAGAGAGTCAGTTAGTGTCGTCTACGTAGGGCCAGTGCTACTGGAACGGGGCATCGGGACACTGCTTGATGCCGTGACGGCGTTGCCAAAAGACTGTCCGCCGCTATCGATCACACTGGTCGGTGAAGCGAACAAAGAGACGAGAGAAGCGGTCTCAGAGTGGCAAGAGAACACTGGAGACCACACTGTTCGATTGACCGGACGTCTTTCACACGACGCCGCTATGGAACACCTGAGAACTTCGGATATCGGAGTCTGTCTTCTATCAACTGAGGTGAGAAATTACAATTTCGCCTACCCCATTAAAGTGTTTGAATACATGGCCGCTGGGGTCGCGATCGTCTGTACTCGGACCGTGGGAACGGAACAGATCCTGAACGATGGCGAGAACGGTCTACTCGTCGAATCAGATGACACAGACGATGTCGCCGACGCGCTGAGTCGTCTGGTAAGAGAGGAGGAACTACGCAGCCGGCTCTCGTCCGAGGCGCAAAAGACAGTGCGTGAGTATCGGTGGTCCGAGATCAACGAGTCAATAATAGCAGAGATCCGCGCGACCACTGGATCCAGTGTTAGACAGCGAGATCACTCGCGGAGCCACCGCTGATAGAGAGCACCGCGAACCGAAGTAGGAAGCAGCCGCGGTATCAGGCGAACGATGGTGTTTGCCACAGCGCGCGGGAATGATATGAATCCGATCTCGTGAAAGTACCGCTGAATCCGGATTTCCTCGCGGGCGTACTCAAGACCGCCTCGGCGACCGTACATTTCTGATCCGGCCCGTACCTTGACGACGACATCTGGTAGATTACGAAACCGGTAACCGTTCTGTATCATCCGCACCCAGAGTTCGTAGTCCTCCATTCGATCGACCGCACGGTAGTTCCCTGAACGGAGGACGGCTGACCGGCGCGCCACTACGGTCGTCTGATTGATCGGGCATCTGAACTTGGCCATAGAGACTATATTTTCGTGTTCGGTCGGGACTTCCCTGACCGCGTGCGTCTCAGCTGGGTCGTCCTCGAACTCGGCGATGTAGCCGCCAACGACATCCGCACCAGTCTCATCGATAACCGACAATTGCTTTCGAAACCGGTCTTCGAGGCAGATATCATCAGCGTCGTGAATTGCAACGTATTCGCCAGAGGCCACCTGAAATCCTCGCTTGAGCGCCCCGCCATGGCCACGGTTTGTGGATAGTTCGTCAACAACGACGGGGAACGCAGCTTCGTCCTCAGCGAGATCTATAGTTTCCTCTATTCCTTCAGGAACTGGACCGTCCTTGACGATGACGAGCTCTTCAGGGGGACGAGACTGATCTCGGATACTGTCGAGAGAGGCTGCCAACTCCCTAGGGTCATCACCAGCATAAGTGGTACAGACCGCAGTGAGGTCGATATCGTCACTCATTATCGAGTATTCGAAATAGAAGGGTTAAATAATGGCTGCTTCTATGAGCTTCCGAATGCATATCTGCTTCGTCTTCCGCCGACGGGTCCCCGATACCGGGTCGACGGCCGTGAGCGAGTATGCCCGTCACCTCGCTGCCAACGGAGACGATGTTTCCTTCATTGGTGGGACTGACGGAGAAAGCGTAGAGAAAGACACCTGGAACGGAGTAGATGTCTGGCGCATCCCGACAGACCTGTCTACCGCACTGTCTATCTCGCCCGTGCGTTTCGCGTACCGCTCTGCAAAGCTGCTGCGTCGGTATCCGGAACTGCGAGACGTCGATGTAGTTTATATGCACGGTTTTCCCGGGTTGGGGCCGGCCCTCCGACTCCCAGGGGTCGACATCCCCACGATCGCAGACATTCGCGGGACGGCCGTCAGCAACCAGCTTCTCGAGCGGGTTTCTCATCTCGGGATTCGTCTACAGCGCCACGTCGTGGACAGGACGACAGTTCTGGATGACCGCGTCGCGACCCGCATCTTCGGACGGGATCACGGTCTCGATGTCGTCCCGCTGGGTGCAGACTTCGATATCTTTTCGCCGTCCGGACAAACGCAACGGCCGACTGGGGTGCCCTCCGACTCACCTCTAATTGGATACGTGGGCCGGTTGCATCCATCTCGGGATTTAGATAGACTCGTCGCTTCATTCGCAGAGTTCGTGTGCGCCGACCTCGACGCTCACTTGGCAATCATAGGTGACGGCGAAGCACGTAGGGAGCTTAAGGCCACCTCGAAGCGACTCGGTGTGACTGATCGTGTCCATTTGCCGGGCCCGGTAGCACACCATCAGATACCAGACTACCTCCGCGGATTCGACGTGGTTGCCGGATACGTTGCAGACAAACCCCAATATCGGTATCAACCCCCAATCAAGACTATCGAGGCGCTCGCCACGGCCCGTCCAACTGTACTGACGTCGACGCCCGGTAACCAGCAGTTTTATACTGGTGACAACGCGCTCGTAGCTCCGGATACACCTAGTGAATACGGGAGTGCGCTGGAAACACTCATCGAGAGCCCGGCGACCAGAGAAGAGCTCCGGTCGAACGCACGTGAATCCGTCAAACGATTCGACTACGAAAACATCGTGAAAAACGACCTCAGGCCCGTGCTACGAAAGACTGCTAAGTCAGGGTGAGATTTACTTCCCGCTGCCCGTCTCGATCGGCGCGTCCACCAGATTACCCCACTCGGTCCACGAGCCGTCGTAGTTGACGGTGTCCTCGTAGCCGAGCAGTTCGTGCAGCGCGAACCAGGCAACGGACGAGCGCTCGCCGATACGGCAGTACGCGACCGTCGTCCCTTCGCCATCGATACCTTCATCGCCGTAGAGCTCCGCCAGTTCGTCGCGCGTCTTGAACGTGCCGTCGTCGTTTGTCACGGCAGCCCACGAGATGTTCTTCGCGCCGGGGATGTGGCCGCCGCGCTGGGCGGTCTCCTGGAGTCCCGGCGGGGCGAGCACTTCACCGCTGTACTCCTCGGGCGAGCGAACGTCGACGAGCGGAACGCCGCGGTCGATGGCCTTCTCGACGTCGTCGCGGTAAGCGCGAATGGACTCGCGCGGACCGGAGGCGTTGTACTCCACGGCGGAGAAGTCCGGCTCCTCGTCGGATAGCGGGTAGTCGTTGTCTACCCAGTACTCGCGGCCGCCGTCGAGCAGGCGGACGTCGTCGTGGCCGTAGTACTGGAACTGCCAGTAGGCGTAGGCGGCGAACCAGTTGGAGTTGTCGCCGTACAGGACGACAGTCGAGTCCTCGCTGATGCCGTGACCGCCCAGCAGGTCCTCGAAGTCCTCCTTCTCGAGAATGTCGCGCTGGGTCTGGTCCTGGAGTTGCGTCTCCCAGTTGAAGCCGATAGCGCCGGGGGCGTGGCCCTCTTCGTACGCCTCCGTGTCGACGTCGACCTCTACGAGTCGGTACTCCGGATCGTCGCTCTGGAACTCGTCCAGGTGCTCTTCGACCCAGTCGGCCGAGACGAGCACGTCGTTTGCGTAGTCGCTTTCGCTCATACAGTACATTGTACTCGCGCCACTCTTATAGAAACTACACATACGGCAGGTACCGCCTCGCCGCCGCCGTCGAGGTAGGTGTTGCCGGTACTCTCAGCGACGGCAGGGAACGGCCGCGGGACTGTCGAAGCGAGTCTCCGCTGAATGGAACCTTACGTCCGGAGACACGAAAACGCGGTGCGGGTATCCCGGCTAATCTTGCAGGTAACTCCGAGATGGCAAAGGAACAACAGTTCACGACGGACGTTACGATTGACGGCTGTAAAGCGTCGAACAGCGAAACCAGATATCGACTGACGAAATTATATGTCGATAGAAGCTTCGGAAGAGGTTGAAATCTCTCTGACCGGAAGTTCCGCATCATCCCAACTTTGATCGTGCAAATCCAAACGACTTAGAAATATATTCAAGGACACATAAACAAGCCAAGCCAATGAACTTAGGGAATAAACTTCGAATAGGAATAGTAGTTCTTTGTATCGTGCTACTCATACCGGTATTATCTTCTGCTCTAACGTATGAGGGGCTACATTCCGGAAACGAGGAGCTCCGGAATACGACGAACAACGTGACATTCGTCACTACCCAAGGAGGTTCATCAGATATCTATGAGCATGCTGGGGTACTCACGGCGGTACATACAGAGTCGGGAGAAGCCATCTGGACACACGATGAATACCGCCGATACATGGATGTTCAGCCACTAGACCAGGACCGGCTCCTCTTCGTTGCCGGCGAACGGGAATCTGGCGACAGTTTTCAGCGTGTAGCCGTTGTTATCAACTGGCGGACTGGAGAGGAGCTAACGAAGTTCGATGTTCCATCGGATACACATGATATTGACCATATGGGGGGAAGTGAATACGTAATCGCAGACAAAGCTACTCCAGAGCCCGCTAAGCACCGTGGCGGTCGGATCTATATCTACAACGAATCGACCGATGAAGTCGAATGGGAATACGTGTTCGCCGAACACTTTCCGTCGTATCCCGAAGCCGGTGGACAAGCAACTGGATACACCCATCTGAACGACGTCGATATCGTCGACAACGGGAGCGCATTCCTCGTAAGCCCCCGAAACTTCGATCGTGTGATGTTGATAAATCGGTCGACGAAGGAGACCGAGTGGACGCTCGGCGAGGAAAATAACTATGATATTCTTCACGAGCAGCACAACCCTAGCTTGATATCGCAAGATCCAGTGACTCTCCTTGTCGCAGATAGTGAGAACAACCGTGTCGTAGAATACGAACGGCAAAGTGACGGGTCCTGGAAGCTTATCTGGTCGTTTTCAGAGGGATTACACTGGCCTCGCGACGCGGATCGCCTCCCGAACGGGAACACGCTAATCGTAGATACTGCTAACGACCGCGTCATCGAGGTAACACCAGACCGGGAAGTGGTGTGGGAGTTTACGATCGAACGGAGTCCGTACGATGCTGACCGCTTGGAGTATGGAGAAGAGCCAGAGGGCCCACCTATGGTCGAGTTCAGTGATCAGTTCGACTCGCCACATGATGACAGAGGGGCCTCTACCGCCAGAGCCGTCAAAGAAAAGTTCATCGACAGCCACAACAGACTCTACTCACTTGTCGGTGCATGGGTGCTACCACTCTGGGCCGGTAGTACAGATTTCGCATTCCTCCTCGGCGTCACCGGCCTTCTGTCGGTCTGGGCAGGTGTCGAAGTCGGAATGCGGACGCCGATCGAGAGACTGTTCGAGCACATCAATGTAGATCGTCTGGGTACTGCAGCAGCCGCAATGGGCATACTGGCAGTTTTGAGCGCTACTGGATTACTCTGGATCAGTTTATCGCAGAGTAGTTTCACGGGAATATATGTCGGTACAGCCGTACTCTTGCTGAATATCGGGTATTCGAGCGTAGCCGAGGCGGAGAACTGGCCTCACACACGATCCGCAAGGCGGGTTGATGCAGTATTCAGGGTCGGGTCGTTACTGGTGAGTTTCGTCCTCGGTGGTTTGTTCGTGTTTTTACAGTTATCGAACGCGGGCGGATCACTCGTACTGTATTCCGCATTAGCCCTTGGAATGATATTTACAGCCCTACAGAACGTGTTAGTGGTGGACCTGTAGCCGCTGGCAGGGATCTCACAGGCTAAATCTGGCTTGAAGTCGTTTTGATTCGGTACCGTCGGTTCCTGATACTGTTGGCTGTACTCCCGTGAAGAATATCGGACACCGGAGGTCCGAGTCTCGTTCCGAAGGTACAGCGGACAGTATGAGTTGCCAGGTACTTCCAACGCTTCCTGACGAGGAACGCCAGTTCGACCGGGTACCGGTGGTTCTTATCGCTGTCCGCGTGTCCCAGCGTGAGAGTCTGCCTCTTTCCACGGCGAACGCGAACTGTCGGTTTTGACCCTTCCGGTCTATATAAAACTGTAGCGCCCTCACCTCGACGCATGACCGACGACATCGTCGTTTCGCGCGAGTGGCTCGCGGACCACCTCGACGAGGTGGCCATCGTGGACGTGCGCGACGCCTGGGAGTACGACGGGATCGGACACGTCCCCGGGGCCGTGAGCATCCCGTTCGACACGTTCCGCAGCCAGTCGGACGGGGACGAGGGCATGCTCCCCGGCGAGGCGACGTTCGCCGACCTCATGAGCGAAGCCGGTATCGAGTCCGGTGACACTATCGTCGCCTACGACGACACACACGGCGTGTTCGCGGCGCGCTTTCTCGTCACGGCGGAGATATACGGTCACGACGACGTCCGCCTGCTCGACGGCGATTACAGCGCCTGGAACCTGGAGTACGAGACGACATCGGACGTGCCGGACGTGGAGCCGACCGACTACGAGGTGACCCGGCCCGAGGAGACCATCCTGATCGACCAGGCCGCCGTGGAGGCCGCCATCGACACCGACGCCGTCCTCGTCGACACGCGCGACGACTGGGAGTACGAAGAGGGGCATATCCCCGGAGCCGTCAACCTCGACTGGAAGGACCTCGTCGACGAAGAGACGCGGGGGCTCAAGCCGCGAGAGGAACTGGAGGAGACACTGGCGTCGCACGGCATCACGCCCGACCGTCGAGTTATCCTCTACTGCAACACCGCGCGGCGGATCAGTCACACGTACGTCGTCCTCCGGTATCTCGGCTACGAAACCGTCGCGTTCTACGAGGGGAGCCTCACCGAGTGGAACGAGGCGGACGGGCCGCTAGAGACTGGGACGTGACGGACAGAACAGTCCAGATCCACCAGTCTGTTAGACTGGACTAGTCAAAACAGTGCGGTCAGGTTCAGTACAGTCAGGCTCAGTGCGGTCAGAGACAGTCCGGTCAGAACGGAGGAACAGACAGCGAAGTCGCAGTGATCAGTAGACCGCGTCTCTGATCGCTTCGTCCAGGTCCTCGAACTCAGACAGGTACTCGCGCCGCTCGGACCGGAGGTCGCGGACCTTCCGTTCGTACTCGTCGACGTGGTCGGGCACGGCGAACGACCCGATATCCATGTCCGGCACCGAGCGGGGTATCGTCAGTCCCGTCGCTTCGTCGTCCGTCCACTCGACGGTGCCGCGGGCTATCTCGCGCAGGATCGTCACCGAGTCGTCGACGCCGATGTCTTTCGCCCCCGCGCCGATGTGGCCGGTGTTCAGCACGAAACAGTCCACGTCGAGGTCGTCGATGAGGGCGCGGAACCGGTTCCCCTCCGCGCCCTTCGAGCCGATTATGAAGGGATTCGTGCCGACGACGCGGATCGACTCGCCGGCGCTCGACGGGTCGCCGGCGCTGGTCTGGATGGATTCGCCGAGCATGAACGCCGCGGCGGACTCCGCGGGCGAGAGCTTCGCGACCGGCGGCATGAGCGGATTGCGCGTGATGAAAAACACCTGGTCGACGGTTTCGAGGTCGATGTCGTCGGCCGCCGAGGAGAGGTGGTCGCGGAGTATGCTCGCCCGCCCGTTGGACGTGTGAACGTCGCTCTCGAAGTCGACGGTCCCATCGTCCGCCACCGCGACGTTTTCGAGCACCGCGGAGTCGTGGGTCACGGCGTCGTGCAGCGCGGGCTGTTCGTCGGGGTCAAGTCCGATAGTTTTCACGTACAGGCCCTCGCCCTCGCTGCCGGCGACGCTGCCGTTCGGAAGCAGCGCGCAGACGTCGTCCTGGAGCATCGTCGCCGACTCGGGCTCGTCGAGCCAGAGCCCGTGAGCGGTGAGCGTCGATTTCCCGGTCGCCGAGAGGCCGAGAAACAGCTGACCGACGGTTTCGAGGTCGTCGGTCTCGGTGCGGAGCTCGACCCGCTTGCTGCCGGCGTGAAGGCCGAGGCCGCCGTTTTGCTTGGCATAGAACATGAACAGTCGGAGGAACGACTTCTTGGCCTCGCCGGTGTAGTCGCTGCCGAGTACGGCGGTGACGCCGGCGTCTGGAAGGACGCGGATCGCGGTCTCGTCCCACTCGGGAACCTGCACCGTGAGGAAGTCCGGGTCGGTGACGGTGTCGCCCGCCGCGGGTTCGAGCAGCTTTGCGAGCGAAAGCGCGATGCGGCCGTACTCCTTCGGCACGTAGTACCGGCAGACGTAGCTGTGTTCGGGATGGCGGCCCACCTGTCGGTCGAGACAGATCATCTCGTGCTCGCGAGCGTACTCCAGCGCGTCATCAACGTGCCCGTAGTCACGCGCGGTGAACTCGTCGTCGACGGCAGTTCTGGTTCTGTCCGCGCAGCGCGAGCGGTGTTCGCTGACGTACGACGGAGACCCGAAGGTGGTCGTTGTTTCCAGTTCCCGTGAGAACTCTCGGAGTCGTTCGAGCGATGGGTTATAGACGACGTTTGCGGCCTCGGCCGGATCGGGAAGTGCCGTCTCCGGCGGGGAAGCTGTTGTCATGATGGCTGGCGTATAGGTGATTTACGATGACCACGGCTATAATAATACGCTTCCGAATCGCCCGCGGTAGCGGCCGCCCCGTCTGCAGAATTCGGTGAACTCCGTGCAGTCCTGAGTGCCGGCCTGTACCATGATAAGTGCGTGAAGCAGGGTCAGGTCACGGCGATGGCGGACCGCCCGCCTCCCGCCGCAGTCACTCGTGGACGCCCATGGCCTCGATCTGTTCCTGATACCGGTTCCGGATGGTCACTTCGGTCACCTGCGCGACGTCGGCGACCTCCCGCTGGGTCTGTTTGTCGTTGCAAAGCAGCGACCCCGCGTAGATCGCAGCGGCGGCGAAACCCGTCGGCGACTTCCCCGACAACAGCCCCATCTCGGTCGTTTTGTCGATGATCTCGTTGGCTTTCGACTGGACTTCCTCGGAGAGTTCGAGGTCGGAACAGAAGCGCGGTACGTACTGTTTCGGGTCGACCGGTTCCATTTCGAGTCCGAGTTCCTGCGAGACGTACCGATACGTACGGCCGATCTCCTTGCGTTCGACGCGCGAGACCGCCGCGACCTCTTCTAGCGACCGCGGGATCCCCTCCATGCGGCAGGCCGCGTACAGCGTCGCGGTGGCGACGCCCTCGATGGAGCGGCCGCGGATGAGGTCCTCGTCCAGCGCCCGTCGGTAGATGACCGACGCGACTTCGCGGACCGAGCGCGGAACGCCGAGCGCGGAGGCCATCCGGTCGGTCTCCGAGAGCGCGAACTGGAGGTTGCGTTCACCCGCGTCTTTGGTCCGGATGCGGTTTTGCCACTTGCGCAGGCGGTTCATCTGACTGCGTTTCTTCGAGGAGAGTGAGCGTCCGTAGGCGTCTTTGTCCTTCCAGTCGATAGTCGTCGTCAGTCCCTTGTCGTGCATCGTCTGCGTCGTCGGCGCGCCGACGCGGGACTTGCTCTGTCGCTCCTGGTGATTGAACGCCCGCCATTCCGGGCCGCGGTCGATAGTCTGCTCCTCGACGATGAGTCCGCACTCCTCGCAGCTACGTTCGTTCCCGTCCCCGCTCGTGACGAGCGTCTCCGACTCGCATTCGGGGCAGTGTTTGACGCCCTCAGTGGATTCTGTGGCCTCCGTTTCGTCTTCCGACTGTTCATCCCGTTCTCGCTGCCGAGTGGGGCGTACCATTGGACGAATACATAAACTTCCCCGAGACGCTTAAACGCTGGGAGCGGATCGGTGAACACGGACGGGGGTGAGCGGGCCGTCGTGACCGTCGCTGACAGTTTTCACACTGTTACCGTCGGGTGTCGCCAACCAGTGTCCCGACGTGCCGAACTACAGGTCGGAGACCGGTTGCCGGCAGGAGAAGTTCGCGAACGTCCGACCGGGAGACACCTGATTCACCGTCACCGACTGCACCCGAAACCCTGCCGCTTCGAGCAGTTCCCGCGCTTCGTCCTCGGAGACGTGGTACTCCACGGTGGTTTCCCCCCATTTCTCCACCTCGACCGGTCCGTCGCCGATTTTGAACCCGATGCGCGCAACCCCTGCGGGGCGAAGTACGCGCGAAAACTCGTTCAGAGCGACTGCCATCTCTTCGTCGGGCACGAAAAAGACCGAGGCCGGACACCACACGCCGTCGAACCGGTCGGCGTCGAACGCGAGATCGCGGATGTCCATTCGAAGGTACTCCCCCGGTCGGTGCGTGCGAGCGTAGTCGATCATCCCGTCCGCGATATCGACGCCGATCGGATCGAGGCCACGGGTGTGGAAGTACTCGCAGTCGCGGCCGGGGCCGCATCCGGCGTCGAGGACGGCCGGTCCGGGGAGAGCGTCGACGAACGATTCGAGGAGGGCGTGAAACTCCTCGGGGAGAGCGTCGAGTTTCGTGCGGGAATCGAACTCGTCCGCGTGTCGGCCGTAGAGTTCCGCTGGAGGTTCCGGCATTTAAACGACCGTTAGGCAAACAGCGAAATGAGCGTTCGGGTCCGGCCGGGTCGCACGGGCAGGCCAGTGTCGTTTCCCGCCGGGTCTGCCGTCCCCTTCGTCGCGGACGACTCGGTCTGCGCTCCCTGGTGGTCAGCGGCGAGACCGAACGACCCCGCACTCGCGTCCAACTGGGCCTACCGACCGGGCTCTCATACTGTCGGCTGTACCTTCGGAACGATACTCGGGCCTCCGGGGGGTCAGATATTCTCTAAGGGAGTACAGCCGACAGTATCAGCACCTGCGTGGACACTGGGCTATCGGCGTTCGAGACACTCCCGCAGCATTATTTCCAGCACAATTGTAGGAAATAATATGTAAATAATCTATAAACCAACCCTACTAGCAAGTAGCATCTCTATTACAACAACGGAAGGAGTTGGGAATCTAATTACTGTACATTTACATGAATTCGCCAACAGATCAGTTCGGGGAGCGGCTTACGGAGACGACGCTTTTCGTGCTCACCGTTTTAGCGTTCGGACTCCTCCTCCATCTGCTCCCCCCGCCAGTCGTAGACATCTGCTTGCTGATCGGCGTTCTCGGCTTCCTTTACCACGTGTTTCTAACGTATTACGAGGACCGTGCTACGGGGCTCCCGTGGCCGGTTTCTCAGGTTCCGGTTTGGTGCGTTTTCGCTTTCCCCCTTGGCGGGACCATCTCCGCGTACGTGTTCGCTATGAACAGAAGTATCACCCAGACGGTGGTGTTCAGCGCTTTGCTCGTCGTCTTCTTCTACTTCTGGTTTATCCTTCCGGCGGCGTGGTTTCAGAAAACGCACGGTGGCCCGGCGAACGAGGACCGAGAGCCTCCTGACTCGACTCTCTCGGTACTCGTGCCGGCGTACAACGAAGAGGGATACGTCGGTCGGTGCGTGGAATCGCTACTGGATTCTCGCTATCCCGGGCCCACAGAGATCATCGTGATCGACGACGGGAGTACGGACGGCACCTATGACGAGGCCATCGCACACGCAACCGGTGACGTTACCGTCATCCAACAACCGAACGAAGGGAAATACTCGGCACTGAACACGGGACTCGAACGATCGACCGGCGACGTGATCGTTACCGTCGATGCCGATTCGGTCGTCGACGAGGACGCGCTCGTCCAGATCGTAAGAGACCTAGAGGCGGACCCGAACATCGGGGCCGTCGCGGGGGCAGTGAAACTGCTCCGCGTCCAGTCGCGTATCGAGAAACTGCAGGCGCTCGAATACGCACTCGGGATCAACACCTTTCGACGAGCGTTCGCGGCGTTAGGGTTCGTAAACGTCGTTCCGGGCTGTCTCGGCTGTTTCCGGCGAGCCGCCCTCGAAGAAGTCGACGGATACGACGGGGACACGATGACGGAGGATTTCGACGTCACGATCAAACTCCTCAAAGCGGGATGGAACGTCGAGGCCAGTGACTCGCTCGCCTTCACCGAAGCGCCCAGAACGTGGACCGGCCTCTACAGTCAACGGCTCCGGTGGAGCCGGGGGAATATCGAGACGCTGGTCAAACACAGCGATCTGCTTCGCAGTAGGGAGGTGAACAACTTCACCGGCCTGCTGTTTCCCTATCAGATCGTTTCGCTCGTCGCGATGCCGTTTGCGACGGTCGTCATCCTCTGGACCATCGGCAGCCGACTCGCGGCGGGGAACATAGCGTACGTCGTCGCGATACTGATGACGTTTACGCTCCTCCAGTTGATCGCGAGCCTCTTCGCGCTCGCGTTAGACGAAAACGACCTCTGGTTGAGCCTGTACGCGCCGGTCGTCGTGGTCGTGTACAAACACTTCATCGACGCTGTAACGCTCAAGTCGCTGTTCGATATCGTGAGACGGTCAGACAGAGCGTGGTCGCAAACCCGCCATCGCGAAACGGGGGTCAGCGGAGACCCCAGCGCCGTACAGAAAACCGAATCGCCGACAGTAGAGACCGATAATGACTGAACGCTCTCGGCGAGCGTTTCTCGGGACGCTCGGGACGACAGTGTGCGGGACGTTGCTCGCGCGTGAGGGGTTCAAACGGCTTCGCTCCGCGGGCGAGTCCGGTCCGCAGGACGCTGACCCGCCAGCGGTTCCTCCCGACTCGCTCCGCGTGCGCTCCTCTAGCCGTTCTATCGCTGCTCGACGCGGTACGTTACACGCTGGACTGAATTCGGCGGAGTCGTGGGAGCCCGTCGCGGGGAGCCTGTCACCCGAACGGGACTCTCCGAGGGAGGGGTCCGAGCCGATGCGTCTCGCTTCGAACTCGGCCGGGAAACGTCTCGGTTCGGACTCGGCCGGGGCGATCGAATACACGTTCGACACTCCGTTCGATTTTACCGAGTCTGGCCTCTCCTTCTGGGCGAAGTTCCTCGGTCGGCCGACAGCACCGCTCCGGATACGGTTGTTCGCCCCGGACGAACGGAATCAGTTGCTCGCAACCCGATATACGGCTAACTCGATGTCGAACGCCTGGTTCGGTATCGATGTCGGTCCGACTACCGAGGTCGGGTCGCCGGACCCGGCGAACGTCTCTCGGATACAGATCGAAGTTGACGCCCGGGACCGGCCCCTTCTCCTCGACAGGTTCGAGACCAAGCCCGCGGCGAGGACCGGACGCGTGATGCTGATCTTCGACGATAACCGGGCAAGCGTCGCGAGCGCGTACGAGGAGATGCACCGGCGAGGGCTCACCGGCGCGATCGCCGTGATCCCCGATCTAGTGGGCGACCGCGGCCATCTATCCGCCGATCAGCTTGCGACGTACCACGCTGACGGCTGGGACCTCGTTTCCCACCCGCAACTGGACAAACCGTTGCCTGCGTATTCGGAGGCGACTCAGAGACGGGAGATCATCCGCACGAAACGGTGGCTCGTTAGCCACGGGTACGAGGCGGGCGCGGATCATTTCGTCGCCCCGTTCGGAAAGATCGGCCCGAAGACGCTCGAACTGCTCGAGGAGTTCCATCACACGAACTATCTGACGACTAACGGATTGAACGACACGCCGCCGACGGATCCCCTCACGATCGACCGGGTCGCCATCGACGACGTACAGAACGCGAAACGGCAGATCGAATTGGCGGCCACGTACGATAGGCTCGCCGTCCTCTCGGCGCACACGGTCGGGAACGCGGACGATCGCTGGGTCTCCCGAGACGGGTTTATCGACGTACTCGACCACATCGAACGGTCAGCCGTCGAGGTCGTCACTCCCACGAGTTACTGGGAGACTGCCGCCGCAGTTTCCGGGTCCGACTGATGCACTGATAGTCACTTCCCGCCGCGCTCGGCCGAGAGTTGAAGCTCCCCGTCCGCCGACGCGAGCGTGTAGGCCTGATCGGTCGCCTCGACCGCGTCTATGAGCAGATCGCCTAGCTCCGGGTCGTCCTCGAGGTCGATCGATTCGAGGATCGTTTCGAGCTGGTCGTACACGTCGGCGATCTGTACCGCTTCGTTCTCCCGCAGGGCCGTCCGTGTCCGGCTGAGCGATCCGTTGACCATAGCTGACGATCAGTCCAGATAGTGTTAGTTATGGACTCTTTACTCCCGACAAAGAGGGCGGTCGCTCGGCCGACGCCGGGGTGACGCGTGTACTCCGGGCAGTTCTCAGGCGAGTCTAATCGTCGGTCGCATAGACACCGGAGAGACCGCTGTCTGCGGTTTCTGTGGGGGCTGTCACGGTTTTGTAAAACATGATGAGCATGGCTACGATGAGAGCACCGCCCCAGAGGAATCCAGTGGGGAGAAGGAATGTGAGCCCGAATCCCTCTCCGAGCCAGACGATTCCCGGAGTGCCCCACTGCCCGGCGATGAACAGGGCGGTGACGGCAGTCCGAAGCGTGCCCGTCACGTCGAGCGCGGGCACGGCAAACCCCATCACGATAGCCAGGATCGAAAGCACGCCCAGATGTGCGTGGCCGCCGATCATCCACCCGGGGACGACGCCGCTGCTGGATAGCAGGATGAACTGATACAGTCCGACTGCCATCATCACTGCCAATCCGAGGAATCCCGATCCCTTGAGTGCTCTCGTCATTGGTATACTATCCAATAACTATATTTGAATGAAATGTTTTGGGATCGGGGCACTGCTCACCGGCACCGTTCCTTGTAACGACGAAAGATACCACTACGTCCTGGCAGGAAGACTACGACTGTCGCTCTGGACTAGGACGGGTAAGGGTCACTCGGCCACGAACTCCCGGGTCAACGCGGCGACGTCCGACCTGAACGCCCGGAGTTCGTCGTCGGAGGTCCCGGCGGAGAGTTCTCGGTGTTTTTCGCGGACGATATCCTCCAGCACCCGGTCGTAGAGCGAGTCGACGGTGACTGGCTTCCCATCGGCTTCGAGACCGTTCGCGATCCGCTCGAAGCGACGGTCAGTCGCCGCCTCGCTGGCCAGTTTCTCGGCAGTGAAACCGGCCGATGGCGACCCGTCCGACGGTTCAAGGTTCGGATCGGGTTTGTGGGCACGCAAACGGGTCTTGTTACGCAGTACGACGCCGGCCGCAGTCCCGTCGTACCAGCGCGAATCAGGTATCGCGTACGTCTCGGGATCGAAATCGACCGCTCGAACCTCCTTCCGGAACGCGTTCACCGGCGTGAGCCCGAGTCGGTCGAACACCTTCTCGGTCGTGTCGGGTGGGAGAAACGCTTCCTCGGTCCCCGACCAGATATCGTGACCCACGAACGAGGGGAGCCGATTCCAGTCGTAGTCGACGGCGCGCTTGTACGTCGACACGCCGAAAAACACCACGTCCTCGACGGAGTCGACGGCGGTCCGGAGCGCCGCCCGGTCGAGGCGCTCGCGGACGTGTCGGACCGTGTGCTCGTCGGGTGCAGGGATCGTGTCCCGGTCGAAAACATCGGTACGGTCGCCGAACTCGACGGTGCCGGATTCGGAGAGCCGGAACCGAAACTGGCCCCCGTCGATCCGTTCCTGTATCCATAGATGTCCGCCGTCGAACAGTTCGGTCGGAGCGTCGTCGACGCGGGGGACGGGAGGACACGCTTTCATCGCGTACCGGGTACCACTTGACCCGAGTACTTGCTTGCTTCGGCGGGCGAAACGACGAGCGAAGCGAGTTGCCGTGGTTCCAGTCCAGTTACGCCATCGCGGCCGACGTTCCGGCGGCCTCTAACAGTTCCTTGTAGCGGTTCCGGATGGTGACTTCGCTGACGTTTGCGACCTCGCCGACCGCCGACTGAGTGACCTTCTCGTTGACCAGCAGTGACGCGGCGTAGACGGCGGCGGCTGCGAGACCGACGGGCGATTTCCCGCTGTGAATGCCGCTGTTGCGGGCGTCGTCGAGCAGGCGTCGCGCCTGTCGCTCGACTTCCTCCGAGAGGTCGAGGTCGCTGGCGAACCGCGGGACGTACTTCTCGGGGTCCGCAGGCTGGACTTCGAGGCCGAGTTCGCGCACCACGTAGCGGTACGTCCGGGTGAGTTCCATCTTCTCCACGCGGGAGACGGTGGCGATCTCGTCGAGGCTCCGGGGCGTTCCGGCCTGGCGAGCGGCGGTGTACAGCGACGCAGTCGCCACGCCTTCGATGGAGCGACCCGGTAGGAGATTCTCTTCGAGCGCGCGTCGGTAGATGACGCTCGCGGTCTCACGGACGCTTTTCGGGAGGCCGAGCGCCGACGCCATCCGATCTATCTCCCCGAGCGCCTGCTTCAGATTCCGGTCCTGGGAGTCACGGGTTCGGAACCGCTCGTTCCAGGTGCGCAGACGCTGCATCTTCTTGCGCTGGCGCGAACTGAGCGAGTTGCCGTACGCGTCCTTGTTCTGCCAGCCGATGTTGGTCGAGAGCCCCTCGTCGTGCATCATCTTCGTCGTCGGCGCGCCGACGCGGGACTTCTCGTCGCGGTCGCTGGAGTTGAACGCACGCCACTCCGGACCGTGGTCTATCTCGTCTTCCTCGACCACGAGGCCGCAGTCTTCGCAGACGGACTCGCCCTGCGCGGAGTCCTGTCTGACCGACCCAGAACACTCCGGGCATACGTCTGCGTTCTCGTTTTCGTCCGCTTGTTCGATCTCTGTCTCGCCAGTGGTCGTACGGATGTTAGAGTCACTCATGATTGTGGGGGTGGAAACGACAACACGGGGGTAGGAACCAAGAAACCCGGATCGTTCTTCCTATCGGGAAAGACGAACGGCAGATATATAAGCCTTCCCCCTACCTTTATAAGTAAGCTTCTCCCTGCTTATGTATATGACGGTCTTTGATCGGACATCAGTCATGACCGTTTCGGGGAGTGTCGGGAGAAAACAGCTACGTGGGGCGGAGCCAAAATCGGCTGCGAGTAACTCCCCGGGAAAAGTCACGAACAGGGACAATCGGGGCGAGAAGCCGAACTGACGGTCAGATCCGACGGCGAAGGAGAAAAACGGAACCCAGCACGGCGAGAACGCGCTCGCGCCGAGCAGCGCACCGGTCCCGGCCAGAAAACTCCGGCGACTACTGTCGAGGTCGTCGAGCGAGCCTTTGACGTTTGCGACGATTTCGTTCGAGGCGTATGGTCCCCATCAGTTCTCTGTCACATTGTGATCCGCGTCGGAATCCCCTCCGATGCGTTACTACCAACCAGTGGCAGCCGTATACCGGTATTTTCCAGATGATGTTGCCGACGGCAGTTCCCACCCAACTTCGACCCGCGCCCCGTCGGAACGCGAACAGAGACGTTCAGACGGTAAACAGATGGCCCTCCGTCGGCACGTCGAAGAGGCCGATACGCGCACCGGCATCGAGCCAGGCGTGCCCGTACGAGAACGCGGCAAGCGCGTTGACCCGGTCGCCGTCGTCGCGGAAGTGTCTGCCGTCGTCGAGATACGACTCGGCCATCTCCAGGCACTCGGCGGCCGCCTCGCTCATCGCCGTGCCGTCCGGCGGAGCGATCTCTGCCTCCCCGAGAGCTTCCGCCAGCAGGTCGTGATACCGGTTCGTCTTTTCCTCTAAGTCCGCCGCCATAATGGAGCGAGAGGTTCGGGGAGGGTAAGCGCTTCGACCCTCCGTTCAGCGTCCCTGTGAGCCGTCTCGCGCCGCCGAGGTGGCGGAAACGCGTGGTGACAACACAAGCTAAATACGCCACGGAGGCCAAGTATTTCGCATGAGTGACCGGCCCCACGTGGAGATATACACCAAGGAGAACTGCTCTTACTGCGAGAAAGCGAAAGACCTCTTCGACGAGAAAGGAGTCGAGTACGAGGAGTACAACGTGACGGGCGATGAAGAGATGTTCGACGAGATGGTCGAACGCGCTGACGGACGCCAAACCGCACCCGAGGTGTTCATCGACGACGAACTGATCGGCGGGTGGGACGACACCAGCGCCCTCGACGAGACGGGCGAACTGGACGAGAAACTCGGGATCGCATCGGACGGTGACGACACGGACGGACCGGAGGAACACCGGAAACTGGTCATCGCCGGGACCGGCATCGCGGGACTGACGGCGGCCATCTACGCGGCGCGCTCGAACAACGACCCGCTCGTCATCGAGGGCGACGAACCGGGCGGACAGCTAACGCTGACGACCGACGTCGAGAACTACCCCGGCTTCCCGGAGGGGATCAGCGGCCCGGACCTCATCAACAACATGAAAGAGCAGGCCGAGAAGTTCGGGGCCGACACGATAAACGGCGTCATCGCCGAGGTCGACGACTCCTCTCGACCGTACCGCGTCGAGATGACGAACGGCGACGTGTACACGGCGGACGCGTTCATCGCCGCAAGCGGCGCGAGCGCCCGTACGCTCGGCGTCCCCGGCGAGGACGAACTGATGGGCTACGGCGTTTCGACCTGCGCCACGTGTGACGGCGCGTTCTTCCGCGACGAGGAGATGCTAGTCATCGGCGGCGGCGACGCCGCGATGGAGGAGGCCGACTTCCTCACGAAGTTCGCCTCGAAGGTGTACATCGCGCACCGACGCGAGGAGTTCCGCGCGGAGGACTACTGGGTCGACCGCGTACAGGAGAAAGTCGACGAGGGCGAGATAGAGATCCTGAAAAACACCGAACTGACGGAGATCCACGGCTCGGCCGAGGAGGGCGTCGACCACGCGACCCTTGTCAAACACCCCGAGGGTCACCCCACGGAGAAACTCGACGACCCCGACGCCGAGGAGTTCGAGATGGATGTCGGGGCGGTGTTTCTCGCCATCGGCCACACGCCCAACACGGCCTATCTGGAGGACACGGCCGTCGAGATGGACGACGCCGGCTACCTCCAGACCGAGGGCGGCAAGGGCGGCGGCCAGACGAAGACGGGCGTCCCCGGTATCTTCGGCGCGGGCGACGTGGTCGACTATCACTACCAGCAGGCCGTCACCGCCGCCGGAATGGGCTGTAAGGCGGCGCTCGACGCCGACGACTACCTGGAAACGCTCACCCAGGCCGAAACGGGCGCGAGCGCGGACGGAGCGGTCGAAGCGGACGACTGAACGGTTGAGGCACCGTGCCGAGACCGCAGTCTCGGCTTCGTCTTGAGGCGGACGACTGATCCAAAGACGGATTAGTCGGTCACCCGAACGTCAGGCCATGACGGACACTATTACGATCACGGTAGAGTCTTCGGACGACGGCACCGACGAGATCACGCTCCCCGAGAACCTCATCGAGATGCTCTCGGAGGGCGAGGAAGACGCTGCGACAGTCGTCAGCGATATCGCCATGTTCGGGTGCGCACAGCGGATCCACGGGGCTATCCACCACAGTCAGGGCGAACCGAGCCAGGAGATCCAGGACGTCGAATCGGAGACGATGGAACTGTTCGAGGAGCGCTTCGGCGCGACGTTCGAAGAACTGACCGGTCACGACCACTAAACGGGTTCTGACGCCCGCTTTCGACTGCATCAAGTGGACGGCTGCTCCGCCGGCACCCACCGTAGGAGGACGCCGCCGTCCAACCGTTCGACATCCGCTAGCGACAGCGCCGGAAAGTCGTCGACGAACCCGTCGCCGTCCGCGAGCGTCGGTGCGTCGCGGCCGCCGATGATCTTCGGCCCGACGAACACCGTCAGTTCGTCGACGAGACCGGCGTCGAACAGCGAGAAGATGACCTCACCGCCCCCCTCGACCATGATCCGGTCGACGCCGCGGTCCGCGAGCGCCTCGAACGCGGCCGCGAGGTCGACTCGCTCGTTTCCCGCCGCGAGTATCTCAGATCCGGCGTCGCGGAGGGCGTCGACCCGGTTCTCGGGGGCCGCGTCGCTCACGAGGACGTAGGTCGTCGCCGCGTCGTCGAGGATTCGGGCGTCGGTCGGCGTCCGCGCCCGCGAGTCGGCGACCACGCGCGAAGGATGCTCGGAGTTCCCCCGAGCGACGCGCTCGTCGACCCGCTCCGCGTCGTCGAGCGTCAGGTGCGGATCGTCCGCGAGAACGGTGCCGACGCCGACGAGAACGGCGTCGCTCTCGGCGCGGAGGCGGTCGACGCGGTCGAAGTCGTCCGGTCCGCTGATGGCGACCTGTTCGCGGCCGCGATGCGAGAGTTTCCCGTCGGCGCTCATCGCGGCGTTGACGACGACGTGCATGAGCGGTAGTTCATCCGCGTACAGAAAGCCGCTTTCGGTCCCTGTCCCCGTTCCCACAGTGCTTCGCCGCCGTTTCGCGCGAACCATTTTTACCCCGTCCGGTCGAATAGCCGGTGATGAGCTTAGACGATCATGCCGAGGAACTCGCCTCCAACCTCGGTGTCGACAAAGAGGAGGTCAAAGCGGACTTAGAGAACCTGGTGTCGTACAGCGTTCCGATGGACGAGGCGAAACAGAGCCTCCGCCGGAAGTACGGCGACGGTGGCGGCGGCAGCGACGGCCCGAGCGAGGTCAGCGTCGCCGACATCGAAACCGACGACGGCAACGTCACGGTGACGGGCACCGTCCTCACCCGGGGCAAGCGCTCGATCCGGTACCAGGGCGAGGAAAACGTCATCTACGAGGGCCGCATCGCGGACCAGACGGGCGTCATCGACTACACCGCCTGGGCCGAGGTCGACTTCTCGCCCGGCGACACCGTCACGCTCGGCAACGCCGGCGTCCGCGAGTGGGAGGGCGAACCGGAACTGAACATCAACGAAAGCACCACCGTAGCACGCGCCGACGAGACCCTCGACGTGGCCTACGAGATCGGCGGCGACGCCGACCTGATCGACGTGCTGGTCGGCGACCGCGGCGTCAACGTCGAGGCCAGAGTGGTCGAGGTCGAGTCCCGGACTATCGACGGCCGCGACGGCGAGACGGATATCCTGTCGGGCGTGCTCGGCGACGAGACAGCGCGTCTCCCTTTCACTGACTGGGACCCCCATCCCGAGGTCGAGGAAGGCGCGGATCTCCGGATCGAGAACGCGTACGTCCGGGAGTACCGCGGCGTGCCATCAGTCAACGTCTCGGAGTTCTCGACGGTCGAAGCACTCGCCCGGGACGTGGACGTCAGCGCCGCTGCGCCGCGGATGGACGTCGGCGACGCGATAGAGAGCGGTGGCGTGTACGACGTCGAACTCGTCGGGAACGTCATCGCCGTCCGCGACGGGTCGGGCCTCATCCAGCGGTGTCCGGAGTGCGGCCGCGTCATCCAGAAGGGCCAGTGTCGCACCCACGGCGACGTCGACGGCGAGGACGACCTGCGAGTGAAGGCCATCCTCGACGACGGGACGGGGTCCGTCACAGCCGTACTCGACGAGGAACTCACTGAGACGGTGTACGGCGGGGACATCGAGGACGCCCGCGAGCAGGCCCGCGAGGCGATGGACCAGGAGGTCGTCGCGGACACCATCCGCGAAAACGTCGTGGGCCGGGAGTACCGCGTCCGCGGACACCTCTCGGTCGACGAGTACGGCGCGAACCTCGACGCCTCCGAGTTCGAGCGGAGCGCGGACGTGCCAGCGGACCGCGCCGCTGAACTGATCAGGGAGGTGGTCGCATGAGCGAACGTCGTGAGCGAATGCGATTACGCCGGAGTGTCACTCCGGAGGTGGTCGCATGAGCGAATCCGACGACGGCGGGCCGGGCACGCGCGAGGTCGCGTACCGCCTGTTCGCCGCGGAGTACGACGACGCCGACCTGGAGTTCTCCGAGAGCGACGAGGAGCGAGCCCCGAACTACGTGGTGACGCCGACGGGCGCTCGCGTCAACCGCCTGTTCGCGGTGGGCGTCCTGACTGAGATAGAGCAGGTCAACGAGGATGTGCTCCGCGCCCGAGTCGTCGACCCGACGGGCGCGTTCGTCGTGTACGCCGGGCAGTACCAGCCCGACGAGATGGCCGCGTTAGAGCGGATGGACCCCCCTGCCTTTGTCGCGGTGACAGGTAAGGCGAACGCGTTCCAGCCGGACGATTCGGACAGGGTGTTCACCTCGATCCGGCCGGAGAGCATCAACCGCGTCGACGACGAGACGCGGGACCGCTGGGCGGTCGCCACCGCCGAGCGGACGCTCGAACGCCTGGGGACGTTCGCGGACGCGCTGGACCTCGACGAGACGGGCGACGACCTGGAGGACGCCCTGCTTGCCCGCGGCGTCGACCCCGCGCTGGCCCAGGGCATCCCCATCGCGCTCGACCACTACGGAACCACCCGCGAGTACCTCGCCGAGCTATGGGACGTCGCCGTCGACGCGACGCGCGTCGTTGCGGGCGAGATAGACGCCGACGAGGTCGGACCGCTCTCGCTCGCGCCGGGCGAGGGTGGCGACGAGGCTACGGTCGAGTTCACCGTCTCGCAGGTCAATGACGAAGCGGTTGAGCCGGCCGAAACGGCTGATGAGAGCGAAGAGCCGACAGACGAAGCGCCCGCCGAACCGGCTAGTGAGGGAGAGTCAGCGGAATCCGCCGGTGAGGAAGAACCGGCGGAGCCGACTGACGAGGAGGAACCGGCCGCCGCGGAATCCGGCGTCGACGGCGGGACGGTCGCCGACGCGGAGACCGCCCGCGACGCCGAGACGACGGTCGAGGACTCCGAGGACGCCAGCGAGGCGCTGGGAGACTGGGACGACACCGGTGACGTCGAACCCGGACAGGAGACCGTCACCGACGAGGAGTTCGAACCCGAAGCCGACGAGGTCGAAGAGCTCGGAACCGGCGGTGCCGGCGACGAGATGTACGAGTTCGACGAGGAGGAACGCGAACAGATCGAGGAGGAGTACGGGACCGACTTCTCGACGGGAACCGAAGTAGGGGAACCGGGCGAGGCCGACATCGACGTGGGAAGCGAGGCACAACCCGCCTCGGACGAGACGAACGGAGACGCCGAGGAGCCACGAGATAGTGAGCCAGGCGAGCAGGCCGACGCGCTGGAGGGGACCAGCGACGAACTCCCTGACGACGATCTCGCGGAGGCCGCGGCTGAGGCCGGTGGCGGCGAAGCGGCCGAAGTCGAGGACGAAGCGACCGAAGGCGAAGATGAAGCGGCCGACTCCGGCGGCGAAGTCGACGTTGACGAAGACGCTGAACTCGGCGAGACCGTCATGGACGTGATGGAGCAACTCGACGAGGGCGACGGCGCGCCGCGGGAAGAGATCGTCGCGGGCGTCGTCGACGGGACGGGGGCCGACCCCGCCGACGTGGAGGACGCCATCGAGGACGCGCTCATGGGCGGGCAGTGTTACGAGTCCGGCGACGACACGCTCAAGCCCATCTGATGGCGCTGGTCGAACCGGTTCCGGACGCGCCCGCCGCCGTCGCGGACCTCGGCGACGAGCGCGCGCTGGTGGTCGCCGACTACCACGCCGGTATCGAGGACGGTCTCCGGTACGAGAAAGGCGTCGACGTGGATAGCCGCGCCGAGGAGCGCCGGGACCGACTGCGGTCGCTGGTAGTCGAGACGGACCCCGACAGGATCGTCTTTCTCGGCGACCTGATGCACTCCATCGGAGACCCGGGCGGGGCCGAGCGCGGCGAAGTGGAGGTGTTGATCGAGTCGCTCCCCGGTGACCTGCCCGTGACGCTCGTCAAGGGGAACCACGACGGCGACGTGGAGTCGTGGGTCCGCGACGTGTCCGTGACGCCCGGTCACGGCGTTCGCCTCGGACGCGTGGGGTTCGCCCACGGACACACCTGGCCGTCGGCGGACGTGCTCTCGGCGGACGTCGTCTGCGTCGGGCACGAACACCCGTGCGTTCGCCTCGAAGACGAGGTCGGCGGGACCCGGGTCGAGCAGGTCTGGCTCCGCGGGCCGCTAAAGCGGGAGGCGTTCGCCGACAGTCACTCGGACCTCGACTGGAACGACCCCGAACTGGTCGTTTTTCCCGCGTTTAACGGGCTCTCTGGTGGGACCTGGGTGAACGTGTCCGGTCAGCAGTTCCTCTCCCCGTTTCTGCCGGCCGGCCTCGGAGACGGGCAGGCGTATCTCCTCGACGGGACGCGCCTCGGAGCGTACCGAACCGTGTGAGCGGTGGGCTGTCGTCTTACTACTGCCGTCTCTCACGCGTCTGACCTTCTGAAAGGACGCCGAACCCCGCTACATACTGCGAATACCAGACCTTAGATCAATGTCTGACGCTCCACCAAATCATTTTGGTGAAGCCTTTACCCCCATTACCATTGTAGAGACATATGCCTTCGTAGGGGGGGCAGAAGGGGAATACAATGTACGATCTTACCGGATTCCAGCGAGATCTGCTGTACGTGATCGCTGGGGAAGACGACCCACACGGATTGGCAATCAAAGACGAATTAGAAGCCTATTACGAGACCGAAATTCATCACGGGCGACTGTACCCGAATCTGGACACGCTGGTGGATAAGGGCCTCGTTGACAAGGGCGAACTCGACCGGCGAACGAACTACTACGCGCTGACGCAGCGAGGCGAACGGGAGATAGAGGCCCGCCGCGAGTGGGAAGAGCAGTATCTGGACGAGCAGGAGGAACTGGAAGTCGGCAGAATGGCCGAAGCGGAGTGACCGCGGGAAACGCGACGGGCACACTACCTTTCTTATTCGCGTCAGAAAGTGAGAAGCGGCGGCTGTCTCCAGTGGACGATGCCCTTAATCCGGTCGAACCGCTAGCTGGGGTAGATGAGCGATAGTCGGGCCGCGCCCGATTCTGCGGCTTTCACCCGCCTCAGCGACGAGGTTCGGGGCGCCCTTTCAGAACGAGGATTTCACACGCCGACGGAACCTCAGAAGCGTGCGATCCCGCCGCTGGCAGCGGGCAACGACACGCTGGTCGTCGCGCCCACCGGCACTGGCAAGACCGAGACGGCCATGCTTCCGGTGTTCGACGCGATCTCGCGGGCTGACCCGCGGTTCGGCATCTCCGCGCTGTACGTGACGCCGCTGCGGGCGCTGAACCGGGACATGCGCGAACGCCTGGACTGGTGGGGCGAGGAGTTAGGCATCGAGATCGACGTCAGGCACGGCGACACGTCGGACTACCAGCGGGGAAAGCAAGCGGACGACCCGCCGGACGTGCTCGTGACGACGCCGGAGACGCTGCAGGCGATGTTCACCGGGTCGAAGCTCCGGAAAGCGCTAGCTGACGTCGAACACGTCGTGATCGACGAGGTCCACGAACTCGCCGCGTCGAAACGGGGAGCGCAGTTGACCATCGGGATGGAACGCCTCCGCAATCTGGCCGGTCCGTTCCAGCGGATCGGCCTCTCCGCGACGGTCGGCGACCCGGCCGAAGTAGGCCGCTTTCTCACCGGCGGTCGCGGCTGTGCGATCCGGACGGTCGACGTCGGCAGCAAGGTCAGCGTCACGGTCCGAGAACCGACAGTCACGGAGGAAGACGAGGCCCTCGCCGGGGAGCTACTGACCGACGAGGAGATAGCGAGTCACGTCCGGGCGATCCGCGACATCGTCGCGGAGAAGGAGTCGACGCTTATCTTCGTCAACACGCGCCAGACGGCGGAGGCGCTCGGATCGCGGTTCAAGGAACTCGACCTGCCTATCGGCGTCCATCACGGGTCGCTGTCGAAAGACGCCCGCATCGACGTGGAAGACCGGTTCAAGGACGGTCGGCTCGACGCCCTCCTCTGTACCTCGTCGATGGAGCTGGGCATCGACGTAGGTCACATCGACCACGTGGTACAGTACGGCAGCCCCCGACAGGTCACGCGCCTGCTACAGCGCGTCGGCCGGGCCGGCCACCGGATGGACCAGCTATCCGAGGGCACCATCGTCACGACGCATCCGGACGACACCGTCGAGGCGATGGCCATCGCCCGTCGAGCGAAAGCGGGGGAGGTCGAGGCGACGGCCATCCACGACGGCAGTTTAGACACCGTCGCGAACCAGATACCGGGAATGGTGATGGCCAGCGAGGACGGCGTGAGCGCGATGGAGGCTTACGAGACGGTGACGAGCGCCTACCCGTTCCGCGATCTCACGGAGTCGGAGTTCAAGGCGGTGCTTCGCGAGTTGAAGGGCAACCGCATCGTCTGGGTCGACGAGGAGACGGACCGGGTCGAGTCCTCAGGAAGCACCTGGCAGTACGTGTACGCCAACCTCTCGATGATCCCGGACGAGGAAACCTACACCGTCGAAGACGTGGCCAGCGGCCGCCAGATCGGCACGCTCGACGAGCGGTTCGTCGTCAACTTCGCCGAACCGGGCGAGGTGTTCATCCAGCGCGGCGAGATGTGGCGGATCACCGAGATAGACGACGAGGAGAGCGAGGTGACCGTCAGCCCCATCGAGGACCCCGCCGGTGAGGTGCCGTCGTGGGTCGGCCAGGAGATACCCGTTCCGCGCGGCGTGGCGAGCGAAGTCGGCGAGATGCGCGCCGTGGCGGAACCACAGTTCCGGGCGGGAGCTGACGCCGACGGCGTGGCTCGCGAGTTCGCGAGCCGGTATCCGACGGACGAGCGAACCGCGGCGAGCGCGCTCGAACGGATCGAAACGCACGTCGAGGCGGACGCGCCGATGCCGACCGACGACCGCATCGTCGTCGAACACCAGGGCCGAACCGTCGTCGTCAACGCCGCGTTCGGACACAAGGTCAACGAGACGCTCGGTCGCGTACTCTCGTCGCTCGTCGGCCAGCGGACGGGGTCGTCTGTCGGCCTCGAAGTCGACCCGTACCGCATCGAACTCGACGTTCCGGGCGGCGTGACGGGACCGGACATCGTCGAGGTGATAGAGGAGACGGAGCCGGACCACGTGGCCACGATCATCGAGTTGAGCCTCAAGCGCTCGGACACGCTGAAGTTCAAGCTGTCGCAGGTGGCCGCGAAGTTCGGTACGCTGAAGCGCTGGCAGGGCTCGGGCGGGATCTCCGGCAACCGCCTGATCGCCGCACTCGAAGACACGCCCGTCTACGACGAGGCGGTCCGCGAGGTGTTCCACGAGGAACTAGATGTCGACGGTGCCGGCGAGGTGCTCGAATCGGTCCGGACCGGCGACGTGGATGTCGTCTCGGTCGGCGGCCGAACCGCCGTCGGCACCGGCGGCCGGTCCAGCGGCCGGGAGCTTCTCTCCCCGGAAAACGCGGACGCGAGCGTCATCGACACCGTCCGTGAGCGCATTCAGGACGACCGCGTCATCCTGTTTTGCCTGCACTGTCAGGACTGGGAGCGACGGAAGCCGGTTCGCCGGGTCCGCGACCAGCCGAAGTGTCCCGAGTGCGGGTCGACCCGCATCGCCGCGCTGAACCCCTGGGCGGACGAGGTTGTGAAAGCGATTCGCGCCCCGGAGAAAGACGAGGAACAGGAGAAACAGACCGAGCGCGCCTACCGCGCCGGGAGTCTCGTCCAGGCCCACGGGAAGCGAGCCGTGGTCGCGCTTGCGGCGCGGGGAGTCGGCCCCCACAACGCCGCCCGGATCATCAACAAACTCCGCGACGACGAGGACGCGTTCTACCGCGACATCCTCTCTCAAGAGCGACAGTACGCCCGGACGCAGTCGTTCTGGGACTGAGCGAGAGCCGACACGGATCGCCCCCTAGCGGTGCGAGGTCTCGGGGAAACGGGCGATCCCAACGCTTATTTACAGGTTCTTCGACACGTGTATCATATGTCACGAGCGGGTTCGGAAGACAGCGGCGTTCTGGGGGCGCTGCCGATACAGCGAGGCGCGTTGGCGGGCGTCGGTGCGTTTCTCGTCGGATACGCCCTGACGTATCTGATCAAGTCCGGTGATATCGAGGGCAAGACGCCGGACGACGGCGTCATGACGTACGATTCCAACGGCGAGGAGGCCGATGTGGTGTTCTCGGAAGTGGAGGTCGACCCGCCCGAAGTCGCCGACGCAGTTAGCTGGCTGTACTACGAGATGCACAACGTCGAGCTCGACGGGACGATAGCGTACACGATTTCACAGGACGGCGATAGCAACACGCAGGAGTTCGACCTGCTGCTCGGCGTCGACGTCGAGACGTACATGATGGTTCTCCCGCCGGTGCTGCTCGCGGCGGCCGGCTACTGGGTGGCGTCGTCGGTAGCCGTACGCGACGAGACCGAGGCGGCGAAAGCCGGCGCGACCGTCACGGCCGGCTACCTCGTTACGGCGACCCTCGGAGCACTCGTCTTCGCCTACAACGACCTGAACACCCAGACCAGAGAGGGGTACGGCGGCGAGGTGGAACAGACCCTCGAAGTGGCGTACAGTGCGGACCTCCAGTCCGCAGTGATATTCGCCGGACTCGTTTATCCGCTCGCCTTCGGCGCGCTCGGCGGCTACATCGCATACAGGCGGGCGGAGACGCCCGGACCGGCAGCGGGGCGGCAGACGCCCCCGCACAACCCGCAGCAGCCCCAACAGGGTCCGGCCGCCGGAAACCACAACAAAGACGCCGACGGCGGAAACCGAGCGGCGGGCCGTCAGGCCAACCAGCGGAGTACCCGACAGAGACCCGCCCACCGACAGCAGTCGAACCAGACGCGAGGCGGACAGTCGGGGCGGTCCGGCGACGACTCGGGCCGTCCGTAACGCACATACTCTTTCGCACCGCCTCTTTTCGTATGAACCTCGCTCCGGGCGGGTGGCGCTACGCGATACCCCCGGCGCTCGCCGCTTTACCGGCACTCATCTTTAGTTTTGGCCTGAGCGCCGCCCTGATCGCTCTGGCCGTCGGCGTCGTCGCCTTCTTCCGCGACCCGGAGCGGACGCCGCCGCCGGCCGGCGTCGTCTCGCCCGCGGACGGAAAAGTCTCGGTGATCCGCGAGGAGGGCGACCGCGTCAGAGTCGGCGTGTTCATGAACGTCTGGGACGTCCACGTCAACCGCTCGCCGGTCAGGGGGACGGTCACCGGCGTCGAACACAGTCCCGGCGCGCACCGCCCCGCGTTCTCCAAGGAGTCGGACCGGAACGAGAAGGTCCACATCCGCTTCGATGACGCGGAGGTGACGCTCATCGCGGGGGCGTTCGCCCGCCGCATCCACCCCTACGTGGAGGCCGGCGACGAACTGACCCGCGGCGACCGCATCGGACACATCGCCTTCGGCAGTCGCGCTGACGTACTGTTGCCGCCCGACATCGACCGCGCCGATCTCACCGTAGAGAGCGGCGAGAAGGTGACCGCCGGCGAGAGCGTCATCGCCTACACGGACGACGAGACGCCCCTCGCCGGTAGCATCGAAGAGTTCGGCGAGGAGAGCGGATCGGCGTGACGGGGGAGGAGACGCCGCCGCCGAGAGAGAACGGGGCGGCTGACCCGGCGGCGGAGAACGGCGCGGCTGACCCGGCGATGGAGAACGGGGCGGCTGACTCAACGGCTGACGCGGTGACAGACCCGGTAGAGGATGTGGCGACAGGCCCGGCGGCGGACGACGACGGGTCGATCCGCGCCAGCGCCGGGGACGTCGAAGTCACCCGAAGGCGGGCCCTCGGACTCGCCGGCGGCGCGGCGGCCCTCGGCGCGGGCAAAGCCGTAGACAACGTGCTGATCGGGTACGGCGTGGTCGTCGGCGAAAACCTCACGACCCAGAACCTGTCCGCCGTCGCCGACGAGCGACTCGACCCCTCGCTGGCCGAATCCCCGCTTCCGGACGGCCACCGGGCCGCGGTTAGAGGGGACGCGCTCGCCGTCGTCGACGCCGACGACGAGGCAGTCGCGACGGTGTCGCTTCCGGGCGACCCCGACGAGGGGGCCGCAGTGGACGAGCGACTGGGCTTTGGGGGCGGACCCGTCGAGGAACTGGTTCGGGACCTCTCCGCTCTCCGACGCGGGGAGTACGAGTACGCGTTCTCGACGCGTGAGCCCTTTTTCGAGCGGGTCGACGACGCCGAGTCCCGCGCGGTCACGACGGGCGCACTTCGCGGCCCGTACTACGCGGGCGCCGACCCCGAAACGGTCGAATCGTTCGCGGACGCCGACCCGTCTCGCCCGCGAGCCGTTCTCGACGGTCTCGTCGACGGGTTCCGCGAGTACTCCTCGTACGACGTTCCGAGATATCTCGCCGGGTCGGTCGAAGACAACGTCCTCTTCGGGACCGTAGACCTCAGGCAACATTTCCGGACCGAGGCCGATTTCGATGCGATCCGGGCGGACGACGGCACGGGGATGTTCTGCTGGGAGTTCGTCAACCGGTCGCTCGAAGCGCTCCACGCCGTCCCCGCACGGCGTCAGCGCCGCCCCGTCGTCGGCCTGAAAGTCGTCGACGACCGCCACAAGCACGTCTACACCGGCGTCGCGAGCGTCGTCAGGGAGTCGGGGGACCTGGTGATCCCGGCGACGTTCGTCGACTATACGCACTCGACGCTGTACGACGATTTCTCGCTGACCGGCCTCCTCGGAGAGGGCGTGGAGGCGTACAACGAGCGACACCGCGCGACGGACATCTACTGGCCGTGACCGCGTCGCCGCGGTCCCGTAGTCTGAACCCATCCGAGACCGGCCCCGGAACGTGCTACTGTACGCCTGTACTCGGTTCGACCGTCTCGCGCGCCTCGTCGAAGTGCTCGGCCGTGATGACGACCTCCTCGGCGCGCTCGTTTGCCGCTTCGGGGCCGAGATCGTCCGCAAGTTCGCGGATGGCCCGCATCGAGGCGTCGCGCGCGACGGCTTCGATGTCCGCACCGGTGTAGCCCGCCAGTTCGTCCGCCAGCGCGTCTAAGTCCACGTCGTCGCCCAGGGGTTTGCCGCGCGTGTGAACCGCCAGGATCTTCCGGCGGGCCTCGGCGTCCGGTTCCGGTATCTCGACGTGCGTGTCGATCCGACCGGGGCGAAGGATCGCGGGGTCGATAGCTTCCATGCGGTTCGTCGCCGCGAGGACGACGACGTTCGGGTTCTCCGCGAGGCCGTCGAGTTCCGTCAAGAGTTGCGAGACGACGCGTTCGGTCACCTCGTGGCCCTCGCCCCGTCGCGCGGTCACGGCGTCTATCTCGTCGAAGAAGACGATGCTCGGCGCGGACTGGCGCGCGCGGTCGAACACCTCGCGGACGGCCTTCTCGCTCTCGCCGACGTACTTGTCGATTATCTCCGGGCCGTTTACGTGCACGAAGTTCACGTCGGTCTCTCCCGCCAGCGCCCGAGCGAGCAACGTCTTGCCGGTGCCGGGCGGGCCGTACAGCAGGACGCCGGAGGGCGGATCCGTGTTTGTCACGTCGAACAGTCGGTCGTAGGAGAGCGGCCACTCGACGGCCTCGGTGAGGGTGTCTTTCGCGTTCTGGAGGCCGCCGACGTCGTCGAAGGAGGTCTCCGGCGTCTCCGCGACGTACTCCCGCATTGCGGACGGTTCGACCGCCGCGAGCGCGGCGTCGAAGTCGCGTTTCGTCACTTTCGGGTCCTCGTCGTCCGCCGCCTCGCGGAACCGCGGCAGGGCGTGCATCGCCGCCTCCGTCGTCAGCGCGTGCAGGTCAGCGCCGACGAACCCGTGCGTGCGGGCGGCGATCCGGTCGACGGACACGTCGTCGGCGAGGGGCATCCCGCGGGTCTGGACTTCGAGGATCTCGCGACGGCCGGCCTCGTCCGGCACGCCGATCTCGATCTCGCGGTCGAAGCGCCCGCCGCGACGGAGCGCCGGGTCGATAGCGTCGACGCGATTCGTCGCGCCGATCACCACCACGTCTTCGTGCGTATCCAGACCGTCCATCAGGGAAAGCAGTTGCGCGACGACGCGGTTCTCGGCACCGTCGCTTTCCTCCCGCGTCCCGGCGATGGAGTCTATCTCGTCGAAGAAGACGACGGCGGGCGCGTTCTCGGCCGCTTCGTCGAAGGCGTCGCGCAGTCGCTCCTCGCTCTCTCCCTTGTACTTCGACATGATCTCCGGGCCGTGGACGGTGACGAACTCCGCGTCAACCTCGTTGGAGACGGCCTCGGCGATGAGCGTCTTGCCGGTCCCCGGCGGACCGTACAACAGAACGCCCTTGGGCGGGTCCACGCCGAGTTGGTGGAACAGGCCGGGCTCCGACAGCGGTATCTCGATCATCTCTCGAACCTGTTCGAGTTCCTCGTCCAGCCCGCCGATGTCCTCGTACGAGACGACGGCGTCGTCGACGCTCCCCTGGTCGGAGGCGTCGGTCCGGTCCGGTTCGTACGGGTCCGGCGCGACGAGCACCATCGTGTTCGACGAGATGCGAACGGGGCCGTCCGGGTCCGTCGCGACGACCCGGAACGGCGGATCGGCGACGCGTTCGAGGCGGATCTGTTCGCCCTCGCTGACGGGGCGGTCGTGGAGGTCGCGGGTTACCGCTCGCTCGACGACGGTCGCGTCGACGTTCGCGAGCGACGGCGGCGGCGCGACCGTCACCGACTGCGCGTCCTCGACGTCCTGCTTGGCGACGGTGACGGTGTCGCCTATCTGGACCCCCGCGTTCGTCCGCGTGTCCGCGTCGACGAGAATAGCATCCGGCGGGACATCGCCGTCCGCGGGCCACACCTTGGTGACGGTCGTTCGGTCGCCGCTGACGACGACGGTGTCGCCGGACAGGACGCCGAGGCTTCGACGCGCGGCTTCCGGAATGCGCGCGACGCCGCGGCCCGCGTCGCGCTTCTCGGCACCGCGTACCGTGAGTTCGACGGCAGCGGGTCCCTTCGAGCTCATGCGACTCGATAGCGGACCGACAGCCTTCATTGTAGCGTTTGCCGCTGTGTGCAGGCCGGCCGCGGGCGTGGCCCGCTCTCGACCGGAGAAACGCATATGTCGCCGGCCGTTCCACGGTAACACATGGTCGTACAAACGGAACGTGACGACGTGACCTGGTTCGAGTGCGAGGGGTGCGGCTTGCTGTTCGATGACCAGAACGACGCTCGCCAGCACGAGGAGAACTGCGACGCCGAGGAACCGTCGTACATCCAGTGAGCGGAGGTTCAGACTGACTCGTCGGACGTAGCGACTACAGGCAGTCGCACGCGCCCGGACCGGCTCATAGCCGCTCGCGGTGGTCGGCGGCGAGTTCCTCGGCGCGCTCGTTCGTGTTCGTTTCTGTCCACCTGACGTTCGTTCCCGACCCGTAGGAAAGCGCCGTCTTCAGTTCGTCCCGCAGGACGCCCGCGCCGACTTCGACCACGTTGCCGTCGTCGTCGCCCAGTTCGTACACGCCGTAGCGCTCCGGCGCGTTCCCGACCGTCCGGCGGTTCAGCGTCCGCCACTGCTTTGCGAGAGGCATCTACTCCGTCTCTGACGGCCGTACCGCGGGAAAAGATTTCGGCGCTCGGCGACGAACGCCGTTCGTCGGCTCCGACCGTCAGGCGATCTCGTACGAGTGCTCGCTCAGTTCGTCCTCGGCGAAGACGAACACCCGTCCGCGGGCGACCTCCGGGTCGGCCTCGATGATGATAGAGTGGCCGTCCATTCTGGCGACGACGCCGGGGAACAGTTCCTCCTCGTCCTCGACGAAGATCCGGCCGACGCCGGTCGTTTCGAGGATGTCGTCGTGGGTGTTCCGGTCGTTGACGTACATCATGACCCCCTCCGTTTCGCTCGGGTCCGTCACGAGCACCTGCACCTGTTTGCCGGGCGGCGTTCGAACCGACTCCTCGACTTTCTCCGGGACGCCGTGGTAGAGAACCTCCCTGCCGTCGATATATTCGACGTAGACGCCTTCCTCCGCGAGTTCGACGCCGAGTGTCGACGGCGAGACGTTGTTGCGGGCGCTCATACACGTCCCTTCCCGCGGCACGCTCAAAAGCGACCCGTTCTCGCGCAGGCGGTCGCGGGGGCAGAGACGACCCGGCTATATCCGCGGGGACCGCCAGCGGTAAGTGCGTGATCTGATTTCCTTGGGTATGGACGGGCGGGCACGCGCTCCGGCGGCCGGGACGGTGTTGAACGCGCTAGCCTGCGGTACTGGGTCGGCGTTCGCCATCGACGAGTACACCGCCGCCGAAGTCACGCTCGACGAACGCGGCGGCGTCGACGGCGAGATAGCCGGCGCGCCCGACGCCGACACCAGCCTGATCGAACGCTGCGTCGAACTCGTCGCCGCGGAGTTCGGCGACGGACAGGGCGGGACGGTCCGGACTGAGAGCGAGGTGCCGATGGCGTCCGGTCTGAAGAGCTCCAGCGCGGCCGCGAACGCGACGGTGCTCGCGACGCTCGACGCGCTCGGCGTCGACACCGTCGACCGGAAGTCGGCCTGCCTGCTCGGCGTAGAGGCTGCCCGCGACGTCGGCGTCACGGTCACCGGCGCGTTCGACGACGCCAGCGCCAGCATGCTCGGCGGCGTCACTGTCACCGACAACGAGCGCGACGAACTACTCGCCCGCGACGAGGTGACGTGGGACGTGCTCGTGTGGACTCCGCCGGAGCAGTCGTTTTCGGCGGACGCGGACGTAGAGCGGTGCCGGCGGATCGCGCCGGTCGCGGAACTCGTCGCCGATCTCGCACTCGACGGCGAGTACGGCCGGGCAATGACGGTCAACGGCTTCGCCTTCGCCGCGGCGCTCGGCGCTCCCACCGACCCGTTACTGGAGGCGCTACCCGACGTCACCGGCGTTTCGATATCCGGAACCGGCCCCAGTTTCACTGCGGTCGGCGACCGCGAAACCTTAGAGGAACTACGAGAAACATGGGAGACACGACCAGGAACCACATGGCTAACGACGACACAGACAGACGGCGCACGGACGACATAAGCCTCGACGAACTCCGCGAGGAGATAGAGAGCATCGACCGAGAGTTGGTCGAACTCATCGCGCGACGGACCTACGTCGCAGACACTATCGCGGAGGTCAAAGAGCAGGGGAACCTGCCGACCACGGACGAGGCCCAGGAAGAGGCGGTGATAAAACGAGCCGTGGAGAACGCGGAACAGTTCGAGGTGGACCCGAACATAGTGCGCGCCATTTACCGCCTGCTCATCGAACTGAACAAGGTTGAGCAGCGGGAGAATCGGTAGCCGGACTCGGGTGGTTCATACTGTCGGCTGTAACTTCGTAAAGATAATCGGACCACCGCCGGGGTTCCGATATTCTTTAACGGATTACAGCCGACAGTATCAGGGGTTCGACTGACGGTCGGCCAGTCAGACCTTCTTCCGGGAGTCGTTTTTCCTTTGTCGCTCGATTCGTTAGAAGCGGAACGACGACCCCCTCTAGAGATGGTTTGAGAGGCATCTTTTATCACCGCCGCGTGTAGCGGAACCTACTCTCACCGGGAGGCCAACCAATGGCCGACGCAATCACTGAGAAGTTCAGTCAGCACCAACCGCAGTCTCTCGACCAGTCTCGAAACGACCGGGCCGGGCGCAGTCTTCGCCGTGGGTGGGTAGTAGCCTCTGTTCCGGGAATGCAGCCACGATCTCCCACCCGCAACCTCGTTTTAGGCGCGATGTGCATCCTCGTTCTCGGTGTTCTCACCAGTATCCTCGCGACGGTTCGAGTCAGCTACCGCCCCTACGGAGGCTGTTAACGGGAAACACGAGACCCCGGATCACTGGCGACCCGACCGCAGTAGTTGTGGACCGCGCCGAAACAGTTCCTGTGACTACGTGCCGGACCGCAACGGAGTTCCGCTTCTGACCAGCATCTGATCGAGGCTCCTGCTCCGCTGACCTGGAAACATTTGATATCTGAACGTATGGCCACTAGCGCTATCTAGAGAGGCGTTTCAAGCGCATTGACAGTCCAAACTCACAGGGAGATATCCCATGGCACAGGCCACCCCAGACGCCGAACAGATCGTGACTGCGTACGTTGCTATGTGGAACGACCGGGACTACGCGAAAATCCCAGAACTCGTTTCAGAGTCGTTCGTGATGTACGATACAAACGCACCCGCGGACGACATACCTGGCCCAGCGGGTGAGGTCCACGGCCCGGACGGACTGGAGGCGTGGATACGCGCAATCACGACCGCCTTCCCAGACTTCGAGGCGGACATTCAAGAGATGCTGGCCAGCGACGACCGGGTGATGTACGAGGTGACCCTCTCTGGGACACACGAGGGAGAATTTGCCGGGATTCCACCGACGGGCCGGGAGATCGAGCTTTCCGGGATGGAATCGTACCGCGTCGCAGACGGTGCCGTCCAAGAACACCGCACCTACTACGACCGGCAGGAATTCCTGAACCAACTCGGACTCACGGACGACGCGACCTAACAGTCGGAGGATCCACAAATGGCCACAACAACCACCGAGGAGAACGAGCAACTCGCACGCGACCACTTCACACGCGTATGGAACCACGGCGAGTTCGATACGGACGTCCTCACGGATGACTTTCGGGTCCACACGCACAGCGGCGGGCACGAGACCTACACATTAGACGAGTTCCGGGAGGTCATCGCCCAAGCACGCGAGTCGATACCCGATCTACGCAAAGAACCGGACGACGTGTTCGCGGCCGACGACAGAGTAACGATCCAGTACACCATGACCGGCACTCAGGAAGGCGAGTTCAAGGGTGTTCCACCGACCGGGAAGGAGGTCGAGATTGCCGGCGTTGCCGTCTACAGGATAGAAGACGGCGGACTCGCAGAATCGTGGTTCGTCGCCGACTTCTTGCGGGCGATGAAACAGCTCGGGGTCGTCGAACCGTCTGAAGAATAACGTGGGCGAAAGTGAACACAATGGCAACTATCGAATAAGATAACAAAGCAGTCGTACGCCGGTTTTTCGACGCGTGGAACGAGGCGAACTTCGAAGTCGTCGACGACGTAGTGGCCGCCGATGCCGAGCAGCACAATCCCCAAGAACCACCCGTCCCGCCCGGCTCGGAGGGAGAAAAGCGGCTCATGGGATGTCTCACTCTGCGTTCTCCGATGCGACGCTCGCCGTCGAGGAAATGGTTGCAGACGGTGACAGTGTCGCCGTCCGCTATACAGCTACGGGGACGTACGACGGCGAATTCATGGGGGTGGAACCGACGGGGACCGACGTCGAGATAGTCGGCTTCGAAATCAACTGGCTCGCAGATGGTCGGATCGTCGAATCGTGGGGGCTCTTCGACACGTTCGGGGTGATGCAGCAACTCGGTGTCGTTGATCCGCCCGGGGAGTGACAGAGGCTGTTGTACCTGTGTACCGGTATTGCCGACCCCGTGTCGGAGAAATACCGAAACGACTTACAACAGTCGAGAGCGGCGATCGGCACCGATCCCGTTTTCGGCAGTGACGTTCGAAGAGTTCCGGCAGCGACGGATCTTCGCCACATCACCTACCGTGAGTATCCACACGGGTACAGTGTCGGTCCTTCTGATACCGTCCGTGGGGATAGTGTCCTCTCACTCCGACGGTAACAGTGCAGGATCGAGCGGCTCTGCCCCGGCCCGGTATTCCTCGTACAATGACTCCGCCCACGAAACGACATCCGAGTGCGTACACTCTAAAAGCCCCTTTACGAGCACGTCGTCACCGGTCTGGTTGTCGTCGCACAACCAGATCAGGATCGTTCCATCGATAATGTGGATATTGAGCGGAACGCGCCCGTCGTAGAGCCACATCCGTTCGGCGATGTCCTGCCAGAGGGCCGCCCGCTCCGGGTCATCCCTGAGAACGTCGATGAAGTTCGCTTCGATGACTCCCTCGAAATCGAGCTGTCCCGTAACGACGCGGCCACGAATCGTTTTCATATACTCGGGGAGTGAGTTCTGGGTGAGACCACGGTAGCTGTCGCTCCCCCTGAAGTGGTCTATCGCGCGGTCGAAGTGGGCGGTCGGATTGGTCTCCGTCGGAGTCGTGATCTCGGCCTCACGGAAGCACCGAAAGTCGAGTTCCCAGGCCGGGTCGGGCAACCAGTCGATCGCCGGACCGAGATGGCGAATCCCTTCCGTCGCCGCCAGATACCTCCGGAACTCCGTTATCATCGCCTCTCCCAGGGAGGTGAGCCAGTACCTGCTTCCCTCCGATCTGACCCAGTCCCGGGCTTCGGCATCATCGAGTACCCGTGCGGCTGTTGATCGGGGCACCCCGGTCGCGTCTTGGAGTTCACGGCGGGACGCTGCGCCACTAGTGAGTTCCTCCAGTATCTGGATACGATTAGCCGAGTTCGCCAGGAACTGGATGTCATCGAGAGTGGCGTCCATGTGACCAAGTAGCACTCCATTCGGTAAATAGTCGCCAGCAGATGGACAGGGAGTGCCGTAACTCGGTCCGACAGCCTAGATACAGGGGACAACGTACGTACATCCACGCCGTGTGAGGTGTTTCGAGGCGTACCCACACGTCAAAGATCGCAACAGCGGTGGTACAAACCAGCGGGTCAGACTTCGAAGAGAAACGTATCAGTGGTATTACCGTGGGAGCATTCCTGCCGAGTAAGGCCAAACGACTGCATCCCGTCTGTTGGTGTGGGTGGAACACCCATGGCACAGTCTACATCGGACGTCGAACAGTGCGTCGAAGAGTGGATAGATGTTTGGAACACCGGCGGGTACGAGCGCCTTCCAGACGTTCTCGACGAGTCAGCCACGGTGTACGATCCCGGCGCTCCGGGCGGAGTGCTAGAGGGACGTGAGGAGTTCGAAGCCCACCTGCGAGAGCTACGAGCGGGGTTCCCGGATTTCACCATCGGGATAGCGGAGATGCTCTCGAAGGACGGAATCGTCATGACGGAGTGGACAGCGACGGCCACACACGAAGGGGAATTCAACGGCATCCCGGCAACCGACCGCGAGATCGAATTCCAAGGAATGTCGAAAACGGAGATCCGAGACAGCGAAATCGTAGAGGACCGGATCTATCACGATTTCCACGCCTTCTTGGAACAGCTCGGTCTCACCGAGAAGTAGAAACGTCCCTTCTCTCTACCGGTTCCCCTCTTCCCAGACCGGCACTCACCCCATCGCTTGAGAGTTTCCAATAAGACCAATGGACGCTGCTCGCTGAAACGCCAGCATCGCCCGTTTCTACCTTTTATCTGCGATTGAGATCGATTGCCTGTGACACCCGTTTTTGCCAACCTGAATTCTCAATAGGGTGTTTGTTTCGTTAGGCTATGTTACGGATTTCGACTCCCTGAACAAGGTCGAGCAGCGCGGGCAGCGGTAATGCGGGTCGTAGTAGAAAGAGCGTGAGGGCGGTGTCCCAACCTCACCGGCACCCTCCACAGAAAGCGTTCATCTAGGTCACGGACGTCTGAGAGCCTGAATTCTGTGACTGCACTAATCGAGGTCCGGTTCGAATAGATCTTCTATCGAGCAGTCGAAATACCTAGCGAGCTTAAATGCCAGTTCGAGCGACGGGTCGTATTTTGATTTCTCTATCGCATAGATCGTCTGGCGGCTCACGCCGACTGCGTCTGCGAGTTCCTGTTGCGTGATGTCCGCTTTTGCACGCTCGACCCGAAGGTTGTTATCCATATACTTTACAGGCGTTGATACGCTTCCGTCCCCCCTAATACGAGAAATATCGTTACGACGCCCGCCGTTGCAAGGTAATCCATTTCCGTCGGAACGATATCGCTTGTCGCTGCGTATCCAATGTAGATAACAGTTATGGAGACGAGAAGAACCATCCCTGTAACGGTTAGTGCAAGGTCAATATTCCGCGTGTCACGTTCGTCAACGACTCCCGACTTCTCGCGTTGTGACTTGAACGCATACCCGATGTTACTGGTGAGTACCATCACAGCGGGTAATAGGACCAAATCTGCGGCCGTTGGGTCCGTAAACGGCTCACCGACGAGTAAACCAGCGATCGGATAAACGAGCGCTGGCACGATAAACAGAAGGAGGTTGTACTTCGCCGGCAGCCACATCAGTGGTCGCCTCCGTTCGTCCCAAACTCCCGAGAGAGGATTCTCGGCAAGTTAGTGGCCCAACTGATAATCGCACAGACGATCATCATTACTACAGCGCCGAGATAGACCCAGAGGGTGTTTCCTCGGATCATAAACTCAGGAGCGATGAATCCTGAGAAGATAATTATGGCACTGATCGCTGCTGTTATCGTTACGAGGAGGGCACCATACGCTTGTCGCGGGTTCTCTACCATACAGTATCAGCTTGATCCGCCGCGGATATAAATGTTAAGGTGACTTTACAAAAAGTGTAGTTTACTTAACGTTCGAACCGAGACGTGACCCCGGACGCTGTGCTCTGCGGGGACATAGAATAACGCTACTGAACGCCAGTTCAAGGAGGCCACTCAACAGTCAGACCACGACTCGACTGTCTGCTCCGGAGTCAGTGTGAGACCGATATCCGTGCGCTCACAGTTCAGGCTGTTCTCCGGCGAATACTCCCACGTTGCAGACGTTCCGTTCGGCGTGAAGACAGACACCGTTGCCGGGCGAGCCTCAACTGCTCCAGACTGGTCGATGGAGTGTGGTTCGAGTTCGTACACTCGGCTGAAGATGGAATCACCGTCCCGGTCTGTGACGTAAACAGCTATCCGTGCGAGGTCGTCGGTATCGTTTTCGACGAGTACCTCTATCGAGTCTCCGTCGCCATCGGATCCGCCAAACGGGTCGATCCCGTTACATCCCGCTATCGAAACCGCAGAAACGGTGCCGACACTGGCGAGCAGCCGGCGGCGAGACGTTCACTGCGTATCGTGGGACCGAGAGGGACTCGAAGACATCGTGCGTAAGTTCATCAGTACACCCCTCAATGTTTTCATTCGAGCACTCTACCAGTTCGAACCAGTTGGCACAGAGTGATCTCCTACATTTGTCTGTACCAGTAGATACCGCTACCGGCGAGTAAGAGACCGGATATCAGGTGGAACGCGCCTTTCGGAAGAATTTGCGAAAATCCGACTATCGGGTTGGCAATGAGCATCAAACCGATAAGTAGCGTGATGAGACCAACGGCTTTGCTGGTGGTATCTGTGTTCCCGCCTGTATCCATATATGCCCGTTTAGCTCCTATGAATTTACAAATTCGGATCCGCGGAAAGATGCTGTTTCCCCGGTCTCGGAACGGGCTACGGCCATTTGTCGATTACTACGCCCAAGTGTGTGACTCAGGCCGTACCCAAACGGTATATGTGTAGTGTTTCTTTATTTACCGGAGGTTACGTATCAAATGGGACTTCTCGATTCGTTCGGCGCGTTGGTCAGTAGTATCATCGCCGGAATCGTCATGCTGGTGTTCGGTATCCTCAGTTTCTTCGTTACGGTGTTTATCGTGCAAATGGGTGCGGAGTTGGCAGGATACACCCCCAGCGGGGATTTTGTCGTTCTGTCCGCCGCGCTTCTCGCGACGGGTGCGATCATCGCCGGCGCCACTCCGATGTCGGGGTCGACCGACACCGCTGAATAGCGGTGTCCGGGGCTGCGTTTCGGCTGAAACACTCTCGTAGCCCGCTATATTCGATAGCGAGAGCCCCCGCCGCTTGCGGGCGAGATCAGTCTCAACTGTCACGACACGCGCACTGCGTCCGAGTGCGTCTAGTGCTATCTAGAGGCAGATTTCAAGCGAACTGATAGCGAGGAAGAGAGCGATACCGCATGGTAGAGGCCCCGCTGGACGCCGAACGGGACGTTCCTGCCGTTCGGGAGCGAAAAAGTACGCTAGCCGCGTGCGACGGGGACATCCCGTTTCTCGGTCTCGGCGTCGTCCGTCCTGACGCGCTGGGGCGGCCCGCTGGCCGGCAGACGGGCGCGACAGTTCAGCCAGCCGATACTCCCTTTGGTCGGTGCCGCATAGCGAGCGGTTACCTCGACCAGTTGGTCCGCGGCGTCGGTCTCGGCCGTCGCTCCGAGAAACTCGATGTCGACCCCCTCGCGCTGCATGCGCCCGATGGTCTCGTCGATGAGCGAGACGGCGTCAGTGTACTCGGCCCGGGAGCGACCGTCGAACACGTACGTGACTGTGTATCGTGTCTGTGCCATTGTCAGTGTACCCACGTCTCGGTCGTGCCCTCGGGATAGAGAGCGGGCGCTGCTACACGCAGCGTGATCAAAAAGCACCGCTCAAACTATCGCTAGACCGGCGTCGTTACCGCTTCTCGAAGTCGACGAGTGTCGACGAGAGCGTGTGGAGCGCGTTGCGCAGGTGATAGTGAAAGGTGGTCTCTGCGAGGTCCATCGACTCGGCGATGTCGCCTGCGGTGCTCCGGCGCGGCCAGTCGAAATACCCGGCGTGATAGGCGCGTTCGAACGCCTCCTGCTGGCGTTCAGTCAATCGGTCGTCGATAGATTGTCGCATCTCTAAGGCTTTCTGAACGGGACGGTCGAACTCGCGCTGTGCGATCAACGTCGAGTCTGGGTACACGGCCTGAATCCTGTCAGTCAACCGGCGAACGTCGGCCGACCGTGGCGCTTCGACGCTAAACCGCCCCCGTCCAGCGTCGGCGTGTCCCGACGTGAGGATGGCACCTTTCTCCGTGATTTCGTTCAGGGCCGGTCCCTTCAGGACGAACTCGACCAGGCCGCTGTCGCCCTCGTCGGCGATCACCCGAACGCGGTCCACGTCCGGGTCCTCCGTCGCGACGTCGCGTACGCCCGCCGGTGTCGCGCCGTCGACCGAGAGATATACGCTCCAACCACCTGACGCCGACTCGACGTAGCCGGTGATGGTGAGTTCACAGTCCAGGCGGTCGGACGCCCGGACGAACACCAGTTCGGAGTCCGTGACCTCGAACTTGAGTTCGACTACCGAATCGGCGAACAGGAGTCTCCGGTTTTCGATAGCGTTGATAGCGAATCCGACGGCCTTGCCGAGAGTTTCGAACCCCGCCTGTTCGCGCTGACTGAACGCGAGTGGTCGGGTCGCGTACACCGCCAGAACGCCGTACGTCGTGTCACCGTGGACCAGCGGGACGGCGGCGACCGACTTGACATCGCGGTCGAGCGCCTCCTCGCGCCAGGGTTCGAACGAGGGGTCGGAGCGAATGTCCTGGCTGACCTGTATCCTCCCCGTGCGAAGCGCGCGACCGCCGGGACCCTGTCCGGGGTCCTCCTCCGCGGTCGTGACCGTTATCGCCTCGACGTACCCGTCGTCGATCCCGGCGCTGGCGCGGGGGACGATCCGCTTGCCGCGCCGTTCGGGTTCGCCGATCCAGGCGAACTGGTACAGTTCGGACGCCGCCAAGCGGTCACAGACGACCTGCTCGATCTCGGTTCGCGTCGGCGACTCGAACAGGTCACGGGTCACCTCCAGAAGAAGTTCGTTGATCCGGTCCAGCGTCGTCAATTCGTCGCGCTGGCGCTCTAGTTCCCGCTCGTGCCGCCGACGCTCCGAGATGTCGTTAGCCATCAGGAGCGCGCCGTCGAACTCGCCGTCTCGATACAGCGGAACCCCCCGTCCGGTGAAGTACGCCTCCGCGCCGTAGATCGATTCGAAGGGAAACTCGAACTCGATCGTTTCGCCCTCTTGCAGGCGAGAGAACAACTCCGCCTCGCCGGTTTCGACGATAGAAGGGAGTTCGCGAATGTCCACCCCGATCGCGGCCGACGACTCCTCGTCGGTAGGCAGGCCGATGATCTCCTCCGCCCGCGGGTTTTCGTACGTGATCCGGAGGTCATCGTCGAGACGGAACATTCCGAACGGCGCGTTTTCGACCAGTTCCTGGTTGAACTGACGGGCGGCACCGAGTTCGCGCTCGCGCTCCGTGCGGTCGGTGATGTCGCGGGCGATACCGCACCGGTGGATGTCGCCCGTCCGTGGGTCCTCGAACGCCGTCTCCCGGAACTCGTGTGGGATGCGTTCGCCGTCTCCGGTGACGATATCGAGGTCGGCTTGTCGGTCGCCGAGTTCGTCGACGGCCCCGGCCAGACACGGCAGGTAGTCGTGCTGGTCCGTCGCAACGAACTCTGTCGGGTCGGCCGCGGCTATCTCCGCGTCCGTGTAGCCCGTCACTTCGCGGAGTTTCGCGTTCCAGAGGACCAGAGAGCCGTCCTCGTCGAGGACGTACACGATGTCGTCGAACGCGTCCAAGACGCGGTCGACGAGTCGGTTCCGTCGCTCTGGTCGCTCGGCGTCCGCGGTCGCTCGCACGATACAGATGAACTGGTCGTCAGCCAGACGGGCGATCGAGAGTTCCTGCGGGAAGGTACTGCCGTCGCGTCGCCGGCCAGCGACCCAGCCTCGCCACTGGCCATCCGCGCGGCAGGTCGGTAAGACCTCCAGTTCGAAGCGAGACCGCTCGCTCTCGGCGAGACGACGGTCCCAGGGCTCGCTATCGAGGTCCTCCGGTCGCGCAAACCCGTAGAGGTCAGCGTACGGCTGGTTGACCGAGACGTACTGTTCGCCGTCTATGACGGCCATCGCATCCATCGACGCAGCCATCACTTGCGCCCCGTCCAGAGTGATCTCGGCTGCGTTTGTCATGGTGTGGTGTTTGCTAGCACTGGTCTTAAAATCCGGCGCACAGCAGGCACGGCGGGCGGAGAAAAAGAATTGGTTCCGAGAATGACGGCGGAAAATTCAGTTCTGGAATGTGTTGATTTGACACGCTGAACCCCGGCGCATACGCCTGGGTTTCCGAAGTGCCTGACTCCGCCGAGGACGGGATCCTGAAGCCGGTTACCGTCCCGTTCGATCACAGTTTCGGGCGTCGATAGGCACGGCGGACGGTCAGTACTCCCAGAGCCGCTCGATCCGCGATTCGATGTCGGGGTGGTCGTCCCGGAGCGCGTCGACGGCGGTTTCACCGCCGACGTTGATGACGTGGACTTCCCCCCGACGCCCGGAGTAGGCGTCTTGGAAGTCGTACACGACGCCGACGACTTCGACGTCCTGCGGAACGTCGTCGCTCTCTATGAGGAACTCGACCTGTCTGTCGACGTTGTACTCGACGAGCCGATTGATGGCCTCCGTGCGGTTCACGTCCGACGGAAGGAGTTCGACGCCGCTTTCGAGATGCGGCTTCAGTAGCTCGAGGCAGTGGTCGATACCCGCAGGCTCGGCACTCTCGCCCGTGAGCGCGTCGTACGTCGCGGTAACGGCTCCACAGCCCGTGTGCCCCACGACGATGATAGTGTCCGTTTCGGTGTGTTCGACCGGATAGAGAACGTCTCCCGAAACCACGTCGCCGGACTCCGTCCGCTGAACGACGCGGTTGCCGATGTTGCCGCACGTAAAGAGGCGTCCGGGTTCGTCGTTCCCCCAGATGTGGTCCTGAAGGACGCGGGAGTCGGAACAGCAGACCGTGACCGCGTCCGGCCGCTGGGAGTCCTGTACGTCGTCGAACCGTGACTGAAACCGACTGGCGTGGTCCGAATTGCTCCGTAGCAGGTCGAGTAACGCCTGGCTCATGGGCGTACAGCGACTCTCGGAGAAGTATAATCTTGCGACTGCGCGGAGAGTCCTCCGATCCGAAAACGGTGCGTTCTCCGCGGCGACGAAGGCGTACATGATCAGTCGTCGTTCTGCCCGTAGATGTGTTCCTAGTGCAGTAACAGGAGGATACCACCAGTGGTCCTCACAACAGCGTTTAACGTTTCGGATCCGTACCTTGCAGTAATGGTTATCATGGGGAAGTGTACTCGGTGTGGACACACGCAACCGGGGACGGAAAACGGGAAGACTGTCGACCCACTCGCGGAGGGCGGGTGTGCAAACTGCGACAACGGGACGTTCACCGTCGTGGAAGAGGACAACGCCGCGGCGCTACGTCACGGGACGGCAGACGTAACCGTATCGGCCAGGTCCGACTAGCGTCAGAAGTCAGCGCGTCCGATCAGGTCGACGACGGTCAGCACGAACCAGCCCATCCAGACCGCGAACGCGACCAGAGCAGCGCCGTAGTACGCGGTGCTGGAGGCAAACATCGTCGCGACCGCGAACGCGACGACGACCAGAGAGACTGCGACGAGGTGCCGACGCCAGTTCGAGAGGGCGGCCGCGAGCGCAGTGGTAGCCGGTCGGTTCGCCACGGGTGAGTGTTTTCGAGACGCGGGAACATATAGTAGTGCTTGCAACTGTTTACAGATCCGATCGCACGCAGTCGTGCGATCGAGTGTGTGATGACTTGCAAGCGCTATTATAACTGTGGGCCACTGCGGAGAGGTCGGGGCCGAGTGCTCCGGCAGTGACCGCCGCTCGGGCCGGGCGGATCACCACTCCAGTCCGCGAGGGTCGTCCGGCGGTGAAAGCGGGGACGACGGAAGGCCGTCCGGTGGTTCCGGGTCGTTGTAGCCGCCGGGAGCGACGTCGTTCGGACTCTCCGGATAAAACAGCGACGCGAAGGCGTGAAGGTGCTGCCGGCCGACACCGAGTTCGAACTGGCCGCCGCCGTACAGTCGAATGTCGCGCTTGCGGGCGAACTCGATGGTGTCGAGGAGGGATTCGACGCTCCCGAACCGCGACGGTTTCACGTTGAGCCAGCGCGGTTCGAACGGCAGCGATTCGACGCTGTCGACGCCGGTGATGGGATGGTCCCACGAGACGCGGTCGGCCACCTCGTCGACGAACGCGTCCGTCTCGGCCGTCAGGGCGGGGTCTTCGATGACGGCCTTCGGGAACGCGTCGGCGACAAGTCGGTAGAGGTCGAGGTCGGCGCTCTGGTCGACGTCCGTTCCCTCGTACTGACCCTTCAGGTCGACGATGCGGACCGTCGCCCGCGACGCCAAGTCGGCGACCAGGTCGGCGTCCCAGTCAGATGTCGGGTCGAGTTTGAACGCCAGATCCGGGTCGGCGTCGAGCAGCGTCTCGATGCGGTCGACCGTGGGCGGGTCGCCCAGACGGGTCGAGACGACGAAGTTCACCGGGTCGTACGTCCGTCCGAGTGCGGACGCGAGCGACTCGCCAGCCTGTCTGAGCGCTAGGTCGAGCGCCGCGCTCTCAAACCCCCAGCGGCGGTAGTTGCGTGCGGCCGCCTGCTCCGGGTCGACGTCCGGGAAGAGTTCCACGTCGTCGAGTGCCTCGGAGAACGCTGCGACGGTGTACTCCCCGGCCAGGTCGAACGGCTGGCGGTCGACGAGAGCGTCGTGGGGAGCCGCGTCGTACGTGACATCTTCCCCGCGGCCCGTCTCTCCGTCGCCGCGAAGGGTTATCTCGGTCGTCACGCGCGTGAACCCGCTGGAAGTGTCCCGTTCGCGTCGCGTCAGTCCGACCTCGTCGATCCGTAGCGGATGGTCAGCAACTGCGTCGTACAGCGCCATGGGCTACTCTGTGGTCCGGGAGACTATCAGTGTATCCGAGTTACCGTTTCGCGCCGGTCCTCCGACGGTGGACTCGGCGGATGTCGGATCAGTTGAAGTGACACATCAAATTTGCCGACAGGAATATGACGGAGTACGCCCACTAGAAACACGATGACTGCAATTCGGACACAGAGCGTTCAGAAGTCCTACGGCGACCTGGAGGCGTTATCCGGCCTCTCACTGTCCGTGGACGAAGGCGAACTGTTCGGTCTGCTCGGCCCGAACGGAGCGGGAAAATCGACGACTATCGAGATCCTCACGGGACAGCTCCGGCCCGACGCGGGCGACGTGTCCGTTCTCGGGACGGACCCGACGACGAACCCCGCCGAAACCCGACGACGGGTCGGTATCCTGCCGGAGCGGGAGTCGCCGCCGAGTTTCCTGACGCCGCGCGAGTACTTCGAGTTCGTCAGTACAGTTCGCGACATCGACGACGAGACGCGAGAGCGCCGAGTCGAGAAGTGGGCGGACCGGCTGTCGTTCGCCGAACAGCTCGATACGCTGGCCACCGACCTCTCGCGCGGGCAACAGCAGAAGGTGATGATCGCCGGCGCGTTTCTCCACGAACCTGACCTCGTCTTCATCGACGAACCGCTGGCGAACCTCGACCCGATCGTCCAGGAACGCACCAAGCGGTTCTTCGAATCGTACGCCGCCGACGGCAACACGCTGTTTTTCTCGACACATCACGTCGAGGTGGCCGAGGACATCTGCACCCGCGTCGGCATCGTGAGCGGCGGCGAACTGATCGCCGAACGTGACCCGCGAGCGCTGGACGACGGGTCGTCGCTGCTCGACGCCTTCCTCGCGAACGTCGACGCGCCCGAATCGCGCGAGGCGCTGGCGACGGAACCATGAGCCTGCACTGGACGCTGTTTCGCGGCATGCTCGCCGAGGAGTGGCGGCTCCACACCGAACTGTTCGGCGGCCGGCGCTTCGCGGTGTTTCCGCTCCTCGTCACGGCGCTCGCCGCGGGGACCGCGTGGTTCCTCTCGCTCACCGAAGTGACCGTCGCGACGGTCGCCGCCGGTCTCCACGGGCTCGCGTTCGCGTTCGGGCTTCACACGGGTTCTATCGGCTTCGTCGGGCGTGACGCCATGGAGAATTTGCTCGGCGATATCACGATGCTCGTGTTCTCCGGGCGGACGCTTCCGGTGTCGCGGCGGACGCTGCTTTCGGTCTTTCTCGTCAAGGATATCGTCTACTACGGCGTCCTGTTCCTGCTCCCGCTCACGGTGGCGGTCGCGCCGCTCGCCTACGCCCGCGACCCGGCGCTGCTCGCCCGCCTGCCGCTGCTCTGGGCGACGACGACCGCAACGTTCCTGTTCGGTGCCGCTGTCACGTTCGCGTTCGTCGGCCTCTCGACGCGCGGCCTGCCCGGGCGCGTGGTCGGTCTCCTGGCCGCGGCGGCCGTCGGCCTGGCCTGGGCCGCAGGCGTCGACGTCGGAGGAGCAACGCCGTACGCGCTGTACGCCGACCCCTCACTCGCCACTGCGGCGATAGCCGTTGCCCCGTCGGTTGCCCTCGCTATCGTCGGCCTGTACGCCTACGACCCGTCGGTTCGGAGCGGGGTGCGAACGACCGACGCCGCGTTCGGACGCTGGCGTCGCCGCCTCGGCGACGACACCGGCCTGTGGACGAAGAGCCTGCTCGACCTGCACCGGAGCAGCGGCGGCATCTGGAAGGTGCTTTTCTCCGGCGGCGTCCTGTTCGCCGTCAGCGCCGCACTCATCTTTCTCACCGAATCAGTCACCGGCGTCGAGCCGTCGATCGGACTCTCGTTCGGTGCCATTCTCGGTCTGACGGCCTTTACGACGTACAACTGGCTGACGCAGTTCGACGACCCGGACGACTACCTGATCTACCCCGTCGGCGTCGCAGACGCCTTCGCCGCGAAGTTCCGGGCGTTTCTCGTCCTCGCCGTCCCCAACGGCCTGGCGTACTTCGCGCTCGCGGTAGTCTGGTTCGGGGCCGACCCCGCCCACGTCGCCGTGGGTGCCGTCCTCCTCGTCGGGATCGAACTCTACCTCTTCGGTCTGACGGTGGCGCTCGCCGGCCTACAGCCGAACGAGTTCCTCTTCGACAGCGTCCTGTTCGCCGCGTTCGGTGCCGCCGTCGCCGCGGCGCTCGTCCCGGTATTGATCGTCAGCTTAGTCGTGACGCCCGTCTCGACGACGCTTCTGGGCGCTCTCGCGGCCGCCGCACTACTGCTCGGCGCTGTCGGCGTCGCCGTCTACCGCCGCGCTGTCCCGCGGTGGGAGCGACGCCTGCTTGCCTGACACTGATCAGACCGCCAGGCTGAACCCGAGTTCGTCGCTCCCGCCGTGGTCGCCTCAACCTCGTCCGGATCGACCTCGTGTTTCGCCGCGGCGTCGGCTACCGGAACCGCCGGCGGCCGAGAAGCGTAAGCGTCAGCGCGAGGACCGCACCGACCGGTCCGACGCCCGGTTGCCCGTCGCTTTCCGTCTCAGCGTCCCGGTCCTCTGCAGTGGTGGTCGACGGTTCGCCGGTCGATTCGGTCTCCGACGGATCGCTCACCGTCACGGTCCCGACGTCCGTTTCGCCGATGTGCAGGTCGTGCGTGCCCGGTCCGAGCGTCGGAGCGAACGACACGGTCCGCGCCTCGCCGGGCGCGAGAGAGACAGTTCGCTCAGCGACGACCTCGCCGCCCCGTTCGAGCGCGACGGTGGCGTTGCCCCCGGCGGTTCCGGTGTTCGTCACCGTCGCCTCGACGGGGACCGACTCGCCGTCCGCGACTTCGGTCGCGCCGAGCGTCGCGTCGGTCACGGAGTACTCGGGGTGTTCGACGCCAACCGCGAACGCCGAGAACCCCGGAGTCGCCGCCTCGTACTCGTTCCCTGTGTGATTCGTCGGGAGGTCGCGCCACTCGCCGTCGTGATACCGGTAGAGCGTCACGTCGTCCGGGTCGGCACTGTCGGGGAGCGCCGACTGGGACACGCTGAACCGGAGCGTCGCCTCGGCGATCGCCTCCTCGGAAACGCCGTCGCGGCCGACGTCGAAGTAGCCAAGCGCCGTCGACCGGTTGTAAGCCGGGACGTCCCCCGGCGGTTCCGCGGACGCCCCGACCGACAGGTCGAACTCGGGGGCGTTCTCGGCGAGAGTCACGTTGATACCGGTCGCACCGACGCCGTTCGCGGTCACTGACGCCGGGAGGTCGGCCGACGCGGTGTCGCCTCGCAGGCCGCGGACGACGGTGACTGTCGCACCGTCCGCGGTGGCCGTCACGTCCGTTCCGACGCCGAGCGACGGTTCGAGCCCCGACGACGGCGCGCCGCCGCTTCCGCCCCCGCTACTGTCGTCGCCGTCGTTGTTGTCGCCGCCGTCGCTGCCATCGTTCCCTTCACCTCCGCCGCCGTCATTACTGTCTCCGTCGCCGCCATCATCTCCCCCACCACCATCGTCGTTACCGTCTCCGTCGCTACCGTTGCCGCTGCTGTTATCCGGTCTGGCTTCGACCGAAACGGTCACCGTGTCGGTAGCCGAGACGCCGTACTCGTCGGTGAGCGTCAACGCGGCCTCGTACTCGCCGGGCGACTCGTACGCGTGCGAGACGTGTTCTCCCTCGGCGGTCGCGCCGTCGCCGAAGGACCAGTCGTACGCGACGACTGTGCCCTGCGCCGCGCTGTCGGCGGCGTCGAACGTCACCGCGTCGCCGACGGTCGCCGTCGCGGGGTCGGCAGTAGCGTGCGCGACCAGCGACGGCTCTTCGAGCGTCACTGTGAGGTCCCGCGGGCCAGTGGCGTCGACGGTCCGTTCGGTCGTCGTGGGGACGAACGACTCGTTCTCCGGCGGCGTGACCGCGACTGAGACGTTCCCGGAGAGTTCGAGTCCGTCTACGGGAAGTCGTCCGTCCGCCGTGGTCAGGAACTCGCCGACGCGGACCGACGCCCCGTTCGCGCTCACGTCGACCGCGACGGACGCGTTCGCCACCGGTGCTCCCGACTCGTCCGTGACCGTCATCGTCACCGGATGGCCGTCCGGTATGTCGTGCGTTCCGAGGTCAGCGTCCGTTTCGGTGACGGTGTTCGCCAGCGGGTAGACGTCCGCGACGCCGTCCTCGGGGAAGAACTCGTCTGCGGTCGTGTCGTACTGGCGGTAGCCCACGTCGACGGTCGCGTTTCGGCGAACGCCGACGGCGTACGACCCGTCCGCGTCGGTTCGCGAGACGTTCGTCCGCCTCGCCCCGTCGTGTGTCGTGACGACATCGTCGGCCGCGGCGGTACCGTCCGGGCCGCGGACCGTCCCTTCGAGCGTCACCGTCGGCGGCGCAGTCGACCGGTAGGCGTCGTACACCGTCGACTCCGCGAGGTTGCCCGACGCGTCGACGAGCGCGACGTTCAGGTGGAGCGTCGACGCGGTGATCCGCGACCCGTCCAGTTCGACCGCGTACTCGCCGTTGCCCGTCCGCTCGACCGCCGCCTCGTGCCACGCCTCGCTCGTGTTCGTGACGTTCCCGTCGTGGGGGGCGGTCGTCACGGACCCGTCCGCGTAGCGCACGCGGACGCTGCCGTTGGCGAGGTCCATGTCGTCGCTCGCGGTGAGCGACAGCGTCACTGGAAGCCGGTACAGGGAGTTGCCTTCGCCACCGTCCGTCACCCGGATCCCCCGGAGTTCCGGCGGCGTGACGTCCTCGCCGGGACGGTACGTCGCGGCGTAGCGAGTGACGGACCGCGTCGACAGGCCGTCGGAGCCGTTCGCCGTCAGCACCGCTTCGTACGTCGCGTTCTCGACGAGCGGGTCGTCGCCGGCGTACGCGAACTCGTCACCCGTCGTCGTCCGCGCGGCCACCGTCGTCCCGTTCCGGCGTATCTCGTAGTGGTTCGTCGCCGACGACCGGTGGACGAACCGCGTGGGGGGTTGGTCGACCTGGAACCGCGCGCCGACGCTGACGTTGGCGGCGGCGGGCGTCGCCCCCAGATGCCAGTTCCGGCGGTCCGCCGTGAGCGGGTGGGCGCGGACGCTCACCGCTCTGTTCTCGCCGACCGCGAGCGACTGCATCGGCGAGACGAAACGCCAGTCGCGGCCGTTGTCGACCGCTGTCAGCCCGTACGCCGTCCGGACGTCGCTCCCGGAGGGGGTGACGTACACCGTCTGCCGAGTTCTGTCGCGCCGGTCCCAGCGGGCCGTCGTGAGCCCCCGTGTCGGGAACGCCGAGTGGGTGACAGTCCGCACGACATCGTAGTCGTCACCACTGCCGGTCCGGCCGTAGGTGACGGTCTGTGCGGCGAGGTCGGACTCGTCGGGCGCGACGGTCCGCGGCCCGTCGACGCCGACGGTGGGATACACTAGATGATACGCCTCGGAAACGTCGAGGTGGTGCCCGCCGTCGTCGTACGCGCTCGCTGGCGCGAGCAGGTACGAGACGCTAGCGTTTGCCGTACCCGTGCTGAATCGAACTGACGGTTCGTCGGGGAACGTCCGGAACGATTCGTACGTCAGCGACCGACCGTCGGCGGTCGTCCGCTGCATTTCGCCCGCCGCGCGGAGCGTCTCCAGTTCGGTTCCGTCGCCGAGGCCGCTCGCGTTCAAGCCGTACCGAACGGCGTCGTTCTCGTCGAACGAAACCGTCGCGTCGTCAGACACAGTCAGCGTCTCCTCCACGAGAACCGTCTCGCCGGTCGACTCGTCGACGCCGCCGCTGACGACCGTGTACGTGCCCTCGAAAACGAGCGTCTCCGCGTCGTCGCCGGAGAGAGACAGCACCTCGGTCGATCCGCCGTCACCGTGGCGGTAGAGGACCACTTCGTCGCCGGCGACGCTCGTCCCGTTCGCGCCGTGTTTCGAGACGGAGAGGCGGTGGCCGATGGTGTATCCGAAGCTCCCGCGGTACTCGCCGCCGTCGACTAGCAGTCGACCGGAGTAGACGCCCGCATCGGTGGTCCCGTTGACTCGCACCGCGACGGCCTCGGTGTCTCCGGGCGCGACCGAGACGGCCGTCCGGTTCAGCGACACGTCGCCGGTCGTGCCGTCGTCGATATCGGTCGCGTGGGCGGAGACGTCAAGCGTTACCGTTTCGGTTCCGCGGTTAGCGAGTTCGACGACGCGCGTCTCGTTCGCAGACGGCCGGACGACGCCGAAGTCGACGGTCGACGGCGCGACGGTCACGTTTGCCGTCAGCGCGGCGGTCGTGTTGACGCGGCCCGACCCCGCCTGGTAGATGTCGTAGTTGCCCTCGAGACGGTCCGTCCGCGTGACGAGCGCGCTCCGCACGTCGGTGGGGGTCCAGTCCGGATTCGCGTCGAGCAAGAGCGCGGCGATGCCGCTGACCGCGGGTGCCGACATACTCGTTCCGGAGTACTCGACGTACCTGTCGGTACCCGCCCTCGCGCTGGCAATGTCGACGCCGGGCGCGACGAGGTCGGGTTTCACGCGGTTCGTCGCCGTCGGGCCGCGGGAGGAAAACGGTGCGAGACGGTCGTCACCGTCGCTCGCGCCAACCGTGAGTGCCGACGGAACCACGCCGGGCGAGAGAACGGTGCCGTAGCCGTCGTGGCCGGGACGGCCGTCGTTACCCGCCGCGACGACGACGGTAACGCCGTTGTCGACGGCGTACTGGACCGCGTCGAAGTAAGGGTCCTCGTCGTAAACGGGTCCGCCGAGGCTCACGCTGATCACGTCTGCGTCCGTCTCGTCGACGGCGTACTCTATCGCGTCGATGACGTTGGAGCGACTGCCGTATCCGTCGCTCTCGATGACTCGGAGGTTCAGGACGCTCGCGTTCGGTGCGATGCCGGTGTAGGTTCCGTTGCTCGCGGAGCCGTCGCCTGCGACGATTCCGGCGGTGTGGGTCCCGTGCCCGTACGGGTCGTCAGTGGTCCCCTCGCCGGTGAAGTCGACCTGGCGGGTCACGGCGTCCTGCAGGTCGGGATGAGAGTCGTCGACGCCCGAGTCGAGGACGGCGACGGTGACGTTCTCACCGTTGACGCCGTATCGAGAGCGCGCCGCGCCCGCACCGGTGAGTTCCGAAACGTCGTCGAGGGAGACGCTCACGCGTGCGTCGAGCGACACGTGTTCGATCTCGGCGCTCGTCCGGAGGGTCTCGTAGACGGCCGCAGACTGGTCTTTCGACACCGAGGCGGAAACCGCGTCGACGGAGTCGAGCGTGCGTTCGGCCGTCAGACCGCGCGTTCGGCCCATGTCGTCGCGCAGGGCCGCGGTCGGACTCCGCTCGGCATTGCCGTCCGTTCGACCGACTTCGTCCGGACTGCCCCGGCGCTCGACGATCACCGGGATCGAGTCGGCGTTCGCGTCCGTCAGGTTCTGTTCCACCAGCAGGTCCACGTTGAACAGACGAGGATCGAACCGCTCCAGGTCGGCGTTCTCGGGGAACACGTACGTCCCGTCGGGTGTCGATATCCGCCGCATCGCCGTCTCCGAATCGGTCGTGTAGACGGTTTCGCCGCGGCGCTTCTCGACGGTCACCGTCTGGCCGGTAATGAGCGTCAGCGTTACGGCGGACTCGTTCGCCGCTCCGGCGCGGTCAACGCCCGGACCGGCAGTCGGGGAGCCGGTAGTTCTCCCGTCAGTCGAAGCGTTCGTGACCGAGAGGTTCGCATGGGTGTCCGATATCTGAACCTCTCGGTCGCCGGACGGAGCCGCTTCTGCGTACGCGACAGCGGGTGCCGCTGTCGCCGAAACCAGCAGGAGAGCGACCAGAAACAGCGTCCGGAGAGACGCGTTGAGGCGAGACGATACGTCGTGGGACTCGCCTCCGCAGGGGCTGTCAGATTTCATATCAGTCTGGATATCAGTATCGATAGCTGATACCGCCAGTACCTTGATGTGAAACGTAAATCTTGTGGTGATACCGTCTCTACTTAATAAAATACAATTCGTAACTCAGAGAGAAATAACAGACGTTCGGAGCGGTCGGCGGCACTGCCGGCGTCGACGTCTGCGTCGGGAAATAGCGGTCGACGAGTCCGGGATCAACCGCTCCGCCTACCACGGTTCTACAATGTGCTGTTACCCCCACGTCCGTCGTAGAATGAAAGCCGGAGGTTTGAACCACGCCCGCGTCGGTCGTTTCTCCCCCGTTCCGTAGTTCAGTCCCTCACGAGACGTATTGACCGCTTGCAGGATCGCTTGCGGCAAAAGTAAGCCGGTGGGGGGATTTGAACCCCCGGCCTAATCCTTACGAAGGATTCGCTCTAGCCAGTCTGAGCTACACCGGCGCACTGCGCGCCGAGCCCTGCGTCGCTACGCTCTGCAGGACACCGGTACACTCCACCTCAACATAGGCGCGATAATCGGTTTAAGGATTCCGAATTCCGACGCCGTTATCGAGTCAGTCGCACGTCGAGACAGACGTTCAGTTCGTGCGGCGCGTACGACCGGACGGTGTGGCGCGTCTCGACGGCAACCTCGTACTCCGGTTCCGCTGCCGCCCTGATCGCCGCCTCCCCGGGACCGAAGGGGTCGTCCTCGTGCTGGATATCGTAGTAGTGGACGACGCAGTCGTCGCCAGCGACGGTGACGGCGGCGTCGAGGAACTCGTCGGCGCTGTGTGGCAGGTTCATCACGATCCGGTCGGCCCAGTTCTCGTACTCCGGCGCGTCATCTCGCACACCGTCGCTTCTCTCCGGGCGCTCGCGAGCCTGCGGCCCGCTCGTCTCATCGATGCCCTCGCTTCGTTCGCGTCCCGCAACTCGCGACGAGCCCGAAACAACGTCTCGGACATCGCCCGCGATAGCGGTCACACGGTCGGCCACGCCGTTTCGCTCGGCGTTCTCGCGGAGGTACTCGACCGCGCGCTCGTTCAGGTCGACGCCGACCACCTCCGCTCCGCGTTTCGCCGCCGGGATGACAAAGGGACCGACGCCTGCGAACATGTCGAACACGCGCTCGCCCTCCTCGACCTGCTCGGCGACGCGGTGGCGCTCCGTCGCCAACCGCGGCGAGAAGTACATCTCTGCGATGTCGAGCGCGTACTCGCAGCCGTACTCGCGGTGAGTCGTTTCGGTCCGCTCTCCGGCCAGTAGCTCCCAGTCCCTGATGCGGAGTTCGCCCTGGATCTTCGACGCTCGGTCGACGACGGTTTCGACGGGGACATCCGACTCGACGACGGCGTCGGCGATGTCGGCCGCGCGCTCCGGGTCGTCCTCGTCCACGATGACGATGTCGCCCAGGCGCTCGTAACTCGGGTCGAAATCGAGCAGGTCCGCTGGCGTCTGCTGTGTGGCGCGCTCTGGCACGTCGCGGACGACCACGTGATATTTCTCTGGGACGGTGGCCGCGTCTGTCACCGGAATGTACAGATACCCCTCGTCGAACTCTATCTCCAGGTCCTCGTCGACGAGATCGTCGGCCGCGAGGGAACGGCGGGTCGCCTCGCCGTCCTCCCGCTGAACGCGAACGCACGGCGCTTCCATACGCTGACTCTCGTCCCGTGGCGGGCGTAAGCCTGACGCTTCCGGGCCGAGCGTGTCGCGCGTTCACCGTCGAACCCCTGGCGTTAAGCGGGCACGACTCCGAGTCCGGGTATGCTCACGTTCATCGGTCTCGGCCTCTACGACGAGCGGTCGATCACCGTCGAAGGCAAGGAGGCGCTTCGCGACGCCGACCGCGTGTTCGCCGAATTCTACACCAGCACGCTTGTCGGCACCACCGTCGCGGAACTGGAGGAGTATCACGACACGCAGATCGAGGTTCGCGACCGCGAAGGCGTCGAACGGAGTCCCGGAGAGATCCTAGACGCCGCCGAAACGGCTGACGTCGCCTTCCTGACGGCCGGGGATACGATGATCTCGACCACGCACGTCGACCTCCGCCTGCGCGCTCACGACCGCGACATCGAGACGCGGGTAGTCCACGGAACGACGGCTCAGGCCGCCGCGAGCGCGCTCACCGGCCTCCAGAACTACCGGTTCGGCAAAGCGACCACGCTCCCGTTCGCGTACGCCCACGGCGCGGACGGGCTTCCGGCAAGCGTCACCGAGACCATCGACGAGAACCGCGACCGCGGCCTCCACACGCTCGTCTATCTCGACATCAAGGTCGACAACGCGGCGGCGGTCGCCCGGTCGGAAGACGACGAGATAGAGGAGTACATGACCGCGAGCACGGCCGCAGAGTATCTCGTCGACGAGTATCCAGAGACGCTCGGCGTCGTCGTCGCCCGCGCGGGCAGTCCGGACCCAGTCGTCGTGGCCGACAGTATGCGCGGCCTCGCGTCGCGGTCGTTCGGCGGTCCGCTTCACCTGCTCGTCGTGCCGGGAGAACTCCACCACGTCGAACGCGATGCCCTTCGTGACCTGGCGGACGCTCCCGACTCGTCGCTCGACTGACGCGAACTGCTTCTGAAACCCGTTCGGGGACACGATATCGCGTGCTGCGGCTGTTCGGCGTAGCGTTCGAAAAAATGTGAATCGTCGAAAGCCGGCGTGAGCCGGTAGTTAGCTACCTGAATTAGTCCTGACGACGGACAGCCAGGAGGGCAGCAGCGATGAGCGCCACGATGGCGACGCTGATGCCGAAGCCGGGCTGACCGTCACCGTCGGAGTCACCGTCCCCGTCGCCGTCCTCAGGGGTGGTCTCCTCGGTGGTGGTGTTAGTCGGTTCTTCGGTAGTGGTGTCAGTCGGTTCGTCGGTAGTGGTGTCAGTCGGAGTCTCCGTCTGCAGCGTCACGTCACCGGCGTCAACGACGATGTCACCGTTACTGTCGGTGTACGGAGCGTCGTTATCGCCTTCGGAGTCAACGAAGTCGTACTCCTGGTTGTCGTTGTCGTCCATGTGCGGCATCGCGATGAGGGTCTGATCCTCTTCGATGGCGCTGTCGAGTTCGACCTGCACATCCGTGTGCGTGCCGTTCTCGAGGTACTGGGACGTACCAACGACGCTGCCGATCGGGTCGTCCTCGACGGACGCGTCGTGGATAGTGACGAAGCCACCTTCGGGCAGGTAGACCTCGTCAACAGTCACGACGGAGCCGTCTTCACTGATGCCGCCAGAGTAGGACACCTGAGCGGTCGGAGCTTCGCCGACAACTCCGCTGACGGAGTCAGCGAGCGAGTTGCCGTTAGAGTCCTCGAGGTAGACCGTGAAGTTGGAGCCTTCCTCAGGCTCGCCGCCGAAGTCGAATTCGGCGCTGAAGCTACCGTCGTTCTGGACGGTTGCGGTCTCCTCAAGCAGGAACGGGTTGTCAGTGTCGTCGCCTTCGGCGGTGATCCGCACTTCGGAGCCGGCGGCGATGGTCGTCGTGCCGCTGATGGTCTGGCCGGACGAGGCCTCGACCTCAGGCGGCTGGATGGTCCCTTCGCGGCCGTCCATCTCGAAGGTGTCGCTGACCGTCTCGTCGTCGTCGGACGGGTTCAGCTTGGAGTTCTCCTCGACGGTGAAGGTAGCCTCGTAGCTACCGTCGTCGGAGGAGATGTCAAGTGCCGAGCTGTCGACAACGAGGTAGTAGAGGTCCTCGTCGCCGTTCGTGTAGACGTCCGTGTTACTGTCGCTGAGTTCGGCCGTTTTCGGGTCACGGTTCGCTTTCGCTTCTTCCTGCTCGACCGTGATCGAAACGTTCTCGTCGTTAGTGAACTCGGAGTAGTCGTCCGCGCCACCAACGAGACCCTCGATACCGGACGCGTCAACCTCGACCACTATCTGATCGCCTTCCGAGATAGTGCTGTCCTGAGAGACAGAGTCGGCGAGGTCTTCGACGTCATCGTAGCTCATGTCCTGCGGTGCGGTACCGACAGACAGGCTGTCAGTCGAGCGCGGGCGCAGGTTGAGCGTACCGGGGTCGTCGGAGTCAGCGGTCGGGTCCTCACCAGCACGGACCGTCATCCGGTAGCCGTGGTCGGTGAGAAGCCGGCTGCTGCTGAACGTGGTTGCGGTGAGGTTGTCGCCTTCGAGAACCGTGACGGAGTCGTCGCTGTTCGCTGCGGATGCGAGATCCGACCCGGTCGTGTTACCAGCTTCGTACGTGTTGAACTGGATGGTGACCTCACCGTCGTCGTTACCGTCTTCGACAGTCAGGTTGGCCTGATAACCGTCGTCCTGGATGTTACCGACGGTGACAGCGGCCGTGTCGGTGTTCTCCAGTTCGACCGTGATGTCGGCAACGTCGCCGACCTGGTCGCTCGTGACGGAGCTTGCGAACTCGGCCTCGCTGTCGCCGGCGTCCGAGACGTTGATGTCTACGGAGTCCTCGGCGTCAGTGTCGGTGACAGAGAAGTCGAGCGTGTAGTTGTCTGCGTCGATACCGGAGAAGTTACCGGTGGCCGTGCTACCACCGCGGACGGAGAACGCAACGCCGTCCTCGGTGTTGCTGACATCGTCCTCGTCAGCGAAGATGTTCTGAAGTTCGTCGGCGTCGAGGTCGTCTGCGGTGACCTCAACGTCGAAGCTACCGCGTTTGGAGTCAACCTCGAACTCCTCCTCGGAGTTACCGGAGTTCCGAACCTCGCCATCGTCAGCGGTGATGGTGAGGTCCTGTTCGACGACAGTGAAGTTGAACGAGCCGCTAGACTTACTGAGCGTGTACTCGCCTTCACTGAGACCGGACGTGTCGATCAGGTGCGCGCCGTCGGCGTTCGCCGTGCGCTCCCGCTCGAGAATTCCGGTTTCGGAGTTGATGATCTGGTAGTCCTCGTTGGACTCGAAGCCGTCCTCGTAGAGGACCTGGCCTTCCCAGTACGTACCACCGGCGTTGAGGTTCGCGTCAGACTCGGACTGGTTCGTACCTTCCTGGCCGTCGTTGCCGTCGTTACCGTCTTCGCCATCGTTACCGTCGCCGTCGTCGGCGGCGGTTTCGAGGGTGGTCGAGCCGGTGTTAACTTCGTCGTCACCACTGGAAGCGGTACCAGTGATTTCGTACGTCATGTCTTCGGAGTCAGCGGTGGTGACCGTGTACGTCAGCTCGACCGTTGCGTCTGCGGGCACGGACGAGATCGTAACCACGGCACCGGTGCTGTCAGCCTCCGCGATGATGGTATCTGCATCCTCACCGTCGACAGTGACGCTGTCGATGCTTGCGGACTGGACCTCGGGACTGAACTCTTCCGAGATCGTGAGTGACCCGCCGTCACTGTCCATATTGACTGTTGTCGTAACCGTTGCCTCTCCACCAGGACTCACTTCCGAGTCACTGATGTTGCGATCCGCATCGGCGATCCCTGCAGCTGCGGTGCCTGCGAATGCGGCAGACATCGCAACTACTGAGACCACCATTAACGCAGCCATCAGCAGGCTACGCATCTTATCGTTATTGCTTGACATTTTGTGTTGGGTTTGTCGGTTGGATCAGTTGTTTAACTGGAATACGCGCCAGCAACTTGACTGAGTTCCATCAGCGAGATCTGGCCGCTGGAGTATGCGTTGGCCGCTGCAGAGAGCTCCATCAGGTCGATCTCGCCGTTGTTGTTTGCGTCGTACTCGGCTACAATGCTGCTGTTGCTGTTATCGTCGTCGGACGATTCAACAGTCAGCGTACCGGTCTGGTCGTCGTCTTCGGTGTACACGCCGTGCGTGTGGTCACCAGCAGCCAGACCGCTCGTGTCGACATCGTCGAAGGTGACGGTAACGTTCTCATCGCCAACGAGCTGGACGTCCTGGCTCGCAAGCGTGTTACCGTCCACGCGCAGTTCGACGGTCTGCGTACCCTGCTCGTCGCCAATGTTGGTGACCGTCGCGGAGACGTCGATCTGGTCTCCCTGCGTGACGGTCTTGTTGGACGGCGAGAGGTCGCTGACATCGAAGGTTGCTGCGTCCGGCGTAACGCCGACGATCACGATGTCGGCGTTAGTCGTACCGGCGCTGCCCTTGTAGATCTCGTTGAAACCGGTCTCGTTCTCGAAGGTACCGACTAGGCGGTAGGTCTCGCCGGTTCGGACCTCCGTGAAGGAGTACGAACCCTGCGGACCCGTGTAGTCCGTATCGAGGAGCGTTTCGCTACCGTTGTTCTCGACACGGAGCAGGTCGACCTTCGCACCGGGGAGGTTGTCCGCCGGGTTCTTGTCGTTGACCACGTCGCCAGTGATCTCACCGACGCCGTAGACTTCGATCTGGACGGTGTCGTTGAACACCATGTCCTCGCCGTTGGTCACTTCAGCCGTCAGGTTAGCCACACCGGTACTGCGGGTGGACTGGAAGACGGTCGTCTCGTTGCTCTCCGTAACGGTGAGCGGGTCGTCGACGACGTTTCCGATGACGGTGTTGTTCGTGCTGAAGTTGACGTCTTCGCTGTCAACGAGATCGGAGTTCTCGATCGGGGTGAACGCACTGTCCGGTTCGTTCTGGGCCTTCACGTCGAGTCCCACACGAACGTCGCGCTCGGAGCTGATCCCCATCGCGATCGAGTCAGAGTAGTTGCCGTCTTCGCCCTCTGCGGACAGGTTCAGACGGTAATCGAGCGTAACGTCGACCGGAGCCACGACGATGTCGTGGTTCTCGGTCTCAGACTTGGGTCCAGCGGTCTGTTCGAACTCGCTCGCCGCGACGAACTGGCCAACGCTCGTGTCGGTCAGGTTCTCGCGGTTGTAGTTGGTCGCAGTGACGTAGACCGTCACGTTAGTGTCGTTGCCTGCGAGACCGGGGATGGCGTAGCGGCCATCGTCGTTCGTCTCGTCGACGAGGAACGCGTTCCCGTCGTCGTTAACGAACGTGTTCTCGGTGAACGCAACCGACTGGTTGCCGGAGCCCTCGTAGACGGCCCAGACAGTAGCGTCGGAGACGCCTTCACCGTCGATATCGACGACTTCGCCGGTGATCTTCTCTTCACCTTCCAGCACGTACTGGACGGTAGCGTCGTTGTCCTGCAGGTTGTTTTCCGCGTTCGACGCGTTGATGCCAACCTCAGTGAGCGGGTTGGCAAGCGTGTCGGCGCTCGCGTTGTCCGCCGTGACGTTGAACGTCACGTAGGACTCGGAGTATCCGTCACCGTCGATGTCACCGCGCTCGGTGGTCGTGACAGTGGTGGAGGTGTTGATCGCGTCGTTGTCCCAGAAGTCACCGACGTTAGCGTCGGTCTTGTTGAACTCCAGGTCGACGTCGATCGAGAACTCAGAGGAGTCGATAGGCGTACCGGCGTTCTCGACGTTGGTGTTCTCGACCACGACGGCGTACGTCGCGGTGTTGTCGGACTCGTTGTTGCCGAGCAGCGTCGAGGATGTACCGGCGACCTCGCCGTTGTCGAAGCGCTGGACGTCGACGTTGTCAGGCTGGAGGTTGAATTCCAGCGTGACCGGGAAGTTGACCGTCTCCTGCGACCCGACGAACTGGGTCTGGGAGTACGTCGTGTACCCGAAGCGGTCGACGTTCACGGTGTAGTTCTGTCCAGGTGCAACGCGGACACGGCTCGGGTCGAACTGACCGTTAGCGTCGGTGGTCAGCGTTGCGACCGTCGCGCCGTTGTCGTTGTTGACGATTTCGACCTGAGCGTTCTCGATCGGCTCACCGTTCGAGTCCTCGACTTCACCGGAGATGAAGGAGGAGTCAGTGGTGATGCTCTGGACGCCAAGAGTGTCGATAGCACCGGACGAGGTTCCGTCGTCAGCCTGAAGCTCGACTGATGCGTCGAGATCTTCGTTGCCGTCGACGGTGGCACTGGACGCGAGCTGAGCGTAGACTTCGACACGGTCGACCGTGCCGTTAGTCTCGGAGTCAGCGTCCGTACCGTTGAAGTCGACCACGGTGCCGTGGGTGGCGTAAGACGCCGAAGCCTCGGCGAGAACGTCGCTGTCGTTGTACGCAACGACACGGACGTCAGTGACGTCGTCGACATTGACGTTGGCGGAATTAGCACCACCAGCAACGTTAACCGTGATGTTGTTCATCTCTCCAGAGTCGCCGCTGAAGTCTAAGTCAGCGACTTCTGTCTCTTCACCGGAGAGAGCATTTACGCTTTCAGTATTGTCAGTAACGCCCCCGTTATCACCGGGAGCGTTAGCCGCGGCAGCCGCTCCCGCGAACGCGATGGAACCTCCGACCACGGAGAAAACCATCAGCGCCGCGAGGACGAGGCTGCGTACCTTGTCTTTCGAATTCGTTGTTGTCATGTTATTCTGTTTGTCTGTCGGTCGGCGCCAGCGACTTTCTCTCGGACTCGGCCAACGAACGCACGCCGAAGACCAAGGTACTCGTTGCTGTCACCATGGGTAGGGGTACGGTAGAAACCGTTGTGACCTCGTTATAAATGCTTTGTGGTGAATGACGCGTATGGTAATTATTCACACCACTAGATACGGCCGGAGTCGTGCGGTTTCGGCGATATGGGGGATTCGGGGGGGACGGGGGTTTACCATATAAACAGCTTCGCCCTCGTTCGTCCAAGCGATTCGACCAGTCCGACAGTTGACGGCAACGCGTCGAAGTGACCGTTGTAACGTACCGGTAGTTTCCGGCCTTGCGTCGGCGAACTACCGAATCGAATTACGACAGTCCCAATCAGTCGCTCGTGACGATTTCGAGTTCGTGGCCGTCCTGGTCCGTGGTAAAGGCGTAGCGCATGTCACACGATTCCGGGTCGCGGTACTCCGCCGCGCCGCGTTCCACGAGCGTGTCCCAGAACTCCTGTAGGTCCGCGGCTTCCACAGCGAGATGGCCCCAGGCCTCGCCCATTTCGTACGAGCGACCGTCGTAGTTGTACGTGAGTTCGACCGCCATCCCCTCGTCCGCGGCGTCCACCGGCTTCATGAAGTAGTTGGCGAACGTATCCGACTCCCAGCGTCCGGTGTGTTCGTACTCGAGTTTTCGGGTGAACCAGCCGATGGCCTCGTCGGCGTCCTCGACGCGGATCATCGTGTGGTCGAGACTCCACCTCGCGCCGTAGTCGCGCTCGACTATCTCGATCTCGTGGCCGTCCGGGTCCGTCACGAAGGCGTAGCTTCCGCCGCAGGAGTCCGGGTCGCGGTACTCCTCGACGCCGCCGTCGATCAGTTCGTCGTAAGCGTCGTACACGTCCGCCACGCGAACGGCGATGTGGCCCCATGCGTCGCCCATCTCGTACGTGCGGCCGTCGTGGTTGTACGTGAGTTCCAGCAGTGCCCCCTCGTCGTGAACGTCCGTCGGGCCGAGAAAGACGTTGGTGAACGTGTCGGCCTCCCAGCGACTCTTCTCCTCGTAGTCGAGGTGGGTCTTGTACCAGGAAAGCGACTCGTCGAGGTCCTCGACGCGCATCATCACGTGGTCGAGCGGTGCACTCATACCCCTAGATCGGGTCGCTCCGGCGAAAAGGATACCGAAAGGGGCGGTCGGAGCCGGGTCCGAGTTCCCCGTTCTGAGAGAAGTCAGGAGCGATGCGGCCGGACGAGACGCACCAGGTCGTCGGCATGAAACCACCAGGCAACGGCGAAAAGTGCCACCGGACCGACCGGAATCGAGGTGATTCCGGAGTGGTCGGTGCCGAGAGTGAACTGGAGGTGTGCGATGGCAGCGACGAGCAGGAGTGCCGCGGTGACGCGACGGTCCTCGCGGTCGATCACTGTAGCGCCTGCCGCGCTTGCGGCCGCCGCCGCGTACGCGAGCGTTCCGACGCCCCACGAGAGCAGATATGACGGCAACCCTCTCGCGTGCGCGTGCACGAAGAAATAGTCTACAATTGGAACGAACTGTATCGCCGGCCCCGTCGAAAGCAGTCCCCACGGGAACACGAACCCGCTCCCGCCGGGATACAGAGTCACGGTCCAGGGGAGCAGACCGACGATGAGAACCCAGCCGAGTCGTCGCGGCAGCGGACGCCCGTCCGACGCCGCGCGACCGTCAGTCGACCGAGAACGACCGTCCCGCGCCGTCATTTCCGCGTGATGATGCGGAGAACGTCCTCGTCGGCGAGTTCGTGGTCCGTCCCGACCTGTTGGTCGTCGTGTTTGGCGCTCGGCCCTTTGACGCGGGCGAAGCGGAACCGCTCTTCGAACTCGCCCCCGAGTTTGTGACAGGCGTCCTCGATGGTGCTTCCCTGCGGGAGGACGAGCGGTTCCTCGTAGTCGACGCCGCGGCCCGGCTTGTCCATGTATATCCGCATCAGTCCGAGTTCCGTCCAGATCCGCTCGGCCAGCGAGTCGAGTCCTTTCTGCTTCTCGGCGCTGATGAAGATGGCGTCGTCCGGGTCGATGTCGTGGTCCCGCAGGTTCCCGTTGACCGTCTCCAGATAGTCGGGGTCGATGAGGTCAGCCTTGTTGACGGTGACGACGGAGGGGAGGTAGATCCGGTTGTCCATCACGCCGTCGATGAGTCGGTCCACGTCCATCTGCTCGCCGATGGCCACGTCGGCGTTGATATACCCCTGCTCGCGGAGGACCTCCTTTATCACGTCCTCCGAAACGTCGAGGTCGACGCTCGCGTTGACCTTCAGTCCGCCTTTCCCCTTCTTGTTGATCGAAACCCGCGGCGGTTCCTGGTCGATGCGGATCTTGTTCTTGTACAACTCCTCGTTGAGGCGTTCGTACTGGTCGATCTCGAACGGGGAGAGGACGAACACGACCATGTCCGCGGCGCGCACGACTGACAGGACTTCCTGTCCGCCACCGCGGCCGCTGGCAGCCCCTTCGATCAGGCCCGGAACGTCGAGCATCTGGATGTTAGCGCCGTTGTATTTCAGCATGCCCGGGTTGACGTCGAGCGTCGTGAACTCGTACGACCCGGTCTCGCTATCGGCGTTCGTCATGGCGTTCATCAGCGTCGACTTGCCGACGCTGGGGAAGCCGACGAGTGCGACGGTCGCGTCGCCGTGTTTCTCGACGTGGTAACCGGTGCCGCCGCCGGCGGAGCTCTGGTTCTGTAGCTTCTCTTTTTTCTCCGCGAGCTTGGACTTCAGACGGCCGATATGGGCCTCTGTGGATTTGTTGTAGGGCGTGTTGGCGATCTCCTCGCGCAGTTCGTCGATCTCCTCTTCGAGCCCCATTACCCGTGAATCGGCTATCGACGCCGAAAAAGCCTTCCTTTGTACTGTGGGTACTCGCGCGTCGGCGGGACGGTTTGCCCGGCCCGCTCTGAGACGCGGTTGAGGACGTTCCAGAGGGGTTGACTACAAAGCCGGACAGGGGTTTCACGGCTCGATACGACGCTCTGTCGGTTCCCTGTCGCCGAGAGCAAAACTTCGACACGTTAATACGCTGGCCACCGCTCGGGGCCAATGTACGATGCCGGACCCGTCCAGGTTGCGTGATAGCACGCAGATCGTCCTCCCGACCGCCGACCTGGACGGCCCGTCGGAGGACCTCAAAGCCGCCCTCAACGACGCCTGCGTGGTGAGCATCCACGAGGAGGACGGCTACTACCGCATCATCGGTAGCCCCGTCGAGATAAAGGAGGCAAGCAAGTTCCTCTCGCGTCACGGGATCACTCTCCGGTGACGGTGGTTCGTGGACGGTGACCCACACCGGACACCGGTGTGATCGGTCCGTTCCGCGACCTACTCGCTTCTGACCGCGTCGAGCGCTTCGAGAAACCCCGCAGCGTGCGCTCCGTCGGTGACGACGTCCGCGGCGGCCCGGGCCGCATCATCAGCGTTGGCGACGGCGAAACTCCGACGGGCGCGATCGAACGTCGACACGTCGTTCTCGCTGTCGCCGACGGCGACGAACTCGTCGGGAGCGTGACCCAGATGCTCGCAGAGCGCTTCGAGGCCGTTTCCTTTGCTCACGGATGGGGATTTGACGTGATAGGCGTATCCGGTGTCGACGACGGTCAGGCCGTGGTCGTGCGCCAGTTCCCGAAGCGGTTCCTCGGGGACCGTCCGGCGGACGGCTATCTCCGTCTCCCGCCAGCGGTTGACGAGGTCGGCGTCGCCCCACCCGAGGTCGTGGCCGAGTTCGAGGAACTCCCGCGCGACCGCCTGTGCGGCCTCGCGGTCGCCCACGATAGAAACGTCGTCCGGCGTGCAGACGACGCCGCCGTTCTCGGCGACCACAGCCTCCTCGATACCGACGAACTGACAGAGCGCGACCGGATACGGGAACGACTTCCCGGTGGCGACGACCACGTCCGCGGGCCAGTCGCGGATCGCGTCGAATGTCCGGGGGTCGATCCCGCCGTCGGGACGGGTCAGCGTACCGTCGATGTCGAGTACGAGCGGAGGCGCGTCCATACCTGCCGTTTCGGTGTCAGCTACTTAATCGACAGCAAAAGAAGCCGCGTCGACGGGCGTTGTCTCTCTTACGGAACGGGCACCCAGACGGTCGTCGGAAGGAGTCCAGTGAGAAACATCGCGGCGATGATGAACGTCCCGAAGACGATCGCGGCCGCGGGCGGGTCCCAGTGGGTGTCGCCGTGGGCGTAGAACAGTCGCTGGAACAGTTCGCCGAACAGCGCGACGACGACCCCCATCAACGCGGCGAGGAGTAGCGCGGGCGCGTCTCCGACCCCCGCGATCGCCGCGTCACCGCTTTCGGCCGCGGCGAGTGCGATCGTACTTGACGTGAGCGTCATGTGGTGGGTAACGGGTATCTGCTCGACGCCGCAGTTGAGGAACAGAAGCGACGCGGCACTGATGCCGAATCCGAGGAACGGGCTCCCGGTCACGAGTGCAGTCCACCCGCCGAGAATACCCGTGACGAGTCCGAGGAGCGCGACGTTTGCCCACTTGTACTGGTGTGGGAGCCACGGTTCGACCAGCAGGCGGTTGGCCTGTGCGGTGCCACCGTCAGTGGCGCTCTCGGGACTGTCAGTAGGGCCGCCGCCACCGGCAGTCGTCATCCGCTTTTCCTCGCGCTCGAACGGAGCCATATTCAACAGTCCCTCGCGCGCTTCGCCGATGAGGCTGTAACCGAGGATCAGACGGTGGAACAGCGCCGAGAGGACGACACCCATCGCGATCGGGTCCCAGGGCATGCCGAAAGAGCCGGAAACTTGCCGGATGAACATGCCGAGAACGCCGAACGCGCCGCCGACGATCAGCACGTCGGGCTTGGTGCCGTGTGCGAACAGGATGTTCTTCCCCTCGTGGTAATCGAAGCCCGTGTCCATGTACCCCTTCTTCGCGGCGTAGGCGGCCGCGGCCGCGCCGCCTGCGAATGCGATGTGAGGACCGAAGACGGGACCGAACGCGACCTGTCCGGTGATCCCGGTGCCGATATCTGTAACGCCGACTGCGCCCACGTCACTGGCGATGTCTACGCCGATCTGGTTTGCCGCCTCACCCGCGATCACCATGAAGCCGGTGAAGATGAACGCCGGCAGGGCACCGAGCGCCGCGCCGAACGCGCCGCCAGCGAAGGCAGCCATAAGCAGGGATAGCGTAATGTCGCCCCAGATCTCGATCGCCATCCTCAGGTCCCCCCGTCTCGCGCCCAGTCGCGGCAGCGATCGATCGCGTCGTCCCAGCGACTGTACATCTCGTCGGCCACCTCGCGGTCCATCTCGGGTTCGAACTCGCGGTCGACCTGCCAGTTGTCTCGCAGTTCGTCGACGGAGTCCCAGTAGCCGACTGCCAGCCCCGCGGCGTACGCGGAGCCGAGCGCGGTGGTCTCGTCGACCTCCGGCCGGACGATGCCAGTCTCGATGATGTCGGACTGTAACTGGCAGAGGAAGTTGTTCTTGACCGCGCCGCCGTCGACGCGCAACGTCGACATGTCGATGCCAGAGTCGGCCTCCATGGCCTCGGCCACGTCGCGCGTCTGATAGGCGATCGATTCGAGCGTCGCCCGAACGATGTGTTCGCGGCGGGTGCCCCGAGTCATCCCGACGATGGTCCCGCGTGCGCGCTGGTCCCAGTGGGGTGCGCCGAGCCCGGTGAACGCCGGGACCATGTAGACGCCGTCCGTCGAGTCGACGCTGCGGGCGAGTTCCGCTGTCTCCGCGGCGTCCTCTATCAGATCGACGTCTTCCAGCCATTCGATGGCGGCCCCGGTTACGAAGATGGCACCCTCGAGCGCGTACTGGACGGGTTCGCCCGAACGCTGGAAGCCGATGGTCGTCAGTAGGCCGTGGTCACTCTCGACCGCGTCGTTACCGGTGTTCATCAGGAAGAACGAGCCGGTTCCGTAGGTGTTTTTCGCGTCTCCCTCGTCGAAGCAGGTCTGGCCGAACAGCGCGGCCTGCTGGTCGCCGAGTGCGCCGGCGACGGGGATCTCCGTTTCGAGGAAACCGTCCGGGTCCGTGTACCCGTAGTAGTCGTCGTCGCTGGACGGGCGCACTTCGGGCAGCATCCCCCGGGGGACGTCGAACTCCCGAAGGAGGTCGTCGTCCCACTCCAGATCGCGGATGTTGTAAAGCATCGTCCGCGACGCGTTGGTCACTTCCGTGATGTGGTTGCCCGTCAGATTGTATATCAGCCAGGAGTCGATCGTTCCGAAAAGTATCTCACCTTTCTCGGCGCGGTCCTGAACGTCCTCGGGACGGCTGCGCTCCATCTTGATCGGGTCGGCGTTCGCCAGCAGCCACTCGGCCTTCGTCGCGGAGAAGTACGCGTCGGCCTCCAGGCCGGTTTTCTCACGGATATCCTCGACTTTTCCCTGGGATTCGAGTTCCTCGACGCGGTCGGTGGTTCGTCGGTCCTGCCAGACGATGGCGTTGTGGATCGGCTTGCCCGTCTCGGCGTCCCACAGGAGCGTCGTCTCCCGCTGATTCGTGATTCCGAGCGCCTCCAGCTGGTCGGTGTTCAGACCCGCCTCGTTGAGGGCCCGGTTTACGACCGTCTTCGTGTTCTCCCAGATCTCCATCGGATCGTGCTCGACCCAACCGGGGTCGGGGTATATCTGTTCGTGCTTTTCGTACGCGTTCGCGACGACCTGGCCGCTGTGGTCGAAGACCATAAAGCGCGTGCCAGTCGTCCCCTGGTCGACCGCCCCGACGTAAGTGTCTGTCATTGGTATCACCAGTTGTGTGCCGGCTGCTGCCGGACGTACGGCACCGCCGTATCTTTACTACTAGTGCCGCTATACCAGTAAACATCAATGACTTTCGTTATAAAAGTTTCCCTGAGCCGGAATTATAGCGGCTTTTAACCGCTTGTATGATCTGCGTGGTACCCAATGCGTCTTGAGTTTACTGAATAATGCCTTATGGCGGTAAAGTAAAGTGGGAGCGACACGACGTTCCAGAAAACGGATGACTTACGACACCGAGGCCCTGGTCGTCGGTGGCGGGTCGACGGGAACCGGGATCGCCCGTGACCTGGCTATGCGGGGGGTAGGCGTGACCCTCGTCGAAAAGGGGAACCTCACGCACGGGACGACGGGTCGGATGCACGGACTGCTCCACAGCGGCGGGCGGTACGCCGTTGCTGACCAGGCGAGCGCGAAAGAGTGCATCGAGGAAAACCGGGTCCTTCGAGATATCGCGAGCCACTGCGTCGAGGAAACCGGCGGTCTGTTCGTCCAGCGACCGGAAGACTCGGACGAGTACTTCAGGGAGAAACTGGAGGGCTGTCGGGAGTGTGGAATTCCCGCGGAGGAACTCACCGCCGAGGAGGCCCGGGAGATGGAACCGTATCTGGCGAGTGACATCGAACGAGCGATCCGCGTTCCGGACGGCGCGGTCGACCCGTTTCGCCTGTGCGTCGCAAACGCCGTCAGCGCGGAAAACCACGGCGCACGCGTAGAGACGCACGCGGAAGTCGTGGACCTGCTCGGCGACGAGGACCGCGTGGAAGGGGTGACGGTCCGACACGAGAGCGTCTCGCAGAGCGACACGGATCGGGGTTCGTCACGAGAGGAGCGAGCTGACGGCGACCCGGGCAAGCGCGAGCATCAGGAACCCGGTAGTACCGAAGATATCCGCGCAGACTACGTCGTCAACGCGACGGGCGCGTGGGCCGGACAGATAGGTGAGATGGCCGGCGTCGACATCGAGGTGCGCCCGTCGAAAGGCGTGATGGTCGTGATGAACTGCCGGCAAGTCGACACGGTCGTCAACCGCTGCCAGCCGAAAGGCGACGCGGACATCGTCGTCCCCCACGAGACGACGGCCATCCTGGGTACGACGGACGAGGAGGTCGACGACCCAGAGAACTACCCCGAAGAGCGGTGGGAAGTGGACCTGATGATAGACGAGTTGAAGCAACTCGTCCCTGTCCTCGACGACTCCCGGACGGTCCGGTCGTTCTGGGGGGTTCGTCCGCTGTACGAACCGCCGGACGTGGGGAGCGACGACCCGACGGACATCACGCGGGACTACTTCCTGCTCGACCACGAGGAGCGCGACGACCTGGAGGGGATGACCTCCATCGTCGGCGGGAAGTTCACCACCTACCGCATGATGGCCGAGGAGATAAGCGACCACGTCTGCGAACAGTTGGACGTCTCCGCCGAGTGCCGCACCGCAGACGTTCCGCTGCCGGGGAGCGAGGATGCGTCGGTCCTCGACGAGGGCATGGACCGCTTCGGACTCCGTTCGCCCATCGCCCGCCGGAGCGCCCAGCGTCTCGGGTCACGCGCAGACGACGTGCTCTCGTCGGTCGACCCGAATCCGGTGGTCTGTGACTGCGAGGCCGTCACTCGCGCGGAGATACAGGATGCTATCGACGGGGCCGGCAGCGATCTCAACGCCGTCCGCATCCGAACCCGTGCGTCGATGGGTAACTGTCAGGGCGGCTTCTGCTGTCAGGGTATGGCCCACGAACTCCATCCGGAGTACGGCGAACCGACCGTCCGCAGGGCGCTGGACGAACTGTACCAGGAGCGCTGGAAAGGCGAGCGCCACGCCCTCTGGGGGGAACAGCTTTCGCAGGCGATGCTCAACTACGCGCTCCACGCTGCTACGATGAACCGCGACGAGGACCCCGCCGAGACCGGCGGTATCGACTACACCGCGTTCGACGACGGTGTGGACGCGCCGGGCGGGACCGGCGACGAACGGGGCGTGGTGCCGGACGGGGGCAACCACGCCAACAGTACGGGCGGCCGTACCGCCGACGAGGGTGATTATGGCGATTGAGGACGACGTCCTCGTTATCGGCGGCGGCCTCGCGGGCGTCGCGGCCGCACTGACCGCGAACGAAGACGCGCAGGTGCGCCTGATCTCGCACAAGCAGAGCACGCTCCGTCATGCGAGCGGCCTCGTTGATGTCCTCGGGTACACGCCAGCGGGCAAGGGACCGCTCGTCGACCCGTTCGACGCGCTGGCCGACCTCCCGGAGGGCCATCCGTACGAACGCGTCGGGATCGACGCCGTCCGGTCGGGACTGGCGCTGTTCGACGATATCGTCGGCGACGCGTACGCGGGCGGGCACACGGACAGAAACGCCCTCGTTCCGACCCACGGCGGAACGGTGAAACCGACCGCGCGCTATCCGAGAGCCGCCGCCGCCGGTCTCGCCAGCGACGAGCGGGACGCCCTGCTCGTCGGCTTCGAATCGATGACTGATTTCGACGCGCCGCTCGCCGCCGAACATCTGGCGGCGGCCGGCGTCCCGTTCGAGGCTCGCGGCGTCACGATACCGTTTCCCGGTGATTTTCGGGCGGACGCGAAGGTGACGCGGTACGCCCACGCGCTCGACCGGAACGAGGAACTGGACGGAAATGACGGAGGCCCCGGAACGCCCGCGCGGCGAGCGCTGGCCGAAGCGGTGAAACCCCATCTCGACGACCAAGAGCGCGTCGGTTTCCCGGCCGTCCTTGGCGACGATGACCCATCGGGGATCCGGTCCTCCATCGAACGCGCCCTCGGCGTCGACGTGTTCGAGGTGCCGATGGGGCCGCCGAGTCTCCCCGGACTCCGCCTCGAAGACCGTCTCTACGCCGCGCTGGAAGACGCCGGCGTCCGCGTGGCGACCGGGAACCCGGCCGTGGACGTGGCGACGGAGGACGGCCGGGTCCGCGCGGTGTACGTCGACCGGACCGGACGGCGCGTCCCGTACCACGCCGACCAGTTCGTGCTGGCGTCGGGCGGTCTGGTCGGCAAGGGGATCGATTCGGACCGCGAGACGGTCCGCGAACCGGTTTTTGACTGCCACGTCCCGCATCCGACGGACCGGTACGACTGGTTCGAGGACGACGCGTTCGGCGACCACCCGTTCGCCCGCTTCGGCGTGGACGTGGACCACGACCTTCGGCCGCTCGCCACCGATGGGACCCCGGAGTACGAGAACCTCCGGGCCGCGGGGAGCGTCCTCGGCGGCTACGACTTCGCAGCCGAGAAATCGGGGAGCGGCGTCTCGCTCGCGACGGGGTACGCCGCCGGCCGTGCGGCGGGCGAGGCGGCCGCCCGCGGTGACAGCACGTCAGCGACTGCGACGACTCACGGTGATACCAAATGAGCGACGCCGAGAACCCAGACGACGAGTTCGAACCGGTACAGGTGTTCGGAGACGAGGACGGCGCTGACCTCCGGCCCGGATCAGACGACTGCTACAAGTGCTCCACCTGCGACACCAACTGTCCTGTGGCGGAGGTAGACGACGACTTCCCCGGCCCGAAGTTCCAGGGGCCCGAGCAGTGGCGTCTCAAGCGCAAGGAGGACCACGACATCGACGACTCGGTGATGAAGTGTTCGAACTGCATGCGCTGTGACGGGGCCTGTCCCTCGAACGTCCCGCTGAGTCAAATGCACAACACGGCCCGCGGGGAGTACGTCGACGAGCAGATGGAGACACTCTCGCGGGAGTACGTCCGCAACCGCATCCTCTCGAACTACCGCTTCTTTGCGAGTCTCGGGAGCAAGGTGCCGCGCCTGTCGAACTTCGTGATGGGCCTCGGAATCACCTCGTGGCTCGGCGAGAAGGTGATGGGTATCTCCAGCGAGCGCGAGATGCCGGAGTTCGCGACGCAGACGTTCCGGGAGTGGTGGGAAGAGCGAGGCGGCGTTGCCGCCTCGAAAAAGCGAGCGCGGGAGGCGCGAGCAGAACGCGGCGAGGACAAAACGAACAGTCCCGACAAGCGCATCGCGTATTTCCACGGCTGTTACTCCAACTACAACACGCCCGAGGTCGGCAAGGCGATGGTCCGCGTGTTCGAACACTTCGGCTACGAAGTCGTTGTGCCGCCCCAACGCTGTTCGGGCACGCCGATGTTCGCAAACGGGATGGTAGACGACGCACGCCGCGCCGCCGAGACTAACGTCGAGGAGTTCGTCGCCGCCATCGGCGACGGCGCGGACGTCATCGCGTCCTGTACCTCCTGTTCGATGTCGCTCCGCCAGGAGTATCCCGAACTGTTCGACATCGAGGGGATCGACGACCTGTCGGCTCACACGTACGAGGCGGTCGAGTACCTCCGGATCTACGAGGACTTAGATACCGCACTGGCGGGGGCCGACGCTGATTTCCCGGATACGGCGTACCACGCACCCTGTCACGCCCGCAACCAGGGGTTAGAAGGGCAGGCTATCGAAGTGGCGGACCGGATAGACGGCGTCGAAGCGACCGACGTCGGCGATTCCTGTTCCGGTATCAGCGGCACGTACGGCTGGAAAGCGGAGAACTACGACACATCTATGAAGATCGGATCAGAGATGTTCGACCACATGGACGAGACGGAGGCGGAGACGGGAATGACCGAATGTCCCACCTGCGCCATGCAGATGGAACACGGCACCGGATACGACATCCGGCATCCGCTCGAACTACTGGAGGCCGCCCTCGTCGAGGGCTGACACGATGGATCTCCACGAGCGAATCGAACGGAGACAGAACACGGCCCGAGAGAGCGGTCTGATCGTCGACCGAACTCCGCTCAACCCCGCCGTCCACTTGCCGGAACCGGTCGGGAGAGGACCAGTTCTGGAACGGTTGCTGGACGTGCTCGATCCGGTGTTCCGTCAACAGCTCCCCGACGACGTGGCCGTGTTCGGTCCGAAAGGGTCGGGGAAGTCCGCGCTCGTCAGCGCGCTGTTTGCGGGCCTGAACGACCAGATCGGTCGGGACCGCCAGCGGATCGGAACGACGACTCGGGCCGGAAGCGCCGAGGGCACGACCCAGTTCGTTCGGATCGACGCAACGAACGCACGCAGCGAGTTCCGTTTCTATCACACGCTGCTTACCGCCGTTGTCGACGAGTCAGTGCCGGAGCGCGGCGTCGGGACGGACACGCTCCGAGAGCGACTGACCGACCAGTTGCAGGTACCGACGCACTGTGCGGTCGTCGCCGTCGACCACCTCACGGACGTCGAAGATGTCTCCGTATCTGACCTGCTCGAATGGTTCGAACCGGTCGACGACGCAGTGACGGTCGTCCCGATCGGTCACGAGGTACCGGAGACGTGGACCGGCGAAACCGTCCACGTCCCGGAGTATCGACAGCACGCGCTCGTCGACATTCTGACGACCCGCGCCTCGCAGGCGCTCGAAAGCGGGGCGCTGAGACACGGCCAGGCTCGCCGGATCGCCGAATGGGCCGGCGGCGACGCCCACGACGCCCTCGCCGCAACCTTCGGCGCGGCGGACACCGCTGACCGGGCTGGTGCCGACCGGATTCGGGCCAACGACATCGACGCCGGAATCGACGCCGTTCCGGAGAACTGCGTCCATCTCGGACGCGTCCTCGGCCTCCCTGAGAACCGCCAGCGGGTGCTCTCCGAACTGCTCTGCCTCGACGGGACACCCACGATCCGCGAGGCCGCCGCCGCGATCGCGGAAGGATCCGATCTCACCGCGAGCACCGTCAAGCGGTTCCTCTACGAACTCGCCGAGAACGGCGTTCTCGAACGGGTACAGACGACAGACGCCCACGGAAACGGTCGAACTCCCAGCCACGTTGTCCCGCGTTTTCCGACCCTCGTATTCCGGCGACTCGACGGAGACCTGTAGCCGTCGGTGAAGCCTTCGGTACGGGGCGGGGCGACCGAGATCAGGCGTACTCCAGATCGTCCGTCAGATGATCGACTGCGAGGACTAATAGCCCGCCGGCGACGGCGGCGACGACGGCGAGAACGGTCACACCGCCGTTCGAGACGACCCGCTCCGCGGGCAGGCGAAGCCCGCCGACCATGAGGCTCACGAGGAAGGTGAGCGTCGCCGCCCGGTAGTTCGACAGCGCCCAGTCGATAACGCGGGCCAGCGTGAGCAAGCCGGCGAAAGCGCCGGCCATGAACGCGGCGACGGGCGGAACTGCATCGACGACTGCCGCGACCGATCCGCCGTCCGCCAGATCGGCCAATGCGTCGGTAAAGCGGTTGAGCGCGCCGAGCATGTACTCGTACTGACCGACGAGTATCAGGAGGAACGCCCCCGAAACGCCGGGAAGGATCATCGCACACACCGCGAGCGCACCAGCGAGGAGGATGACCGGTAGCGCGTGCGAGACGCCCGCTGACGCCCGTCCCGTCACTGCCGCGGCGAGACCCACGCCCGCGACGGCGACGGCGACGCGTCCCGACGTGGTGAGGTCGACCTGTTCGTAGAGAACGACAGCGGACGCGCCGATGAGGCCGAAGAAGAAGGCGTACGTCGGGGCCGGATAGGCGTCGACGGCGCGTTCGAGCGCGTGCGACAGGCTGACGACGGCTGTCATCATCCCCACGCCGAGCGTGAGCAGGAAGACGATGTCCATCCGGACCAGTTGCGACCGAACCGCGCGGCGGGACTCCGGGTCGTGGACGCGGACAACGTCGCGGAGAGTTCGGAGGTCGATAGCCGTCAGCGCCGCGATGAGGCGCTCGTAGATGCCGGTGATGAGCGCGATGGTCCCGCCGGAGACGCCGGGAACGGTGTCGGCGCTTCCCATGAAAAACCCTTTCAGGTAGATCGCCAGCCACTCGCGAAAGGAGTCGACGGACTGGCGCTCCCGGAACGAGTCGACTGAGCCAGACACCATATGATCAGGGCGTCGTAGCTCTCACGAACCGGCCGTCGAGTGCGGTATCCGACTCGTTACCGTCGCCGGAGGCACCGTCGCTGCCGGTGCCGTCGTCTCCGACCGTCGTGTTCCCGTTGTCGGTCGTCTCGTTGTCGGCGGTCTGGTTGTCGCTGGTCTGGTTATCGGCGGTGTCGTTGACATCGAGGTTCTCTTCGATGCCCTCCATCTCGACGGTGACGTTGTCGCCCTCGTAGATGGCCCGTTCGGGCACGTCGGCGTTACCGATCTGGCCGGGGTTCTCGAGGTTCTGGAGGATGTGTCGGTCCCCGATCCGTTCGGCGTTGACGCCCTCCAGGCTCCCGGTGAAGACGGTGTAGTTGCCCGTCGCGCGGACGCTGGAGTTCGTGTAGCCGTCGTCCGGTCCGAGCGTCTCCTCGGTCGGATACGGAACGGTCACCGTGAAGTCGCCGTTCTCGTCGGTTTCGACGCTCTGGTAGTAGGTGAACTGACGCTGGTCTTGCGTCCCGTTGAGTTGAACCATCGCAGTCACCGATGTCGCGTTAGAGGCGTTGACGCTACCCTCGAGGGTCGCCCCGTCGACGCGCTCGAAGGTTTTGACGGTCGACTCTCGACGGATGTCGTAGGCACCGACATCAGGACGCTGGAGCATGTTCGCGAGGCGACCCGTGAACCGTCGGTTGATGGCCACCGGTCGCGTCGCCCCACCCTCGGTCCGCTGGGCGAGGCTCAGTATGGTCGTATCGGACCGGGTTTCGTGCACCAGCCGGTAGTGCGAGAGCTGCTGGCTGTCGTGGTAGTACATCCGCGACAGCATCGTGTTCTCGAACCGGTCGTTCATTCCGTAGAGGTTAGCCGGCTGTTGTGCCTGTCCCTCGGCTGTCTGGAACGTGATCATCCGCTCTTGCGTGCTGAGGTAGTCGCCGAACGATGGACCGGCCCAGCGCGTTATCGGGCTGAACTTGTTGCTCGCCATCTGGTCGTCGATCATCACGTACCGGGTGTCCTCCCGTGCTTCCGCTTCGCTCTGTTGTGCGATGACCTCGCGGAGTTCGTCGTTCGAGAGGTCGCTGATGTGTTCGTCGCGCTCGTCGAGCGACGGCAGCGCTTCCAGAACGAGTTCGGCGCGCGTCTCGTTCGTCGTCTGGAGGAACTCGGACGCCGGCCGCGGTCCCTGCTGGAACGGGTTGGCGTTCGGTATCCGCTCACCCTGGACGGTGATCCAGTGGCCGTAGTCCCACCACGACATCACGCCGTAGGCGCCTTCGGGATAGTCGTAGTCGTCGGTCTGCTCGTACGTCTCGTACATCTCCATCGGTTCGCCGTCGGGGTTCGCGTAGGTGCCCGGTTCGGGGGTATTCTCCTGGAGCCAGCCGGTGCTTTCGGCCCAGTACGCGGACGAGCCCGGACCGGTCGAATTGCCGGCTTCGGCCGCGGCCGTACTCGCTGACGAGGACGCGAGCGGTCCGACGAGGGGGACGGTTACGAGCAGGAGGACGGCGACCAGCGTCAACACCTGATACCCCTTGATGTCGGTCAGACGCTTCGCCGACGTCGGAACGTCGAGCAGGCGGAGTATCTGCCCGAACAGCCAGGCGTTCAGCAGGACGACGGAGATAGCGAGGTAGTAGTTGAACCGCTGCTGCGTCAGTGACATCAGGACGAGGAAGACGGTGAGCACGACCAGCAGGAGTTCGTCCGGGCGGTAGTCGTCGCCGGCGAGCGCGATATGCGCTGCCATCCAGAACAGACCGAACGCCGCCGTGAGATAGGTCAGTCCGTACTGGCTGATCATGAAGGAGCCGGCGTCATCGAGTGAGACCGCCTGCACCTCTCCCACGGTCCGGCCCGTGTCGCTCGACCCGAGCGCGAAAACGCGGACGACGTTATCCTGGATGAGCGAGAACGCGTCGGGGAGTGCAACGGCCATCAGAACGGCCCCAGAGAGGATGCCGCCCGCGATCACGGCCGGGTAGTAGTGGCGGGCGATGTCCCGGTCGTCGAACTCGCGGGCGAGCCACGCCATGAACGCACAGCCGGCGGCGACGGCGATGGCGATCAGATACTGGGTCAGCGAGATCGTCGTCGTCTCGAAGCTCAGCGAGCCAGTTTTGACGACGAGCATCGGAACGACCGTCGCGAGGCTGACGACGCCGACGAACGCGGTGTGGTCGGGGCTCCGTCCGCGGACGTAATCGAGGGTCAGCGAGACGGTGAAGAAGGCCCCGAGGATGCCGATGAAGATGATGCCGGGCGGCCAGGTCCACAGGTACAGCGCGATGGCGACGCCCGCGAGAACGCTAGCGATCGTCGGGTCGCGGAGGGCCTCCCAGTCGCGGTCCACGACGAGTTCGTACACCGGCTTTTCCTGCTGGGCGACTCGGAGGGCGCGGACAACCATGACGAGGGCGATAGAGAGGAAGAACGCCTCGGCGATGTGGTGGTCGCCGAACCCGACGGTACCGCGGTCCAGAATGTATCCCGGAAGGATCGCAAGCACGAAGACGCCGAACAGAGCGCCGAGGCGGCCGGCGTAGTGTTTGCCGAGGTAATAAAGCGGGAACACGAGAAGGGTCCCGAACACCGCGGGTGCGTAGAGAAGCACCGTCCGGACGGTCTCGCCGGAGGGGTCTCCCATGCCGACGACCAGGGCGGCGGTCGCGACTATCTGGTCGAACAGCGAACCGAACTGGCCACCGGACGTCGTGCCGTAGGGGAAGTGCGTGTACGGATCGAACGGCATCGTCCAGGGCCAGTTGTTGACCGTGTACTGGATTTCGCGGTAGTGGTAGTATGCGTCGTTACCTCTGAACAGTATCTCGCCGCCGCTGGTGAAGCGCTCGCGCGCCTGGATCCGGACCCAGAACATGAACGCCACCAGCACCGAGAGAACCGGCACGTGATACCAGTCCTCCCAGATATCGAGCACCGACCGCTCGTTGGCGGTCTCGTCCTCGACCGTTTCGGTCTCGCTACTCATTAGGTTTGGATCCTCCGAAAACGCCTATAGGCCTTGTGATACGGATCGCCGACTGCTGTCGGGATCTGGACGCTTCGCGTCACGGACCGAACCGGACGGGTCAAAGGGGAAAACCACTACTGTGGGGCCGACGAATCGCGTCGTGATGAAGGTTTCAGTGGTTCTATGCACCTACTCGCTGGACGTGTACGGCCACTTCCGCGAGGCCGCCGACAGCATCCTCGACCAGACGTACGACGACGTCGAACTCGTCATCGTCGTCGACGGGACGACGAAGGTGTACGACCGTGTGCGCGAGGACTACGGCACCCGCGACGGCGTCGTCCTCCACTGCAACGACGAGAACCTGGGATTACTGAAGAGCCGGAACAAGGGGGCCGAACTCGCGTCCGGCGATATCGTCGCGTTCACTGACGACGACGCGGTTGCCGACGAGGAGTGGGTCGCTGAACTCGTCGACACTTACGAGACCCACGACGCTCTCGCGGCCGGCGGGAAGATGACGCCCGCCTGGGTCGCCGGGAAACCGTCGTTTCTCCCCAGCGAGTTCTACTGGCTGGTCGGCGTCACGCACCGTGGGTTCGCAGACGGCCCTGGCGAAGTGCGCAACACGTTCGGCGCGAACATCTCCTTTCGACGCGACGTCTTTCTCGACCTCGGCGGTTTTGACCCGAACATCGGCGGCCGGAAAGGCGACAAGAATCTCCAGGGCGGTGAGACGGAACTTGCGGCGCGCCTCCGCAGGGAGTACGGGGAGGGCGTCCGGTACAACCCGAACGCGACAGTCGCCCACAAGGTGTTCGAGTACCGAACGGACCCCGTCTGGTTGCTGAAACGCGCGTTCTGGCAGGGGTATTCGAAGCGCGCGATGGAGACGCTCGTTCCCGATTCGACCGGCGAGGAGAGCGAGTTCCTCGGCAAGTTGCTCTTCCGGTTCGTTCCGGACCGGACGAAACGGGCCATCTCCGAACAGTCCGGCTCGCAGGCGCTCAAGGCGCTCTCGCTGCTCGTCTTCACCGGCGTCGTCGGCCTCGGCTATCTCTACGGGACGGTGAAATGGTGACGAGCGATACCGCGGGCGGGGATGCCGACCCTCGCACCGACGACGCCGGGGTCTGCGTCGTCACCCACCCTCTTGCCGCCGCGGGGGAGAACGCGACGCGAACGCTGCTGGAGATCATAAGCGCCGTCACGACGGTGTCGCTGATCACGGCCGACCTTCCCCGAGACTCCGCGATCCGCGACCGGCACGAGGTCGTCGAGATAACGCGGGAGGGTGCGGGCGACAACATCGCCGTCGCCGCCGTCCGCTTCGTTCTGAACCAACTGCGGATGTGTCGGGCTATCGCGCGGCGGGACGAGGAGGTCGTCCTCTTCTTCGGCGCGACGTCGTACGTCCTTCCCGTCGTCGTCGCGTCGCTTCTCGGCAAGACCGTCGTCCTCGAACCCCGCGGCGACGTTCCACTGACGCTCCGCCTCAACTGGGAGGAGCGCCTCCCCTCGCCGGTCGCGCGAGCGCTGGCTGGCGTCGTGTGGACGCTCGAACGGATCAACTACCATCTGGCGGACGCCGTTATCACGTACACGCCCTCGATGGCCGCGGAACTCGGCCTCGACGACTTCCGGGAGAAACTCCATCCGAACGGCGCGCGCTACGTCGACACCGACGAGTTCGACGTGGACGTTCCGTACGAAACGCGCGACCGAACGGTCGGATTCCTCGGCCGCATCGACGAGGAGAAGGGGATCCGGGAACTCGCCGCCGTCGCGCGCCGCCTGCCCGACGACGTGACGTTTCGCTTCATCGGCGACGGCGACCTCTCCGACTGGCTGGAAGCCGAACTCGCAGACGAGATCGCGCAGGGGTCGGTCGAACTCGCGGGGTGGGTCGACCACGACGAGGTTCCGGCGGAACTGAACGACCTCCGCCTGCTCGTCATGCCGTCCCAGCCGACCGAGGGCTTACCGACGACTATCCTGGAGTCGCTCGCCTGCGGAACGCCGGTGTACGCGACGCCGGTGTCTGGCATTCCCGACGTGGTACGCGACGGGGAAACCGGGTTCCTCATGACCGAACGCGACCCCGAGGCGATAGCCGACGAGATAGCGCGCGTGCTGAGCGAACCGGACCTCGTCGCGGTGAGCGGGAACTGCAGGGCGTTGACCGAAGAGGAGTACTCTTTCGAGGCCGCCGTCGAGCGGTACGCGGCGATCCTCGACGGCATCACGCGGTGACGTTCGCCGGGAGCAGCGCGACGGCCTTCTGTCGGACTCTGGTCGAGAGCACGACGAGCGTCGCCCCGTAGACGGCCCCGCCGACGAGAACGAGCGCGACGGTGGCGTAGTGCGACCCCGGAACGACGCCGGCGAGCGCATACACCGCGCCGGTCATCACCAGACTCGCGCCGAACTGGTGTGCCATCTCCCGGTAGGGAACGTCCGGCCGGCCGATGAGCGAGGTGAGAGCGAGATAGCCGAGGACGAGCGTTATCGTCGCCGAGAGCGCCGTCGCGAGCGCCGCACCGTACCAGCCGAACTGCGAGATGAGACCGACGTTGAGGACGACGTTCGAGACGACGAAGACGAGGTTGATCCGGAAGGCCACGTCGGGACGGTCGATCGCGTTGATCGCGCTGAGAAACTGCGCCCCGAACGCCGCCAAGGTGCGAGCGACGATGAGCACGAGCAGGATCGTCGCACCGCGGGTGAACTCCGGTCGGTAGATCTTGAGCAGTCGCGGGCCGATGACCGCCGCGCCGAACAGCCCGGGGATCGCGAACACGCCGGTGAACACGAGCCCTTCGTTGATGTAGTGATGGACCCGGTCGTAGTTCTCCTCGACGGAAAGCTCGCTCAGTTCCGGGAACAACGTCTTCTGAACGGAGTTGCTCACAAGCGCCAGTGTCGAGGCGAGCGTCCACGACACTTCGTAGATACCGATGAGCGCCGACGGAACGAAGAAGGCGAGAACGATCGTGTCCATCCACCCGAACGCGCGGGTCTTGATCGTCCCGAGCCAGGAGTATCGGGCGTACTCGGCCAGACGCCTGACGTGCTTACGCGTCGGCCGCGCGGGCCGAACCTCGAAGAGAAACACGCCGAGCACCGCGGCCGCCGCCAGCGACACCGCGTGGCCGACGAGAAGGCCCGTCAATTTGTACCCGAGCAGGATCAGCGCCACCTGAAAGCCGGTCCGGCCGACGCGCTCGACGGAGCGTAGGATACCCGTCTGGGCCACTTTCTTCTGGCCGTTGAGTGCCCCGATGACGGTTATCATCGCCACGTTGCCGACGACGAGCGCGGCGACGAGGCCGCTGACGGACGCGCCCACGTAGTCGTTGACCTGCTCGCCGAAGGCGACGATACCGACCGCGACCGTGGCCGCGACTGCGGCGTTCAGCAAGAACCCGACAGTGAGATACGACCCCCGGTCGGAGCCCTCACTGACGCGCTTGTTGACCGCGCTACCCACGGCACTCGCCGGGATGTTGAGCCAGAACAGAAGCGCGACGGCGACGGCGTACGTCCCGAGTCCGGACGCACCGAGGACGCGGGCGATAGCGAAGGTGGCGGCGAACCCGGCGAGCGAGACACCGACCTGCGACGCGAAGTGGATCAGCGTGGTTCTACCGAGACGCATTATTCCATGTAGCCGAGGTCTTGGAGTTGTTTTTGCATCGCGTCGGTGAGTTCTGAACCTTCGCCGGTTGCAATGAGTCGCCCATCGGTCGATAGCCACTCCGAGAGGGCGTCGTCCAGTTCAGACGCCGTATCCGGATGTTCGGTCGTGACGTCCGTGATTTCGTCAGGCAGTTTGAACAGTCGGGAGCGTCCCTCACTTTTCTCGTACCTGAACTCACTGGTGCGAAGGCTCGTGAGCATATCAGAGTGAAACTGCGTCGTGTCGAAATCCGGGTTTCGGTCCAGATAGGGCTCGAAGTTCGCCCCCTGGCGCTGCGAGATAACCCGTTCACGGACCGTTTGTCGCATATCGATTCCCTGTAACCCGTCGGTGGATGCGCCACCCATATCGGCGAGCGTTCGCATGAGATCGAGATGTTGAACGAGGCCGTCGGACGGATAATCGACGTCGTCGAGACCGTGAACCACCAGCGGCACGTGCGTTACCGCGTCGTTGATCACGATGCGATGGGCGAGCATTCCCCGCTCGCCGAACAGTTCGCCGTGGTCGGCGGTGATGACGACGACGGTGTCGTCCAGATCGAGCGACTGGACGTGATCGAAGAGTCGGCCGACCATCTCGTCGGTGTACGCGATCTCTGCGTCGTACATCGCCTCGATCGCGCGCTGTTCCGTCTCCGTGAGGTCGTAGCCGTCAGCGACGATCTCCTCCATGTCGTAGTGGACACGCATCGCGATGTCAGCCGCCTCCTCGGCGGAGATATTCAACCCGTCCGTGTATCTGTCCAGATACGGGAGCGGCGGATAGTAGGGACGGTGCGGTTCGTTGTAGTGAAGGTAGAAAAAGAACGGCTCGTCGCCGCCGAGGTCGGTGAACCACTTTTTGGCGACTTCGTTCATCAAAAACGGGGTCGCGTGTTTGGCCGTGTCGTGCGTTACTCCGGCGGAGTGGCTGCGAATGTTCAGGAAGTACTTGGCTATCGTCTCCGGACCGAGAACGTCCAGAAACGTCGAGGCGGCGAGCCACTCGAACCTGTCGAACCCTCGGTCGAGACCGGTGCCGGAACTGACGTAGGAGTTCCGGGAGAGTCCGGCCGTTGCGTATCCGGCGTCACCGAGCCGTTCGGCGACAGTATCGAGTTCCTCTGGGATCGATTCGTTGGCGATCCGTAACCCGTGGTGTGACGGGTACACGCCGGTCAGAATAGAGGCGGCGGACAGCGCCGTCGCGTTCCCCGCAGCAAAGCAGTTCGAGAGATACTCTCCGCTTTCCGAGTCCGCGATCCGCTGGAGGTTCGGCGTCGTATCGCGGTCGTACCCACCCATCGTGGTATGGTCCGCACGGACGCTGTCAAGGGTGATCCAGAGGATATTCGGAGGGGTCGCCATCGTTACGTAGTCCACCGGGAAGTTATTTCCATCTTTCCCTCTCAGTCGCCGTTACGGAGACGTATCGGTTCGATGAATACCGCTAGTTCAACTGTCTCGGATGACGCGTAGTATCCAAGACCTGTGAGATCAGGTCCGAGTTCCGTTCGAGTCGGGAAACCTATCGTTTACCGCGGGGCGGGTCTGATAACAGACGATATCTGATGAATAATGGTGAAGTAACTTACTTAATGGAGTACTGTTTACACCCGCGAAATGACTGTTGTCGTACTGGGTATCGACGCTCTAGATCCCGACCTCGTGGATCCAGCCCAGCATCCTCACCTCACGCTAGAGAACTACCGCTCTATCGAAACGATCTCCAGCAGTGCCGGCGAACCGAGTACGCACGAACTGTGGCCGACGATCATCACCGGGCTCAAACCGGCTAATCACGGATTAACGCTCGAAGATGACGGAGTCGCATGGGGAAACCCCCTTCTCGACGCCGGCAGTACTGCCGCTGACTACGTCCTTCCCGACGGGCTACAGAACCGGATCGGGGAATGGCTACTCACGAACACGGCGGCGGATGCGTTCCGGACTCCAGCGGACTACTACGAGGAAAACGGGATCGAGACGGTGTTTGACGGACGCGACACGAAACCGATCGGGATCCCGAACTACGTCGTAGACCCCGACGAAGAAGACCGCGAACACGCGTTACGTCGGAGTCTCGGCGACCTCTTCGAGCGCGACCAGTCGGCCGTAGGCGGACACAGTTCGTCGGACGCGGACGCCTTCTACGAACAGTGTATGGAGATGGCGATGATCCGACTGGCACGAACTCGCCGGGCCCTCCGGAACGGCGAGTACGAACTCGTGTTCGGCTACACGAGCGGCCTCGACCTCATCGGTCACGTGGCCTACGACCGTCCGGACCTCCAACACCGTGCGTACGAGGAACTGGACCAGTTCGTCGGTGAACTCCGTGACGACCTCGGACCGGAAGACGAACTGCTGCTGGTGAGCGACCACGGACTCCAGGACGGAGTACACACCCACGAGGCGATGGTCGCCACGACGAACGAACGGCTGGTAGAGGGCGTAGAGAGCGTCACCGACGTGCGAGCGGCCATCGACGCTGAACTCTCCGCGACGGACCACGACCGGACACCACGAAGGGATATCGAAGGCCCGGCCGATACCCACGACGGAGACGAAGTCCGCGAGCAGTTAGAGAGCCTCGGCTACATGTAGTAATCATGAAACCAAACGTCCTCCTCGTCGTCCTCGACAGTGTCAGAGCCAAAAACGTCTCCGCGTACGGTCATCACCACGAAACGACACCGTTTCTGGACCGCTTCGCAGACCGGGCGACGCGCTACGAACAAGCCCGGTCGCCCGGGGCCAAGAGTCTCACGAGTCATACGAGCCTTTTCACCGGCCTCCACGTCGAGGAACACGGCGTCACGTCGACCGACCACTCTATCGACCCTGAATACACTGTGTTCGCCGACCTCCGCGACCAGGGGTACGATACCGGTGTGTTCTCGGAGAACACCTGGATCACGGACGTCGAAGTCGGGCTGAAGGACGGCTTCGATACCGTCGTGGGCCCCCAGAACTCGCCGTTTCCGGACGCCGTCAATCCGAAGGAGTTCGTCGCGAAGGAAGGCCGCGGCCAGTACGGGGAGTATCTGAAGGCGTCACTGACGAGCGCTGCACCCGTTAAATCGTTACTGAACGGCGTCGCGATGAAGTTGGCCTGGGACCATCCCACTCTCGTACCCGACTTCCTCAAGGCGACGACGCCGGCAGACGTCTACACCGATTTCTTCCTCGACTGGCAAGCGGAGCGCACCGGTCCGTGGGCCGCTTGCATCAACTTGATGGATGGACACATCCCGTACGAACCGCGCGACGAACACGACCAGTGGGGCGGCGAGAGAGCGCGGTCGATCCAGAACGAGACGGAGGATCACAAGTGGGAGTTCAACGGCGGTCAGCGCCCATGGTGGCAGCGAAAGGCCGTCGAAAGCCTCTACGACGGTGCGATACGTCAAATGGACGCGGAACTGGAGCGACTTCTGAAGACGTTGGAAGAGCGAGGCGTCCTCGATGAGACGCTGGTTGTGATCACGAGCGACCACGGAGACGGATTCGGAGAGCCGAGTTTCGTTCGGCCGAACACTCGCGTGTCGGAACACGGCGTGGCGATCCACGAAACCCTGTTCCACGTTCCGCTGTTCGTGAAGTCGCCCGGCCAGACGGAGGGACGAACCATCGAGGAACCGGCCACGCTGACGGAGTTCCCCGCAGCAGTGCGCGCGGCAGTGGACGGAACGTACCGTGACGGTGACGAGTTCGTTCCGGACGGACCCGTGCTGGCGTCGGCGGCGGGACTTACCGAACCCCTGAAAGAACGTGCGAGTGAGTACGTCGACGACCTCACACCGTACACGGCACGGTCGAAAGCCGTGTACGAGACACACGAGAACGAGGTGCGAAAGCACGTCACGTGGCGCGACCAGTCGGCGACCGTCGGCATCCGTGACGCACAGACGGTGTATCTCTCGTCCCGAAACGACTCGGCATCGGGAACGGCAGTCGAAGCGGCGTTCGACGGTATCGACGATGCCGGCGTCAAAGCGGACGCCGGCGGCGTCGAGGAGGTAGACGAGACGACGTATCAACGCTTGGAGGACCTCGGCTACGTGTAGGACCGGAACGTTCGGAGAGAAACCTACTTTTATTGTAGATCACCGTTGCGAATACAGACATGCAAGCAGTCATCCTCGCTGCGGGCAAAGGAACCCGCCTCCGCCCGCTCACCGAAGACAAACCGAAAGTCCTCGTCGAAGTCGACGGAAAGCCGCTCATCGAGGACGTGTTCGACAACCTGGTCGACATCGGCATCGACGAGTTCGTCGTCGTCGTCGGCTACAAGAAAGAGAAGATCATCGAGCGCTACGACGACGAGTACCGCGGCGTCCCGATCACCTACGCTCACCAGCGCGAACAGTTGGGGCTGGCGCACGCGCTCCTCCAGGCCGAACCCCACGTCGACGACGACTTCGTGCTGATGCTCGGCGACAACATCTTCCGGGCGAACCTCGGCGACGTGATCCGCCGTCAGCAGGAGGACCGCGCGGACGCCGGCTTCCTCGTCGAGGAGGTACCGATAGAGGAGGCGTCGCGGTACGGCGTCTGCGACACGAACGAGTACGGCGAGATCGTCGAACTGATCGAGAAACCGGACGACCCGCCGTCGAACCTCGTGATGACCGGGTTCTACTCGTTCACGCCGGCGATATTCCACGCCTGTCATCTGGTCCAGCCGAGCGACCGCGGCGAGTACGAACTCCCGGACGCCGTCGACCTCCTCATTCAATCCGGGCGGACTATCGACGCGATCAGGATGGACGGGTGGCGGATCGACGTCGGCTACCCCGAGGACCGCGACGAGGCGGAGCGTCGATTGGACGAGACAGAGGCCGCGGATCACTGAGTCGGATCGAAACCGTCGGAACCGGAAACCACAAATCCCTCGTCGTGGACAGGTCGGATATGAACGTCCTCGTTACCGGTGGCGCGGGCTTTATCGGCTCGCACATCGCCGAACGACTCCTCCGTGACGGGCACCGCGTGACGGTGCTCGACAACATGGACCCGTACTACGACCTCGGGATCAAAGAACGCAACGTCGAACGCTGCCGTGACGCCGGTGACGACCGCTTCGAGTTCGTCGAGGGGTCGATCACTGACGAGGGGTTAGTTCGCGACGTGATCGCTGGCGACGACATCGAGTTCGTCTACCACGAGGCGGCGAAAGCCGGCGTTCGGACGAGCGTCGAGAACCCGCAGGCGTACAACGAGAACAACGTCGGGGGCCTCCTGAACCTCCTCGAAGCGGCGGACGACCACGGCGTGACGCGACTCGTCAACGCCTCCTCCTCCTCCGTGTACGGCAAGGACGACTATCTGCCGTACGACGAGGAGCATCCGAACTACCCGCAGAGCCCTTACGCGATCACGAAGCTGAGTTCCGAGCACTACTGTCGCGTGTGGGACAACCTCCACGATATTTCGACGGTGAGCCTGCGCCACTTCACCGTCTACGGCCCGCGGATGCGGCCGAACATGGCGATCACGAACTTCACGACACGGTGTCTCAACGGCGAACCGCCGGTGATCTACGGCGACGGTCAGCAGACGCGCGACTTCACGTACATCTCCGACATCGTCGACGCCAGCGTCGCGTTGCTCGATACCGACGCCGCCGACGGCGAGGAAATCAACGTTGGCTCGTCGGGCAACATCACGATCCAGGAACTCGCCGAACACATCATCGCGGAGACGGGCGCGGACGGCGACATCGAGTACACCGACGCCAACGAGGCCGACGCACGCCACACGCACGCCGACGTGTCGAAAGCGGCGGAGTTGCTTGACTACGAACCGCAGGTGAGCATCAGGGAGGGGGTCTCCCGGTTCGTCGACTGGTATCGGGAGAACCGCGAGTGGTACGAACCGCTGGTGATCAACTCGTGAACGTCTCTATCGTCGGAAGCGGCTACGTCGGCACGACCGTCGCGGCCTGTCTCGCCGACCTCGGTCACGAGGTCGTCAACGTCGACATCGACGAGGACGTCGTCGCGTCGATCAACGACGGCGACGCGCCGATCCACGAGGACGGCCTCCAGGAACGGATCGAACGGAACGCGGGCGGTCGCCTCCGCGCGACCACCGACTACGCCGCGGCCGCAGAGACGGACCTCACGATGCTGTGTCTGCCGACGCCGTCGGAGGCGGACGGCAGCATCGACCTCGCAGTCATGGAGGCCGGCGCGGAGGCGCTCGGCGACGCGCTCGCCGAGAAGGACGGCCGTCACGCCGTCGTCACGAAAAGCACCGTCGTCCCCGGCACTACGGACGACGTGGTCGGCCCCGCCGTCGCCGAGGCATCGGGCAAGACCGTCGGCGACGACCTCGGCCTCGGGATGAACCCCGAGTTCCTCCGGATGAGCACGGCCGTCGAGGACTTCCTCCACCCCGACAAGATCGTCGTCGGAACTGAACAGCCGTGGGTCCGGGACCTCCTCCACGAACTCTACGCCGACCTCCGGGAGGAAACGACCGTCGTCGACACCGGCCTGCGCGAGGCCGAGATGATCAAGTACGCCAACAACACGATGCTGGCGTCGAAGGTGTCGCTGGTCAACGAACTCGGCAACGTCTGCAAGGAACTGGACGTCGACGCATACGAGGTGTTCGACGCCGTCGGCCTCGACGACCGCATCTCCGACCAGTTCCTGCGCTCAGGGCTCGGCTGGGGCGGCTCGTGCTTCCCGAAGGACGTCGACGCCGTCCGCGCGGTCGCCCGCGAACAGGGGTACGAACCCGAACTGCTGAACGCCGTCGTCGACGTGAACGACCTGCAGCCCCGCCGGATGGTCGACCTCCTCGCGGACCACGTCGACCCCGAGGGCGCACGCGTCGCCGTCCTTGGCGTCGCGTTCAAACCCGGCACGGACGACGTTCGGGGGTCGCGCGCGATGGACCTCATCGGTGTCCTTCGGGACCGCGGCGCGGAGGTCGTCGCGTACGACCCCGTCGCGACCGAGAACGCGCGGGAGAAATACCCCGACGTGCGCTACGCCGACTCCGCCGAGGACGCGCTGGCCGACGCCGACGCCGCCATGGTCGCGACCGACTGGCCCGAGTTCGACGAACTCGATTTCTCGGCGATGGCCCGCTCGGTACTGATCGACGGCCGCCGGATCGACGTGGACACGGATGCGCTTGACGTGTACGAGGGATTGACCTGGTAGGCGGTGACGTGGCGGTGATCTAGTCGTCAGTGAAGAGACGACGCGGCAGGGGAACAGGCGCAGTAATCACGGCGACCGGCTTCTCGGTTCTCGCAGTGATACGGGCTCTACCGTGTGAGTACGACATCGAGGAGAGCGGACGCTCAGGCCGAACCGGACTGAGATGGAAACCACTTTACTTTCGAATCGAAATAGTACTACCACGTGCGACGCATTCCGAATCCCGTCCGCCTGCTGATCCTGGCGACGAAGTTCCCGGCGCGACTCCTGGCAGCGTTCATGCGACGCAGTCCGAACCCGGTCCGCCTGCTGATCCTCGTGATCGGTCTCGGCCTCGCCCGCGCTGGTTTCATCGACGAAGAGCGCGCGCGCCGGACGACGGATCTGGCCTGGCCGCGCATCGTCACCGGTATCGCCAGGATGTCGAAAAACGCCGTCGACGTGGCGATGGTCGGCGTCGCGCTCGGGTCGGTCGCTATCGCGGGCGTCGGATTCGCCTCGGCGTACTGGGGCATCGCGTTCTCACTCGGCGGCGGGTTCGCCGCCGGGACCATCGCGCTGGTCTCACAGCGCTACGGCGCGGAGGCGTACGACGAACTCGGACAGGCCATCCGGTCGAGCGTCGCCCTGGTTATCGCGGTGACGTTGCCCGTCGCCGCGTTGTTCTATCTCGTTCCGGCCGAACTCGTGTCCGTCATGACCGACGACCCCCGGACGATCGAACTCGGGGCCGACTACCTCCGAGTGCTCGCCTTCGGCGTCCCCTTCGCCGGCCTGAACCTGATCGGGAGTCGGATCTTCATCGGCGTCGACGACGCGTACACGCCGATGCTAGTTCGGGCGGGCGGGGCGACGGCGAACGTCGTCGCCAACGCCGCGCTCATCTTCGGTCTGGGAATGGGCGTCGTCGGCGCAGCCATAGGGACGGTGCTTGCGAACGTCCTCGTAACCGCGACGTTCGTCGGCGGCCTCGCTTTCGGATGGCTTCCCGGCAGAGGGGACCTCTGCGTACAGGTCGACTTTCGTGGAACCTACGCAGACGTCGGCGTGTTGCGGGACATCGTCACGATCGGTCTCCCCGTGGTCGGGCGGAACTCGGTGTGGACCGCCGCCAAGTTCCCCATGCTCGCAATCGTCGCGCTCTTCGGACAGAACGTCGTCGCGGCGTACGTCATCGCGCGGCGCATCTGGGGGATAATGAACACGCCGGGGTGGGGCTTCGGCCTGGCGTCCTCCAGTCTCGTCGGGCAGGCGCTCGGCAGCAACGACGAGGCGCTCGCCGACGCGTACGGCCGCGACATCATCGGGTTCGCTATCGCGACCTACGCCGTCGCAGCGGTCGTGGTCGCGGTATTCGCCGAATCTATCGTGATCTCGTTCGTCGGCGACGCCTCCGACCCCTCGGTCCCCGTCGCCGTGGCACTGCTGTATGCGGCCTGTATCGCCACTCTCGCGCAGGCAGTAAAGGGGGCGGCGGCCGGACCGCTCGACGCGAGCGGCGACACGCGCTGGCCCTTCTACAGCCAGGCGATCGGGATGTTCGGCTGCGCGATACCCATCGCGTATCTCGGGGCCACGACGCCGCTGGGGCTGATGGGTCTCTACCTCTCGTTCGTCGCGGAGACGACGGTTCCGGCGGCGATCAACTACCACCGCTTCGCGACGGGGAAATGGAAGTCGATAAGCCGAGCGTTCCGCCCTGACTCCGCCGTGGCTGACGACTGAGAGGAACTGTTGTACGTCAGTGCTGGAGTTCGCCGACAGGGGATCGCGAAATCGGGACACAGTCACAACAGTCCCTATGAGACCGGATCATGGCCGTCACTCCGCGCCGGAGGACGGCGGCGGTTCGCTGGCAGGCGACGACTCCTCGACGGGCGCTGGTTCGTCGTCGAGCGCCTGGGCATCGCGGGACTGCTTACCGTTCGTTTCCGAGAACGTCGACTGCTGATACCCGCCAGTCTCAGCGGAGAGCAGTTCGACGCCCTCGACTAGCAGCGCAACGGCGAGCGGCCCGGCGATGATGCCGATAGGACCGAGGCTGAGCAGCCCGCCGGAGAAGCCGATGAAATACAGGGTACTCGGGAGATTAGCGCTCCGGCGGGCGAGACGAGAGCGGATCAACACGTCGGGGAGATAGCCGATGAAAACGGCACCGGCGACCGCTATCAGCGCGGCGGCGGCGGCGTCGCCAGCGAGCAGTTCGTAAACGACGAGGACGCCGATGAGGACGCTCGGGCCGACAATGGGGAGGAACTGCAACACGCCGGCGACGACGGCGAAGGTGAGCGCTCCGGAGTAGCCGAGTGCGGTGAACACGACGGCCGCGACGGCGAACGTGCCGACCGCCGTCGCCGCCTGCAGGACGTAGATAGCAAACAGCGTGGACCGGGCGCGGGCGTGGAGCGCTTCGACCACGTCGCGGTACTCGACCGGAACAGTGCCAACGACCGCGCGATAGGCCCGCCGCTGACCGAGCAAGAGGCCGAACACGACGAAGGCAAACAGCGCGAACTTGACGGCGAGGACGGACGTGGTGCCGAGTAGGCTGACGGCGATATCTCCGAACGAGTCGGCGACGGCCGCCTGAACGTCGCTGACGACGATGACCTGCTGGAAGCCGAACGCGTCGACAGTGACCGACGGGGGGAGCGCATGAAACAGTTCGACCAGCTGATCGCGTCGCCGGTAGAGAACGAGTCCGAGCGGAGCAAACACGGCGATGGCAGCGCCGAACGCGAGCGACGACGTGACAGCGCTCGCCCACCACGGCGGGAGTCCGTGAGCGACTAACCGACGGTACAGCGGGGCGGAGACGGCGGCGACCGTGACCGCGAAAAACACTGTCGCCAGGACATCGCGAAGGATGACCGCCGCGATGACGGCGAGGAGAACGACGATGCCGGAGAGGACGTGTTGACGACTGCGGGACACGAACCTATCGTGACGCGGAACCGATAAAAACGCTTCTCCCGGACGAACCGCTCGCCGCGGCCGACCGACTATTCGCCGAACTGACGCTGTTCGGCCTCTCGGAGTTCGATCCGCCGGATCTTCCCGCTGGAGGTCGTCGGGAGTTCGTCGACGAACTCGATCCGCCGCGGGTACTTGTACGGGGCCGTCTCAGCTTTCATGTACGACTGGAGGTCGTCGATCAGGTCGTCGCTTCCCTCGTAGCCGTCCGCGAGGACGACGTACGCCTTCACGACGTTGCCCCGCTCCTCGTGCGGGCTGGCGACCGCCGCTGCCTCCGCGACGGCCTCGTGGTCAACCAGCGCGTCCTCGACCTCGAAGGGCCCGATGCGGTAGCCCGCCGAGATGATGATGTCGTCGGCCCGCCCCTCGAAGAAGAAGTAGCCGTCCTCGTCCCGCCGGGCGAGGTCACCGGTGCGGTAGTAGTCGGCACCGGAAGAGGAATCCTCTTCCGAGCCCGTACTCGCTTCGCTCGCGCGGACGCGAAACGTCTCCCGGTCGCGTTCGGGCTGTTCGTAGTAGCCGTCGAAGATGGCGGGGCTGTCGACGGGAACGGCGATCTCGCCGGTTTCTTCCGGTTCGGCCTCCGTCTCCTCAGCCACGTCGAGTATCGTCGTCCCGACGCCGGGCGCAGGTTTGCCCATGCTCCCGGGCTTTACGTCGATGCCGGGGTAGTTCGTCACCAGTGCGACCGTCTCTGTCTGGCCGTAGCCGTCCCGCGGCGTGACGCCGACGGCGTCCTCGAACGCCCGGATCGGCTCGCGGTTGAGCGGTTCGCCGGCCGACACGGCTTCCGTCAGGGCGAGGTCGTAGTCGGCGAGGTCGGTCTGGGTGAACAGTCGGTACTGGGTCGGCACCGCACAGAGGCGGGTGACTTCCTCCTCGGCCATGAGGTCGAGAAACGTCTCCGGGTCGAACTCGCCCTCGTAGAGGAACTGGGGCGCGCCGGTCGTCAGCGCGACGCCGACCGGGCTCCAGAACCATTTGGCCCACCCGGTGCCGGTGGTCGCCCAGAGTAGCTCGTCCGAGAAGTCGGTGTCGCGGTCGACCCCCCACCAGTACGGCCCGTTGATCCGCTCGAAGCAGTAGAGCCAGCGGTGGCGGTGGAGGACCGGTTTCGGCTTACCCGTCGTGCCGCTGGTGTAGTTGATCGACATCGGGTCCGACGCGCCGAGGTCCGGCCCCTCGTGGTCGGGGTTACGGCCGTCGACGAGGTCGGCGTACGCGTGCCAGCCCTCGCGGTCGGCGGTGCCGCTTGCGTCCCCCTCGTCGTCCAACACGATCACAGTCTCAAGCGGCGTCTCGGAGGAGGGTTCCGAGTCCGAGGCATCACGGCCCGAAGCGTCCGACGGCGTTTCGTCGAGCACCGGTTCGACCATGTCAGTCAGGTCCGCGTGGACGACGACGGTGTCGGCCTGGCAGTCGTTCGCCCGGAAGGCGATGTCGTTCGGCTTGAGCATCGACGAGCAAGGCACCAGGATCGCGCCGCGGGCGAGTGCGCCGATCTGCACGGCGAACGCGTCGGGGTGGCGCGGGAACAGGTGCATCACCCGGTCGCCCTCGCCGACCCTGAGGTCGGCGAGCGCCGCCGCGAAGCGGTTCGCGTCGTCGCGGACCTCGCCGAACGTCCGCTCCGCCTCGCCCCCGTCGGCGTCGCGGTATCTCACCGCGAGGCGGTCGCCGAACGATTCCGCGTGGTCCTCCAGGACGGACGGGAGGGCGTAGTCCGCGGGGATGTTCCACTCGAAGGCGTCGCACTCCCGTTCGTAGTCGAGCGACATACCCGATTCCTCAACGATCAACCATTTGAGTTTTGCGCCGAACCAGATATCGGTCCCCGACGCCGTCACGGCGGATCGGCGGGGTTAAAAACACCCAGTACAACCACCGAGTAATGAGACGGCGAACGTTTCTTACGGCGAGCGTCGGCGCGGCCAGCACTGCGCTTGCGGGTTGTATCACGCAAGACAACGATGACGGGGCCGACGACGACGACGAGGAGTCGACGCTGACGACGCCCGAGAGCTTCGACGGGACCCTTACCGTCGCAACGTACGAGTCGTTCGTCGACGCACCGAGTTCCAGCCCCGGAGAGTGGGTCAAAGAGGAGTTCGAATCGATGCACGACGGCGTCACGCTGGAGTGGCAGATAGCGGAAAACAGCGTCACCGAGTTCGTCCAGCGAGCGCAACGGGACGCCGAGATCGATGCCGACGTGTATCTCGGCCTGAACGTCGACGACCTGGTTATCGCAGACCGTGAACTCGACGAGTCGCTGTTCGTGAGCGCCGACAGGTACGGCTTCGAGAACCGGTCGGCCATCAAAGACGACCTGCTGTTCGACCCGCAATCCCGCGCGCTCCCCTACGACACTGGGTACATCTCGCTGGTGTACGACGAGAACGAGGTCGACGAGCCGGAGACGTTCGACGACCTGACGACCGACCCCTACGAGGGGACCCTGCTCGCACAGAACGCCCAGTCTAGCGACCCGGGCCGGGCGTTCATGCTCTGGACGGTCGACCAGTTCGACGAGGACGGCTACCTCGACTACTGGCAGGAACTGGTTGACAACGACGTCCGCATCTTCAGTTCGTGGGGCGACTCCTACGACGCCTACAGCGCGGAGGAGCGGCCGATGGTCGTCTCCTATTCGACTGACCAGGTGTACGCGAACCGCTACGACCAGGACATGAGCCGTCATCAGGTCGCCTTCCCGAACGGGCAGGGGTACGCCAATCCGGAGGGGATGGCCGTGTTCGAAGCGAGCGACAGTCCCGCGCTCGGCTTCGAGTTCATGGACTTCATGCTCTCGCAGTCGGCCCAGTCCGAAGTTGCCGTTCGCAACGTCCAGTTGCCCTCGACGGACCACGCCGACCTGGACGAGGAGTTCGACCAGTACGCACACGTGCCCGACGAAACCGTCATCTTCAGCTACGACCAGTTGCAGGGCAACCTGAACGACTGGGTCGACGACTGGGCGCGCGAGATAGCCGGGAACTGAACCGGGAGAGACGACCGTGAAACCCGTCGATCGAGGTGTGTCGTGGGTCGAACGCCACGCGCTGGGAGTCGCCGCCGCGGCGACGGCCGCCGTCATCGCGGTCATGTTCTATCTGCCCGTGGGGATCGTCCTCTCGGAAGCTGTTGGGATCGCCCCCGGATTCCCGCCAGCCGTCTCGCTCGACGCCTTCGCCGAGGTTCTGTCCGATTCGTTCTACGTGGGCGCACTCGCCGGCGTCGGCGCGGACCCGTTCGCCGTCGGCCGCCACGCCGACAACGTCGCGTCGTGGGGCGCCGCCTTCCTCGCCGGGGAGACCGGGCTGCCGTCGTTCGGCCTGTTCGGCTTTACTGCCTATCAGGCGCTCCTCTCGACCGTCGCGAGCGTCGCCCTCGGCCTCCCGGGCGCGTACGTCCTCGCCCGGTTCGAGTTTCCCGGCCGGCGGACGGTCCGTTCGCTGACTATCCTTCCTTTCATCCTCCCCTCGATCATGGTCGCCATCGGATTTATCGCCATGTTCGGTCGCCGCGGCGTCGTCAACGACCTCCTCGCTACGGTCGGACTCGGGCCGCTAGACGTGATGGGGACGCTCTCTATCGTCATCGTCGCCCACGCGTTCTACAACGCGCCGCTGGTCACGCGGGTGACGGCCGCCGCGTGGGAGAGCGTCGACGCCCGCACCGTCGAGACGGCGCGCAGTCTCGGCGCGAGTCGACGGCGTGCGGTCCTCGACGTCGTCGCGCCGCAGCTCCTGCCCGCAGTGCTGACCGGCGCGCTCCTCACGTTCGTTTTCACGTTCATGACGTTCCCTATCGTCCTCGCGCTCGGCGGACTGCGGCTGGCGACCGTCGAGGTGTGGGTGTACAATCTATTAGGGAACATGAACTACCGTGAGGCCGCCGCGCTGGCGACGCTCGAAACCGCGCTGTCGCTCGCGCTGACCTACGCGTATCTGCGGTACGAGGCCCGCCAGGCCGCCGGGAGTCGCGGGGCGAATCCGCTACAACGCGTCCCGCTGTTCCCGTCGCTCGGGGCGCTCCGTTCCCCCGTCCGCCTCGGCGTCCTCGCCTACGCCGCCGTCGTCGTCGTCGTGTTCGTCGGCCCCGTTCTGAGCATGGTGTGGACGAGCGTGACCGGCCCCGACGGTCTCACCCTCGCGTACTACGAGTTCCTCGTCCAGCGGCAGGCCGAAGGCTCCGCAGTCCAGACGAAACCGTGGCCCGCGGTGCGCAATTCGCTGACGTTCGGCGTTGCGACGCTCGCGGTCGCCCTGCCGATGGGCGTCGCCGCCGCCGTCGTGACGACCCGGCAGTTCCGCGGCCGCGCCGTCGTCGGTGCCCTCGCGATGGGACCGATCGCCGTCAGCGGCATCGTCACCGGCGTCGGTCTCCTGCTCGGCCCCGTCTTCGGCATCCCGCTCGGCGGCGGGTGGCGTCTCCAGGTGACCGGCGCGACGGCTATCGTCGCCGCCCACGCCGTCGCCGCGTACCCGTTCGTCACCCGCTCCGTCGCCCCGCTACTGGGCCGTCTCGACCCCGCGATGGTCGAGTCCGCTCGCGCGCTCGGCGCGAGTCGCGCCCGGGCGCTCGTGGATGTGGAACTCCCCCTGGTCGCCGCGGGCGTCGTCGCAGGCGCGGCCTTTGCCTTCGCCATCAGCGTCGGCGAGTTCGATTCGACGGTTATACTCGCGGAGGGGTCCCAGAGCTACACGATGCCAGTCGCCGTCGAACGCTACCGCGGCCGCCGTCTCGGCCCGGCGACCGCGATGGGAACGGTCCTGCTCGTCGTCACGAGCGTCAGTTTCGTCGTCATCGACCGACTCGGGGGGCGGTTCGAGCGTGGTTGACCTGCGCGTCGACGCCGTCTCGAAACGGTACGGCGAGACGACGGCGCTCGCGGACGTGAGTCTGACCGTCGCAGACGGCGAATTCTTCACGCTCGTCGGACCCTCCGGTTGCGGGAAGACGACGACGCTCCGGGCCGTCGCCGGATTCGAAAGCCCGACGACCGGCGAAATACGCTTCGGCGACCGCGAGATGACCGGCGTTCCGCCCGAGGAACGGGACGTGGGCATCGTCTTCCAGTCATACGCGCTCTTTCCGCACATGAGCGTCGCCGAGAACGTCGCCTACGGCCTGCGGTTCCGCGACCCGCCCGACGGCCAGTCAGTCGACGAGCGCGTCGCCGACCTCCTCGACCTCGTCGACCTCAGTGGGACGGGCGAGCGCGACCCCAGCGAACTGTCGGGCGGCCAGCAACAGCGGGTCGCACTCGCTCGCGCGCTCGCACCCAACCCGCAACTTCTCCTGCTCGACGAGCCGATGAGCGCGCTGGATGCCCGCCTCCGCGAGCGACTCCGCCAGCAGGTCAAGCAGATCCAGTCGGACCTCGGGATCACGACGCTGTACGTCACCCACGACCAGGAGGAGGCGCTCGCGGTGTCCGACCGTGTCGCCGTCATGCGCGACGGCCGCGTCGAACAGGTCGGCACGCCACAGGACGTGTACCGCCGCCCCGAGACCCGCTTCGTCGCTGAGTTCGTCGGCGAGAACAACGTGTTCGAGGGCCGGGTCGCCGGTCACGCCGGTGAGACGACGACGGTAACGGTAGACGGCGAGGACCTGCTGATACCCCGCGTCGACGCTACCGAGGGGGAGTCCGTCGCGTTCTGCGTCCGCCCCGAAGCGCTGTCGGTGGTCGACGGAGCGGCCGACGGCAGCGCCGGTGACACCGCGGACAGGGGGACTCTCGACGCCCCCGCGAACCGCCTTCCCGCCGATGTGGAGTACGCCGAGTTTCTGGGCGAGGCGGTTCGTGTCCATGCGACGTGGAACGGGCGAGATCTCGTCGTGCGCCTCCCGGACGAACCGAACGACGGCGCGCTGACGGTCGGGTTCGACCCCCGGTCGGCACACGTCGTCGAAGGTGACCGGTAGAACTTTCGTCGGTTGATCGATACGTTTTCGTGATGCATTTCACACGGAGAGGACTTCTCGGCGCGGTCGGCGCGGCCGGGGTCTGTGGCGTCGCGGGCACGGCAGTCGGACGCCGCAGGGCGAGGCAGGCCGACGAAGAGATGTGGACGACGAGCTACGACGCCGGCCGCGTGGAGTACGCCGACGCTGCGGCCCGGCGCGGTGACGCCGTTTTGCTCGCCGGCCGATCGATCGGCCAAGAGACGACAGCGTACTGGACGCTGGCGGTCGGTTCCGATGGCGAGAAGCGACCGGCGACGACGTTCGAGCGAGAGACACAAAGCACCGTCGACGCAGTGGTGCCGACGCCCGAGGCCGCCGTGGTCGCGGGCATCGATCTCGGGCCGGAGGACGCCGTCACGGCTCCGTGGACGCCGTGGGTGTCGAAGGTCGGTCAGGACGGGGTCGAGTGGACGTACGGAAAGGACGAGGTAGAGGAGGACTACCGAGTCGGCGGCACTGCCCGGACGAACGGCGGCGACTACGTCATCGTCGGCTCCCGGGGCATCTACGACCCCGACCCGTGGGTACTCCGCCTCGCCGAGGACGGGAGCGTCGTACAGGAACGGTCACTGGACCGAGACCGACCGGCGGAGTTCCGGGACGTCACCGCGGTCGGCGACGGCGAAATCGTGGTCGGCGGGTCCGTCGGTGAGCCTCGGGAGTCGTCCGCGTTGCTCCTCCGGATCGATTCGGATGGCGATACCCGCTGGGATCGGACGTACGACGACGCTGACGGGGTCGGCCTCACCCGCGTGCGGTCGGTGGCGACCGACGGCGACGGGGTCGCGCTCGCGCTGGACGGCCACACGGACGGCGACGCCGGTCCGACAGTCGGGTGGGCTGACGGTGAAGGATCGCTCGAACGGACGACGTACCTGTTCCCGTCGCAGACATCGGCGGCTGAGTCGGTCGTCCCCACCGACGCCGGCTACCTTGTCGGCGGGAACTTCGTCCTCGAAGACAGCGTCGACGACTACTGGCTCGCGACCGTCGACCGCAACGGCGGCGTTCGGTGGCAGGCCCGATACGACGACGGCGGCTACTTCGGTGACCTCCTCGGCGACGGAGCGTACGCCCTGTTCGCGGGTGGTGACGGAGAGGATGCGACCCTCCATCGGTTCGACTCCGCGACGGTTCCCCGTCGGAACGAGGCGCGGAGCGCGTCGATGGCGAGCGAGCAAGAAACGACTGAAGCGGCGACCAACCGAGCATCCGCCGATACCGCCGACGGCGGAACGACGCCCGGAGACGCCAGTACTGAGGAGACAGCGACGAGCGGTACGCCCGGATTCGGCGTCGGCGAAGCCATCGCAGGGAGCGCCGCACTCGCGCTGATCCGTCGGCGGCGGTGCGACGACTGACCGCCACAGCGGCCGGCCTCGACTTCGCGGCCGCCGTCTTTCCTGGAACCGACGGAGCCCGACCGTATCACGATCTCCAGATGAAATCAAGGGGTCTCCGCCGTGGACTGCCCCGGGAGTGCTACTCCACGCTCGACCAGAATCGGTCCAGCCCTAACGACAGCATGTCGGGGCTCACGGGCTGGAACTCGTCGTCGTCGGGCAGGTACTCTCGAACGCTGTCCCACGAATCGCGGGCGTACCGCTCGTCGACGAAGACGCGGACGCCCACTTCCTCCGGGCCGCGGATCACGCGGCCGATGGCCTGACGGGCCTTCCGTACCGCGGGGATGGTCAGTGCGTACTCGAACCCGCCGCGGGACGCCCCCCGAGAGCCTCCGTCACCGGAACCGCCGCCGAACTCGCGGTCGTACGCCGTCCGTACCGCTCGCGTCCGAGGACTGGCGGTGTTGATGATCGGGACGCCACAAACCACCGCGGCGCGGAGTTTGTCGCCCTGATAGTCGACACCCTCCGTGAGCGTGCCGCGCAAACTGGTGACGAGCACTTTCGACTCGCCCGCGAAGAAGTCGTCTTTGAGGTTCTCGGTGGCGTCGTCGCCACTGGACTCGTCGATGAGAACGGGTTTGTCGACGCGCTCGCGCAGACTCCCGGCCGCCCACTCCGCCTCCGCGTAGTTGGGCATCCCGACGAGTACGTTGCCCGGCGAGCGCGCGACTTCGGCGATAGCGTCCGAGTAGGTCTGGCGCGTCTGGTTGCTCTCATCCGCGGTCCGCTGGTCGGGTCCTTCCCCGCTCGTTTGCCCCGGCTCACTCGGCGGCGACCCGCGGTTCTGGTACGTGAACTTCGGCGCGTCCACCGCGAAGCTCTCGCGGTTCTCCGCGGGGAAGTCGAGGCCGTAGGTCCGCTCGACGACCGGGCGGTCCTCCTCGTGTTCGATGTGGCGTAATCCCGTCACCTCGGCGAACACGTCGAGCGGTTCGAGCGTCGCGCTCATCAACACGCCGCCGCCGAACTCCGCGAGTTGCTCGCCGATGGCGTCGCTGGGGACGCAGTTGTGCATCGAGAGGCTGGCGTTGTACGCCCGACGCCAGGAGCCGTCGGGCTCCGTCGAGTCCCAGGTCCGCTCGAGTTCGATCTCGCGGAAGTAGTTCGTGTGACCGTTTCGGTACCACTCGCCGAGAACGCGGCCCACGGCCGGTGCGGCGCGCTGTTTCTGCTCGTCCTCGGCCTCGTTGAGGATCCGGGCTACGACCGCGCCCACCGTCTCGGCGCGCACCCAGACACCCCCGCCGTACCCCTCGCGCTCGGCCCACTCCGAAATATCGTCTTCCTCGGGCGTTTCGGGGTCTCGTAACGGTATCTCCTCGTCCGGTAGGTCGTTGAGGTTCGCCTTCCACCCGCGGTGTTCCCGTTCGAGATGCGCCGTCACGCGCCGGTCCAGTTCGTCTCTCAGGTCCTTGATGAACTCCCGGGTCGACTGCAGTTCCGAGAGCGTGACGTCGCTGTCTTCTAGTTCGACGCGGATGAGGTCGGCGTCCGCTCGCGCGTTGTCGCGCCCGTCGCCCTCGTCGAACTGGATCGGCTGGATGACGCGGGAGAGTTCCGTCTCGGCGTCGCGAAGCGTCCTGTCGCCTACCGCCTCGCTCACCAGGTCGCGAACGCGCGGCTCCAGCATGTGCGCCTCATCGCAGACGACGAACGTCGAATCGTCCAACAGCGCGCCGGTAAAGGAGCCGGTCGTCGTCGGGTCGAACGCGTGATAGTAGTTTCCGACGACGACCTCCGCGTGGCCGAGCATCGCGCCCATCATCGAGTGCGGGCAGGTGCCGTGTTCGACCGCGCGCGCGACCAGGTCCTCGGGCGTCAGGTGGCCGGCGGCGGTGAAGTCGAAGGGGACGGCCTCCGCCGGGTCGCCATCCTCCGGCAGATCTGCGAGGTACTGCGCGTAGAACGGGCAGTACTCGGTGCCCTCGGACTCGGGCATGCCCTCCGGATACGGCGACGGCGAGTCGGCCGTTTCGAGATACGTCGCGCCGCCCGACCCCGAGTCGGCGAGGCCGACCTGCTGGCTCCGGGCGTCGGCGGTGAGCGCCTCCGCCGTCGTCGGTCCATCGCCGGTGAGGCCGCGGGTGCGGTCCCGAAGGTCCTCGCAGCGGTCGTACACGTTCTCGTCGTCGATGCCGCCCGCGCCCTCGCGGTTGTACGGGCAGACGTCGGCTTTCCCCACGAGCGTCAGCCCCGAGACGGAGCGGTGGTCGTCCGGGAGGTTCGAGTTGATAGTTCGCATGTCGGCTTCGAACTGGCGGAGTTGCTGTTTGACGCTCGTCAGCGCGACCACGCGTTCGAAGTCGCTGTCGGGGTCGCGCACCAGCGAGATCCCCGCAGTCAGAGCGAGCATCGTCTTGCCCGTTCCGCAGGCACCTTCGAGCGCGACGAAGCCACCGTCTCGCGCCGTTTCGACGGCCGTTTCGATGCCGTCTTTCTGGTCGTCGTACGGGTGGTCGTGACCGAACACGTCCCGCCAGGTGGCACCCATGGTATCATCCGCTATCACTGCCGCGTCGGGCATAGGACTGTCGGAACACTGGCCGCGGCTTCCGAGAAAAACCTTCGCACGAAGCCGTGGTTCGACGGCCGATCAGCGGACCGAGCGTCGCGACGGGACCCGAAAACGGCCGGCGGTTCTCACGGCCGGGCGACCGACGCGGTGTGAGTTTCGCCTACTGGGTGCTTTCGTCTACGGAGTACTATCGCTTTCCGGCCCGGTGCTGTCGCCGTCCGATCCGGACCGGTCGCTGTCCGAACCGGTGCTTTCCGCCTTGTCCTCGGCCTTCTGGGCCGACTCATCGATCTTGTCGGCCGCCTCCTGGCCCCCTTCCTCGATCTTGTCGGCCGCGCTCTCGCCGGTTTCCTGGATCGTGTCCGCGGCTTTCTCGGCGGCCGATTCGGTCTCGTACGCCATCTCTCCGGACCGCTGGGCGGTCTCGTCGGACAGCGTCTGGGCCTTGTCGGTCACCTTGCTAAGGGTCTCGCCGGGCGACTCCGACCGTCGACGCAGCGCGTAGGTGACCCCCAGCGCAGCGCCGACGAGGAGCAACTTGGGGAGCACGCTACTCCCGTCGTCTCGGCTGGTTCCGCGAGACGCGGAGACCGACTCCGTCGCCTCCGATTCTTCCATCGCCTCTCGCAACGACTGTTTCAACAGTCCCCGAACGATACCGTCGGTTTCGGCGGGCGAGCGTCCCGTCCGAGCCTCTTCGAGAGACTCTTTGAACACTTCCTTCAGTGCCTCGCGAACGATTCCTGTGGCCAGTACTGCTAGCGTCTCCTTCCTGTTCTGTGATAAAGCGCTACTCATCGTAATCCCCCGGAAAAGCGATCCACACGGACCGTGGAATAGGTTCGGGGTCACTGATTCGGTAACTGTGAGCTACTGACACGATAGCTCCAGACCGCTGATGAGATAGCTCCGAACCGGTGACTCGATAGCCCCAAGCCACTGACCCGGTGACCCCGATTTGCTCGTTGGGTCGTCCCTGCGCTCTCGCCGTACCGCCGACGACGGAGTGACGAGTGTCCGGCGGACACCTACTCGTTCACGTCGGGTCTTCGGCGTCACCGTCGCGGGTTGTCCACGTGGTCTGGCCCTCTCCGCCGGCGGTTTTGTACACGCCCCGCGCGTCGGCGACTGCGTCGCCCGCTCCGTTCGTGATGTCGACGGAGACGACGGTCGTAGTGTCGCCGTCTCTGTCGACTTCGGCCTCCGCGCGTAGAGACTCGGTCGCCGGCGAGAGGTAGTCTATCCGCATGTCTATCGTCGGGTTCGGTTGCTGATGCAGCGAGAACACCGCCGCGCCGCCGACGGTGTCCGCCAGCGAGTAGGTGACGCCGCCGTGTGCGACGGTCGACCACGGAACCGAGGAGTGATGCTCCGCGAGGTCCAGCGTGGCGACGGCGCGGCCGTCCTCGACCGACTCCAGTTCGATGCCGAGATGCTCGACGAACGGTAGCCGTTCGAACAGCGACTGCGCGTTCAGGTCGTCCATACCGCTTTACGAGTACGGAGGAAAATAAACTATCCGCACGTAGTTCGTTTCTTCTCGGTGGGGCAGGCTGAATGACTGCCCCGTGCAATCGACCAGACGCAACCATTACCCGCCGCCCGCCCGAATCCCGACGTATGACCGACGAGTTCGACGAGACGGCATGGCGGCGGGAACTGGAGATCCAGCGAGAGCAGAAAGACGAGTTCTTCGCCGAACACCGTCAGTCGCCCGTCCCGCCCGAGCAGCGAGAGGCGTTCGACGGCCTGGACTACTTCGACCCGAACCCTGACTATCGCGCCGAGGCCACCGTCACGGTCCACAACGACCCGGAACCGGTGACGATGGACACTACCGCCGGCACCGAGGTGCGGTATTTGCGCGAACTGACGCTCACCGTGGAGATACGCGGCGAACAGCACGACCTCGCAGCGTACCGTCAGGAGGGCGACGAGCAGTACTTCGTTCCGTTCCGCGACAAGACGACGGGCCAACAGACGTACGAAGGCGGTCGGTACATGGAGTTCGAGAGCGAGGGAGAACTAGAAGACGGCGACGAGATAGTGCTCGATTTTAACCTCGCGTACTCCCCCTTCTGCGCGTACAGCGAGACGTTCGCCTGTCCGCTTCCGCCCGAGGAGAACTGGCTGGACGTTGCGGTAGAGGCCGGCGAGAAAGCGCCCTGAACAGCCTGTTGTAGCGGAGGGCTCAGTTGGGAGTTGACCGTTCTACGGGGCCGAACGGAAACCGGAAGAGTTGCGCTGACGAGAACCGAAGCGACTCGAACCGCTCGACCACTGCGGGGATATCGGGGGTTCTGGGTCGGGACCACCGAGTCAGGGCGCGACGCCGACGGTCAGCAGCGTGCCGAATTCTCGGTATCGTTCGACCATGTCCTCGCGCGTTTCCCAGTTGTCCGTGGGGAACTCCTCCGCGGGCGGAATGTCCATCTCGCGGTCCGGAATAGTGTCTTGCTCGGCGACGAAGAGACCGGCGTCGCGGAACGCCTCGCGGTACCGCTCGCGGGACCAGCGAGTCATGTCGATATCGATCTTCTCCTGCCAGTCGTGTGAGTGGACGTTCTCCTCGTAGTAGTTCACCGCGCAGTAGAACGTCCCGCCGGGGCGGAGGATCCGGCGCACCTCGCTGAGGGTCTCGTCGGGGTCGCTCGCGTAGTAGAACGCCTCCATCGACCAGACGTGGTCGACGGAGTTCTCCGCGAACGGGAGCGCTCCGAAGTCGCCGACGACGTAGCCGACCTGCGGGTCATCCGTGTACTCGCTGGCGTTGCGCGCCATCTCCGGCGATCCGTCGAGGCCGTACGCGCGGCCGGCGTCGTTGGTGTCTCGCAGCGCACGACCGGCGTAGCCGCTGCCGCAACCGAGGTCAAGGACGACATCGCCCTGTTCGACCGGCATCCGCGAGAGGGCGTGTTTCGCGGTGTGCCAGTGTCGTTTCTCCATGCCGCGGTCGCGGCCGGTGGCGGCCCACTCGTCGAACTCGGCTCTGACGCTCATGGGCATCCGTAGACGGTACGGGGACAAAATCGGTTCGGACCCGCACCGCGACTCGGGAGTGTTATCAACGCCGCTCCGAGAGATAGGGTATGGCCGACCGTCGGAAACGATACCGCATCGCCGACTCCGCACAGCAGGTCGTCGGTGGATTCCTGCTCGCGGGGCCGTTCGTCGTCACCGAGGAGGTGTGGGTCCTCGCCGCAAACATGACGTTCTGGCACGCCCTGTTGACCGTCGGGATCGTCGCCGGTATCGGGTACGGAGCGCTGTACAAGGCTGATTCCGGACGCGACGCGGAACAGGAGGCCGAAGTCGCCGGCATCCCGGTGCGGTTCCTCTCGCTGATGGTCGTCTCCTACGGGTCAGTGCTACTGCTCGCTCTCGCACTGACCGCCCCGCAGACGTTTCTCCTGCAAGAGGAGATACTCGCCGATCCGACGACGGCGGCCGTCGCGATGACCACGCTGAAGGCCGTCTCAGTCGGCGCGATATTCAGCGTCGTCGGCGCAGCCACGGCCGACAGCGTGTTCTAAGGGCACCCTGCGACGGCCGGACCCAGCAATCTTAAGTTGATCCCCCTCGCTTCACGGGGTATGGATTACACGCTCGCGATAGATGACAGTCCTGACACGGTACCGGGCGGGACTGGCGTACTGTTGCTCCACCCCAGTACGGGCGAAACAGACCGTATCGACACGGATTTTCTGAAGAAAGACACCGACCGTTTCCTCGTCATATCCACGCGAACGACGGCGCGGGAGGTCACCCAGAAACTCGACTACTACGACGTCGATGCCGAGAGCGCCGTCATCCTCGACACCCTCTCAGTAGACCGCGGCTACTCCCGCCGGAGCAGCGAGAACGTCCACTACGTCGGCGCGCCGGACGACTTGGACGGCATCGTCCAGCAAACCGAGGAGTTCCTCGCCAGTCACGACGGGAAGCTCCGGGTGAGTCTCGACTCGATCACCGAACTCGCCTACTACGCCGGGGAAGAATCGACCATGGACGCCATCCGCGCGATTCTCGCTCTGCTCGACGACCACGACGCGGTCGGACTGTTCCACCTCGCCACCGAGGTCCATAGCGACGATGTCGTCGACTCGTACCGCGACCTCTTCGACGGCGTCATCGACCTGAACGAGGACGGGACTATCACCACTGACTTCTAAAGTTCTCCGAAGGTTTTCTCCGCCCAGGTGACGGCGTACTCGACGCCGTGACTCCTGTAGGCACTCGTATCCAGCGCTGCGAACGGCGCGGGCAGTTCCAGACCGTGTTTTATCGCCGCGCAGGCGAGTTCCGTCGCGTCGGAGAACTCCGTCTCATTGCGGGCCACTTCCCCCGGGAGGTCGTCGAGACGGCCCTCGATCCGCGTCCCGGCGTCGTGCCAGGCCTCCCCCAGACGCGGGTGCTCGGCCGGCCAGTCCGCGAACGTTTCACGGGTGTGCAAGCCGATCCAGCCGTCGTACAGCGCCGCTGCGACCTGATACGTCGCGTTCGGGTCGAGGGGGACGACGTCGGCAAGGTCCGAGTACGAGTCGCGGAAGAACCCGAGGAAGTGCTCGGGTTCGCCGGTCCCGACCTGGACGAGCGCCTCGGCGATCAGGAAATCGACGAACGACTCGGGCGACCCCTCGACTCTCGGTTTGACCAGAACCGCTGGCGGGACGGTCTGACGAGTCCAGGTGACGCTCCCGTCGCCCGGCATGCCGACCGTGAAATCGGTTCCCGCGTAGCGTTCGAGCAGTCGCGGCGCGTCGTCCGGTAGCCACGCCGCGGGGTGGGTCGCCGGGTCGAGTTCGTCGACGAACAGACCGAGGTCTTCGGCCTGTTCCGGGCGGATCGTTTCGAAATCGGTGGCGCAGTCGAGCACGACGGCGTCGGACGCATGCGTCTCGCGGATCGCTTCGAGGTCCGACGGGAGGTCGCGGGTCCCGAACATCAGGCGAGCAAGGACTGGATGACGAGAACGACCGCCAGCAGTCCGGAGACGCCGATGGTACCGACAACGACTTTCGTGGCTTCGCTCATACTCGACGGGAATGCCCGCGAGCGCATAAAACCACCTCAATCCGGTCGAGTTTGGAGTTGCATCAGTGGTCAGAGCAGGGCCTCGTAGGGGGGTTGTACCTGTATCCCGGGTATTCACCCACCCCGTACCGGCGAACTCCCGAACTGAAGGACAACAGACCCTATCAGTCCGCACCCGTCGCGCCGATATCCGATTCGCGGGCGACGCGCCGCCAGGCACCGGACCAGAATCGGAGGGTGTTGACCGCAGCGCGGACGTACATGTCCGCCAGGATAGCGGCGTAGACGGCGACGAGACCGAGATCGAGCCCGGGGTCGAACGTAACCCCGGCGACGGACACCGCAGCGACGCCCGCGGGAAGCGCCAGCGTCGCGATAGGGAGTTTGAACAGGTAGGTTCCGGCGACGGTGCCGTACAGCGGCCAGCGCGTGTCACCCGCGCCCCGCAGTCCACCTCGCATCGTCCGAGAGACGCTGAACGCGGCGACGCCGACACCGAACATCCGAATAAAATCGACAGTCAGGTTCACGTGTTCGGTGCCGAAGGCGACCGCGATGGGGCGAGCGAGCGCGACGATGACGCCGGCGATGATCAACTGTGTCGCCAACGCTATCCGGAGCGTTTGCCAGCCGTACTGGTCCGCCTCCGCCTCGTCTCCCGCGCCGAGGCTCTGGCCCACGAGAGTGCTAGACGCCGTCGCGTACCCCCAGGCGGGCATCAGCGCGAGCAGCATCACCCTTCGGCCGATGGCGTAGGCGGCGAGGACGGGCGTTCCGAGCGCTCCGAGGATGAACAGGAACGGGAACCGGCCGAACGTCCGAGAGAGTCGGGTTCCGGCCAGCGGAAGCCCGACACGGACGAGTTCGCGGAGTATCTCGCCGTCCCACTGCCGCCCGCCGAGTCGCAAGCGGACCGAGAAGCGGCCGGACAGAAGCAACGCGAAAAAGACCAGCGCCGCGACCGTGTTCGCAACGGCGGTCCCCCACGCCGCGCCCGCGACGCCCCACTCGGGGAACGGACCGAGGCCGAAGATGAGAACGGCGTTCAACCCGATGTTCGTCGGCAGGGTGACCAGGCGAACGTACATCGGCGTCCGAGTGTCGCCCGCGCCGGCGAGGGCGCGAGCGGCGATGAGACTCCAGAACCGGAAAAAGACCGAAAGCATGACGATCTGCAGGTAGACGGCACCGAGTTCGATCGTCCGGGGGTCGTCGTTCAGGAGAGCGATGAGCGGTTCGGCGTACACCCAGGTAACTACCGTCAGCGGAAGCGAAACCGCAAGCGCTAGCCACAGCGACTGCTTGATCGCGAGGTCCGCACGCGCGTCGTCGCCCGCCCCTTTGAACCGCGAGACGATGCTTATCGTGGCGCTGGTCAGTGCGAGCGAGAGTCCGAACGGGACGAAGTAGTACTGAAACCCTAGTTCCAGCGCCGCGACCCCCATGTCGCCGACGGCGAGACTCACCATGAAGAAATCCGCCGTCCGAAGGAGCGTTCGCATCGCTCCGGTTATCATCACGGGGACTGCGAGGTCGAACGCCTCCGACCCCTTCTTCCGGTCGACGAGGCCGATTCGGGCCAGTGCCGCCGGAAACAGAAAGAGGGCACTCCGGACTCGGCGCTTTGCGTCGTCCAGCATTCGAACCGAAATACACCCTCGTCGGAGTTACTTCTTGCCAACTGCCCCCTCGGCAATTGGCATTGTTTCACATAGAACAGAAAATACCCATACAGCCACTCTCGGCTATAGAATCGCGGTATTTGGAGATGAAACAGAGGGGTGGTGAGATCACTCCGCGTCGGACCGCCAGGTTTCGGGCACTTCGATGACGTACCGACCGTCTTCCTTCAGGGAGATGATGTACTCGTCGCGGTCGTACAGTTCCATCAGGTTGAGTTCGTAGTGACCGGGGCTGACGATCTTGATGCTCTCGAACTGATTGTTGAGCTCCTCGCGGAGTTCGGAGAGGTCCGGCTGATCGCCGTCCGGAACTTCCGCGACCTGCGCGTCCTCGCCCGCTGCAGGGGAGCTATCCGCCGAGTCCGGCGGATCGTCCGGAAGTTCGTCGCGCGTCACGACATCGGTTCGCGCGTTCGACTGGGCGGAATCCTCCTGAGACGGCGTCGATCGAGGGTTCGCTGAACGACGCTCTGCATCGTTCCGACCGTCGCCTCTCCCGCCGTCTGACCCCGACGTAGCGGACGCGTCCGCGCTCGCTTCCGACGAGTCGGTTCCGACCCACTCCTGCACCGTTTCGCGTGCGCGACCGACTCGACCGGTCGCACCAGAGTCCCGGTCGTCACTCGCCTCGGTTGTGTCCCCCGTCGCTGCGGATCCAGCCTTCGCGGTCGTCGCCCCGCTACTCCGACCGGTATCGCCCGCGTCGGTCTGGGTTCGCTCGTCGGCGTCGCCGGTAGCCTCACCCGCAGGCCGCGAACCGCCGGGGTCGAACTGGAACTTGTTTCCGCCGCAGTCCGGACAGCCGGACAGCATCTCCTTGGAGCCGTCGGCGAACGTCCGGCCGCAGTTCGTACACTGGTGGGGCATTATCGGCGAGAGACGAGCGCGCTGATGAGCGTCTCGTCCTTGTGGAGCGTCTCGATCTGATTCGCCGGGCCGATGACGGTCAGTTTGTTCGCTGACTCCTTGCCCATCAGTCGGTCGAGGAAGCTCGAATCGTTCGTCTTCGCGCGCGGGTACGTCTCTATCTCGATCCCGTTGAACCCGTCCGGACTGATCTCGGTCATCGTCACCTCGATCAGTCGGCTTTCCTCGTCGGGAGAGAGTCCTTCCTCCAGAATGACGATGTTGCCCTCGTGAACGCCATCCAGGATCATCCGGATCTTCTCCATGCTCGTCATGCCGGACATCCGCTCGCCGCTGATGAGGTCTATCTGAACGCCGTCGTCGTCCGGGTCTTTTGTTTCTGGCATAGTGTTACCCGAAGTACTCCGCGATCTTGTCGTAGACCTCGTCCATGTTGTCGCCCTCCAGCGCCGAGAGGGGAACCGTCTCGTGCTGGGGGAACGCGTTGCGGATGCGTTGCTGAGTCGAGTCGTCCAGGTCGATCTTGTTCGCGAAGATGAGCACCGGCAGGTCACGGCTCTCGATGATGCCGATGAGCATCGTGTTCACCTGCGTGAACGGGTCCTCCGTCGAATCGAGGACGTAGATGACGCCGTCTACGTCCTCGCGGAGCCAGTGCATCGCCTCCGCGACGCCTTCGGTGGCCTCGCGGGACCGCCGAACGGCGTCCTCTTTCTCCATGTCGAACTCGGTGAACTCCTCGTAGTCGACTTTTGTCGTCACGCCCGGCGTGTCGACGATGTCGATAGTCACCGATTTCCCGTTGCGCTTGATTTCGACGTCTTCCTTCCGTCGCGCGCGTCGTGTTTCGTGTGGAATGTGGCTTTCCGGGCCGACTGCGTCGCCCGTCCAGTCCCGCGCGATGCGGTTGGCGAGGGTAGTCTTCCCGGCGTTCGGCGGTCCATAAATTCCGATACGTTTCTGTTCGTCGTCCGCAAACAGACGATCTCTCGCCCGTGAGATGCTTGCTTTGAGTCCGTTTATCAGTCCCATCCTGACCTCACGCACCCGTAGGTGCTTGTCCACCTAGCAACACCGGACTCACTTAAGCCTATGTCAGACATGTATCCGCTTGGGTAGGGGTGTTTTTCGTGTCTAATCGCCACGCAGTCATGCGGTTCTAGTACAATATCTCGGCTAATTGTCAACGGTTCATCTGATCGTTCTGTCACGTATCGGTCCTATCAGTCGAACAACGCGGCGGGAGGGTCGCGGCGGTAGGGAGAACTGTGGTTCGACTTCCACCTGAAACGGAGGGGTGGAGAGTGAGACTGAATCAGAATCCCCGTCGCTGTCAGGTGGTTTTCCCGGTTATTAACTCGGGAACTGGTCAGACGTGAGGTAGTCTATAGAGTGAAAGGGGATGTCAGTGCCCCGGTTGGACCCGAAACGGTAGGGGGTACCTCCCCCACCCCTTCGTTTCGGGTGGAACGGAGAAAGGCCGGGTGGGGGGAGAATCCCCTGTCTAGTAGCGCTGATTTTATTACACTACAACAATAACAATATCCGTAATGGGTAAATAGCGTTTTATTGACGGTGTTGTGGATGAAACGATCCATCACAAACCGTTAGCAATTCGGTCGGCGGTCCGGCCCACCACGGGAAACAACCGAACCGACTCTGGTTGAGTGACTCCCGGGGGATGGTCTGTTAGGTAGTTCCACTTGAAACGAAGGGGTGGGGGGTGTGCTGCGGGCGTCTCGATCTCCGTTCTCTTGCCCGGTTTTATCGTCCCGAAACTAGTATCCTGAAAGTCGGGTGTCGGTAACGGTTCGTTTCGATCGTAGGCCGACGTTTCCCGTCGACGGTACGGATACTTCAGTTCGGCCAAACGTCATCCGGCCACTGCTGGATTACCTTCTCGTGATCGTCGCTACAGCCAAATACGGCGCTTCTTCTTCTTCCTTCCACTCAGACAGGTCTATTGGCCGTCACTCGTTTGGCTCACTGAAAACCCGAAAACGTGCTTTATAAGCTCTCTAACGGCATGATCGAGTCACTTGTTTCGGGTTCGTCAACGAGAGGGAAGATTTTAAGACCCTGGTCTACCTTCCCTTCGTTTGCATCAACTGGACGGACCGTGGGTACATTTGGACGGTGGATCCGGCATCTGAGGCTATCACGTCGGATTCGTTCTCTCTCCGCGGGGCGGTCTCCAGATGAAACGAAGGGGTGACTGAACTACACAGATGTCCAACGAGGAACCGGGACCGAGCGATTCGGCGAGCGTCGATATAGACTCGTCGCAGGACTTCGACGTCGACCTAGACGATGTCGTTCTAGAGGACGAGGAGGAGGAGAACCAGGGGCTGTTCGATGACCTCCTCTCCGGGGAACCGATATTCGAGAACAAGGAGGTGTTGCGGCCGTCGTACACGCCGCACGAACTCCCGCACCGGAAAGAGCAGATAAACAAGATGGCGACGATCCTCGTCGCCGCACTCCGTGGTGAGACGCCGTCGAACATCCTCATCTACGGGAAGACCGGAACCGGAAAGACCGCCAGCGCCAAGTTCGTCAGTCAGGAACTCGAAAGTACCTCGCAGAAATACCGGGTGCCGTGCGATGTCGAGTACATCAACTGCGAAGTGACGGACACGCAGTACCGCGTACTCGCGCAGTTGGCGAACAAGTTCATCGAGGAGAACGAGCGACTCATCGACGAGTGGCTCGCGGACCTTCGCGAACTCCGCGAGTCGGCGCTCGAAGACATGTCCGCCTTCGACGACGCCGACTTCGATTCGATAGACGCCGTCGACGACCGCATCGCGGAACTAGAGGCGGACAAGGCGGAGTTCGAGACGGTCCCGATGACCGGCTGGCCAACCGACCGCGTGTACAGCGTCTTCTTCGACGCGGTCGACTACCACGAGCGCGTAGTGGTCATCATGCTCGACGAGATCGACAAGCTCGTCGAGAAGTCCGGCGACGACACCCTCTACAACCTCTCGCGGATGAACTCGGAGCTCGCGAACTCGCGGGTATCGATCATGGGGATCTCGAACGACCTGAAGTTCACTGACTTCCTCGACCCCCGCGTCAAGTCCAGCCTCGGCGAGGAGGAGATAGTTTTCCCGCCGTACGACGCGAACCAGCTACGGGACATTCTCCAGCACCGCTCCGACGTCGCGTTCAAGGCGGACGCGTTGACTGACGACGTGATCCCGCTCTGTGCCGCGTTCGCCGCGCAGGAACACGGCGACGCTCGTCGCGCCCTTGACCTGCTTCGCACCGCGGGCGAACTCGCCGAACGCGACCAGTCGGAACTCGTCGACGAGGACCACGTCCGGCAGGCTCAGGACAAGATCGAACTCGACAGAGTGGTCGAAGTAGTACGGACGCTCCCGACGCAGTCGAAGATCGTCCTCTTCTCTATCATCCTTCTCGAAAAGAACGGCGTCCACAACGTCAACACCGGCGAGGTGTACAACATCTACAAGCGCCTCTGCGAGGAGATCGACGCCGACGTTCTCACTCAACGTCGCGTAACGGACCTCATCAGCGAACTGGATATGCTCGGCATCGTCAACGCGGTAGTCGTCAGCAAGGGTCGCTACGGCCGTACCAAGGAGATCAGCCTCTCGGTCCCTATCGAAGAGACGGAAGCCGTCCTCCTGTCGGACTCCCGACTAGGAGATATCGAAGACGTTCAGCCGTTCGTGCAGGCTCGGTTCGACAACTAAAAAGCCCTTGTGCGCCGCTGGCGCGGCGCACTGCGCCAATTTTATGCGTTCCAAGCCGCCAGTCTGCGCGAGCACCGAGAGAGCAACGATCTCCCGAGCCGTCACTCGTTCCGCTCGCGAAGACGCCGGCGGTTGCCGGCGCACGCTCGGAGTACCTGCCTTTCCCCGTCCGCTCTGGGCGCTCACGTTCGTTCGCGCGCCCGAGCGCGGCCGGCCCGACAGCACCGTTTTGTGTCCGGAACTTCCCTCCAGGCGATGATTCTGTGGAACATTCGCATATCTGAACCCCCTCGTTTCTAGTGGAGATTCGACGGAGAAGCCCCGTACGGCGTCCGAACGGGAGGTTACAGCTTAGCGAACTGCAGGCGAATCCAGCCTAACCACGGGATTCGAACTTCTGCACGGCCCTCGATCCACTTCGGTTTGACGACGGTGGTTCGGCCGGCAACCTGGTCGTAGTACGGCGTATCGTCGCCTTTCGTGATGAACCCGTCGTGTGGCGCGGGGCAGTTCTGCACCTCCTCGCAGGTGTCGCCTCTGATGTGCGACTCGTTCGCCTCGCTGACCCAGTTCTCGCCCTTCTCGACGTAAAAGCGGGCGCGGTGGATTATCGGAATTCCCTCGTCTCCGTTCGGTTTGAAGACGATCACGTCGCCGTAACTCCCGAAACTCCGCTCGTCGGTCTCGATTCCCCGCTGGTACGTGACGACGCCGTGAACGGCACCGTCCCCCGCGAACCGGTCTTCATCGACGATGAACACGAGGTCGTTTACCTCCATGTGGGGTTCCATGCTCCCGCTTTCTACCGCGACCAGTGGCGGCCAGATGCCGCTGACGGCGAACAGGAGCAAGCCGACCAGCGCGACGATAGCCATCGTACTCAGCAGGTCTCGGAGAGCGGCGACGCCCTCGTTGTCGCTCGTGAGGAACCAGGTGACCGGATTCTCGCTTGCCCTCTCGTCCTCGTCGTCGCCGGCAGTGTAACCCGGAGCGGCTGACGGCTCCTCTGCCGTTTGGTCCGCGTCGGCACGGTCACTCCCGTGAGAATCCGCTTTACTGGGCGGTGCCCGGTCCGAACCCACCGCTGTGGACCCGTCTTCCCCCGACGGATCGTCTTCCTGGGGGGTACGGTCCGGTGTGTCACCGTCTCCGGAGTCAGTCATCGTCACCGCATACTCCCCTCCGCAAAATCAACCTTCTGTTATGGGTGGTCGACGAAACCGACGCGGGTGTCAATCGAACCGGAAGTTCCGTTCCGCTACGTTTTTGCACTCTCCCCGGGATTAGTGGTGTGTGCCACTGGAGGCCCCCGCTCGCATCGTCCGCGAACTCACGAGCAGGGGGTACAACGCTGACCGCGAGGCCGTGACGCTCATCGCCTCGGCCGACGACCCCGCCCGCGCGCTCGAACGCGCCGTCGACGAAGCGCCGGAGGGCGCGCTGACTCTCTCGGTCGAACACGTCCGAGACGTACTCGACGCTGACGCCGGGGGAGACCCCGCTACGATGAACGAATCGGCGTCGACCCGGGCCGGCGCTGTGGATGCACCGCCGGCGGAGAACACGACTGACGCGACTGACGCCGCGGCCTCACCAGAGACGGCCGGCTCCGACCGCCCGAACCGGGACCCCTCTGCTTCGACTGCAACACCCGACGACGGACGACGCTCTCATTCTAATAACTCTCCAGACGAAACGGAGGGATCGACGGGCCGTTCTGCCGACCAATCGGTTCGGTCTATCGAGATCGGAAACGACATCACCGGCAGGAGCACCGGAACGGGCGAATACGAGGATTTCGTTACCGTGTTCCGCGACCGGTACGACCGCCTCGGAGAGAAACTCCGGACTCGCGTGAATCACCGCCCCGCCGAAGCGATTCAGTCAATGCCCGGCGGGAGCGAAGCGGCGATAGTCGGGATGATAAGCGACATTCGCTCGACTGCGAGCGGACACTGGCTAGTCGAACTCGAAGACACGACGGGCACGTTTCCGTGTCTCGTCATGAAAGACCGCGACATCGCGGACCTAGTCGAGGAACTGCTCTGCGACGAGGTGATCGCCGTGGAGGGAACGCTAGCGGACGACGCCGGGATCCTCTTCGTCGACTCGCTCCACTTCCCGGACGTTCCCCGTACGTACTCGCCGAACACCGCCGACCGCCACGTTCAGGCCGCCCTCATCAGCGATGTTCACGTCGGCAGTCAGGAGTTCATGACGGACGCCTGGCACCGCTTTACCGACTGGCTTCACACCCCGGAAGCGGAAACCATCGAGTATCTGCTGATCGCCGGCGATATGGTCGAGGGCGTCGGCGTCTATCCGGACCAGGACGAGGAACTCGACATCGTCGACATCTACGAGCAGTACGAACGCTTCTCGGAGCATCTCAAGGAGGTGCCGGGCGACATCGAGATCGTCATGATCCCCGGCAACCACGACGCCGTCCGCCTCGCCGAGCCGCAACCCGCCTTCGACGAGGAGCTCCGCGAGATCATGAGCGCCCACGACGCCCGCATCACCGGCAACCCCTCGACGGTCACTATCGAGGGCGTCTCCGTCCTGATGTACCACGGCGTTTCGCTGGACGAGATCATCGCGGAACTTCCCGAAGACAAGGCCAGTTACGACGAACCACACAAGGCGATGCATCACCTCCTGAAGAAGCGCCACGTCGCGCCGCAGTACGGGGGCCACCTCCGCGTCGCGCCCGAGGAGAAGGATTATCTCACAATCGACAGCGTCCCTGATATCTTCCACACCGGCCACGTTCACAAGCTCGGCGTCGGCAAGTATCACAACGTGCTTTCGATAAACAGCGGCTGCTGGCAGGCCCAGACCGAGTTCCAGAAGTCGGTCAACATCGATCCGGACGCCGGGTTCGCGCCGGTCGTCGACCTGGACACGCTGGAGCCCACGATCCGAAAGTTCCACTAAAAAGCCCTTGTGCGCCGCTGGCGCGGCGCACTGCGCCCTTTTTATGTCCACCAGGCCCGCCAGTCTGCGCGAGTCGTCTCGATTACGACGACACGCTCGGAGTGCCTGCCCTTCCCCGTCACTCACCCGCGCTCACTGGCGAGGCGACTCCGTCGCCACGCGATGCTCGCGCGGCATCGTTCGGCCGAGTGACTAGCCAGAGGTTTATAAGAAATCCCGCGGCCAGACAGTTCGTGCCCTAACGAATCGGCGCGAGGGCGGACGAGGCGGGTGTACGGCGATCCCTCTCGCGACAACACGTGCCGTCTGTTCGTTATTATCGCGCGGCATCCATCGCACTCTGCAAGTCCGATCTCGGATCGTCGACGTGTGCGTTGTCAACGGTCCTGACGAGACCCGCGTTGAGTCCCACGGCAGGCGCTACTCGGGCGGGAGAGACGTGAGTCATCGTCGCGGTCGTTCGATGATACGCTCGAGACGGACGAACGGGTAACCGAGCGTGCGGACGACAACCTCCCATCCCTTGCTACGGTTCCAGACGGTATTTCACCGTCGGTGTTCCCTCGAATCGGGGGCCGGCCCCGCGTTCGTCGAATCCGATGTTCCGCGCGGCGGCGGCGACGTGCGGGACGGTTTCGGGTGCGATCAGCTCGACCGACATATCTTCCTGTTCGGCGAAGCGAACAGGCTCACCGAGCAGTCGCTCGCAGGCATCTTCAGTGCCGTCCAGTTGTGTGACGTGGACGCAGTCTTCGCGCGCGTCGAAGCTCACGAACCCGAGCAGATCCGGCCCCCCTTCGTCTGCGTCGGCGTTCGGATCGGTCTCTTCTTCCTCTGATTCGGCGACGCGGACCGTGCGGTCGTGTACGAGGTTCCGCATTACGTCGGTGGGAGAGTCCGCGATCCCGGCGAGGTCGTCCGCGTCCGCCTCCACGGCGTCCCGTATACGCATCACCTCCATGGTATCGCCCCACACAGAAAAAACCGTGGCGTGCGAGCGGTGGTGACGGGCGGCACACTTTCAACCCGTCGGCCACAATCTACGGGGTATGCCGGAACGCCCCGACGGGACGGACCGTTGTGACTTCTGTCGGCTTCCGTATCCGACACCTCCGATCGAACTCGCTTACGAAGGGACGACGTACGAATTCTGCTCGACCGCCTGCCGGGACGCGTTGCAGTCGTCCGATCGCGTGTTCACCGAATACCACGGACACAGGTGCTTCGCGACGGGCGTCTCAGCTCTCGACACCGCGCTTCCCGAGGGTCTCCCGCGTAACTCTCTCGTTCTCCTCTCGGGCCAGCCAGGTACTCGTCCCGGGGCGCTCTACGCCGAACTCGTCTGGCGAACCCTGCAACGCGGCGAATCTGCGGTCTTCGTGACCTTTCAGGAACCGCCGATTTCGGTCGTCGAAACGTTTCTCATGCTTGATTGGAACGTCCTTCCCTTTCTCGAACGAGGTCAACTACGGATACTCGACTGTTTCACCTACCGCGTGGAGGACCGCAACCGCATGCTCGACCGGATGAGCCAGTGGAACCAACACCTCTCCAACGTTACCGCCCCTGCGACGAAGTCGGTCCGTGACCCGAGCGACATGGCCGAACTGGAGAACAAACTCGACAACTGCCTCGAAACCGAATCGATGGTCGAGGAAGGTATCGTCCTGATCGATTCGCTGACCGAACTCGGAACGCTCGTCCAACCGGTCCAGGCGTACAACTTCGTCAAAGATATCCGCGCCGATGTTTGCAAGGGTCGATTCGTTCCCGTCTTCGCCGGAGCGACCTTCTCCGGACAGGCGGAGTCGTTCCCGCACGACCTGGAGTACATCGCGGACGGGATCGTGGACATGGAACTCAACGGCGAGATCGTCGACGACACGCTGCTTCGGCGGATCCGGGTCCGAAAGATGAACAACGTGCTCACCATCTCGGAGTGGGCGACCTACGAGTTCACGAACGGTACCGGTCTCGTCACGTTCGACCCGACCGAGGAGATGGCCGCGACTGACCAGGGGCCCAGAGAGTCCTCGAACGGGATGACTGACCCGGTTCGGGGCTCTGAGAGGTCTTCCGGGGTTCGAGAGGCGGATTGCGACGCGTCCCCTCCGGACCCTCCCAGTGCGGACGCGCCCGGCGCTGACGCCGAGTCGGATATCGACTCTTCCAACGAGTAGCATTCGGTTGCACCGCGGGGCTCCAGTCGGACGGCCCGACGACTCGACCCGGCACGGGTCCCGAGCGGGAACGCTCACAAGTGGACACCGTTTCTCCCCCAAAATTACCGGAGATGGACACAGTTATCAGCGCGGTACGGCAACGGTATTCCATGATCGCAGTTAGTCCGAATCCACGGGTGATCGGATGCGCGTAGTCGCGAAGTTCGGCGGAACCAGCCTGGGCAGCGGCGACCGCGTCAACCGCGCCGCGGACTCCATCGCCACCGCCGTCGAGGCGGGTCACGAGATAGCCGTCGTCGCGAGCGCTATGGGGTCGACGACCGACGAACTTCTCGACGAGATCACATTCGAGACGGACGACGCCGACCGCGCTCAGATCGTTAGCATGGGCGAACGGACCAGCGTGCGGATGCTCAAGGCCGCACTCGCCGCTCGCGACATCGAGGCCATCTTCCTCGAACCCGGCAGCGAGCAGTGGCCGGTGATCACCGACGCGGCGGGCGAGGTCGACGTCGAGGAGACGAAGCGTCGCGCCGCAGCGCTCGCTGAGCAGTTAGACGGCGTCGTTCCAGTGATCACCGGGTTCCTCGCCCAGGACCACGACGGCAACGTCACCACACTCGGCCGCGGCGGCAGCGACACCACGGCCGTCATGCTCGGCAAGTACATGAACGCCGACGAAGTCGTCATCGTCACCGACGTCGAGGGCGTCATGACCGGCGACCCCCGCGTCGTCGAGGGCGCGCGCAACGTTGGCAAGATCACGGTCGACGAACTCCGAAACCTCTCGTTCCGGGGGGCCGAGGTCGTCGCCCCCAGCGCGCTCTCGTACAAGTCGAGCAACATGGACGTACGCGTCGTCCACTACCAGCACGGCGACCTGCTCACAGGCGGTACCCAGGTCGAAGGGGAGTTCAACAGCCTCGTCGACATGCGCGAGGAGTCGCTCGCCTGCCTCACGGTCGCCGGCCGGGCCATCCGCAACAGCTCGGGCATCCTTCAGGAACTCACGGCGGCGCTCGGCGAGGCTGACGTCAACGTCGACGCCATCGCCAGCGGCATGGATTCAGTCACGTTCTACGTCGATGAGGCCGCCGCCGAGCGGGCCGAAACCGTCCTTCACCGCGAGGTCGTCGACCAGGAACCGCTCTCCAGCGTCACCGTCGAGAGCGGTCTCGCCGCCATCCGCGTCACCGGCGGCCAACTCCCCAATCGCTCCGGCATCATCAAGGCTATCGTCGACCCGATGGCCGACGCCGGCATCAACCTGTACGACCTGATCACGAGCGCCACCTCGGTCGCCCTCTTCGTCGACTGGGAGGACCGCGAGGACGCGCTGGAGATCATGCAACGGCGGTTCTAAGGAACGCCCTTGCGAGCGCTTGACAGCGCTCGTTGCGCCCTTTCAATGTCTTCCGGAGGACGCTTCGCGCCCTCCGAGCCGTCACTCTCTCTGTTCGCGAAGACGCCAACGAGCGCCGCAGGCGATCGTTCCAGGTTCGCCAGTCTGCGCGAGTCGCCACGGTAGTGGCGACACGCTCCGAGTGCCTGCCTTTCCCCGTGTGCTCGCGACGAGACGCGAGCACGGCCGCTGGTTCGTCCGGGCGTAACCATCCTTCGGACCAGACGGTCGCTGGAACGCTCGACAGGAGTTTTATCCGCGCGGCGAGTATCCGTGCTATGGTTGAACACACCGCGACGTTCGAGATCGAATCGGCGTCCGACGCGCGGATCGTGTCCAGGGCGCTCGACGAGTTACACAACCGATTTCGGGAGGAGGACTTGGAAGTCGGAGACGGCAAGCGGGGAATGAACGAGATGGTCGAGGAGTTCAGGTCCCTGCACGAACAGATCGACGCCGATTCTACGGGAAAACTGGTGGTCACTTACACGGACGAGAACCCGGAGAACGATCCGTAGCACCCTACCGTGGTAGCGCGACCCTCGGAAGTGTTATCCATGTATGAGCACTACGTATATTTGCAATGGCAAACGGAACTGTTGATTTCTTCAACAACACTGGCGGCTACGGATTTATCGAGACTGAGGATGCGGACGACGACGTTTTCTTCCACATGGAGGACGTTGGCGGTGCAGACCTCGAAGAAGGCACGGACATCGAGTTCGACATCGAAGAGGCCCCCAAGGGCCCTCGCGCGACGAACGTCGTTCGCGAGTAAACGCGGACTATCGTTTCACGACGATCGCTGTAAACGACATTTTTCGAGTACACTACCCCCACGAGTCGGGACTCTACGGTACACGGAGTGCAGTACCGACGACTCGCCGCACCTGACGCGGCGGGGACGTACGGGCGACTGCCGCGATGTTTTTCACGCTCGGTTCTGTCACGGCTACTATGGCTGACCGACTGACGACGGTGGACACCGTCCGGGAGGAGGGGTCCTGGCTGTTCACCATCCGCGACGAGTACGGTGAACTCGACGAAGCCATCCTCGTCCCCTGCGATGACGAGGAGGGGGACGACGTCGAGGCGTGGATCAACCGCTGCACTCACGAGGCTCAGCGACTTGACCGCGGATTCGGCGCGGCGATGCGGGACGGCCAGATCATCTGTCCGAAACACGGGTCGATGTTCGACTCGTGTTCGGGCTACTGCGACAACGGCGACGCCGCAGACACGACGCTTCCCGGCGTCGACGTGACTGTCACCCACGGCGACATCTATCTGACTGACGACGACGTCGCCTTCGAACACGAGGGCGGTATCGACGACGATAACGACGGTCCCGATTCGACGTCGCATATCGGCTTCTGATCCCCGAACGGACCGCTAACGGTCACCATTCGCCACCAGTGAATACGTCTGTCCAGCGGAGTCGGTGTACCTACCGCCCGCCGGCGAATCTGTCTGCCGTCACCCAGATACTCGCAGCTAGTTTGAACAGCAGGCACTCCCTTGTGTGCGCCGTGAAAGCGCACAAGACCAAAGTGGTCGAACGGATCGAACTACCCGACCGCGAGGCACGCGAGGCTAATCTGGACGAAGCGGGCTACAACGTGTTTAACCTGAACGCTGACGACGTGTACGTCGACCTGCTGACCGACAGCGGCACCGGTGCGATGAGCGACGAGCAGTGGGCCGCCCTCCTCCGCGGCGACGAGGCCTACGCCGGCAGCGAGAGTTTCGCCGAACTGGAGTCCGCCGTCGAGGACGTGATGGGGTTCGAGCGGGTCGTCCCCGCTCACCAGGGACGCGGCGCGGAGAACCTCCTCTACGGCGCACTGGTCGACGACGGCGACGTCGTGCTCAACAACACGCACTTCGACACGACTCGCGCCCACGTCGCCAATCAGGGCGCGGAAGCCGCGGACTGCCCTGCTGAGATCGCCTTCGACGCTGACGCCGACGCTCCCTTCAAAGGCAACTTCTCGGTCGACCGCGCCCGGGAACACGTCGAACGGGTCGGGGCCGAGAACGTACCGGTCGTCGTCCTGACGATAACTAACAACTCGGCGGCCGGACAGCCGGTCAGCGTGGCGAACACCCGCGACGCCCGCGAGTTCGCCGACGAGATAGACGCGACGTTCGTGATAGACGCCTGCCGCTTCGCGGAGAACGCGTACTTCGTCCGCGAACGCGAGCCAGGCTACGAGGAGGCGTCGGTGGCGTCCATCGCCCGCGAGCAACTCGACTACGCGGACGCGCTGGTCATGAGCGGCAAGAAGGAAGGTCTCGTCAACGCCGGCGGGTTCGTCGCCGTCCGCGACCCCGACCTGTTCGACCGCGTCAAGCAACGCGCCATCCTCTTCGAGGGGTTCCCGACGTACGGCGGGATGGCCGGTCGCGACCTCGCGGCGATGGCCGTTGGCCTCCGCGAGGCGGTCGACCTCGCCCGCGTTCGAGACCGGATCGAACAGGTCCGCGACCTCGGCGAGCGACTCCGCGATGCGGGCATCCCGCTGTACTGGCCGCCGGGCGGACACGCGGTGTACGTCGACGCCGGTGAGATGTTCGCCCACGTCCCCACCGAAGAGTTCCCCGGGCAGGCGTTGGTCTGTGAGCTCTATCGGGAGGGCGGCGTTCGCGCCGTCGAACTCGGCGAGTTCGCGTTCCCCGGAACCGACCGGCCCGACCTCGTTCGACTGGCGCTTCCCCGTCGGACGTACAGCCGAGAACACGTCGAACACGTCGTCGACACGTTCGCCGCGGTCGCTGACCGAGCGGACGCGATATCCGGGTTGGAAGTGATAGACGAACCCGAAATGGCGGAGTTACGCCACTTCTCGGCGCGACTCCAGCCCGTCTGACGCCACGGAAACGGGTCACTACCCCCGATCTCCGCCCGTCCCGTCGATAAACGCCTGCAGGTCGTCGTAGCAGTCGAGGCAGAGAAACTGCGACGACGGTTCGACCGCTTCGCCGTCAGGGTCGACTACTTCGGTTTCGACTGTCGCGTGCCGCTCCTGAGTGTCGATGGTGGTGTTGCACCGCCCGCAGTCGAAGGTCGGCATCACCGGCCGAACAGTCGCTCGGGAAGCGACCTGGACTGGGTCTGCTGGCCCCGTCCCAGCCGACTCCGGAGACCACCGCTCTGTTTGGTCTGGCCGCCGCCGAACCGCCGCTTTACCTCCTGTCGGATCATGTCGATGTCGGCCACCTTGTCGGTCCGCCGCTGCTCGGCGCGCCGCAGGAACAGCCCGACCGCGAGAAACATCGCCGCGTCCTTGAGTTCCGAACGGAAGCGCTGCCGGTCGTTTCGCAACACGAACGCCTTCAGCAGCGACAGGCCGCCGATGGCGAAGTACAGTCGTGAATCCGTTCCCCTTCCCCTGAACATGTCTGTCACAGACATCGCATCGGGTATACTCCGCACGACGGGTTAACTGTTCGCTCGTACCCCTGTACGGACCATTCAGTTCGCTTACCGCCCCTTCTTCAGCCGGGATCCGATCTTCCGCGGGAGGCCGGCCTCCTCGACTACCCGTTGCACTTCAGCGACGTCGTACTCGACCCGGTACTCCTCGACCGTCAGCGCGTCGAGATCGAGAACGGCATACGCGGCCCGCGGGTCGCCGTCCCGCGGTTGACCGACGCTGCCGGGGTTCATCACGATTCCCTCCTCGTACTGCTCGTGGCCCTGAACGTGTGTGTGACCCATGATCAACGCGTCCTCGTCGCCCAGCAGATGCGGGGAGAAGTCGTCGGGATACGTGTACCGGTCCGGGTCGTCGGGGTGGCCGTGGACGATTTTCACGCGGCCGTCGCACTCGACGCGCTCGTCCGGCAGCGCGGCCAGCCACTCGACCTGGTCGTCCGACAGCGTCTCTCTCGCGTGTTCGACGCCCGCGCCGGCCATGCTGTTGAACCGGAACTCGGTTCCGGTCGCCACTGCGCGGTCGTGATTGCCCATCACCGTCGGGACGTTCCGCTCCCGGACCGCGTCGACGCACTCGGCGTGCCAGGGGTTGTAGCCGACGACATCGCCGGCACAGAGCAGGCCGTCCACGGCCGGCATGTCCTCAAGCACCGCGTCCAGCGCCACCTTGTTACCGTGCACGTCCGAGATCACACCCAATCGCATGAGTACACTGAAACGGGCGCGGTCCTTGAGGGTTGTCCGCTCTTTCCGTCCTACTCGTCGCCGTTGACGACCGCCGTCTCGAACCCGCTGTCGGTCCGCGCGACACCGGCGGCACACACCGCGTGTTCGAATTCAAGGTCGAACGCTTCGCGCGCGGCGGTCTCGGCGTCGGTCGCCTCGAAGTCGAACGCCTCGGGGCTGTCCGTTTCGTACGTCGCGACGAGCGTCGGCTCCTCGACCCGCTCGACGATCAGTGCGTCCTTTCGGACGATGCCGACGTACGCCTGCTTGCCGACCTCGCCGTCGGCATCCCCGTCCGACGAGCGTTCACCCGACCCGCCGCAGAGGACGCCGGCGACCCGCGGCGTGTCGTACTCGTCTTTCTCGTAGTCAAGCGCTAGCAGGCTCTCCGCGAGGGCGTCCCGCGCGGGATAGCCGAGTTCGATCTTCTCGGTTATCGGGTCGACGTGCGAACCGTTGCCAAGCACCGCCGCGCCGCTCGCGGTCCGCACGCAGTTGTATGAGATGTACGGGTTGTCCGTTTCCGGTGCGTCCTCGGTCGGACCGACGGTCAGCGCGTCCTCGCGCTCCGCGATCCGGCGGTTGGGAAACGACCGGGAGGAGACGCGGTACGCGGCCGCGTCCGTACCGACGACGACGAAGCGTCCGATGTACATACGCGAACGTGGACGGAAGCGGGAAAAAGAGGTGTCGATACGCGTGCGTTCGACGGGTGGAGACGATCGCTTGTCCTGTCGTGTTCCCAGTGCCCGAGCGTAGGTCGCTGAGGTTCAACTTCTTTCGAGGCGGAGTCCCCTTTCTCACGGAGTCGTTCGAGAATCAGAGATTCTCGTGACTTAGACGGTGGGTAAACAAACTGCCATCGGAAGGGGCGCTATCCCATCCCGACTCCTACCGCAGGTGAAGGCGATCCGTACCGGAACGATGTGAACGAGTGACTAACCAGTCCTCTCTTTCAGACCCGAACGAGTTCGAAACACTCAAATGCGGAAACGCGTTACTGAAGGGTGAAGCGTCGGATAGCCGGAAACCGGCGAACGTGTCAAGTCCATTGGGGTAGCGGCCAATCCTGAAGCCTTCTGGGGGCTTCGACCCTGGTTCGAATCCAGGATGGACTACTCGAAATTCTAACGTCTCTCATTCCAGCAGTGGCACCTGACCGAGGGCGTCCTTTCCGGCGGGTTCGAGACGCTGCTTTCTGAAAGCGTTCTCCCGTCAGCCTTCGCTGCCGCCGGCGTTTTCAGGGACGAACCGAGCGGCGACCCAGCCGATCGCGGCCGAGATACCCGCGGGGATAGCGACGAACAGAAACAGCACGAGAAGCAGGCCGCCTCGTCCCTCGATGCCGCCGTCGACCGTGATCCCGGGACTGAGCGCGATCACGGGCACCAACAACAGTACGATAGCGACCGCGTAGCCGCTCTTTGCGACAGCGCCCTGGACTGTGCGGCGACGGACGAGATACGCGGTGGCCCCGAGCCACGCGACGAAACCGAAGGCGAGCGCCCACCCGCTCCCGGTCAGGACTGCCAGCACGATAGATCCCACTAGGCCGACGATAATCCCGCCGACGATGCCGACGACGACGGTGAGCGTATTATCCACGAGTCCGTCCGGAGCCAGCAGTTGCTCCGGGCGTTCGTTACCGGTCGAGGCGGAACTCTCTCCGGCGTCGGTCCGTTTCCCGGTCCCCGCTGACGGGGATCCCGTTTCGTCCCACGCGCCGTCCTCGTTAGTGTCCCCGGACTCGAGTTCCGCAGTCAGATCGGCCGAGCAGTGCATGCAGTAGGTCGCCGTCTGGCCGATGGGTTCGCCACACTCCGGACAGTGCGGGTCGCTATCGGCGCTGTTCATGCTCTGTCTCCCGTCTTTGAGGGTGTGGCGTTCGTGGTCATCGTCCGGATCTCTTTCACCTGAGCGTGTGGTACTGACCCTTCTAACTTATATCCGTGCGTTAAGGGGTTCGTTCTGTCGAGTACGAGAGTACGGTAGCGCATCGTCCCTCGTCGATCTGCGCAAATCCGCCTGACAGATGCTACCTAGTCACGAATTATCATTTTATCCACAGCGAACATATCGTGGCCCATGTCGCAACTCCAGGCGCACTACGAAGCGGTTCGAGAACGCCGCGGCTACGACGCGGTCGACGTGCCGATCGGTGACCTGTCGGCGTCGTACGGCCGGAACCGCTTCGCGTTCACCGAGGACGCCGACGCAGTGGCGCGAGCGACCCCGGCCGAAACGTGCGTTTCAGTGGGTCTCTCGATGACTGGTGCCCCACACGTCGGAACGCTGGGACAGATCCAGTCGGCCGTCGACCTCCAGCGCGCCGGATTCCACGTGCAACTGGTTCTCGCGGATATGGTGGTGTACAACGCGGGCGAAGCCGATATCGAAATCCTCCGCGCACGCGCCGAGCGCTACCGGAAACTCGCGCTGGAGATGGGGTTCGATCCCGAGCGCGGACGGATCTACTCACAGGACGAGTCTCACGGCGTCTTGCACACCGGATTCCTGCTCGCGAGAGACTACGATCCCGACGCGGGAGACGGACGGGACGAACGGTCGACAGAGTTCGAGGAGGCGCTCGACGCTGCCTACGACGACCTTGACGAGTCAAGCGACGCGACCGAGTTCTCCCGGGAGTTGTGCGGACTCCTCCTCGCCGCAGACTCGATCAACCCGCTGCTGAAAGACGAGTACGAGCGCGTTCTTCTCGCTCTCGGCGCTGACAACGTCGGCCTCGCTCGCCACATCGACGCGGTTCGCGAACGCGCCGGCGTCGACGGGTCAGTGGTCGGCCTGTACTCCCGACTCGTAGACGGGGTCGACGACACGCCCAAGATGTCGAAGAGCATCCCCGGTTCGAGCGTTCACCTCGACATGGATCCCGAGACACTCCGCGAGTCCGTCCGCGACCCGGATCTGGACGCGGACCGACCGGCGGAATCAGTCGTCTTTCAGATGATGCGTCACGCGTCGCCGTACTCGGCGTCGACGCTCGACGACCTGCGAGCGGTCTGCGGCGGGAACTCTGCGGGAACTCGTTCCGGCGAGCGCTGGTCCGAGGCCGTGCGGGAGTACGCCGACTACCTTGCAGATCTCGCCGAGACGTGGCGACGGACTGCCGGCTAGTTCACCCCTCTCGACGAAACGCTTCGTAGATCGCCGCCGCGCGCTTCGGGCCGACGCCCTCAACTGCCAGTAGCTCCTCTTCCGTGGCGGCGACCAGCGACTCGACCGACGGAAACGTTTCGTACAGTGCGTCCGCAGTCCCGGGACCGACGCCGTCGATACAGCCGTACATCCGCTTGGCGACGGGTTCAGTTCGGCTGGTCACTGCGCCGGTCGACAGGGCGCGCGCTGACGGCTCTTCGGTGTGTTTGCGCGCCAGGCGAACGGCAACGTCGGCGAGTCGCTTGCCGTCGCCGCACGGGATCACCGGCGTTCCTAACCGGGCGGTGATCGACGCCACGGTCCCCCGAACCGACGCGTCCGGGACGCCGGGCCGGCGGCTTTCGACCTCTCGGAGGTCCCCTTCGATGAGGACGTACGCGTGGTCGTACGTCTCGTTCATCTGCCGGACCTGCGCTTCCAGGTCCGACCCGACGCGACCTATCGTCGACTGCAGGTAGTCGTCGCTCGTCTTCCGTTCGAACCCGACGTTCCTGATGACGATGTCGCCGGCGGCGAGACGGCGGACCTCGACGGCATCCACGTCCGCGTGGCTCCGTAACGCCGCCGCGACCGCGGGCGGCTCCCGGTCGTCTACGAGTGCGGAGACGGCCATACGATCAACCGAACGTAGACGCCCGTTCGGTATGAACGTCAGGTTCGTCGCCGGCGCGGGACGGGTCGATACTCTCGCTCAGCGGAACGACGCTTCCGCGAACCGAAACGTCGATAGGCGTCACCGTTCATCTCGCCGACATGGTGTCGTCTGTCGCCGGGACGTTTTCCGCGGTGTTCGCGCCCGAGTACTTCGTCCTCCTCTGTACGCTCGCGCTGATCGGCTACGAATGGCGGGCCGCACCAGCGAGGAACTATCCGGGGCTCGCAGTCCGGGTAGGAGCACTCGCCGCGGCCTGGGCCGTCGCGTACGTCGTTTACGACGCGGGTCCAGTTCTCTTCGACACCGTCCCGGAGTGGGGGCCGGATTTCACCGGTAGCCTCGGCATCGCTGTCGGCTTCTTTCTCCTCTGGGCGGTCTGGCGGCTCCGAATCTGGGGACCGCTACTCCCGGCGCTTTCGGCGGTACTCCTCGGTCTAACCGTCCCTCACCTCCTGCTGACGCCGTTCTGGGACGTGTCGAGTCACGTTGCCTACGCCGCCGCACCGGCGGGCTATCTGGCCCTGCTCGACCGCCGGTTTTCGCCGCTGCTTGCCGCCCCGGTCGGAATGGTCGTCGCCCGTCCCCTCGCCGGCGCGCACACGTGGCCGGAATCTATCGGCGGTCTCCTGTTGGCCGCCGGCGTCCTCGCGTGCTTCCGGTACGTTCGGGGCCGGGAGAGTGACGCTTTCAATACCGCCGCGCGCGAGATCCGACCATGAGTAACCAGGAGGTTCCGACCCCCTCTGGACTGCCCGTTCTGGGCCACACCGTGGCGTTCGCCCGCGACCCGTTCGGTTTTCTCGACCGGGCTACCGGCGAGGCGGGCGACGCGTTCCGGATGGATGTCGTCGGGACGGACGTCTACGTCCTCACGCATCCGGAGCACTTCAGACAGGTGCTCGTGACGGACGTCGACCGGTTCGGGAAAACGGAGGATTTCTCGCGGGCGTTCGGCTCCGGCCTGCTCTCAACCGAGGGCGACCGGTGGCGGCGACAGCGGGACCAGCTTCAGCCGTTCTTCTACGCCGACCGGATCCGAGGGTACGGAGACACCATGGTCGAGCAGATAGAGCGTCGCGCGGAACGGTGGTCGCCCGGCGAGACGCTGGACGTTGCGAGCGAGATGAAAACCCTCACGCTCGAAGTGCTGTTCGCGACGCTGTTCGGACGCGAACTGGACCCGACGGCCGACGCGGACCTCTACGCCGCCGCGAACGGACTGAACGCGTGGTTCGCGCCGTCGTCGTGGGCGCTCCCGACGTGGGTACCGACGCCCGCGCGGCGGCGGTTCCGAAACTCGTCGCAACGACTCCGGGAGGAGGTCGACCGTCTCGTTCGGGCCCGGGAGCGGGCGGACGGCGCGGGCGACGACCTCGTCTCAAAACTCCTCGCAGTCCGCGACGCCGCCGACGGACGGGGTCCGACTGACGAGACGATCAAAGACCAGCTAGTGACGTTCACGTTCGCCGGTCACGAGACGACGGCGCTTGCCCTGACGTACACCTGGTATCTCCTATCGGAACATCCGGACGTGCGCGACCGGCTCTACGCCGAACTCGACGCGGTTGTCGACGGGCGCGAGCCGACCGCTGCGGACGTCGAGCGACTCGATTACGCGGATAGCGTCCTCCGGGAAGCGATGCGGCTCTACCCCCCGGTCCACACCATCCCGCGCCGAACCGAGGACGCAGTCGACGTCGACGGCTACCGCATCCCGGCCGACAGCGAAGTCCACCTCTCGGTCCGGCAGGTACATCGAAACGGGGAGTTCTACGACGACCCCGGCGCGTTCCGACCGGAGCGGTGGACCGAGGCGTCCGACCGTGAGAGACACGAGTTCGCCTACGCCCCGTTCGGCGGCGGCCGGCGAACCTGCATCGGCCGGGCGTTCGCGCTGTTCGAGGCGAAACTGGTGCTCGCGACTATCGGTCAGCGGTACCGCCTTGACGCGCCGGCTGACTTCGCCCTCGAACTCGACCCGCAGATGACGACGCAACCTGACGGCGCGGTGCCGATGGCCGTCACCGAACGCGACTGACTGCGTGGGGTGGTATGCGCCGCGTGCGAGCAGTTCGTCCCGCGTCTGGACGGTGAGGGAAGTGCCGCCGGTGGACGACTCCTTGGACCGACGAGATACTGGCCGGCGTCCAGGTGTCTCCACTGATAGCCGTCGTGAACCTGCGTGTCCTCGTGTACGATTCCGTCGACGAAACGGGTGAACGGCTCCGTCACCGTCCCGGCGTACGCGCGCCGGGGAGAAAAGCGCTAGTCGTCCTCCAAAACGTCGGTCTGTTCCTGGTAGCGGTTCCGGATAGTCACTTCCGTCACCTGCGCGACCTCGGCCACCTCCCGCTGGGTCTGTTTCTCGTCGCACTCCAGCGAGGCGGTGTAGATCGCGGCTGCCGCGAACCCGGTTGGGGACTTCCCGGAGTGGAGCCCTTCCTTCGCGGTCTCCTCGACTATCTCCCTTGCACGCGTCCGTACCTCCTCGTTCACGTCGAGCTCCGAGCTAAACCGCGGGATGAACTGCTTCGGGTCGACGGGTTTCATCTCGAGGTCGAGTTCCTGGGAGATGTACCGGTACGTTCGGCCGATCTCTCGACGGTCGACCCGGGAGACCTCGGTGATCTCCTCTAAGCTCCTGGCGATCCCTTCCTTGCGGCAGGAGGCGTACAGCGTCGCGGTGGCGACGCCCTCGATGGAACGCCCGCGGATGAGGTCCTCGTCCAGAGCGCGGCGATACATCACGCTCGATATCTCCCGGACGAACCGGGGGACGCCGAGCGCGGACGCCATGCGGTCTATCTCCGAGAGTGCCTGCTTCAGGTTGCGCTCACCGGCGTCGCGGGTGCGGATCCGGCGCTGCCACTTCCGGAGCCTGTGTAACTGTCCGCGCTTCTCGGATTCGATCGACCGCCCCTTCGCGTCCGTGTTGCGCCAGTCGATATCCGTCGTCAGTCCGCGGTCGTGCATCGTCTCGGTCGTCGGTGCCCCGACCCGAGACTTTTCCTGCCGTTCCTGGTGGCTGAACGCCCGCCACTCCGGCCCGTAATCGATCGCCTCGTCGTCGACGACGAGGCCGCAGTCGTCACAGACAAGCTCCCCACGGTCGGGGCTCTGGACGAACCGTTCGGTGCCACACTCCGGGCACTCGGAGTCCTCCTCTGTGCTCTCTGGTTCTATCTCGGCGCGACGGCCGCTTCGATGGGTGTTCAGGCGTGACATTGTGTGCATCCGGGAGATGACGGCGGCGACTGGCAGTCCCGACCAGACGGAAAAGCGCCAGCGGTTCGACCGACTGCCCCCATCCCCTCTTCTGTTTTCGCGTTACCGATCCCGACCCTTTGTTATGAACCGGCTATGATCGCCCGACCGAGGGCAACGTCTGGTTACTCGGTGACATACCACTGCGACGCCTCCGTACCAGTCCAGTCGGGGGGTTTGTACCCTTCTACGCGAACGTAAGGGGTGTCTTCCGGTGACCGTTCTCAATCGTTTCTGTCAATTACTGCGCCGCCCGTCTTACTAGATACCAAACAGAACAGTAACGTACAACTATACCCCGTTCCGAGCCTGCTTTGTACCGACTCCGAGACCGGCCGCCGGCGGAACGGGGTGTCGGTACTGACGCCGTACCATGGCGGTCTACCGCCGCGTTCGACTCCGGGCTGTTCTCTTACCGAACGTATCGTCGGCTATACGGACGCTAATTCGTCCTTTCTTCCGCCGCTATCCGCCGATGAGTGGGTTCGGTCGTCACTCTTCCCGGTCGTACGCACCCGCTTTCTCTAACCGCCCCCGCGCCGCCAGCACTGACGGCGTTCGACAGACGCCCGGGGCACCCGTGACCTGCGGCACCGTGCAGTTGTTGCAGCTCTCGCAGACTGTCCGGGCGGGAGGTTCGTCGAGCAAGCGCGCTCCGAGTCGGGGTTCGGCGTAGAACGGGCGGCCAACGCCGACCGCGTCGCAGGCGTCACCCAGCAGGCGCTCTATCTGCTCGCGGCCCCGGATCCCGCCTTCCGCGAGGACCGGAACGTCGACGCGGTCGCGGACGCGACGGCAGAAATCCGCGTTCCATCCCGGTTCGAAGTCGTACCGCCGCGACTGCAGTCGGTTGAGCGCGGCGACGAGTCGTTTGCGGAACCGTCCGCCGAACGCCGCGTCGTACCCTGTCTGGAACCGCTCGTCCGACCACGCGCGCTCCGGAAACTCGCCGCGGACGATGCTCATGTCCCACACCACGGACCCTTGTACCGGAACGACGGCGTCGTACCCTATCTCGCACAGCAACTCGGCGATCCGAACGCCGTCTCCGAGGCTCAGATGCCGTCGGACGAGCGCCGGAGCGGCGGTTTCGGCCGGCACTTTCGTCACCAGAGGGATCTCGCCCGCCCGCTCCCGGATCTCGTCGTGGACGACTTCGAGAAAGCGAACGCGCTCCCGGTGTGACCCGCCGAACTCGTCGTCCCGGCGGTTGTAAAACGGCGAGAGGAACTGCTGGACGATGCCCATGTTCGCCCCGGCGAGGTGGACCATGTCGTAGCCCGCATCGACGGCGCGCTCCGCGGCGGCCCCGAAGTCGGCGGCGAGGTCGTACACCTCCGCGGTCGAAAGCACGTGCGGGTCGTACGACAGAAAGCCCGACCTATCGAGCGCGCGGAGCTGCCAGGGGAGACGGGAGACGGCGAGTTGCTCCAGACCGGGATTCGCCTCGCGGTACTTCGCGTGCCACGTCTCCATGCTCCGGAGGCCGCCGTGTTCGAGTTGTATCGCGATCCGGCCACCGTGGTCGTGGACGGCGTCGGTCAGCGCGGACAGTTCCGCGACGAACTCGTCGTCGTGGACCCGCGTCATCCCGGGCGCGGCACACCCTCCCTCCCCGCGGACGATGGTCGCGCCCTGGAAGATCAGACCGACGCCGGACTCGGCGGTGGGCTCTAACTCCGCGATCAGCGTGTCGACGGCGTCCGGCCCGTTGCCGGCACACTCCAACAGCGGGGCGCGGTAGAGCCGATTCGGCACGGTGAGGCCGCCGATATCGACCGGATCTTCGAGCCGGGAGGACATGCTCTCACGTTGGAGTGCGCTCGTCAAAAGCGTTCAGTCGCGCATACTGCTGAACTCGACCTATCGAAACTACTTCTCGACTTCTAACAACGCCACTCGTTCGCACACCAGAGCACCGATATCCGCGTCCGTCGCGTCGCGTTCGGCGTCGGTCACGTCGAAAAAGTCCCGGAGTAGCTCTTCGTCGGCGTGTTCGACGGCGGCGGTCGGTTCGGTGATGTCGAGCTGTTCGGTCGCGGCCTCTGTCGCGCCCGCCTCGTCGTCCCCGTCTATCAGCACCACGACCGCCTGTTCGCCCTCGCTGACGCCCATCTCGAAGGCCTGGTTGATCTGTCGCCGCCCGGCGGCGTACAGCAGTATCTCGACGCCGCGGTTCCGAGCGACGTTCTCGCCGCGTTCGATAGCGCGGTCTGCGAGTTCGACGGCCCGTTTGAGATGGTCCCGGCCGGCGACGTAGCGGGCGTCGAACGCCTGCACGGCACAACCATGCTCGTCTCCGATCTCCCCCAGTCGCTCGACCAGCGCGTCGGTGTCGTCGACGGTCAGGCGGCCTTCGACCAACTCCATCAGAAATCACCCAGGCTCGCCTGTCCGGCGTCGTCCGACTCGTTCGCGGCGGACGATTCCGCCGATTCCTCCCGTTCGTCTCGCCCGTCGCCTCCGCTTCCGTCCGTCGACGGGACGGCGTCGCCCGTCGCCTCGTCGACGCCCTCCATTGAGGGGTCCTCACGCCCGGCGTTTTCGAGTACGTTCTCCGCGGTCTTGCGACGGCCGCGCAGTGCGCGCAACACGACCGACTTGTCGGCCTCGCGGAGTTCGGACCGCGTCTCGATGCCGGCCTCGTACAGGCGTCGTGCGCGCTTGCGGCCGACGCCGCGGACACCCGCCAGGTCGAGCAGTTCCTCGCCGACGCCGTACTGGACGCGCTTTCGCGCCTCGCGGATGGCGGTCTCCTCCCCGACGTCGAGTTCGTTCGCCAGTTGTTCGGCGGCGTTCAAGAGCCACTCCGCGGTGTCGACCTTGCCGCGGATGTCGCCCGGCCCGATGCCGTACTTCTCGGTGATGCGGTTCTCGTCCACTTCGCCGGCCCAGTCCTCCAGTAGCTTCGCCGTCTTCAGCGCGGCGAGCCAGTCCTCGAAGCGGCCCTCCTCGAACTCGCTCGGCGTCGCGCCGAGCAGTTCGCCCTCGCGCTCGTAACACAGTTCCATGTACTCCTCGTGGTCGCCCGACCGCAGGTACAGTTCGTACATGTCCGGCGTCCGCGACACCAGGTGATAGAGGCCGAGCGCGGTTGGTCGCCCCTCCACGGAGCGCAGGCCGTCGACGATCTCGGCGGCGCTCATCGGGTCGAGGTAGAGCCGCGAGACGGTGTGGCCGAGGGCCGTAGCTGTCAGTCTCCCCTCGTCACGGTCGACGAACTCGTTGCGTTCCAGATACTCCAGCACGTCGTCTGTCACGCGCTCTAGTCGGCCCGGCTCGGCGGACTGGGAGGCGTACAGGGTCCGCTCCAGGAACGAGAGCAGTTCGTCTCGGGACCCTGCGAACCCCGTCGCGACGGTGGCGAGGACGTGGGTTCGCAGCGCCGGTTCGGCGGCCAGTTTCGACCGGACCGGCTCGGGGTCCGCGTACACGTAGCGGTCGAACAGTTCGTCGAGTTCGTCGTGACTGCTGGCGACGAGCACCGCCTCGCCGTACGGGTCCATCCCGGGCCGACCCGCGCGACCCATCATCTGGTGGACCTCCAGCACGTCGAGCGGTTGCATGCCGCCGGCGGTGCCGTCGTAGCGCCGCCAGTCCCGGACGACGACCCGTCGGCTCGGCGTGTTCACGCCCGCCGCGAGCGTCGGCGTCGCGCTGATGACCTTCAGCAACCGGTCGCGGAAGGCGTCCTCGACCAGCGAGCGGTGGTCGGCCGCCAGTCCGGCGTGGTGGAACGCGGCCCCGCCCTCGACGGCGTCCGCAAGGTCTTCGCTCGTCTCCGTGTCGCTCACGTCCCGGATCTCGTCCGCCACGTCGGCGAGTTCCTCGCGCTCCTCGACGGTCAGATGCGGGTCGACCGTGTCGGCGAGTCGCCGCGCCGCGGCCTCGGCGTTCCGACGGGAGTTGACGAACACGAGCGTCGACCCGTCGTCTTCGAGGGTGTCCCGAACGACGGCGGCGGTCTGTTTCTCGCCGCTTCGCACCTCCAGTTCGGATTGCGTGCCGTCGTCCAAGTGGAGCGCGTTCCCGTAGTGGACCCCTTTCTTCAGGTCGATGGGCCGCCACGTCGAGTCGACGAGTTCGGCGTCCAGCCATTCCGCGACGTCGTCGGCGTTGCCCACCGTCGCCGACAGCGCCACGGTCTGGAGGTTCGGGTTCAACTGGCGGAGTTTCGCCAGCGTCACCTCCAGCGTCGGGCCGCGCTGGGCGTCGTCGATCAGGTGCACCTCGTCCGCGACGACACAGGAGAGGTCCTCGATCCACGCCGCGCCGTTTCTGACGAGCGAGTCGACCTTCTCGCTGGTCGCGACGACGATGTCTTTCGTCGACAGCCACTCGCCGTCGCTCTCGTAGTTGCCGGTTGAAACGCCGACTGAGACGCCGTACTCCTCGAACTCCTCGAACTCGGCTTTCTTCTCGCTCGCAAGCGCCCGGAGCGGGACGATGTACAGCGCTTTCCCGCCGGAAGACGCGCTCTGCTCGTCTGCCGAGCCGTCCGAGCGTGGCTTGGAGACGCCCCGCTGGATCGCCGACAGCATCGCCAGTTCCGCGATGAGCGTCTTGCCGCTCGCGGTCGGGACGCTCGCGACCACGTTCTCTCCCTCGGTAACGCCCGCCTCGACGGCCTCGGCCTGCGGGGGGTAGAGCTCCTCGATCCCCTGTTCCTGCAGGTGGTCCGTGACGCCGGGCGGGAGCCCCGACAGGTCCGCTGTTTTCATTACACCTCCGTAGGGGCGTCCTGCGGTTTAAACTGTCGTCTCGGGCGGTCAGTCGTCGTCTCGACTCCGCTGAGTGCGGTAGCCGAGGGCCGCTGTCAGGGCCGCGATGCCCGCCCCGATCCCGAACCCGTCGAGTTCGCCGGCGGCCGTTCCGGTGTCGTCGTCCGTCGTCGGAGTCTCCTCTGTCGTCCCGTCGGTGCTCGTCCCACTTGCCGTCGTCCGGTTAGGTTCAGCAGTCGTCCCGTTCGTGTTCGTTGTCCCGCCTGCCGTCGTCGTCCGGTTGGATTCAGTCGTGGTCGACTCCTCGCCGCTTGATTCCGGCGCCTCGACCAGTGCCAGAGTTGCGCTCGATCCGTCGCCGCCGTAGTCGCTCCCCGCCACGACGACGCGGTCCCCCTCGTTCGCCGGTAGCACCGACTCCCATTTGAGCCGCGGCGAATCGTCCACGCTCGCGTGCCACGTCGTCCCGTCGTCGTTCGCCCGAAACGCCCACGGCGGCCTGGCACAGCCCTCTCCCCAGTGGTAACCGCACGCGGCGACTCCGCCGGGAACGGTCGACACGTCCTTGATGTGCGGCTCGGGTTCGAACTCCGTTTGCTCCCACTCGACCTCCCACTCCGGACCGAGTTGCGCGAGCCATGTCGAGTTCGTTCCCGCAAGGACGAGGCCGCCTTCGTCGAACCGGTCGGCGGCGATGATCTTGCGTTCGAACTCCGCCGACCGATCGATCTCGATTCCGTCGCCGACGGTGACGTGCCAGAGCCACCCCTCGGCTTCGTCGGAATCGCGCGTTCCGGCGAGTACGACGCCGTCGTCGGCCACGACCTCCGCTCGGATCTGCCGTCCGTCACGGTCGTCGAACGTCCGAGACTCGCTGACTTCGCCGGCGGAGTCGAGGAGCGTGAGATGCGGGTACGTCGGTTCGGGGGACGGCGTCGCCACGCAGAGGACGACGCTTCCGTCATCGAGTTCGGCCGCAAACGTGTCGCGTCCGGACACGTCGACTGTCGTCGTCCACGCCTCGCCGCCGTCCGCGGCGGTCTTCGTTACGAACTGCTCAGCGCGCCCTTCGCCGGCGGTCCCCGCGAGCAGAAACCCGTCGTCCGCGGTGACGGCGACGGACGTCACTGACCGCCGCTCGTCGTCCCCGTACTCCCGTCGCCACTGCTCTCGCCCGTCGCCGTCGACCCGTCGGAGCCAACTGCGGCCGCTCGTTCCGGCGTCTCGGTCGATACCGGCGAGTGCGTATCCGTCACCGTGTGCGACCGCGTCGGTCACTTTGAGGGATTCGTCTTCCCCGTAGGTGCGCTGCCAGACGACGCCGTCTGCGACGTCTTGACCGACACACGATCCGTCGTCAGCGGCGGCCGGACTGCCGACCAGTCCGACGGCCGCGGCCGTCGCTAGGAACTGTCGACGTGAGAACGCGGAGGGCATTACTGGTGCTGATACGCGGCCGGGTAATCAATGTTGGCGTTACAGAGCCTCTCTGGGGGCCGCCGTCGACGGTGTATCCGCCATCTCTATGTGGACACTGCGCTTACCTTTGGGCATGAAAGTCGAATTCGACCGCGACACTTGCATCGGTATGTTCCAGTGCGTCGCCGAGTGGGACGGTTTCGAGAAAGACACCGACGCCGGCAAGGCGATCCTGGTCGACGGCGAGGAGGTCGAGGAGGACCTGGTCGTCCGAGAGGTGCCCGAGGACGAGGAACTCGACGCCAAGTTCGCAGCGCGGGCCTGCCCCGTCGACGCCATTGCGGTGTACGACGAGGACGGGGAACAGCTCGTCCCATAGAAAGCCCTTGCGAGCGCTTGGCAGCGCTCGCTGCGCCCTTTCAATGTCCGCCGGAGCGACTTCGTCGCTCCAAGCCCTCGTTCGACTCCGTCTCACGAGGACGCCGCCAGAATCGCTCCGCGATTCTCGCTAAGGCCCGCCAGTTTGCGCGGTCGCGGCGGTCGCCGCGACACGCTCTGAGCGCCTGCCCTTCCCCGTCCGCTCGGGGCACTCGTTACACTCGCGCACCCGAGCGTGGCCTTCTGCTATCGTCCTGTCCTCGTCTTCTTTCGGTCTAACTATCAGCTATCTGGGAACGCGAATCAACCGTATGAGACAGCTACATAGACATTTACCCCGTATGACAAAAGAATTATGTGAGACCATGATGTTTCACCCTATAGGTGAACGAGCATGCCGAACAACGCAGAGACCCACATCACGGAGTGGGCCGAACTGATCGGTGACTCGGTGCCTGACGCAGTACAGGAGGAGCGCGACGAGTCTGGGGACGATCCCTGGAACGTCGGGCGCTGACGACTGTGCTCTCTTTTCGCAGTTGCTGACCCCCGAACCAGCGGCCGCGCTGGCGTTCGCGAGCGTCAGCGAGCGACGTCAGCGGACGGGGGAAGGCAGGTACTCAGAGCGTGCGCTGGCGACCATCAGCGCTCGCGCAAACTGGCGGGCCTGGACCGACGCCTGAGGCGGAGCCGAAGGCGTCGTGGAGGACATTGAAAGGGCGAGCGAACACCTGCCAAGGTGTTCGCGAGGGCTTTCTTTACGAGATCTCGTCGTACTGCTCCGACAACTTGTCCGCGGCCTCGCCGAGCTGTTCGCGCTCGAAGGCGGTCAGGTCCCAGTCGATGACCTCCTCGACGCCGTCGGAGCCGATCCTGACGGGGACGCCGAAGGCGACGTCGTCGTGGCCGTACTCCCCATCCAGTTTGACGGAGGCCGGAAGCACCTCGCCCGTATCCCGGAGGACGGCCTCGACCATGTGGCCGACGCCCGTCGCGGGGCCCCACTCTGTCGCGCCTTTCTTCTCGATGACGTTCATCGCGCTCGTCTTGAGTTCTCCGAGGATCTCGTCTTTCTGGTCGTCGTCGAACTCTGGGTCGCGACCGTCGACGCGGACCTTCGAGAAGACGGGTACCTGAGCGTCACCGTGCTCGCCCAGGATGGTGGCCTCGACGTTCTGGACGGGCGCGTCGAAGCGCTCGGCCAGCACGTAGCGGAAGCGGGCGGAGTCCAGGCGGCCGCCGAAGCCGATCACTTTCTCGCGGGCGCGTTCGCCCGTCTCGTACAGGTGGCGGTTCAGCAGGTCGACGGGGTTCGACGTCGTGATCGTCACGAAGTCGTCGTTGTGTTCGGCGATCGACGAGCCGATGTCCTCCATGATCGGCGCGTTGTCGCCCGCGAGGTCGATGCGAGTCTGTCCGGGCTGGCGCGGGATGCCGGCCGTGATGACGACCACGTCGGACCCGGCGGTGTCCTCGTAGCCGCCCTGTCGGATAGTCGTGTTCGAGTCGTACGCGACGCCGTGGTTCGCGTCCGCGGCCTGTCCGATCGTATCGTCTTCTTTGTCCGGGATGTCGACGAAGACGAGTTCGTCGGCCACGTCACGGAGCGCGATGTTGTATCCTGCGGCGGCGCCGACCGTTCCGGCCGCGCCGACCACACTAACTTTCGTCATACCACGTAAATAGCGCCCGCGATTCACGTTAAAGACTTCGAAACCTCGAAATTCAGCGATGTTCGTCGGTCCCGGGTTCGTCGTTTGTCGAACTATTTGGGTTCGCAGTCCTTTTCGACCCCACGGCCCATCTAGGAGGTATGAGCGACTTCGACAAGGAAGCGGAGCGAGAGAAACTTCGCGAGCAGTTCGAGGAGGAAGAGTCCGACCGTCAGCACACCCAGCAACTGAGTGAACTCCTGTTGAAGGGCGCGACCATGACGAACAACCACTGCGACCGGTGCGGCGACCCTATCTTCCGGTACGACGGCCAGGCGTTCTGTCCGACCTGCCAGTCCGAGGGGCAGGCGGCCGGCGGAGGCGCTCAGGGTGGCGGAAACGCACAGGCGAATCCACAGAACCAGCGTTCGGCGACGAACGCAGAGCGGCCCGAAACGGCCGAACGAGCGGTGGAGGCCGATGATACCGATGCCGCGGCCGGAACGACGGCGAACGAGGCAGCGCCGCAGGCTGACGTGTCTCGCCCCGCGGATCCGAAGTCGTCGTTCGCGTCTGCTCCGGCGAACGCACCGGGTCGCGGTGCCGGTCCGACGCCCGCCGAGGGCTCTTCGGAGGCCGCGCCGGAATCCGGTGATGTGGCCGCCGCCCAAGAAGCCCTCCGCGCGACGCTCACGAAGTTCTCGCGGAAGGCGGCCGAGACTGACGACCCGCGACGGGCGCGGGAGTGTCTCGCCGCCGCGCGGGAGGCCGCCGAAGCGCTCGACACACTGCCGTACTGATCCTACCCGGCGTACTCGCTCCCCACGACTTCCCGGATCCGCTCCGCTGTCACCTCGCCGACGCCGTCGGCCTCGGTGAGGTCGTCCTTCCGGGCGGTCATCACGGCTTCGACGGTGGCGAACTGCTCAAGCAGTGACCGCGCCGTGACGGGACCGACGTCGGCGATGGAACTGACGACGTACTCCTGTTGCTCCGCGAGCGTCTTCGACTGCTTCTCGCCGTGGACGCTCACCTCGCGGTCGTCGGCCTGCTGTTCGCGGCCGGCGATCACTTCGAGCAGGTCCGCGGTGTCGCCCTCGCCCTCGGTCCGGAGGACGCTCACGCCGAAATCGACCGCGAGACTGGACAGCGCGCCGCGGATGGCGTTCGGGTGGACGTTGCGCTCTCCGTAGAGGTCGTCGCCTTCCAGGATCAGGACGCCTCGGGAGTAGTGTCGGGTCAGGTCGCCCACCTGCTCGAAGACGGAGCGCTCGTCGCCGCCGGTGAGCGTGTCGAGGAGGTCGCTGACCGTCTTGCGCTCGACCGCGACACGGTCAGAAAGGACGTAGTCGCCGACGGCGAGCGTCTCCAGTCGCGTCTCGACGCCGTCGCGCTTCGAGAGGTTCCGCGCGATATTCGAGTCGAGTTCGCGCTGGTCGACGACGATCTCCAGCGACTCCTCGTCGCCGTTCGCGGTGGCGACGGTGCCCTCTGCGGCGTCGGCGGTTGCGTCGCCGTCGCTCTCCTCTGTCTCGTCGCCCGCGAAATCCTGTAATCCCGGCTGGTCGCCGCTGTTCGCCGTCGCCGCGGCCGCTCCGCCGTTCGCGGCACTGGCGTCGGTCTCACCGCCGGACACACCTTCTGCGTCGCCACTGCTTCCGGCCGGCTCCGCGAAATCGCCGAGCCGCTGTTGGCTGTCGTCTAACTCCTCCTCTAAGTCGTCGGCGACGCCTTTCAGCTTCCGCAACTCGTCTTCCATCTCCGACTCCTTCCGGCGAGCGATCCAGAAATACGCCTCGTCGCGGGTGTCCTCCGCCATCAGAACGACGACTTTCCCCTCGGCCTGCCGGCCGGTCCGTCCCTTGCGCTGGATGGAGCGGATCGCCGTCGGAACGGGTTCGTAGAACAGCACGAGGTCGACCTCGGGAACGTCAAGCCCCTCCTCCGCGACGGAGGTCGAGACCAGCACCTCGAACTCCCCGTCCCGGAAGGCGTCTAACGTCTCCTGCTGTTCGGTCTGGGTCATTCCGTCGCTACCCTCTTTGTCGCCCTGTCCGACGAACCGCCGGGTGTCGAAATGGTTGCCGAGAAACTCCGTCAACACCTCGGCGGTGTCGCGGGACTCGGTGAAGACGATGACGCGCTCGCCGTCGTCGATGCCGAGCGTCTCCGCCAGCAACATCCGCGTCTCGGAGAACTTCGGGTGCCGGTCGTCGTACTCCTCGGCCTTGCGCATCGCCTCGCGGACTTTCGGCTCCGAGACGAGTCGCTGGCTGGCTTTCGACGCGCCCGAGGACCGAGCGGCGTTGCGCTGGCGCTCGAAGTACCGGCGCAGCGCCTCGACACTCTGGGTCTCGACGTACGTCACTGCGGTCCGAAGCTTCCGGATCTCGGCGTGTGCGGACATCCCCTGATACCCCTCGGACTGGTCGTTGTCGATGAGCTTCTGGAGCTCCGCCCGCATCCCCTTCAGGTCCGTCTCCGAGAGGTCGGCGCTGGTCTTTCTGGTGACGCCGAGTTCCTTTAGCTTCTCCAGTCGGTCCTCGATCACCTCGTTCAACGCGTCGCGTATCTCGACGACGGTGTCGGGGAGTTCGATCGTCTTCCACTCGACGTCGGTCTCGTGGGTGTACTCGCCCACGTCGGCGTCGTCCTCGGTCATCACCTCGACTTCGCGGATTCCCAGGTTCTCGCAGACGGTCAGTATCTCCTCCTCGTCCCCGCCGGGCGAGGCGCTCATCCCCGTGACGAGCGGATCGTCGGCGTCGGCGTGGTAGCGCTCGGCGATGTAGTTGTAGGCGTAGTCGCCCGTCGCACGGTGGCACTCGTCGAACGTGCAGTGGGTCACGTCAGCGAGGCTGACTCGGTTGCCGACCAGGTCGTTTTCGACGACCTGCGGCGTGGCGATGACCACACTCGCGTCCTCCCACAGTTCGGCGCGGTCGTCGGGCCTGACTTCGCCGGTGAACATCGCTATCTCCTCGTCGGGGATCGTGAGCGCGTCGCGGTAGAAGTCGGCGTGTTGCTGGACGAGCGGCTTCGTCGGCGCGAGAAACAGCGACTTTCCGCCGACCTCGTCGAGTCGTCGGGCGGTCACGAGCAAACTGACCGTCGTCTTCCCGAGGCCAGTCGGCAGGCAGACGAGCGTGTGGTCCTCGGCGGCGGTGCCGGCGAGTTTGATCTGATAGAGGCGACGCTCGATGAAGTTCGGCGTCAGCAGCGGGTGGTCGACGTAGCCCGGTTCCTCGTCCGTGGCGGCCATTGGCGGCCATTACACCCCGCCGGCGTTAAGAGTTCGTATAGCGCGGTGAAAGTGGTCCGCTATCTTGCCGGTCACCGTCGGGAACGTGCTGTTGGTGAGCGTCCTCGGGACGACGCTGATGCAGTACTCGGACGCAGTGTGGGACCGCCTGCCGCGGCGGACGACGGGTTAGATGACGATGAACGCCGCCACCGCAGCGGCGATAGGGATCGTGAGGTTATCGTCGATGACGTACGTCGCGATCACCGGCTTCACGCCGTCGGCCAGCGTCGCCGCGACGGCCGCGATGGCGGCGGCGTGTATCGGCAGGAACGGGTACGCAAGCAGGAAACAGGTCGTGAACATTGCGGCGAGCACTGGCCAGCGCTTGATCGTCCGCAGTTCGCCCGACCCGAGCAGGCCGCTGACGGGGTCGCCGAGCGTGAGCATCAGCATCGCCGGAATGGCGATCTGCGGTTCGAACACCAGGCCGACCAGGGTCCCGCCGAACACGTACAACGCGTAACCGGCGACGTTGTCCTGTTCGTACTCCCGGGTCAGTTTGTCGTACACGACCCACTCCAACCCGGCGAACAGCCGGAGCGCCTCTAGCACTATCGTCACGACGGTCCCGGCGATAAGCACCCACTGGATGTGCGTCCACTGGAGGTCCAGCCAGGAGACGTGCTTGCTCAGGACGTATGCCCCCGGTATCGTCGCTCCGCTTGCGTGGACGAGTCGACGGGCGACTTCGTTCGCCATTATTCGGCGTCCGCCGGCGCGAGCAGTTCATCGAACGTCCCGCCGCCGTTCCGAAGACCGGCCAGCGACTCGGCCAGTTCGTCGACGTCGACGCGGGTCTGTTCAGTGGTATCTCGTTCGCGGACAGTGACGGTCCCTTCTTCCAGAGTCTCGTAGTCGACCGTCACGCAAAACGGCGTGCCGACCTCGTCCTGCCTGCGGTAGCGTCGCCCGATCGCGCCGGAGTCGTCGTAGGTGACGTCCAAGCCGTTCTCCCGGAGTTCGGCGGCGATCTCTCTCGCACGCTCCGCCATGCCGTCTTTGTCCATCAGCGGGAAGACGCCGACCGTGGTCGGCGCGACTTCGGCGTCGAGTTCGAGGTACGTTCGCTCCTCGCCGTCTACCTCGTCCTCGCGGTAGGCGTGAGCGATGACGGTGTAGACGACCCGGCCGACGCCGAACGACGGTTCGACGACGTGGGGCGTGATGTGCTCGCCGGATTCGGTGACCTCCTCGACCGCGAAGCCAGTTCTCTCGACCGGCACCACGTACTCGTCGCCGTCGACCTCGACGGAGACGGTGTCGCCGTCGAACGCGGTCCTGTCGCGCTCGGCTTTCGTCTCGAGCGCGTCGGCGATTTCGCCGGCCTGCCCGCCGAACTCCGGGCCGAGATAGCTCATGTCCGGGTCGACCGTTGCGCGTTCGACGGTCTTTGGCTCGTCGTACTGCTTGAAGAGTGTGAACTCCTCGTCGGAGTACTCGCCGTGCTTCGAGAGGTCGTAGTCGCTACGGTAGGCGAGGCCGGCGAGTTCGAACCAGTCGCCGTCTATCTCGGACTCGGCGTCCCAACAGTCGGCCGCGTAGTGGGCGCGTTCGCCCGGGAGGTGCTGGCGGAACCGGAACCGGTCCATGTCGACGCCGACCCGTTCGTACCACGGCTTGGCGACGCCGAGATAGTAGGCGACCCACTCGTTCGTGAGGATGCCGTCCTCGACCGCGTCGCCGACGGTCGTCTCGACGTAGTCGCCGTTTTCCTTGTTCTGCTCGCTGGCCGGATACAGCGTCACTTCGACGTCTTCGACCCGTTCGAGCGGCGGTTCGTCCTCCTCGGGGTCGATGAAATGCTCCAGTTCGGCCTGCGTGAACTCGCGCACCCGAATGATCGAGTTCCGCGGGCTGATCTCGTTGCGGTACGCCTTGCCGATCTGGGTGACGCCGAACGGCAACTGGTTGCGCGCGTACTCCTTGAGGCGGGGGAACTCGACGAAGATACCCTGGGCGGTCTCAGGCCGGAGATACCCCGGTTGCGAACTGCCGGGGCCGATGTTCGTCTCGAACATGAGATTGAAGTCCTGGACGGGTTCGCCCGCCAACTCCGTCCCGCAGTTCGGACAGACGAGGTCGTGTTCGGCGATCATCTCCTCGACTTCGGAGATGGGAACGGCCTCGGCGTCCTCGATGTCGGTCGCGTCCTCGACCAGATGGTCGGCTCGGTGGCTCTCGCCGCACTCGGGACACTCGACGAGCATGTCGTCGAACCCGTCGAGGTGGCCCGACGCCTCGAAGACCGGTTCGGGCATCACGGTCGGTGCGTCTATCTCCTGGTGGCCCTCCTGTACCGCGAACCGGTCCCGCCAGGCGTTCTCGACGTTGCTTTTCAGCGTCGCGCCCTGCGGACCGTACGTGTAGAACCCGGAGACGCCGCCGTACGCACCGTTCGACTGGAAGAAAAAGCCCCGGCGCTTCGCCAGTTCGACGACGCGCTCGCCGATGTCCTCAGTCATACAGCGCCCCCAGCAGATCCACGTCGCGGACGATCCCTACCAGGTCGTCGCCGCTCACCAGCGGGATCTGCTCGATGTCGTTCGTGATCATCAACTGTGCCGCTTCCCTGGCGGTCTTCCCCGAGGTCACCGTCACGACATCGCCGGACATGAACTCCTTGACCGGACCTGCGGGGATCTCCACGTTTCGGGTCGGCAGGTAGCGGTTGCCGACCGCCTTGATACCCTCCCAGGCCCAGTCGTCGTCCTCGTTGGCGATGCTGTCGCCCGTCTCCGCCTCGCCCTCGACGACCCGCGCGACGTCGAGTACGTCCACCTCCGTGATGACTCCCGTCATCGACCCCTCGTCGTCCAGCGCTATCGCGTAGGGGACGTTCGCGTAGTATATCTCGCGCTCGGCGACGTGAAGCGGGGTGCCGTCCCAGACGGTGTTCAGGTCCCGCGAGGCGAGTTCGCCGACGGTCCGGTCACCGTCGGCTTTCTCTTCTGCGATCGCGCGAATCACGTCCGTGACTGTGACGATCCCCTCTAACCGTCCGTCGACGACGGGGACTCTTCGCTCTCGTTCCGTCACCATCAGTTCGCTTACCTCTTCGAGACTGGCGTCCTGTGTCGTCGTCGAAACCTCGTTCAATAGGAGGGCGAGCTGGTCCTCGTCCGGTGTCTCGATGAGTGACTCGCGGGAGATGAGCCCGCGGTACTCCTCGCCGTCGTCCGTCTGTTTGAGAACCGGAACGGACGAAAACGACCGCTCTTGGAGGTACTCCAGTGCGTCGTCCCGAGTACCCGGAAGCTCAACGGTCACGACATCCGAGCGAGGTGTCATCGCGTCAGCGACGTTCATACCCGCTGGGTAGGACTTCTCCCCTCTTGTACCCTACGAACCCCACGCTCCCGTCTCCCGCGGCGGCGACTGCAGTGCTATCTCTCCTCGTCGAGGTCGACGAGGCGGTCGGCCTCCGGGAAGAACTTCTCGTAGTCGTCGTGTTTGAACGAACCCAGATGGTCGCCCGACAGCGTCTCTGCGTGCGTGTACATCTCGTTTTCCTCCCGGGCAGTCTGGACGGCACCGTCGGCTCGGTAGCGCTGGAAGTTGCCCGCGATCAGGATCGAGGTTTCCGTCTCCGGGTCGAGTAGCTGGGTCACGTGAAAGACTCGGCCTTCCGCTTCGGCGCGGAACACGTCGAACGCGGGGAACTCACACGCTTCGACCGCTTCACGGAACGCCTCGGCCTGGTTGTCGGGAACGACGTGTACGAGCCCCCATCGGTCTCCCGTCCCGTCTTCCGGCGGTTCTGCCGCGGTGTCTACCGCTGTCACCGTCACGGTGTCCCATCCCTCGTCTTCGAGTTCCTCCGCCATCGCCTGCATGTCGTCAAGCGTCTGGCTCCACGCGTCCTTGTGGATCGGGATACTCGCTTCCAGTTCCTCTTCGGAGCCGAGCGGCTGCGAATCCGAATGGTCATCTCTGGACTCGCCGGGTTCTCTCATACTCATTCGTGATGATGGACCGGTGTAAGCTTTTCTGACTGCTGAAGAACTCGCGCGCCGCCGTTACCCGCCGACGCCGAAAACGAACTCCATCGCCATCGACGCCCCGAGGACGGCGAGGGAACTGAGAAACACCCGCGCACCGCCGCTCCAGCGCTCGTCATGACGGACGGCGAGGTCGTCCGGCAGTGCGGTCCGCGTCGCTTGCTCGAAGCGTGATTCGGTCTCTGGTTTCTCTTCTCCCCCGTCAGTATCGTAATCCTTCCAGGCGGCTCTCGGGCGGAGTTTCAGCGTTCCGATTCCGAACAGCAACAGGCCGAGGAAAAACAGCCAGTATTTCACGCCCGTCCATCCCCAGCCGAGCGGAAGGCACAGTACTGTACCGATAACGAACACAACGGCGGCTAGCGAGACGGCGTATACGATGCCGTCGACGCCCCGTCGCACCCGGAGCGAGATGCCGCCGGCGCTCATTACTGCTGCATCTCCGTCCGATACTCACCGGGGGATGCGTACTCGCTTTTGTGTCGGTGGCACCGACTCTCGCGGCCGCTCTCGCTTATCTCGTGTGCCTCGGGATATTCAGCGTCGCACTCGCTCCCGAACTGTTCGTTGAGATACTCGCTGGCGGCTTCTTCGTCGCCGTCCGCAATCATGCTCGCCGCCTCGCTGACGTGCGTCTGGACCTCCGGGGGCACGTCGAGATCACCGAACAGTTCCTCGACGATCTCGTCGATGCTGGCGAACCGTGTGTCGAATGCAAGGAACTCCTTTACGCGCTCGACGGTCGTCCGTTCCGCGCGGGAGCGCTCCCGGAGTACCTCGCGGAACACCTCGATAGCCGTCCACACCTCCATGTCGATATCCCGGTACTCCTCCGGTCGGATCTTCATGGGACAGCGCGTCGAGAACGGGCAACCGGACGGCGGGTCCCGCGGGCTCGGCGGCGTACCGCGGAGCGTGATCCGGTCTTTTTCCAGGGTGGGATCCGGCTCCGGGATCGCGGACAGTAGCGAGTGCGTGTACGGGTTCCCCGGACTCTCGAACATCTCCTCCGTCTCGCCCAGTTCCATGATGTTGCCGAGGTACATGACTGCGACGCGGTCGCAGATGTGCCGGACGACGGAGAGGTCGTGGGCGATAAAGAGATACGTCAGTCCGAACCTGTCCTGTAGGTCCTCGAGCAGATTGAGTATCTTCGCCTGCACGGAGGCGTCCAGCGCGGAGACTGGCTCGTCGAGGACGACGAAATCCGGCTCTAGCGACAGCGCCCGGGCGATACCGACTCGCTGTTTCTGACCGCCGCTGAACTGGTGCGGGTAGCGGTAGTAGTGTTCCTCCTGGAGGCCGACCGTCTCCAGGAGCTCTCGCACCCGCCGTCGTCGGATCTGGTTTCTCGACTTGTGGACCGTCACGTCGACGGTAACGCCGCCGCCGCTCTCGGTCACGTTGATCGTCAGCTCCGAACTGTCTATCGGCGCGCTCTCGCGGAGATGGACGAGTTCGGCTTCCGGGGTTACGACGATGTCGCTGTCCTCGTATTTCGCCTCCGCGACGTGACGGACCATCTCTCCGTTGACCGTCACTTCGGACGCAGCGGCGTTCTGGACGCCGACCTCGAACGTGGGCCAGTTGTGAACTTCGAGCGGTTCTCGAACTATCTCCCCGACCGTCATTCGGTTGTTGAGGCTGGAGTCGGGGTCCTGAAACACCATCTGGACGTTCCGCCGCCACTGTTTCAGCTCTTTCCCGTCCAGCGTCGTGATGTCGGTGCCGGCGTACGCGACCTCACCGGCGGTTGCGGACTCTAGCTGGACGAGCGTCCGTCCCAGGGTCGTCTTTCCACAGCCGCTCTCGCCGACGAGGCCGAGCGTCTCGCCGCGTTCGATGGTGAACGAGACGTCGTCGACGGCCTTGACCGGTTTACCGCCCAACAGTCCCCCTTCCTTGCCGTAGTACGTTTTCAGGCCGTTCACGTCGACGAGGGTGTCCTGCTTGCTATCCTGTGCGGCCGTCTCCTGGTCTCCGTATGCTTGCTTACTCATCCGTTCCCACCTCGGAGTCGTCTCCCCGACGCTGATGCTCCGTTACCGCCTCGATTCGACTGGCGTCCTCCGGGTAGAGCAGACACGCCGCAGTGTGTTCTTTCTCCCCTTCGCCGACGGACACCTGTTCAGGGTGAACAGACGTGCACTCGTCGAACGCCTTCGGACACCGCGGTGCGAACCGGCACTGCGACGCCGGTTCGTTCGGCGTCGGCACGTCGCCCTCGATCGTCGACAAGCGGTCGCCGCCCGGGTTCCGTCCCGGAATAGACGAAAGCAGCCCTTGCGTGTAGGGATGTCGCGGGTTCTCGAACATCTCGACTACGGGCGCTTTCTCGACGATTTCGCCGGCGTACATCACGTTGACGCGCTCAGCGACCTCCGCGATGACGCCCATGTCGTGGGTGATGAACATGATCCCCAGGTCGTGTTCCTCCTGCAGTTCGGACAGGAGGTCGAGTATCTGCGCCTGGATGGTGACGTCGAGCGCCGTCGTCGGTTCGTCGCAGATCAGCACGTTCGGGTCGCAGGCTAACGCCGTCGCGATGACTGCCCGCTGGCGCATCCCTCCCGAGAACTGGTGCGGGTACTCTTTGAGCCGCCGGTTGGCGTCCGGGATCCCGACTGCCTCCAGCAGGTTCGCGGCCTCTTCGGTCGCCTCACTGCCGCGTAGTCCCTGATGGAGTCGAAGCGACTCCTTGATCTGGTTTCCGACGGTGTAGACCGGATTCAGGCTGGTCAGCGGGTCCTGAAACACCATCGCGATGTCGCCGCCGCGGACGGAGTGAACCGCGTCGTCGGGCGCTTTCGCGAGATCAACGTACCCTTCTTCGACGGTCACGTTGTCGCCGCTTCCTTCGGACTCAGCGAGGGCGATGAAGGTCTCGCTGTCGGGTTCGCTGATCGTCTCGCCCGGCGCTACCTCGACCGTCTTGTCCGGGTACTCCCGAGCTAACCGTTCGACGGTACTGGGGTGACTGTACCGGATACTGCTTCCATCGAGAACGTGTCCGGGTTCCTCGACCAGACCCATGATAGAGCGCGCGGTGACGCTCTTTCCGGACCCGCTCTCTCCGACGATACCGAGCGTCTCGCCGCGTTCGATGTCGAAGGAGATGTCATCGACCGCGCGGATCGTCTCCTTGTCTGTGAAGAACGCTGTCTGGAGGTTCTCGATCGACAGGATCGGATAGCTGTTGTCCGGGCCGACCCCGTAGGCGACTTGGCTCATGCTCCACCTCCTGCCGCGGCGGCCTCACCGCCGCTGCCGGTGTCGCTCTGTGGGTCGATCGCGTCGCGGATGCCGTCGCCCAGAGCGTTAAACGCAGTCACGACGATGACGATCAGTAACCCCGGCACGATGGAGATGTGCCAGGAGTCGGTCGCGATGTACGACTGTCCGAGGTCGATGGCGCGGCCCCACTCCGGAGTCGGCGGCGTGATGCCGAGACCGAGGAAGGACAGCCCGGAGACGGAGATGATGATGCCCCCGAGCGTCATCGATCCGTAGATGAGCATGTAACCGACCACGTACGGAGCCATGTGTTTTCGCATGATCCGTCGCGGAGTCTGGCCGTAGCTCTTTGCGGCGTCCACCCACTCCTCTTGAACGACCTGGAGCGAGGGGCCACGGATGGCGCGCCACATTGCGGGCCACCCCCAACTCCCAAGCAGCAATGCCAGGAGTAAGCCGCCGTTGTATATGTCCGCTATCCACGTCTCCCTGAGTATCACCACCGCCCCTATCAGTACGAGCAGGCGCGGCATCGCCTGGATGGAGTCACTCAGTATCACTGCCCCGAGGTCGACTGCACCCTTGTAGTAGGCGGACACCATCGCCAGTGAGAACGCGATCACCGATGAAATGCCGAGCGCGAGCAGGCCGATGAACAGCGAGACCCGCGACCCGGCCGCGAGGAACGTAAAGAGGTCCTTCCCGTTCGGTAACGTCCCGAACGGATGGAACCGGTCGTAATCGTCGTAGGTTCCGATACCGTGGTTCCCATTGCTTCCGCCGCCACGGGAGCGGGAGCCGAGATTTGCGTTGCCGACCAGCGTCGACCGCACTTCGCCGCTTTCCTGGTCGAGATATTCGGTCTCGTAGCTGTACGGTTCCTGGATGTTCTCTTCGACTACCGTGGGTCCGAGCGCCGGAGCGAACATCGCCATCATGAAGAACATCGCAATGATGACGAAGCCGAACTGTCCCCAGCGGTGGGTACGCATCCGGTCTATCATGTCGTCGGCCGGCGTCCAGTCCGCGTAGCGGTAGTGTTCGCGGAAGACGAGATACCCCTTCCAGAACCAGGCCAGACAGGCGAACGCGTACAGGTAGATGAGCGCGACCCGAATAGCCCACGCGATGGCGGCCGGCAGGCCGAGGAAAGTGCCTTCCCAGCGCCAGAACTCTACCGTGAACCCGGCTATATCGGCTGCGAACTGCTGTCCGCCCGGAACACGGTGTCCGCGGTTCGGAATCACGTCTCGGGACAGCAGCGTGGGTATCTCCGCGAGACGGTCACCGACGCTCGCGAGCACCGACCCGACTGGTTCGAACAGGGCGAGAAGCGGGAGACCGAACAGTCGGTCAGCGATCGTTTGCCACGGCGGGAGTTCCATCATCGCGCCGAATAGCGCACCGACCTGTAACGCAACGAGCACACCGAGGACTGCGAGCCATCGGAGAGCCGGTTCCGGATTATTCCGGATACGGTCGAGCAACGGTGCGTCGTCTTCGATGGATGTTCGTTCACTCATTATTACTCACTCTCGTATCCGACCCGCGGATCGATGATCGTGTACAGGAAGTCTTGCATTATGTTGATAAATACTAGTAATAGGATGAAGATGAACATTAGCGCCCCGGCTACGGGCATATCACCTTCGGTTAGTGCGTCGAAGAACAACTTCCCGATGCCGTTTATCGCCATCACTGTCTCGACGAGGACGGATCCGCCAAGCAACAGGCCTGCCTCGCCGGTGATGACCGGCACGAGAGGGATGAGTGCGTTCCGGAACATGTGTTTCCAGACCAGAGACCGGCCCGAAACGCCTTTCGCCTTCGCCATCTCGACGTAGTTCGAGTGTTTCGTCTCCAGCATCGCCGTTCGGCCGATCCGCATCTCGTTACCCATCGACGCGGAGCCGAGAACGACCGCAGCGGGGAGGATCTGCTTCGTCGCCCTCACCCACTCCATCGGTTGTATTTGACCGGCCTGGAGGTTCGTCCAGGCAGTGTGGAAGTACTTGGTTCCGATAACCTGCGGAGTGTCAACGATGAACGTCTTCCAACTGAAACCGAACAGTATGTCCTCGGACGTGGACAGACCGACCAGCAGGATCACCGCCAGCCAGAAGTTCGGCATGGCGCGCCAGACGATCCCGCCGAACGACGCGAAGTAGTCTCCGGCCGTGTTCGGGTTCAGCCCCGCGTAGAAACCGAGCGGAATCCCGATGAAAAGCGGGATCAGGATGGCCCAAAAGCCCATCCAGACCGTTCGCGGCGCGCGGGATTTGATAAGTTCGATGGTGTCCGTGTTGGTCTCGACGACCCAGGACTGGCCCAGATCGAACGTGACCATGTTCCAGAGGAAATCGAAGTACTGTTGCCAGAGCGGCTGATTCAACCCGAGTTGTCGCCGCATCCGTGCCATGTCGTCCGGATTCGCTTCGGTTCCGAACACGGCGGATACGGGGTCGATCGGCCCCATTCGGATAGCGATGAACGTCACCGTCGTTCCGAATAGGATGACGGGGATCGACAGGACCAATCGTTTTGCGAAGTAAGACCAGCGGCTCATAGTCTCTCACCGCCGTCTGCGTTGGATCTATTCATCATTAATTGCGTTTATCTTTCATGCATTATTTGCGTTCCGCTTCGAGTTGAGGACCAGCACTACCGTGTACTAAAAAACCCTCGGTGGGGCGGTACTAGTCGCGCTCTCCGACGTAGACGACGTTCTTTTTCTGTCTGGATCGGCCGGCGGCACCTGCCCGCGGCTTTTCGACCCAACTGTAATGCATGTTCTCCGCCACGTTGTGCAGGAGCGGGAGGAAGACGACGTCTTCCCAGTTGGCCTCCTCCATCGAGACGTAGGCCTCGTTACGGGCATCCTGTCCCGCTTCGGGGGCAGGATTGTTCTGGACCTTTTCCCAGGCGTCGGCTGCGCTTTGCGCGGCCTCGCTCTCGTTGGGGTCCCAGTCGACGTAGCTGATGGGTGCGTCGAGCGACGTGTCTGTCTGCGGCGGGTTCATCAGCTGGAGGAAGTTGTCCGGCGCAGGGTAGTCCATGATCCATCCGAGGCTGTAGGCGTCCAGGTTGCCTTTCCGACCTCGTGACAGCATCGTACTGAACTGGGTCTGCTGGATCTGGACGTCGACGTGTGCGGATGCGAGCTGGTCACGAAGGATGTTCGCTATTTCCGCGAAGAGCTCGCTCTCGTAGATGGTGAGTTCGAGTTCGTAGGGGTCGTCGCTGCTGTACCCGGCGTCCTCCATGATCTCCGTCGCCTTGTCGATACGCGTCTCTTCGAGGCCGTACGGGTAGTTCTCCTCGTGGTCGAGATAGGCCTCTTTGCCTCCCGGATAGATAGCCGGCGGCGTGAAGTGTGAGGCGGTCGTGCCGGGACCGTTGAGCACCTCGTCGATCATCTGCTGCTGGTTCATCGCGTGCGCGAAGGCCTTCCGGACTGCCGGTTCCGTGTTCGCCTGGTTGAAGGCGAAGTAGTACACACCGACCTCCTCGACCTGGTAGTACGGAACCGTCTTGTCGTTCTCGAGCGGGCCGTACGTCCCGTATTTCCGACCCATGCTGTCTTTCCCTTCGATGGACACCTTGTTGGCGTCGTACTGCGAGTTCGGAATGTACGGAACGTCGGCGTTCTCGTTGAGAACCGTGTACGTGTAGAGGGCGTTGTCCTCCTCTGCGATCATCCAGTGAACGCCGGAGACGTACGGTCCTTCTCCGTGATACTCGTCGATCGGACGAGCCGAAACCTCGCATTCGCTCCCGGAGTTCCAGGTCTCGAGGCTGAACGGTCCCGCGCCAACGGGTGTTTCCTGCGTGAACTGCTCGTAGCTCATGTCGCCGTCGTACCCTTCGATGTCTCCCACGACTCCTTCGGGGATGATCGAGAACGAGGTGTACGCGAGCAGTTCAGGAATCGCGTGGAACGGCGATTCGAGCGTCATCACGACCGTCTTTTCGTCGGTCGCTTCGATATCCAACGAACCGGGGACGTACGCGTCCTCTTCGCCTTCGGTCTCGTGTGCAATGCCGAGGAAGCCGAGAATGAAACTCGCTCGTCGGGAGTTGTCCGACTGAGCCAGTCGCTCGAATGAGTAGACGACGTCGCTTGCGGTCACGTCACCGTAGTCGTCGTGGTTGTACGTGATATCGTCTCGGAGGTTGACCGTCACTTCCGTGACGTCGTCGTTGACCTCCATGCTCTCGGCGAGGAGGTTCTCCGTCGTCGTCTCCCCGTTCGGGTAGTTCGTCAGCGCGTCGAACAGGTTTATGATGACGATGCCCGACGCCTCGTCGGTCGAGGCGATGGGGTCAAGCGTCGTCATCGTGGAGTTGTGACGCCTGTAGGTCTTGTCGGTCTGTTCCTGCTCCCGAGTGGTTCGCTCCGTCTCCTCTTCCGGAGTGAGCGTGTCAGTGTCGTCTTGACCTTCGTCGTCACCGCCGCCGGAACAACCGGCTAGCGCGACTGCCGTCGCAGCTCCGCCGGTGGCCTGCAGGAACCGCCGGCGAGTAGTGTCATTATCTGTCATCCCAAACCCCCCTTCTGGATGGACCAGTTTAAATTTTCCGTTACGTTTCGCGATCTGAGAACCTTCTCAGCGGTTTGGCCGACGTTAATAACTACAATAATAGTGGTTTTATTTACTCTGATCGCCCAGTCAGCACTGTTTTTCCGACGAGTTTATAAGTGCCTGAAAGATTATTACCTATATGGCGAGGAAACCGTCAGGTCCCCGCAGTGGGAGCGCGAACGCCGGTGAAGTCATGAGTACCGTCGACGGCGACGGTAACCGACAGGAGTACGTCATCGCCGATATCAGCGAGGACGATGCCTGGCTCTCCATGTGTGTAGACGACGCCCCGACACTTCCGGCCTGGCGGTAGACGACGACCTTTTGCGCTGCGTTTCTGCGAACGGTCCGCCAGCGGTGGGCATGTTCGCCTGACTCGGCAAAAGCTCGGCCAAAATCCAGCGCCACCGCCTCAGTCGCTTGCCCGCGGTTTCGCCGCTCGCTCTCTGCGGCGCGTAGCGCCGTGCTTCGCTCCCTTGACGGGTCCTCGGACCGCTCGCTCGGGCCAGGGCCCTCGCTCCCAGATACATTGCTTGCAGACGCCCTGCCCTTCCCCGTACCGGACGGACTCGGCCCAACGGGGCCTCGCCGTCCGCTCGGCCGTTTCACCGCGCTCTTGGCCCCCTCGCGGATTACCGCCGACCTATCGCCCGGCGATACGCACCTTTTTAGTTCTGGCCACCGCTCCAACAGGGTATGCAATACCGCGAAGTCGAGACCACGGGGGAGTTTCTGGCTCGACTCGACAACGGCGCTGACTGGCGCGAGGAGATCGAGGGGCTCGCCCGCGATGTCGACGCCGACGCGGCCTGGTTCACCGCGATGGGCGCGGTGCAGGACGCCGAGATATGGTTCTACGACCAGGAGACGACCGAGTACGAGGCGGTCGAGTTCGACGAACACCTCGAAGTGGCCGCCTGCGTCGGTAACGTGTCGTGGCTGGACACCGGGGCCCAGAACTCCTCGAACAGTCGGACCTCGTCCGACGATGGAGAGCGGTTCGCCCACACACACGCCGTCCTCTCGCGGCCGGACGGCGACGCTATCGCGGGCCATCTGAACGCCGCGACTGTCTTCGCCGGCGAGGTGTACATGCGGACGTTCGACACGACGCTCGAACGCGAACACGACGAGACTACCGACCTGGACCTCTGGTTATAGATGCGGCGGGAAGACGAACGGTACTTCGAACGGCTCGAAAACGGCCTCGACGACGCCTTCGAGGTCGCCCGCTCGGCCCGCGAACAGGGTCACGATCCCGAAACCGAGGTCGAGATCCCGGTCGCCAAGGACATGGCCGACCGCGTCGAGAACATCCTCGGCATCGACGGGGTGGCGGAACGCGTCCGCGAACTCGAAGGCGAAATGAGCAGGGAGGAGGCCGCCCTCGCGCTCGCGGAGGATTTCGCCGAGGAGCGCGTCGGTGACTACGAGACGAAAGCCGGCAAGGTCGAGGGCGCGGTCCGCACGGCGGTCGCCCTCCTCACCGAGGGCGTCGTCGCGGCTCCCATCGAGGGGATCGACCGCGTCGAACTGTTAGAGAACGACGACGGCACGGAGTTCGTCAACGTCTACTACGCCGGCCCGATCCGCTCCGCCGGGGGGACCGCACAGGCACTGTCCGTCCTCGTCGCCGACTACACCCGCGCGCTCATCGGCGTCGACGAGTACAATGCCCGTGACGACGAGATAGAGCGCTACGCCGAGGAGGTGTCGCTGTACGACAGCGAGACCGGCCTCCAGTACACGCCGAAAGACAAGGAAACGAAGTTCATCGCGAAGCACGTCCCCATCATGCTGGACGGTGAGGCGACGGGCGACGAAGAGGTGTCGGGCTTTCGCGACCTCGACCGCGTCGACACCAACTCCGCCCGCGGCGGAATGTGTCTCGTCCTCGCCGAGGGGATCGCGCTCAAGGCCCCGAAAATCCAGCGCTACACCCGGAACTTGGAAGAAGTCGACTGGCCCTGGCTTCAGGACCTCATCGACGGCACCATCGGCAAGGACGGCGACGAGGGGGCCGACGAGGGTGACGAAGCGGACCCCGACCCGGACGACGGCGACGAGAGCGAGGACGCGGACGGAAGCGACGCCGCCGAGCCGGACGGCCCGCCCCGCGTTGAGGAGTCCTGGAAGTTCCTGCGGGACCTGATCGCCGGCCGCCCCGTCTTCTCGCATCCGAGCGAAACGGGCGGGTTCCGCCTGCGCTACGGCCGCGCACGCAACCACGGGTTCGCAACGGCGGGCGTTCACCCGGCGACGATGCATCTGGTCGACGATTTCCTCGCGACCGGAACCCAGATCAAGACCGAGCGCCCCGGCAAGGCCGCGGGCGTCGTCCCCGTCGACTCCATCGAGGGGCCGACGGTCCGCCTCGCAAACGGCGACGTCCGCCGGATCGACGACCCCGAGGAGGCCCTCGAAATCAGAAACGGCGTCGAGAAGATACTCGACCTCGGCGAGTATCTCGTCAACTACGGCGAGTTCGTCGAGAACAACCACCCGCTCGCGCCCGCTTCCTACACCGTCGAGTGGTGGACACAGGAGTTCGAGGAGACCGACGCTGACGTGCAGGCGATGGCCGACTCCGTCCGCGTCGACCTCGACGACCCGGACCCAACGGAGGCGGTCGAGTGGGCGACCGAGTACGACGCCCCGATCCATCCGAACTACACCTACCTCTGGCACGACCTGTCCGTCGAGCAGTTCGAGGCGCTCACCGACGCCGTCGCCGCCGGCGACGTGGTCGACGGCGACCTCCTGGTCGAGAACACCGCCGACGTCGGCGAGGCGCTCGAAGCGCTCATACTCGAACACCGCCAGGAGTCAGACGCTATCGCAGTGCCGGAATGGGACCCGTTCGTCCGGTCGCTCGGTCTGACGACCGACCTCGACCGGACCTGGGACGACCTCTCGGCCGAATCGCGCGAGTGGGACAACGCGGTGAAAGCTGTCAACGAGGTCGCCCCGTTCGCGGTCCGCGAGCGCGCGCCCACGCGTATCGGAAACCGAATGGGTCGCCCGGAGAAATCCGAGTCGCGCGAACTCAGCCCGGCGGTCCACACGCTCTTTCCCATCGGCGAAGCCGGCGGCAACCAACGCGACGTCGCCGCCGCTGCGGGCCACGCCGAGACCATGGAAGACACCCCCGGCGAGGTCGAAGTGGAGGTCGGTCGCCGCGAGTGTCCCGGCTGTGGCGAAGCGACGTTCAAGCCGTGCTGTCCAGACTGCGGCGCGCACACGGAACCGCACTACCAGTGCCCTGACTGCGAACGGGACCTCCGTCCGGACGAGGCCGGCCGCGTTCACTGTTCGCGCTGCGAGATCGACGGAACGTCCGTCGAATCCCGCGTCATAGACGTTCACGCCCAGTACCGCGATGCGCTCGAGTCCGTCGGCGAGCGCGAGAACGCCTTTGACATCCTGAAAGGCGTCAAGGGGCTTACCTCGACGAACAAGACGCCCGAGGCCATCGAGAAGGGGATCCTCCGCTCGAAACACGGCGTCTCAGCGTTCAAGGACGGCACCGTCCGCTACGACATGACGGACTTGCCCGTCACGTCCGTCCGTCCCGAAGAACTGGACGTTACCGTCGACCAGTTCCGCCAACTCGGCTACGAGGAGGACATCCACGGCGACCCTCTCCGGCACGAGGACCAACTGGTCGAACTGAAAGTTCAGGACGTCGTCCTCTCGAACGGTGCCGCCGAACACCTCCTGCAGACGGCCGATTTCGTCGACGACCTCCTGTCGCAGTTCTACGACCTCGAACCGTACTACGAACTGGACAACCGCGACGAACTCGTCGGCGAACTCGTCTTCGGGATGGCCCCCCACACCAGCGCGGCCGTGGTGGGTCGGGTTATCGGCTTCACGAGCGCGGCGGTCGGATACGCGCATCCGTTCTTTCACGCCTCGAAACGGCGCAACTGCGACGGCGACGAGGACTGCGTGATGCTCCTCCTCGACGGCCTGCTCAACTTCAGCAAGTCCTACCTCCCGGACCAAAGAGGCGGTCAGATGGACGCACCCCTCGTCATGTCCTCGCGCATCGACCCGAACGAGATCGACGACGAGGCGCACAACATGGACGTCGTCTCGCAGTACCCGAAGGAGTTCTACGAGGCGACCCGCGAGATGGCGGACCCCGGCGAGGTCGACATCGAGATCGCGGAGGACACCCTGGGCACGGACCGGGAGTACGCCGGCTTCGGTCACACTCACGACACGACCGATCTGGCGCTGGGTCCGGACCTCTCTGCGTACAAGACGCTGGGGTCGATGATGGACAAGATGAACGCCCAGTTGGAACTCTCGCGGAAACTCCGCTCCGTCGACGAGACGGACGTCGCGGAGCGGGTCATCGAGTACCACTTCCTGCCGGACCTCATCGGCAACCTCCGGGCGTTCTCCCGGCAGGAGACCCGCTGTCTCGACTGCGGCGAGAAGTACCGCCGGATGCCGCTGTCGGGCGACTGCCGGGAGTGCGGCGGTGACGTGAACCTCACTGTTCACCAGGGGTCGGTGAACAAGTACATGGACACCGCCATCCAGGTCGCCGAGGAGTACGGGACCCGCGACTACACGAAACAGCGCCTCGAAGTGCTCGAAAAGTCGCTGGAGAGCATCTTCGTCAACGACAAGAACAAGCAGACTGGCATCGCGGACTTCATGTGAGCGGTGCGGGCCGGGACGGCTCGCCGTCCCGGGGATTTTTGGCCGAGCTTTTTGCAAGAAGGGTAGCAAGCGAAGCGCAGCTACCCGACGCAGTAAAAAGGTCGTCACGGAACAAGCAGACTGGCATCGCGGACTTCATGTGAGCGGTGCGAGACCCGGGCCCGTCAGTCGTTGAGATGTGCCCCCTCGAACGAGCGGGGCGGCAACCGGAGTTCTTCGAGGACCGGCAGGTGTTTGACGTTGTAGACGACCTTCATCTGGTCAGTGACCGGGACGCCGTTGCAGGATAGCTGGATCCCGCGTTCGACCATCTCCGTCGGGAGAATGTGGTCGACGGGCATCGACAGTTCACCCTCCGTGACCACGACAGCGCAGTTGGCGCACGCGCCGCCGCGACAGGAGTACGGCCAGGCGAACCCGCGGTTCTCGGCGGCTTCGAGGAGCGATTCGCCGGGTTCGGCCAGGAACCGACCGTAATCCGTCGAGTCGAGGTTCTCGGCGGACGCCTTCTCGAACAGGTCGTCGTCGTCGAGTTCCCACCCGTAGTCGCCGAGCACCTCGAAATTGAGGTACTCGATTCGGGAGCCCTCCTGCTCGCGCTGCTCTTCGACGCTTTCTCGACTGACCTCGATCTCCTCGTTCCCGTCGGCCGATTTGATCTCCTCGTACGCCGCCTTGACCAGCCGAAACTCCCTCGCGGATCCGCCCTGGTCAGGATGTGCTTCCTTCACCCGCCGTCTGAACGCTCGCTCTACCTCCGCTTCGTCCGCATCCGGACCGATCGATAGAATCTCGAACGGGGACTCCACGGATACCGCTAGCCGATTGGGACGAAAAAGATTTGCGCCCCAGTACGACGCGTTTTTCGGCCGCTTTCCCTCGGTTTCACAGCCGGCTGTTCGCTCCGAGCGACTGATCTCCCCCGCCATCCGGTTCACTGATGTTTATTACTGATCGTCCATGAGAGTAGGCGTATGCTTCACGCGGAAGGTTCGCTCCTGACGGTTGACGTCGGGGAGCGATCGACGGACACAGACGAAATAGACGACGTGCTCGAATCGTTCATCGGCGGGCGCGGCGTCGGCACGAAACTCGCGTACGACCGTATCCCGTTCGACGCGGATCCGTTCGGCCCGGAGAACAGCCTGTTCTTCGCGACCGGGCCGATGCAGACGTCGAACATGAGCTTTACGGGGCGTACGAACTGCACCGCCGTCTCCCCGCTGACAGACGGCCTGATCTCGTCGAACGCCGGCGGGTTCATGTCTCGACATCTCGCGGATACGGGCTACGCCGCCGTCGAGATAACCGGCGAGAGCGAGGAACCCGTCATCGTCCACGTGCGCGACGATTCGGTCGAGTTCGAGGAAGTGCCCGACCTGGCCGGCGCAACAGTTCCGGAGGTGACCGAGCGCGTCACGGACCGTGACGAGGACCTCTCTGCCGAGAACATCGCCGCTATCGGGCCGGCCGGCGAGAACCTCGTCCGGTTCGCGTCGATCATGACCACCGAGACGCGGGCGTTCGGCCGCGGCGGGCTCGGCGCGGTGTTCGGCTCGAAAAACGTGAAAGCTGTCACGTTCGCGGGCGACTCGCCGCCGGAGATCGACATCGACCCCGTCCAGATGGACGTCCACCGCGAGGCGGCGACGAGCGACCACATCATGAAGCGACAGGGGACGACGAGCGTCACCGACTACGCGAACGAGGTGGAGGCGCTGCCGACGCGGTACTTCTCGGAGCTGTCGTTCGAGGGGGTCGACGGTATCAGCGGCGACCGAGTCGAGGAAAAGAAGTTCGAGAAGGGGACCTGTTCGGCCTGCGCGTTCGCGTGCAAACTCCCAACGAAAGACGAGGAGCGGGGCGTCGAGACCGAGGGGCCGGAGTACGAGACCGTGATGTCGTTCGGAAGCAACGCGGGCGTCGACGACATCGTCGACGTGATGCAGTCGAACGAACTGTGCGACACGCTCGGTCTCGATACGATCAGCGCGGGCGACGTAGTGTCGGCATACCTCGCCGCCGAGGACGAGTTCGGCAACGTCGACCTGATACACGACCTCGTCGAGAAGATCGCCTACCGCGAGGAGGAGGGCGACCTGCTCGCGGAGGGTGTCGACCGCGTCCACGAGGAACTCGGCGTCGAGAACTGGTCGGTCAAGGGGATGGAGTTCCCCGCACACGACGGCCGGACGCTGAACGGACAGGGCCTCGCTTACGCCACGTCGAACCGCGGCGCTGACCACATGTACGCGACGTTTTACGCGTACGAGTACCCGCTCGTCGACCCCGACTCGGCGTTCGAGCCGACGGGTCTGGACGACAAGCCGCCGGAACTCGTCCGTCAGGAGAACAAGCGAGCGCTGGAGGACTGCGGCGTCGTCTGTCGGTTCTCGCGCGACATGCTCAACGCGGAGCGCTTCGAGGCGCTGTTCGACGCTGACTTCGATGACTTGCTCGACATCGGCGCGCGCGTGATCGACCTCGAACGGGCGTTCAACAACGAACGCGGGTTCGACCGGGCGGACGACCGACTCCCCTACGACGTCGACGGGTTCGATGCGGCTCTGGACGAGTACTACGGGATCCGCGGGTGGACGGAGGACGGGACCGTTCCCGCCGCCTCCGGGTCACACGCGCCCGCAGACGACTGACGGCGGTCGACATCTCGCTCTCCCGGGGGTCCGTCGAACACCGCCCTACGTTTATGCCCGTTCCCGTGGTGCGTTCAGATATGGCTGGACAGGGAGAAACACCGGCGAAGGAGGGGGAAGAGGAAGCGGAAAAAGCGGTCAACCGGCTCGACCTCGGACAGGCCGTCTACGACGAGGACGGCGAAGAACTCGGTACGATTCGCGGGTTCGAGAAGGGCGGATTCTTCGTGACGACCCGCGAGGGCGTCGAGAGCCTGAGCGTCGAACACGCCCGTTCGGGGCACGATTTCGGCGAGGCAGAACTCATGTGGCGCTGCACGGAATGCGGCGAGATGGGGGCGATAGACGAGGGGCTCCCCGACGAGTGTCCCGGATGCGGCGAACCGAAGGAAGCGCTCATGTACTGGACGGAGGACTAAGCTCTTTGTCGTCGACCGCGAGAGGGGAGTATGGACGTCGTCGTCTTCGGAGCGGGTAGTCTCGGCAGTCTCGTCGGCGGACTGCTCGCGCAGGAACACGATGTGACGCTCGTCGGCCGCGATCCGCACGTCGCCGCCGTCGCCGAGTCCGGGCTTGTCGTCGACGGGGACCGTTCGGCGACGGTCGCACCGACGGCCGCAACCGACGGGACCGGACTGACGGCGGATCTCGCGGTTCTGGCGGTCAAGGCGTTCGACACCGAGGCCGCCGCCCGCGATCTGGCGACCGGTGAGTACGAGGCGGCGCTGTCCCTCCAGAACGGCATGGGAAACGAGGAGCGCCTCGCTCGCCACCTCGACTGTCCCGTCCTCGCCGGAACGGCGACCTACGGCGCGGTCCTCCGCGAGCCGGGCCGCGTGGAGTGTACTGGCGTCGGCGAAATCACGCTCGGACACCGCGAGGGCGGTGACTCCGCGTCGGCGGTCAGAGTCGCCCGCGCGTTCCGTCGGGCCGACCTCGATGTGACCGTCTCCGACGACATGCCGCGACGGCTCTGGGAGAAACTCGCCGTCAACGCCGGTATCAACGCCGTTACCGCGCTGTCCCGCGTCGAGAACGGAGCCCTCCTGTCGGGGCCCGCGAACGACCTCGCACGCTCCGCTGCATGCGAGGCGGCCCGGGTCGCCCGTCGCCGGAACGTGTTTCTCCCCGACCGCGCGGCGCTGGACGCCGTCGCGGACGTGGCGACGGCGACGGCCGACAACGAGTCGTCGATGTATCAGGACGTGCAGGACGGCCGCCGGACGGAGGTCGACGCCGTCAACGGCTACGTCGTCGACCGGGCCTCCGAACACGACGTTGACGTCCCCGTCAACCGGACGCTCGCGGCGCTTTTGCGGGCGTGGGAGCGAGGTCAGGGCGTTCGCGAGTGAGTCCGGTGTGAGGGCGCGTCGAGTCGGTTGGCGGCGAGGCCGAACTGTCCGCGAACGGGCACAGACCGACCGCCGATCCGAGTACGACCCCGATCAGGTGCGGTACAGCACCCACAGCGCCGCGGCACCGCCGACGACGATAGCGAACCAGTAACTCGCCAGCCGGTAGATCGTCGCGACCGCCAGCGCGTCTGCGGCCGACAGTGCGCTCAGCGCGACGACGAGTCCGGTTAGCGCTCCCTCGACGGCCGCGAGGCCGCCCGGCGTGGGTACCATCCCCGCGAGCGTGCTCGCCGGGACGACGAAGAAGACGAGCAACAGCGGAACGGCGAGGTCGAGGGTCAACCCCGCGAAATACAGCGGCAGCGCGAAAAACACCCAGCCGACGTACGCGAACGCCGTCGCGGACAGCAACGCTCTCGGGGATCCGGTGATGCGAGCGATCGACTCGTAGAAGCGTTCGATCCGCTCTCGGATGCTGTCGACGGTGACCCGATCCGTCCGGCGGGCGAGCGGTTCGACGACGCGCAGTATCGCCCGTTCGACGACGCTCCGGAACTGCCACCCGGCCACGACGATAGCGGGGATGCCGACCGCGAGTACCCCGAGACCGACCGCGAGATCCTCCGCGGTTTCGGTGAGTTGCGACCGGAGCAGCAGGTAGCCCAGCCCGACCGCCGCGAAGTTGAAGAAGGGAAGCAGGTTCAGCAGGTCGGCGGTGACGACGCTTGCCAGGCTCTGCTCGTAGTTCGCGTCCGTGTCCTGCGAGAGGACGTACGCGATGAAGGGTTCGCCCCCCGCTTGCCCGAGCGGCGTCACGTAGTTGGCGAAGGTTGCGGCGAAGTACGTCACGACGAGCTTCCGGTACGGGACGTCGATCCCGCCGACGCGGAGAACGATCTGCCAGGCTTTCCCCCACGCTGCGAGACACAGCAGCGTCGAGAGGCAGGCCGCGCCGAGCCACCGCAACTCCGCGTTCCGGAGTCTGGCTATCGTCTGGTCCCACCCGACCGCCGCGCCGAGTAGGTAGACGAGAACGGCGGCGACGACGAACCCGCCGGCTATCTTCGCCGTCGTCTGGCGGTCGAACAGGTCTCCGAGGTCCGCGGTGCCGTCTGCGCCAGTCACGTCAGTCGATATACCCCAGGTCCTGCAGACGGTCCTTTGCGTCCTCGCTCATGTCGTCCAACACGTCCTCGCCCGTGCCGGCGGCGTCACCCTCCCAGGGGCCGCCGACCCGGTCCTCGAACCGCGATAACGCCGCCTCCACCTCTGCGATGGAGTCGTCGATCTCACCGCTCGTCCCCGCGCGGTTCTCCGTCTCGCCCGGGTCCTCGTCGAGGCGATACGCCTCGTCCGGGATCCGCTCGTTGCGAATGTACTTCGCGTCCGGGCGGCGGCCGGCCCGCATCCGCGAGTAGAACCGCGAATCCTCATCGAGCGTGATCCCCGCGGCGCTGGCCTTCTGTTCGAGCTGTTTCAGCTCGACGACCGGCCGCGAATACTCGACGAAGGCGAACTCCCCGTCGTCGAACTCGCGGTAGTCGTCGCCCAGCAACGACCGCCGCTCGTCCAGCGAGACGGCGGTTTCGCCCGCGGGGTCGACGCCGGCGTGGTCTAACACGGTGTGATACAGGTCGATCAGTTCGACCTGCTGGTCGTAGCGGCCGGCGTCTAGGTCCGGGTGTTTCACCAGCAGCGGGACGTTCACCAGCGGGTCGTAGATGCTGAACTCGTGGCCGTAGAGGTCGTGCTCGCCGTGGAGTTCGCCGTGGTCCGCACAGACGACGACCAGCGTGTCCTCCCAGCGCCCCTCGGCCTGCAGCCAGTCGAACAGGCGACGGAGTTCGGCGTCGATGTGGCGGATCTCCGCGTCGTAGAGGCCGCGGATGTCGTCGAACTCCGCGTCGTCGATGTCGCGCGCCCCGGAGTTGTACTCCTTGGAGTTCTGGCAGACGGCGGTCGAATCGACGTCCGGCGCGAACTCCTTCCTGTACTCCTCGGGCGGGTGGTAGGGGAGGTGAGCGTCCATCAGGTTGACGAACGCGAAGAAGTTCTCGTCGTCGTCGACGCCGTCGACGAACTCCCGCGTCCGGTCGATGACCTGCGGCGTCTTCGAGTCCGACCCCCCGCCGCTGGCGAAGTACTCGTGGAACGTGTTACCGACGCTGACCAGCCAGTCGGCGACTTTTCGCAACTGCTCGTTGTCGTTCATCGTCTTCCAGGCTTTCGCCAGCGGGCCGCTCATGAACTCGCCCGGCATCACCTGGAAGAAGTTGTCCTGGTCGCCGAACCCGTCGGTCAGATGGGTGTACGGCGTGATCCACGCGTTCGAAGAGTAACAGGCGCTCTCGTGGGTCCCCGAGAGGCTCTCTGCGAGCGTCGTCGCACCTTCGAGATAGGGGTTTTCCTGGTTCGCGTTGTGTTCGCTGGGGTAGAGACCGGTAAACAGCGACGCGTGGACGGGAAGCGTCCACGGTGCCGGCGCGACGGCCTGCTCGAACACCGCGGCGTCCTCGGCGAACGACTCCAATCCCGGCGTTGTCGGGCGGTCGTAATCGTATACGGACAGGTGGTCCTTACGAACGGTGTCCATCACGACGAAGAGAACGTCCCGTTCCGACGCGTCCGCGCTCGTCATACCTACGGTGGACCGCCGGAGCGTTAAAAAGACTGCTTATCGCGGTTCCGCGGGAACGACCGTCGGAGTTAGAAGGGGGCCTGCGGGCCTTCGTCAGAAGCGCCGTCGTCCTCGTCGTCGACCGTCTCGCCGGGGAACGACGGTTCCATGCCGCCGTCGCCGCCCATGCCGCCACCGCCGGTGTCGGCGTGGACCTTCTCGATCTCGGGGATCTCCTTGACCATGCGGCTCTTGATGGCCTGGATGGTCATCGGCGAGATACCGCATCCGCTACAGGCTCCGCCGAGCTGGATGGACACCTCACCGGTTTCGCGGTTGAGGTCCTGAATGGCTGCGTTACCGCCGTGCATCTGGATCTGTGGGAAGTTCCTGCGCAGGAAGTTCGAGACTCGATCTTCCAGATCGTCGCCGTCCTCTTGGGCGTCAGTGCTCATGTCCACTGGTTGGTGGTCAGCACCCTTGAACCTTTCCCGCTACGTGTGCGTTCCGCCCGCTCCTCGGCGAGTGACTCCATCGGCTACTCGAACCCGAACACGTCGCGGATCTCGGTTTCCAGTTGGTCGACGTAGATGTCGAGCACCTGGTCCAGTTTCTCCTGGTCGACGACGACGCCGCGGGTCCGTTCTCCGGGGTTATCGGGCAGTTCGATGCGGAACTCGCCGTCTCCCTCGTAGAACGGTTCGCTCTCGTTCAGTATCTGCTGGTCGATGGCGTGGATCAGTTCCGAGTCGTACGTCTCGTTCATCTGCTCGAAGGCGTTTTTGTACGCCCGCTGGAGTTCGGTGAAGTAGTGGACGTACTTGTCCTCGAACCGTTCCGGGTCGAAGTCGGTCATGTGAGTGCGAACGGGTGCGTTCGACAAAAGTCGGGCGATCCCCGCTGACGTGGCTCAAACGCCGATTTTACCCTACCGTAGCCTGATATGCTTCGTCCGCTTTGGTTTCTCTATGGCAGAGCCTTGTTCGCGTAGACGGTATCTCAGGCTGGCCGCCGCGGCCGGAACGCTCGGAATCGCCGGGTGTTCGCAACAACTGTCCACCGGAAACTCCGGTCCCGCCGGTTCCGGGGACACGACGACAACGACCGAGATGTACGAGCGGATCGACGACTGGCAGTACGACCCCGACGAACATCAGGATAATCTCTCCAGCGGATCGGCGGCTAACGCGACGTACACCGCCAGCGCACAGGGGGACGCCGTCGAGATGTCCGCCGAGTCCTCGAACAACGTCGGCCTCACGGCCGGCGGCGCGATGGACGTCAACAACTTCCGTGACAACATCGACGAGGGGTATCTGCCGATCCCGTCGGACCTGTCCTACGAGGGGTTGTTCAACGAGTACTACTTCGACACCGGGAGCGACCGCCCCTGCACGTCGCTGTTCTGTCCCTCCTACAGCACAGCCGTCTCGTCCGACCCGCTGGCAGACGAACCGGAACGGTTCATGACGGTCGGGCTGAACTCCGGCATCGAGGACTTCGAGCGCAAGACGCTGAACCTCGTCGTCGTCCTCGACATCTCCGGGTCGATGAGTTCGCCGTTCGACCGCTACTACTACGACCGGTTCGGCAACCGCCACGAGGTCGAAAACTACACGGAGCGACCCAAGATAGACGTCGCGACCGATGTCGTCGCGTCGATGACGGAACACCTCGATGACGAGGACCGCTTCGGAATGGTGCTTTTCAACAACGGATCGTACGTGGCCAAGCCGATGCGGGAAGTCAAACGCACCGACATGAGTGCGATCCGCGACCACATCCGCGAACTGCAGGCGAACGGCGGTACCAACCTGTCCGCGGGCGCTGAAACCGGAACCGAACTCCTCTCGGAGTACGCCGACGCCGACCAGACCGAGTACGAGACGCGGATGGTGTATCTCACGGACGCGATGCCCAATCTCGGGACGACCACCGAGGATGGGCTGGTCGGTATTGCCGAGGAAAACGCTGAACAGAACGTCTACACCACGTTCGTCGGTATGGGGGTCGACTTCAACACCGAACTGGTCGACGCGCTGACGGCGGTCCGCGGGGCGAACTACTACTCCGTCCACTCAGCGGACCAGTTCGAGAAACGTCTCGACGAGGAGTTCGAGTTCATGGTCACGCCGCTCGTGTTCGACCTCTCGCTGGAACTCGACGCCGACGGATACGCCGTCGAGGAGGTGTACGGCACCTCCGCGGCAGAGGACGCGACCGACTCGCTCGTACGGGCGAACACCCTGTTCCCCTCGCCGACGGAGGGCGGCCGGACTCGCGGCGGCGTCATCCTCGTAAAAGTCCGCCAGACCGGTAGTAACCCGGAAATCAACCTCTCGGCCGAGTACGAAACCCGGACCGGTGAGCGTCGCCGCCAGGAGCGGACGGTCCAGTTCTCCGCCGACGGGCCGGAGCATTTCGACAACTCCGGCATCCGCAAGGCCGTCCTGCTCGCGCGCTACGCCGACCTCATGAAGTCGTGGATGGTCGACGAACGCACCGAGGAGTACGGCGAGGACGACGTTGAACCGCCCGAGGAGTACGAACTCGGACAGTGGGAACGCCAGTCGGACCCACTGTCCGTCTCGGACACCTATCGGCGGCGATTCGATACCTTCGCCGATCACTTCGAGCACGAAATGAACGCGCTCGGTGACGAGGAACTGGAACAGGACCTGAACCTGCTCCGGGAACTGTCCGCCGACGGTGCAGTCGACGGCTCCGCGTTCGGACTCATCGCACCGGACTTGTAGCGCCGAATCCCTTTTCTGCGCCCACGCTTTCCCTGTTCTGTCGTTAGTCGCTCATCGTCCGACTGGAATCAGTTCTGGCGTATTTCATATCGCGACTATTAGTTTATCGGGCCGGTGTCCGGACCGATCATCCCGTTTCGGGGTCGCTGAGCAGTTGTCCCCTCGGTGTTTCATCTCCTGATTCCAGGTTTCTATCAGCCGTCGACGGCGTGTACCAGTGATCACGAAGTAGTGCGGCACGAACTGTCTCTCGGACCCGTGTGATGTTGTCGGTAGCTCCGTTCGCGACGTTCGTTCGGAACGCGCTCGGTCGACCCGAACTTCTCTGCAATTTCGTCTCACCGCCACGGTGAACGCTGTGAAACGCCGACTCTCGATCCGGAATCGATCAACCGCTGAGCGGTGTATCATCACACCGCCGAACTCCCAATGCACGCCTTGCCGTTGCAGCCATCTCGGTTGCGCCGTTGTTGTGCGAGTTTCCTAGTATCGCAGCCTGAGACACTGATTACGTTCGCAAGTCCTCACAGACAAGGTCGCCCGACAGCGTGCGATCAGCGTGTAAACCGTTTCAGTGACGACTATCGCTCGCTCGGGCACAGAGTTGGCGGTGGGCGTTCGACTGTGCCTGCGGTCTCTTCCGTAGATCTGGTCGGATTCTCATCAAACCTACAAGGCAGTCGGTGAACGCACGTGTGCGCGACAGAGAGTATCGCAACCCGATACACTGATCTTCGCATTATCGACCGGCGCGATCTCCCCGCTACTACCCTGAAGAGGATGACGTACTCTGCTCATAAACCATATTCCACCATACGAAAATGGCAAACCGAACGAACGCCGCTTTGCCTTTTCCGAGTTTTTCTCGGACAAAGCGAGAATCGCATTCGGAAGTTCGAGGCAGTAACGATGCCCTTAGCCCCGGAGCGCGCCGCCAATCGCCCCGGCTAGCGCGCTGTCCAACGCGAACAGCAACGAGAGAAAGACAACAACGAGCGAGAGGCCCGCACCGCCGACGATGGCGTTTACAGGTTCCGTGACGGTCACGCCCAGCAGCGACGTTCCGACGAGAACGAACACGGCGATTATGAGGCCGCCGACCGCGCCGGCGAGTAGCCCGTGCCACGCGCCACTTCCGAGGCCGCCGCCGCCGAGGTAGCCCGCGAGAAAGCCGCCGACCAGACCGCCGGCTATCTGCCCGATCACCGGTAGCGCGAGGCCGACAGTAGCGATGACGAGACCGACGATGAAGCCGATCCCCACCGCTCGCCAACTCGTCATCGGTCGATCACCTCATCGGAAAATCTAGTTGCTGTCACGTCGGTCTCCAAGGGACCGAGCTATTTTGTTATAGAGGGAATAGCGCCCCTAAGCGGCGGTTACGACAGTTGCGTTCCGACTAGCTCGTCCACGCGGTCGATGAAGTCAGCCTGCGTTCCCTCCGGAATCGTCGCCCCGGCGGCGACGTTGTGACCGCCGCCGTCGCCGCCGACAGCCTGCGAGGCCGTCGTCATCACCGACGAGAGGTCGAGTCCCTTGCTGGTCATTCGTGCCGTCCCGCGAGCCGAGACCTTTACCTCGTCCGCTTCTTTCTCGGCGAACGCGACGATTGGTCGGTCACGGTCGACGCCCGAGGTGCCGACGGCCATCCCGGCGACGATACCGACGATCGTCTCCCGGATGCGGTCGCCGGCGTCGAACCACTGGACGTGTTCCTCGCGGGTGACACCTTCCTCCTTGACCCACTCCAGTCCCTCCGAGAGATTCCGCCGGTGGTTCGACAACAGCGTCTGCGCGCGGTCCAGTGCGCCGTCGCGGTTCCCGAGACAGACCGCGAGACCGACATCCGCCCGCTCGTATCTTGCAGTCGCGTTCAGTAGCGTGGAGAACTCGCTCGCGTCGCGGAGTTCGGTACCCGACTCCTCCGCGGGCAGGGTGTACGTCGTTCCGACGAGGTCGTCTATCTTCCCCGGCGGAACGCCGGATTCGACCGCGCGTTGAACCAGCGCGCTCGCGAGCGTCTGTCTCTCGTCGTCGGTGAGGTCGACCCACCGACGCCAGTCGCCCCCCGATTTCAACTCCAGATCGAGGCCGTCGAGGAAGCGAAGCGCGCCGTTCTGGTCGTTCGAGATGCCGGGGATCCGCACGTCGGTAGCGTACTCCAACAGTTTCGGAAGCGGCCGGGTCTGTTTCCCGTACAGCGCCAGATCAGTTCCCGTGTCGAGGACGCCGGCGGCCTCGCCCTCGGCGACGATTTCGGCGTTCGCGCCCACGAGTTCGCCGTCCATCGCCTGCATATCGCCGACTGCGCCGACGACGGTGAGGCCGGCCAGGTCGCGGTTGTCCCGGGTCGCGGGTTCGAGCGCTCGTGCGAGGACGTAACTCGCGCCCGCGCCGGAGAGTTCCGAGGAGCCGTCGATACCGAACAGCAGAGGGTTGAGGTGGAACTCCGTCTCCGCGTCGGCCGGCCGATGGTGGTCGGCGATCACCGGCGTGAAATCGCCGGCGGCCTCGTGCTCTGCGATGATATCTAACTGCCCGCTGCCGAAGTCGGTGAAGAGGACGGTGTCGTACTCGGTAGCGGCGATGCTCGCGATCTCCTCCTCGTCGAGTTGCTTGCTGAACAGCGTCTCGAACGGAATCCCCGCCCGTTCCAGCGCCGTCGACGCGATGGCGGCGCTCGTCAGGCCGTCTGCGTCGATATGCGAGGCGAGCAACACCTCGTCGGCCGCGCGCAGGCGGTCTGCGCAGGCGGCCGCGCGGTCGACCATCTCCGGAACGGGGGCGTCCATCGAAATCGGATTGGCGCTCCCTCGGTCTTAAACCTCCGGATCACTCGTGATAGGTCGGCGCGGCGGCCTCGACGACCGCCGTCGCCAGCGCCTCGAACGTCACCGTCTCCGGGACCACATCCACCGCTATCCCGCGTTCCTCGGCGGTTTCCCTGGTCGGCTCGCCGATCGTCCCGACCGCGGCGTCGTTCAGCCCCGCTATCGCCTCGTCTCGGACGCCCCGCTCCGCGGCGGCGTCGAGGAAGTGATCGACGGTGAGCGAGGAGGTAAAGAGCGCGGCGTCGAGGTCGCCGCTTGCGGCGAGTTCTGCGGAGTCGCCGCTGCCTTCGGGCCTGACGAGGCGGTAGAGCACGGTTTCGTTGACTTTCGCGCCCGCGTCAGCGAGGCCGTCCGTGAGCACGTCGCTCCCGTGGTCGCTTCTGGCGACCTCGACGCGAGCGCCGTCGACGTCGTCCGCGAGCGCTTCGACCAGACCGGTCGAAGAATACTCATCGGGAATGATATCGACGTCCCAGCCGACCTCGCGCATCGCCCGGGCGGTTCGCTCGCCGATGGCGACCAGCGTCGCGGCTCCGGGGTCCCACCCGGCGGCGGCGACGAGTTCGACGCCGGTCTTGCTCGTCATGACGACGTAGTCGGCCGCGTCGGGCGTCGCGTCCGTCGGTTCGACCGCGAGCATCGGGTCCGGAACGGGGTCGGCACCGAGCGACTCCAGCAGTTCGACGGCCTCGTCGATGCGCTCGTCGTCGGGACGGAACACGGCGGCGCGTACGTCGCGGTTCACGCGTCGTCACCTCCGCTACGTCCGTCTCCGCCGTTCCGTCCGCTCCCCCGACCGCGAAGGAACTCGACGACGCGGTCGCGCACCGCCGCAACGTCGCCGATCACCGTGATCGCGGGCGGTTCGATCCCGCGCTCGTCGCGGGCGTCGACGACGGTGTCGAGCGTCCCGGTCGCGACGCGCATCTCCGGCCAGGTGCCTCTCTCGACGAGGGCGACCGGCGTCTCGGGGTCCATCCCGGCCTCCCGGAGCGCCCGGGTGTAGTCGGGCAGTTTGCCGACGCCCATCAGCACGACGATGGTGCCGCCGGTGTCGGCCAGGGCCTGCCAGTCGACGGCCGACTCCGCTTTGGTCGGGTCCTCGTGCCCCGTGACGAACGAGACGCTGGAGGCGTAGTCGCGGTGGGTAACGGGGATCCCCCCGACGCCCGCCGCGCCGACCGCCGAGGTGATGCCGGGGACGACTTCGACGGGAACCCCGTGGTCGGCGAGGTACTCCATCTCCTCGCCGCCGCGGCCGAAGACGAAGGGGTCGCCGCCTTTCAGCCGAACCACGTCGTTTCCCTCCTCGGCCAGGTCGACGAGGCGCTGGTTGATCTCGGACTGGGGCGTTCGCTCGCCCCCCGCGCGCTTCCCGACGTCTTCGCGCTTTCCTTCGGGGATATCCTCGATGATCTCCGGGCCTGGAAGCTTGTCGTGGAGAACGACATCGGCCTCGTCTATCAGGCGGGCGGCCCTGACCGTCAGCAGTTCCGGGTCACCGGGTCCGCTGCCGACGAGGTAGACAGTGCCCGTCATTCCTCCTGTATCTCCCGCTTGGCTTCCATCTCGTCGTCATTCTCGCGGCGCGCTTCGGCGATCAGGTCGTCCGCACCCTTCTCGGCCAGGTCGCGGGCGAACTCTCGGGCGGCGCGGGCGTGGTCTTCGACGGGGAGGTCCCGCGTCGCGGTCACGCTCTCCTCGCCGTCGCGGTCGAACACCTGCACTGCGGTGTGGACGTACTCGCCCTGGATGACGGCGTGGACGCCGATAGGTGCGACGCAACCGCCGCCGAGTTCCGCGAGGACGGTGCGCTCGGCGGTCGTCTCGACGCGCGTTCTGGGGTGGTCGAGGATGCTGTGGAGCGTCTCGGCCGTCTCGCCCTCGACTGCGGCGACTGCGAGCGCGCCCTGTCCGGGCGCTGGGACGAACTCGTCGGTCGGTAGCTGCTGGTACTCGACGTTGTGGTCGAGGCCGCTCCGTTCGAGGCCCGCCTCGGCGAGCACTATCGCGTCGTATTCGACGTCGACCTCGCGTTCGAGGGCGCGGCGCTCGACCTCGGCGAGGTCGTTGAACCACTCCTCGACGTCGCGCTCGTAGGGGAACTGGTAGTCGTCGTCGTCCGTCCGGCCCTTGCGCTCTTTTTCCTCCTCCGTCCGCTCCTCGTGTTCGCGCTGGAGGCTCGGTGCGAGTAGCTTCTCGATGCGGGTGTCGACGTTGCCCCGCAGCGGTTCGACGGTCAGGTCGGGGCGGGCGTTCCGGATCTGGGCCTGCCGGCGGAGGCTAGAGGTGCCGACGGTCGCGCCCTCGGGCAGTTCCTCCAGTCGGCGGCCGTTCGGCGTGACGAGGGCGTCGCCCGGCGCGGCGCGGGCCGGGATGCCGGCGATGATCAGTCCGTCCGGCTGCTCGGTCGGCATGTCCTTCATCGAGTGGACGGCGGCGTCCAACTCGCCGTCTATCACCTTCTCGTCCAGGCTCCGAACGAACGCGCCGGTTTTTCCGAGGCGGTGGATGAGTTCGTCGCTCACCCGGTCGCCCTCCGTCTCCACCTCCACGAGTTCCGCGTCGATGCGGCGGTCCGAGAGCGCCGCCTTCACCGTCGCCGCCTGGCGCATGGCGAGGTCGGAACCGCGCGTCGCCAGACGTATCGTCTCGTTCGTACTCATATCCCCTTCTCGGCGTTCCCCATTGAAACCTCCATCGTCACGGTTGCACTCGTTTCCTGCGTGTGCCCTGCCGGTGTGTGCCCTCTCAGGGCGTCCCGACGTGCCGGTGGCGCTGGTAGAGGTAGTAAAGCGACAGGGGTATCCCGAAAGCGAACGCCGTCGACACGATGCCGACGACGGCCACCAGCGCGTACAGGACGGGGTCGGGGTCCCATCCGATGTCGGCCGCTCGCACTGCCTTCGCGTCGAGGTACAGCGAGATGGGAAACACGGCAGTGAGTACGGTTCCGACCGTTCCGAAGAGAAATACCGGGATCAGCAGTGTGAAGATCCCGGCCAGCGTCCCGCTGTGTCCCATCATCGGCATCAATCCGCCCCCGAACCCGAGGAGGACGGCGGCGACCATCCAGCCGGTAACAAGGAATAGAAGCAGTGAAAAAAGCGGCGTCACGGCGACGACGTACCACCAGTTCGAGTCGACGCGCGGGCGGTCGGCGAGGCGCGTGGTGGAGTCAGGGGCGGCCATACTCGAACTGATGGAGCGACGGAGGATAAAGGATCCCGACCATTCGGCCGGCACGAGAGCGCGGCGCTCGAACGCGCCGCGCGCGAGCGTACACCGGAAGAGCGGAGCTCTTCCGAACCCTCGCTCGCTCCGCTCGCGAGGACGGGGAAGGGCAGGCGGTCGCCAGCAGTAGCTCCGCGAGCGAACGAGCAAAGCGAGTGGGCGACCGGAGTTTTTGCCTCTCTACGAGTGGAGCGAGGTTCGGGAGAGTGGTGCCCTCCCGGTGGAGCTTTTTGCCACGAGCGATGCGCTTCGCGCACCCGAGCGGGAGAAAAAGTCGTCTCAGAAGGAAACGTCCGTCTCCATCCCTTCCGTGGCGTCGTCCAGTCCGTCCTCCTGGATGTCTTCGGTCATGTTGGTCGCCAGCCCGCCGTCGGCGAGTATCGTATCGAACTCGTCGCGGTAGCGGTCGTTTGCCTGCCGGGACCGGTTTTCCGTGCGCACGACGCGGCGGTACCGGCGGACGGTCGACTCGCTGACGTCGAAGGCGTCGGCGAGGTCGGCGGTAGAGGCGTCCTCGGTCAGACGTTCGCGGAACTCGGCCAGGTCGAACGGCGCGTCCCTATCGCGGTCGCGGACGAGATGGAGGTTCATACGGGCTCGAAAGACGGCCTTGCGGGAGATATCTAACTGGCGCGCGATCTCGGCGTCGCTCTCCTCGTCGTAGAACAGTTCGACGAGGTCGACGAGCGCCTCGTCGGACAGGTCCACCTCGAACTCGTAGCGGTCACGCATGCTCGCGATGACGCTTTCCAAACGGTCCCGTTTTCCCTCGTCCTGACCGGTGAGCGACCCGGGCGTCTCCTCCTGGGACTCCGTCACCGTGTCCTCGTCCGTGACGTCGATGAAGATATCACGGAGCTCCTCGGTTTTTTCGTCCATAACTGGTATGGAACGACGTTCACCAGTGCCATACATAAAAGCTTGTTGACGGTCGGTCGGGGCTTCGCCGGAGACGGACGACCGATCTCGTCAACCGGAGTTCGAACGACGGTAAACCAGTGCGTTCATTGCCGGGTCGGCGAGAGTAGCGGGTATGAGTACGGACACGGATTCAGTCGAACTGGTCGGCGACCGCACGGTCGAGGATATCGCGACGGCGGCGCTGCTGGCCGCGCTGACGGCGGCGCTCGCGCAACTCTCGTTTCCGTATCCGCTCTCGCCCGCGCCGGTGACGATGCAGGTGTTCGGCGTGTTCCTTGCGGGCATCGTGCTGGGGCCGCTGTGGGGCCCCGCGTCGGTCGTGCTGTATCTCACCGTCGGGGCGATCGGCCTCCCAGTGTTCGCGACCGGCGGCGCAGGACCGGGAACGCTGGTCGGACCGACGGGCGGATTTCTCCTCTCGTACCCGTTCGCCGCGGCGCTTATCGGCGCGGTCGTTCACCGGGGCTCCTCCCTTCGCGACCCGGCCACCGTCTCGAAACCGGTTCTGGCCGGAGCGATGGTCGCAGGAACGTTGCTCATCTACGCCGGCGGTGCCGCGGGGCTGATGATCGTCGCGGGATACAGCCTGTCCGACGCGGTCATCGCCGGCGCGGTCGTCTTCTTCCCGGCGGAGGCGGTGAAGATAGCCGCCACAGTGGCCGTCGCCCGAAGCGGTCGCCTGCCGTCACAATGATCGAAACTCGCGATCTCGTCCATCGCTACGGCGACGAACCCGTTGTCGACGGCGTCTCCCTCACGGTAGACGACGGGGAGTTCGTCGTTCTGGCAGGGGCGAACGGTAGCGGCAAGACGACGCTCGTTCGGCATTTCAACGGACTGCTGACGCCCGACGAGGGCCAGGTCGTCGTCGACGGGACACCGGTCGCCGAGGACTTGGTGGCCGCGCGGACCAGCGTCGGGATAGTGTTCCAGAACCCGCGGGACTGCTTCGTCGCGGCGACCGTGGGTGCTGACATCGCCTTCGGCCCGGAGAACCTCGGGCTGGACCGGGCGGAGATCGACCGCCGGGTGACTGCGGCGCTTTCGGCCGTCGACATGGCGGGCCGCGGAGACGAACGCATCGACGAACTCTCCGGCGGGGAACAAGAGCGCGTCGCAGTTGCGGGCGCGCTCGCGATGGACCTCGACCACCTCGTGCTCGACGAACCGTTTACGGGGCTCGACGAACCCGCTCGAACCGGACTGGTCGACCACCTCGACGCGCTCAGCGGGTCGGGAACGAGCGTCGTCGTGGTGACACACGACCTGCGCGACGTGCGCTCGCTCGCCGACCGCATCGTCGCGCTGGCGGATGGTCGCGTCGCCGTGAACGCCCCGCCGGGCGAGGCGGACGACGAACTGTCGTCGCTGGGCGTGCGCGTCCCATGGTGACCTACGAGCCGGGGTCGTCGCTCGCGCACGGGTTCGACCCGCGGGCGAAACTCGCGTTTCAGGGGGGGTTCGCCGCGGCGGCGTTCACACACGTCTCCGTCCGGGGGCTCGCCGCGGCGACGCTGCTGGCGCTTGCGGTGCTCGCGACGGCGCGGCTCTCCCTACGCCGTGTCCTCGCGGCGTTTCGGTTCCCGCTCGTATTGCTTGCGCTTGCGCCCGTCTTCGCGGCGATACAGGTCGGCCCGCCGTGGATCGACCTCGACGCGGCCGTCGAATCGGCGCGGCTGAGCTACCGGGTCGTTCCGGTGTTGCTCGTCAGCGCGGCGTACGTCCGGTCGACGCCGGTTCGGGAGTCCCGTGCCGCACTCCAGCGACTCGTCCCGGGGAAGCCGGGCCGAGTGCTCGGCGCGGGCGTTGCCATCGTGATCCGGTTTTTCCCGGTTCTGGTCGCCGACCTTCGCCGGATCCGTGCAGCTATGACCGCGCGCCTCGGCGGGGAACGCCCGCTTTCCGACCGAATGCGGATCGTCGCGCTCGGCGGCGTCGAACGGGCGTTCGACCGCGCCGACCGTCTCGCACTGGCGCTTCGCGCCCGGTGTTTCGCCTGGAACCCGACCCTACCGGCGCTCGCGTTCCGTCGGCGGGACGGCGCACTCTGTCTGGCCTCGGCGGCACTGGCCCTATCCTCACTGATATAAACTAACTGCGTGTTCTATATTTGACGGGGACACAACCGGGGTGGACCGGGAAGTGCGGTAACAAGATTTAAGCGGCCAGTCTCCGCGTGATCGTACATGACATTCGTGGCCCAGGCGGAGGGCGCGGTCACGCGCGAGACGTTCTGGACGATCAGCGAGGTCGGAGAGGTCCTGTTTTACTACCTCGCGGCGGTCGCGATTCTGGTGTTCCTGTACGGGGTGTACGAGCGGTTCGCCCGCTACGCCCGCGGCACTGACGACTGGTTCGACCGCTTGAACGACCTGCCTGGACGCGTTGTCTCCGCGACAAAGATCGTCTTCTCCAACCAGAAGCAGTTCGACCGTGACCTCTACGCCGGGCTGATGCACGCGTTCATCTTCTGGGGCTTCCTGACGCTTTTGATCGGCACGACCATCCTCGGCATCGACATGGACCTCGCCCGAAAGCTCGGCGACTCGTTCTGGACCGGCGACTTCTATCTGGCGTACTCGCTGACGATGGACGCGATGGGCCTACTGTTCGTCGTCGGTATCGGCATGGCGTTGTACCGGCGTTACTGGGTCCGCAACGAGCGCCTCTGGGGGAAACACACCGGTGCTGAAGACGACCTTTTCATCTGGTCGCTGTTCCTGCTCGGCGTCGGCGGCTACGTCGCCGAGGGGATCCGTATCGTCGGTACCGGCTTCCCCGAGTTCGAAACCGTCAGCTTCGTCGGCTGGTTCCTCGCCGACGTGTTCGTTATCGCCGGCATGACCGAGTCGCTGGCCGTCGACCTCTACTGGTGGGCGTGGTGGTCTCACGCCGTCCTCGCGCTGGCGTTCGTCGCATCGGTCCCGTACGCGAAACCGTTCCACATGATCTCCTCGTACGCAAACGTCGTCACGCGCGACGAGAAAGCGGGCAAACGCCTGCCGGGCGTCCCCGAGGACGCCAGTCCCGACGAGATCGGCTACAGCGACGTCGAGGACTTCTCCTGGAAGGACGTCCTCGACCAGGACGCCTGTACGAAATGCGGCCGGTGTTCGTCGGCTTGCCCGGCGAAAGCATCGGGCCGGCCGCTCGACCCCCGTGATGTGATCCTTGACCTGAAGTCCTACCGCGAGTCGGTCGAGGCCGGCGAGACCGAGGAGAAGGCGATCATCGCCGATGGCGGGGCGAGCGTCATCGACAGTTCGACGATGGAGTCCTGCATGGCGTGTATGGCGTGTATGGACGCCTGTCCGGTCGAGATAGAGCATTTGAAACAGTTCACGGGGATGAACCGGCGGCTGACCGAGTCGGGGCAGATGGACGAGAACGTCCAGGAGGCGATGATGAACGTGTTCCAGAACGGCAACACGTTCGGGGACCCCGACCGCAAGCGCCCCGACTGGGCCGAAGAGTTGGACTTCGAGGTGCCGGACGCCCGCGAGGAGGCGGTCGAATACGTCTGGTACGTGGGCGACTACCCGAGTTACGACGAGCGCAACAAGCGGATAGCGCGGGCGCTGGCGACCGTGTTCGAGCACGCGGGCGTCGACTACGGGATCCTCTACGAGGACGAACAGACTGCGGGCAACGACGTGCGCCGAGTTGGCGAGGAGGGACTGTACGAGATGCTCGTGGAGGACAACGCGGCGGCGATCCAGGACTGCGAGTTCGAGAAGATAGTGACGACGGACCCGCACGCGTTCAACACGTTCATGAACGAGTATCCGGAGTTCGACGCCTGCGAGTGGGAGGCCGAGGACGTGTTCCACTACACGCAGGTGGTCGACGACCTGGCGAGTCAGGGCGCGCTGGCCCTGGACGGGACGGACCTGAACTACACGGTTACGTATCACGACCCGTGTCACCTGGGGCGGTACAACGACGTGTTCGAAGCGCCGCGGGACCTGGTCCGCGCGACGGGTGCAGACCTCTACGAGATGCCGCGGAACCGCTCGGACTCGTTCTGTTGTGGCGGCGGCGGTGGCGGGTTGTGGATGGACTTCGACGAGGAGCCAAAGCCGAGCGAGGAGCGGCTGCGGGAGGCCTTGGAAGACACGGAGGCAGGCGGCGCGGTCGAGAAGTTCGTCGTGGCCTGCCCGATGTGCGCGACGATGTACGAGGACGGGCGCAAGACCGGCGGGTTCGAAGACGAGATAGAGGTCGTCGGGCTGACGGAACTGGTCGCGGAGGCGCTCGGCCAGGAGGAGCGCGTCGCCGCGGCCTGACGGTTCAGTCCGTTCTTTTATGACGTTCCGGTATCATTTCTATATTGTCATGTCTCGATCCAGTGAAGACCGCACTGAGGAGCAGCGAGAGACGAACGAATCAAACGGGAGGCGAAACGGCGATGGCTGGGGCGACCAACAGGCACGGCACGATGACGCTCGAACAACCGAGTCGGTGCGGAACGGAAACGCCGCCATCATGCCTCTCCTTCTCGACGGGGAGGAGATTCTCGTCGACGCTCGCCCCGCGTGGTCGGCGTGGAGTTTTCACCTGCTCATCGCGGGACTGGTCGTCGTGGGATCACTTCTCGTCGGCGAAACGGAGGTGGTCGGCGTCGGTATCGTCGTCGCCGCACTCCTCGTCGGCTACGTCTGGTTCCAGCGCAAGAAAGTACGCTATCTGGTCACCGACCGTCGGATCGTGGTCGTCACGGGTATCTCGTCGAAACAGACCAACGAGACGTGGATGGAGGACGTTCGCGGGATGCAGACCGGGGCCTCGTTCGTCGAGCGTTTCCTCGGCCACGGCCATATCACCGTCTCTGATTCGATCCTTTCCCGTGGCAGCCTGCTCGCCATGAGCGGCCTGCAGGGGCTTACTCTCGGCGGTATCAGCAACTACGAGGAGATCGCGAACGTCGTCCGGCAGCGCCAGGCCGAACGGAAGGCGGGTAACTACTGAGCGCCGACGCGCCAGTCCCGTTCCTCCCACTCCTCGCGCAGGACGCCGAAGTACACCATGTCGACGTACTCGCCGTTCACGTTCTCGGCCTCGCGCATGACGCCCTCCCGTTGCATCCCCGTCTTTTCGAGCACCCGCTGAGAGGCGGGGTTTGTCGCTAACGCCCGCCCGCGGACGCGGTGGAGGCGGAGTTCCTCGAAGGCGTAGCGAACCAGCAGGCGTGCGGCCTCGGTCATGATGCCGTCGCCGTGAACGTCGGGCGAGAGCCAGTAGGCGATCTCGGCGTGACCGTCGGAGTTGTCGACGTCGAACAGGGAGACGGTACCGAGGATGTCGCCGTCGCGGGGGCCATCGTCGACGCAAACCGCGAGTTCGACCCCCGCGTCGTCGTCGGAGATCCGTTCATCGAAGTGCTCGCGAGTGGTTTCGAGATTCGTCGGGTTCGCGCTCGTGAGCGGTCGGCGGACCCGCGGGTCGTCGATGTTGTCCCGGATGAACTCCAGGTCCTCTTCCTCGACGGTCCGGAGGGTGACGCGATCGCCCCGGAGGAAGGCAGCGCCGGGCATCAGACCGCCTCCCCGTCGGCGGACTCGCTTCGCTCTTCTCCCGACTCCGATCTCTCTCTGCTCGGCCGAACACCGTCCCACTCGCTCTCTAGCAGGCCGTAGAAGTGAGTGTCGACGTACTCGCCGCTGACGAACGTCTCGTCGCGCTGGACGCCCTCCTCCGTGAAGCCGAGTTTCTCAAGCAGGCCGCGCGAGGCGGCGTTACTCTCCAGTGCGCGGGCGCGGAGGCGGTGAAGGCGACGCTCGTCGAACGCGTAGTCGACGAGCAGGGCAACGGCCTCCGTCGTGTACCCGTCTCCCTGCGCGTCGGGCGTGGTCCAGTACGCGATCTCGGCGTGGCCCGCCGAATCGTCGACGTGGAAGAGCATCACGTAACCGACCGGGTCGCCGTCGACGCAGGCGAGGAAGCCGGCGTCGTCGTCGGCGTACATGTCGTCGAAGCGGTCGCGTTGCTGTTCGAGGTTGGTCGGCGTGTCGAACGTCATCGGGCGTCGTATCGCGGGGTCGTTGCTGTGGTCTCGCAGGAACTCCAGGTCGTCCTCCTCGACGGTTCGGAGGTCGACGCGGTCGCCAGCGAGAAAGGTCGCACCGGGCATGACTTCACCACTCGACTCGCTCGAAATAGTTCTACCGTCGGTGTGGTAGCATGTATCATTCACGCGCCGTGGCGGGTCAAAACAGCGCGGTGACGTACTCGCCGAGATAGATCCAGGTGGCCGCTAACCAGGTCTGGAAGAGTAGGCTACCGAGAGCGGAGAGGGCGATGAACTCCACGTCGTCCATCTCCGCGAACCCGGCCGGGACGGTGAGCATCCCGCGGGTGAAAAGCAGGGCGTTGCTCACGGGGATAACCACACGGCCCCACCGGTCGAACCAGCCCTCGAACCGCCTCACCGAGGATTCGCTCACCCGGAACCAGGGTTTGTCGAGCAGGAACTCGCGCCCGTAACGTTTCGCCAGCGCGAACAGCGCCCACTGGCCGACGGTCGCCCCCGCGGCGGCGACGAGGACGATAGCGACGTGGTCGAGCGCCGAATCCGCAAGCAGAGTGATGCCGGCGGGCACCAGCGCCTCGCTCGGCGCGAAGTAGAGCAGCATCGCCCCTTCCAGGATCAGGATGGCAAACAGCGCGAGCAGGCCGTAGCGACTCAACCACTGTCGGGCGAGTTCCTCGTCGCCGAGAAACACCAGTGCGATACCGATGAGGGCGGCGACGGCAACGAAGATGGCGAGGACGAGCGGACCGTAATCGGCCAGGAACCGTCGCGCTCGGTTCCCGTCGACGGCCGTGGTTCCCGATTCCGATTGCATTCGTCCGTTCACAACCACCACGCCGGTAAAATGCTTTGTGACACGACGGCGATACGGGTTCCCCTGCGCGGCCGAGCGCGACCGCGACGCCTTTTATCGCCGCGCCGTAAGGAGACGTATGACCCTCACTCGACGCCCGCGCCGCCTCCGTCAGGACGGTATCCGCGACATGGTCAGCGAGACCGACCTCGACGCGAGCGACCTGATAGCGCCGGTGTTCGTCGACGCAACGACCGACGAACGCCTGCCGATCGAATCGATGCCCGGCCACGAGCGCGTCCCCGTCGACCAGGCTGTCGGCCGGGTCGAGGAACTGCTCGCGACCGGAATCGAGTCCATCATCCTCTTCGGCATCCCCGAGTCGAAAGACGACCGCGGTAGCCGCGCCTGGGCCGAAAGCGGCGTCGTCCAGGAAGCGACTCGGCGGATCACAGCGGCGACGGACGCGTACGTCATCACCGACGTCTGCCTGTGCGAGTACACCGATCACGGACACTGCGGCGTACTCGAAGAGAGCGCAGCCGACGACCCGGACGTGACCGTCCGCAACGACGAGACGCTTGACCTCCTCGCGAAAACCGCAGTCTCTCACGCCGACGCCGGCGCGGACATGGTCGCGCCGAGCAGCATGACCGACGGGATGGTCGGGGCTATCCGCGACGGCCTCGACGAGGCGGGTCACGACCACGTCCCGATCATGAGCTACGCGGCGAAGTACGAGAGCGCCTTCTACGGTCCGTTCCGCGATGCCGCCGACGGCGCGCCCGCGTTCGGCGACCGCCGCCACTACCAGATGGACCCCGGCAACCGCCGCGAGGCCAGACGCGAGGTGGCGAGAGACGTCGAACAGGGGGCGGACGCGCTGATGGTCAAACCCGCGCTCCCGTACCTCGACATCGTTCGCGACGTCCGCGAGTCGTTCGACCACCCCGTCGCGGCGTACAACGTCAGCGGCGAGTACGCCATGATCCACGCTGCGGCGGAGAAGGGATGGCTGGATCTGGAGGGTGCTGCTCTGGAGTCGCTGCTTTCGATCAAACGGGCGGGTGCGGATCTCATCGTGACGTACTTCGCCGAGGATGTCGCGGACGCGCTCTAACCCGTGTCCGACCGCCGTCGGTAGTTCTGCCGTCTCGTCAACCGTTCGCCGTTATCACTGCCGTCTCGCCCCCGTTTGCCGTGATCGCAGGCGGCGATGCTTACCCGGCGTAGCTCCGCCACCGCAAACGATCGTGGGATTTACTCGATCCGATCGTCCAGTTACCCGACGCTCATCCACCTTATATTCGTAATAACCCGTATTACTCCGGATGGTTGTCGAACCAAGCGACCAAAAATAGGACATTTGGGAACAACAACTGTTATAAGGACAACAGTAATGAAGTTATATCGTGATACAGAATCAGAATGTGGTGCCAAAAGAAGATTCGAGGAACGTACGTCTAAAAACCGAATCTATTCCGTCTGATCCGGGGGTGACGGGAGCGTGACGACGGCGCTACAGGTCGACCCGCAGGTGATCGCGGAGGGCGTGAACCTGATGTGGGTGCTCGTCGCGACGTTCCTGATATTTTTCATGCACGCCGGCTTCGCCATGCTGGAGGCGGGGCAGGTGCGCTCGAAGAACGTGGCGAATCAGCTGACGAAGAACCTGCTGACCTGGAGCGTCGGCGTCCTCGCCTTCTTCGTCGTGGGTGCCGGCGTCTCCGCCGTCGTCGGGACGCTAACCAGTAGCGGGAACTTTGCCCCCGCGGACCTCTACAGCACGATGACGACCAACGCGGTCAACGACTGGGTCGGCTGGCTGTTCGGCGCGGTGTTTGCGATGACCGCCGCGACAATCGTCTCCGGCGCAGTCGCGGGCCGCGCGAAACTCCGCGCGTACGTCGGTTACACCGTCTTGCTCGCCGCGGTCATCTACCCCGTCGTCACCGGTTTCACCTGGGGCGGCGGCCTGCTGGCGATCAACCCCGAATCGGCGAACGGCTGGATCGCAGACGTCATCGGCGCCGGTTTCGCCGATTTCGCGGGCGGCATGATCGTCCACGGGATGGGCGGCATCGCCGGCCTCACCGCGGCGTACGTCATCGGTCCGCGGATGGATCGCTACAACGCCGACGGCTCCGTCAACGTCATTCCCGGGCACTCGATGACGTTCGCGGCGCTCGGCACGCTGATCCTCGCGTTCGGCTGGTACGGCTTCAACGTCGGGACGGCCGCGTCGGTGTTCGCCGTCGAGGACGGCTCTCTAGTGCTCGGCGCGTTCGACACGGTCGGTCGCGTCGCTCTAAACACCACGCTCGGCATGGCCGCGGGGGCCGTTGGGGCCGGCTTGGCCGCGCTGTACAAAACTGGGAAAGTCGACACGCTGTACGTCGCTAACGGCCTGCTCGCGGGATTGGTCGGCGTGACCGCGTCCGCGAACGTCGTTGTCTGGTACGGCGGCATCATCTCCGGTCTCGTCGCCGGCGCACAGCTCCCGTTCGTCTTCGAGTTCGTCGAGAAGCGCCTGAAGATAGACGATGTCTGTGCCGTCTTCCCCGTCCACGGGTCGGCCGGGGTCGTTGGCGCGCTGCTGATCCCGTTTTTCCACGTCGACGGGTTCAGCGCGAGCCTGCTCGCCGCACAGGTCGCCGGCGTCGCCGTCATCTCCGCGTGGACTGTCCTCGCGACCGGTGCGGTGTTCGGACTGTTCAACGCCGTCGGACAGGCCCGCGTCTCGCCGGAACACGAGCGCGATGGCCTCGACGTCTCCGAACACGGCGTCGACACCTACCCCGAGTTCGGCACGCCCGACACCGTCACCGACGGCGGGTCCGACGTTGTCCGCATGGACGGCGGAACGGCGGCCGCGGGCGGCATCAAGATGGTTGCCGCTATCGTGCGCCCCGACCGACTCGGCGACATAAAACAGTCGCTCGCCGAGGCCGGCGCGCCGTCGCTGACGGTCACGAACGTCTCCGGCCGCGGCAGCCAACCCGCCAAGACGGGCCAGTGGCGCGGCGAGGAGTACACGGTCGACCTCCACCAGAAGGTAAAGATCGAGTGCGTCGTCGCCGACATCCCGGCCGACGACGTGGTCGAGGCGATCCGCGACGGCGCGAAGACCGGCGAACCCGGCGACGGGAAGATATTCGTGCTGCCCGTCGAGGACGCCCTCCAGGTGCGCACCGGCAACCGCGGTCCCGAGGCGGTGTAGACGCGCCTGCCGTTGTAATCCGGACCACGCGGGTCCCGGTATCGCCGAAACGAAAGCTTTCCACTGTTCGTCCCGCGGCCGCGTTACGACGCGGTCGTTCGCGCCCGCAACACGTCCCGGAGCGCCTTGCGCTTGACCAGTCCGAACCCCGCGAACACGACGCCGAATCCGACGACGGTCGCGAGCGAGAGCGGTTCGCCCAGCGCAAGCCACCCGGCGAGTGCGGCGAACACGGGGACGAGGTAGTTCACGAGGTTTATCTCCAGCGAGCCGAGGCGGTCGAGCAACGAGAAGTACAGCAGGTAGCCCGCGCCGCCCGCGACGACCACGAGATACGCCATGGCGACGAGCGCCCGGGAGGACCACGCCACGGTCTGTGGTTCCCCGAGTGCGACGCTCGCCGCGTGCAGCAGCGGTGCGCCGACGACCATCGCCCATCCCTGGAGCGCCGGCGCGGAGAGGTCAGTCCGGACCCGTTCGACGGCCACTGCGCCGACCGCCCATGCCAGCGCTGACCCGAACACGAGGGCGACTCCGAAAGCCGAGGCGTCGACGTCGTTCGGGGAGGGCCGAGCGACGACGGCGACGCCGGCTAAACCCAGAAACAGGCCCGTGACCGTCGCCGGGTCGAGTCGGTCCGTCGGAAACGCGACGCGGGACGCGCCCGCCGTGAGAACCGGGATCGAACTCACCACGACGGCGGCGACGGCGCTCGTCACGTACTGCTGCCCGGCGAACAACAGCGCGTGGTGGACGGCGACGATGCAGACGCCGGCGGCGACGATAGCCAGCCAGTCCCGACCGCCCGGCCGCCAGCGCGCGTCCGAGAGGGCGGCGTACCCGAGAACGAGAACGGCGACCGCGTCGAACCGAAACGCGGCGAGCAGGGCCGGCGGTAACACTGCAAGTCCCGCTTTCGCCGCCGGAAAGGACGTTCCCCAGACGGTGCCGAGAAGGACGAACCCGGCCACAGTTCGGTATCTCGTCACGCGTATCCGAAAGCTGGCAGTCGGCAAAACTATTTTCATCGTGTTGATAATTGTTGACACGGCAGCTCGCCGCGTCCAGAAACGTCTTTTCCGGGGCGGCCCAAAGTCGGACCTATGCATCACGACGAATCCCGCGACCTCTACGACCGCGCGCTGTCGGTCATGCCCGGCGGCGTCAACTCCTCGGTTCGCGCCGCCATCGAACCGTACCCGCCGTTCGCACAGCGCGGCGACGGCGGCCACCTCATCGACGCGGACGGCAACCGGTACGTCGACTGGGTGTTGGGACTCGGACCGCTACTGTACGGCCACGACACGCCCGAACCCGTCCAGGCGGCGGTCCAGTCCCACGCCAGCGAGGGCCCGATGTACGGGATGCCGACCGAGATAGAGGTCGAACACGCCGAGTTCGTCGCGCGGCACGTGCCGAGCGTCGAGATGATCCGCTTCGTCAACAGCGGCACCGAGGCGACGGTGTCGGCGGTCCGCCTCGCTCGCGGCTACACGGGCCGCAACAAGATAGTCGTCATGCAGGGCGGGTACCACGGTGCCCAGGAGTCGACGCTTGTCGAGGGCGACGCCGACAACCCGCGGCCCTCCACCGCTGGGATCCCGCAGTCGTTCTCCCAGCATACGCTCCCCGTGCCGTTCAACGACGAGGAAGCCGTCCACGAGGTGTTCGAGGAACACGGCGACGACATCGCCGCGGTGCTGGTCGAACCCCTCCTCGCGAACAAGGGGATCGTGATGCCGGAGGACGGCTACCACGAGACGCTCCGGGACCTCACGGCTGACCACGACTCGCTGCTCATCTTCGACGAGGTGATCACCGGCTTCCGCGTCGGCGGCCTCCAGTGCGCACAGGGCAAGTTCGGCGTTACGCCCGACGTTACCACGTTCGGCAAGATCATCGGCGGGGGCTACCCCGTCGGCGCTATCGGCGGGAAATCGGAGATAATCGAGCACTTCACGCCTTCGGGCGACGTGTTCCAAGCCGGCACTTTCTCCGGCCACCCCGTGACGATGGCCGCCGGACTCGAAACGCTGCGCTACGCCGCCGAAAACGACGTGTACGACCACGTCAACTCGCTCGGCGAACAGCTCCGCTCCGGCCTGACTGAGGTCGTCGCCGACCAGGCCCCCGAGTACACCGTCGCCGGTACGGACAGTCTGTTCAAGGTGCTTTTCACCCGCGACGGCCCGCGCGACCTGGACGGGCAGTGCGAGGCCGGCTGCCGGCAGCGTCCGGACTGCCCGCGCTACGAGTACTGTCCGAAAAACGGCGCGGACGTCGGCAACTGCGAGACCGACCGCTGGCGGCGCGTGTTCTGGCCGAAGATGAAAGAGCAGGGCGTGTTCCTCAGCCAGAACCAGTTCGAGTCGCAGTTCATCAGCTACGCCCACTCCGAGGAGGACGTGGAGAAGACGCTCGAAGCGTACAAGGAAGCGCTGTAACGCGACGCTCGACCCGTTCCCGGCCAGTGCGAGCGCGCGGCGCTCGGACGCGCCGCGAGCGAGCAAGACGGGGAAGGGCAGGCCGTCGGCTGGCGGTCAGTTTGAAAGAGAAAGAATCCGCGGGAGCATACGGCGGCTTTGCCGCCGTTTCACGCGGCCGAACGGAGTGAGGCCGCGGGTTTTTTGGCCGAGCTTTTTTGGCTGAGAGGTCGCCGCAGGCGACCCGAAGGGAAAAAGGTCGTCTTATTCGGGTTTCAGACCGCCGTCTTCGACGCGCATGACGGCCTCGCCGTCGGCGAGGTTCGGGGCATCCACGAGGCGGACGATCCGCTTTGTCCCCTTGGACTTGCGGAGGTAGATGCGGAACGTGGACTTGTGGCCGAGGATGTTCCCGCCGATGGGCTGGGTCGGGTCGCCGAAGAAGGAGTCGGGGTTCGACGCGACCTGATTCGTCACGACGACGGCGACGTTGTGGAGGTTACCGACTTTGTCGAGGTCGTGGAGGTGCTTGTTGAGTTTCTGCTGGCGCTCGGCGAGTTCGCCGCGGCCCACGTATTCGGCGCGGAAGTGCGCCGTCAGTGAGTCCACACAGAGCAGGCGGATGGGGTACTCGTCGTCCTGCGTCTCGTTGGCGAGTTCCTGGGCCTTCTCGGCCAGCAGCATCTGGTGATTGGAGTTGAACGCCTTGGCGACGTGGATCTTGTCGAGGACGCTCTCGATGAGGTCGTCCATCGCCTCGTCGTCGTCCGGGCTTCCCTCTATCTCGCGGTCTTCCATGAACGCTTCGAGCGTCTCGTCCGGCAGGCCGCGGACCATGTCGTCGATGCGCTCGGGACGGAACGTGTCCTCGCTGTCGATGAACATCGCAGCGCCGCGGAGGCCGCCGTACTCCTTCGGGAGCTGGACGTTGACTGCCAGCTGGTGCGTGACCTGGGACTTACCGGAGCCGAATTCGCCGTACACCTCGGTGATCGACTGCGTTTCGACGCCGCCGCCGAGGAGGTCGTCGACCTCGTCGACATGCCAGGTCAACTTGCCGATCTGTTCGCGTCGCTCCAGTACGGCCGCGCCGGTTTCGAAGCCGCCGATGTCGGCGGATTCGCGCGCCGCCTGAACGATGTCGGCGGCGGTGCTCTCGCCTACGTCCGCGGTGTTCGACAGTTCGCTGGGACTCGCGACGGCGAGGCCCTGGAACGAGTCGAAGCCCGCTTCTGTGAGTTTCTCTGCGGTTGCCGGTCCGACGCCGGGGAGGCTTTCGAGGTCTGCGTCTGCTGCCATACCTTCCCCTAAGCTACCCCTGCTACATAAACCCCGGTTAACAGGGAAGTGAAAGTGAAACTGTACGGAAGCGTCGAGGTGGATGTGCTCGAAGTGAAAGGGTTTAGTAAGGAAAAGCGGGGCGCGGCGGGCCGCCGGCCCGCGGCGGTTCCGTCGAGAGACACTCGCGTCTATTCGTATCGTAGCGCCTCGATCGGGTCCGTCCGCGCGGCACGCCATGCGGGATAGAGACCGGAGACGATGCCGACCAGCACGCCCACGCCGACGGCGATGGCGAACCACTCGAACGGGTAGGAAAGCGGTAGATCCGCGTACTCGGTAGCGGCCCATCCGGCGACGGCTCCCAGGACCGTCCCGCCGACGGCGCCGATGACGCCGAGGATCGCCGCCTCGGTGAGAAACAGCGTCAACACGTCGCGGTTTTGCGCGCCGACGGCTTTCATGATCCCGATCTCGCGGGTCCGCTCGGTGACGCTGACGAGCATGATGTTGGCGATGCCGATAGCGCCGACGACCAGCGAGATGACGGCGATGCCGGTGACGAACGCCGTCACGCGGTCGAGGATGTCGCGTATCTGGTCCAGCAGTTCGCCGCCGGTCTGGAGCGTCAGTTCGAGGTCGTCGCCGAGATAGTCGCTGGCGTCGGAGGCGTTGCTCGTCAGGTAGTCGCGGGCGCTGTCGCGGGTCGTCTCGACCGTCCGAGGCGACTCGGCTTCGACGATCACCGAGAGGTAGCGCGGGTCGTCGGTCGCCTCGCCCGCGAGGTCGAGATACACCGGGTCGGCGGGGAGATACACCCGCGGGTCCTCGCCGAACCCCTCGAACGGTCCCTGTCCCTCGGACGTGTCGAGGATGCCGACGACGGTGACGTTGACCGCGCTGTCACCCGGGACGGAGACGGTGATTCGGTCACCGACGGAGACGTTCCCCTCGAACTGGGCGGCCGCCGCGGGATTGAGAACCGCCTCGCGCTCCCCCTCGGTGAACTGTCTCCCGTCGTCTATCTGCTCTGAGTCGAGATACTCGGGACCGGTCGCGATCACTCCCTGGCGTATCGGGACGGTGTCGTTGCCGTGGGCCATCGACTCCGTCGGGAGCGGCGTCCAGGGGTAGGCCGCCGCGACGTCTTCGAGGTCTCTGAGCTCCGTGACGTCCCGCTGGGTGAAGACCAGTTCCGCGCCCTCCCCGGGTCCGCCGCCCTGATCCGGTGGACTGCCCCAGACGTAGATCCGGTTCGTGTCACCGGTTTCGACGTCGCCGAGGATGCCCGCTTCGAGGCTGACGCCCAGCGTGACGAAGGTGATGACGGCGGCGATACCGATGACGACGCCCAGCGTCGTGAGCGTCGAGCGAAGGGTGTGGCCGCGGATCGACCGCCAGGAGAGGCGGAGGCTCTCTCGGAGTTTCATCCGGCGGCTCCCGGGTCGCGGAGTGGTTCCACCCGCTCGACGCGTCCGTCTAGCAGGTGGACGATTCGGTCGGCCCGCTCGGCGATGTGGCGCTCGTGCGTGACGACGAGAACGGTGTTACCCGCCGCGCGGGCCTCGTCGAACAGGTCCATGATGATCGCGCCTGTTTCCGTATCCAGGTTGCCGGTCGGTTCGTCCGCAAGGACGAGTGTCGGGTCCGTGACGAGGGCGCGGGCGATGGCGACGCGCTGACGCTGGCCGCCGGAGAGTTCGTTTGGGCGGTGGTCGCCGCGGTCGCCGAGGCCGACCCGTTCGAGGATCTCGTCCGCGCGCTCGGTCCGCCGCGAACCCGGAACGCCCTGGAATATCAGCGGGAGCGCGACGTTCTCTCGGGCAGTGAGCTTCGGCATGAGGTTGAACGTCTGGAAGACGAACCCGATCTCGTCGCCGCGCAGGGAGGTTCGGTCGCGGTCGCTCAGTTCCGTCACGTCCGTCCCGTCGACCGTCACCGTCCCCTCGGTCGGCGTATCGAGACAGCCGACGAGGTTCATTAGTGTGCTTTTTCCGGAGCCGCTTGGACCCATCACCGCGGTGTAGGACCCGCGGTCGAGAGTGAGGTCGACGCCGTCCAGAGCGTGGACGGGTTCGCCCACGCGATACGTCTTGCGAACGTCCCCGAGCGTCACTGCGGGGTCATCACCCATAGCGACCTTCTAGGGTCGGATCATCCAAAAACGTGACCCGGCGCACGACGGGCGGCAGTTCGACTGCGTCTCCGAACGTCCTCCGTTGCACTCCCGAGCTTTTTTGCGTCCCCGAACGGCGTACTCGCGTATGAAGACCAGCGGCGGCACGACGGAAGCAAAGCGCAGGGCCGGCGAACGCGCGGCCGAGGCGGTCGAGGACGGGATGGTCGTGGGGCTCGGCACCGGAAGCACCGCGGCTCACGCCATCCGCGCCCTCGGCGACGCCGTCGACGCCGGTCTCGACGTTCGGGGCGTTCCAACCTCGTTCCAGTCGCGCCAGCTGGCGATCGAAGCGGGGATACCGCTGGTCTCGCTGGACGAAGTCGACACCGTCCACCTGGCGGTCGACGGGGCGGACCAGTTCGCAGGTGGTGACCTGATCAAAGGCGGCGGCGCGGCCCACGCCCGCGAGAAGATCGTGGACGTGACGGCCGAGCGTCTGGTCGTCGTCGCGGACCCGTCGAAGGCCGCCGAGCAACTCGACCGCCCGGTCCCGGTTGAGGTGCTTCCGGCCGCGCGTCCGCTCGTCGTGCGGCGCGTCGGCGCGCGCGGCGGCGACCCCGAACTGCGCGCGGCGGAGCGCAAAGACGGGCCGGTCGTCACGGACAACGGGAACCTCGTGCTCGACTGCGATTTCGGTGCTATCGAAGACCCTGCGGAACTGGCGGCGTGGCTGTCGGAACTCCCGGGCGTCGTCGAACACGGCCTCTTCGTGGGCGTTGCGGACGAGATACTCGTCGGTCACGAGGACGGCGTCGACGCGAAAAAAACCTGAGACGGCGCGAGGCCGTTCAGCTAACGGGGTCCCTACTTACAGGTCGCGCGGCTGGACCGTCTTCCGGTCGTTCGCTTCGGCGCGCTCCGCGGCGTTCTCGAGGAGTTCGTCGACTTCCCCGTCGAGCGCCTCGTAGAAGTCGGAGGCAACGTTCTTGTCGTCGAGCGCTTCTTTGACGGCTGCTTTGACAATGAGGTCTGCCATACGACCTGGGATTGCCCGGCACCCTTTATAAGATTTCTCAAATCGCGCGGCGAGCGGCCCTGAGTCGGGCGTACAGCGACGAATTCCTGTTAGAGTGCGGAAATATAAACCAAGCACTTTAATATGGGGAGGCGAATCGGGTGCGAGCCAGTACCGACGCGCGGAACGAAAAGGCGGTAGTAGTTCCAGCGCGGACCCGGAGTATGCGCGAGATACTCGAAGCGGTCGCGACGGGCGACCTGTCGCCCGCTCAGGCCGAGGCCCAGTTACGGGGCTACGCGACGGGCGATGCCGGGCGGTTCGACGCCGCCCGCGAACAGCGACGCGGCGTCCCGGAAGCCGTGTACGCGGAGGGGAAGACAGCCGCGGAAGTGGCGGAACTGGTCGCCACGGCCGTCGAAACGACCGGTCGCGGGATCGCGACTCGCATCGACGACGAGCAGGTCGCCGCTGTCCGGGAGCGGATAGAGGAGGCGTTCCCGGACGCCGAGGTGGAACATCGGGAGCGCTCCGCCGTGCTCGCGGTCCACAGCGCGACGTTCGACTTTCCGGACGTTGACGCGACAGTCTGCGTGGTGACGGGCGGGACGGTCGACGCCGGTCCGGCCGGCGAGGCGGTCGCTATCGCGACGGAAATGGGCGCGACCGTCGAGCGGATCGAGGACGTCGGCGTGGCGAGCATCGCCCGACTTCTCGACCAGGTAGAGACGCTCCGCGCGGCTGACGTCCTCGTCGTCGCCGCCGGCCGCGAAGGCGCACTTCCGACGGTCGTCGCGGGATTAGTCGACACGCCGGTGATCGGGCTTCCCGTGTCGAGCGGGTACGGACACGGGAGCGACGGTGAAGCGGCCCTCTCGGGAATGCTCCAGTCGTGTACCGTCCTCTCGACGGTCAACGTCGACGCCGGGTTCGTCGCCGGCGCTCAGGCGGGACTCATCGCCAGAGCGATCGAGGGAGATAGCGGTTCACAAAAGTAAGGTCGCTGTAATCCGATATTTGTATTGATCTGCGTGCGATCGAGTGCATGGACCGAAAAGAAATATTCTCGGAACCGCAAATCTGGTCCAAATTTGGAAAGAATATATGTGGGTGCGCATCCAACCCTAAACCACCGGCACCGAAGTGCCGGATGAGACCAATGCCCACCTGTGACCACTGCGAAGCGCACGTGTCCGAACGGTTCGTGCGCGTCTTCGCAGACGAACGCGGGCGTATCTATGCGTGTCCGAGCTGTTCGGCGAACGCAGGAATCGCCGAGGCGGCACGACAGCGCGCCCGCGGTTCGTGACGACCGCTGAGACCGATAGCGGACGACTACCACGCGAAGCCTTCCTCTTCCGCGCTGTTTTTGCCCCGTCCCGACACACCACTCGACAGTGAGTCACTACGTGTACGTTCTGGAGTGCGCAGACGGGACGTACTACACGGGGTACACGACGGACGTTTCCCGACGCGTCGCGGAACACGACGCCGGCGAGGGCGCGAAGTACACCCGCGGCCGGACGCCGGTGGAACTGGTGTACTCGGAGTCGTTCGACTCGCAGTCGGCGGCCATGTCGCGGGAGTACGAGATCAAACAGCTCACTCGGGAGGAGAAGGAGCGGTTAGTCCCCTAGTCGTCGGCCGCCGCCTCGGACCCGGAGACGACGGGGTCCGACTCGGCGTGTTCGGTGACCAGTCGGCCCAGTTTCTCGACGCGGTCTTGTAGGTCGTCGTCGACGAACGCGCGGCCGTCGGGCGCGTCCGCATCCGCCTCGAACTGGTCGTACACGTTCGGGATACCGACCTGATGCGGGAGGACCCACCCGTGGACGCCGCGGATCGTGATCCGCATGTGGTCTAACGTGCTGCCGTAGGAACTCCCTCCGGCGACGGTGAGCAGGCCGGTGACTGTCTCTTCGAACTCGTCGTAGCTCCAGTAGTCGTGGACGTTTCGGAAGGCGGCGGAGTAGGAGTTGTGGTACGTCGGCGAGCCGAGGATGAGACCGTCCGCTTCGCGGGTCTTCCGCTTGACGAGTTCGCTGTCGCCGGGCTCGTCTAGGTCGGGATCGTACAGCGGCAGGTCGTACTCGCGAAGATCGAGCAACTCGGCATCGGCACCGGCGTGTTCGGCGGCCCGAAGCGCGTAGACGAGCGCTGTCCGCGTGTAGCTCTCATCGCGGAGGCTCCCGGGAACGGCGACGATACGAGGTGTGTCGGTCATTGTTTCGTCTAGTCGACGAACGCGTAAAGCCGCTCTGCCAAACCGGCGTGTCGGGGTCAGCGGCGTCCGGTCGTCGCTCCGTAACCGCCGGGCGGTTACAGGCCGTGGTCACCGTTCGAGGTCCGGCGCGGGTTTTTTCGCAGTCGACGGTGTTGGAGGCGGTATGGAGACGCCGATCACGTTCGGAACTGACGGGTGGCGCACCACCCTGGAAGAGTTCACCGCGCCCCGCGTGCGGATGGTCGGACAGGCCGTCGCGACGTATCTGGCGGACGAATGCCGCGGCGACGACCCCGTCGCCGTGGGCTACGACGCCAGAGAGAGTTCCCGCGGGTTCGCCGAGGAACTCGCTCGGGTGCTCGCCGCGAACGGCCACGACGTTGTGATGCCCGAGCGCGACCGACCGACGCCGCTCGTCGCCTGGGCCATCGTCGACCGCGACCTCGCGGGGGCGTTCATGGTGACGGCGTCGCACAACCCCCCGGAGTACAACGGCGTGAAGTTCATCCCGGACGACGGCGCGCCGGCGCTACCCGAAGTGACGGACGCCATCGAGGAGCGCCTCGCCGACCCGGACCCGCTCCCGCCCGAACAGCACGGGAGCATCCGCGAAACCGACCTGACGGCGTCGCACTTCGACCACGCGATGGATCTGGTCGACGCGGACCTCTCGGATCTCACCGTGGTCTACGACGCGATGCACGGAAGCGGCCGCGACACGACGGACGCTCTCCTCGAACGGGCGGGCGCGACCGTCGAACGCCGCCGGTGCGAACGCGACCCGGAGTTCGGCGGCGGTGCCCCGGAACCGAGCGAGGAGAACCTCACGGGCCTGGTCGACGCCGTCCGCGAACGCGACGCCGACCTCGGGATCGCGAACGACGGCGACGCCGACCGCATCGCTATCGTCACGCCCGAGCGCGGGTTCCTCGACGAGAACCTCTTTTTCGCCGCCGTCTACGACCACCTGCTCGCGTCGGAGTTGGGGCCCGCGGTCCGGAGCGTCTCGACGACGTTCCTGATAGACCAGATCGCCGAGGCCCACGGCGAGGACGTCGTCGAGACGCCGGTCGGATTCAAGTGGGTCGCGCAAGCGATGGCCGAACACGACGCCCTCGTCGGCGGCGAGGAGAGCGGCGGATTCACCGTCCGCGGTCACGTCCGCGAGAAAGACGGCGTGCTGATGGCGCTGCTCGCCGCCGCCGCGGCGGACGAAGAGTCGCTCGACGCCCGCGTCGCCCGCCTGCTCGACGAACACGGCGAGATCCATCAGGGCAGGATCTCCGTGGACTGCCCCGACAGCGAGAAAGACCGCGTGATCGACGAACTCGAAGGCGTGATTCCCGACGAGGTAGCCGGTGCCGCCGTCGAGGATATCGTCACCGTCGACGGGTTCAAACTGCTTCTCGACGACGGGTCGTGGACGCTCGTCCGTCCGAGCGGGACGGAGCCGAAACTCCGGGTGTACGCCGAGGCCGACAGCGAGGAACGGGTCGAGGCGTTGCTGGCGGACGGGCGTGAACTTGTGAAACCGCTGATTTAACTCGCCGGGCCGCGACGGGGAGGTATGGTCTCGCAGGAGACGAAGATATCGCTCGCATTCGTCCTCGCCGGCGTCGTCCTCTGGTATCTCACGTCCATCACCGTCGAGAACGACCTGTGGGCGTGGATCGTCCTCGTCGGGGTCGGCGTGCTCGCGCCGACCGTCATCAACGAACGCCGCGGTTAGCCTATAGCAGAAATCAAACGCAATGACACACTCGACCAGCACCCGGAGTGCCGGTCGATGTGTACATAGTTTCAATTCCTGCTATATCGTCCCGCGAAGGCGCTCCTCGCCCTCGCCGGTCGGCTCTATCTCGAATCCCAGCGACTCGTAGAACGGGCGCACGCCGGGATCGAAGTCGGCGGTGAGGCGGTCGGCGCGTTCGGCCGCGGCCTCGACGAGCGCGGTCCCTATCCCCTGTCCGCGCCGTGAGCGGCGGACGGCGACTGCCTCGACGTGCGCGCCCCTATCCCGCGGGTCGAGGACGAGCGCGCCGAGGACGGTGTCGTCAGCGACGGCTACCAGCGCGTCTCCGCGGTCGATCGCGCCCGCAACGTCGCCCGGTTCGAGCATCGCGGCGTCGAGAACGCGGCGGACCGCGACGCGCTCGGCCGGCCGAGCCTCGCGGACGGCGACGGCGTCGGTCGCGCGTGAGCGCCCGGACTCGGACCCCGTCATCCGCCCTTGATCAACCGAACGACGGTGACGCGGTCGGTCTCGACCGGCTGGTCCTCCGGGACGGGCCGGCCCTCGACCATCACCGACACCTCGTGCGGCGAGAGGTCGATCTCGGCGAGCAGGTCGGCGTAGGTCGGATCCGGCACGGATAACTCGTGCGTCTCCTCGCCAGCGACCTCGACGGTGACGTCCATAGGCGAGCCTTGCCGACGGTCGGTCGTAAGCGTGTCGTCACGGGAGCGGAGCCGTTCTTGCGACCCGCTCTCCGACAGCCTCAGGAGACGGACAGCCTCAGGAGAAGTCGACGGACGGGTCGTCGGTCGCCGCTCCACCGCGGCGGCGGCGACGGTAGCCGCCGACGAGGACGCCGACGAACGCGCCGAGGCCGACCAGGAACACGAGCAGTCCGAACAGGCCGCCGGCGATCGGGACCTGCGTCACCAGCGCGACGACCACGAGACCGACGACGAGCGCCAGCCAGCGGTTGGCGATCTCCGTGAGCGAGAGGAGTCCCTCGCCGACGACGTACGCGCCGTAGACGCTGCCGACCCACGCGAGGAAGAGAAAGAGAAAGAGCCACACGAACGCGAGCGGGATGCCGACGATCGTCACGAGGAGCAAGACGAAGAGGACCGGCGCTATCAGCAGTGTCGCGAGACCGAACCCGCCCGCCCGGAACGGGTTGTTCAGACCGTAGCCGGCGACGCGGGCCGAGAACGACGGGAGAAGCGCCAACAGGAGCGCGCCGAGTAGCAGGTTCGTGAGGAACCCGTAGACTGTCCCCGCCCACGCGAAGCGGGGCGGTTGCGGACCGGGTGCTATCGACGCGTCGCGGATCGTCTCTCCGCCTATCGTCGCACCCTCGGCGACGGTTAGCTCCCCGTCGTACCGCAGGTCGGACTGCACGACCGCCGTCGACCCGAGCGTTATCGACCCGGAGGCGATCTCGGCCGCGCCGACCGTGCCGTCGACGGTCACCGACCCCGCGGCCGCTTCGAGGGTCCCGCTGACGGTTCCGTTCTCGGCGATCACGACGTTGCCGCCGGCCGCTGTGACGTCGCCGCCGACGTCCCCGGCGATCCGGACGTTGCCGGAGAACGCCTCGACGTTGCCCTGCACCTCGCCCTCGATGATCACGTTACCGCCGGCGACGGTAAGGTCGCCGGTGACGGTTCCCCTGACGATCACCGTTCCGCCGGCGGCGGCGAGGTCGCCGCCGACGGTTTCGTCCGCACTGACGACGACCGTGTCGCCGCTGCGTGTCTCCTGTGCTACCGCGACGCCGGGCAGGAGCGCCAGGACGACGAGCAGGGCGAGAACGGCGGCGGGCGCGCTTCGACTGCGGTTCATACGCGTGTAGACGACGGATACGGCAAAAAGTGTGCGCCCGTCGACCGGACCGGTACGCTGTCGACTCTCGGGGGCTTTATCATCGTCAGGGCCCACCACCGAGATATGAGTACGGCGGACGCCGACGACGAACCGACGCCGGGTCGGAACGAGATCTGGATCGAGAAGTACCGCCCGACGTCGCTCTCCGACATCCTCGGACAGGAGGAGATCACGGACCGTCTGAAGAGCTACATCGAGCGCGACGAACTGCCCAACCTCATGTTCTCGGGCGAGGCCGGCATCGGCAAGACGACCGCGGCCACGAACATCGCCCGCGAGGTGTACGGCGACGACTGGGAGGAGAACTTCCTCGAACTCAACGCCTCCGACGAACGCGGGATCGACGTGGTCCGGGGTCGCATCAAGGACTTCGCGCGGGCGAGTTTCGGCAACTACGATTACCGCATCATCTTCTTAGACGAGGCGGACTCGCTGACCAGCGACGCCCAGTCCGCGCTGCGCCGGACGATGGAGCAGTTCTCCGGCAACACCCGCTTCATCCTCTCCTGTAACTACTCCAGCCAGATCATCGACCCGATCCAGTCTCGCTGTGCGGTCTTCCGGTTCTCGCCGCTGTCGGACGAGGCCGTCGAGGAACAGATCCGCCAGATCGCCGACATCGAGGGGATCGAACTCACCCAGGACGGGGTCGACGCCATCGCTTACGCCGCCGACGGCGACATGCGCAAGGCGATAAACGCCCTCCAGGCCGCCGCCGTGATGGGCGAGACGGTCGACGAGGACGCAGTGTTTACCATCACCAGCACCGCCCGCCCCGAGGAGGTGCGTGAGATGGTGACGACGGCCCTGAACGGCGATTTCGTCGCCGCGCGGTCGACGCTCGACGAACTGCTCACCGAGAAAGGGATCGCCGGCGGCGACGTGATAGACCAGTTACATCGTTCGGTCTGGGAGTTCGACCTCGGCGACGAGGCGGCCGTCCGACTGATGGACCGCGTCGGCGAGGCCGACTACCGCATCACCGAGGGAGCGAACGAACGCGTGCAGTTGGAGGCGCTGCTGGCGTCGCTGGCGCTCGAAGACTGACTCCGACCGACTGTCTCACTCTCCGACCGAGAACTCGAATCGCGCGCCGCCGCTTTCGCTCTCGACCACATCGACCGTCCAGCCGTGGGCCTCGGATATCTGTTCGACGATGGAGAGGCCGTAGCCAGTTCCGTTCTCGTGAGTCGTGTACCCCGACTCGAAGACGAGCGACCGTTCGTCTTCGGGGATGCCGGGACCGTTATCAGCGACGAAAAAGCCGCCCTCGAAGTCGCCGACGCGGACGCGAGCCGTGTCGGACCCGCGGTCGCGCGTCTCGTCGGTGTCGGACTGGTCGCTCGTCGACCCGTGCTCGATGGCGTTCCTGAAGAGGTTACGGAGAAGGTCGCCGAGGCGGTCCTCGTCGGCGTCGACGACTCGTTCCGTCTCCACGAGTAGCGTGCACTCATCGGTGTCGACCGACGCCCAGGCCTCGGTCGCCACGACGCGGAGTTCGACCGGGCCCATCTCGCCCACGATGTCGCCCTGTCGGGCGAGCGAGAGGAGTTCGTCTATCATCCGTCCCATCCGGTCGTGAGCGGCCGCCACCTGGTCGAAATGCTCGCCGTCGCCGGACTCTCGCGCCAGGTCGAGGAAGCCGCTCGCGACGTTTAGCGGGTTGCGCAGGTCGTGGCTGACGATGCTCGCGAACTCGTCTAACCGCTCGTTCTGCCGTTCGAGTTCCCGCTCTCGGCGCTTCTGGTCGGTGATGTCGGTGTAGACGGAGTAGCCCTGTTGGCTCCGTTCTCCCACCTCAAGGGGAGCGACGTGCAGGAGGAAATCGCGGACGCCGTCGGCCGTCTTTCGGCGGACCGTGGTCTGGAACCGCTCGCCCGCGACCACCGACTGGTTGATCTCCTCCGCCGCCTCGACCCGTCCGTCGGGAACGACGTAGTCGTCGAGGTTCTCGCCGACTATCTCCGCGGCGTCGTAGCCGAACGTCTCCTCGAACTGGCCGTTGATATCCGCGACGACCGGGGCCCCGTCCTCGATCTCGTAGCTGACGACCGAGTCGGGGACGTTCTCGAACAGGGCGGCGAACCGGTCCCGTTCGGTGACGAGTTCCGCTTCGCGCCCCAGCAGCGCCTCCTCGGCGAGGATCCGCTTTCGCGTCTCCGCGACGTGCGAGAGGAGCAGTTCCGCGAGTTCGCGGTCGCGTTCGTCGAACGCACCGATCTCCGTCGCCGCCGCCTGGAAGAGCGCGGCGTCACCGACGGGGACCGAGAGGATAGAGCGGTATCGGTCGCTCGCCAGTTCGGCGTCGTCGTCGTTTCGAACGTCGTCGACGAGCACCGATTCCCCCGTCCGGTGCGTCCGGCCAGCGATACCCTCTTCGACGGAGAGTCGGTTGAACCCCTCGTCGGCCATACCGGTTGAAACGGACCGCGGGATGAGGTATCCGTCCTCGACTTTGTCGATGCCGCAGATGTCGAAATCGAGGATCCGCTCCGCGGCCTCGATCGTCCGGTCGAACAGTTCCTGTTCCGTCCGGCAGGCGACGAGGTCCGCGGCGCTCGCGTGGAGGGCCTCGATCCGCTCCATGTTCGACTCGGACCGGGTGGCCCACGTCGCCTGGTCGACTACTCGGTCGATGTCCGGGTCGTCGGGGTCGTAGCGGACGTAGCCAGCGGTCCCGTCAACCGGAATCTCCGAGGGTGGGTCGGCGCTCCACACGACGACCGGAACCGAAAGGTCCGCGTGGCGACAGTCGCGGACGAACGCCGCGTCCGCAACCAGGCAGTCGACAGTCGGTGAGGAGGAGACCGCATCGGGCGACGACACGTCGGCTGACAGGTCCGGCCGCCCGTCGATAGCGTCGGCTGTTTCGGCTCGACGCACCGCGTCCGAAACGACGAAGAGAACGCTCAGCGACCGCACCATCGTGCATCAGTCATTCAAGTTAGGTTACATTAGTTAGAACTAGTGACAGTATAACGGTTGTGGTTGATCGTTCACATACAACCGAGAACGGGAACAGTCGCCGATACGGCTGCACGCGACGGGCCGCAGGCGGGCGATCCAGCGTTTACGGAACTGTTATACGGGCTGCGGAGCCACATTCCTGTATCATGAGCGAGCTCGAAGCGGAGTACCGTCTCGAATATTTCGAGACGAACGACTTCGTCCGAAAGGAGTGTACGGAGTGTGGCGCTCACTTCTGGACGCGGGACGAGAGCCGCACGACCTGTGGCGAACCGCCCTGCGAGGAGTACGGGTTTATCGACAATCCCGGTTTCGACGACGAACACAGCTTAGAGGAGATGCGCGAGGAGTTTCTCTCCTTTTTCGAGGCACACGACCACGAGCGCATCGACCCCTATCCGGTCGCGGCGAACCGCTGGCGCGACGACGTGTTGCTGACTCAGGCGTCTATCTACGACTTCCAGCCGCTGGTCACGAGCGGCCAGACGCCGCCGCCGGCGAACCCGCTCACCATCAGCCAGCCCTGCATCCGGATGCAGGACATCGACAACGTCGGGAAGACTGGCCGGCACACCATGGCGTTCGAGATGATGGCCCACCACGCGTTCAACACGCGAGAGGACGTCGACCCCGACAAGTACGCCTACCACGGCGAGGTGTACTGGAAGGACCAGACCGTCGAGTACTGCGACGAGTTCTTCGAGTCGATGGGCGCGAACGTCGAGGAGATCACCTACATCGAAGACCCGTGGGTCGGCGGCGGCAACGCCGGGCCGGCAATCGAGGTCATCTACCGCGGGGCCGAACTCGCCACGCTGGTCTTCATGTCGATGGAGCAAGACCCCGACGGCGAGTACGAGATGAAAGACGGCAACCGCTACTCGAAGATGGACACCTACGTCGTCGACACCGGCTACGGGCTGGAGCGGTGGACGTGGGTGAGCCAGGGGACGCCGACCGTCTACGAGGCGGTCTACCCCGACATGATCGACTTCCTCAAGGACAACGCCGGGGTCGACCTCACCGACCACGAGGAGGCTGTTGTCCACCACGCCGCGAAACTCGCCGGCCACATGGACATCGACGAGGCCGAGGACATGGAGGCCGCCCGCGACACCATCGCCGACGAGATAGGCATCGACGCGGCGGACTTAGAGGAACTGATGGAGCCGCTGGAGGACATCTACGCCATCGCCGACCACTGCCGGACGCTCGCGTACATGCTCGGCGACGAGATAGTCCCCTCGAACGTGGGGACGGGCTATCTCGCCCGGATGGTGCTCCGACGGACGAAGCGGCTCTGTGACAACGTCGGCGTCGACGCGCCGCTGGACGAACTCGTCGACATGCAGGCCGAGCGCCTGGAGTACGAGAACCGCGACACCGTCCGCGACATCGTCCGAACGGAGGTCGAGAAGTACCGCGAGACGCTAGACCGCGGCTCCCGTCGCGTCGAACAGCTCGCCGAGGAGTACAGCCAGTCGGACGACCCCATCCCGACCGAGGAACTCATCGAACTGTACGACTCGCACGGCATCCAGCCGGACATGGTCGAAGAGATAGCCGACGAGAAGGGCGCGTCGGTGGAGACGGTCGACGACTTCTACGGTCTCGTCGCCGAGCGCCACGACACCGGCGGAGCCCTCGAAGCGGAGACCGAGGGGGACGAGCGCCTGCAGGACCTGCCCGAGACCGACCGCCTCTACTACGAGGACCAGGAAGGCACCGAGTTCGAGGCCGTCGTCCTCGACGTGTTCGAACGCGAGGACGGGTACGACGTCGTCCTCGACCAGACCATGTTCTACCCGGAGGGTGGCGGCCAACCCGCCGACACCGGGTCACTCTCGACTGACGAGGCGACCGTCGAGGTGACCGACGTTCAGCGCGTCGACGGCGTGATCCTCCACCGCACGGACGGAGAACCGGGGAAAGGCGAGTTCGTCCGCGGCAAGATAGACGCCGGCCGCCGCCGGCAGTTGATGCGTCACCACACTGCGACGCACGTCGTCATCCACTCGGCGCGCGAGGTGCTCGGCGACCACATCCGACAGGCGGGCGCACAGAAAGGCGTCGACTCCTCGCGGATCGACTTCAACCACTACGACCGCATCTCCCGCGAGGAGATAAAGGAGATAGAGCGGGTCGCAAACGAGATCGTGATGGAGAACACGTCGGTCAGCGAGGAGTGGCCCCACCGCAACGAGGCCGAGGCGGAGCACGGCTTCGACCTCTATCAGGGCGGCATCCCGCCGGGAACGAACATCCGTCTCATCCACGTCGCCGAGGACGTGCAGGCCTGCGGCGGGACGCACGTCAACAGGACGGGCGACATCGGCGCGATCAAGGTGCGCTCGACCGAACGCGTCCAGGACGGCGTCGAGCGGATCACCTTCGCCGCGGGCGAGGCCGCGATCGAGGGCACCCAGCGGTCCGAAGACGCGCTCTACGAGGCCGCCGAGATACTCGACGTGACCCCCGAGCAAGTGCCCGAAACCGCCGAGCGGTTCTTCGGCGAGTGGAAAGAACGGGGCAAGCGCATCGAGGAACTGAAGGAGGAACTCGCCGCGGCGCGCGCAGGGGGCGCGGGCGGCGGCGAAGAGGTCGATGTCGGCGACGCGACGGCGGTCGTCCAGCGACTCGACGCCGACATGGACGAACTCCGCGCCACCGCGAACGCGCTGGTCGAGGAGGGGAAGATAGCCGTCCTCGGAAGCGAGTCCGACGGTGCGCAGTTCGTCGTCGCGGTGCCCGAGGGCGTGAACGTCAACGCCGGCGACGTGGTCGGCGAACTCGCCGGAAAGGTCGGCGGCGGCGGCGGCGGACCGCCAGACTTCGCGCAGGGCGGCGGCCCCGACACCGACGCGCTCGACGACGCGCTCGACGACGCGCCGGACGTACTCAGACAGGTACGGAACGCCTGACATGGACGGGTCCGAGTACGACGCGCTCGTCGACCGCCTCGCCGACAGGGTGATCGGTTCGCTCCGCGACGAGGACGGACGCCGGATCGACGGCGCGGACGACGACGACGCACTCTGGTCGGCCGTTGGTGCGTTCGTCCCCGAGATGGAGGCGGACGTCTGCGAAGCGGTGCTCGACAACGCCGCCGCAGAGCCCCTCGACGACCTCGTCGAGGAGGTCGCGGCCATGCGGGAGTCGGACGAGAACGAGCAGTTGCGAGCGGAGGCGTTCACCGTTCTCCTGCAGGACGTCAACGCTCGCGTCGCGGCGCGGGACGGCTACCAGTAGAGCGTCTCGTCTCCGGGTTATCGCACCGGGTCGCCGGCCGCCGTTTCCACCGTCGCGTCCCCCGCGTCGAGGTCGAGTACCGCAACGGCGGCCCGTCCGACTGTTTCTGCGAGTTCCTCGGGCGCGTACACGCCGAGTCGCCACTGCGTCCGCTGGGCGGCCTGTAACCCCTGGACGAGCGCGGACTGCTCGTGGAGGCGGCGGACGTCGCCGTTGACGACGACCCGCGTCGAGGACTCCGGCATACTGGGGCGACCCGGACTGTCCAGGATCACCGCCCGCTCGGGGACGCCAGCGTCCTCGGCTATCTCGGTTTCGAGCGCGCGCACTCGCTCGTGGTCCGCCCCGACAACCGTTTCGGGGACGGCGTCGAGTTCCGCCCACACTGCGCGCTTGTACAGGTCGCGCGTCGCAAGGCGGGCCGCGCCCTCGGCCGTCTCGTCGTGCCGGCGCAGCGCCGCCATCAGTTCGTCGTCGGTCATCCGGGCGAACTCCTCGGGTGCGAGGTCCGTCGCGTCGAGCAACCGCTCGCAGACCCGTTCGAGCATCGCACCGGCGATCCGCGAGACGTGGTGGCGGTACACCGTCGCGTTCATCAGCGCCCGAGCGACGAGTACGCTCTCCGCGGTTGCGACGTTGCCCTCGGCCAGCGCCAGGTCGCCGTCGACCAGCGTGAGCGACCGGAGCAGGCGGCCGTGGTCGATAGTGCCGTACGGCACGCCGGTGTGGTGAGCGTCCCGCACCAGGTAGTCCATGCGGTCGACGTCCAGTTCTCCCGAGACGAGTTGGCCGAGTTCCCCCTCGCCCGCGACCAGGTCCGCCACGACGTCGGCGTCGAGTCCGTGCGATTCGAGGACGGCCGCGAGTTCCCCTTCGCCGAGGAGGCCGTGGATGTCGTCGTGGTGACGGCCGAGTCGCCGCCTGATGATCCCCTCCGTCTGGTGGCCGTACGGCCCGTGACCGACGTCGTGCAGGAGCGCAGCGGCCTGAACCGCCTCGGCCCGGGAGCCGTCGACGCCGAGTTGGTCGAGCGCACGTCCGGCGAGGTGGTAGACGCCGAGGCTGTGTTCGAACCGCGTGTGGTTAGCAGAGGGGTAGACGAGACGAACGGTCGAGAGTTGCTTGACGTAGCGCAGACGCTGGACCGCTTCGGCGTCCAGCAGGTCCCGCGCCACGCCGTCGACGTCGACGTAGTCGTGGACGGAGTCCTTGATCGCGTTCATGCACACCCTGTGACAGCGCGGGGGCAAAAACCGGTCGGGATGGCGAACGGTTTATTGTACGCCCGCCGTTCGGCGAACGTATGCATCCGAAACGGCTGGCGGACATCCTGTTTTTCTACGCGGGCGTACTGAACGTCGCGCAGTACGTGACCGCTCACGGCGTGCAGGTAGTGCCGGGGTCGGCGTGGCAACTGTTCACTGGCTTCCTGTTCTGTCTGTACGCGGCCTACCGGTGGACCCGTCTGGATGACGAGGCGGGTCCGACCGAGTACGGCCCGTTTATATACTTCCTCGTTGCTCTGTGCGTAGTGCTGACGGTGATCACGGTCGGTTTCGCTGCTTCCTGACCGCCGCTGGTGGCGGACGGAGCGACGCTGCACCGAATGGGTCGATAGACGAACCGGTACGGCCGACGCGACTGATGCGGGCGTCGAACCGGCGTGACAGCGAGGCGGTTAAGATGCCGGCGGACCGTAGCCACGACAGATGCCGACCGCGAGCAACGAGGACACGTCGCTGTACTACGACATATCGGGCGAGGGAATCGCCGGCGAAACCGTCGCGTTCGTCGGGGACGTGGGGTACGGCGCGTGGCTCTGGGGGTGGCAACAGCCGGCCGTATCGGGGCCGTTCGAGGCGCTGGTCTGGGACTTGCGCGGGACGGGTCGCTCGGACGCGCCGCCGGGGCCGTACGACGTCGCAACGCTTGCCGACGACCTGGAGGCCGTGCTGTCGGACGCCGGCGCGCGGAACGCCCACCTCGTCGGCGTTGGACTGGGCGGGCTGGTCGCGCTGGAGTACGCCCACCGACACTCGCGGGCCGAAACGCTGACTCTCATGAGCACCGCCGCGAGCGGCGACGAGTTCGAAGCGCCGGAACGGAACCTGTTTGCAGACCCCGGCGACGAGGCGGCGCTCCGCGGGTCGCTCGACGCGGCGTTCTCTCCCGGGTTCCGCGAGCGCCAACCGGACGTGGTCGATGGTATCGTCGAGTGGCGACGCGACGGCGACGCAAAACCGGACGCCTGGCGGGCGCAGGCCGCGGCGCTGGAGAGCTACGACGCCGGACCGCTGTACGAGATCACGTGCCCCGCGTTCGTGATGTGCGGCGAGGACGACCCCGTAGTGTCCGTTTCGGCGGCCGAGAGCCTCGCCGCGGAACTGCCGAAGGGCGAACTGGCTGCGTTCGAGGGTCGCCACCTCTTTTTCGTCGAGCGGTCGCGGCCGGTGAACGACCGACTGCAGGGCTTCCTGGAGGAACACGCGGACCTCGAACTGTGAGCGGTGCCGCGGCGCGACCGCCTGTCACGAACTTCGGCAGAAGTACCGGACAGGCGAAACGCACTTCTCCCCGGGTGTACTGAATGCAACTGATGAGTCGACCGCGTATCGCCGTGCTGAACGCCGCACACGATCCCGAGCACAACCGTCGAAACTTCCGGCGGGAGCTCGACGCCGATGTCGTGGAGTTCGACGTCGTCAGTCAGGAGCTCCCGGAGACGTTCGATTTCGACGGCTGTCTCGTCACGGGCTCTCGGGCGTCAGTATACTGGGACGAGGAGTGGATCGACCCCACCAAAGAGTGGGTCGAGACGGCTATCGACCGCGGCCTTCCGTTCCTCGGCGTCTGTTGGGGACACCAGCTCCTCGCAGACGTGCTCGGCGGGCGCGTCGAACCCATGGGCGAGTACGAGATCGGCTACCGGACGGTCGAGCGAACTGGCGAGTCGCCGCTGCTCGCTGGCGTCGACGAGGCGTTCACTGCGTTTACCACCCACTCCGACGCCGTCGTCGACCTGCCGCCGGGCGCGGAGCGCCTCGCGGAGAACGACTACTCGATCCACGCCTTCCGAAAGGACCGCGTCTTCGGCGTCCAGTTCCACCCCGAGTACGACATGGAAACCGCCGAGTCGGTGACGAAAGGAAAGGACCTGCCGGACCAGCGGATCCAGGCCGTGCTTGACGGCATCAACGAGGAGAACTACGCGGCCGCCTGCGAGGCCAAGACGCTGTTCGACAACTATCTCGAGTTCGTGCGGGAACTCCGAACCGGCGAACCGTCGGCCGCAGACTGATACTGTCGGCTGTACTCCCTTGAAGAATATCGGACCCCCCGGAGGCCCGAGTATCGTTACGAAGGTACAGCCGACAGTCTGAGTCCGCCGAACCGACCGCGTTGCGACTGAACTTATTTACTTCGCGAGAATGAAACCGGGACCGATGAGTGCCCCGTGCGCCCTCGATTCCCTTCGCCAACCGGAGTACACCGGCGATAACCGCTGTACGCCGTGTACTCTCGTAAACGTCGCGCTCGCGCTCGCTGGTAGCGCCGCCGCGGCGTGGCTGACCGCGACCACGGTGGGGCCGACCGTGGGCACCGCCGCGGGTATCTCGGCGTTTGCCCTGGCGACGGTGACCATCTACCTTCGCGGCTATCTCGTCCCCGGGACCCCCCGACTCACGAAGCGCTACCTTCCCGACCGCGTGTTGGGATGGTTCGACAAAGCGCCGGAACCGGCGACCGGGGCGACCGCCGCGGAGACCGCGCCGGAGGAGAACGTGAATCCCGAGCGGGCCCTTCTGGACGCGAACGCGGTCGAACCCTGCGAGGACATCGACGATCTCTGTCTGACCGACGCGTTCCGCGACGCGTGGCGCGACGCGAGAACCGAGGATATCACCGCCGAAGACGCCCTCGATGCCCTGGGCCTCGACCGGTCGGACTGCACGCTCGAATCGCACGACGACGCCTACCGCCTCACGCAGGACGGACGGCATCTCGCCCAGTGGCCGTCGAAGGCCGCGCTGATGGCCGACGCGGCAGGGGCACGGGCGCTCGCGGACAGCTATGCGGGGTGGTCCGGTCTCGCTCCCGCGAGTCGCGGACGACTGCTGAGCGGGCTTCGCCTGTTCGTAGAGACCTGTCCAGTCTGCGACGGACAGGTGTCGCTCGGCGAGGAGACCGTCGAATCCTGCTGTCGGTCGTACGAGGTAGTGGCGGTCACGTGCGAGGACTGCGAGGCCCGTCTGCTGGAGGAGCGCTGGCAGGGATAGTGGCAAGACTTGCGGTGCGCTTTTTACGAACCGGCCGAGAGGGTAACGCATGCTTGACTACGTAGGACTGGAGGCGGACCTCGGCGAGGAAGAGCGCATGATCCGGGACACGGCCCGGGAGTTCGTGGAGGACCGCGTCGATCCCACCATCGGCGACCACTTCGAGGACGGGACCTTCCCCGAAGAGCTGATCCCGGAGATGGGCGAACTGGGCTTTTACGCTCCGAACCTGGAAGGGTACGGCTCACCGAACGTCAGCGAGACGGCGTACGGGCTCCTCATGCAGGAACTGGAAGCGGGCGACTCCGGCATCCGTTCGATGGCGAGCGTTCAGGGCGCGCTCGTGATGTACCCCATCCACGCCTTCGGGAGCGAGGAGCAGAAAGACCGCTGGCTCCCCGACCTGGGCCGCGGTGAGGCAGTCGGCTGTTTCGGGCTGACGGAACCGGAACACGGGTCGAACCCGTCCGGGATGGAGACCCGCGCCGAGCGCGTCGACGACAGCGCCGGCGGCGGCACCGCGGGCGAGTACGTCCTGAACGGCTCGAAGACGTGGATCACCAACTCTCCCATCGCCGACGTGGCCGTCGTCTGGGCGCGGGACAAATCGGCCGAGGACGACCCCGTCCGCGGGTTTCTCGTAGAGACCGACCGCGACGGCGTCACGACGAACAAGATCGACGACAAGCTGTCGATGCGAGCCTCCGTCACCGGCGAGATCGGTCTGAACGACGTGGTCGTTCCGGAGGAGAACGTCCTCCCCGGCGTCTCCGGAATGAAGGGGCCGCTGTCGTGTCTCACCCAGGCCCGATACGGGATCGCCTGGGGCGTCGTCGGCGCGGCGCGAGACTGCTTCGAAACCGCTCGCCAGTACGCCACCGACCGCGAGCAGTTCGGCGGTCCCATCGGACGGTTCCAGCTCCAACAGCAGAAACTCGCGGAGATGGCCACTCAGATCACCACCGCGCAACTGCTGGCTCACCGCCTCGCGGACCTCAAGGAGCGCGGTGACCTCCGCCCGCAACACGTCTCGATGGCCAAGCGCAACAACGTCAACATGGCGCGCGAGCAGTCGAAGGTAGCCCGCGAGATGCTCGGCGGCAACGGCATCACGACGGACTACTCTCCCATGCGCCACATGGCGAACATGGAGACGGTGTACACCTACGAGGGCACTCACGACATTCACACGCTGATCCTCGGCGAGGATCTCACCGGGATTCCAGCCTACGAGTAGCGAGCGGCGACGCCGTCTTGAACGAACAGCGGAGCCGTGAGTAACGTGCCAGCGCTTCGGAACCTCGTTCCCGGACTGCCGGAATCGACGCTCTCTTTGGGCGACCGATATGATTTCCACGCGTAACCGATGACGACCGGTTAGTGACTCGATGGAGTGGCGATACAAGGAAACGGTCCTCGTACTGAGCACGCTGGCGTTTTTCGCGACGATGGCCGCGCGACTGGTTATCAGTCCGGTCATCCCTGCGATCACCGACGAGTTCGGCGTCTCGAACGCCGTCGTCGGCGTCGCGATGACGGGGCTCTGGATGGCGTACTTCGCGTCGCAGTTCCCGAGCGGCGTGCTCGCCGACCGGTTCGGCGAGCGGTCAGTTATTCTCGTGGCGGTGAGCGGGACAGCGGTGACGAGTCTGCTCATCGCGGTTGCGCCGCTGTTCGCCGTGTTCGTCGTCGCGACGGTACTGCTCGGCGCGGTCGCGGGCCTGCACTACAGCGTCGCGGCGACGCTTTTGGCTCGGACGTACGACGACATCGGAATCGCGATCGGGTTTCACAACTCCGGCGGGCCGGCCGCGGGACTGGTGGCACCGGTGCTCGCCGCGTGGGTTGGCGTCCGATACGGCTGGCGGCCCGCGGTAGCGATCGGAGCGGTCGTCGCCGTTCCAATCTTCGTGCTGTTCGCCTGGCGCGTCCGGCCGACCGAACCGCGCCGGCCGGACGAACCGATGCGAAACCGGTTCGAACTCGAACCGGTCGTCGAACTGATCTCGCGGCCCAAGATCGCCTTTACCGTCTGTCTCGCGATCGCCGGGGCGTTCGTCTGGCAAGCGACGTCCTCGTTCCTGCCGACGTTTCTCGTCGAGTACCGCGGGCAGTCGACGACGACGGCGGGTGCCGTCTTCTCGGCGTACTTCGTCGTACAGGCGGTCACGCAGGTCGGCGTCGGGGCCGCGTCGGACCGCTACGGCCGCGAGATAGCGACCGCCGGCTGCATGGCGCTCGCCGCGGCCGGCTTCGCGGTACTCATCGCTGTCCCCGGGTTCGTCGCCGTGGCGGCGGCGGTGATCCTCGTCGGGACCGGACTCGGCTGGGGCGGCGCACTCCTCCCGCGGTTCATGGACGAACTCTCCGAGAGCGAGCAGGGTGCCGGGTTCGGCCTCGTTCGGACCGTCTACGGCGTCGTCGGATCGCTCGGATCAGTTGCGACCGGGTTTTTCGCCGACGCCTTCGGATGGGCAGTCTCGTTCAGCGTGCTAACCGCACTGCTGGCGCTCGTGGTCGTCGCACTCGCCGTCAACTGGGCGCTCGGACTTGGGTACTAACGCTCGAACGAGCGCGCCGAACAACCCGCCAGTTCCGGGGCGGGTACGAGTCGGCGGAGTGGATGCGCGAATTCGTCTTCGCAACGCTCGACGAGTTAGAACACGGGGGATGAGAAGCGACGCGCGGCCGACGATAGCCCGCCCTCACAGCGCTAACCCGTCGTCGACCCGCACGACCTCGCCGTTGACGTACGACGCGGCGTCGCTGGCCAGGAAAGAGATCACGCCGGCGACTTCTTCAGGCGTGGCGACGCGGCCGCTCGCAGTGTCCGCCTCGACGGCCGACTCGTGGCCCTGCGACCCCTCCAACAGCTCTGTGTCGGTGTAACCGGGCGCGACGGCATTAACGCGGATACCCTTTCCGCCGAGTTCGCGGGCCGCCGTCCGGGTGAGGCCGAGAACGCCCGCCTTGCTCGCGGCGTAGTTGGCCTGCCCGGCCCAGCCGCGCTGGGCCACGACGCTGGCGACGTTGACGATCCGGCCGCCCCGGTCGTCGCTCCGAAGCATCCATCTGGCCGCTTCCCGCGTACAGTTGAACGTCCCCGTGAGGTTGACATCGATGATGCGTTGCCACTGCTCGGGCGTCATTCGAAGCAATAGGCCGTTGTCCATCGTCCCGGCATTGTTGACGAGGATCGACGGGGCTCCGAAGCGCTCGGCGACGGTCTCGAAGGTCGCCGCCACCGCGTCGTAGTCGGCGACGTCGAACCGCTCGACGGCGGTGTCGGCGCGGGAGTCGGCCAGCGCGGTCTCCGTCCGCTCGGCGGCCGCCTCGTCCTCGTGGTACGTGGCGACGACGGTCGCACCTCCCTCGGCCAGTTCCTCCGCAACCGCACGGCCGATACCCCGAGTTCCGCCGGTGACGACCGCCACCTCGCCGTCGAAATCCGTCACGCGAACGCCTCCCGAGCGTCCGCGGGCGTTTCGAGCGAAATACAGTCTGCTTCCGGAGCGACGCGCTCGACGAGGGTCGACAGCACACCGGCCGGCGGGAACTCGACGAACCGCTCGATACCCCGCGTGCGGAGTCGCTCGACGACGCGCACCCAGTCGACCGGCGACGTTATCTGCGCCGTCAGGTCTCGGCGTGCGACGCTCGGATCCGTATAAACCTCGCCTGTCACGTCCGAAACGACGGGTATCCCGGCCTCGCGGAGCGTCACTCCCGTCATCGCCGTTTCGACGCAGTCGACCGCCGACGCCATCACCGGCGAGTGGAACGCCGCCCCGGTGTCGAGTTCGCGAAACCGGGCGGGCGTCCGCTCGTCGAGCGTCTCTCGCACCGCCGCCACTCCCTCGGCGGTGCCGCTAACGACGGTCTGTTTCGGCGCGTTGTACAGGGCGACCCCGACGTCTTCGCGGGCGGAACACGCCTCCGCGACGGCGTCCGGGTCGGCCAGCAGGACCGCCACCATCGTCCCCGGGCCGTCGGCGGCCGCCGCCCGTTCCATGCACTGCCCACGCTGGCGGGTGAGTTCGACCGCGGCTTCGGGGTTCATCGCTCCCGCCGCGGCCAGTGCGGTGAAGTGGCCGAGGCTGTGGCCGGCGACGAGCGCCGGTTCGACGCCGAACCGGCCCGTGACACCCTCGTATACCGCGATTCCGGTCGCCAACAGCAACGGCTGGGTGTTGCTCGGGCGTCGTATCGCATCCGCGGTCCCGTCGAAACACAGGCCCCGAAGGTCGCGGTCCAGCGCGGCGTCGAGTCTGTCGAACGTCTCGCGCACCTCGGGCCAGTCGTCGTGGAAATCCCGACCCATGCCGACGGTCTGGCTCCCCTGTCCGGGGAAGAGAAACGCAGTCCCGTCGAGCGTCGTCGGTGCCTCCTCGGAAACCATGTTGGTGGTGTGAGTCGAAGCAACCGCTTAGTCGTGTCGGCTCGCCGTACTCACAACGGTCACTGACCCGACGGCGTAGCCCGCAGTCAGGTCGTGGCTGAGGCTGACAGCGGTGTCGGCCGCCTCGGGCGAAACGCCTCGCTCGTCGAGCGTCGCGGCGAGGGCGTCGGCCGCGGCGGGTGCTAGCGACAACCGCGGCCCGTCGGCTCGGCGCTCGATTTCGATGGCGGCGGTCGGCACGCTGGGGGAGGGATCGGACAGCGATTTCAGAAACGCCTCCTTGGCCGCCCAGCGGGCGGCGTAGTGCTGTTGCGGGGTCCCCTGACTCTCACAGTAGGCCTGCTCGTCCGGGGTGAACACCCGGTCGCGGAACGAGTCACCGAACTCCGCGAGAAGGTCGGCAATGCGAGCGATAGACACAACGTCGACGCCGTGGCTGACCGCGAGATCGGCGTCGACGGGCGGGTCCGGCACGTTTTCGGGCATAGTCACGGCCGCTCGAATACGAGTGCGCCGTTCGTCCCGCCGAAGCCGGCTGACGTACTCACGGCGAGGTCGACGTCCGCTTCGCGGGGCTCGGTGACGACCGGCACGTCACAGTCCGGGTCGGGCGTCTCGTAGTTCACCGTCGGCGGGAGGGTCCCCTTGGCGATGGTCCGTGCGACGACGGCGGCCTCGATGGCGCCGGCGGCCCCGAGCGAGTGCCCGAGATGACCTTTAACGCTCGTGACCGGCGGGATCTCAGTGTCCGCAAACACCGCTTCGAGAGCGTCGGCTTCACGGGCGTCGCCGACGGGGGTACTCGTCGCGTGGGCGTTGACGTGGTCGACGGCGCTCGGCTCGCTGCCGGCGTCGGACAGCGCCCGCTCGACACAGCGCCGGAGTCCGTCCCCCGATTCGGCCGGCCGCGTGACGTGGTGTGCGTCGGCGGTGCGGCCGGACCCCGTGACGGCGGCGTACGGCGTTGCACTGCGTTCGCGGGCGTGGGCCCGTGACTCCAGCACGACGATACCACATCCTTCGGCGAACACCAGCCCGTCCCGGTCGGCGTCGAACGGGCGACTCGCCGCGCCGGGGTCGTCGGTGCGCGTGCTGAGCGCCCGCATCGCGTCGAAGCTCCCGACGCCAAGCGGCGATACCGCCGCGTCGGTCCCGCCGGCGACGACCACGTCGGCCCGCCCGCAGCGAATGTCGTCGGCCGCGGCGGCGACAGCGTGGGTGCCTGCCGAACACGCCGTCCCCGGCGCGCGGTTTGGCCCCTTCGCGTCGACGTACATACTGACGTGCCCGGCCGCCAGGTTCGTCAGCGCGGTCACGAGAAAGGAGGGCGATGGACGGTCGCCGGTCGCGGCTTCGATCTCCGAAAGCCCGGCCAGGCCCGAGCCGACGCTGGTCCCGGCCCGTTTCGGGTTCCAGTCGGGGCCAGCGGGGTCGAACCCGGCGTCTTCGAGCGCCTCGGCGGCGGCGACGACGGCGAACTGCGCGTACCGGCCCATGGTCCGGTCGTCGATGCGGTCGGACGACTCGACGGCGGCCGAATCCGCTCCGACCTCGCAGGCGATGTCGGCTCTCACGCCGGCCTCGTCGGGGTCGAACCGCGTTATCGGTCCAGCCCCGCTGGTACCGTCGAGCAGTCCCGCCCAAGTGCTGTCGGCGGTTTCGCCGATCGCGGTCACCAGTCCGAGGCCGGTCACGACGACATCTCGGCCCACGTCAGGCGCGCTCGTCGACGTACGTTACGAGATCGCCGACCGTTTCCAGGTCTTCGAGGTCCTCGTCGGGGATGTGGACGCCGATATCGGCTTCGATGGCTTCGGCGATCTCGACCATGTCCAGCGATTCAGCGTCGAGCGCCTCCCCCTCGAATCGCGTCCCATCGTCGAACGCGTCCGAGTCGACGCGCAACCGGTCCGTGACGATGGTTTCGACGCTGCTACTGACGTCCAGAGTGTCGGACATGTGCTGGCCTTTCCTAACTATCGTTAAAACCGTCCCGGTTTCTGTCGATCCGGGTTGCCTGCCACGCCGCTTAGGGTTCGAGGACGACCGTTCCGGCGGTTTCGCGGTTCGCAAGGGCCTCGTGGGCCTGCCGGGCCTCGGAAAGCGGGACCGTTCGGTCGACGACGACCCCGACCCGGCCGGACGCGAGGTGGTCGGTCAGCGCCGGGAGCGCTCCCAGCACGCGCTCGGGAACGTGGTCGAGCGCGTGTACGAGATGGTAGCCAAGGACCGACTGGTTCGCAAAGAACAGTCGCGGCGTCGCCACGGTCGGGACCGACCCGCTTGCCATCCCGAACGAGACGATCCGACCGACCGGCGCGAGCGCCTCGACGCTGGCGGCGAAGGCGTCGCCACCGACTCCGTCGACGACGAGGTCGACGCCGGCACCGTCAGTCCGGGCCAGCACGGCGTCCGCAACGTCCGTCTCCGTGTAGTCGATAGCGTGGTCGGCACCTAGCTCCCTGCTGCGGTCGCGTTTTGCCGCGGTACTCGCTGTTGCGAACACGGTGGCTCCGGCCGCGTCGGCCAACTGGACGGCGAGTGAGCCGACGCCGCCCGCTCCGGCGTGAACTAGCACCCGCTCCCCGGCCGACAGGTCGCCCCACTCGTGGAGGACGTTGTGGGCGGTCAGTCCCTGAACCGGCAGCGCCGTCGCCTCGGCCCAGGGAAGCGACTCGGGTATCCGGAACGTCCGCTCGACCGGTGCCGTCGCCCTCGCCGCGTACCCACCGCTGGACGTGAGGGCGGCGACCCGGTCGCCGGCTTCGAGGTCGCTCCGCGCCGGGGCGGCCGTGACGGTGCCGGCGACCGCAAGACCGGGGACGAACGGCGGCGACGGCCCGTCGTGATAGTTCCCCCGGCGTTGCTCGATGTCCGCGAAGTTGACGCCCGCGGCCGCGACGTCGATGCTGACCTCGTCCGCGTTCGGGGTCGGCGCTGGCCGATCGGTGACAGTCAGAACCGAACTGTCGCCGTATCCGGGGACTTCGACGGCTCGCATCTTCATTCTGCGGCCCTCCGTCCGGCGCCGTCTCCGTCGGGCAGTTGCGTCAGTCGGTCGCGGCGCTGCTGGACGGCAAATGCCGCGAGACCGTCGCTGTCGGGGCCCGGAAGGCGTTCCCAGCCCATCTTCTCGACGACGGCGTCGACTGGTTCGGCGAGTCCCGCGACGGTCTCCTCGACGAACGACCGCTCGACCCTCTTGCTCCGCAGGAGGTCGGCGAGTCGGTCCATCCCGTAGCCGACGTGTCGGCCCTCGTCCTGTCGGATGGCCTCGAACCCTTCGACGAGGGCCGGCAGCGACGGTCCGTCCGTCTCCGGGCCGAAGGTCGCTTCGACGGCGTGGAAGCCGGTCTGGCCGAAGACGCTCTCGACCGTGAGGTGATAGTGACAGAACGCGCTGGCGCGGTTCGCGGGCGTGTCCGCGTCCAGCAGTCGGTTCATCGCCGTCGCCGTCCGGTCGAACACCGTCTCGTAGGGGTCGGTGAACCACCGTCCGTCGGTCGGTTCGGTCGGTTCCAGCCCCCGGGCGTCTTCGGCCGGTCTGATGGCTTCGGTCCAGTAGCGGTCGAAGAACGCGGCGTGCTTGGCCTCCTCGTAGAGGTGGCTGGCGACGAACCGCTGGTCGCTTTCCCTGTTTACGGTCGCGGCCAGCGGGACCAGGTCCTCGGTCACGCTCTCCTCGCCCGCGCCGAACATGGCGACCGTCGCGCGCAACTGCGTAAACGCGGACCGGCTAAGCTCCGTGAGGGTCTCCCTGTCGGCCGTCAGGTCGACCTCGTACGGACTCCAGTGGCGCTCGACCGCGTTCCTGAAGTATCGCTTTGCCGTTGCCCCGTCCTCGGTTGGCATGTCCACCCCGTTGGACCAACCGAGAAATAAGACTGGTCGTTCCAGCCCGCGAGTCGACTCTCTCAGGGTCGGTAGGACCCCGGCGTGGACGACCGCTGTTGCGACCGCCGCGAACGACCGCTGTTGCGACCGCCGCGAACGGCCGCTGGCGCGACCGCTGTGTAGCCCAGTCCGGTCACCGACGGAGCAGTTTTCCCCACAGCGACCGACGGTCGGCCACCCACATGTACAGCGGTTCTCTGACCCGTCCACTGCCCGGTGCGGCTCGGAAGAGCGCGACGGCGAAGCGGTGCGAGAGTCCGAGTTTCGCGGTCGCTATCTCGATGGCCTCGCCGCAGGAGTAGACGGCGTCTTGCGTCAGCAGGTGCGCGCAGTCCTCGTACTCGTCGGGCAGGCGGGCGCGCTGGTCAGGCGTCAGTTCGGCGAATCCGACGAGTTCGAACGTCCCACGGGCGGCGGCGTACTCTGCACACCAGGTGCAGAAGCCGCAGTCGTCGTCGTAGACGAGGCGGGGCGGCGGCGACGCGTCGGAGTCGGCCATCAGTCGAAGCGACCGGTCTCCGCGTCGCACTCCTCGCACAGCGCGACGACGGCGTCGCGGTCGTCAGTCATCTCGATGCGCTGGGGCGTCGGTTCGCCGCAGTCGGCGCAGTCACGGAGGATCTCCGTCTCGCCGGCGTCCTGGGGCGCACCGAGTGCCAGGGCTACGACGCGGTCTTCCCCGCGGTTGACCCCGCGCTGGTACTCGCCCGGTCCGAACCGGACCAGTTCACCGGCCTCGACTTCGATGTCGCCCTCGCTCGTCGTGAACGTCACCGTTCCCTCCTGGACGTAGAACACCTCCTCCTGCTTCTCGTGGGCGTGGAACCCGTATCCGAAGCTATCGTCCGGCGCGAGTTCGTAGTAGTTCAGCGCCAGGTCCGTCGCTCCGAGCGCGTCGGTCAGCGGCCGAACCACGTCCGCCGGTCCCATCCGGGACTCCATGTCGTCGAGAGTCTGTCGCTTCATGTGCGAACCGTCGTGACGAACGAGGAAAAACCCACCACAGTCCGACTGTGACGAGGTATCGGTGTGCGGGGGTTTATTTACTCCCGGCTCACGTCCGTCCGAACACGTTCGGATGCGTGCAGGCGGTTTTATCGTCAGCCGCCTGGATATTGCCGCTCAGTTTTATAAGTCAAAGCGTGGGTTTAAGGCGACGAGCCACCAGTACGTCGTACATGGCTATCGACCCGCAGTTCCACGAAAACCGCGAGAAGGTCGACGAACACGAGGGCCACGACGTGTGGGGCCCGGTCGAGGAACCGGAGAAACTCGGCATTCACGGGACTCACGTCGCCGTGGACTTCGACATCTGTCTCGCGGACGGGGCGTGTCTGGAGGACTGTCCCGTGGACGTGTTCGAGTGGGTCGACACGCCGGACCACCCCGAAAGCGAGATCAAGGCCGACCCCGCGAACGAGGCCCAGTGCATCGACTGCATGCTCTGTGTCGACGTCTGCCCCGTCGACGCTATCGACGTCGACGCCGGGCGCTCAGGGTAGCGACAGTAGTACTAACCGATCCTGAAAAGGTCACTCACTCCGCCCGGTCCACATTCAATCGACGTGAACCGGTACAACGTTCGGATAAAACCCTCACTCCGCCCGGTCCACGTCGACTTTCTCCTGTATCTGCTCTAACGCGTCAGATTCCGACAGCTCTTCGAGGCGGTCACGGAAGTGATCCTCGCAGAGCCCCACCCGGATGCCGTCCGATTCAGCGGCGAAGGCGGCTTCCCGGTCGCAGTAGTGGCACTTCATACGCGAAGTAAGGGCGCGAGTGCGTTTGAACCCTACGCTACGAGAACCGACCCCGGATCGCGTGGAACTCGGACTCGGAAAGACCGGCGACGCCGAGCGTGTCGTCGTGAGCGTCGCTCCCCCCGGTTCCGACGAGGTCGTGTTCCGCGATAGCGCGTTCGACGGGTCGCACGTCGACCGCGTCGCCGTACGGATAGAACCGCTCGACGCCGTCGAGATACTCGGTGAGTGCCAGCGCCTCGTTCGGGTTCGGATACCGTAGCGGATGCGCCAGCGAAACGAGGTCACAGGCGGCAGAGAGCAGGTCACGTCCGCGGTCGAACGGCGTAACGTCTCGTGCGACGAAGCAGTCGCAGTCGCTGCCGATCAGTTCGCTGAACGCGTCCTCGTAGTCGTAGTCCGCGTCCGGGTGTTCGTCGACCGCCCGAGCGATGTGCGGGCGGCCGATCCCTTCGCTGATGTCCACGTCCAGTTCCACGCCGATGCGGTCCTCTATGTTCTCGACGATGGAACGACCTCGCTCGATCCGGTCCCGTTGGAGTCGGTCCAGTTCGTCTTCGAGGGCCGGCGTCGGGGAGACGCCGTAGCCGAGCAGATCGACGCGCTGGTCGCCGGTTTCGACGCGGAGTTCGATTCCCCGGATGAGTGTCACGCCCTCGTGCTGTGTGACGGGCGCGTCCAGGTCCGGGTGGATGCGGTCGTGGTCCGTGATGGCCGCGACGCTGACGCCCGCCTCGCGGGCGGCGGCCGGCACGTCCGACAGCGACATCTCGCCGTCGGAGCGCGTCGTGTGAACGTGAAGATCCGCGTACACCATACGGTCGATATCGTTCCCAGCGACAAATCCCTGCCTATCGCGTGGTGTATAAGGACAAATTATGAAGGAAAGGAGTACCGTCAACTGGAAGGTCGTATATGGACAATGTTTATAATTATCTTTCACCCAGTATGGATTACGATGCTACGCGGCACCACCGATCGACTGCTAGATGAGACGGAGTTTCCGACAACGTCCGAACAGTTCGTCGAGCGCCACGGCGACAAAGAACTCGAACTGCCCAACGGAACGGAGACTATCGCCGAGGTACTCGCCCACGCCGACGCCGAGACGTTCGATACGGCCGAGGACGCCCGTCTTACGGTCTACTCCTCCCTCAGCAGTAAGGCCATCGGGCGCAAGGGCTACAGCGACCGCGACCCCATCACGCCGGGGAGCGAGTACGGTCCAGACCAGATCTCGTTCTGAGACGACCTTTTTCTCGTCGGGTGTCCTCGCGAGCCTCTAGCTCGCTGCGGGCATCCTCCTCGAACGTTTCACCGCGCGAGCGGAGAGCGCACCCGAAGCGAAAAAAGGCCGTTTATACCCACTCGATAGCGCCGCCTAGATCGAGCGGAACCGCTCCCTTGGAGTAGCCTTGGACTCGGCCGTCCGGACGGACGCGATAGACGACCGCGGGACGGTGGCGGACTTCCGGTTGCTCGCCACTGACCGCCTGCCACTCGTCGTCGCGGAAGCTAGAGCAGTCCACGAAGAGGACGGCACCGCCGCCGTGTTGGCTGAGTTGCCCGTTGGTTTTCGTCTCGGCTGTCTCGCGGACGGCGGCGACAGCGGTACTTGCCGCACGCTGGGTCGGCGGCCGGGGTCGCGTCACCTCGACGAGCGGCTGGTGGTCGCCGCGGGCCGCCCGGAAGTCGAGCGAGTGGCCGGTCGTCACCTCTATTTCGGGCGTTATCCGGTAGCCCGCGTCGGTGAGTATCTTGGCGGCGGCGAACTCGGCCATCGCGGAGCTCATACGGACCACGTCGAACTGCTCGCTGGTGCCGAGTTTGCCGGCCATCTCGTCGCGGTAGGGGTCGAGAACGCCGGTCGAGAGGAACGACTCGTAGAATCCGAGCGCCTCGTCGCGGGTCGCGTCGGGAAAGCCGGCGGCGTGGTCGTGGAAGAATCTGCGGGTCGTCTCTCGGCCGTCCTTCGACATGAAGACTGGGAGGAAAAACCACGAGATGTGGGGGTACGGTTCCAGCCACGGGGACCCCTCGTAAAGGTCAGCGAGCAGTTCCCGCTGTGCCCAGCGGGCGACCTGATAGGGGATGTCGTCCCAGTCGTACTTGTCCGTCCGCCAGAGGGCGCTCGGTGTCTCCGTGTTGCCCATCCAGTACGCCGCGTCCTCGTCCCAGATAAACAGGGCGACGTCGCCGTTGTCCATCTCGAACCGGCGGGTCTCCCACTCGCCGGCGGGCTTGAAGCGGGGGTCGACTGACGTCGCTCCGAGGTTCTGGTCGAGGTCGGTAAACAGTTGGTCGTGAACTCGGGACGCGGTCCAGCGTTCTGGAGAGCGCCGAAATCGGAGCGGACGTGCCACGAGAGGTGATACGTGATGCGGCGGTATACCTCTTGTCGTCGGCCGGACGTGTACGCCGCGCAGCGTCTTTCCTGAACGACCGTTACATTGAAATACGACAGTTTCCTATCCTGTAAATGAGTGCCATGTCAATGGGTGCCTATGACGATGACGAACACGAGCGGCGCGAGCAGAAAAACAGCGAGGTAGACGCCGACTTCGACGACGAGCGAACCGTCTACCGCGGATCCGTCGAGTACGAGTCCGGCGAATCGACAGAAGACCTCCTGAACCAGTTCGAGCAGATCAAAGAGCAGTAGCGCCGCTCTCTTCTTCGGCCTTACCCGTTCGTCGGCCATCTGGCCGGCGAAGCACCGTCCGGAGTGACTACCATCCGGGCGCACCGCGGTCGAATGGCGTCGCCCGTATCGGCGTCGAGAAAGGCCCGCACCTCGTCTCGGGTGAGCGCGACTAGGTCGTATGCGTCGTCCAGCGGGTCGTACGGACCGCGGCGCTCGCGGTCGAGGTCACATCGGCGAGCGAGCGCCAGTCCAGACAGCAGCCCGCACAGCCCTCGCAGTTGACCTCCATGTCCCCGGGTTTGAATCCTCGGCGAAAAGCGCACCGGGGGACTCGCTTCGACCCGGAGTGTGGCGTACTGCCGGCAGTGTCCCCTTTGCAGAAACTCGCCACCCCGGCGAAGGGTATCCCTTTAGGTGAGTACGGCCGACAATGTACGTGTCATGACCACGGACCCATGTGACGGGTGCGACCGTCCCGTGAAGATCGCCGGCGGCATCGCTAACCTCTGGTCGTTCGAGGGGGACCAGACCGGCGGCGTCACCCTGGAGTTCGACGCCGACGGGACGGAACATTTCCTCTGTTTCGACTGCATCGAGGACCTCCCGGACGATCCGGCGGCCGCGGACGTCGCGGCGTTGCCCGGACGCGATAGGTAGGTTTAGGACGCCGGACGACCGTCCACCGACAGTGAACCCCGAGCGGATCCACGACGGATTTCCCGCGCCCTCCTACCGCGGCAACCAGCGGCAGGCGCTCGACGACATCCGGACGGCGTTCGCCGACGGAAACGACGTCGTCCTCGTGCGCGCGCCGACCGGAAGCGGCAAGTCCCTCCTGGCGCGGGCTATCGCCGGTTGCGCCCGTCGCGGGGAGGACGCCTCGCCGAGCGACGCTACCGACGCCTACTACACGACGCCGCAGGTGTCGCAACTCGACGACGTGGCGGCCGACCCCCTGCTCGAAGACCTCAACGTTATCCGCGGGAAGGGAAACTACACCTGCATCCTGCCGAACGAGGAGAACACGCCCGTCAACCAGGCCCCCTGCGTCCGAGAGTCGGGGTACGACTGTTCGGTGAAACACCGCTGTCCGTACTTCTCCGACCGCGCCATCGCATCGAACCGCCGCATCGCCGCGATGACGCTCGCGTACTTCATGCAGACCGCTGGCTCCGACGTGTTCCGCAAGCGCGACGTCTGCGTCATCGACGAGGCCCACGGCCTCGCGGAGTGGGCCGAGATGTACGCGACTATCGAACTCGACCCCCGCTCCGTCCCGATCTGGGAGGAGCTTCGAGTCCCCGAAATAGATTCCGTGGAGCGCGCAGTCACATACGCCGACGGCCTCGTCGACATCTGTGAGCGCCACAAGGACGACCTGCTCGCGCAGGGCGAACTGACGGCGGAGGAGGTGCGAACCCGCGACCGCTTACAGGAACTGCTCTCGGAACTCAACTGGTTCGTCGACGACTACCGCGACCCTCAGAGCGCGACCGAGTGGCTCGTCGACCAGAGCGACCCCCCGGACGGTGATGCGAGCGATGGCGAGGGCGGCCCGCTCACGATCAAGCCGATGAACCCCGAGAAGTACCTCAAACACACCGTCTGGGACCGCGGCAACCGCTTCGCGCTCCTCTCGGCGACCATCCTGAACAAGGCCGCGTTCTGCCGTCAGGTCGGTCTCGACCCCGCGAACGTCGCGCTGGTCGACGTCGGCCACACCTTCCCCGTCGAGAACCGACCGCTGTACGACGTGACACAGGGGAAGATGACCTACGCCGAACGCGACGAGACGCTCCCCGACCTCGCCAGGACGCTGGTCCGAATCATGCAGAAACACGACGACGAGAAGGGTATCGTCCACTGCCATTCCTACGCCATTCAGGAACGACTGCGCGACCATCTCGTCGAGTTCGGCGTCGCCGACCGCGTCCGCTCGCACGACCGCGACGGCCGCGACGACGCCCTCGAAACGTGGAAGGCGACGGACGACCCCGACGTGTTCCTCTCCGTGAAGATGGAGGAGGCGCTGGATCTGGAGGGCGACCTGGCCCGCTGGCAGGTGCTTTGCAAAGCCCCGTTTCCCAACACGAACGACTCGCGGGTCGCCCATCGCCTCGAAGACGACCAGTGGGCGTGGTACTACCGAACGGCGCTTCGGACTGTCATCCAGGGCTGCGGCCGCGTCGTCCGCGCGCCCGACGACCACGGCGCGACCTACCTCGCGGACTCGTCGCTGCTCGACCTGTTCGACCGCGCCAAGACGGATATGCCCGACTGGTTCCGCGAACAGGTCGACCGGATCTCGCGGCCGGACCTCCCGGCGTTCGACGCCGACGCGGCGGGCGACGGACGGGCGCGGCGGTCGTCCCGGTCGAGCGCGGGCAACGGCGGAACGGGGAGAAGTTCGGGGTCCGGCGGTCGGACGAACGGCACGAACACGTCGAGCGGTTCCGGCGGATCCAGCGGGCGCTCGGAGAAGAAAAGCCCCATCTCCGACGTGTGGGACGTGGACTGACCCTGTCGCGTCATAGGGGCTGCTGTGAGTTGATTCGGCAGGTCGCCGACCCGGGTCGGCGACTACCGGCATCCAGTTACGACAGTCTCTCAGATGATAGTCGCCGCGTAGGCGATAGACGACCCGAGCATCAGGAACACGAGTACGAGCGAGATGATCTGTTGGCGGTCCATATCCCCAACTCGCGGCCGGACGAACATGAAACTGTACTTTCGGCCGCACCCGTTCGCACGCGCTCGTCGGAGGTGAGACTGCTGTGCTGACGGCCGACAGTATATAGTAGCCACTGAAAGTCATTGTACACCCGATCGCACGACGGCTGTGCGATCGGTGTGTAAACCGTTTCAGTTGTTACTATAGGTCTACTCCACCCGCGCGTCGACCACGACGTGTGCGACGCCCTCGCTGTGGCTCTTGACGCGCCGGCGGTTCAGCACGCGGACGGTCCGGCCGCGCTCTGCGGCCGCGCTCTGTACGTGTCCGACGGGTCGCTCCCACAGCAACTCGTCGGGACAGGCCTCGTGCATGTGGACGACGCCGCCGGGTTCCAGCGCGTCGAGGGCGGCGTCGAGATACTCGTACGCGTCGTAATACCCCATCACGACGCGCTCCGCCGACACGTCGACGTCGCGGCAGTCCGAGCGGTAGAGGCTGACGCGCTCCTGTACGTCGTTGAGAACCGCGTTCTCTGTGAGATATCGGAACGCCGTCGGGTTGATCTCGGTCGCGGTGACCTGTGCCCCCGCCCGGGCCATCGGGAGCGTGAAGTAACCGACGCCGGCGAACATGTCGAAGACGCGTTCGCTCTCACCGACGGTTGCGCCCATCCGCGCGCGCTCGGCCTTGTTTCCGGGACTGAACATCACTTCCGCCAGATCCAGCGCGTAGCGCGTGCCGTGTTCGGTGTGGACGGTCTCGGTATCGCCCGTTCCGGCGACGACGCGGGTTTCGGGTTCGCGCAACTCGCCGGAGACGCCCTCGGTCGCGAGAACGGTGTCGGCCTGTCCGTGCAGTTCAAGCAGCGCCTCGCCGACCTCTCCCTCGCGGGGACAGTCCTCGAACGTCACGAGGACGACGGTGCCGACGACGGCCCACGACCCCGGCGCACGCGCTATCTCCTCGTCCGTCCACCCGCGTTCGCGGAGCAACGTCTCCAGGTCCGGACTCCGCGGTTCGGGGTCGACCTGCCGAACGACCTCCCGCACGGCCGTCTCAGACGGCGGTTCCGTCACGGGCAGGGCAACGGCCGCGTCGCCGTACTCGCGGACTTTCCGCGCGTCGTCGTACACACCTTCGGTGCGAAGCTCCTCGATAGCGATCTCCGCGCGGGATTTCTCGACGACGGCGGCGAGATCACTCATCGTCGGGCGTCGCGGACTCGGGGAGGACGTGCAGGCCAGCACGACTCTTCAATACGGGCACGGTGTCGGCGTCCGGGTCCACGTAGTCGGGGCGGGCGATGGTCTCGGCCCGGTAGGTCTCCGGGTCGAGCACCTGTACGGCGTTCTCGTCCTCGACGGTGACGAGCGTCGTCTCCTCGGCGTCCTCGACGGTGCCGAGCTTCCGGGCCTCGGGCGCGTCGCCGTCCTCGAACGACGCCTCGTACGCCTCGCCCGTCGTGACGCGCGTCCCCTTCAGGTTCCCCTGGACGCTCCGGACGAGGACCGGCCCGTCGTCGTCGGCGGTGTCGATGACGTCGCCGGGCCGGAACGGCGGCAGGCGGACGGCGTAAGTGACGCGGTACACCTCGTTCCCGTCCTCGTCTTCGGTGACGAGCGTCTCGTAATCGCCGACGGTGCCGCCGAACTCCTCGACGGTTTTGCGGGCGATCTTCTGGCCGATCTTGTTGGTCGAGACCTTGAGATTCAGCCCGTCGTCCGTCTCGCTGGCATCCGTGACGAAGGCGTTGCGGTCGCCGGTGTCTTCCATCTCGGCGACGACCTCGTTCGCGATCGCCTCCGCCCGTTCGACCTCTTCCGTCGTCGGCGTCCGGTCGGCGGCCCGTATCTGGACGATGCTCGCGTAGTAGTCGCCGGCGATACGGCCGCACCGGTCGCAGGTCCCCCGAGAGATCTTCACCGGGACGACGATGTCTTCCTCCAGCGGCGTATCGCGGACGATACCGGTGAAATAGCAGTGCATCCGGATCGTGTTCTGGTCGACCTGCTCGGGGTCGACCTGCCAGGACACCTCGGTCGCGTCGACGTGGACGCCCAGCGACTTGCTGACCTCCTCGATGGCGATGTCGGTGTAGTCGCGTGCGTCGACGTCGACCCAGCGGTTGCCGCGGTGAACGGCACCGCACCGCGAACAGACCTGAACCTCGATCCGCTCGGGCGCATCCACGAGGTCGAAATCCTCGAAGTAACACGCGTCACAGAGGTTGGGGTCGCTGCGCGCCTCACCCGGGCGCAACCCCTCTCGCTCCGCGACGGGGTCGCCACAGCGAGGACAGAACGCGCGTGATTCGCTCATTACCCGTGGTACGGCGCTCTCGCTTTTAAACGGCGCGTTCGGTGGTCGTCCGGCATTTCGGTTCCTCGCATCGCTGTAACGCGACGCTTTATACTGTCGGCTGTACCTTCGTAAAGATAACCGGACCGAGAGGGTCCGATATTCTTCAAGGGATTACAGCCGACAGTATTAGGCGTCAGGTCCCGTACGAAGACCCATGCAGTGGAAAACGGACTGGGGGCTTCGCCTGCGGATGTTCGTGACGATGTTCCTGCTGTTCGCGCTGTACATCGTCTTCGCCGCGGTGATCGTCCAGTACATCGGCGGCGGCATCCTGATGATGGGACTGATCTTCGGCGGGTTCTCGCTCGTACAGTACTTCTTCAGCGACACGTTGACGCTGTGGAGCATGGGCGCAAAGGAGGTGTCGGAGGAGGAGTATCCCGAACTTCACGCCGCGATGTCCCGGCTCTCGCAGCAGGCCGACCTCCCCAAGCCGAAGGTCGCGGTGGCGGACGACAAGGTTCCGAACGCCTTCGCCACCGGTCGGTCTCAACGCAATGCGGCCGTCTGCGTGACGACCGGCCTCATGCGGACGCTGAACCAAGACGAACTAGAAGGCGTTCTCGCCCACGAACTCGCCCACGTCAAGAACCGCGACATGATGGTGATGACGCTCGCCTCCTTCCTCTCGACGGTCGCGTTCGTCGTCGTCCGCTGGGGCGCGTTCTTCGGCGGCGGCCGTCGCCGCGACGGGGGCGGTGGCGGCATCATCGTCGCCATCGGCGTCTCGTTGCTGGTGTGGATAATCAGCTACGTTCTCATCCGTGCGCTGTCGCGCTACCGCGAGTACGCCGCGGACCGCGGCGGTGCGAGCATCACGGGCCGGCCGTCGGCGCTCGCGAACGCCCTGCTGAAGATATCGGGCGAGATGGACAACATCCCGAAACAGGACATGCGCGACGAGGCGGAGATGAACGCCTTCTTCATCATCCCGATCTCGAAAGGCATGATCTCCCGCCTGTTCAGCACACACCCGCCGACGGAGAAACGCGTCGAGCGCCTGCGCGACCTCGAACGGGAGATGGAAGGGTACTGACGGCTCTCCGCCGTCCGGATGCGAGTAGCGGGTGCAATCGCACTCCCAACCGTCAGTATAAGGCCCGAGCGGTCCGACGGTTGAACCATGGGACTGCTCGACGGGTTGCGCGAACTGCTCGGCACCCGCGCGGAGTCAGACGCGACGCGGGACGCTGACCCCGAGGACCTGTTCGGCATGAGCACCGCCTACCTGACCATGCAGGCGGAACTGGGCTACGACACCGTCGACGAGGCTGCCCTGTGTTTCGCCGGCGTCGACAGCACGGACTTCGCCGATACGGTCGACGAGGTCGTCGCCATCCTCGAACGCGGGCAGGAGGAAACCGGCACCGAGGCGGAACTCCACGAGGACGGCCACGGCTACCGCTGGGTCGTCCTGCGCGACGAGGACGACTACGAGGACCTGGTGACCAGCATGCATTTCGCCGCGGACACGTTCATCGAACGCGACTACGGGTCGCGCCTGCTCGCGGCCGTCTTCGGGTTCGAGAAGAGCGATGGCTCTGCGAGCCATCGAGGGGGAGGCGGTGGAACCGCCGACCGCGACCCGGCCTACTGGATCTACTCCTTCCGCCGCGGCGCGTACTACCCGTTCGCCCCGCGTCCGGGCAACGAACGCGACTCCAGCGTCGAGTTCAAACTGGAGAGCGTGCTCGACGGCGAACTCGGTGTGGAGAGCGACAAGGAGTACTGGTATCCGCTCTGGCCGAGCGAAACGGGCGAACACCCCTGGGAGTAGCCGGCGAACGCCGTTGAGAACTGACCGTCTGCAGAACAGGGCCAACTCGCGCCGGAACTGTTCGTGCTTTCGGATCCCGCATCGCTTTTCCCACCCGCCATTGTCCTCACTGGTATGTTCGGAACGAGCGGTATCCGCGGGAAAGTCGGAGAGGACGTGACGGCGGACCTCGCGCTCTCCGTCGGTCGGGCGCTCGCCGTCGAGGCCGACTGCGTCGTCGTCGGCCGGGACCCCCGAGAGAGCGGCGCGTTCCTCGCCGACGCACTGACCGCCGGGCTCCGGGAGTGCGGCACCGACGTCGTCGACCTGGGGCGGGCGGCGACCCCCACGGTCGGCCGCGCGGTCGCATGGCAGGATGCGGACGCCGGCGTCGCCGTGACTGCGTCGCACAACCCCGCGCCGGACAACGGGATCAAGCTCTGGTCTCCGAGCGGGCAGGCGTTCGACGAGAGCCGGCGCGAGACGATGAAAGAGCGGATCCTGGCGGACGACCACGACCTGCGCGAGTGGGACGCCTTGGGGACCCAGCGCCGGTGGGACGGCGCGTTCGACCGCCACGTCGAGGCGCTCGCGGCGTCGGTGACCGTCGACGACCCGCCGAGCGTCGCCGTGGACGTGGGCAACGGGATGGGCGGCGTCACCGTCGCGGCGCTGTCCCGACTCGGCTGCGACGTGGAGACGCTGAACGCGCAGGAGGACGGGTCGTTCCCGGGTCGACCGAGCGAACCCACTGCCGAGAACTGCGCGTCGCTTCGCGCCCTGGTCGAGCGGACAGACGCCGACCTGGGCATCGCGCACGACGGGGACGCAGACAGGATGAAAGCCGTCACGTCCGACGGCGAGTTCGTCTCGGGCGACGTGTTGCTGGCGCTGTTCGGCCGCGAGGCCGCGGGCGAGGGCGACCGCGTCGCCGCGCCGCTAAACACCAGCCTCGCGGTCGACGACGCCCTCGCCGAGGTCGGCGCGTCGCTCACCCGGACGCGAGTCGGCGACGTGTTCGTCGCGGAAGCGGCGACCGCGCCGGACGTGGCGTTCGGCGGCGAGGAGAGCGGGGCGTGGATCTGGCCCGAGGAGACGCTCTGTCCGGACGGCCCGCTCGCGGCCTGCAAACTCGTCGAACTCACGAGCGAAACCGGATCGCTCGCCGCGCTCGTAGACGATATCGACACCTACCCCATCCGCCGCGACAGCATCGAAACCGGCGAGAAGGTCGCCGCCATGGACCGCGTCCGCGAGGCTGTTCTCGGGGAGTACGAGGAGATCCAGACGGTCGACGGCGTTCGCGTGGACCTCGGCGACGGCTGGTTCCTCGTCCGCGCCAGCGGGACGCAACCGCTCGTGCGGATCACCGCCGAGGCGCGCGATCCCGACCGCGCCGACGCCGTCTTCGAGGAGGCGTCGGCTCTGGTCGCGGACAGCGTCGCCGGGGACGACCGGGAGACTGCCGTCTCGTCAGAACCGGACGGTTCCGAGACGACGGAGACGCACTGACCGAACGGACCGCGTGTAACTGCCGTGGCGACCGTCCGTTCGGCCCGAACGTTTTGTCACCCGACGACTATGCTACTGTATGGCACGAACTGCGGTCGTAGCGGGCGTTGGTCCCGGTCTCGGCGAATCGATCGCCAGGAAGTTCGCCAGCGAGGGCTGTAACGTCGGCCTGTTCGCCCGTTCCGACGAGTACCTGGGTGAACTGGCCGGCGAACTGCACGCGGAGACGGCGGGGGACGCCGCCGCCGTCCCGACGGACATCACCGACGAGTCGCAGGTCGAGAGCGCGTTCGAGCGCGTTCGCGAGACGTTCGGTCCCGTCGACGTGCTGGTCAACCACGCCGGCGGCGGCGGGTGGAGCGGTCTCCGCGAGTCGTCGGCCGAGGAGTTCGAGGACGCGTGGCGTTCCTGTGCATACGGCGCGTTCCTCTGTTCGAAGCGAGCGGTGTCGGACATGGTCGATGGCGACGGCGGGACGGTCATCTTCACGGGCGCTACCTCCGCCGTCCGCGGCCGCGGCGGCGCTGCCGGGTTCAGCAGCGCGAAGTTTGCGGTCCGCGGCCTGGCCGAGTCCATGGCTCGTGAACTCGGCCCGAAGGGGGTCCACGTAGCCCACGCGGTAATCGACGGGCAGATCCTGACGCCGGACGCGAGAGAACAAGCCGACGGCCGCTCCGAGGACACCTTTCTCGACCCGGACGCTATCGCGGAGTCGTACTGGCATCTCGTCGAGCAAGACCGCACCGCATGGACGTTGGAACTCGACCTCCGGCCGGCCGTCGAGGAGTTCTGACGTCCGACGCTTTTGCCGCCGGCGACCGTACGTCGGACATGTCGCAATCCATCCTGTCGGACGAGCGAACGAACGCTGCGCTCTCGTGGCTGTCCGTCGCCTTCCTCCTGTTCGCGACCGTCGAGAGCTTCGTCACGGGCGAACCGCTGTGGGGCGGGTTCGCAGCCGTCGTCGCGGCCGTTGCTCTCATCCCCGCGGTCGTCCGGCGGTCCGCGACGACGATGCCGCCGCCGGAACTCGTCGGCCTCGCGGCGCTGCCTGCCGTCGTTCGGTCGTACGGACTCTACACGCGGATCGCCGGGTACGTGGCCGTCGCCGCGCTCGCGCTTCTGATCGCGGTCGAACTCGACGTGTTCACTGAGATCGAGATGACCGCCCGGTTCGCCGTCGCGTTCGTCGTCATCACGACGCTTGCCGTCGCCGGCGGCTGGACCGTTGCGCGGTATTTCTCCGACCTGTACCTCGGCACCAACTTCTTCGCCGACATCCCGGACATGATGTGGGACCTGGTTACCGCGGCCACCGTCGGCGTGGTCGCCGGCGTCGTCTTCGAACTGTACTTCCGCCGGTTCAGCCCGGCAGCGACCGTCACGCGCGACGGTCGGGAGGAGTTCGGATGAACCTCCGCGACGCGGTCGGCCTGACCGACTCCTCGCTGTGGCTCGCTGTCCGCGGGCTACAGCTCCTGTTACTCGGCATCGCCGGGTACGCGGTCGCGACACTCAACTTCGGACTCGTGGTCAACGCTGTCTTGCCGCTCCTGGTGACGCTCACGCCGGAGTTCGTCGCCTGGCGCTACGACCACACCATGAGCGGCGGTCTCGCGCTGTGGATCGCCACCGCGGCGTTTCTCCACTCGGTCGGTGCGCTGGGCCCGTACAAATGGGTCGGCTGGTACGACCAGGTGACACACACCCTCTCCGCGACTCTGGTCGCCGGCGTGGGCTACGCTCTCGTGCAGGCGTTAGACGAGTCGTCCGACGCCGTCGACTTCCCGCCGAAATTTCGGTTCCTCTTCATCGTCCTGTTCGTCGTGGCGTTCGGCGTCGTCTGGGAGATAGCGGAGTTCGCCTCGGGGGGTCTGGCCAGTCTCGTCGGCGGACAGGCGGTGCTCGCCCAGTACGGCATGAGCGACATCGTACTCGACCTCGTGTTCAACGGTCTCGGCGCGGTGGCGGTCGCGCTCTGGGGAACCGGCTACTTCGACGGTGTCGCCACGGTACTCTCCCGCGGTATCGCCGGCGTCTTCGGGCGGCAGGAAAGCTAGGCTACGGCTGATCAGAGCCGTTCGAGGACGGCGTCGGGGTCGTACGCCAGCGTTAGCGACCGCGACCGCCCGCGCCCCTCGACGTCCGTGTACTCCGTCTGGACCAGACCGAGGTTGTCGAGTTTGTTGATTATCTCCGAGTAGCGGGTGTATCCCAGGTCCGTCTCGTCGTGGAACGCCTCGTACACGTCGCCGGCCTGTTCACCCTCGTGTTCGGCGATGACGCGAACCAGCGTTCGCTCGCTGTCGCTCAGGTTCTCCAGGCTCCGCGAGAGGTGGACGAACTTCGACTTCTCGTACGCGCTCTCGACGTCCTCGACAGTGACGTTCTTGCTCGCGCGCATCTCAGCGTTCAGCCCCGCCCGTCGCAGGAGGTCGATACCGACCCTGAGGTCGCCACTCTCGGCGGTGAGTTCGGCCACCCTTTCGGTGACGGAGTCCGCGATCACGTCGTCGTGGAAGCCGCGCCTGACGCGCTCGTTCAGGATGTCGACGATCTCCTGCTGGCCGTAGACGGGGAAGTAGATCTCCTCCGGGCGGAAGACGCTCTGGACGCGCCCGTCGAGTTCGTCGATCAGGTCGAGGTCGGGGTCCGACGAGATGACGATGACTCCGATCCGTGCGCCGGTGTGTTCCTCGTGGGCCCGCAACAGCGAGTACAGCGTGTCCGAGGCCTCGCTCTCGTAGAACAGGTAGTTCACGTCGTCGAGCGCGACCACCAGCACCTCGTCTTCCTCGACTAACTTCTCCGTGATCTGACCGAACAGTTTCTTGAAGGAGATGCCGCTGGAGGGCGGTTCGTAGTCGAACATCGCCTCGAACAACTGCGAGAACACCGAGTAGCGGGTGGCATTGACCTGGCAGTTCACACGCGTCGTCCGGACGCTCGGCTTGCCGGACAGTTCGCCGAACATCTTCTGGATCGCCGTGGTCTTGCCAGTCCCGGGTGGTCCACGGACCATCGCATTCAGGGGTCTGGACCCGCGGACCGCCGGTCGAAGACAGTGTTTGAGGCTGTCGACCTGGCTTTCGCGGTGTCTGAACGCCTCCGGAACGTAATCTATTTCGAAGACGTGTTCGTTCTGGAACACCGATTCGTCCCAGGACAACATCCCCTCGTCGGGGTCGTCCGCCATTACTTTCACCACGCTGCCGTAGACACTTAGTCTTTCGGCAGACAGGTGTCAGACTCTTCGCTTTCGGGCGTTTTGCCCGCCTGACCCCCACAGTCGAGCTATCGGGTTCTGACACGTCACGGCGGCGGGTGTCCCTGCGGTTTAGGGCCCTATGATCCGCTCTTCGACTTCGGCGCGTTTCCCCGCTTCGTCGTGTTTGTCCTGACGGTGTTGCTGGGCGTCTTCGACGACGCTCTCCATGTCGTTGTCCCGCGCGCTGTACTCGCAGTTCGCCTCCGGACAGTCGTAGTTGTACGGCACGTGTTTCCCCCCTTCGACGGAACGACCGACGACGACGTAAGGGTTTGGCCGCTCTCTCCGGTCCGCCGTCGCGATCCCGGTTTCCCGCGTCGCTCTCGCGACGGACTCCGCCCAAAAGTTAAAATACTGATAAACCGCACGGAGTTCGTATGGATCTGGAGCCTTCCGACAATATCCCGGAGTTCCTCGTCGAACGTTTCCACGAACTGCCGGCCGAAGAACTCCGAGCGGTCGCGGAGTACGTCCAATCGGACGAGTTCTTCACGTCGAGCGACGTACCGGACGACCTCACTACATCGTTCGAACTTCAGGACGACCAGACGATGGAAGCGATCGGGGAACACGTCGAGAAGTTGGCCGTCTACAGCGAGGAACACGGCGGACAGCCGATCGAGGAAATAACCGACGAATCGGAAGAGGACGAAGAAGACGACGACGCACACCGCTGGCACGGGTTTTGAACAGAGGGGACCAAATCGCTCGCTGTTGGCCGGTAGGACGCTTTCGCTCGTCGGAACACGGATCGGACCGAGAGTTACTCTCCCGCTCATACTGTCGGACGGACCGACGCGACGAGATTCGACACTTCGGAGTATCGACCGTTTTCACCGGCCTCGTCTGACAGTATCAGTCGCCCGTCCCAGCGTCGCTTTCCGCCGCGACGGTCAGGACTCGAACTTCTCCAACAGTCCGTCGTAGAACGCCGCCGCGTGGTCGGCGGCGCTTGCGCCCCCGTCGCCGTCCGCGTCCGTCGCTAACTTCTCAACGATGAGTTCCGGCGTCGACCGAGCGAGGTGGTCTTTGACCGGCGAGCGGTTCACCTGCAGTTCGCCGTCTTTCAGGCCCTTCGCCTCGATGCCGTCGATAGTTACGTCGAAGTCGGCGGCGTCGCGGATCTCGCCGGCGAGGTGCGAGACGAAAACGCCCGCGGCACCGTTCTCGTGGAGGGCTTCGAGGATGCCGGCGATTATCTTCGCGCTCGCGCCGGGTTCGGTGATGCTCTCCAGTTCGTCGACGAGCACCAGCGACCCCTCGCCGCCGGTCGCGAGGTCGGCGAACTCCCGCACGGTGGACTCGAACGCGCCCGCGTCCAGCGTTCCCTGCGTCTTGGCGTGGTAGTGGAGTTCCTCGACGCGTTCGACCCGCGCGTACTCGGCGGGGACCGGTAGGCCCATGTGCGCCAGGACGACCACCGTCGCTACCATATCGAGCGTTGACGTTTTCCCGCCGCTGTTGACGCCGGAGAGCAGGGCGACCCCGTCGACGCCGTAGTCAACCGGATCGACCGCTTCGTGTGGGACGTCGAGCAGCGGCGAGCGCCCGCGTTCTATCTCGAACCCGCCGCGGGATTCCGTCCCGTCCGATCCGGCGAGTCCGCCGCCGAACTCGGGCATCGTGCAGTCGAAGTCCGCGGCGAAGCGCGCGACGGCCAGTTCCACGTCGAGTTCCAGTGCCGTCCGCACGAGCGCCGCGGCCGGGTCGCGCAGGTCCGCGAGGTCGCTCGCCAACTCGCGTTTCAGCGCCGTGGCGCGTCGTTCCTTCTCCGCGGCGAGGTCGTCGCGGAGGCGGGAGATGGCCTCCTCGTTCCGCTCGACCGGAAACGTGGGTTCGTCGGAGAACGCCCGCTTTATCATCTCGGCCTCACCGGCGTCCAGGTCCAGCGCGTCGATCACGTGGTCGCGAGCGGCGTCGGCCGCCGCGGCGTACTCGTCTGCCAGTTCCCGCGAGAGCAGGGAATCGACGCCCGCACCCTGTTCGACCAGCGAGAGGAGGTCGGCCCCTTCGACGGTCACGTCTCGCTCGCGGATCGACTCCCGGAGGCGGTCGTTGGCGACGCTCTCGGCGGTGCCGACGGCGGCGTCCAGGTCGTCGACGGCGGCCGTCAGGCGGTCGAGTTCGTCATCGCCGACGACGGTTCCGTCCTCGTCGATGCGGACGAGGGCGTTTTCCAGGGTGTCGAGGTCGCAGGGGGCGTCCATACCCGCCGCGCGGTGAACGTCGACGGCGGCCCGCAGGCGGTCGCGGTTCGCCGCGAAAAACGAAAGCACGCGTTCGGGTACGACGTCGGCGGGGTTCTCCAGCGCCGACGGTGCGACGCGAACGTCGCCGTCCACGTCGACGCCGGCGAACTCCTCGTCGAGCGCGACGACGGTGGCGTACCCGCGGGCGAGTTCCGCCAGGTCGCGGGCGTCCTCGACGACCTCGACGCTCAGTTCCGGCAACGCGTCGCGCGCCTCGCTGTAGCGCTCTGCGTCTTTAGTCGCGACGCACCGGTCCCGAACGCGGAGGTCGTCGGGGCTCGACAGCGGTTCCACGCCGTCCAGCGCCTCGACGAGTTCCGGCGTCGGGTCGCGGTCGGTCGCCGACGCGACGAACTCGCGGACCTCCTCGATGCGCGACGCCGACGCGCTCGGGTAGAACGTCTCCAGACGCTTCTCGGCGTACTCCGTTACCGTCCGCTCTCGGAGCAGGCTCAACACCTCGTCGTACACCTCTCCGGCCCTGTCGGTCGCGAGGAACCCGCCGGGGTCGTCGTGGTCCATCCGGATCGCTGCCCGCGCGATGCGGGCCGCTCGGCCCTCGCTGATACCCGGTGCATCCGAAAGCGTGGCCACGTCGCCGGCCTGCAGCGCTCGCTCGGCGTCGTCGAGTTCGGCGAGCGCCGTCGCGGTCTTCTCGCCGACTCCGGGGATCGCCTCGAACTCCATCTACCTCCCCAATTTGGGGGGGAGGGGAAAAATCCCCCGCCCGGAACCGCCGACACGACCGGCGGCGTTCGGCGCGCACCCCTCGGCTTCCGGTGGAGATGTCCGCAGAAGTCACACGACCGGTCGATCCGCCACCTCTCCGGCGGCGTCGGGTTCCACCGGAAACGCGGCACTGTGTTAAACGTTGGCGTACTAACTCGAAAACCCCACCGCTTCAGGTGGAACTCCCTGGGTCCGCACCGACTGGCTGTCGTCGGAGCGATACTCGACGAGGTTGGCCCCGTCGTCACTGACATCTCGACGGGGGTGACGACCTACCTCACTGTTCGACTATCTTTCCCGCCGTCTGCGGTGCGGATCCGACGTCGGTAGTGCAGAGTTCGCGCTGGTTTCCGCAGCACTGCCCAGGTCCGGCTCGTCGTCGACGATGTAGAAGGCTTTTGCGCGCCGGATGCAAACGCTAACTATGTCCCTCAAAGAGAAGATCACGGCCGTCCGCGAGGACCTGGCGGAACGCGACGGCGTGTTGATCGCGTTCAGCGGCGGCGTGGATTCGGGCGTCGTCGCTGCCCTCGCCCGCGACGCCCTCGGCGACGACGCTGTCGCCTGCACGGCGAAAAGCGAGACGCTCCCGGCGGCCGAACTCGACGACGCCCGGCGCGTCGCCGACGAAATAGGCATCCGCCACGAGATAGTCGAATTCAGCGAACTCGACAGCGCGGCGTTCGTCGAGAACGACGGCGACCGCTGCTATCACTGTCGGTCGATGCGGCTCGGGCGCATGTTCGACGCCGCCGAACGGCTGGGTATCGAGGTCGTCTGCGACGGGACGAACGCCAGCGACCCGGGAGAGGGTCATCGCCCCGGCCTGCAGGCGGTCGACGAACTCGACGCGTACTCGCCGTTGCTGGCCCACGGCATCACCAAGGAGGAAGTCCGGGAGATCGCCGACCGCTTCGACCTCTCGGTCGCGGACAAGCCCTCGATGGCGTGTCTCTCCTCGCGGATCCCGACCGGCCTCGAAGTGACCGAGGAGCGTCTCTCCCGCGTGGAGAAAGCCGAGACGATCCTCCGTCAGTGGGGCTTCTCCCAGTTCCGCGTCCGCGACCACGACGGTCTCGCACGCATCGAGGTCGCGCCCGACGAACTGGACGCGGCGCTGGATCTCGACTTCGTGGAAGCGGTCCGCGACCACCTCGCGGACGTCGGCTTCGACCACGTCACGCTCGACCTGCACGGCTACCGTACCGGCAGCGTCAGTCCCGACGAGGACGACGAACCGGTCGTCGAGAACGTCTTCGCAGAGGGCGACGGCGACGGCCGCGGTGACGACGCCGTCACCGGGGACGACTCCGACAGCGGCGACGTGTTCGCCACGGACTACCCGCGAGCGGAGTAACCACCGTTCCGACCGTCCGCTCGAACACGCACTCGCGGCACTCACTACGGGATCGCCGCGGACCCATGCTCGACGCGTTCGTCGCTGCGGCTGCGTCCGAACCACCGTTTGACGCCTCTGGTGGTACACAAACGTTTGATTATCCGCCGAACGCGTTGGCCTGTTCTGAAGTACCCGTACAGAAACCGTTCGAACCACCGCGAATATTGACCGAACCTTCACGGAAGTAAGGTAACGGACGGTAGGGATCCGTGATGGATGGAGACGAAAGCCCGACGAACTGGGAGCGCAGAACGCACGAGATGCGGTCAACCGTGTACGTGGATTACGTTCACGGCTCCGAGGACGTTCGAATCCGGATCACTCCGCCGGAAAACACCGCGGACGGCGGGCACGCCCTCGACGTGACGCTGTTTCCGTACACCGAGAGTTCGGAGTCCTACGACGTGCGGGCGGTGGCTTCTCGCGACCGCGCCGAACGGATCGCCCGCGAGTTCATCGACCTCTTCGATGGCGCGTACGATGGTCCCGGCGGCGACGGCGGTGGCGGAACGGCGCTGGAGGGTGCCGCGACCTACGCCCTCCAGCGGACGCGCCCCACCGAGGCAGTCGGGACGGACGTGCCGTCGCGGGACTCGTAACTACATTACACCCGGTCGGTCGGTGGCCGCCCGTTCACGCCCTCGACCCCGACCGCTCCGAGTCCGGTGTTCGAAGACGCGTCTGTCAACCGCGCGTCAGCGGCCGACCCAGCGCAGTATCGCAAGCGTCCCCTCGAACAGGATCACCATCGTCGCGGCGATGATGATGGGCGCCATCCCCGTCGGGTCCGGGCTGAACAGGAAAGCGATCCCGAGGAACGCGCCCCAGAAGTAGAGGCGGCGGTTCGCGAGCCACTTCCGGGTCGTGATCCCCATCATGATCGCGAGCATGATGAAAAGCGGGATCTGGAACACGACCGCAAGCATCCCCATCATCATGAGGATGAGATTGAACGTGTCCTGAAGCGCGAACGCGATGTCGGCGGTCTGCTGGGAGTAATAGAGGAAGTACGTAAACAGCGCCGGGAGGACGAGGAAGTACGCGAAGGCGACGCCGACCACCGCGAGAACGAGACTGGTCGGCACCGCAGCGAGGTAGTACCGTCGCTCCTGCGGGTAGAGGCCGGGCCGCATGAACAGGTACGTCTCGTAGACGAACACCGGCAGGGCGAGGATCAGGCCGGCGAGGCTGGCGAGTTTCAACTCCGCGAGTTTCAGTTCGAGCGGGCCGTAGACGTGGGGCGGCGCACACGACTCGGCACCCGGACACTGCGTTATGGTTCCGGGGTGGATATGGTACCAGATGGTCGTGATGAACTCCGAAGCGAAGGGGAAGGCGGCGCTCGTCACGATGGCCGCGAGAAACAGGACGACCGCCAGCCGGCGGATCATCTCTTCGATGTGGACCGCTAGGGGAAGTTCCTCGTCGTCCGGCGGGTCGGTCCACTCCTCGTCGGCGTCGGGTTCGGGAGCCTCGCCGTGTCCCGGCGTTCCGGCAGGCGGCGCGTCGACGTTGTCTCCCGTTGCCGTCTCGGCGGACGGTTGCGGGAACGGGTCGTCGGGGGCGTCGTCGGCCGTCGGGACCTGATGCTCCGGGACCTCCTGCAGGTCGGGCGACTCCCACGTGTCGTCGGGATCGTTTTTTGTCAGCCCAGAATCGTCGTCCGGGTCCTCCGGCTCCTCCGGCATTCGTCCGAGAATAGGCGGGCGGCATCTTATAGGCCTTTTTGTACCGAGTACGCCGCCGACGAGAGAAGAAGATTGATAACTCCGAGCTAGTAACCCTCCGACGACGAATGAGTTCAGCCGTCGACGAAGATACAGCGAAGGCCATCAACTCCGGCCGGGAAACCATCGGCGCGATGCTCTCGTCCGCGCAGTCACACCTTCAGAAGGTGTTCATGGTCTTCGTCGTCGGTCTCGTCGGAACCATCTACGCGCTCCGGACGTTCATCTGGGACTTCCTGCAGTCGAACACCACGTCCCAGCTCGCCGGCACCGTCGCCGAGGGACGGGTCAATTTCATCGTCCGGACCCCGTTCGACGTGATCCTCTTGCAGGTGAAGATAGGCCTGCTCGTGGGCGTTTTACTCGCGATACCGTTCTTGCTTTACTACTCGAAAGACGCGCTGAAAGAGCGTGGGTACGACTCCGTCGTTCCGGTCACTCCTGCGCGGGTCGCCGGGTTCATCCTCCTCTCGGTCCTGTTGTTCGCGGGCGGCATCGTGTACGCCTACGCCGTCTTCTTCCCGTTCATGTTCGAGTTCCTCGCGGTCAACGCCGTCCGCGCGGAGATCAAGCCCAGTTACGGTATCGTCCTCTACACGCAGTTTCTCCTCCTGTTGACCGCCTCGTTCGGCCTCGCCGCGCAACTCCCGCTCGCGATGAGCGTCCTCTCGTACGCGGAGATCATCCCCTACGAGACGTTCCGCGACAAGTGGCGCTACGCCATCGTCGGCATCTTCGGGTTCGGCGCGCTGTTTTCGCCTCCCGACCCGTTCACCCAGATCATGTGGGCCGCGCCGCTGGTCATCCTCTACGTCATCAGCCTCGGCCTCGCCAAGGTGGTGACGAACGTCCGGCGGGCAGGTGCCGCGCCGGACGCAGTCGAGAGCGGGTCGATGGGTCGGACCGTCGCGCTGGTCGTCGCCGCCATCCTCGGCACGTTCGCCGGGACGGTCGGCGCGATTCGAACCGGCGGCGTGGCCTACGCGAACCGCGAACTCCTGCCGGTCGTCGAGCGAACCGTCGTTCCGGTTCTCAACGACACCCTCCTCCCGATGCTGCCGTTCGGCCCGGGACAGGTGACGACTCGGCCGCTGTCGACGCCGCAGGCGTTACTTGACCAGGCAGTCGTTGCGGCGGAAATCGGCGTCCTCGTCGGCGTCTTGCTGGTACTCGTCTTCACTGTCCGGGTACTCCGTGCGCCCGTCGCACCGCGGTACGACACCGTCACGGGCACGCCGGACCCGGAGGATATCGACGTCGATGCGCTGGACGCCGAGGGCGTCCGCGCCGCGCCGCCGGAGGTGTTCGCTGACTGGGGCGAAGACGATGCGCTCCGGCACGCGCGCGAAGCGATGAACGACGACCGACCGGAGAAGGCCGAAGCGCTCCTCGACCGCCACGACGAGGTGACGGCGATGCAGGCCGAGGCCAACGACCCGGCGGACGCTCCCGGCGGCGAGTCGGCTGCGGCGGAGGACGACGGCCCCGGCGTCGTCACCAGCACGACCACGGGCGTCGTCGACGCGTTCACCGAGGACGACACTGACGAGGAGGACATCGGCGGCTACTACTACGACATCAGCTTCGTCCTCCAGAGCCTCACCTCGAAGATGTTCCGCATCGTCGGGGTGTTCATGGCCGTCCTCGCGACCACCTTCTTCTGGCTCTACCGCGGCGGTATCGGCCAGATCCGGGAGGACTTCCTGCGGAAGATGCCGCCGGAAGTGATCGGCGAGGTGCAAGACCCCGTCATCGCGATGCACCCCGTCGAGGCGCTCATCTTCGAGGTGAAGGTAAGCACCATCCTCGGCGGCATCGCCGTCCTGCCGATGATCGCCTACTACGCCTGGCCGGCGGCGGCCGAACGCGGGATCGTCAGCGGCGACCGCCGCGTGTTCGGCTTCTGGGGCCTCGCCATCGTCGCCGGTCTCGTCGGCGGGAGCGCGGTCGGCTACCTCTTCGTCGCGCCGACGATCATCTCGTATCTCGTCTCGGACGCACATCAGGCCGGGATGGTCATCTCCTACCGCCTGAAGAACTTCTTCTGGCTCATCTTCCTCACGACTGCGGGCATCGGCATCCTCGGTAACATCCTCGTCACGCAGATCCTGTTCCACGTCGGCGGTCTCATCTCCTTCGAGGCGATGTACGAGCGCTGGCGGATCGTCACGATCCTCATCTTCGCGCTGGCCGGCGTGTTGACGCCCTCGGGCATCCTGACGATGATGATCGTCTCTATCCCGGTCGCACTGACGTATCTGCTCGGCCTCGGGATCCTCTTCGTGCTGACGCTGCCCGGACGGCTCTGACCGGCGTTCTGCTCCGACCCGGCCGGTTTTAACACCGTCCTCCGATATTACACGGCTATGCCCAAGATAAGCGTCGAGATCCCGCAGGAACTGCTGACGGATCTGGACCGACACGTCGGCGAGGACGGCAAGTACGTCAACCGGAGCGAGGCCGTTCGGGCGTCGATACGGAAGAACCTCGATATCTTAGACGAGATAGACGAGCGTCACGGCCGCCTGGAGGACTCGGAGCGGTCGTAGACAACGGTCGTGGACATTTCCGTGGGACCGTCGTAGGTCGGGCATGGGCTCGGACGGCCTCATCGAACTGGACGAGGAGTGCTGGACGGCGCTCGCGAAGTACAATCTCCTGTTGAGTACCCTGTTCGCAGCCCTGTTGCTCGTGACGCGGACGGTAGCGCCGGAGCAGACTGTCCTCATCGTCCAGAACGGGGTACTCGCGCTGCTGTTCGGCGGCGTCCAGACGTACTGCTGGATCTCGCGGTAGTCCGAAGCGGAGAAGTAAGCGGCCGGGTTCAGTCGGTTCGCTTCGCGAAGCCGAAGCGCGGCTTCACGTCCGTCACTTCGATCTCGACTTCCTCGCCCTCGTCGGAGTTCCGCACGAACAGCGTGTAATCGTCGACTTTCGCCACGCCGTCGCCTTCGCTGCCTTCGTCGACGATTTCGACGGTCAGGCGGTCGTCTACGCGGACGGGCGCGGTCAGGCGGCCCTTCGCGATCAGGTACATCTCCGAGGACTCGTCGCGTGAGGCGTCGGGACTGGTCGTACGGACGTACTCGAACTCCGCTTCCATATCCTCGCGCAGGTCGTCCAGGTCCGGGCCCTGGAACACTTTCACGGCGAAATCTCCGCCGGTATCGAGGAGTTCCAGTGCCGTCTCGAACGCCTGCCGGGCGAGGTGAACCGAGCGCGCGTGGTCGAGACTGTACTCGCCGGTCATGTTCGGTGCGAGGTCGGAGATGACGACGTCGGCGGAGCCGGCGATGTCGACGACCTCCTCGCGCGTCTCGTCGTCGGTCATGTCCCCGCGCACCGTCTCGACGTGAGCGCCGTGGTCGTCCTCCAGCGGGTCGATCCGCTGACGGTCGACGCCGATCACGGTACCGCCGTTACTGGCCATCTCCGCGGCGACCTGCATCCATCCGCCGGGAGCAGCACCGAGGTCGACGACGGTGTTTCCCGGGCCGATCAGGCCCTCCAGCTGGTCGAGTTGCTTTAGCTTGTAGGCGGCGCGGCTGCGGTACCCCTGCTGTTTCGCTTTGTTGTAGTACTCGTCGCGGCCGGACACCATTACCGGACCCCTCCGGGACCCTGAACCGATAGAACAGCGGCAAATTCTCTCATCTTGGTCGCAGATACGGCGGTACGACGGAAAAGCTGACCGATGCGCCGGACGTATCGCGACCCGAGACGACGTGGGGTCTCGTCCCGTCCTGAAACTCCCCACGGCAATGCGGCGAGTGGGCGCTCGCGCGGACGCGCGGAACGCGTGCCTTTTTATAGCGGGGAGCCAAATCTCGACGCAATAATGTTCAAGGCGATAGTGAGCGCGGAAACGCTCCGGACGGCGCTCGATTCCGTGAGCGTGCTGGTGGACGAGTGTAAGATCCACTTGAACGAGGACGGTATCGAAATCCGGGCCGTCGACCCGGCCAACGTTGGGATGGTCGATCTCTCGCTCTCGGCGGACGCGTTCGAATCCTACGAGGCCGACGGCGGCCTCATCGGCGTCAATCTCTCGCGACTGGAAGACATCGCCGGAATGGCCGACGCCGGCCAGCTCGTCGAACTGGAACTCGACGAGGAGACCCGGAAGCTTCACACGCAGATCGACGGTCTCGAGTACACGCTCGCGCTGATCGACCCCGACTCGATCCGCCAGGAACCGGACATTCCCGACCTGGACCTGCCCGCGGAGATAGTTATCGAGGGTGCCGACATCGACCGCGCTGTCACGGCCGCCGACATGGTGTCGGACCACATCGCGCTCGGCGTCGACGAGGCGGACGAACTGTTCTACATCGACGCCGAGGGAGACACCGACGACGTCCACCTCGAACTCGACCAGAGCGACCTCATCGACCTGCAGGTCGGCCCGGCTCACTCCCTGTTCAGTCTCGACTACCTGAAAGACATGAACAAAGCCATCGCCAAGGACGCGGAAGTGACGATGGAACTGGGCGAAGAGTTCCCCGTCAAACTCCACTTCGACATCGCCGAGGGGAACGGGCACGTCACGTTCATGCTGGCACCGCGCATCCAGAGCGACTGATCTAGACTGCGTTCGACTGTCGTCTCCGATTACGTTCGACGGTCGATAACTCGCTTTGCGGCCGTCGCCTTCTCCTTCCAGCCGTACCCCTCCTCGTAGACGTGACGCTTGCTGGTGACGAGTTCCTCCGGCGAGGCTTCCTCGAACCCCCCACGTGACCAGGTCCCGCTCTCGTGAAGCCACTCGACGACCTTCTCTTTCGTCTCGCGCCAGGAGAACCCGACCATCTCGTAGTACGCGATCATCGCGAAGACGGCGTTGTCGTGACAGCCCGGTACGGACCCTTCGCGGTAGATAGTCCGGAGCGGGTCGCGGTCCGGTTGGCTCAGATGTTCGCGGCGCTGTTCCGGACTGGTCAGCGCAAGGTCGCCGTCCTCGGCGCGGACGCGGTTGGCGGCGTCGTCTCCCTCCGTCCCGTCGCTGCCGACCTCGTAGACGCGGTACTCGTCGCGCAGCAGCGACAGCGCAGCGGCGTGAATCGATCCCCAGTCACCATCGACGGCGTCGCGGACCGCGGCCTCCGGCCGGGGGTCGGCCGAGAGGACGGCGACGATGTCGACGTAGGCTTTCTCGATCTCCGCCCACGACGTGCCGGCGAACCGACAGTCCGTCTCGTGGAGGTCGTTCGTCGTCCGGCAGTCGGGACAGGGGTAGTCGAAATACGGTACCACGAACGCTCGTAGGGAAACGCTCGGACTTAGTTCGTCCGATCGCCGGTTGATCGCGACTCGACTCCGCGGTCTGTGTGTCCGGGTCCGGGTGCCGTAGCGACGGATCTCCTGTCGCGACGCGAAAACGGTTCGTCGCGCGGGGAGCGGCCCTCTGATCGCTTGTCACGCGGTATACGAACGTCGGCGTTAGTAAGGCGGTGTTACGGTTTCAGGGTAGACGCGCTCTACGCGTGACTCAGTCGTTCTGAGAGGTAAGAACGGCTTACCGCTTACCGGGTGATTTATCGGTGCCCGCGAAGAACTGAGCGGCGATGAAACGGTTCCACGCTCGGTACCCTTTCCTCGACGCCGCGCGGGAGGCGGTCGACGAGGCAGCGGTCGATCTGGCCGACCTCGTGGCCCGCGATGACCCCGCCGCCGTCGCGCGCGCCGTCGGCCGCGTCGAGGCCGCCCTCTCCGGGGAGACGACCGGCGACCCACACCGGAGGCCGCGGGTCGAACTGCTCTCCTATCCGATCGCGCGCGTCCTCGTCTCGCTCGTCGAGGACCCGGTCCTGACTCGAAAGTACGCCCGCGCCGAAGCCGTCACCGCCTACCTGCGATTCACCGACGACTTCGAGGGCGACGAACTCCGGAGCGCCAGCGGCGAGCGGATGACGCTCGACCGTCTCCTCCGTGAGTTCGACCTGGCCGCCGCCATCACCGAAGCCGACGGCGGGTTCCGGGTCGACGTCGGCGAGTATCTCTCGCTCTCGGGCGATCTACCGGGCGACCGGTGGCAACTCACGACTCGGGCGCTGTCTGACGGCGGCGTTCCCGTCGACCGCGAGGAACTCCACCTCCTCCTGCGTCAGGCGGTCGAACGCCGGGTGAGCGCCGGCCTGCCGCTGAGAGTTCCCGAGGCCATCGCCTCGGAACTCGAAGCGGCGGTCGACGACGTGGAGGAGTCGCTCGCGGACCTGGAACTGGCAGGCGACATCGACACCGTGGTTCCGGACCTGTTTCCCCCCTGCATGACGAACCTGGTAGACCGAGTTCGGGACGGCAAGGACCTGCCCGAACACTCCCGATTCGTCCTCACGTCGTTTCTGACCGCTATCGGGATGGACGAGACGGAGATAGCTGAGTTCTGTAGCGGCGACGCGGACGCCTACCGCACGGAGCGGATCGCGACCGCTGACGGCGGGACGGAGTATCCGCCGCCGAGTTGCGAGACGATGGTCGCCTACGGGGACTGCGTGAACACCGACGAACTGTGCGAGACGATACCGCACCCGATGAAGTACTACGAGAAGCGACTCGATTCGGCCGACGCCGCGAGCGACTGGCGCGATTAGTTCACACGCCGTTTGCGTTGTCCGATTCGACCTGCTCGGCGTCGGACTCGAAATCGGCTTTCGCCAGGCCGTAGCCGACCCCGAACATGAGCAGGATGAACAGGAATATCACGCCGACGAACACCTTCCCACCCTCGGTCGTCAGTTCGCCGTTCTCGGAGAACGTCGTCCCGACGAACATCATCGCGCCGATCATGACCCCGACGGACCCCACGGAGACGGCGATCTCGACCAGCGTCTGTCGTTCCATACGTCCGCCGATACTCCCGGCGGCCAAAAGCGCTTCGAAGGTCACTCGACCGAAAGCGTCGTCTCCGACGAGGCGACGAACGCGGTTTCGTACCCCTCGTGACGCGCGGTCTGCGGCGGGACTTCGACCTGGATCGTTAGCTCGTCGCCCGACTCGACGCCGTCTACGGCGGCCCCGTAGTGGTAGTTCAGTTCGGGATCGAGCGCCCGTTCGAAGGGGCCGTCGAACACCGTTTCACCGTCGCGTTCGAGCGTCCCCGACACCGCCATCTCCGGAAGCAGCATCTCGTTGTATCGGGTTCGAGCGGACAGAGCGAGATACGTTCCGTCACCGCCGAAATCGGCGGCATCGAGGGCGGTAGCGACGAAGACGGCGTCGCCGCTTTCGGCCTCGCCGAGGCGCTTGCCCGGCAGCGGGTCCGGGGCGACGGCGTTCGGGAACGACATCGACATCGGTGAGAGTGCTTCCCGCGCGCCGGCGTCGTCGAACTCCTCGAACGCGAGTGACTCCGTTCGCTCCTCGCTGTACTCCCACTCGATCGTCACGCTGGCCGGGTCGCCGAACTTCCCCTCGAACCCGCGTGTTCGACGGGTACTCGTGCCGCCGACGCTGACGCTTACGTCGTAGGTGCCGTCGCCGTCGAGCGAGAAGTTAGCGCCGTAGTGAAAGCCCATCGTCTGGGAGATCATCGGATAGATCACCTCTTCGCTGGTGAGGTCCCCGTCGGCATCATGGATCTCCAGGGTCAGTCCGGTGTCGGGGAGGACGGTTCGGCTCTCCGGGTCCCAGACGACGGCCATGACGTGCGCGTCGTGTTTATCGAGCAGTGACTGCTTCTCGACATCCTCTCCGGTCACGGTCCAGAACCGGTGGGGGTAGCTGTACGTCAGCGCGAACTTGTAGTCGCCCGCCTCCGCGCTCCCGACCATCGCCATGCCTTCGCGGTGGGTCGGCAGATAGACCGCATCGGGCCGGTCGTCGAGTACCGGCGGTATTCCGGAGGAGTCGGTTTCTAACAGGCTTCCGAGACAACCGGCCAGCGCGGTGGCTCCGAGGCCCCCGCCGGCGCGCAACACGTCGCGTCGATCCATACGCATCCCTCCGTATTCGGCGAGAAAACGCGTTCTGGTTCACGTGTCGAATCCGATCGGCCAACGGCTCACTCGGCGAGCATATTGTCGACGAGGCGGGTGAACCTGTCGACGAGGCGCTCCGGAATCGACGGCTCAACGGCGTCCAGAAGACGGGCCGTCGCCTCGGGTCTCGCGAGGACGAGCGTCACCCGACCGCGGTCGTCGCGCTCTTTTCTGACGAGATCCTGTTCGGTCAGATGGTTCAGGTGGTACTCTAGCGTGCTCCGGGCGACGCCGAGTTCGTCGGTCAGGTCGGCAGGTCGTTTCGGGCCGTACACGAGCAGCATCGCTATCAAGTCGCGCGCGGTCTCGCGGCGACACATCGCTAGCGCTCCCCGTTCCCACTCGTCGGTGCCCGGCGGGAAGTAGTGCGTACGGCCGTACAGGTTCTCCCGAACGAGTCGGTCGGAGTCCAGCAGTCGGCCCATGTGGTACTGGACCTGTCCCGACGCGAGGTCGAGCGACCGGACGAGTTCGTTGAAGTGGACGCCGGGATCGGATTCGACCTGCTGTTCGATACGGGTGCGAGTGGCGCTCATACGTCCCCCTCCGTAACGTCTGGTGCTGTCGTCCGGGACGCGTACACCGCAGCGATGACGAGACCGGCCATGGCAACGTCGAGTGCGTGTTCCGAGAGGTGGTGGACCCCGTCGGAAAGGATCCCCATCATCGTCAGCGCCGCGACGGACGTTCGGGCCACGAGCGTCCCCAGCGCGAGGACGATAAGCAGGTAGGGCTTCGTCTGCCGCCGGAAGAGCGCCGCCAGACCGAGACCGAGGATGAGGGCGGAGGCGACGCCGGCGAGACCGATAACGGTGACCAGCGCCGGGTCGCCGGAGGTGGGCGAACTGTGGAGCGGGTTCATGCGTTCGCCTACGAGGAGCGTCGGCCTTAGGGTTGTGATTTTGCACCACGTCCGCCGCCCCGAACTCTCTCGATCTGTCATATCGATCCACGTACGTGCAAGACTTACCCGTACCGAGCCCCAAGAACCGGTACAGAGTACGGCAACGCGCCGGAACACGGCGCTTCGCCGACTCGCATCACCCATGACGCAAACAGAAAACACAGTCGCGTCATCGAAAGCCACGCTCGACGTTCCTAGGGACACGGAACTCGACGAGCGGTCGCTTCGAGCGCGCACCGAACAGATGTCAGTCTCCGCCTTCGGCACCGATCTCTACGAGGTCGCGTCCGAGAGCGGCAACACGTACCACGTCAACCTGCCCGCCGGGCGGTGTACCTGTCCTGACCACGGCATCCGCGGCGAGCGGTGCAAGCATCTCCGCCGGGTCGCTATCGAGATCAACGAGGGTCGCGTCCCGCCGCCGGGACAGGTCACCGCCGACTGCGCGGTCTGTGACGGGACGACGTTCGTCCCCCGCGACACCTCGGGACCGCACCTCTGTCCCGACCACGCGGTCAGGGCCGGCGACCGCGTCCGCGACCGCGAGACGGGCGACCTGCTGACGGTCGTCACCGTCTCCGAGACGCGCGCCGACGAGGTCGCTATCGACAACTCCGTCTACTCGGTCGCGGAGTACCCCTCGAACCGCGACTACGACCACGACGACCCCGTCGCGGGCGTCGTCTACCCGCAGTCGGTTCGGATCGACAGGGACGGACCGAAGCCCGAGTCGCTCAAGGTGTACTCGTTCCCGCTGTCCCGTCTGGAACGGCTGGAGTAGGACGGGTCGCGCTTTCTTTCGGTATTCCGCCACGGTCACTCGACGAGAGCCGCTCGGCCGGGGAGACCACCAATTTTTACTGCTCGGGCCCTAAACACCGCGGTACATTGACCACGGGCTCCGGGTCGAACTCCGTCTCCGAGTGATTCGCGCCACCGCGCGGAAACGAGGACGGGTTCGGCCGGCTCGCCAACTGTGGGCGTTTCGGTGACTCGACCGGATTCGCGATCGGTCGTGGCTCTCGGCGGGGCGTCACGCTGATTGGCACTTCGTACACGCCCTGCGCCTAGTCGCGCGTGAACCCCTTCTACGAGTTCTCTCCGACGAGCGCGCAGTGCGTGGGACGATTCGCTAGCCGACTGCCGCGAGTTACGACCCCACGTCAATGCCAGACACTACATCGACGAAGCCGACGTACAGCCGACAGCGACGCTTACCCGTCCACCAAACGACCGCCCGCTGTTTTCGCGGGTTTCCGGACCCGGCCGGAGGATCGCCATGACGAGCGCTTCTCGCGAGTTAGCCCTCGAATCGCGCGTTCCGGGCGCTCGTCCGACCTATCGCTTCGACACCGCGGACGGCGTCTGCTCGAAACGCTCGTTCCGGACGTCCGAACTCCTGCTTTTAGAATCCCTCTGGGACGCCGACCTCGGCCGCCTGCTGACCGTAGAATCCAACTACGGGGTCGTCGGTATCGTCCTCGCCGACCGCGCCTCGTCCGTCCGAATGGTGGAGTCAAGCGCCCGTGCGGTGCGGCTCTGCGACCGAAACGCACGCAGAAACAGCGTCGACGCCACGACCGCGCTCGTGGCCGATATCTCTGCGCTCGACGAGTCGTTCGACACGGTCGCGTACGCTCCGAAGCCCTACACCCCGATTTCGGTTGGAATGCAGCGGATCGTCGACTCCCTCTCGGTGTTGCGACCCGGCGGGAGTCTCTATCTGGCGGCGTCGAAACAAACCGGGCTCACGCGCTACGAGGACTGCCTGCATCAGACAGCCGCGTCCGTCGAACGGCTCTCCGAGCGCGACGGGGTCGCTCTCCTCGAAGCGACTCGACCCGGGTCGTTCGACCCGCCATCGCACGTATCGCCGCGGTCGATACGGCCGGAGATAGACGAGACAACTCTCTCGCTGGTGACCGTTCCGGGTCTGTTTTCGGCCTCCGGACTGGACGACGGGACGCGTCTCCTGCTGGAGACGACGAGTATCGAAGACGACGAAACAGTGCTCGATCTCTGCTGTGGATACGGAGCTATCGGGACGTACGCCGGGCGAGTTGCGGACTGCGAGGTGTGGCTCAGTGACGATGACCGAGTTGCGACGACGTGTGCGCAACAGAGCCTTCAGGCGTCCGGCGTCGACGGGACCGTGGTAACCGCTGACTGCGTTGCGGGCGTCGCTGACCGGACGTTCGATCGGGTTCTCTGTAACCCACCGACGCACGCCGGCGCTGGCGTGCTCTCCGAACTCCTCGACGGCGCACGTGACGTTCTCGCGCCCGGCGGCGAACTCGCGATAGTGCATCACCGCGAACTCGACCTCCGCGACCACCTCTCTCGGTTTGACGCGATAGAACGGCTTCGGACGGGGGCCGACCACGTCGTCCTGAGCGCGACCGACTGACCGGTTTCGCAGTCCGCGGCTCGGTCCGTTGGCGACGACCGGCGGCGAAGCGGCGTTCGACTCCGGTCCGCTACTCCAACATCGCCGCCGCCTCCTCGACCGACATATCGCCGCGCTCGACGGCCTCTAACACGTCGACTACCCGCTGGTCCGGGCCGTCGGTCTCGCCGACTTCGTCCAGAGTGACCTTCTCGGACTGGCCGGTGAACTCCGCGAAGTCGGTTCCGTCCGCGAGCGCCGTCTCCTTTTTCACGCGGTAGTTTCCGCCGTCGGTCTTGTACAGGCCGCCCGGGTGGAAGAAGTACCAGTCCTCGCGGTCGAATCGGATGCCGACCCGGGGTTTCGCTCCGAAGTTCTGCGAGAAATACACCAGAGCCTCCACCTCTTCGCCGGTGAGGTAGATCGGGTCGCCGGCGCTGGACTTCGCCTCGATAGCGTAGAAGCTGCCGCCATCACCGGCTAGCACGTCCGGGAGTTCGCGCTCAGTGGCGCTCCCGCTCGCCGGCGCGCGCATCACCGCGAACCCCGACTCGTCCAGTTCGTTCACGAGTTCCCGCTCCCGCCGGTCACCCTTCGCGTTCGACATCGACGAGACGTATCGTCGCCAGGTGCTTAAAGGAGTTGTCACCGTTTTGCGGGAGACATCACCGACCCGTCTGTGATATCTGGTACTCGATCGGTGTGGAGATATCGTTTCAAAGCACCCCAGAACGAGGACCCTCCTCGCCGACGAGGTTGGCTGTCAGCGGAGCGCGTCCGGTAGCTCCGCGACGCTCTCGATGCGCGCCGTCGCGGCGGGTGCGTCCGGCGCGTCGCCATCCCTGTCGACGAGCACGGCGTCGACGCCCGCGCGGTTGGCGGCCGCGATGTCGACTCCCCTGTCGCCGACGTACGCCGCCGCGTCGGCGTCGAGTTCGTCGAGCGCAGTTTCGATGTGGTAGGGGTCAGGTTTCTGCCGCTCGATACCCCACGGGTCGTACGTGCATCCGCGGATAGTATCGAACAGGTCGTAGAGGCCGACGCTCCGGAGGAACTGTTCGACGACGGCCGGCTGGTTGTCGCTAACGACGCCCAGCGGAACATCGAGCGACCGAAGCGCGCTGACGTCAGCGTACGCGGTTCTGGCGCCCGATTCGAGCTCTCGGTACTGTTCGCGTGCGGAGTTACGGGCCGCCCGGTAACAGAACTCCATCGTGTCGATGCCGTGGTCCCGGCAGAACCGCGCGATCTCGCTTACGTCGCCGGACTTGAGCGTGTCGAGGTGGTTCGACGCGGGGACGTCGACGGCGAAACTCCGAAGCGTCTCGCGGCCCGCCCGAACGATCGATTCTCGCGACGGCCCCTCGACGAGAACGCCGTCGTGGTCGAACAGTATCGCGTCGTATTCCATGTCCGTGGGACGGGGTGCAGCCCAGATGAATGTATCCGGCGGCCACGTTCACGGCGTGAACGTGTTCGCGGTGTGGACGGCGGACTGGTTCGGTCGGCGGACGCCGTTTGCGGTCGACGCGGTGGGGAACGCCTAAGTCGTAACCGCTCGCAGTGGCCGACATGACCCGAGAGTCGGCTGACGAGACGTTAGAGCGCCGGCTCGAATCGCTCCAGTTCGCCGCCGGATCGTCGGTTCGCGTCCGGATCCTCCGGACGCTCGCCGACGGCGACCGGACCAGCGACGATCTCAAGCGCCGACTCGACGTCCCACGGACGACGCTCCGGCGAAACCTCGTCGAACTGACCGACCGTCACTGGATCGACCACGACGCTGCAGCCGACGCCTACGGACTCACACCCGCCGGGGAACTCGTACTCTCGGGCGTCGAGGACGCCATCGAACCGGTCGGGGCCGCGACCGATGTCGGCGCTTTCCTCCGAGACCTCCCCGTGTCGCCGCCGGTCGCGCCGTCGGCGCTCGCGGCCGCCGAGATAACCGTCGCGACGGAGGCCGACCCGTTCCGCCCGGTCTCACGGGTCCGAGAACACCTCGACGGGACGGGCCGTGTCCGTGGGTTCGTCCCCGTCATTAATCCGGTGTACGTCTCCGCAGTCGCGGACCTTCAGAGCGACGCCGTCCCGTTCGAGTTCGTCACCGACGCCGCCGCCATCGAGACGCTCCGGGATACCCACCGAGACGCGTTCGACCTCCTGCTGGCGTCGCCGACGGCCGACCTCTACGTCGCCGACTCGGTCCCGGAGTACGGAATCGCGCTCCTCGACGAACACGTCTTCGTCGGCGGGTACGACGGAACCATGCGTCCCAACTCCATTCTCCGGGCGGACCGCGGCGAACACCGCTCCATCGTCGAGTGGGCGACCGATGCGTTCGACCGGGTCAGGGCGAGGGCGACGCCGCTGGACTGACCGCTGCGTACCGTCTGACCACTGGGCCAAAACCCGTTCTCGGGTCGGCCGCGACCGATCATTCGTCGTCTCCGTCGCGCCCGTTCTCGAACAGTTGCGACAGGATCCGCTGCTGGCCGACGCGGAGGTGGCGGTTGACCGTCGGCTGGGTGACGTCGAGCATCTCGGCGACCTCCTCGCCGGTGCTCTCTCGCGGCCAGTCGAAGAAGCCGGCGAAGTAGGCGGTCCGAATCACTTCGAGTTGCCTGTCGGTCATCCCCTCGAACAGCGCCGTCACCACGTCCCGTCTGGTCTTGAGCGCGCGCTGGACGTCGTGGCGGGCGACGAGTTCGACGCTCCGGTAGTCGTCTTCGAGCGCCCCGACGAACTCGCGGACCGAAGTCGCCGGCGGTACGTCGACGACGACTTCGAGTTCCGTTCCGTCCGCCCGTATCGTCCGGGGGCGCCCCCCGCGTCTGACGAGTTTCGCCGCCAGCGCGTCGCTTGCGATGGTCGCCTCGAACCGACAGCGGTCTGCTGTTTCGCTCACCAGCCGATACGTCTGTACGGAGACGAGGTCGTCGAGTAACGTCTCGACGGTTTCCGGGTCCGCGCCGATGGTCTCGAAGAACAGTTGCGTCTGGTCGGGCGTGTTCGCGCCGAGCCCTTCGTACTCGACCTGACATCCGGTTTCTCTCGCCACCTTCGAGAGGAACTCGTCGAGGGCGTCCACTCGAAGCGTGAGTTCGAGGAGGGTGTCGGCGTGCAGCGCTCGCCGCGTCTTTGCGGCGTTTATCGAGTTGGCGATGTTGCGCCCCAACTCCTCGAACACCGTCCGCTCCAGGTCGCAGAACGCGTTCGGCTCGTCCGCGTACACCGTCAGAACGCCGTGGTCGTACTGGCCGAACGAAAGCGGGACGCTGACGACAGAGTGCAGGTCCGCGGCCAGCGCGTGCTTTCGCCAGTCCTCCGCTTTCAGCTGTTCGACGACGCTGCCGACGACCGTCGATTTGCCAGACAGCGCGGCAGCAACGGACGGTTCCGCGTCGTCCTGTCGGAGCGAAAGGGCGTTCAGATACTCTGGAGCGGACCCGGCCCACGCTCGCGGGGTGAGTTCCGTCCGTCCGCTCTCGAAACCGCCGATCCAGGCGAAAGAGATGTTCTCCGCATCGACTAGTCGCTCACACACCGTCTCTTCGATCGCTTCCTGACTGTCGGCCTGGATGAGCGTCCGGTCGATCGAGCGAATGATCTCGTTGATACCGATCTGCCGTCTGAGTCGACGGTTCTGCTCGCTGAGTTCCGCGTCGCGTTCCCGGAGTGCAGCCTCGCTCTCGAGGCGGTCGAATGCTGCTTCCGTGGTCGCGGCGAGCGTTTCGACGAGTCGTCGCGTCTCGTCGTCGATAGTCGTCGTCTCCGCCACAGCGACGAACACGCCGTGGTCACCCAGCGGGACTAACAGACCGTTCCCGCTAGTGGGGCACACCGCTTCGTCGACGGGGTCGACGTCGTCGAGCGTAGTTTGCGTTCGCGTGACGAACGTGTCCCACACTAGCGAATCGTTGTCGCCGATGTCAACGGGGCTCGGGCCGTCACAGACATCGACGAACCCGTCCGTGTACGCGGCCGGGTCGAGGCAGCTCTTCTCGCCGTCGAGGAGGTACACTGCGATGCCGTCGACGTCGAGAACGTCACCGGCGGCGTCGGCGACCAGTTCCGCTACTTCGGACTCCGTCTCGGTGTTTAACAGACTGTGAGCCACGTCGTGGAGTGACTTGAGCGCGAGTTCGCGCTCTTTTTGCTCGGTAATGTCCTGAATCGATCCCCGGACCCGATCTACCTCGCCGTCCTCGTAGACGGGTTCGCCGATAGACCGCACCCATCGTTCGTTCCCCTCCCGCGTGACGATCTTCGCCTCCAGGTCGTACTCCTCTCCGTTCTCTATCGCGTCTCTGACGGCGTCCCGGACGCGCTGGTGGTACTCGGACCGGTAGAACTCGATCCCGTCGTCGACGCTGATATCCTCCTCAGGGGGGACATCGTGGATGTGATACACCTCGTCCGTCCAGGTCATGTCGGTGTCGCCGTCGCGGACGTCGAATTCCCAGGCGCCGACCTGAGCGAGGTGTTGGGACTGCTGGAGCATGTTTTTGGTTCGTTTCAGTTCCCGCTCGCGCTCTTTCTGCTCGGTGACATCTCGACCGATACCGGCGATCACTCTCTCTCCCTGAGGGTCTTCGAGCGGTGCTGCGACGAACTCGTAGGGTATCTGTTCGCCGTCTTTCGTCAGTATATCCGCCCGTAGATACTCGCCTATCATCTCGTCTATTCGACCGATGGCCGCCGTAACCGCCTCTCGGTCGTCTTCGACGAAGAAATCCCGCGCGTGCATCGATTCGACCTCCTCGCGAGAGTATCCCGTCACGCGACACAGGCTCTCGTTCCACCGCTGGAGGGCCCCGTCCTCGTCGAAGACGTAAAACATGTCGTCGATCGTGTCCAGGATCTTGTCGGTGTACTGCCTGTGACGTTCGAGCTGTCGCTCCCGTTCGCGTAGCTTCCGTTCTCGCTTCTTGCGGTCGGTCACGTCCCGGCCGATACCGACAATGATCGTGTCCTCGCCGCGGACCGCCAGTTCGGACGCAACGAACTCGTAGGGTATCTGTTCGCCGTCTTTCGTCAGGAGTGGTGCCTCCACCCGCGCGTGTCCCTCCTCGTACACCGTTTCGATCGCCGACAGTATCCTGTCGACGTAGGGCTCGTCGAAGAACTCCAGCGAGTGCATCGACTCCAGTTCCGCGTCCGTGTACCCCGTCACCTCGTTCAGGGTCCGGTTCCACTGTCTGAGCAGTCCGTCTCGGTCCAGAACGTAGAACACGTCGTCGACGGCCTCCAGTATCTTTCCGGTGTGGGCCCGGTACTGTTCGAAGCGGCGCTCGCGCTCCCGCGTTTCGAACACGTAGCCGGTCCAGCGAGAGATGAGGCCGACGATCGCCTTCTCGGCGGGCGTGAACGGTTCGTCGCGGGGGTCCCGGCCGACGAAACAGAGCGTCCCGTAAACCTCGCCGCGAACGGTCAGTTTCCCGCCGAGATACCAGCCGACGTTACTGAACTCGGAGTCCATCCCGTCTGCAGTCGACGCATCGTACACGCCGCGGATGTCGTCCGACTCGACGGTGTCCCGGCAGTACGTGTTCGAGATGTCGGTTTCCGAACCCTCGCTAACGAGGTCACTCCCGTGAACCGTCCGTATCTCGTATCGTCCCGAGGACCCGTCGATCCGACTGACGAACCCGCTCGCCGCGCCGAGGTGGTCGCAGCCGAGTTCGAGCAGTCGCCGGACCTTGACCTCGTCGTCGAGCGACGCGTCGGACGCGATCCGGTACAGCCTCGGGTGGTACTTCTCGGTCACCTGTTCCGTCCGTTCACGCTCTCGCAACGTCGACGCCAGGTCGTCGACGGCGTCGGCGAGTTCCCCCACGCCGTCGTCTCTCTCCGCCGTCACCGTCACGTCGTACTCGCCCTCGTCGAGTCGTTCGACGGCCTCGATCACGCGTTCGAGGTCGTCAGTCGGTCCGTCCACGGTGGCGAGAGCGACGCCGCCGACCATGAGGACCCCCTCTAGCGCCGGGCGCGAACCGGCGATAGCTGCGACTCCGGCCGCGGCGACCGAGAGAGCGGCTATCACCCCCGGCCCGATACCATTCGCGATAGCGATACGGAACGAGCCAGTTTTCATTGGACGCTTTTCGTGTCGAACAACTATGATGGCACCGGGTAAATATATATTTCCATACTAATAGCAACTGGATTAATGGATAGAGGAACCTCAGTCGGTGAGAACGAGTCTCGGGAGAAAACACCCCGGATCGGAGTTCCATCCGACTTGCGGAAAACATGTATCGTGTCGCAGAGGCCGCGCGTTTACATACGTAGTGAACAGTTCGATACCCGAGTCCGGACAACTACCCGGCGATGCTCGACGCCAGTTCGTCCGAGGACCCGACCCGTCCGAGTGCCTGGATCGTGGAAGCGTTGGCCGACGCGGTCGACATCGATCCGGTCGCGCTGCACCCGCCGCTCTACGACGTGATCGATCTGGACACGCTCGACCGGCTTTTCGGGTCCGAGAACGTGACTACTGTTGAATTCGAATATCACGGCACTGCGGTCACGGTACGCGAAGACGAGATCGTCGTCGACGGAACCGCGTACGAACCCTGACACGTCGACGCTATCTCCCTCGGCCGCAGTCCCGGGCAGTAAAACAGTCAACGCCCGTCTCGTCGAGGAGCGCTACGTCCCGTGCTGCCAGGAGCCCATGTACTCGCGCTGTTCGTCCGTCAGGTCGTCGAACTCGACGCCTTCGGCAGCGAGTTTTATCTCCGCGACTTCGCGGTCCAGGTCGTCCGGCACGTCGTGAACGCCGGCGTCGTACTCTTCCGGATTGGCGACTATCTCACGGACGCAGGCGGCCTGAATCCCGAAGCTCTGGTCCATGACCTCCACGGGGTGACCCATCGCGATGGGGCTGGCGAGGTTGACCAGACGCCCTTCCGCAAGGACGTTCAGGCGCGTCCCGTCCTCCAGTTCGTACTCGTGGACGCCGTCGCGAGCCTCGCGCTCGCTCACGGCGAGATCCGAGAGCGCGTCGAGATCGATCTCGATGTCGAAGTGGCCGGCGTTTGCGAGCAGGACGCCGTCTTTCATCTTCGGATAATGCTCGCCCGTGATCACGTCGCGGTTGCCCGTCGTCGTGATGAACACGTCGCCCACTTCGGCGGCCTCCGCCATCGGCATGACGTCGTACCCCTCCATGTGCGCTTCGAGCGCGCGGCGGGGTTCGACCTCGGTGACGATGACGTTCGCGTTCTGGCCGGCGGCCTTCTTCGCGACGCCCTTGCCGACGTAGCCGTGCCCCGAGATGACGACGTTTTTGCCGGCCCACGAGAGGTTCGTCGTCATGGCGATGTTCGCCAGCGAGGACTCGCCCGTCCCGTGGACGTTGTCGAACAGCTGTTTCATCGGCGTGTCGTTGACCGCGAAGACGGGGTATTTCAGCTCGCCGTCGTCGTCCATCGCGCGGAGACGGTGGACGCCCGTCGTCGTCTCCTCGCACCCGCCGACGATGCCGTCGATGAGTTCGGGGTAGTCCTCGTGGATGGCGGCGACCATGTCCATCCCGTCGTCGACGGTGAGCGTCGGTTCGTGGGCGATGACTGCCTCGATAGCGGCGTAATACTCCTCGTCGTCGACTTCCCGCTTGGCGTAGCTGGTGATCGAGTCGTTAGCGTCCAGCGCCGCGCTCACGTCGTCGTGGGTCGACAGCGGATTACAGCCGGTGATGGCGACCTCCGCCCCGCCAGTCGCGAGCAGTTCGACGAGGACGGCGGTTTTCGCTTCGACGTGCATCGCCATACCGATCCGCTCCCCGTCGAGCGGACGTTCCGTCTCGAACTCCTCGCGGAGCGACTCCAGGATCGGCATGTGCTGGCGCGCCCAGTCCATCTTGCGGCGGCCCTCTTGGCGAGCGGTCTCTACGTCGTCTAGCTGCTCGCTGATGGCCGGATAGCCGTCAGTCATGTGTACTGCGAGGACGAGAAGCGGGAAAACGCTACCGAACCGTTCCGACGACACGCCGCCGAACGGCACAGTCCCACCCCCGCTCGCCGTACTCGGAGGAAAACAGAGCGGTGTGATAGGCCGGGAATCGGAATGACAGTGTTCTACGTCTCGGTGTATCGCAGGCGGCCCGCGCTCTGTGGGTGAGGCGTCGTTCGGGGTGTCGAAAGCAGAGTGTGTTTCGCGTGCGAGTGCGTCAGGTTACGGTGAGCGGTTACGACCCGTTGCCGTTACCGTTGTTGCCGTTACCGTTGTTGCCGTTCCCATTGCTACCGTTGTTCCCGTTGCCATTGTTCCCGTTTCCGTTCCCGGGACCGCCGTCGTTAGCTCCGTCCGCAGTTTCGTCTTCTTCCTCTTCGTCTACTTCGTCTTCTTCGTCTTCCTCATCTTCCTCCTCTTCATCTACTTCGTCTTCTTCGTCTTCCTCATCTTCCTCCTCTTTTTCATCTTCGTCGTTACCGCGGTCCGCAGGCGGCCCACGGTCGTCGTCATCGTCCGGTCCCGCGTGACTCGGCGGACCCTGATCCGTTTCGTTGTCGTCACCGTCGGGGCCGCGGTCTTCGGGCGGGCCGCGTTCCGTTTCGTTCTCGTCACTGTTCGGGCCACGGTCCTCGGGCGGGCCTCGATCCGTTTCGTTGTCGTCAGCGTCGGGGCCGCGGTCTTCAGGCGGGCCGCGTTCCGTTTCGTTCTCGTCGGGACCGCGGTCCTCGGGCGGGCCGCGTTCAGTTTCGTTGTCGCCGTCCGGACCCGCGTGGCTCGGCGGACCCGTCTGACCGGGCGCGTTACTTGGGTTGTTCGACACGACGAAGTCGGCGATCAGGAGTCCGCGCGGGCCGTCGGTGTCGCTGCTGTTTAACTCCCCCATGAAGCTCGTTAGGTAGAGGCCGAAGTTCTTCTGCTCGTACCCCTGTTCGTCCTCCCCGCCAGCGACGAGCGTCGCCTCGGTAGACGCGGACGTGTCGTCGACGGTGGCCGTGACGCTGACGTTCACCGTCTCGGACGGGGCCGGCAACTCGACTGTTCCGTTCGTGATCCCGTAGTCGCCCGCTCCGCCGTACGTGGCGTTGTCGTCGGTGACTGCGACCGACACCGTTCCGTTATCCACGTCGTCTCCCGTGACGGTCACGGTAGCTGTGCCATCGCTGTTTTGCGCGACATCGACGGAGAGATCCGTGTTCGCCGCGGCCGCGACTCCGCCCGCAGCCATAGCGGGTGCGACCATCGATACCACCAGCGCGACGCCGACCACGAGCGCCGATAGCTTTCGTATCTGACTCATTTCACTCCGAGAATGACCGGTACTGCGCATAAACCCCGTTTCCCGTTCAGTTCGTTCAATAATTCGATAGAGGGGGACAGAACGTTTTAGAGCGTTCAAAAACAGATCTGAGAGTTTAAAATCCGACTAATTCGGCGGGTGTGGGACGGTCGACCCAGTTTCAGGGTGTCCGAATTACGGTGCCGTCGTCACCGCACAGCACGCGTCTGATACTGTCGGACGGACCTGCGTGACGAGGTTCGACCTCTTTGTGTGGACAGTCCTCATCGCCCTGTCCGACAGTACGGCTCACTCGTTTCGGCTCGTGTTCGACGAGTCGTCCGGCCGGTAGTGGTGACACGTAACGGCGCAGCCGTCGGATCTGTGTTGCGCCGGTCGCTCACGCTCGCAGACGCTCGGAAACGTCTCCGCGAGCCGCTCCGACGCGGCGCTCGCATCGCCGTCGGCGAACGCTGTGAGCGCCTCCGATAGCGACCGCTCCGCCCGTTCGTTGGCGAGTTCCTGCGCCACGCCGTACTCCTCACGAACGGCCGCCGCGACTGCGGCCGGGGACGGTGTTTCGTCGTCGCCGCCGAGGCGCTCGCGGACTGATTCGAGGCCGATGTCGCCGTTCCGGAGGCCAACGCGGAGCGCGAACACCGACTGGAAGGTCGACTGGTCAATATCGAGGTCGTCGGGCGGGATGACTGCCTGACAGCGCGTGTGGAAGCGGCAGCCGTCGGGCGGCGAGGCGGGGTCGGGAACCTCGCCGTCCAGTTCGGCGTCTCCGAGTTGCTCGTGTGGGTCAGGATCGGGAATCGCCGCGAGGAGCGCGCGCGTGTAGGGGTGTTTCGGGTCGTCGAACAGGCTCTCCGTCGGACCGCGTTCGACGAGTTCGCCCAGATACATCACCGCGACCCGGTCGCAGAGTCGCTCGACGACGCTCATGTCGTGGCTGATGAGCAAGATGGCGAGGTCGAAGGCTTCCTGAAGGTCCTGAACCAGAGCGAGTATCTCCGCCTGAACGGAAACGTCGAGCGCGCTCACGGGTTCGTCCAGTACGAGTACGTCCGGGTTCAGCGACAGCGCCCGGGCGAGCGCGGCCCGCTGTTTCTGCCCGCCGGACAGTTCGTGCGGGTAGCGCTCGCGGTCGTCCGCGGCGAGGCCGACGACTTCCAGCAGCGATTCGACGCGCTCACGCCGCCGCTCCGCGTCGTCGAGGCCGTGAGCGACAATCGGTTCGGCGACGGACTCGCCGATAGTCATTCGCGGGTCGAAACTCGAACCGGGGTCCTGAAACACTATCTGGACCCGCCGTCTGAAGCGCTTTCGCTGGGTTCGAGATTGGTCTGCGATGTCTTGCCCGGCGACCGTCACCGATCCAGCCGTGGGGGATTCGAGCGAGAGCACCGTTCGCGCGACCGTCGACTTGCCGCAGCCGGATTCGCCGACCAGTCCGAGCGTCTCCCCGCGCCGGAGGTCGAAGGAGACGCCGTCTACCGCCCGGACGCGACTCGTCTCGCGGTTCAACCACCCGCTCCGGACGGGGTAGTGCTTTTCGAGGCCGCGGACGGACAGAAGCGCCGACGAGTCGGTGGCGTCACTCATCGTCGCTCACCCCCAGCGACGACGCCTCGCCTGTCGACCCCGCGTCGCGCTCCCCGTCCGGATCGGCTCCGTCCATCGTATCCGACTCGCTCGCGTCCTCCCGGAGCGCGGACGGGTCGCGCCCGTCGCCGTAGTACACGCACGACGCCGTGTGGTCGTCCCCGTCGACCGCTTCCAGAGGGGGCTGTCCGTCCGTACTGCACTCCTCGACCGCGTGCGGGCAGCGCGGATGGAACCGGCATCCGGACGGCGGGTCCGTCGGGTCCGGGAACGACCCGTCGATCGGTTTCGAATCCCGGCCGCGCCGCGGGAGACAGTCAAGCAACGCGCGGGTGTACGGGTGTGCCGGACGGTCGAAGATGTCGACGACGTCGCCTCGCTCCATCACCTTCCCGGCGTAGAGTACGACGACCCGGTCCGCGATCTGAGCGACGACGCCGAGGTCGTGTGTGACGAACACGATAGCCATCCCGTGTTCGTCCTGGAGGTCCTGGAGCAGTCGTAGGATGCCGGCCTGCGTCGTCACGTCGACCGCCGTCGTCGGTTCGTCGGCGACCAGCACGTCGGGGTCCGACGCGAGCGCCATCGCAATGACGGCCCGCTGTTTCATGCCGCCGGAGAACTCGTGGGGGTACTCGTCGACTCGCTCCGCCGGGTTCGGGATCCCCACCCGGTCGAGCAGGCGCACCGCGCGTCGCCGCGCGTCCGACCGGGACACATCGCGGTGAATCCGGATCGACTCGACGAGTTGCTGTCCGACGGTGTAGACCGGATCGAGCGCGCCCTGTGGGTTCTGGAACACGTGGGCGATCCGGTCGCCTCTGACCGACCGGAGTTCGCGCTCGGACGCGGCCAGCAGGTCCTGCCCGTCGAACCGGATCGTCCCGTCCAACTTCGCCGGCGGCGACGGGACGAGGCGAGTGAACGACTCGCAAGCGACGGTTTTCCCGGACCCGCTCTCGCCGACCAGACAGACTGTCTCCCCTCGCCGAACGTCAACGTCGAACCCGTCGAGGGCCGTGACGGTGCCGCGGTCGGTGTCGAAGGTGACCGAAAGGTCAGACACCGAGAGCAGCGGGGCCATCTACGTCTCACCCCGCGGGTCGAGAACGTCTCGAAGCGTGTCCCCGACGACGTTGAGCGCGATCACGGTCGAGGAGAGCAGAACGACCGGGAACAGCCAGACCCACCACTTCGCCATCGGCGACAGCGCCGCAAGCGGTGGCATCCCGCCTGCCGTCCTGAACCCGTTGCGGATCGTCTGGCCGAACGACGGGTACCACCGTCCGATGTCGCCGAGGCTGAGAAACGTGATCGCCGCCTCGATCAGGATCAGTTGCGGCACCTTCTGGGTAGCGCCGACCAGCACCGTGTTCGACACGTTCGGGAGAACGTGTCGTCGGAGGACGGTGAGATGGCCGACGCCGGCGCTTCTGGCCGCCTCGATGTACCCCTCCTCCCGTCGCTGTAACGTTTCGCTCCGAACGAGTCGGGCCATGCTTCCCCAGCTTAACAGACTGAACACGACGGCGAGCAACAGCAAACTACGCCCGTAGATGAAGATCAGGATCACGTAGATGACGAAGGCCGGAACCGACTGCTGGACGTCGACGTACCCCATCAGTAGGGTGTCGACCCACCCGCCGACGTAGCCCGCGACGACGCCGACGGCCGTGGCGAGCGGCACCATGATCACCGTGGCGATCACGGCCATCTGCAGGCTCGTCCGCAGGCCCCAGAGGAGAAGCGTGTGCATGCTGTATCCCCGGTGAGCCGTACCGAGCGGGTAGTTAAGCGTCCCTCGACAGAACTCCTCGCCGCCGGACGTGACGACCGGCCCGATGCAGTCGTCCCCGGCTGGTGCAGTGATGAACGCCGGTGGCTGGTGTTCGATGTACAGGTTGAGTTGCGCCCGCTCGACCAGTACTGGGGCCAACAGTGCGAGACTGACCACGACAGCGAGATAGCCGAGACAGACGACGGCGACCCTGTTGGACGCGAACCGGTCCCAGTAGCGGCGAGTCCGCGCCGGGTCCCGGACCAGCGGCGGAACGACGATGAACGCGAGCACGACGAGGCCCGCCCGGTACACCCAGGTCAGTCGGGACGGGAACATGAGGACGGCGTCGCCGTGTTCCCCGTAGTGCAGGCGAAGCGCCAGGAGGGCACCGAGCGAGAGGACCAGTCCGACGAACTGCCACGGGACCGACCACCCTCCGTCGCGGCTCTCCCAGTTGATCGACTCTATCAGGGGCGAATCGTTCTCGGAACTCATGCGACGATATACCCCTGAGACCGACCGGAGAACGGCCGCGTAGCGCCTGATCGAAACGCGCGTTGTTGGATGGCGAACGACCGGACCGAGTACGGTTGGATGGCGAACGACTGGCCGGAGTACAGTTGGATGGCGGACGACTGGACGGCGTTCGGGTGTTTACTGTGGAGGGGAGTCATCGTGGGTGATTTCGGGTTCTGGCGGCAGTTATGCGGTTACTATGGTTATGTTAGCATTTCTCCAGAATCATTCATTAATTTTTTGTATTCTCTCCCTCACACTCGATCCGTCAGAGCCCTCCACAATGCCGCCCTGGAAACACGTCACGAAACGAGTCCTCTTCGCAGCGTTCGCCATGTATCTCGTCGTGTCGGTTACGTTCGGCCTCGTCGCGTTGACTGAGGACCCGAACGAGGCTCAGGTCGCCCATAAAGCCACCGAGGAGGCGAGTCCGGGTCAGGAAGAAGAAGCGGTCGAGGAAGCCATCAGCGACTACCGGGAACGGAACAACCTGGACGACCCGATCACGGAGCGGTACGTCCGCTGGGTAGTCGGCATCGCGACGTTAGACTGGGGGTACTCGTCCACGCAGAACGCGCCCGTCACGGACGTGATACAGCGAACGCTTCCCGCGACCCTCGCGTACGTCCTGCCCGCGATGCTGGTCGCACTCGTCGGGGGTGTCGGACTCGGCGTGTTCTCGGCCATGAACGACGGGACGGTCATCGAGCGCTTCTCGACCGGCGGGCTCTCGCTCGCGTACGGCGTCCCGAACTTCTGGTGGGCGCTCGTGATACCGATGGTCGCGCCGCGGTTTGTCGGCGACGCGCTGTCTTCTATCCCCGAGTTCCAAACGATCGTCTTGCCGGCCGGCATCCTGGGCACGAGTCTCATGGCCGCCCAGCTCCGGTACGCGCGGGCGGAGTCGAACGAGTACGTCAACCGGGAGTTCGTCAAGCTTGTCCGCGCGAAAGGGGCCTCGAACGTCCGGGTTGGACGCCACGTCCTCCGGAACGCGGCGCTCCCGCTGTTCTCGCTGTTTTTCGTCGAACTGCTGGGCGTCCTCGTCGTGAACGTCTTCGTCCTCGAACAGATCCTCCCGATCGGGGGGATCGGTGCCGTCGGTCTCCGGGCGATCAACGACCGCGACATGGCGCTCATCATCGGCGTCGCGATAGTCACCGCCTTCGCGGGTATCGTCGGCAGCCTCGTTCAGGACCTCGCACACCTCTCTCTGGACCCGAGGGTCGAGGCGGACTGATAGGGGCGGTGGTAACTGTGTCCCGGTAGTTGCGACGCGGCCCGCCGAACTACCGAACTGGCTTCCAACAGGCCCTATGAGTCGGAAAACGGACGGCGGACTCGGCCAGCTTACTCCGTTGCGCGCTCGACGAGGGCGGACGCTCGCCGCTCGGCCCGTTCTACGACTGCCGTCTCGTCGACGGTCAGCACGTCGCGGTCCCGCATGAGCACCTCGCCGTCACAGACCGTGTGTCGAACGTCGCTGCCGGACGCGGCGTACGCGAGGTGGCTCACGAGGTCGTGGTGCGGCGTCAGATGCGGTGCCGACAGGTCCACGACCGCGAGATCTGCGTTCGCGCCGGCCTCGATCCGGCCGCTGTCGATGCCGAGCGCGGCCGCGCCGCCCCGGGTCGCCATCTTGACGACCCGCTCCGCGGGCACCGCGCTGGCGTCGTCAGTGGCGAGTTTCCCGACCATCGCGGCGTCGCGCATCTCGTCGAAGAGGTCGAGGTCGTTGTTCGAGGCCGCGCCGTCCGTGCCGAGGGCGACCGTGACCCCCGCGTCGACCATGCGCTGGACGGGCGCTATCCCGCTGGCGAGTTTCATGTTCGACGCCGGGCAGTGGACAACGGCGGTTCCCCGCTCCGCCAACAGTTCGATCTCCGTCCCGTCGACGTGGACGCCGTGGGCGACGAAGTCCTCCGGCCCGAGCATCCCGCGGTCGTCGGCGTAGGCGAGCGGTCGCTCTCCCCGCTCCTCGACGATAGGGTCGACCTCGTCGGTCGTCTCGTTGGCGTGGTAGTGGAGCGGAATTCCGGACTCGCGGGCGCGGTCGGTGTACTCGGACAGATACTCGTCGGCGACCGTCGTCAGACTGTGGGGCATCACGGCCGTCGAAACGCGGCCGTCCGCCGCACCGTTGTACTCCTCGGCGACGTCCAGACACTCCTCGAAATCCGCGATGGCGACCTCCTCGTCCTTTCCCACCGTGACCACGCCGTGGCCGACCAGAGCGCGCATTCCCGACTCGTCGACGGCGTCGACTATCTCCGGGACTTCGAAGTACATGTCGCCGAAGGCGGTCGTCCCGGACCTGATCATCTCTACGATGCCGAGATCCGCCCCGGCGCGGATGTCCTCGGCCTGAAGGGCACCCTCGGCCGGCCAGATGTCTTCCTGCAGCCAGGCGTCGAGCGGTTTATCGTCGGCGTACCCGCGGAGGAGCGTCATCGAGACGTGCGTGTGAGCGTTCACCAGGCCCGGGATCACGAGGCCGCCGCTCGCGTCGAGTCGGTCGTCGGGGTCCTCGCCGACATCCTCGCCCACCGCCAGTATTTCACCGGCATCCCGGTCGACGAGTACGTCCGCGCGCCTCACTGTCATATCTGGACGGAGCACTGACCCGTCCGAGACCAGCATGGTGGTCATACCGTGGGGTTTCCGGTCCTGTGTCGTCAATCTACCGGGTCCGCGTCGGCCGGTTCGCTCACCGAACGCCGGACGCGTGCGACCGGGATTTATTTTCCCGGGCTCCGTCGTCGTTCGTATGCAGTTCCAGTGGCTCAGCTTGGCGCTTCGAGAACACCGTCGGTATCTACTGGTCTCGGTCGGCCTGTTCCTCCTCGGGACCGTCGTGGGCGTCGGGCTGGTCGCTCGCGGCGTCGACCTCTTGGCCGAACTCGAACTGGACTCTCTCCAACAGGTGTTTCCCGCGGAGCCGACCGTCTCGTTCATCCTCGTGAACAACACGCGGGCGTTTCTCGTCTTTCTCGTCGGCGCACTTTCGCTCGGCCTGATCACGGTTCTCGGACTAGTGGTCAACGGTGTCCTCCTCGGCTACGTCGGCGCGCTTGCGGCGGGCAACGAGGGTATCGGCTTCGTCGTCCTCGCCATTGCCCCCCACGGGATCCTCGAACTCCCCGCGCTGTTTGCCGCCAGCGCGGTCGCGTTCCGCGTCGTCGCGCGGGCCGGTGCGAGGATCGCTGGCCGACGCTCCACCGTCATGTCCGTCGATGAGTGGCGGCGGACCGCCGGGTTCGTTGCGGCGGCCTGGGTGGTCCTCGCCGTCGCCGCGTTCGTCGAGATATACGTCACTTTCGGGCTGGTCGAGGCGCTGTACGGGTAGCGAACGAAAAGCAGTTCCACGCGGACCTCGTTGACCCGACCATGCGCATCGCCGTGCCGAACAAGGGTCGTCTCCACGAACCCACTATCGAGTTGCTCGAACGCGCCGGTCTCCACGTCGTCGACGGCGCGGACCGAAAACTGTACGCCGATACGGTCGACCCGGACGTGACGCTACTGTTCGCCCGGGCCGCGGACATCCCGGAGTACGTCAGCGACGGCGCGGCCGACGTGGGCATCACGGGCCTCGACCAGGTTCGCGAGGCAGAGCCCGGAAACGTGATCGAACTCCTCGACTTGGAGTTCGGCCGCTGTCGCCTCGTCCTCGCCGCGCCGCGCGACGGGACGATCGAGTCCGTCGACGACCTGGAGGGCGGCACCGTCGCGACTGAGTTCCCCAACGTCGCCCGGACGTACTTCGAGACGACGGGCGTTTCGCCGGACATCGTCGAGGTTACCGGTGCGACGGAACTCACTCCGCACGTCGATATGGCCGACGCCATTATCGACATCACATCGACGGGGACGACGCTCAAGGTGAACAACCTCGCCATCATCGACGAAGTGCTTTCCAGTTCCGTCCACCTGATCGCGCGCGACGACGTGCTTGACGACCCGAAAGTCGAGCAGACGGAGACCGCGTTCCAGTCCGTTCTCTCCGCAGACGGCAAGCGCTATCTGATGATGAACGCCCCGCAGGACCGCCTCGACGAGGTGCGCGACGTGATCCCGGGCCTCGGCGGCCCGACCGTGATGGACATCGCGGACGAAAACGGCGGCGAGAAGGTCGCTGTCCACGCCGTCGTCGACGAGAGCGACGTGTTCGAGACGATCACGGAAGTGAAAGAACAGGGCGCGAGTGGCATTCTCGTGACGGAGATCGAGCGGCTGGTCGAATAGCTCCGCCGAGCCGGACGGTATCGGTCCGCCCGTACAGCGTCACGTCGGTGCCGTCCCGAGCAAGCCGACCAGGTTCACGAGCGTGATTCCGGCGATCACGGTCACCGTGTAGTGGATGACGGCGACCAGTCCTGCGAGCCGGTAGTTCAGCCGATACGCGCTCCGAATGGCGAGGTAATCACCGAACATCGTAACGCCGATCGTGATCGCCGGACCGTACTGCTGGAGCAGCACGGAAGCGGCGGCGGGGACCGGTCCGACGAGCAGGGCCCGCCGCGCCGATACCTCCCCGAGAACGTACCGCGCGGCGATATGCGCGGTCACTGAATAGCCGAGTGCGAATATCAGAAAGGTCCCGACGTATGCCACCAGCGTTCCGCCGGCCGGATCCAACTGTGCGACGAATGCCATGTCGACCGATCGGAGTCCGACAGGTAGTGCGTACCGATCTTACTCCAGCAGACCGAGGTCCTCGAGTCGAGAGACGATCTTGTCGACCGCGTGTTCGGCGTCTTCTGGCTTTTTCCCGCCGGTGATGACGAGCTTCCCGCTGCCGAACAGGAGCGCGACGACCTCAGGCTCGTCGAGGCGGTAGACGAGACCCGGGAACTGCTCGGGCTCGTACTCGATGTTTTCGAGACCGAGACCGATCGCAATAGCGTTGAGGTTGAGATTACGACCGAGGTCCGCGCTCGTGACGATGTTCTGGACGACGATCTCGGGGTCTTCGTTGACGTTGATCTCCAGTTCGCGGAGCTTGTCGAAGACGATACGGAGACTCTCGTGGACGTCGTCAGTCGACTTCGCGCCAGTACAGACGATCTTGCCGGACCGGAAGATGAGAGCGGCGGATTTGGGGTCCTGCGTACGGTAGACGAGACCGGGGAACTGCTCGGGGTCGTAGTCGGCCCCTTCCAGGTCCATCGCGACGCTCTGCAGATCCAGTTCCTGCCCGATACCCGTCGAGGCTACCACGTTTTCGATATTAATGGTTTCCTTGGGATCAGTCATGAGTCGACTTAAAAGACGTATTTAAGGTTTATAAAGGTTGGTGCCGTCCGCAGACAGGTCGTCCACGAGACACACCGAATGGGCCGTTTATACCGAGCCAATCGACCAAATACGCTACACTGTCGGCCGTACGTCAGTGACGAGATCCGACACCCTGGTGTATCGACAGTCGTCAGAGGTCCCCGTCCGACAGTGTGAAACAGTATGCTCGCCAGTATCAGCCGACAGTATCATTGTCGGGCCACCCGGACCCTCTGTCGTGTACGTCCTCGAACTCGGCGGTGAAGACGACGCGTTCGCGGCCCGCGAGGCTGCGAGCGCCGCCGCTGACGTCTCGATCGTCGGACCTGGTCTCGCCACCGCGACGGCGATCAACCGCGACCGCGTCCGGACGCTCGCCTACACGCACCGAGCGAGTGAGATGATCGGCCGCGCGGACGCGACGGTCGACGGTGCTCGCGCTCTGCTCTCGGCGTCGACGCTCGACCGCCAGGGGACCGTCGCCGTCCGCGCACGAGACGTTCGCGGGAGCGCCGATATCGATACGCAGGCCGTCGAACGCGAACTCGGCGACGTGCTCGTCGACCGGGGGTTCACGATAGACCTCGACGACCCCGACCACGAAATCCGTGCGGTGTTCGCCCGCGGCGAACCGTCGGGTGATGTCGACGCCGACCCCGCAGATACATCGATTCTGGGCTGGCTCGCCGCCGAGAGCCGGCGGGATTACGGCGAACGCAAACCGACCGACCGCGCCTTCTTTCAGCCCGGGAGCATGGACCCGCTGCTCGCCAGAGCACTCGTAAACATCGCTGGCGCGGCACCCGGCCGGACGATCCTCGACCCGATGTGCGGAACTGGCGGCGTCCTCGTCGAAGCGGGCCTCGTCGGCGCGCGCGTTCTCGGTAGCGACGCGCAGGCGCGGATGGTTCGAGGGTCCCGCGACAACCTGGCTCAGTTTCTCGGCACTGACGGCGATTACGGAGTCGTCCGAGGCGACGCCACTCGGTTACCGTTTGCCGGTGACGCCACTAACAGCGACGAAGATGCCTCATCAAACTCACGGAGTTGGCCCGTAGACGGCGTGGTCTTCGACGCGCCCTACGGCCGCCAGTCGAAGATCGCCGCTCACGACCTGGACGACCTGGTCGCCGGCGCGCTGGCGGAGGCGCGCCGGCTCGCGCCCCGGACGGTGATGGTCGCTGATCGTTCGTGGGCCGGTACCGCCCGCGAGGTGGGCTGGGAGATCGAATCGTCGTTCGAGCGCCGCGTCCACCGATCGCTGACGCGGCACGTGCTGGTGTTAGAGTAGGCGGTCGCACAACCACTCTCGGCCGGCGACGACGGCACCGACGAGGAGTCCGGTGAGCCAGGCCCCGAGGACGACGGTCCTGTCGGCCGTCAGTTGGTTCGACCCGGTGGCACCGAGCAGAAGGAGCGTGACGAACCAACTCGTCAGCGAAAATGACCAGATCTGGCCGTACGAGACGGGGATACGGTCCGTCGAGGCGAGGACGCCAACGACGAACCCGGGTGCAAACACCAACACACCTGCTATCCAGGGAGGCTGTCCGGCATCGAGAAGATGGGACCCGATGACTCCCATCGGCAGGGAGAGCAGGAGCGTCGCCCCGACGACGACCCCGGCCCGCTCCAGTCGCGCGGGAAGCGAGGCGTCCTCTGAGCTCTCGGTGACGGCGTTTTCAGTCATGCTCCCTCCCGGGGAGAACGATCGACGGGGTCTGACGGACTCTCGACATGGTTCGGCTTGGCGGATGCTTCTGATAAGTGTATCCCCCATGAAACTAACAGGCGACACCGCATGTCACGGGACGAGTCGTCGCACAACCGCCTCGTCCGCCCCGTGTCGTCTGGTCAGGTCACGAGGGGTCTGGCCGCGGTTCGGTACAAAAAGGTGTAGACGCGGATCGATCGTCGAACCGCTTACCGGCCTATCTCCGCGAGCAAGTGCGAGACGTGCAGTCTGTCGTTCGTCCCCTCCGCGAGGTCCATATCTATCTCGCCAGCGATGCGGTGGAGTTCGGCGAGATGTTCGCCGCCGTAGCGCGAGCGCGCGATCCGGAGGATGTCGTCTAGGACCTCCTCGCCGCTGAACCCCTCGTCGACGAGCAGGTCGTCGAGCGTACTCCGGGCGTCGGTGAACTCCCCGGCCTCGGCGTCGTCTAACATCTCTTTCACCTGGGTGTCCGCGCCGACGTCGCCGAGCGTTTCGTAGGCGGCGTTCATCGTGACCTCGCCTTCGGCTTCGCTGGTGGTCTGGGCGGCGAGGATCGCCCTCCGGAGGTCGCCGCCGGCGTAGCCGGCGACGTACTCCAGTCCGTCGTCGTCGTGGTCGACGCCCTCCGTCTCGACGATGTTTTCGAGGACGGCGACGACCTCGTCGTCGGTCGGTGCGCGCATCGGGACCGGGAAACAGCGCGAGCGGATCGGCGGGATGAGCTTGGTCGGCTGACGGGTCGTGATGACGAACTGGGTCATCTGGTGGTGGCGCTCCATCACGCGGCGAAGCGCCTGCTGGAAGTCAACGCGGATCCCCTCGGCGTTGTCGAGTACGACCGTCTTGTACGTCCCCGAGACGGGTGCGTAGCTCGCTGATTCCTTGAGGACGTGGTTTATCATGTCCCGTTTGGCCATGCTGCTGCGCCCGTTGAGGAAGGAGGCAAACCGCGGGTCGTTTTTGATCTCCTTTTTCGTCCGGTCGAAGAAGTCCGCGACGTTTATCTCGACGAGGTCGTTGTCCGGGTCGTCGTGAGCTGCGCGGGCCAGCGCTCGCACGGCGGCGGTCTTGCCGCTCCCTTTCGGGCCGTGGACGACGAGGTTCAGCGGTTCGTCGACGGCCTTCTGGAGGTACTCCCGAACGTCGTCCTGCGGCAGGTCCGCGAGATCTGGGGCGTAGGTGTCGGTCCACAGCGGCGCGTCCATCACCCACTGGTAGTTCCGTCAGGGGTAAGAATCGGTCGGTTCCGGCGGCCGCGGTTGCGGGCGGAGGAGCGACTCCGGTCACCGTTTCGAAGCGGGTTTAGGCGAGGGCGGCCGACGATACGTCAATGTCGATTCGCGTCACCTTCCTCGGGACCAGTGGGGCCGTGCCGACGACCGAGCGAAACCCCAGTAGCCTGATGGTCAACCGCGAGGGTGACGGCCTGCTGTTCGACGTGGGAGAGGGGACTCAGCGCCAGATGATGCGGTTCGGAACCGGCTTTTCGATCTCGCACATCTTCATCACGCATCTCCACGGCGACCACGTTCTCGGCCTTCCGGGACTGATCCAGACGATGGACTTCAACGACCGGGAGGAACCGCTTGCGATCCACGCGCCGCGAGGGACGCGATCCGAGGTCGAGGACCTGCTGTACGCCGCCAACACGCGGCCCTCGTTCGGGGTTCGCGTCAACGAGGTCGACGACGGCGACGTGGCGCTGACACAGTCCGACTACGAGGTGCGCGTCTTCGAGGCCGACCACCGCACCAAGGCTATCGGCTACGCCATCGTCGAAGACGACCGCAAGGGCCGGTTCGACCGCGAGAAGGCGGAGGAGTTGGGCGTCCCAGTCGGCCCGGAGTTCGGCCGTCTTCACGAGGGAGAACCCGTCGAACTGGAGGACGGAACTGTCGTCCGCCCCGAACAGGTCGTCGGGGATCCGCGGCCCGGCCGACGCGTCGTCTACACCGGCGATACCCGGCCGATGGCGGCGACAGTCGAGGTGGCCGAGGACGCTGACCTGCTCGTACACGACGCAACGTTCGCTGACGACTTCGCCGAACGCGCCGGTCAGACCGGCCACTCGACGGCGCGCCAGGCCGCGGAGATCGCAGCGCGGGCGAACGCGAAGCGCCTCGCCATGACGCACATCTCCTCGCGCTACGCGGGCGACGTTTCCGACCACGAACGACAGGCGCGGGAGACGTTCGACGGCGAGGCGTTCGTTCCCGACGACGGACAGACCGTCGAAGTGCCGTACCCGGACACTGAGACGACCGACGGTATGTGAGACGACCGCACACCCTGGAAAACGTTTTTTCGTCAGTGGTCGAACTGCCAGTGAACCCCGTATGTCTCACCGATTCCATATCTGTGACGTGTTCGCTACGGAGCGCTACGCCGGTAACCAGTTGGCCGTCGTCGAGGAGGCGGCCGATCTCTCTACCGACGAGATGCAGGCTGTCGCGAACGAGATGAACTACTCCGAGACGACGTTCGTCACGGGTTGCGACGCCGACGGTTGGGATGTCCGCATCTTCACGCCGAACGACGAGGTGCCGTTCGCCGGTCACCCGACACTCGGCACCGCGGCGGTGATCCGCGACCACCTCGCCGACCGCCGACCCGACGAGGTGACCCTGCACCTGCAGGTCGGTGACGTTCCCGTACGCGTCGACGGGGAGACGTACTGGATGTCCCAGCGCGCACCCGAATTCGGGCGGGCTTTCGACCGCGAGACGGCGGCGGATGCGCTCGGTCTCGCTCCCGCCGACCTCCGCGGGGATCTGCCCGTCGAGTGGGTGTCGACCGGCCTCCCGACGGTTGTCGTCCCCCTGCGCGACCGGGACGCGCTTGAACGGATCGACGTCGATCCGGCGGGATACGAGGCGCTTACCGGCGATCACGACGGGAAGAACGTGCTGGCGTTCTGCGCTCACCCCCGCGACGACGGCCACGACTACGCCGACAGGGTGTTTGCCCCGTACTACGACGTTCCGGAGGACCCGGCGACCGGCAGTTCCAACGGCTGTCTCGCGGCGTATCTCGCCCGACACGGCGACGGCGAGGTCGACGCTATCGTCGAACAGGGCTACGAGATGGGCCGCCCGTCGCTGCTTCGCCTCCGGGCGACCGACGAAGCGGCGACGGCGAGGAGTGCCATGGACGAGACGACGGAGACGAGAGAGGGTGTCGACCAGGCGGAGAGCGGGGCCGACGAGGGATCTTCGGACGCCACTTCCGGCCCCGACGACCGAGTGGCCGTCGATGTCGGTGGGCGCGTCGTTCCGGTCGCTGAGGGGACGCTCTACTGAGGTCTTCCGACTTCCGCCCGGTCTTTTATATCTGTGACTCCCTTACGCCGTCCTGTGAGTACCCGCACGAGTGCCCTCGACACGGTAGTCTTCGGCGTCGACGTGCAAAGCGGCGACGTCCGCGGCGACGCTCCCTCTTACGCGCTCGTCGTCTTCGACGGCGAGGACATCGACCGCGATGTCGTCACGTACCGGAAGCTCAGACGCCTGATCGAGGACGAGCGCCCGGACATCATCGCGACCGACAACATGTACGAACTCGCGGAGGACAAGGACGCGCTCGTGCATTTCCTCGGCGAACTCCCGGACGAGACGCGCCTCGTTCAGGTCACGGGCGCGGAACAGCCGGAACCACTCTCTCGGGTCGCCGGCAGGCACGGCGTTCCCTACGGAAAGGATCCGATGCAGGAGGCGGAAGCCTCGGCCCGCCTCGCTGCCCGCAACGTCGGGCAGGAGGTGTCCGCATTCACGGACACGACCGAGGTGAAGGTCTCTCGCGGCCGCTCGACCGGCAAGGGCGGGTGGAGCGAGGACCGCTTCACCCGTCGGATCCACGGGGCGGTCCGTACTCGGGCCCGCGAGGTTGAGTCAGCCCTCGACGACGCCGGTCTGGAGTACGAGAAAGATGCAACCGAGAAGTACGGCGGCTACTCCAACGCCGTCTTCCGCGTGACGGCCCGTCCGCAAGACATCCCAGTCTCCCGCCGGCGGAACGGCGACACCCGGACCGAGATCGAGCGCGTCCGGCGCGACGGTATCGAGTTCCGGCCGCTCGCCAAGCGACGGGACCACGTTCTCGTCGGCATCGACCCCGGGACGACGACCGCCGTCGCCATCGTCGACCTGGACGGTGGCGTCCTCGACGTCCTCTCGACGCGGACCGCAGACACCGCCGCCGTCATCGAGTGGATAGTCGAGCGCGGCCGACCGCTGCTCGTCGCCGCGGACGTGACGCCGATGCCCGAGACCGTCGAGAAGATCCGTCGCAGTTTCGACGCCGCGGCGTGGTCGCCGATGTCGGACCTCCCCGTCGACGAGAAACAGCACCGGACCCGCGATATCGGCTACGACAACGACCACGAACGGGACGCGATGGCCGCCGCGCTGTTCGCGTTCGACGACCACGAGGACCAGTTCGAGCGCATCGCCCGGAAAGTGCCGCCGCGGATGAACCGCGGCGAGATCACCGCCCGCGTCATCGCAGGCGACGAGTCAGTCGAGTCGGTTATCGACGACCTCACCGAAACCCCCGAGGAGGAGGAAGAGACCACCGAGCACACCCCCCGCGAACTCACTGCCGAGGAAAAGCGCATCCGAGACCTCGAACGGCAGGTCGAGCGCCTGCAAGCGCACGTCGAGGACCTGAACGACACCGTCGCGGAGAAAGACGACCGCATCGACGAACTGGAGAGCGACCTCGACGCGGCCCGCAGCGAGGAGCGCCGCGAGGTCCGCAAGGACCGCGAGGTGACCCGCCTCGAACGCGAGACCGAGCGCCTCGAACGCGAATTAGCGGAAGAACGCGAGCGCAACGAGGAACTCCAGGGGAAACTCGACCGCCTCAAGGAACTGTGGAAACTCGACCACTCGAACTTCAGCGACGTGGCGGCCGAGAAGAAGGGCCTCGTTCCGGTCAAACCGGTAGAGAAGTTCACCAGAGGCGCGCTAGAGGCGGCAAACGAGTCGTACGGCCTCGCGGAGGACGACGTGATCTACCTTCGGGACGCAAGCGGCGCGGGCCGCAGCACCGCCGAAAAACTCGTCGACGTGAACCCACGCGTCGTCCTCAAAAACGGCGGCGCGATCTCCGATATCGCCGACGAGATCCTCTTCGAGAACGGGATCCCGGTCGGCCCCGCGGACGACGTGGCCATGCAGGAGGTCGACGAACTCGCGGTCGCCCGCGAGAGCGAGGTCGAGGCCGTCATCGACGACTGGGAGGACCGCGCGGAGGAACGGCGCAAGGAACGCAAGGCCGAGGAACTCGACCGGCTAATCAGCGAACACCGGGCGGACCGCGGCGAGTCCGACTAACGCGACCTTTTTTCTCGTCGGGTCGCCGAAGGCGACCACTCCTCCAAAAAATGGCCGATCAAAAAGCCGCTTGCTCACTCGCTACGCTGGTTCGCTCGCGGACCGTTCTCTTGTCGCGCCTGCCTGCCCTCCCCCGAGTCGCACGGTTCGTCGCGTCCGCTCCTCACCGCGCTCGCCGGCCGTAACTCGGAATGATCGGATCCGACGCCCGTTCGCCGAACACCGTAGCGTTGAAACCCTCGCTCGTCCACCCTCTCGGTATGGATACGTACGACCTGATCACCCGGAACGCGGCCGAGGTGGTCACCGAGGACGAGGTGGAGGAGATGGCCGAGAGCCCCGAGGTGAAGCGGGCGTACGTCGGCTACGAACCCTCCGGCGTCCTCCACATCGGTCACATGTTAACCGCGAACAAACTCATCGACCTGCAGGAGGCCGGTTTCGACGTGACCGTCCTGCTCGCGGACGTCCATGCCTACCTCAACGACAAGGGGACGTTCGAGGAGATCCGCGATACGGCCGAGCGGATGCAACAGCAGTTCATCGCGTACGGCCTCGACGAGGACAAGACCGACTTCGTCTACGGTTCCACGTACCAGATGGACGAGGAGTACGAACTCGATCTGCACGCCATGCAGGTGGAGACGACGCTGAACCGCGCCCAGCGCGCGATGGCCGAGATCCAGAGCGGCGAGACGGCGAAGGTGAGCCACGTCGTCTACCCGCTGATGCAGGCGTTGGACATCGAATATCTCGATGTCGACCTCGCAGTGGGCGGGATAGACCAGCGGAAGGTCCACATGCTCGCCCGCGAGAACCTGCCGGAACTGGGCTACGACTCGCCGACCAGTCTGCACACGCCCATCCTCGCCGACCTGACGACGGGCGAGGGGAAGATGTCGAGCAGCGAGGGCGTCACCATCTCCATGGAGGACTCAGCCGACGACTTAGCGGAGAAGGTCAACTCGGCGTACTGTCCGCCGACGCGCGATCCGGAACCGGACGACGACGGCAACGAGCGGGAGAACCCGGTCCTTCAGATATTCGAGTACCACGTGTTCCCGCGGTTCGAGGAAGTCGTCGTCGAGCGCCCCGACCAGTACGGCGGCAACCTCGAGTACGGAGACTACGCAGCGCTCGCGGACGACCTGGAGAGCGGCGAACTCCACCCTGCGGACGCGAAGTCGGCGCTTGCCGACTACCTCGACCGCCTGATCGAACCGGGCCGCAAGCAACTGCAGTCCTGACCGGCGGGCGCTCTGTTACTTCACGGGTAACTCCCCGTTGCACTCGGGACAGACCAGCGGTTCGCCGTCGGTTCCCGGAATCTGCATGTTGTCGTGTCCGCAGTCGGGGCAGGCGACGTTGCCGACGCCCGGGATTCGGGCGATGCGAACGTCCTCGGTTTCCCGCGGCGCGCCGAGCGCGAACGCCACCAGATCCTCGTCGCCCTCGTTCCCGCCGGTCTGGAACTCGCCGGTGGCGAACCGGACCGCCTCGTCCTCGCTGACGGTGACCTCGCCCTCTCTCGTTCGGAACGTCGCCTCTCCTTCGACGACGAGGAATATCTCCTCCTGATCCATGTGCGCGTGGAGCGCGCCGCTGAACCGCTCGCCGGGTTCGAGGACGTAGCGCGCGACGGCCACGTCGCCGGCGTTCAGCGGCTCGGTGAGGCCGCGACGGTCGTGCGTCCGGTTCTCCGGATCGAACGTGCTCGGTTCCACGTCGTCGATCGAGACTTTCTCCATGGTCGCGGCTTCGACGGGCGGGATCAAAAACGTTCGCGGCGACGGGGGGTGTAAAAATAAGGGGGTGCGAAGCGGTTCTCCCGCAGTGTTACATCATCCCGCCCATGCCGAACGACGAGAGCAGGTTGCTGACGAGTGCTTTCACCGTGAGGACGAAGCCGAGCAGCATGAGCGCCAGTCCGGCGGCGATGATCTGACTCTCCCACGCGACGAGCGCTAACCCCGCAAGCACGACGACGATACCGACTATGCCGACAGCGCCGAGTTTCTTTATCATGGGTTCGAAGACGTGAGTCTACACTTAAAGGCCGGCGATGTATCGCGGCCGTCTCCCGCGCATTTAAAGGTCTGCCGTACCTTATCTCGCGTATGAGCGACAACCAGGGGCGCAAAGACCTTCGCATGCCTGACGAGGACGAGGTGTTCGCCACAGTGACGAACATGCTCGGCGCGAACCGAGTCAAAGTCCGCTGTGCGGACGGGACGGAACGGACGGCCCGTATCCCGGGCAAAATGCAAAAGCGGATCTGGATCCGCGAAGACGACGTCGTGCTGGTCGAACCGTGGGACTGGCAGGACGAGAAGGCGGACATCACCTGGCGCTACGAGAAACAGGAAGCTGACCAGCTCCGCGAAGAAGGACACATTCAGTAGCTCTTCTCATGGCGACGCCGTATCCCGACGACCGACTAGCGGGTGATCCGCCGGTGCGACGATGAACGACGAGTACGCACTGGTCGACCAGGAGAACGCAGACGGCCCCGGCGACGAGTGGGAAGAACTCGACGTTTCCGACACCGAGGCGGACGAAATCGCCCGTCAGCGCGACCGCGAGTTCGACGAGTTTCGCAAGAAGATCAAAAACAGCGAGCGATTCAAGGTCGAAGCGTCGGTGTTCGACGACGCCACGTTCGCCGCCCTCTACAAACTCGTTCAAGACGGATACGTCGACGCACTGGGCGGCCCCGTCTCGACCGGCAAGGAGGCAAACGTCTACTCCGCGCTCGGTAGCGGCGGCGAAGTTGCGATCAAGGTGTACCGAATCAACGCCAGCGACTTCAAAGACATGCGGGAGTATCTCGTCGGCGACCCCCGCATCGAGGAACTCGGCGGCGACAAGAAACGGACCGTCCTCGCGTGGACGAAAAAGGAGTTCGCGAACCTCAAACGCGCCCAGAAGGCGGGCGTCCGCGTCCCGAACCCCATCGCCGTCCAGCGCAACGCCCTCGTCATGGAGTTTCTGGGCCACGACGGCGAACGCGCGAAGCGTCTCGCGGAGGTCGACGTCGAGAACCCCCAGACGGCATACGAGGTCGTCCGGGAGTACATCCGCCGCCTCTACGACGCCGGCCTCGTCCACGGCGACCTCTCGGAGTACAACGTCATCGTCTACGACGACCATCTCGTCGTCATCGACGTCGGGCAGGCGGTGACGATCCACCACCCCAACGCCGTCGATTTCCTCGAACGCGACTGCGAGAACGTCGCGAACTTCTTCTCGCGGCAAGGACTCCCGGTGTCCGGCGAGGACCTGCTCGCGTACGTGCAGGAACACTCCGAGCCTCGCGAAAACTGATCGAGTCTCCCGAAAACCGATACCGTCGAACGGACCGTCGTGACGAGATTCGACTCGGTGTCGACAGTCTTGGCCTCCGTCCGACGGTACAGTAAACGCCGACCCCATGTAGACCGTCGCCGATCCTATGTAGACCGTCGCCGAGCCCTCTCACCGATCAGTCGGAAAACCATTCGACTGCCGACTCCCGACTTTCGACCAGCGCCGACAGGTGGTCGTCGTTCGGGAGCCGAGTCAGTTTGGCGTCCGGAAGCCGTTCGGCGAGATGTGCCGCCGCCGCTGGCGGGGCGTTCGTATCTGCCTCGCCGTGCCAGAGACGGACCGGAGCGGCGACAGCGTCGATGTCGAACCCCCAGTCGCGGACGAACAGCCGACTCTCGCTAGCAGCGGCCGCGCTCCCCTGGCGATACGCCTCGCGGAGGTTGGCTTCGACGAGTGGACCGAACGGTCGCTCGGTTCGTTCCTCGAAGTTGGCGAGCGGCCGGTCGCTGAACTGCCCGACCAGCGACTCGGCGTCGGACCGCTCGACGGCGAACGCCTGTAGCCGGAACAGCGCGCCAGTCAGTAGCGACGACCGGCGAGCGACCGCGTCCAGCGTCTTGCTCGTCAGTCCCGCACCGTCGTTCGGTGCGGACGGCGGACCGACGGTGCTTACCAGCGCGACGCGGTCGACGCGCTCGGGGTGACGAGCGGCGACCGCGAGTGCGTGTGGACCGCCGCCGGAAAAGCCGAGGACGCCGAACTCGTCGACGCCGAGGCCGTCAGCGAGCGCAACGGCGTCGTCCGCCCAACCGCCGAGACTCCGGTTCGCTACCGGGTCGGACTGTCCGGTTCCGGGCCTGTCGGGGGCGATCAGCCGTACCCCGTTCGACTCCGCGATGTCGTCGAACGCGGCACCGAGGAGCCGGGACCCGGGCGTCCCGTGGTGGTATATCACCGGCACCCCGTCCGGGGAACCGTATTCGTCGTACGCGACCGTCCGCCCGTCCGGCAGATCGACTGTCCCGTCGGGGTCGTTCGCGTCCACGCTCGTCGTCATGCAGAGATGTCTCTGCTTTGACTACAATTGGATTTCGTTCGGGCGGCGTCCAAAACAGTGATGTACGGAACAGTACGTACTCCCGCTCGATGAGGTCCGCTCCCGTTCGCTGCTGGCGCTGGCCGACCCCGGGAGCGGACAGTGTCGGCAGTTCGGTCGGCGCGGCGTAACCCGTCGCCCGGGCGGTCGACGCTCACTCGCTTTCTCTCGCGCACCGCTTTCGACCAGCCGCGACTCCGACCACGACTCTATGCCAGACGACACAGACTACGACAAGTTACTCGACGAGTTCGGCGCGGACGCACTGACAGACGACCAGATCGAACGGTTTCCGGACCCGCCCCACCCACTCGTCCGCCGCGGCGTCTACTACGCCGAACGGGACCTCGATCCGTTCCTCGCGGCGGCCGAACGGGGTGACACCCACTCGATAGTGACGGGCATCGGCCCTTCCGGACCGCTCCACCTCGGACACGTGGTCCCGCTGTACTTCGCGAAACACGTTCAGGACCGGACGGGCGCGCACGTGTACGTCCCCGTCTCGGACGACGAGAAGTACTTCACGCGGGACCTCACGTTCGACGCGGTCCGCGAGCATCTCCGGGAGAACCTGCGCGACCTGCTCGCCGTCGGGTTCGACCCTGACCGGACGCGGATCGTGATCGACACGGCCGACGCCGACGCGCTGTACCCGCACGCGGCCTCGTTCGCGGGCGACATCACCCAGGCCACCGTCGACGCGACGTACGGCACCCCGGAGAACGTGGGGCAGTCGTTCTACCCGGCGATGCAGACTGCGCACCTGCTGTTACCCCAACTCGTCCACGGCGAACACCCCACGCTCGTTCCCATCGCCGTCGACCAGGACCCCCACGTCCGGGTGTGTCGCGACGTCGCCGCGAAAGCGAAGTACAAGGTCCGCAAACCCGGCGCTCTACTCTCGAAGTACCTGCCCGGACTGGGCGGACCGGGGAAGATGAGCAGTTCCGACGACGCGCCGTCGATACGGCTCACCGACGACCGCGAGACGGTCGAGCGGAAGATCAAGAAACACGCTTACTCGGGCGGACGGGAGAGCCTCGACGAACACCGAGAACGCGGGGGCGATCCGGACGTGGACGTTGCCTACCAGTACCTCTACTCCTTTTTCGAGGACGACGACGCCGAGGTGGTGCGCCTCGCCCGCGAGTACCGCTCCGGGGAGTTGCTCTCCGGGGAGATGAAGGCGCGCACCATCGACCGCATCGCGGATTTCCTCGACGCGCATCAGCGCCGCCGCGAGGTGCTGGGTGACCTCCCCGAGGAACTCGAACTGTACCGGCTGACAGAGGACGAGCGCGAGCGGTTGCGCGCGGACCCGCTGGGGTAGGCGTCGACCCCACACGAGGTATCGCGGTTCCCCGGCCGGGGAAACGATAATACGGCCCGCGTTCAACCGTCAGTAATGACAGTACAGTTACCGGACGGTCTCTGGCAGCTCGATTGCCAGACCCGGGATAAACCGAACGCGTACGTCGTCGATGACGGGGAGATCACGCTCGTCGATGCCGGATGGCCCGGCGACGAAGTGACCGTGAGAGACGGCCTCAGTGACGCCGGCTTCGAACCGTCGGACATCGACCGAGTCCTGTTGACTCATTACGATGCTGACCACGTGGGCACGCTCTCGAAACTGACGCCCGCTCTGGACGCACCAGTGTACGTCCACCGATTGGAGGTATCTTACGTCGCCGGTGACCGGCTTCCACCGTGGACTGCCCGCTGCGGACTCGAAGCCCTTCACCGACTGTACTACCGACGCCTCACGCTCCCCGATCTCCCTATCCGTGCCGTCGAGGACGGCGATACGATCGGCGGCTTTCGGGCGTATCACGCGCCGGGACACACACCTGGTCACGTAGTCTACGTTCACGAAGAACTCTCCGCCTCGTTTTTGGGTGATCTCGCATACGGACTCGGAGACAGTCTCCGCCCCTCCGGCCGGATCACGAGCTACGACCATAAACAGGTCGAGGAAAGTATTCAGTCACTCTCCGATCGGACCGGGAGCTTCGAATACGCCTGTCCCGGACACGGTCCCCCGCTTCGGGATGGTCACCACCGGCTGTCGAGTCTGGTCGAGTAACCCCGCAGGCGAACGTACACCGGTCCCGTTTCGGACTGCCCCCTTGCCGAACCCTTAAAACGGCACATCGCCTACACCCTCTCATGCAGCACGTGAAGATACCGCAGGACCGCATCGGCGTGCTCATCGGCGAGGGCGGTGAGACGATGCGAGAGATCGAGAACCGCGCCGAAGTACGCCTCGACATCGATTCGGAGAACGGCTCAGTGAGTATCGACAAGACGGGCGACCCGATCAGCGGACTGAAAGGGCCGGACATCGTCAGAGCCATCGGTCGCGGCTTCAAGCCGGAGGAAGCGCTGACGCTGCTGGACGACGAGATGATGATGTTCGACCTGATAGACATCAACTCCGCAGCCCGAAACAAGACCGACCTGAAGCGAAAGAAGGGGCGGCTCATCGGCGAGAACGGCCGGACCCGAGAGCTGATGGAGGAACTCACCGGCGCGTCCGTCGTCATCTACGGGTCGACGCTGGGCGCTATCGGCACTCCCCAACAGGTCGAAATCGTCCGCGAGGCCGCGGAGATGATCTTAGAGGGCGCTCCCCACGGTTCCGTTTATTCCTTCCTCGAGCGCAAGCACAACGAACTCAAGCGCCAGGGTATGGAGTACCACCAGTTCACCGGATAGGCCGATCTCGGACATATAAACCCCGTCCTTGACACGGCGTGGCATGACGAACCGTGGCGGTCCCTTTGGTGGTTCTGTGCCCTCTTTCCGGTACTTTTATATAGAATCACATTCAACCTAAAGCTTGTATATGGCGCAGCAGATGGGCAATCAGCCGCTTATTGTACTTTCCGAGGACAGCCAGCGAACCTCCGGAAAGGACGCACAGTCGATGAACATCACCGCCGGGCAGGCGGTTTCCGAGTCCGTTCGGACCACACTCGGTCCGAAAGGCATGGACAAGATGCTCGTGGACTCCACGGGCGATGTCGTCGTCACGAACGACGGCGTCACCATCCTGAAAGAGATGGATATCGAGCACCCGGCGGCCAACATGATCGTCGAAGTCGCCGAGACCCAGGAGAACGAGGTCGGCGACGGCACCACGAGCGCCGTCGTCGTCTCCGGTGAACTCCTGAGTCAGGCGGAGGAACTCCTCGACCAGGACATCCACGCGACGACCCTGGCTCAGGGGTACCGCCAGGCCGCCGAGGAAGCGAAGAACATCCTCGAAGACATCGCCATCGATGTCGACGAGGACGACACCGACATTCTCACCCAGATCGCCTCCACGGCGATGACGGGCAAGGGTGCCGAGAACGCCCGCGAACTGCTCGCCGAACTCGTCGTCGACGCCGTCCGCTCGGTCGCCGACGACGACGACATCGACACGGACAACATCAAGGTCGAGAAGGTCGTCGGCGGTTCCATCGAGAACTCGGAACTCGTCGAGGGCGTCATTGTCGACAAGGAACGCGTCCACGAGAACATGCCCTACTTCGTCGAGGACGCGGACGTTGCGGTGCTCGACGACGCTCTCGAAGTCAAGGAAGCGGAGATCGACACCGAGGTCAACGTCACCGACCCCGACCAGCTTCAGCAGTTCCTCGACCAGGAAGAGGAACAGCTCAAGGAGATGGTCGACCAGCTCGTCGACGTCGGAGCCGACGTCGTCTTCGCAGAGGACGGCATCGACGACATGGCCCAGCACTACCTGGCCCAGGAAGGCATTCTCGCGGTCCGTCGCGTGAAATCCAGCGACGCTGAGAAGCTCGCGCGCGCCACGGGCGCTCGCTCCGTCGCCAACCTCGACGACATCGAGGCCGACGACCTCGGCTTCGCCGGCAGCGTCGCCCAGAAGGACGTCGGCGGCGACCAGCGCATCTTCGTCGAGGACGTCGACGAGGCCAAGTCCGTCAGCCTCATCCTCCGCGGCGGCACCGAACACGTCGTCGACGAGGTCGAGCGCGCCATCGAGGACTCGCTCGGCGTCGTCCGCGTCACGCTCGAAGACGGGAAGGTTCTGCCCGGCGGCGGCGCACCCGAGACTGAACTCGCTCTGAAACTTCGCCAGTTCGCCGACAGCGTCGGCGGCCGCGAACAGCTCGCAGTCGAAGCGTTCGCAGACGCGCTGGAGATCAACCCGCGCACCCTCGCCGAGAACGCTGGTCTCGACCCCATCGACTCCCTCGTCGACCTGCGCAGCCAGCACGACGGCGGCAACACCGCCGCCGGTCTGGACGCCTACTCGGGCGACATCATCGACATGGAATCGGAGGGCGTCGTCGAGCCGCTCCGAGTCAAAACGCAGGCCATCGAGTCCGCCACCGAGGCGGCCGTGATGATCCTCCGCATCGACGACGTCATCGCGGCGGGCGACCTCTCCGGCGGTCAGGTCGACCCCGACGACGGCGGTGACGGCGGCGCAGGCGGCCCCGGCGGCGCGCCCGGCGGTATGGGCGGCGGCATGGGCGGCATGGGCGGTATGGGTGGCATGGGCGGCGCGATGTGAAGTCGGGCAACGACTGATTTCACGGACGCCGTCGACCCCCCGGTACCCACGTCCGTCCGCGACCGCTCGGACGAATCACCGTACGGGAACGTGTGTTCTCGACTAACGCGTCGCGTTCGCCCGGCGGCGGTACGGTAGCCGGGCGACACGGTTCTCTTCGGATATTTTCGCTTTCGTTAGCCGATCTGTAGCCGTTCCGATTCACCTAAGTGAGCTACTGCAATATTTGCTATATATGGACACGCTGCTGCTGAACAGCGATGCGGTCGACGAAAACGCGCGAATGGACGCTATAATTCGCTCCGTCGAAGAGGCGTTCGGAGCGTACCAGCGCGGTGACGTACAGATGCCGGCGAAGTCCTACATCGAACTCGAACGATACAACGGTGACTTCCGGTCGATGCCGGCGTACATGGACGCCGGCGACTGGGACGCTGCCGGGATCAAGTGGGTGAACGTCCACCCTGACAACCCGGCGGACCACGGCCTGCCGACCGTGATGGGGACGATGATCTACTCGGACCCCGAGACGGCCTACCCGCTTTCGGTGATGGACGGGACGACGCTGACGATGAAACGGACGGGCGCGGCCGCCGCGGTGGCGACCGACCACCTCGCCGTCGAGGACGCGACCACCCTCGGGATCGTCGGCGCGGGCGTCCAGTCCTACACGCAACTGACGGCTATCGCGGAGGTCCGTCCCATCGAGACGGTCGTCGTCGCCGACAAGGACTCCGACCGGATCGACGCCTTCCGCGACGAGTTCGGCGACCGCTTTACCGTCCGGGAAGGCTCTATCTCCGACGCCGCCGCCTGCGACGTGCTCTCGACGGTGACGCCCGTCCGAGACCCGATCGTCTCGCTCTCTGACCTGGGCAAACACACCCACGTCAACGCGATGGGCGCCGACGCAGAGGGCAAACACGAACTCAGCGACGAGATCCTCCTGTCGTCGAAACTCGTCATCGACGACCACGAACAGTGTACGCACTCCGGCGAGATCAACGTCCCCTGGCACGATGGGACCCTCGGCGACGACGACCTCTACGGCGAGATCGGCGAGATCGTCGTCGGCGAGAAGGAGGGTCGCACCGCGGAGGACGGGGTAACAGTGTTCGACTCGACGGGCCTGGCTATCCAGGACGTCGCCGCCGCCCGCGTCGTCTACGAGGAGGCCAAAGACGGCGACGAGGGCACGCCGTTCGACCTCGTGCAGGCGTAGGCGTCGGCATCGAATCACGCCCCGCCCGCGGACGGTTTTGCAGTTGCGTAGTAGTGCCGGAGGCTGCCGACCGACAGGCCCCGGACGAGACCAGTACGCGCAAGCAGCAGTACGAGCAGTGTCGGTGCGCCGGAACGGGGTTTGATTTTCTTCGTCCGAACTCGCGTCGACCCGTCAGCGTCGGCTTCCGACGGCGTCCTCTATCCCGGCGCTGCTGTCGGATAGAAAGGTATAGGGAGTCGACCCGCCGAAACACGTACAAGCGAATGAGCGACGAGAGTTACGACCACGCGGCGATAGAGACACGCTGGCAGGAGGCGTGGGACGACGCGGCGGTGTACCGGACGCCGGACGACGTCGAAGACCCGACGTACGTCCTCGGCATGTACCCGTACCCCTCCGGGAAGCTTCACATGGGCCACGTCCGGAACTACACGATCACCGACGCGTACGCCCGCTACCGTCGGATGCAGGGCGACGACGTGTTGCATCCGATGGGGTGGGACGCGTTCGGCCTGCCGGCCGAAAACGCCGCCAAGGAGCGGGACACGAACCCCCGCGACTGGACGTTCGACTGCATCGACACGATGAAAGGGCAGATGAAGTCGATGGGGTTCGGCTACGACTGGGAGCGGGAGATAGCCACCTGCACGCCCGACTACTACAAGTGGAACCAGTGGTTTTTCACCCGGTTCTACGAGGAAGGACTCGTCGAGCGACGCGACGCCGACGTCAACTGGTGCCCGTCTTGTGAAACTGTCCTCGCGGACGAGCAGGTCGAAGGCGAGGAGGAACTCTGCTGGCGGTGCGACAACCCTGTCGAGCAGCGCGAACTGGACCAGTGGTTCCTGCAGATCACGGACTACTCGGACGAACTTGTCGACTACATCGACGAACTGGAGGGCTGGCCCGACTCCGTCCGGCAGATGCAGCGCAACTGGATCGGCCGCCAGTACGGGACCCGCCTGCCGTTCGACGTCACCGGACCTGACGGCCACGACCACGGCACCGTCGAGGCCTTTACCACCCGCGCCGACACCGTCTACGGGGCGACGTTTTTCGCGCTCGCGCCGGACCATCCCATCACCGAGGAACTGGTCGCGGAAGACGACGACGTCCACGAGTTCGTCCACCACGAGGCAGACCCCGACGGCGACGAACCGAACGGCGTCGAGACGGACCTCACCGCCACGAACCCCGTAACGGGCGAGGAGATCCCGGTCTACGTCGCCGACTTCGTCCTCTCTGACGTGGGGACCGGCGCGCTGATGGGCGTCCCCGGTCACGACGACCGCGACCACGAGTTCGCCTCGAAGATGGGCGTCGACATCGTGCCCGTCGTCGCGCCCGATCCGGGCGAGGACGACGGGCCCGAAGCGCCCGACGTCTCCGAGTCGGCGTTCACCGACGACGGCGTCCTCGTCAACTCCGGGGAGTACTCCGGTCTGGACAGCGAGAGCGCCCGCGAGGCGATCACTGCGGACACCGCGGGAGCCGAGGAGGCGACCCAGTACCGCCTGCGCGACTGGGGCATCTCCCGGCAGCGCTACTGGGGCACGCCGATCCCCGTTATCCACTGCGACGACTGCGGCCCTGTGATGGTGCCCGAGGAGGATCTGCCGGTGGAGTTACCGGAGTTCATCAACACGACCGGTAACCCGCTCGACGAGGCTGAGGAGTGGAAACAGACGACCTGTCCCGACTGCGGCGCGGACGCGGTCCGCGAGACGGATACGATGGACACCTTCGTGGACTCCTCGTGGTACTTCCTGCGGTACGTCTCCCCGGACCTGTCGGACGCGCCGTTCGACCCCGCACGGACCAACGACTGGATGCCGGTCGACCAGTACGTCGGCGGCATCGAACACGCCGTGATGCATCTGCTTTACTCTCGCTTCTTCACGAAGGCGCTCGCCGACTACGAGGGATTAGAGCACCGCGAGCCGTTCACCAACCTGCTGGCGCAGGGGATGGTTCAGTTAGAGGGAGAGGCGATGTCGAAGTCGAAAGGGAACACGGTCTCGCCCCAGCGCATCGTCGAGGAGTACGGTGCCGACACCGCTCGCCTGTTCATGATGCAGGCGGCCCAGCCCGAACGCGACTTCGACTGGACCGAGGAGGGCGTCCGCTCGACGTACCGGTTCCTCGGCCGACTGAAAGACCTGGTGCAGTCGTTTGACCCCGACGCCGGCGGGTCGGGAGACGACCCGATAACCGACTACGTCGCCGACGAGATAGACGCCTCCGTCGCCGTCGCGACCGAGGAGTACGACGACCTGACGTTCAACGTCGCGCTCCGTGAGGCGCAGGAACTGGTCGGAACGCTGCGACAGTACCGCGACTACGCCGACCCTCACCCCGAGACGTTCGAGCGCGGACTGGCTGTCGCCGTCCGATTGCTGGCCCCGGTGACGCCGCATCTGGCCGAGGAACTGTACGACGAACTCGGCGGCGACGGGTTCGTCGCCGAGGCCGAGTGGCCGAGCGCTGACGTCGACCGAGAGACGGCCGAAAAGCGCCGGCAACTGGTGGAAAACACCCGCGAAGATGTCCGTCAGATCGTCGAGGTCGCGGGCATCGAAAACCCCGAGCGCATCGACATCGTCGTCACGCCCGAGTGGAAGTTCGACGCACTCGGCATCGCGGTCGAGAGCGACGCCGACAACCTCATCTCCGAACTGATGGGCGAGTCCCACATCCGCGAGCAGGGCGACGCGGCGGCCTCTTACGGGCAGGACCTGCAGGCGGAGCGCGAGGCGCTGTCGATGACGCTCGCTCCCGAGGACGAGTACGAGTCTCTCGTGGCCGCGGCGTGGCTCGTCGAGCGCGAGTTCGACGCCTCGGCCCGCGTCGTCCGCGCCGACGAGGCGGACGACGACGTCGCGAACACGGCCGAACCGGGCCGTCCCGCCATCGACATCGTGGAGTAACTCTCCCGCGTCACCGATATCTGATCGCCCAGGTGGTGGCCGTCCCGGCGAGAAATGCCGCGACGCCGGAGAGAACGGCCGTCACCGCGCGCGAAACCGGGTCCAGCGAAGCGCTGAACCAAGCGAACACGGTTAGTATCACTGCGACCGCCAGGATCGATGCCCACTCCGTATCGGAGAACTGAGTGACACCCGACATACGTTCAGACTGACCTCTCCCGTACTAAATACTGGGCGTTCGAACCCGTCACTCGATATCGATCTGGCGTCCCTCGGTCGACCCCTCCCGCTTGGGGAGAATCACCGTCAGAACGCCGTTGGCGTACGACGCCGAGACGGCGTCCTCGTCCACTTCCCCGGGCAGCGTTAGCGTTCGGCTGACCGACTTCTGGCGTCGCTCGCGGCGGTGGTACTGCATCCCGTCGCTTTCGCTCTCCTGTTCGTGCTCTCGTGCCGTGCTCGCCTCCAGTTTGAGGCGGTCACCCGCGACGGTGAGGTCTATCTCGTCGGTGCCGTACCCTGGCAGATCCGCGGTCACGACGAATTCCTCGTCGTCCTCCGCTACGTCGACCGCGATACCCTGTAACTCCGCCCCTGCGCCGCGGAGCAGTCCTTCCTCGGCCTGCCGACTCATCCGGTCTAGCATCTCCTGAACGTCGTCGAATGGATTGTGTTGCATGGTCCCCCTCGTGATTCAGTAGCACGCTATCGGGCTTAAAGTTCGTCCCTGCGACGCCGCCCGGGAGATATTTTCCCGCTCTGAAGCCGAGAGAATGCTTTATTACGATCTGGGCGGTACTGTACGTATGAAACGCCGGTGGCTCACCGTACTCGGCTGTCTCATCGTCGCTGGCTGGACCGCCGTGTTTCTGGCGTTCGGATCGTTCCAGTCCCCCGACCCGCTGTTTCTGGTCGGCACAGTGCCGTTTCTGCTCGCGGGCGTCCTGTTCGTCCTCGCAGGAACGACCGAGAGCCTCGGCGGCATCGAGTGGTATCAGCTCTCCGGCCTCGGCGACGTACTGATAGGACTATCCATGTCCGCCCAGTTCCTGTGGACCGCGACGCGGAGCGGTAGCGTTCCCGGGGACGTGCTCGTCGTCGACGCGATCATGGCGGTCGGCGGTCTCTCGCTCGTGTTCATCGGGATCGACTGGATACGCGGCGGCAAGCACTTCGACCTCTCGACGTACGAGTCCGGGCCGATATTCGACGGGTAATACTGACGGACGGAAGTCAGTGAAGAATCTCGCGGGGACGTTCCCGCGAAATATCTGAAACAGTTACGTCCGACAGTATAAGCGCCGTCGGTGCCGGCCGGTCCATAAGAACTACTGTAACTGTGTACCGCTACGACCGCACGCACTCGTGCGGTCGATACCGAAATGACTTACAGCAGTCCCTATCAGAGCGCCGCGAGACCGTCGTCCAGCAGGTCGCGGAGCACCTCGCGAGCGTGACCGTCCGGGGCCACGTCCTCGTAGACCGCGTACACCTCGCCGTCCGCGAGGACGAACGTCGTTCGGTCGGTCACGCCGCCGGTCCGGTCGACGTCGAACGCGTCGGCGACGTCGCCGTCGGGGTCCGCTAATAGGTCGAAATCGAGCCCCTCGGCCTCGCAGAACGCGCGGTGGTCGTCGACGGTGTCAGTGGAGACGCCGTACACCGTGATTCCGGCGTCGCGATAGCTCTCCAGTTCGGCCTGGAACTGCCGGGCTTCGGTCGTACAGCCGGGTGTGGCGTCTTTCGGATAGAAGTAAAGCACCGTCGGAGCGTCGCCGTCGATGCGGACCGTTCCGTCGTCCTGGTTGCGGGCGGCGATCTCGGGCGCGTCGTCGCCGGGCGCGAGTGTCATACGCCGTCTTCGGCCCGGAGTGGAAAAGGCCCTCCGCACGAGCGTCAGCGGTGGGTCTCCGTCCGACAGTATCAGTAGAGGACGTGTTCGCTGTCGTAGGAGCCGAGGCGGCGGACCCAGCCGTTCTCGGCGATGTCTTCGATGACTTCCAGAGCGTCCTGCGTGCGGTCCTCGTACAGACCGGCGGCGATGTCGATGTGGAAGACGTAGTCCCCGAGACGCTCGCCGCTGGGTCGGGATTCGGCGCGCGTGAGGTTGATGTCCCGCTCCGCGAACGGTTCGAGCAGTTCGAGCAGGAGACCGGGGTAGTTCGCGTTGGGGTAGACGATGATCGACGTTTTGCCGCCGGCCGGCGAGCGGTCGCCCACCGGCGCGAGGACGAAAAACCGCGTGGCGTTAGAGGTGCGGTCCTGGATGTCTTCGGCGAGGACCTGCAGTTCGCCCGCTGCGTCGTCAGACCGCGACTGACTGCTCGCGGAACTCGGTCCCGCGGCGTTTTCCGGGTGGCCGATAGCGGCGACAGCGGCGTCCTCGCGAGCGCGCTGGACGCCGCGAGCGGTGCTGGCGACGGCCTCTAGCTTCGCTGACGGGTACTCCGCTTCCAGATAGTCCCGACACTGTGCCAGCGCCTGCGAGTGGCTGGCGACGACGGAGAACTCCGTTTCCTGGGCGAGGAGTGCGTGTCGGATCGGCGTGACTATCTCCTTGACGACGGCGATGTCGTGGGCGGCGAGCGCGTCTAACGTCTCCGTGACGCTGCCCTCGATGCTGTTCTCGATGGGGACGATACCGCGGGGATACGTCCCGTCCGCCACCGCCTCGACGATTCCGGCGACCGACTCGCGGAACTCCACCGCGTCGGCGACGGCGCTGGCCGCGCGGTGCGAGTAGGTCCCCTCGGGTCCGAGCGTAACTGCCTTCATCGCTCGGTGTATCGCCCGTCACCGTCAAAAGGACTCTGATGTGACCGGGACGCCGGTTCACGCCAGAGGCTGGTCTTGTCTCACGAGCGCGAGGGTATCGTCTCCAGGAACCGCTCGGGGTCCTCGTGGAAGCAGTCTCCGACCACGATGGCGTCGGCACCGGCGTCTATGATCTCGTCCGCTCGCTGTTTCCTGTCGATACCACCGCCGTAGAGAAACACCGTGTCGTCGAGATACGTCGCCGCCGCCTCCACGTCGGCGGGACCGCCGTAGGTTCCGGAGTATTCGAGATAGAAGACGGGAAACCCGTAGAAGGATTCGGTCGCCAGCGCGGCCCCCGCTACCTGCTCACTCGAATAGGCCGCGTCGACGCCCGACACTTCCGCTGCCGTCGATTCCAGGTTCTGGATCACGTACCCCTCACCGATTATCTTGTTGGCCATCCGCGAGACGACGTCGAGACCTTTCGACGCGATCAGGTCCCCGAGAACGGGCAGACCGGTCCCGAAGATCTCGTCCGGTTCGCTTCCGACCTCCGTGAAGAGGTCGACGTGCTTTTCGACGAAATGTTCCTTGTCGCCGTTGTACACCGCAGGTATCGCGACGAAGTCCGCTTCCTCGACCGTGTCCGTGGAGACGTGACTCGAACTGTACGGCTCTTGCAACACCGGTTTCTCCGGGAACCGCCGCTTGATCGCCCGGATCGTATCGAGCGTGTTCTCCGCAGTGACGCCGTCCGACCCTCCGACTAACACCGCGTCCGTGCGATCGAGGACGTCGATATCGGCCGGCAGTTCCTTTGCCGGGTCCGCTTTCGTGACGTGAGTGATATCGCTCCAGTTCAGGTTCATATACGTCGAGACAGACAAAAGCAGTAAATAGCTGTTTTTCTTCCAGCGATCGGCATCGCTGGAGAGGCCTGTGACGGCCCGTCCCGACCGAATCACTCGGATTCGCCGACCGGGTCGTACACGTTCTCCATCGCGGGGAACTCCCGGTTTTCGACCTCGTACCACAGATGGTTGTGTCCCGCCGAGTCCCCGACGAGGATCATGTCGACGCCGCCCGCGTCGACCTGTCGCGCGATGGGCGCGTCGTACGCCGTCAACATTGTCAGCGGTTGGCCGCTCTCGTACTTCTCACGGACGTCCCGTATCGAAACCCGCGACAGATAGTAGTCACTGAAAGCCACTGCACACCTGATCGCACGGCGGCGATGCGATCAGCGTGAGGACCGTTTCAGTGACTACTATCGTTCGACCAGACGGACGAACGCACCGTAACTCTGTAGTTGGGGCAATAGCAGTCTGATCTCCCCTACTCGCCGCATCCGCCCGCCGAGATCGTGACCGTTTCGGAGAGAGAGAGCGCGATCCGCTCGGGGTCGTCACGGGGGCCCGAAAGCGCCGTCCAGTTCTCGACCGTCCCGTCGTAGAACTCGCCGTACAGCGCGGCGTCCTCGTTGAACGCTGGCGCGATCGTGACGGAGAAGCCGTCGCCGAGTCCGGAGTACGCGCCCCCGTCGGTACGTCTCTCGTCCCACGTCCAGTCGATCCGGTGAGTTTCGCCCTCAGTGGTCCAGTTGTCGTAGTTGTTTGTGTCGTTGTACTGGTCGTCTTGGACAGTCCACTCCCCGCTATCCGACAGACCGGTGATGGTGAACGTAGCCGCGCCGCCGGTAGACGTGGTGTTGTTCGCCCCGTGGATACTCACCAGACTGAGAGTTCCGTCGGGGTCTTCGTACAGGAACAGCGTACTCGAATTCGGCTCCTGAAGGTCGTTCGTTCCGTCCGATCTGTACGAGGCGTTGGTATCGTTCCCCGTCGTATCGGGACTTCCGTAGTCGTAGAACTCCGCCACCGATCCGTTACCGGATATCGGCGTAACCGTGTAACACTCACCGCCCTGCTCGACGGAGTACGGTTCGTCCTCCTGTGCCGCGACGGTCCCGACCGTCATCGACAGCGCGGCAGCAATAACCACGAGTACGGTGATGACCCGCGTCGCCGTCTGCCGATCCGCGTTTTCGAACGATCCGTTCAGTAGAGCCCTTATTTGCATGCAGTCCCGCTTGCCCGACGGTCCCTATTGTAATGATTGGAGTAGCGGGTCCGTGACGAAGCAAAACCGTCCCTATTCGCGGACAAGTGTAGGTTACTGAACTGCTCGCGAGAAGCGAACGGTCAGCGCGGCGTCCGTCGTTCAGGCGTCGGCCCCGCTCGGACCGGCCGACAGGAGTACCGGAAGCCGCGCTATCGGTTCAGCGTGTGGATCGCCTGTCCTAGCGCGTTCTCGCAGGCCTCCATCACGGCCTCCGCGAGCGTCGGATGGGTGTGAATAGTCGCGGCAACGTCCTCCAACGTCGCACCCATCTCGACCGCGAGAGTGAGTTCGGCGACCAGCTCCGAGGCCTCCGGGCCCGCTATCTGCGCGCCGAGGATGAAGCCGCTCTCCTCGTCGGCGACGACGCGGACGAACCCCTCGCTGTCGCCTGTCGTCAGGGCGCGGCCGCTTGCACGGAACGGGAACTCGCCGACGACGGGGTCGAAGCCGTCCGCTTCGGCCTCCTCCTCGGTGAGACCGACGGTGGCGATCTCCGGGTCGGTAAACACCGCGGCGGGGACGGCCTGGTAATCGAGTGCGGCCGGTTCCCCGGCGATGACCTCCGCGGCGACTTCGCCCTCCTTGCTCCCCTTGTGGGCGAGCATCGGTTCGCCGGCGACGTCGCCGACGGCGAAGATGTGGTCTTTCTCGGTCCGGGCGCGGTCGTCCGTCTCGATGAAGCCGTTGTCGTTCGTCTCGATGCCCGCTGCTTCCAGGTTGAGCGTGTCCGTCACCGGCTGGCGGCCGACGGCGACGAGTACGTTGTCGGCGTCGAACGTCTCCGCCGCACCGCCGTCGGCTTCCGCGGCGACTTCCTCCTCCATCGCTTCCGTCGAAACGCGGATGCCGTCGTCGGTTTCCTCCCACCCGGTCGCCGTCCGGCCGAAGTGGAAGTCGATGCCGAGTTCTTCTGCGCGCTTTTTCACGGGCCGAGTGAGGTCCGACTCGTAGGCCGGAAGCACGGAATCAAGCATCTCGACGACGGTGACGTCAGTGCCGAGTTTCGCGAAGACGGTCGAGAGTTCCATGCCGATGTAGCCCGCACCGATGACGACCAGGCGTTCGGGGACCGAGTCGAGAGCGAGCGCCTGCCGCGAGTCCAGTACCGGTTCGTCGTCGAACGAGAAGCCCGGAATCTCGATGGGGCGCGACCCCGTCGCGATGATCGCGTGCTCGAACTCGACGGATTCGCTCCCCTGTCCCTCGCCGGAGTGACCGACGCGGACGCTGTTCTCGTCGGCGAACTCCGCCTGCCCCTCGATGAGGTTGACGCCGTTTGCCTTGTTCAGTTTCTCGACGCCGCCGGTCAACTGGTCGACCACGCTGTCTTTCCACTCGACCATCTGGGCCATGTCGACCGCGGGGTCGGCGTGGATCCCCATCTCCTCGGCGTTGCCCGCCTCGTGGGCCACGTCGGCGGCGGTTATCATCGCCTTCGAGGGGATACAGCCGTGGTTGAGGCAGGTCCCGCCGTAGGCGTTCTTCTCGACGAGCGTCACGTCGAGGTCTAACTGGCCGGCGCGGATAGCGGCGGTGTACCCGCCGGGCCCCGCGCCGATGACCAGCACGTCCGTTCCAGTTGCGATGTCTCCAACGACCATTATTCTAGTAGCAGTAGTTCCGGGTCCTTCAGGTATTCCTTCACGCGATTCGTAAAGCGGGCGGCGTCCGCCCCGTCGACGAGTCGGTGGTCGACCGACAGCGACAGCGGCAACGTGTGTCGCGCGACGACCTCTCCGTCCTCGACGACCGGACGCTCTTCGATGGCTCCCAGCGCGAGGATACCGGCCTCGGGGTAGTTGATGATCGGCGTCGCGTATTCGCCGCCGATGCCGCCGACGTTCGTGACCGTGAACGTCCCGCCCTGCATCTCCTCACGGGCGATAGAGCGGTCGCGGGCCTTCTGGACCAGTTCGTTCATCTCGGAGGCTATCTGGAGCAGGCCCTTGTGGTCGACGTCGTCGACGACGGGGACCATCAGTCCCGCGTCCGTCGCCGCGGCGACGCCGATGTTGTAGTAGTTCTTCTCGACTATCTCCTCGTTCTCCTCGTCGAGGCTGGAGTTCACCATCGGGAAGTCCTTCAGCGCCGCCGTGACCGCCTTCATGATGAGCGGCATGTAGGTGAGCTGAATGCCGCGTTCCTCGGCGCGTCCCTTGAGCCGCTCGCGGATCTCGACGAGGTTAGTCACCTCGACCGAGTCGTGGTGGGTGATATGCGGCGCGGAGTATTTCGAGCGCTCCATCTGGTCCCCGATGGACTTGCGGATGCCGCGATACGGCGTGCGCTCTTCCCGTTCCGCGGGCTCCTCCCGAAGACCGAGCGCCTCGGTGTCGGCCTTCTGGGCCTCCTGTTGGGCCTGGGCGTACTCGCGGACCGCCTCGGGCGTGACGAACGGTTCGCCGTCCCGTTTTTCGGTCGCCGGCACTGCATTCAGGTCCACGCCCTCCTCGTCCGCGAGACGGCGCGTGGCGGGCGCGGCGAGCGTCTTCTCCCTGTCGGCGGATTCGACCTGCTGCGGGGCTCCGCCGGCGGTCGAGCCGCCACTGGCCGCTCCGGCGCTTTCGGCGGATGCCTCGGCCGCGGATGCGGACTCGCTCGCTTCCGCGGTCGCGGTCTCCGGTTCGGATCCGCCGCTGTCGGCGGCGGCGCGTACGTCGTGTTCCGAGATGCGACCGCTCGGGCCGCTGCCGTCGACTTCGGCGATGTCGACGCCGAGTTCTCGGGCCAGACGGCGTGCGCTCGGTGCGGCGAACACACGGCCTTCGGGTGTTTCGGCCGCTTCGCCCGCCGTCTCCGTCCCCTCGTCGCCGGCGGGTTCGGGGTCGGCTCCGTCGGCCTCGGCCGCGTCCGCAGCCTCTAGATCGGTCGTCTCCTCGACCGGTTCGCCCTCGACGTCGAAGGTGATGATCACGTTACCGACGGGGACCATCTCCCCTTCGTCCGCCCGGATCTGCCGGACGGTCCCGTCTACGGGGGCCGGAACCTCTACGACGGCCTTGTCGGTCTCGACCTCGGCGACCGGTTGGTCCTCTTCGACGGTGTCGCCTTCCTCGACTAACCACTGTACTATCTCGCCTTCGCTGACGCCTTCTCCGACGTCCGGAAGCTTGAATTCGCGTACCATGTTGGGTTATCGTCTATCGTTCAGAACTCCACCGCGTCGCGGATACCGTTTTTGATACGTGCAGGTTCGGGTAGGTAGTAGTCTTCTAACGCATACAGCGGGAACGGCGTGTCGAAGCCAGTGATCCGCTCGACCGGTGCCTCCTGGTACAGGAGAGACTCCTCCTGAATGATGCTCGTTATCTCCGCGCCGAGGCCGCCCGTCTTGGGCGCTTCGTGGACGACGGCGGCGCGACCGGTTTTCTCGAACGACTCGACGATGGCGTCGCGGTCGAGCGGGGAGAGAGTGCGCAGGTCGACGACCTCGACGTCGATGTCGCCGTCGAGTTCCTCGGCCGCCTCCAGCGTCGGTCGCGTCATCGCACCCCAGGTAAACACCGAGATGTCGCTGCCCTCGCGGCGGACCGCGGCCTCGCCGAGCGGTACTTCGTACGACTCCTCCGGCACCTCGCCGCGGAACGCGCGGTAGATGAGTTTCGGTTCGAAAAACATCACCGGGTCGGGGTCGCGGATGGCAGCGGTTAGCATCCCCTTCGCGTCGTACGGCGTCGAGGGGATGGCGACCTTGAGCCCCGGCTGGTGGACGAAGAAGGCCTCCGTCGACTCCGAGTGGTGTTCCGGCGCGCGGATGCCGCCGCCGTACGGCGCGCGGATGACCATCGGGCAGGTGTACCGCCCGCGGCTTCGGGTGCGGAGGCGCGCGGCGTGGCTGACGATCTGGTCGAACCCGGGGTAGATGAATCCGAGGAACTGGATCTCGGTCACCGGACGCAGGCCGTAGGCGGCCATGCCGACCGCGGTGCCGATGATGCCGGATTCGGCGAGGGGCGTGTCGATGACGCGCTGGTCACCGAACTCGTCGTACAACCCTTCGGTGGCGCGGAACACGCCGCCGTTTTTCCCGACGTCCTCGCCCATGACGAGCACGTCGTCGTCCTGGCTCATCTCCGTCTCCAGTCCGTCTCTGACCGCCTGTACGAGTGTAAGATCCTGAGCTTGAGATTCTGCTGCCATAGTTTACTCCTCCAGTAGTGCGTCGTCGCCGTGCGTTTCGCGTAGTCGCTGTAACCACTGCATCTGCTCTTCGAGCCGTTTCGGCATGTCCGCGTAGACGTGTGCGAATATCTCCTCCGGGTCCGGCCGTTCGACCGATTCGGCGGCGTCGATAGCGTCCGCGACGTCTTCCTCTATCGACGCCTCGATAGCGTCGACCCGTTCGTCGTCGAGACGGCCCGACTCCCGTAGGAACGTCTCCATCCGCGGTATCGGGTCCTTTTGCTTCCAGCGCTCGACCTCTTCCTCGTCGCGATACACCGAGGGGTCGTCCGCCGTCGTGTGTGCGCCGAAGCGGTACTGCACCGCCTCGATGAGCGTCGGTCGCAGTTCCTCGTCTCCGGGGTTTTTCGTCTTTTCGACCGCTTCGCGGGTGACCTTATACACGGCGAGCGGGTCCATCCCGTCGACCTGTACGCCTTCGAACCCGTAGGCGTTGGCCTTCTGCGCCAGCGTCTCGCTGGCCGTCTGGCGCTCGCGGGGGACCGAGATGGCCCACTGATTGTTGTTACAGAAAAACACCGTCGGAGTGTCGAACACGCCGGCGAAGTTCAGCCCTTCGTGGAAGTCGCCCTCGCTCGTCGCTCCGTCGCCGAAGTAACAGAGGAACGATTTCTTTTCGTCCCGAAGCTTCGACGCCCACGCCGCACCCGTCGCGTGCGGTATCTGCGTGGCGATGGGGACGGCGGCGCTGAAGATGTTGGCGTCGTCTGGAATGTCCATTCCCTCCTCGCTGCCCATCCAGTACAGCAGCGTCTGCTTCAGCGAAAACCCGTGAACCAGCGCGGCCCCGTGTTCACGGTAACTCGGGAACAGCCAGTCCTCCTCGTCCAGGGCGTGCGCGCTTCCGATCTGCGCGCCTTCCTGTCCCGACAGCGGCGGGTACGTCCCCATCCGCCCCTGTCGTTGAAGGCTGACCGCTCGCTGGTCGAAATGTCGCGCGAGACGCATCTCGCGGTACATCTCGACCAACTCTTCGTCCGATAGGTCGGGCACTTCTGCGTCGTCGAGTACCCGGCCCGTGTCGTCCAGCACCTGTACGCGGTCCTGGGGATCGTGCTGTAGCGTACTCACGGTCGGACCCTCCGTACCATACTCCCATGGACAATCGCTCGGGTTATATGATTTTCGTAAATACTTTACTATCAACTCTATTCTTGCCTCGGTCTCGTAAGGACGTACGCCCGAGGCGGGAGATACACGACGCACGAATAACTGTTGGGTGAAGAACTGAAAATATCGGCACTTGCCACTCACGTCGAACGCGTTCTCTGGACAGACGGTCAGCGCCTCGGTGACAGTTTCCCGTCCGAGTCGAACGGGCCCATCCGAACGCGGTCACGGGACGGCGAACGCGCCGAGCGTGACCTCGGAGTTCGGGTCGACGGAGGCTGTCCACCGGACGCGGACGGTCGTGGCGCGCTCTACGTCGACGGTGACGGAGTCACCCTCGGTGACGTGCCGCCGATCGAACGTCTCGTGGAACCCGCCCGGTAACGGCCGGCCGCCGGCGGTGACGGTCAGGTTCGTCCCCAGGATACGCTCGTCGCCGTCGTGCGTGACCGTCACCGACCCGTCGCCGTACTCGAAGACGAACGTCGCGTCCGGTTGTACTGGGTTCCCGTGGTGGAGCAGGTCGAACTGCCCCGTCGCTATCTCTCCCTGGACGCTGAGCGTCCGGTCGTCGGCGCGTACAGTGCGGTCGACGAACTCCTCGACGCCGCCGACGTATCTGTCGCCGGACCCGTCGCCGTAGCGGTCTTCGACGGCTTCGACCTCGGGCGTCCCGTCCGGATAGTCGAAGACGATCCTGCCGGCGGTCGCTCGTTCGCCGACGGTCCACCCGACGCCGGTCGCCGCCGGCGTTCCGATCGGTGCGGTCGGACGGTGTGGGTCGAGACCGGGGTTGCTGTCGAGCGGACTGCCGACCGTGGCGACCGGCGGCGCGCCGACCGCCTCGGCGACGCTCCGGACTGCGGGCGGGAGCGACTCGTCGCGTTCGAGCTCCTCGACCGACCCGTCCCAGTTCCCGTACCGCGAGTGGACGATCCCCCGTTCGTCCGGACGGTCCTCTCGGGCGTCCGCGACCGCAGGTACGGAGACGATGACGCGGTCACTGAACAGGACGGGCGACATCGGCGTTCCGTACACGACCTCGAACTCGCCGTCGTTGACCGCCTCGGGCGTCCCTTGCGCGTCCGCGAGTGCGGTCCTGGCCGTCGACCGGCGGAAGTTGCCGACGACGAACATCGACCGCCCGGTTGCGACGAAGTGGTCGATGTCTTCGAACGGGAGACCGGTCCACGCGGTGTTTTGCCGCAGTCCGTCGGCAACCGGCGCGGCGACGGACGGGAGCGCGTCCGCTACCCTGCTCGGTGCGAGATAGAACGCCGCCCGCCCTGGCGCGTCGGTCGACCCCATGAATCTGACGTACGGGTCCGGATCGCGGTCCTCGTACTCAGGAGCGTCGGCGCGAAACGCCGCGGACTCGGCCGTACAGCCGGCGACCGCTCCGACTGCTCCGACTGCTGTCGCCCGGAGCGCGTCGCGGCGCGTCCACTCGTCCATACGCTGCCGTACTTCGACTGAACACAAAATAGTCGGGTGGTGAGATGTCAGCCGTCGTCCATCTCCGCGCCGTGGGTCAGTCGTCGCTCGCTTCCGGCGCGACGCTCTCGCGGGCGCGCTTGCGGGCCTGCTCGACGGATTTCCCGTCGCGCAGGACGGCGTCGACGAACAGTTCGCCGGCCTTGTACGAGGACCGCACCATCGGCCCGCTGGCGCAGTAGAGAAAGCCGAGTTCCTCCTCGGCGACGCGCCGCCAGGTTTCGTACTTGTCGGGATGGCTGTACGCCTTCACGGGGAGGTGGTCCCGCGAGGGTCGGAGATACTGGCCGAGCGTCACGACGTCGACGTTCGCCTCCCGCAGGTCTGCGAGGGTCTGGTACACCTCGTGGTCGTACTCGCCGTGGCCGAGCATGATCGACGTCTTGGTGTAGATATCCGACTCGCGGTCGACCTGTTCGAGGACGCCGAGGCTCTGTTCGTACCCGGCGCGCGGGTCTCGGACGGGCCGCTGGAGGCGCTCGACCGTTTCGATGTTGTGCGCGATCACGTCCGGTTCTGCCTCGATAATCTTCCGAACTAGCCGTTTTTCGCCCTGGAAATCCGGGATCAGCACCTCAACGAGAATGCCGGGGTGGCGGCGCTTTATCTCGCGGATGGTTTCGGCGAAGTGACCAGCACCCTGTCCCGTCAGGTCGTCCCGGTCGACGGAGGTCAATACGACGTAATCGAGACCGATCTCCGCGACGGCGCTCGCCACGTTCGACGGTTCGTCCGGGTCGAGCGGTTGCCCTCCGCCGGTGTCGACGTCGCAGAACCCGCAGTTTCTGGTACAGGAGTCCCCCATGAGCATGAACGTCGCTGTGCCGCCGCGGTCCCCCGAGGCCCCGCCGGACGGCTTGTTTCGACCGCTCCAGCACTCCCCGAGGTTCGGGCAGTTCGCCTCCTCACAGACGGTGTTCAAGTCGTGCTCCCGCAGCGTCTCCTTGATCCCGGTGAACTCCTGACCCGCTGGCGGTTGCATCTTCAGCCAGTCGGGTTTTCGCGGGCGACTCATGGACGGTACTGATGATTCGTCGGGTGAAAAACGTGGGGTTTTTGCGACAGTGACGACCGTAGGGCGTCTCCGTCCGGAGAGCGTCGACGCCGTCCGAGGGTGCGATGCCGTCGCGACGTTCGACGAGTCGCCGGACCGACACTAATGACAACGTGTTGATTTTTCCGACTCCAAAACTATAAAAAGATGTCTCTATTCGGGGTTGAATATCGAAAGACCATGTGGGAAACTAGCCCGGAGGACATCACGGAGGGGTCGATCGCCCGGGTACTGGTGGTCCTCGCCGCACCGCTCGTCGTCCAGAACCTCGTACAGGTAGTTCAGCAGGTCGTCGACACCTTCTGGCTCGGCCGGATCGGCGAGGACGCCGTCGCGGCTGTCGGCCTGAACTACCCGGTGGTGGCGATGCTCGCTTCCGTCGTAATCATGGCTCCGTTCGTCGGGACCCAGGTGATCGTTTCGCAGCGAGTCGGCGCGGAGGAGTACTCCCGCGCCCGGCGGATCGCCGTTCACGGGTTAGCGGTCGGGCTCGTCCTCGCTCTCGTCGTGGGCGCAGTCGTCGCTGTCGGGGCGGACACCGTCGTCGAGGCTCTGGGCGCGGGCGACGACGTCGCACCGCTTGCCGCGACGTACCTCGCGACGTACGTCATCGGCCTCCCGGCGATGGCGTTGAGCGACGTGCTCGAAGGGGGGTTCATCGGCTGGGGCGACTCCCGCGCGGCGCTGTACATCAACGTCGTCGCCGTCGTTGTCAACATCGGTCTCGACCCGATCCTCATCTTCGGGTGGGGGCCGGTCGACGCCTACGGGATCCGGGGTGCGGCCTTGGCGACGGTGATCGGTTACACCGCGGGGTTCGCCCTCGCCCTCGCCATGGCTCTCGGCCTCCGGAACACGTTCACGCTGAGCCGCGACGCGGTGACGTTTCGGGTGGACGAGTTCCGGGAACTGCTCGACGTCGGTATCCCGTCGGCCGGCCGTCGGATCGCACAGGACGGCGTCAGAGTTGTGATCGTCGGCATCGTCGCGGCAGTCAGCGGCGCGGCCGGCCTCGCTGCGTACACCGTCGGCGCACGTATCGCAAGCGTCGCGTTCATCCCGGCGAGCGGGTTGAGTCAGGCGGCACAGAGCGTCATCGGCCAGAACATCGGGGCGGAGCGTCCCGCGCGGGCGCGAAAGACGACATGGATCGGCGTCGGCATCGGGGCCGGCGCTCTCTCGGTCGTCGGTGCCCTGCAGTGGGTGTTCCCCGTCGGTCTGACGCAGTTGTTCGTCCCCGACATCTCGACGGACGCGCTCTCGCTGACAGTCGATTACCTCCGGATCCTTGCGTACGGATACTGGGCCATCGGGGCGACGTACGTTCTGCGAGCCGGGTTCAACGGCGCGCGGCGCACCCGGACCAGCATGATCGCCTCGCTCCTCCAGTACTGGGGGGTGCGACTCCCCATCGCCGTCGGCGGCATCGCGCTGTTCGGCATGGGCGTCCACGCCGTCTTCTGGGCGGTGACGCTGTCGAACGTGGCCGTCGCGGTCGGCCTGGGCGCGTACTACTACTACAGCACCGAGTCCGGGATGTTAGACCGCGCCGTCACGCAGGCCGTCGCGGACGACTGATACTGCCGGACGGAGTCCCGCGACGAACTCCGCCACATCGGGTGTCGAATCTCGTTACCACGGTCTGTCGACAGTGTGGCTGTGCCGGCCGCCGGGTCGGGGTCTGTGGACCCGCCGCTACACGATCGACCGCTACGGAAACGCCTTTGACCCCCGGACCCCCCGAACCACACGAGATGGAAGTCGCCGAGGTGGTTCCGGAGTTCGCCGACGCGTTCTCGTTCGAGGAGTTCAACGACATGCAACGCGAGGCGCTGCCAGCGATCGTCGACGGCGACGAGAACGTCGTCGCCAGCGCCCCCACCGCTAGCGGGAAGACGGCGCTCGCGGAACTCGCTATCTGCAAGACGCTCGCGGAGGGCGGCACCGCGCTGTTTATCGCCCCGATGCGCGCGCTCACTAACGAGAAGGAAGACGAGTGGGAACGCTTCGAGGACATGGGCTACTCCGTGTACGTCGTCACCGGCGAACGGGACCTGAACCCGCGACGCGCCCGGCGCGCGGACATCCTCGTAATGACGCCGGAGAAGGCCGACTCAGCGACCCGGAAACACGACACGCCCCGGTACTCGTTCATCGCGGACGTCGACTGCTGCGTCATCGACGAGGTACACCTGCTGGACTCGGACCGCCGGGGGAGCGTCCTCGAAGTGACGGTGTCGCGCCTGCGCCGCCTCTGTGACCCGCGGACCGTCGCCCTTTCGGCGACGATGCCGAACGTCGAGGACGTCGCCGCGTGGCTCGACGCTCCGCCCGAGTCCACCTTCCAGTTCGGTGACGAGTACCGCCCCGTCGACCTCAACGCCGGCGTGAAGACGTACACCCACGGTGACAACGCCTTCGCCGACAAGTACCGACGGCTCTATCGCTCGCTCGACCTCGTGGAGCCGCACATCCGCGACGGCGGGCAGGCGCTGGTGTTCGTCTCCTCGCGACAAGACACCGTCCAGGCGGCGAAGAAGGCACGCGACGAGATCGGCGAACGCGACATTCCCGTCGGCGCGCGCGGCGACTACGACTTCCACACCGAGACGAAGCAACTCGAAAACGACACGCTCCGGAAATCCGTGTTAGACGGCGTCGCCTTCCACCACGCGGGGCTTTCGAAAAACGACAAGGACCTGATCGAGGAGTGGTTCCGCCAGGACCGCATCAAGATCCTCTTTTCCACCTCCACGCTCGCGTGGGGGGTCAACCTCCCCGCCCGCTGTGTCGTCATCCGCGATACGAAGCTCCACGACCCCCTCGAAGGCGAGGTGGACATGAGCCCGCTCGACGTCCTCCAGATGCTCGGCCGCGCGGGGCGGCCTGGGTACGACGACGTGGGCTACGGCTGGGTGGTCTGTGACCGCTCCGACGCCGACAAGTACCGACGCCTGCTCCGGGAGGGCAAGGAGATCGAATCGCGGCTTGCAGGGGTCCCCGACTCGGGCGCTCGTCAGCGCAACTCCGACGGCGACCTCGACGCCCACCTCAACGCCGAGATCGCGATGGGCACTATCCAGGACTTAGACGACGTGATGGAGTGGCTCGAAACCACGTTCTACTACGTCCGCGCCCAGAGCAAACCGGCAGAGTACGACTTCGAGAACCTCCGCGACCGCGTGCGGACCGAACTCGAACGGCTGGTCGACCGCGGCTTCGTCGAGACGGACGCGAACCTCGGCGTCGAGGCGACGGGGCTCGGCCTGCTCGCCTCGAAGTTCTACCTCCGCCTGGAAACCGCTGAGCGGTTCCACGACCTCGCCGTGCGTGACTCCATCACGACGGACGCCATCCTCGAAGCGGTGGCGAGCGCGACTGAGTTCGACAGCGTCAGCGCCCGGCAGTCCGAGCGGGACGCGGTGGAGGCGGTTCTTTCGAGTCAGAACGCCGGCGACCTAGACCACGGCCCGCGGAAAGTGCTCGCCATCCTCCGCTCGTCGATGACGGGGTCGACCCCCGCGGAACTGCGCAGCGACGCCTGGGTCATCCGCCAGAACGCGTTGCGTCTCGTCTCCGCGCTCCGGGGCTTTCTCGATCGCTTCGCGGACCCGCGCGACGCCAACCTCGCGCGCCGCGTCGAGGCCCGCATCGAGAACGGCGTCAGCGACGACGCCGTCGGCCTCACCGCCATCGACGGCGTCGGCTCGGGCCGCGCGAGCAAACTCGCCTCCGAGGGGATCGAGACACCCGGCGACGTGGTCGACGCCGGCGTCGCTGGACTGGCCGACGCCGGCCTCTCCGAGGGCGTCGCCGAACGCGTCGTCGAGAGCGCCCGTGACCTCCCCGCCGTCGCCGTCGAGTGGGGCGACTTCCCGACGACCGTCGCCCCCGGCGAGAACGACATGCGCGAGGTGACAGTTCGGAACTCGGGTGCCGCGGCGCAGGCGGGCGTCCGCGTCACGGTAAACGGCGTCGAGATGACGACGTCCGACGGCTATCTCGACGACACGCTGACCGCGCCCGTCGGCGTGTTCGGCGGGAGCGACGACGAGATGACGTTCACCGTCAGCGTCGCGTTTCCGGACCTGCCGCTGTTGCCGGTGAGCGAGAGCAGGAGCGTCAGCGTACAATGACGGTCTCGACGGACGGGGCCGAGTGAGTTACGACGTCCGCGCCAGTAATTCCTCGCGCAGTTCCTCCGCGCCGTCCGCGACGGCGTCGGCCTCGTCGAGGTCCATCTCGGCGTTCGTCTCCGTCCGGTAGCCGACGGCGGTCATCCCGGCCGCCTTGGCCGATTTGACGCCGTTTTTCGAGTCCTCGACGGCGATGCAGTCGGCGGGGTCGACGCCGACCTGCCGCGCGGCGTGTTCGAACACGTCCGGGGCGGGCTTGCTGTCGGCGTCGATATCGTCGGCGCTGACGACTGCCTCGAAGAGATCCGTCAGGCCGAACCGCTCGGTGACCATCCCGATCCACTCCTGCGGCGACGACGACACGACGGCGACCCTGCACCCGCGGTCGCGGAGCGTCTCGACTAGATCGCGGAAGCCGGGCATCAGGTCAACCTTCTCCGCGTAGATCCCTTCGGCGGCGGACTCGTACCGCCGTTCCCACTCTTCGCTGTCTATCGCCACGTCGTAATGCTCGTCCAGATAGTCGTAGATCTCCCGGTAGTTGATCCCGGTTATCTCGTCCTCCGAGATATCCCCGTCGGGGACCGCCGCGGGCAGTATCTCTTCGGTTTCCAGTTCGACCCAGAAGTCCTCGGAGTTGACGATCACGCCGTCCATATCGAACAGTACAGCCGTCGGTGACACGTCTCGACCGACGGCGCGACGCGTCAAATGTTCTGCCCCGCAGGTTTAAGGCCGAAACCGGGACCAGCCCGGGCCATGTCCGCGACCGACTCCCCCGACGCTCCGATCCGCGTGCTCGCCGGCGACTGCACCGTGGTCTACGACGGCGACCGCCGCGAGGAACACCGCGGCCGCGTCACCGTGGTCGTCAAGCCCGACAACACCGTCCTGGTCCACGATGCCGACGGCTATCAGCCAGTCGCGTGGCTGACCCGGGCCGACGCCGTCGCCTGCTCGCGCGACGGTAGCTTCGCCGTCGACGCGCACGCCGGCGACCAGCGACTTCGAGTCGTCGCCCACGCCGAGGACGGTTTCGCGCGGTATCCCTCCAGCGAGGCGGGGACGCCCGTCGGTGACTGTCCCGACTGCGACGGCACGCTCGTTCGGACCGGCGGCGCGGTGACGTGTCTCGACTGCGGCGAGCGCTACGGCCTCCCGTCCGGAGCGATCGTCACAGACGAGCGCTGCGACTGCGGTCGCCCCCGACTTCGGGTCGAACGCGGCCAGCCGTTCGACGTCTGTCTCGACCGCGAGTGCGAGTCACTGGACGCCGCCGTACAGGAGGCGTTCGACGGCGTCTGGAACTGCCCGGACTGCGGTGACGACCTGCGTGTCCTCCGCCGCGGCGGTCTCCTGGCGGGTTGTGACTCGTATCCCGACTGCGACTCGAGTTTCTCGCTTCCGGCGGGCACGGTCGTCGGAGAGTGCAACTGCGGGCTACCGCTGTTCGACACGGGAACCCGAAAGCGGTGTCTCGACGGGACCTGCGAGGCATGAGTGGCTCTCTTCGTTCGTGCCGCGCTCCCGACCACAGCCCCTTTGCCCTCGCGCCGTCCACCGACGAGTATGGACGGACACCTTCGGGACGGCGTCGTCAGAGTCGGCGGCGACGCCCGCCAGCGGTTCTACGATTCGCGGGGCTACGGCCGGCCGCTCGGCGGGAACGAGATTGCCCTCGCGCGCACCGAGGCGGCCCACCTCCTGTTCCGGGGGGACCTCGACGCCGTCGACGGAATGAGCTTCCGCGAGTTCCTCACCTCAGTCGACGACCCGCGCTTCGGCGTCCGCTTTCTCGTGTACGCCGACCTCCGCGAACGCGGGTTCTACCTCTCGCCCGCCAGGGAGGACTGGGTTCCGGACCCGGACGACACCGACTTTCACGTCTACCCGCGCGGGAAAGGTCCCGGCGACGGCGAGGTGGCCTACCGGGTGCGAGCCGTGGGCGAGCGTGCGTCCGTCCCCGCCGCGACGCTCGGCGACCGCGTGCTCGCCATCGTCGACGAGGAAAGCGAGATAACGTACTTCGAGACGGGCCGGCCGGACGTCGGCGGCACCAGCGGCATCGACCTCCCCGATAGCGTCCCCGCCGACCTGCTCTCGGACCGCGTCGTCTGCTGGGAGTCGCCGGCCCGCCTCCACGAGCAGGGATTCTACGGACAACCGCTTGCCGGCCGCGACGGCGACCGCGAAGCGCTCCAGCTATCGCTCGTCGAGGCCGCGTACCTCGCGGAACGCGAGGTACTAACTCTCCCCCGTGAGGCGGTCGTCGACCGCGGCCGTGCCGTCGAGGGCGAACGGTTCGACCGCCGCCTCCTGGTGTATGCGGACCTTCGGGACCGCGGCGTCGTCCCCAAGACCGGTTTCAAGTTCGGCGCTGACTTCCGGACGTACGCCGACGTCGAGAGCGTCGACGACCTGGGCCACTCCGAACTGCTCGTTCGCGTCCTGCCGTCGGAGTACGCGTTCGCGCCGCGGGACCTGGCGCTCGACGTGCGCCTCGCCCACGGCGTCCGCAAGACGATGACGTTCGCGCAGGTCGACGGCGAAACGGTGCAGTGGCGGTCGGTCGAACGGTTGACGCCCTGAGGACTCACTCCGCGGACCGACGAGTCGCGACAGCGGTGTAGTTCACTCCCGCGAAGTACGTCTCCACGACGTCGCAGTCGCCGAACGTGCGCTCGACGGCGGTCGTGACGTTCGAATCGACGTTCCAGTTCGCGACCAGATGCAAGGCCCGCGCGAGAAGCGGGTTGACGATCCGGAGCGGACCGGACGGGACTTGTCGGATGTCGAAGACCGCGAACCGTCCCCCGGGGACGAGCGCGTCGCGGACCCGCTCGACGGCCTCTTCCGGCGACGGCATCACGCTGAGCGAGAGGGTCGCTATCGCCGCGTCGTACGCCGACGGTTCGAGGTCCGCCCTCGTCGCATCCGCACGACGGACCTCCACGTTCTCCCAGCCACGCTCGGCGACCCGCTTTCGGGCCCGGTCGACCATTTTCGGACTGTAATCGATCGCGACGATGCGCCCTTCTGGACCGACAGCCTCCCGGAGCAGTTCGAAGTTCACGCCCGGCCCACAGCCGATATCGAGCACGGCATCCCCCGGTTCGAGGTCGAGATAGCGGACCGCGGTTTCACGCATCGGCTCGTAGTCCGACTCGCTCAGTTCGTAGTGGTCGCTCCACCAGTTCCAGACGCGGCGGCTCCGTTCCAGATGTCCTCCGTCCGGGTCGCTACTGCTTTCACCCGCCGGTCGTATCGTTTCGCTCATACTCTGTTATCGAACGCCGAGCGGGAGGGTTCTATCCCCGATACTTTTCGGAGGTTTAAGTATTCGCCCGCAGTATGCCCGCTGTGAAGTCGCTGGAACTCGTCATCGAATACACGGCCGAGACGATCCATCCGATGCACGCGTTCGTCTGCGAATCCCCTGCAGTCGAGCAGGAGGTGCTGCTAGAGGGGAAGACAGAGGGCGGCAAGCGGACACTGCTGTTCTACGTCGAGGGCGACCCCCGGGTCTACGAAGCGATGCTCTCCGCGCGGGATTCGATCACCGAGTACGATATCCGGCCCGACGGCGACGGCGGGTTCTTCCTGTACATCCGCGCGCCGAACGGCGAGGGCGAGGAGTTGCTACTCGACGCGTTCAGCCGGGACACCGTGGTGGTCGTCCCGCCGGTCGAGTTCCGTGCCGACCGGACGATGCGTCTGACCGCCGTCGGCCACGGCACGGACCTGCGAGAGCTACTGGACGCGATCCCGTCTGAGCTGAGCGTCGATATCCTCTCGGTCGGTCCGTTCACCCGCGGTTTCGGCCCGTCTCTCACCGACAGACAACGGGAGGCACTGGAGGCCGCCCAGTCGGTCGGATATTACGAGATTCCCCGGGAGGGCGGCGTCGAAGCCGTAGCCGCCGAACTCGACTGCGCCGTCTCGACGGCCTCGGCGTTGCTTCGGCGCGCGGAGTCGCAACTGGTCGCCGACACGCTCGGCGACCGCCCGTAACGCTCCGAAGCGAACCCCTTTTGCCCATGTCGCCGCGATGCTACGGTAATGACTGACGAGACTCGCGACGTCGACGAGACGGTCCGCCAGGACGACGGCGGAACGGAGGCGGCGGGGGCCGACACCGAGGCGTCGAAGACGCCTCGAGCAGACGGTGGAACCGTCGACGACGTGGCTCTCGATCCGTGGGGCTCCTCCAACGTTTCCGACTACCGCAAGCTGTTCGAGGAGTTCGGCATCGAGGAGTTCGACGAGGTGCTCCCCGAAGTTCCCGCTCCGCACTACCTGATGCGCCGCGGCGTCATCTTCGGTCACCGCGACTACCGGCCCGTGGCGGAGGCGATGCGCAACGACGAGCCGTTCGCCGCGCTCTCGGGGTTCATGCCGACGGGCGACCCCCACATCGGCCACAAGCTAGTCTTCGACGAGATCATCTGGCACCAGCAACAGGGCGGCGACGCCCACGCGCTGATCGCCGACCTCGAAGCCCACAGCGCCCGCGGCCTGACGTGGAAAGAGATAGACGAGCACGCGCGGGACTACGTGCTCTCGCTGCTGGCGCTCGGCTTCGACCCCGAGGACGGGACGTTGTACCGCCAGTCGACCAACCGCGAGGTGCAGGACCTGGCGTTCGAACTCGGTAGCGAGGCGCGCTTCTCGGAGTTCCAGGGGATCTACGGCTTCGACGGCGAGACGGACGTCTCGCACATGCAAAGCGTCGTCACGCAGATGGCCGACATCCTCTACCCGCAACTCGACGAGCCGAAGCCGACCGTCATCCCGGTCGGCCCGGACCAGGACCCGCACGTCCGCCTCGCTCGCGACCTCGCCGCCCGGATGCGCTTTTTCAAGGTCACCGAGGCGTTCGCGAGCTTCGAGGCGGACGACGCCGAGCGCGTCCTCCTCCGGCAGGCGTACGACGCTCGCGAGGAGTACGCCGAGGACCCCGACCGCCCGCGGTGCGGCGAGGCGGCCGACTGGCTCCGCGAGGCGGTCGCACCGTCGGACGCCCGGGAGTCTACGGTGGAGAAACTGGCGTCGGCCGGGAAGGAACCGCTCCGCCCCCGCACCCGCTTTCTCGACCGGCAGGCGACCGACGAGGCGTTCGACGCCCTGATCGAAGCGATCGACGGCGAGAAGCGCGTCTACGACGAGCACGCCGACTCGTTCGACCTCGACCGCGACGAGGCGGAGGAGCTCGCCCGCGATGTCGAACTCGACAACGGCGGCTACGGTTTCGTGCCGCCCTCGTCCATCTACCACCGCTTCATGACTGGCCTCACCGGCGGGAAGATGTCCTCTTCCGTCCCGGCGAGCCATATCTCCCTGTTGGACGACCCCGAGGACGGCTACGACAAGGTCAAGTCGGCGACGACGGGCGGCCGCGAGACCGCCGAGAAGCAGCGCGAACTCGGCGGGAAAGCAGACGAATGTCCCGTGTACGAACTGTACGCGTACCTGCTCTCCGGCGACGACGACGAGTTCGCCAAGGAGGTGTACGACGAGTGCGTCACCGGCGAGCGCCTCTGCGGCGGCTGCAAGGAGCAGGCCGCCGAACTGATGGAGGAGTTCTTAGAAGACCACCAGGACAAGCGCGAGGAGTGGGAGGAGAAGCTAGACGAGGTCGACATCGACCTGAACTCCGCCCGCAAGCGGGCGTAACCGTCCCGCGGCCGAAACGGTCCGCTCCGGCCGCCGGAGACCACGGCGCGGTCGAACCGTCCGCCGCGCTCGCGGCTACTTCTCGACGTACACCGTCGGCCACTCGGGGTTCTCTTCGAGGACAGCCGTCGCGTCGACCGCGCTCCAGTAATCGTGCGGTTTTGCGCCCAGCACCTCTCCCACGCGCTCGCGCGTGATCAGGTTCTCGCCGTCCCGGACGAGGTGAAACGCCTCGCGCTTTCGCTCGTCGAACTCCTCGCGGACGGCTCGCTGAAGTCGTTCGGTCGGGTAGTTGACGACCAGGTGCCCGCCCTCGCGGACGAGGTCGAACAGTGCCCGCAGAGCTGATTCCGGGTCCGCGACGAAATACAGCGTGGCGACGCAGTAGACCACGTCGAACTCCCGGTCTGTCGCCAGGTCGGGGAGTTCGTCGACGGCGAAGTGGAGGTTCTCCAGTCCCCGCTCCGCAGCGAGGTGACGGTTGTCGCGGACGACTGTCTCCGAGAGGTCGTACCCGTAAACGTCCATCTCCGGGTAGCGCTCGGCCAGTTCGAACGGTACGACCGCGGGTCCGCAGCCGACGGAGGACAGATCCCGGGGCATCGCTCCGTCGTCTCCGGCGACCGTCTCCAGAAACAGCGCGAGCAGATCGGCCATCTCCTCCCCCGCCAGATACGCACAGCGGTCGTACTCGGCCTCGCGGTAGAACTCGTCCCAGTCCATCGCCGGCGGTTCGCCGCGGGAGCGATTAAAACGTCCGGTCCCGGTGACGAACGGAGCGGGTTCCAGCTAAGCGCCGCGCAGTTAGGAGGTCACGAAACGGGTCGCCCGCTTCCGCGTCGGTACCGAACTGCCCTCGCAACGTTTTTACTCCGCGTGCGACTATCCCTCACTATGGCATCCGAACCCCACTGCCGGCGTCTCGCCCGCCAGCCGCAGGTCGCTCCGGGGTTCGGCTTTTTCCTTTCCGGGTGATCACGGGCTGTGGACTGCGCGGCGACGCGCCGGGAACCCGGCCGCCGCGGACGAAACCGCCCACGTCGAACCGGAATCGGTAACTGACGACCCCAGAGTACGTGTACCAACGAGCGAATGAAGCTACCAGCATCACAGGTCGCGGTGTTAGAGACCGCGAGCGCGAACGAGGCACAGACAGTCGAGCAACTGGCCGAGGCGACCGACCTCCCACCCGAGACGGTCACGGGTGCCGTCTTCGAACTGGCAGACGCAGAGCTCGTCTCCGTCGAGGAGGCCACCGAGGAGAGCGTCTCGCTGACCGACGAGGGCGCGACGTACGTCGACGGAGGCCTGCCCGAGATCCGCCTGTACGAGGCGGCCCTCGACGCCGGCGCGGACGAAGCGGCGGTAGAGATGGGTCGCGTCATCGGACAGTCCGGTCTGGAGGGCGCGGCGGTCGACATCGCGCTCTCGAACTACGCCCGCAAGGGGTACGGAAGCATAGAGAACGGTGAAATAACGGCCGACCCCGACGCGGACCCCGACAGCGACCCCGAGGCCGCCGCGCTGTCCGCGCTGTCCGCGGACGAATCAGTCGACGAGGACGGCGTTCTCGACCAGTTGGAACGCCGCGACCTCGTCGACCGGAGCGAGTCGACCGTTCGCTCGGTAACGTTGACCGGTGACGGCGTCACTGCGATGATGGAAGGCGTCGAGACGGCCGAGACGGTCGACCGGATAACGCCGGAACTGCTCACGTCCGGCGAGTGGGAAGACGTCGAGTTCGCCGAGTACAACGTCGAGGCCGACGCCGCCGAGATAAACGGCGGGAAAGAGCATATCCTTCGACAGACCGCGAACCGCGTGAAAGACACGCTCGTCGGCATGGGGTTCGAGGAGATGGAAGGGCCGCACGCCGACGCCGAGTTCTGGATCAACGACTGTCTGTTCATGCCCCAGGACCATCCGGCGCGGACCCACTGGGACCAGTTCGCGCTGGAGAACCCGTCCGAGATCGCGGAGCTCCCCGAGGACCTGGTCGAGCGCGTCCGCGACGCCCACCTAAACGGCGTCGGCGAGGACGGCGAGGGCTACCACTCGCCGTGGACCGAGGAGGTCGCGAAGGGGATCGACCTGCGCGGCCACACAACGTCGCTGTCAATGCGCTATCTCTCGGGGTACGCGCAGGGCGACCTGGAGCCCCCCGAGCGCTTCTTCAGCGTCGAGAAGGTGTACCGCAACGACACCCTCGACCCGACGCACCTGCTGGAGTTCTTCCAGATCGAGGGCTGGGTGATGGCCGACGACCTCTCCGTTCGCGACCTGATGGGGACGTTCACGGAGTTCTACGAGCAGTTCGGCATCACCGACCTGGAGTTCAAGCCGCACTACAACCCCTACACGGAACCGTCGTTCGAGCTGTTCGGTACCCACCCCACGACGGGCGAACTCGTCGAGGTCGGCAACAGCGGGATGTTCCGCGAGGAAGTGCTCCGGCCGCTGGGCGTCGACTGCGACGTGATGGCCTGGGGGCTCTCGCTGGAGCGCCTGCTCATGCTGATGTACGGCTTCGAGGACATTCGAGACGTCCACGGGACGCTCGCTGACCTCGAACTGCTGCGGAACACCGAGGTGATTCACTGATGCCAGTCGTCGACGTCGACCCCGAAGAACTGCGCGAGTTGACCGGCCACGACGAGAAAGACGACGAGGAACTGAAGACGGACCTGTTCGGTCTCGGTTTAGAGTTCGAGGGCCGCACGGAAGAAGGCGAGTTCCAGTTAGAGTTCGCGCCGGACCGCCTGGACCGCCTCTCCGTCGAGGGGATCGCCCGCTCGCTGCGCTACCAGTACGGCGACGACCGCGGCGTGTACGTGCCGAACACGAACGACGCCGAGTGGACCATCGAGGTCGACGAGGACGTTCCGGACGAGCGGCCGTACGTCACCGGGGCCGTGATACGGGGCGTAGACCTGGACGAGGAGGCCCTCGAATCGCTGATCCAGTTGCAGGAGAAACTCCACGCGACGATGGGCCGCAAGCGCGCGAAAGGTGCCATCGGTATCCACGATCTGGCGATGCTCAAAGGCGCACCCGCACGGAAAGGCGAGGGCAACTCGATCCGTTACACCGGGATCGAACCCGACGGCGACCGGTTCGTCCCGCTCGACAGCAACAGCGAGATGACGCCAGCGGACGTGCTCACCGACCACCCGACAGGCGAGACGTACGCCGACCTCGTCGGCGAGTACGAGCGTTACCCCGCTATCTACGACGACATCGGCCTGTTCTCGTTCCCGCCCGTTATCAACGGCAAGCGGACCGAGGTGTCGACGGACTCCCGCGAACTGCTCGTCGAGATGACCGGTACCGACCAGTGGACCGTCGACCGGATGCTCTCTATCGTCTGCTACGCGCTCGACGCCCGCGGAGCGACCGTCGAGGAGGTCACCGTCGAGTATCCCGACCGGGAACTCGTCCGTCCCGACCTCTCTACGCGGGAGAAATCCGTCTCCCACGACCGCATCGAGGGCCTCATCGGCGTCGACTTCGACCCCGAGGAGGTCGTCGACCTGTTCGAGCGGTCCGGACTCGACGCGGAGACGGCGGAGGGCGGCGTCGGGTCGCAGTCGTCGGATCGCCGGTCGGAGCCCGCCGACTCCCCCGTCTACGAGGTCGATGTCCCGTCGTATCGCGTCGACGTGCTCCACCCGCTCGACCTCGTGGACGACGTTGGACGCGCGTACGGCTTCAACGACCTCGAACCGAGCTATCCTGACGTTAGCACCGTCGGCGGTCGCCACGACCGCTCGCGACTCGAAGACGCCGTCCGGGACCTGCTGGTCGGTCTCGGCTTCGAGGACCTGCTGAACTTCCACATGATCAGCGAAACTGAGAACTTCGAGCGGATGCGGATCGGCCCGGACGACGACGCAGTGGGGGCGGCCGACCCGGCGACCATCCGCGAACCGTACAGCGAGGACTACACGATGCTTCGCACGTGGGCGCTCCCTTCGCTGCTGATGGTACTGGAGAACAACACGCACCGGTCGTACCCGCAGGACTTGGCTGAGATCGGTCTCGCCGCGCACGTGGACGACTCCGAGAACACGGGCGTCGCCGAGCGACGCACCGTCGCCGGCGTTCTCGCGCGCCACGACGCGTCCTACGAGGACGCCAAGGCACGTCTGCAGGCGGTCGCGCGGAACTTCGACGTCGACCTCGAAACGCCCCCGACCGACCACCCGACGTTCGTCGACGGTCGCACGGCCGCCGTGGTGATCGACGGCGAGTCGGTAGGCGTCATCGGCGAGGTCCACCCGTCGGTGCTCGTCGAACACGATCTGGAACTGCCCGTGGCCGGGTTCGAGTTCCGGATGGACGCGTTAGAATAGCTCTCCGCCTTTTCGCCCGCCCGTTTTCGCGTTACTCCAGGTCCGCCCCGACAGCGTCCTCCACGCTGTTGAACCCGTCTTCCTCCAGCAGTTCGAGTAGCCCCTCGTTGATCTCTCGGGCCAGCGATGGGCCTTCGTACACGAGGCCGGTGTACAGTTGAACGAGCGACGCGCCGGCCCGGATCTTCCGGTAGGCGCTCTCGGGGCCGGAGACGCCGCCGACGCCGATAACGGGCACGTCGACGCGGTCGGCGACGAACCGAACCATCGCGGTGGCCTCGTGTTCGATGGGCTTGCCCGAGAGACCGCCCCCCTCGGCGCGGTTTGGGCTACGGAGCGACGCCGGACGGTCGGTCGTCGTGTTCGTGGCGACGACGCCGTCCAGACCGAGGTCGTTGACGATATCCAGTGCGTCCTCCACCGCGGGACCGGGAAGGTCCGGCGAGAGTTTCACGAGGAGGGGGCTCGCGCCGGCATCGACGAGTTCGCCCAAAATGGCCTCCATTGACTCGCGGTTCTGGAGTTCCCGAAACCCCTCCGAGTTCGGGCACGAGACGTTGACGACGAAGAAATCGCCGCCGTCGGCGACGCGTTCGTACGTCTTGCGGTAGTCCTCGGGCGCGTTCTCGCCGTCGACGCGTTCGCTCTTTGCGATGTTGACGCCGATGGGCACGTCGGCGGCGGTCTCGCTCAGGCGCTCGCCGACGATGGCGGCCCCCTCGTTGTTCAGACCCATACGGTTGATGAGCGCGCCGTCTTCCCGCAGTCGGAACATCCGCGGACGCGGGTTCCCTTCCTGCGGTTCGGCAGTGACGCCCCCGACTTCAACGTGTCCGAACCCCAGGCTGGCGAGAGCGTTCGGGATCTCCGCGTTCTTGTCGAATCCGGCAGCCACGCCCACGGGGTTCGAGAAGGAACAGCCGAACGCTGCCACCGCGAGTCGGTCGTCGTCGACGGTGTACCGTCTGGAGAGGCCTCTTTCGACGGGAGTACCTAAAACACCCCGTAGCCCGCGGTAGACGAGGCCGTGTGCGGTTTCTGCCGGGAGACGAAACAGAAGCGGTTTCGCTACGTCGTACAGGTTCATTGTTCGTATCCTGGGGATAGAACCAGTATAAACCCCGCGAAGCGCCCAGTGATGCCACCGCGACGGGTACGGACCCCGTTAGAACTCGTGTTCGACCTCGTCTTTGTCTGCTTTTTGGATGATTATCTTGTCCTCGCGGACGCGGACGAACACTTCGTCCCCGATTTCCATGCCAGCCACCGCCAGTTCGTCCTCGTGTAGGTTGATGTGGACGTTGTGGTACTCGCCGTTTTCGTCTTTCGCACCACTCGGGCTGAGCTTCTTTTTCCGTACCATCGCGGTATTCTATCTCGACAGTCGCCACACGACATACTTAAGTGTTTTCTACGATCCCGATCCCAGAGGCCTACGATATCCGTCTCTGTCGCTCGATTCGTCCGCGCGCGACGTCACAACCCACTGATATCCCCCGCTCGACCGGTGAATTCCCTTCGTTTTCGGCATCTGGCTCGGAGCCCTTTATAAGATAGTGGTCCAATCCCCCTTCCGTCGGGGATATATTTATAATGAGGCATGTGCTGATTTGACACGGAGGCAAAACCATGGTACGTGAAGACGGTAAACGAAATTTCGCGCTTCGAGACAGCGGTGACGAACCGAGCGTGTTCTCCGGGAACACGCCCAGGCAGGCCGCACTGAAGGCGGCGCGCCGACTCAGTCCGGCGTCTAGCGAGGACGCGGCGGACCGAACAGAGCTCCGGCTACGGGAGAAAGGGACGGACAAAGTCCACATCTACGACGGCTGGGCCTGGGAAGAAGAGGCTCCCTCTGACAAGCCGGACTGGATGCCACAGGAGATAACCGAGGCAAACGTCTCGAAGAAAGGCATCGAACATCTCGACGAGTGACATCGGTCGCTCAGAACTGATTCCTTTTTAACACGCGTGCGCGATAGTTGGTAAGTAAAATACTATTAGTCTCGGGTTCTCAGCGTCAGATGCGCGGTGACGCCCGGTCCGACCAGGCGCCAGTGGCGTGGGATGATCGGCCGGCCTCCTGCCGTGCGACATTCGATAATCGGACAGCTATAGTAGCGCTTGCAACTGTTTACATATCCGATCGCACGAGTGCGTAGGACCGAGTGTGTGATGACTTGCAAGTCATCAGCTACTATATGCGACCACAGTACCAACGAGCAACTGTGGAAAACCGTGGCACGGTAACGGGTTCCGGTGCCGGTTCGGTTCGACGGCCTTTTATGTAACCCGGCCATCCGAATGTAATGTGAAGGCCCGACCGGTTCCGGTCGGGACCTGCCGACGCCCGCACAGGGTTATCGAGCGGTTGGACGCCGGAACTCTCCGGCGGCCGACCCGTTCCGATGCCCTTAAGTGTGTAAGGGTGTTCGGTTGTGATGCGGAAAGCACACGACGCGATTGGCGGGGCGTTCAACTCGCTCCGTCGTACCGGACTTCGAAGGCAGTTCGAAGGGTTTATGAACCCTTCCAGCCTTACAATGAAGTCCGAAGGACATGAGGATTCCACCCCTGCGGTCCGCCGTACACGATGGGATCTGATGTTAGCCTTGG
>NZ_JAXHGL010000003.1:0-500987 GCF_034808085.1 Halostella sp. PRR32
CGAGCAGCCACGTGACACGGGGTAAGAGCTGAACGCATCTAAGCTCGAAACCCACCTGAAAAAGAGGTACCACTGAGATTACTCGTAGAAGACGAGTTCGATAGACTCGGGATGTACGCGCCAAGGCAACGAGGCGTTCAGTCCGCGAGCACTAACAAATCGACGCCACACACTCATCGCACTGTACCCACGAACGGGTCCAGGCGTTACCTGGATTGCACGTACATTACGGTTTCATGCCACCGATATCGGTATACCACCACGGTTCGACTCCGTGGGTCGGCGTTACGGCGGCCATAGCAGTGGGGTTCCACCCGTACCCATCCCGAACACGGTCGTTAAGCCCACTAGCGTTCCGGCGAGTACTGGAGTACGCGAGTCTCTGGGAAATCCGGTTCGCCGCCACCCATTCATACTACCAGCCCGTCCGGCTCCGCCGGATGGGCTTTTTTCATATCGACCGCGAGCGACGGCCACACCGCGTGTATGCGGTTGATTGATCGATCGTCGTTTTCCGTAGTTCGCCATCGACAGTGTCATTTGGTAACGTACAACAATCTAATCGTATTCGTGATGCTTCACGGTAAAGTTATGCTGTGGTGGTGAGAAGTATCGAACTGGAGGGGTGAACATGAGTATCGGCCTACAGCGGCTCGACCAGGCAGCACCGACTGAACTCGCGACGACGCTCCGGAACGCGGGCATCGCGGGTGCTGGGGGTGCCGGATTCCCTGCGCACGCGAAGTGGGGCCATCTCGACGAGGTGGACTACCTGTTGGTAAACCACCAAGAAAGCGAACCGAACTACTACATCGACAAGCGGTTGGGTCGCGAGCGCGCGGACGCGTTCGGGGAACTGTTCGACGCACTCTTAGACCGAGCGTTCGAGACGATCGTGGTGGGGGCGAAGGCGAAAGACAGGGACGAGTGGATGGGACCGCTCGAATCCGCGACCGACGCGACGGTGTACGAACCGGAGGATCTGCCGCTCGACCCGGCCGCTGAGGCCGGGGTCGTCTTCGCGTACACGGACGACCAGTACGAGTACGGGATGGAGAGCGTCCTCCTACGCCTCGTCGCGGGGACAGTCATCGGTGATGACCTCCCGATGGACCACGGGTGGATCGTCCAGAACACCGAGACACTGGATAACGTCTACCGGACGCTCGACCGCGACGAACCGGTGGCGTACAAGCACGTTCACGTTGACGGGAACGTCCCCCGTCACCGATTCTTGCGGGTTCCCGTCGGCACACCCGCGTCAACGCTCCTCGAAGCGGCGGGACGAGATCCCGAAGACCTTGACCGGAACGAGATACTTGCCGACGGCGGACCGGGCTGGTGTTTCGAGATCGAGGCGGATCCGGACGCTTTCGGAACGACCAAGCGAACGAACTGCCTGACAGTCATCGACGAGGACATCGCCGAGGAGAACACGCTCGGCGGTGACCGAATCAACGTCCTGAACGCGATCGACTGGACCGCGGACCACGAGACGTCACCGACGACGTTGACTCCCGACCGCGTCCGGGTGCCACTGATCACGAACCCAGCGTTCGAGGGTGTCGTCTCGCCGAGTCGGCCCGTCGTCTCTGACGGTGCGGACATATCTGCCGGTGAGATGATCGCGGTGCCCGCAGACGACGGGATCAGCAACGCGCAACACGCGCCGATCGGCGGCGAAGTGACGGCGGTGAGCGACCGCTATATCGAGATCCGAAGTCTATCGGACGAGAGCGGCCGGATGATGTCGGAAGCGGGACGCTCTATCTACTGGACCTGGTGCGTCGAGTGCGGAGAGTACGTCGCCCGGCCGAAGCGCGACCAGTTCATCGGAGAAACGGCGTACGTTTGCGAGGACTGTCAGTAGGGGCTATCGGCGCTACGGCGTCGTGGCCATCATCACTTCGTCGATGTACGTGTCGTCGAGTTTGTAGTGGTCCTCGCGGACCGCCTCCACTTGCCAGCCGTTCTCTTCGAGGAACTCGATCGCCCGCTGGTTCGTCGACGGAACGCTCTGGTAGAGCCGTTCGTACTCGTTCGCCCGCGCCCATTCCGTTGCGCGGTCGAGCAGTTCGTTCCCAATGCCCTGCCCGCGATACTCCTCCAGAACGCCGACGGTCAGTTCGGCGGTGTGGTCGAGTTTCTCCAGTTCCGGCGCATTGAGATGAACCCAGCCGATCACTGTCTCGTCGACGGTCGCGACGAAGAACATGCGCGACTCGACAGTGTTGTGTCGCAACAGGACGTTCTCGTGGTCGAGTTCGTCGGCGACCGATTCCGCGACGATGTAGGTTTTCTCGGTGGCGACCTGCCGGATCGCGCCGACGATCCCGGTCAAGTCCGCTTGACGTGCCGGGCGGATAGTGACGGTGACGTCCGCTACGTCGAACTCCTCCTCGTCACCGTCTACCTCCAGTGCGGGTTCGAGCCGCCCGTCCTCCGTCTCTCGGAGGTACCCGTTGCGCTTGAGGATCGCGACGTGATGGCGCGCGGCGCGCTGTTTCTCGACTGTTCCGGTGATCACCTTGTCTTTCGGTAGCCCTCCATTGCGCTCTATCTCTTCGAATATCTGTTGCCGGTCGTCGTGCTCGATCGATACGGGGTCGGAGAGTTTCATGTTCGTTGGTACCAGTTCACACGATAAACTACTTTCGGCGCTGCTACCGGCTCGCGGTGAACTGCTCTCAGCGACCCAGTGACGAAGAATTAGGGTTCGACGACGTCCAAGACGTCGGATTTGATCCAGGCACTTGGGTTCTCGCGGTCGCAGATAACGGTATCGTCGCCGTCGGAATAGCTCACGTACTGTTCGAGGTCGGGACGTTCCATGGATCCGCGGTCGCTCGTCTGGGCGATAGTGTCACGCATAATTTCGTCTCCTAAACGGCTCGTCTACCGGTTTGAACTGCTGTGAGCCCTAAAGGCTCTATGCTCAAGGAATATTATTGTCATAGTGTCCCACGGACCGTCGCAGCGGAACAACGCGAAACGCTAGGCTTAAACGACGGCCGAAACTAGTGAAAAATGCGCCAAGGTGGCAGAGTCCGGCCGAACGCAGCGGCCTGCAGAGCCGCCCACCGCCGGTTCAAATCCGGCCCTTGGCTTTTCTCGGCTCGACAGACACGAGAGTCGTGTCTGCAACCAGGATCTAAAGACGGGGCCGACCGAAGCGGAGTAGTCGGGGTTCAAATCGGGACCCGGGCTTGACTTTCCGTTCCCGTACACTGATCTCCCCGTTCCTCAAACTGTGCCTTCCGAGACCTGTGCCCGTAACTCCTCGCAGGTTTCAACTGCACTGCGAAACTGCAGGTGTTCGTCGTACTCGTCCAATGGAACCCACTCCAGATCCGCGTATCTCTCGCCATCTTCGACCGTGTAATCGGGCACTTCACCGCTCCACTCGGTTACGACGTACGAGTGAAACCAGATCGCGGGCTCCTCTACTTTGTGCTCGCAGAGTTTGTCCAGAGACTCCACCTCGACTTGGCCCGAAAACTCTTCGTCTATCTCGCGCTGGAGCGCAGTTAGGACGTAGTTGTCGTTGGACCCCGAGGATTTGTCCGCCTCCTCTATCGTCCCGTTTGGAATGAACGTCTCCGTCCCGCCGTCCGTCGGGCGATGCTCGATCAGAATCGATTCCCCGTCGTAGAACAAGAAGATAGCGCCTTCCTTGTATCCGTCCTCGTACGAGTCGACCATACTTACCATTGACAGGTCACGGGTGTTACTGTTTCTGGTCGTTATCTCCATCTCTGGGGGAGTCAACATACGGAGTACCAGATTCTGCCGAAGCGGAGAGAAGGCTTCTCACGTCCCAGGGCAACGCGACTCGTGAGAGAACACCGCGACAGGGTTTAGCCGCGGTATCGGGTCGTGACGGTCGGGTTCGTGGTGGTCGTTTCGTTTTGGCCGACTGTCGTGTCGGTTTCGTTTCCACCGTCCATTGTCCCGTTCTCGTCGACAGCGTCGTCTCCGACCGTCACGCCCTCTGTCTCGGTTTCGTTATCCGGTTCATCGTCGACCAGTCCACCCGTGTCGACGGTGTAGTTGATCGTCTCGCGGACGACCGGTTCCCCGATCTCGGCTCCGGAATCAGCGTGATGGATCGAGACGTTGAGCGTCGCATCGGCGTCCAGAGCCGTGTCGAGAGCGACGGTAGTGCCCGTTTCTTCGCCGGTGAGCACCCCGGACTGGCCGAGTACCGTCCCGGCCTCGGTACGAACTTCGACGACGTACTCCTCGGCGAACACTGTCCGGTCGACGGTGACGGTGTCGCCGTCGCCAGTCTGGTCGCTGACGCTCACGAGGTCGGGATCGTCGACCGCGGCGTTTCGCTGTTCGAACTGTCCGTCGAGGTTGTCCTCGAACAGCCACGCGTACAGGCCGTAATGTTCGTTGAACTCGTCGGTGTGGGGCTGCAAGGGCCCGTCGAACGGTTCGTCGAACAGCACCGGACGGTCGTCAGCGTCCAGTTCGGGAACCACCCACTCGGCCCCGAGGAGTTCGTACTCTCCGGTGTCGTTAATCGTGTACAGCAGCGCCTCGGGCTCACGCGGGTCGAGGTCTCCGTCGACGGCGTTCTCGTTCACGAACCGAATGCCGACGGCCCCGGACTCGTTGCTATCGAACCGGTGGGTGTCGACGTACCCGTCCCGGCGTGCGGCCTCGACGTCCTCGTACTCGCCGATCGCGTCGACGGTGTCACCGGTTACGGCGGGAGTGTAGCTGACGTTCGTGGCGTTCAGTTCCTCGTCGGTTTCGGCGTCGTGTACCGCCACGCGGACTGTGCTGGTTTCGCCGACCGGTGGCTCCATCGTGAGATTACCCTCGAACGACTCGCCGGCGTCGAAGGCTCCCGTCTCGTTGTACGACGTTCCGTCGACGCTGGCGTTGACGTAGAACGCCGTCTCCGCGGTGGCGTTGTCGACGGTGAGGTTCGTGCCGTCGCGGGTCTGGTCCGCGGCTTCGACGGTCGCCGAAACCTCAGTCGTCTCCTCGATCACGGTGTAGCTGACGTTCGTCGCGTTCAACACCTCGCCGGTCGCCGCGTCCGTGACTGTCACGTTGACGGTCGCGTTCTCCTCCAGCGGCGGGGCGAGCGTGAGGTTCCCCTCGAACGTCTCGTCCGCACTGAACGCATCGGTTCCGTTTCGTGCGATCCCGTTCACGCTCGCAGAGACGGTGAAACCGACGGACGCGGAGGCGTTGTCGACGGAGAGGTTCGTGCCGTCACCCGTCTGGTCGGTGACGTTCAGGCTCGCCGTCGCACCGACGGGCTCCTCGACCACGGTATAGCTGACGTTCGTCGTGTTCAGCTCTTCGTCGGTCTCCGCATCAACGAGAGCGACGCGGACGGTGTCGTTCGATTCGAGCGGCGGGTCGAGTGAGAGGTTCCCCTCGAAGGTTTCGCCCCCATCGAACGCGTCGGTTTCGTTCAGCGTGTCTCTCGTGGTCAGCGTGTCACCGTCCACGCTCGCGTTCAGGTAGAAGCCGGTGCTCGCCGTTGCGTTGTCGACCGAGAGGTTCGTGCCGTTGCCGGCCTGGTCCGCCACGGAGAGGTTCGACGTGATATCGACGAGTTCCTCGTCGGGCGTGACGTTGTAGGTAACGTTCGTCGCGTTTAGTTCTTCGTCAGTTTCGGCGTCATGGACAGCCACGCGAAGCGTAGCGTTGCCCTCCAGCGCCGGAGCGAGCGTGAGATCCCCCTCGAACGAGTCGTCCGCGGCGAAGTCGTTCGTCTCGTTGAGGACAGTCTCGTTTCGGTGGACGTCGACGTAGAATTCCGTGCTTGCGGAGGCGCTGTCGACGGTGAGGTTCGCCCCGTTACCGCTCTGGTTCGCGACCTCGAGCGTGGCGGTCGGTGCCGCAGGCTCCTCGGTGGGCGTGACGTTGTAGGTGACGTTTGCATCCGCGAGTTCCTCGTCAGTCTCCGCATCGTAGACAGCGACCTGGACAGTGCTGTTCTCCTCCAGCGGGGGAGCAAGCGTGAGGTTCCCCTCGAACGACTCGTCCGCGACGAAGTCGTCCGTCTCGTTGAGCGTCGAACCGTTCGCGCTCGCGTTCAGATAGAACCCGACGTTCGCACTGGCGTTGTCGACGGTGAGGTTCGTGCCGTTGCCGGTCTGGTCCGAGACGGTTACCGACGCGGTGACGTTGTCCGGCGTCTCGTTCCCGTCCGGCGTCTCATTCCCGTCCGGCACGTCCCCGTCGTCTTCGGGAACCGTGAACCCGAACAGGTCGAGGCCGTTCACCGAGACGTTCTCGCCGCCCTCAGTTTCGGCGGTGACGGTGTAGTCGCCAGCCGTGAGATCCTCGACCTGCTCCGTCTCTCCGCCGGCGATAGTCACTGTCTGTTCGGTCTCGTTACTCGTCACCGTGGCGTCGACGGTCTCGTCGTTGCTGTTCGTCAGCAAGAGGACGTCGCCGCCCAGGTCGGCCCGCAACGATTCGATGGTATCGGGGTCATCGACGATGAACGACCACGCCTCGTTGCCGTTGACACGAGCCGAGTCGCCGTCGTCGGTCTGGGCCGTGACGGTGTACTCCCCCGGCGAGAGGTCAGCGACCTCCTCGCTCGCGCCCGCGGCGACGTCGACGGTGCGCTCGTCGCCGGTCTCGTTCTCGACGGTCACGGTGACACCGATCTCGCCGGGGTTGCTAAGCGTGACCGTGCTGTTCTCGACGGTGCCCTCGATATCGGGCGGGCACGCATCGACGGAGATCTCGCGGGTCTCTTCGCCGCCGAGCGGCACAGCCGTTCCGTTACTCTCGGCGGTGAGCGTCTGGTCGCCCGGCGCGACGTCGAGCGACAGCTGGCCGCGGGCCGGCACCGTCACGGTCGACTCGCCGGTGTCGTTCTCGACCGTCACGTTCACCGGGAAGACGTTGGGGTTCGAGACGGTCACTTCCTCGCAGTCGGTCGCGACGCCGAGGCTCTCGATTTCCGGCGGGTCGTTCGGGTCGAGCGGGTCAGTCCCTTGCCGGACCTCCGCGCCGTCCGTGATGCCGTCGCCGTCGGTGTCGGGGTCGGCCGGGTCCGTTCCGAGTTCCTCCTCGCGTTCGTCGATGAGACCGTCGTTGTCGCTGTCGCGCGGTTCGGGGTCGTTGGGATCCAGCGGGTCGGAGCCCTGTTCGACTTCCTCGCCGTCCGGCACGCCGTCACCGTCCGTGTCCGCCTCCGTCGGGTCGGTGTTCAGACGGAGTTCGCGGCTGTCCGATAGCCCGTCGTCGTCCGTGTCGGCGTCGTTCGGGTCCGTCTCGAGTTCCTCCTCCTCGTACGTGTCGCTCAGGCCGTCGCCGTCGCTGTCTGCACCGGGGAAGTCGCTCGGGTCCGTCGGGTCAGTTCCCTGTCGGACCTCTTCGCCGTCGGTGACGCCGTCACGGTCCGTATCGGGGTCTGCCGGATCGGTGTCCCGGTCTGCCTCCCGGCCGTCGGTGAGTCCGTCGTTGTCCGTGTCGACGTTGAGCGGATCCGTTCCGTACACGTCTACCTCTGTCCCGTCACTGAGGCCGTCGCCGTCGCTGTCGGGGTCGCTCGGGTCCGTCCCGAGTTCCTCCTCGCGCTCGTCGGTGAGGCCGTCGCCGTCGCTGTCACGTATCTCCGGGTCGTTGGGGTCGAGCGGGTCGCTCCCTTGGTCGACCTCCTCGCCGTCCGGCACGCCGTCACCGTCCGTGTCCGCGTCAGTCGGATCCGTGCCGATGGTGACCTCGCGTCCGTCGTCGATTCCGTCGTTGTCGGTATCGGTTTCGGTCGGATCGGTGTTGTAGGTGAGAACCTCCGCACCGTCGTTCAGTCCGTCGCCGTCGGTGTCAGCCTCCGTCGGGTCGGTCCCGACCCGTCGTTCCTGCTCGTTCGTCAACCCGTCCCGGTCGTCGTCGTTCTGGGGGACGACGCGGTCGCGGCCCTGACTACGGGCGTCGATGTAGATGGTGGTCGACGACCGCAGGTCTCGCTGGGCCGCAGTCGCGGTTGCAGTCGACGCGCTCTCCCGAACGATGATCTGGATCTGCGTGATGTCGACGACCTGGACCTGGGACACTTCCTGAAGCGCACCCGAACAGGCCCCCTCAGCGGCCGACTGGATCTGCACCACGCTGGCCTTCTGGCTCTGTGAAATCGCGCCGGAGGACGCCGCGCCGGTGGCGACCTGAACCTGCTCGACGCTCACGCGCTGGACCTGCCTCACGCTGGCACCGCAGGCCGCGCCGCCGTGGCTCGCTGCCTCGACTTGCGCGACGGTCGCGTGCTGACTGCCAGTGAGCGATCCGGACGCGGCTCCGACCGCCGAGAACTGGATCTGCTTGACGTTTGCCTGTCCATGGTGCTTGAGGACGCCGAAGGCCGCGCCCCGGGCGGCCCCCTTGAGCTTCTCGACGTCCGCCGCATTGGGTCGTTCGAGCGCGCCGTACGCTGCGCCCTGTGCGGCCTGCTTGACTCGTTCGGGAGAGGTCACTCCGTACTGGGCTTGACCTCTGACCGCGCCCGCGGCAGCGCCGAGCGAGACCTTTCGCATCTGACGACCGCTCGCCCGCGCGTTCCGAGCGACCGCCCCATGACCTGCGCCGTACGCTGCGGCCTGTATCCCGGCCTCGGTGCTGCGCGGTGCGACGAGCGCGCCGTGGGTGCTTCCCTCGACGACCCACCGGACCTCGCCGGCGGTCGCGTCCTCGCTCTGTAGCAGGGTCCCGTGGGCAGCGCCGCGGGCCGCCCGCCTGACCTGCTCGACCGTCAGGTCGGTATCAGGGCCGCGTTCGAGAGTCTGTTCCACCGCGTTTCTCGCTCCCTGCTGTGCGGCCTCGACCTGTGCGTCACTGACGTTGGCTCCTTCCTCGCGCGCCATCTCCGCCCCCGCTTCGGCACCCGAGGCTGCCGCCTCAGCGTACTCGGCTTGCTCCTGGGCCGCCGCTTCCGACGTGGCTCCATGCGCCCTGCCCGTGTCGAGTACCTCACTCTGGTCGGTTTCGGTCGCCGCGGTTGCGGTCGATGTAACGTCGTTCGTCTCCGCCGCGTCGCCGGTCCCCGCCGCGGCGAGGCCCGGGACGGCGATGGCGCTGACGACGAGGATAACCGCGACGGCGACGACGAGTCCGCGCTTCACGTTCATCGGCCAATCCCCCGTGAACCCCGGTCACGGTCACACCGGTTCGGGATCGTTCGGCCCCCGACCCAGCGACCCCGAGCTTTTCGACGGGTCGCTCGGCGCAGCCTGGCTGTTCGTCCAAACCGGTCCGCGAAACCCGACTCGCGCGTGCGTGCAGACGACGCGTGGCTCGCTCTCATGATACGGTCAGCGTCGCCGCTTCCGCCAATAAACGCGGGCTATCGTTTACGGGCGGTTCATATCAACGAGCGGTTGTTCTCGCGAGTCATCCCGAATTACCGCAGGACGGCGCGGTGTCGTCTTCGGTCGGTGACCTGTTCAGCGCCGCGGACGACGAACGGAGTAAGCAGAGGTTCGTCGGCGTTCATCGCGGCTTTCGATCTGCGTGCCGCTGTTCCTTCCCGTGAAAAGTAATCGTTTTACGGAGAGCGTGCGTCAGTCGGAATATGCAACGACGAGCAGCGGCGGTGTATATCGCGTTCTTCGTCGTACTCGCTGCCGGGTCGTACGCGTTCATCGCGACGGCGGACGGGCCGTCGATAACGGTCGACGACCCCGAGTACCAACTGGAGAACGGTTCCGAAATCGACGCCGGCGAACGGACGTACACGGTGACGGCTATCGAGGAATCCGAGAGTAGCGGCGGTCACGGCGGCGGCGGTGGAGTGACGCTCGAAGCCACCCTCTCCCGGACCAACAACTCCGCCGTCTTCGCGGAGACGTGGGAGCAAAACAGCACGGTGTCCATCGAGAGCGAGGACCGCCACCTGTTCATCCCCAACGCCACCGACCCCGACGAGGCGACGCTTCGCACCGTACCGGGGAACGGTTCCAACGCAAACCTGACCTACGACGACCAGTGGTACGTCGTCCGTGAGAGCGAAGACGGAACCCGTACGCTAACGCCGTACCTCCAGGACGAGGCGTTCTCGAACACGACGATCAGCGAAGGCGACGAAATCGAGTTCCAGGGGAACGCGACGACCGTCGCCAACATCACTCAAGAGACCGTGCTTCTGGAGTGGCAGGGCGAGCGCACTGAATCGCTCACGATCAGCGACGGCGAGGCGTTCATCCTCAACTCCACGGATACGGAGGGGACCGAGTACATCCCGCACTTCAGGTCCGGCGAGTCGTTCGTCCTGACGACCGACGTCGAGGGGTATCACGAGCAGGTAGAGGAGCAACAACACTTCCACGAACGGATAAACGGCGTCTGGGGCATCGTCATCATAAGTAGTATCGCAACGGTGCTTCTCACCGGACTCGCGTACCTGCCCCGGAAGGAGTAGGTCGCGCCGAGCCGTCGATATTTCCGTCGTACACGCCGCTTTTCGCTGTTTCACCGACTCGACTCCGAGACCGTACTCTCCCGAACGGGATTGTTCTCACCGTTCGCCACGGGCGTTCTCATCAGAACACTTTGCGTTCTGATTTGCTCACGACACGCTGTGTATCTCGTGACCGTCGCAGAAACGGGCCGGGAGGATTGAACCACGCCTGGACGCGCCCGCTTTGCTGCGCGTCCGTTCTAATTCAATTCCTCCGGAGACGTTTCTCACCGCTCACTGTCGTTCTCGTGAGAAACGGGCCGGGAGGGAATTGAACCCCCGACCATCTGGTTAAAAGCCAGACGCTCTGCCTGACTGAGCTACCGGCCCGCGCAGTCATCAATTCGCAGTAGAACGGTTAAAGAGTTGTTGTTCGGGCCGGGCGAATACGACTATCGGCAACTTTTAGCTTCTACCGTTATCCTCAATGCTTATGAACGAACTTCCCAACGCTCGCGAGGGGGATCTGCGAGCGTTTCTGGACGAACTACTGCGGTTCGACACCACCGACGGCGGGGAGGGTCCCGCGCAGAACTGGCTCCGCGAGCGCTTCGAGGAGTTCGGGTTCGACACGTACGAGTGGACTGCCGACGCCGCGGCACTCGCCGAACACCCCTCGTTTCCGGACGACCCGAGCGAGATATCGACGGCCGATCGGCCGTCCGTCGCGGGCGTCGTCGAGTTAGGTGACCCCGACGCCGGACCGACGCTGGTGCTGAACGGCCACGTCGACGTCGTACCGGCGACGCGGTCCGCGTGGACGAGCGACCCGTTCGATCCTGTCTGGGACGACGACCGCGTGACCGCCCGCGGTGCCGCGGACATGAAAGGGGGACTTGCGGCCTGCGTCTTCGCCGCGCGACAGATCGCCGAGACGGAGGCTGTCGACGGGCGAGTCGTCGTCGAGAGCGTCGCCGGGGAAGAGGAAGGCGGGATCGGGGCGGCCGCGGCGGCACTGTCGAACCCGTACCCCTTCGAGCGCGACGCGGCTATCGTCGCCGAACCCACCGAACTCGGCGTCGTTACCGCGGTGGAAGGGAGCGTGATGAAGCGCCTGCGCCTCCGCGGGCGGTCCGCTCACGCGGCGACGAGTTGGCGAGGGGAGTCGGTGCTACCGCATTTCGACCGGATCCGGCGGGCCTTCGAGGAACTCGAGGCGGAGCGCGAAAAACGGGTCGACCATCCGCTCTACGAGGAGTTCCCGACGAAGTGGCCGATCTGTTTCGGCACCGTTCGGGCGGGTAACTGGGCGTCGACGGTGCCGGACGACCTCGTCGCCGAACTCCGTATCGGCGTCGCGCCCGGCGAAACCGTCGCCGAGGTGGAGTCGGAGTTCCAGGAGCGACTCGACGCGGTCGTCGAGGAAAGCGAGTGGCTCCGCGACCACCCGCCGACGTTCGAGCGCTTCTCCATCCAGTTCGAGGCGGCGTCGGTTTCTCTCGACGCCGCGGTCGTCGAGGCCCTCGGCGAAGCCGTGACCGAAACGGGGTTAGACGCGACGCCGCGCGGCGCAACGTACGGCGCGGACAGCCGACATTATCAAGCGGCCGGGATCCCGACCGTCCTGTTCGGTCCGGGGAGCATCGAACAGGCGCATTTCCCCGACGAGTCCGTCGACGCGGGCGAGGTGGAGACGGCGAGCGCCGTTCTCGCGGACGCGGCGGAACGGTTCCTCCGTCAGTAGGAGCGTTGTACGGTCGGCAGTCGTTCGACGGGTCCGACCAACGGCGTCGGACGAGAGCGATCAGAAATACTCGTCGAGCGCGTCGGACACGAGTTCGTCCGGGTCGGTGTTCTGGAGGGCGGCCTCGCGGCGGAGTTGCTGATAGGCGTCGGCCGGGAGCGTCACCGTGATCTCCCCGACCGTCACGCCGTGGTCGTCGAGGGCCGCCTCGATGGGTGTGCCGCCGTTTACGTCGCTGGCGATGGTGCGGACTTCGCGGACCGTCAGGTCGGCGTCGAGCACCGCGAACGCGAGGAGAAAACGGGCGTTACCGGCGACTCGGGCGATGTGTTTGGCCGCGGTTGGCGCGACGTGACCCATGGCGACGTGGCGGCGGATCGACTGCGGCAGGTCGTGGACCCGCGCCCACTTCCGGATGAACGCGACCGTCGCCTCGCCGCCCGCCCGCTCCGCGGCGGCCTTGTACGACCCCTCGCCGCGGACGAGGGCGGCGCAGGCGGCCGCTCCGCGGAGCATGTACACGTGGTCTTCGCCGCCGACGGTGTTGTCGGCGAACTTGCGGACCGTCTCGGCGGCGTCCGCGAGGCTCTCGGGGTCGTCGGGGTCGAACTGGACGGCCTCGCGTGCGCGTTGGCCGGTAACGTCGGCGTCGCCGCGAACGACCGGTTGGCCGACGGGCGACTCCCTGTCGGTCGGCAACTTATCGTCGATGTTGGTCGCGTCGGAGTCGTCCGACCGGTCTGCAGTCATCAGCACCCCCTAGGGAAGGGACTATCAAAAAGCCCCGTTTTGGTCGTACTCGCCGTCTCGAAGCGAGGGCCGTGAGGAATCGAAGATCCGCTCCGCGTCGGTTTCGGAGACGTCCCGACCCGACCCTCTCTCACCATCAATCGTCGTTGCGCCGCTCCGAGAGGTGCTCCCATATCTCCGTACAGCCGGCACCCTCTTCGACGTCCGCCAGGTGGTCGTCGACCTGCTCTTCTTCCTCTTCGTCGGGTTCTTGAGTCGTGGTCATTGTTCTGGCTCCGGATCGGCTTCGTATAGCTCGGGCGCGACGTCAGCGGACGTGTGTTGGCGCGGTTCGTCGCACCGGCGAGCGTCGTCAGTCATCAACAGTTCGTTACAGCGGTGTCCCCTTAAGGCCGCTTTAACTCACAAACGCTTCCCGGGCTCCCGCATACCAGAAACACTGGCCGGTACTCCGGTCACCGATGTCGCGATACAATCCGGTTCCGTCTCCCGGTTTTGCCGACCAGACGCCGTCATTCCGCGGTAAGGCTTGTAGCAGTCGACGCGCTAAGGAGTGGTGAGCGAGTAGGGGGGTCAATGACGGTTCCCGTTCGCACGCTCGACGACGGAGCGTGGATAAGCGTCAACAACGCTCGCGCGGTCAGTAACAGCGACATCTGGCCGCTCGCGAGCTACGACTTCTGTGACTGCGACGTTGCGCACGTCCTCTGCGAGTCCTTTTTCGATGTCTCAGTTCACCGCGACACTATCGCCGTTGGCGCTGTCGGCCAGTGCATCGACTGTGGGTCACAAGACACCATAGACGCGCTACCCGTCGGTCGCGTCATCGACGGCGAGTTCCACGCGTTCGAGGCAGGAGCGCTTCAAGCGGTGAACGAGCCACAGTCGTAAACTGTGTTCGTCACCGTTCGAGCGGACGACGCTCGTCCGTGACACGTGATGGCACGTCAGGCAAGCCTCTCCGGTAAGCGGGAGAGTAGGGGAGAACTGACGCGAGGAAGGGGGGTTTACGAGATACGCTCGTATCGAACGCACATGCCTACCGACGTCGAGGAATGGAAAGACGAGATCTACGGGACGGACATCCGTGCCCACATGGAGCGCTTCGCCGAAGAGGGGTGGGAGGCCATACCCGAGGACGAACACGACGCCTGGTTCGAGCGGTTCAAGTGGTACGGTCTGTACCACCAGCGCGCCGGGCAGGAGAGCTACTTCATGATGCGGATCGGTCCCGCCAACGGCGTGCTGGAGCCGGGTCAGCTCCGCACTATCGGCGAGATAGCGAAGGAGTACTCGACCGGTCCCGCGGAGAACCCCGAGTTCGGTAACGGCTGGGCCGACGTGACCACGCGACAGGCGGTCCAGCTCCACTGGATCGAGATCGAGGACGTCCCGGCGATCTGGGACGAACTGGAAGCGAACGGGCTCTCTACGCTGCAGGCCTGCGGTGACTCCTGGCGGAACATCGTCGGCTGCCCCGTCGCAGGCAAGGACAAGAACGAGCACGTCGACGCCCTAGACACCATCCACGAACTCCACGATACGTTCAAAGGGAACGAGGATCACGTGAATCTCCCCCGCAAGTGGAAGGTTTCGGTGACCGGCTGTCACGAGGGCTGCGGGCAGGGCGACATCAACGACCTCGCCTTAGAACCCGCCGAGAAGGAGATAGACGGCGAGACCGTCGAGGGGTTCAACGTCCGCGTCGGCGGCGGTCTGGCCCGGAATGAACCTCGATTCGCCAAGAACGTCGACGTGTTCGTGACGCCCGAGCAGGCCGCGGACGTCGCCGGCGGCCTGTCGGCGCTGTTCCGCGACCACGGCGACCGCGAGAACCGCTACAACGCCCGGATCAAGTTCCTCGTCGACGAGTGGGGGCCCGAGAAGGTCCGCGAGACGCTCCAGGAGGAGTACGTCGACTTTGAGATGTACACCGCGGGCGAGGACAAGCGCGACCAGTACTCCTACAACGCCGGCGTCGACCACGGCCACGCCGACCACGTCGGCGTCCACGAGCAGAAAGACGGCAACTACTACGTCGGCCTGAACGTGCTCGTCGGTCGCATCGGCGCGGACGAGGTCATCGAACTCGCGGACCTCGCCGACGAGTACGGTAGCGGCGAGGCCCGACTCACCCAGCGCCAGAACATCATCCTCACGGACGTCCCCGAGGAGAACCTCGACGCCCTTCTGGACGAACCGCTGCTGGAGGAGTACAGCCCCGACCCGCACCCCTTCCAGCGCGGGTCCATCGCCTGTACCGGTACCGAGTTCTGCTCGCTCTCTATCGTCGAGACGAAGAACCGTCAGGTGCGGTTCTCGCGCTGGCTGAAGGAGAACGTCGACCTGCCCGATGACGTCCAGGACTTCCACATTCACCTCTCGGGCTGTACCGCCTCGTGCGCCCAGCCGCAGATCGCCGACATCAGCCTGCGCGGCATGAAGACGCGCAAGGACGGCGAACCGGTCGAGGCGCTCGACATCGGTCTCGGCGGCGGCCTCGGCGAGAACCCGAACTTCGCGGACTGGGTCACCGAGCGCGTCCCCGCCGACGAGGTGCCCGGAGCCATCCAGAACCTCGTTCAGAACTACGACGAACTGCGCGACGACGGTGAGACGTTCCGCGAGTTCGTCGTCGACCGCGACGAGGAGGAACTCGCCGAACTCGTCGAACCCGAGGAGACGGACTACGAGGACCCGTACATGCACAACACGAAGAAGACGTGGTACCCCTACGCCGAGGACGACGACATGGACGCAAGCCCCGCGCCGAACGCGGCCGACGAGAGTCCCACGCCCGCGGACGACTGACGACGCCGGCCGCGTCCGTCAGTATAAGTAGCTCCCTTTCCTGCCAACCCGTATGGCCGACCGCTTGATGAAGGTCAACGCGTACACGACCTTCGACCTGATCGACGCGACCGTCACGGGACACGATTTCGAAGAGGAGACGTTCGCGGTGTTAAACGCCACGTCGCCGCGGAAAAACCCCGACCGCGTCCAGTTGCAACTCGAACTCGACAACATGCAGGAGGAACACCTCCCGGCGCACATGGAGGAAGTGTCGCTCTCGCCCCAGGAAGCCCGCGAGCTCGCGGCCGACCTGGAGAAACACGCGTCGAAAGTCGAGCGAGCCGACGAGGAGTAACCCCGACGCGTTCTCTCGTTTGGACCGGTCCGATACGACATTCTCCTATTTTATTCCTCGGGAGGGAATACTCAAACAACACAGTCCCGGACGTTATGCACCGTACAACTCCTGTCGGGCGAACCCAGGGGTCCTCGTTACCTCGGTTTCGTACCGTTGTCTACCCGGCCCCCGTGGGGGCTAAGCAGAGGTTAGACCGGACTCCCGCTTGTCGTATCACTCGCCCGATTCATGCCGGGTACGTCTCGCCGGCTGAACAGGTGCGAAATCGGACCGGAAATACGGATGAGACATCCGTAAACCTCGGTTTCCAGGTGCAAACGGTTTCCCCTGTTTATGGGAGTCAGCGGCGTGGAAAAAGGCGTATGAATCGCAAAACAGCAACCGCGATCTTGATGGCAGTAGTAGTTGTATTGACAGGTCCGGCGCTCGCTGCGCCGGCGATGGCAGACACAGGTGTACAGGAAGACGGCGACGACGGAGACGACGGCACAGTCGGTAACGCCACGACGATGCAGAACGTGACGGTCGACGAACTCGAACTCCAGAACGTCACGGTCGAGAACGCGACGATAGAATCTCTCACGGTGGAGAACTTCACGATAGAGAACCAGACGGGTGCGGACGAACTGAACGACTCCGTGGACCCGAACGAGACGACGGTTCTCTCCAACGTCAGTTTCGACAACCTGACGCTGGAGTCCGTGACCCTCGAGGACCTCAACGTGAGCGTCGGTGACGACACGGAGATCGAGGACATCGGCGTTCTCAACGAGACTGAAGACAACGAGACCGCCGGTCTGACCGACAACGACACCAACGAGACCGACGGTGTTCTCGGCGACAACGACACCAACGAAACCGACGGTGTTCTCGACGATAACGAATCCGACAACGAGTCGGACGACGGGATCCTCGGCGACAACGACACGAACGTGACGAACGCGTTCAACGCACAGGAGGACAACGACACCAACGAGACCGACGGCATCCTCGACGACAACGAAACCGAGGACAACGAGACGGACACGCCGCTCAACGATAGCGGGTCCGACGTGACCGACACCGAGTCGGAACAGGTGACAGTCGAGAACCTCACTATCGAACAGATGACCGTCGAGACGCTCACTATCGAGGAACTCACCGTCTCTGACGGTGCCCTCGGCGACAACGAGTCGGACGACGGCATCCTCGGTGACAACGAATCGGACAACGAGACAGACGACGGCATCCTCGGTGACAACGAAACCGACGACAACGTGACTGCGGAGAACGACACCACGTTCGAACTGAACGATTCGAACCAGACGGTCCTTCAGGACGAAGGCGAGGAACTCGGTAACGTGACGATCCGGACGGTCAACGTCACCGAGATGACGATCCAGAACATGACGGTCGATGAGATCGACGTGCAGGAAGGCGAGGAGACCGGCGGCGTCATGGGCGACAACGAATCCGACAACGAGACCGACGGTGTTCTCGGCGACAACGACACCAACGAAACCGACGGCATTCTCGACGATAACGAATCCGACAACGAGTCGGACGACGGGATCCTCGGCGACAACGACACGAACGTGACGAGCGCGTTCAACGCACAGGAGGACAACGACACCAACGAGACCGACGGCATCCTCGACGATAACGACACCAACGAGACCGACGGCGTCCTCGACGACAACGACACCAACGAGACGGACACCGGTCTCGTCGACAACGAAACCGAAGACGAGATAGTTATCGACACGCTCTCGGCCGAGAACGTGACGGTCGAGAACGCGTCGTCGGACTCGTGGTCGCTCCAGACCGGGAACGACACGACGACTGACGACGGTGTGCTGGGAGATAACGAGACTGACAACGAGACTGACGACGGTATCCTCGGCGACAACGAATCCGACAACGAGTCGGACGACGGCATGCTGGGCGACAACGAATCGGACGACAACGAGACTGACGGCGGCGTTCTCGACGACAACGAAACGTCGGCCGACGAGGCAGTCGTCGCGTAACGGCCGTTACGACCGACCGGATTTTTTCGGCGCTGACGGACGCCCAGTGGTGACACTGGGTGACCGAACGGGTTTTTCAGTCCCGGGTTCCCTTCATGGCCCTCTCGTCTCGCTTATCAGGCCGGCGATCGCACGGCGTTTGAGCATGATGAACCCGGCGAAAACGACGATAAACCCGACGACAGTCACGGGCGTGATCGACTCCCCGAGAACCACGACGCCGACGACAGTCGCAACGACCGGCACCAGATAGGTGACCAGCGACGTTTCGAGTGCACCCCGTACTTCCAGAAGCGTGAAGTAGATGAAGAAGGCGATAGCGGTGGCGAAGATCCCCAGATACACGACAGCGACCCCCGCCGGCACCGTAGTCGGGAGGGTGAACGACTCGCCGATGCCGGAACTGACGGCGTGAAGGATGACCCCGCCGATGAGCATCGACCACCCCGCGAGCGTTATCTTGTCGAGCGTCGGCCGTAAGCGCTGTATCAGAACGCCCCCCAGAGCGACGCCTGCGACCTGCAGCAGGATCATGAAGCGACCGACGACGTTCGCTCCGAGCAAGTTTGCGGGGTCCGGGCGGACGATAAGGCCGACGCCGGCGAAACCGAGGAGGATCCCGACGGCGTCCCGCGCCGAGATCTCCTCCTCCGGTAGAAGGCCCAGCGCCCACAGCGACGTTACGATGGGAACGAGACTCTGCATGATAGCCGCCACCCCGCTGGGGACGGTCTGTTGCCCGATGAACAGAAACGCGTTCGCGGCGATGAGAAACACTCCGCCGACGACGACGGCCTTGACGTTCTGACGGGTTGTCGGCCGCCACGTGATGTCTGCGACGAGAGCGTAGCCGAGCAGGAGGACGGCGGCGATGTCGTATCGGAAAGCCGCAAAGAGCACCGGCTCGAGCGATTCGAGGCCGACGGCGATCGCGAGAAACGAGAGCCCCCACAGAACAGCGAGGGATCCGAACAGTCCGACAGTGGCGAAACGGTAGTTCACGGATCGACAACGGAGTGCCGGACAATTACCGATCCCGGTTCCGGCCGGTGCGTCCGGATTCTCTCCGCGGCGCGGTCCCAGACGTTCGACCGTCGGGGCGCGAAGCGTTTCCGTACTCGAGCGCTTTACTGCCTGCAGACGTCCCCGAGTTCAGGCGCAACCGCATCGAACCCATCGGCGGCGAGTTCGTCCGCGAAGGGTTCACACCTGTCGCCGTGGTTTACGAGGATCCGAGCGTCCCGGTATGAGTCGAGGAAATCCAGCAGCCCGGTACGGTCGGCGTGTGCCGAGAAGTCGTACGACTCGACCTGCGCGCTGACCGGCATCACGCGGCCGTCTATCTCGGCGCGGCCGGAGTCGAGCAGGTTCCGTCCGGGCGTCCCCTCGACCTGGTAGCCGGTGAGCGCTATCTTGTTCACCGGCAGGTTCCGTATCTCCGGGATATACGTCATGGCAGGCCCCCCTGAGAGCATCCCGCTCGTCGTGACGACGACCGTGTTTTTGTCGGCGATCCGCTTGCGCTGACCGTCCCGGCCCGTGACGAACCGGGCGTTGGACTGGGCGCGTTGCAGAGTCTCACCGTCGCGGACGAACTCCGGATACTGCGCCAGCATCTGCGTGACTCCCTTGCCCATCCCGTCGACGTAGCAGTCGATATCGTGCGCGTCGCAGACCATGAGCATCTCCTGCGTGCGCCCGATGGCGAAGGCCGGGACGACGACGGTGCCGCCTTCCCACAGCGTCGTCCGGACGCTCTCGGCGAACGCCGATTCGATGCGGTCGCGCGCTTCGTGGGTAACGTCCGAGTACGTGCTCTCACAGACGACCACGTCGGCATCCGGCCGCGCAGTCGATTCGGAGACAAGTCGCTGTCCGCGGATCGGTTCGCCCCGGCGGTCAGTTCGGCCGGGAGTGTCGCCGTCGCTTTCCGGGCCACCGGCGTGGAAATCCCCGGTGTACAGCAGTCGCGTGTCGCCGTCATCGACGAGTACGTGCGCGCTGCCGGGGATGTGGCCAGCGTTGTAGAACGTTATCTCGTGGTCGGCGGCCTCGAACGTGTCCGCGTAGCCGTGCGTTTCCGAGACCTGCGTGACGCGTTTGACTTCGGTTTCGGTGAAGGGGCATCTGTACGACCCACCGTGTAGCTTGAGCGTGTCGCGGGCGAGCGTAAGCGCCAGTTCCCGCGTCGGTGGCGTCCAGTGGATCGGCGGCCGTCGGTCCCCGGAGAGCAACGAGGGGATCGCCCCGACGTGGTCGAGGTGGCCGTGGCTGACGACGACGGCCTCGGGGTCGACCGAGTCAACCGGGAACTGCGGCGGGGTCCCCGTCTTCATCCCGTAATCGAGGAGAAGACGGTCGTTGACGAGGATGGCGCTCCGGCCGACCTCGCGAGCGCCGCCGAGAAACCGGATGTCCATTGCCAAGAGATAGCCGCTCGGGGCGTTTGGGTTCGTCGGTTCCACCGGACGGATCCGGATCGGTGGTCTGGTCCGGCTTTCTGTCCGAAGCGGTAGCCGTGGCGCTCACGCGGCGTCGATGCGGCCTCGTCTAGTCTGGGAACCGGGCGCTCCCCGGACCGGTATCAGGCGCTACAAACCCTGTGAAGGTCGTCTAGGGAGTCGATGTCCCAGGTCGGATACACGTTGAAGTCCCAGTCTCGGCGGTGGGGCCGACGGATGAACGCCGAGTCGATGCCGGCGTTCTCGGCGGCTTTGATGTCGGACTCGTTGTCACCGACGAACAGCGCGGACTCGGCGTCGAGGTCGGCGAGCGCGCGTTCGAGATAGTGGGGGTCGGGCTTCCGGAGGTCGAGGCTCTCGACGGTCGGTTCGCGGCCGTAGGCGGTGCCGAAGTGGTCCGAGATGTCGAAGTGGTCCAGAAGGAAATCGACCGTCTCCTGCTGGTTGGAGCTGACGATCCCCTTTGCGGTGTCGAGGTCGGCCAGCGTGTCGATGTCCCCGTAGGGCGTTTTCCGCCCCGCGCGGGCCTCTTCCTGCTGGGCACGGGACAGCGTGCGGTCGCGAGCGCGCCAGAACGTCTCCGGGTCGAGGTCGTACAGGTCGCAAATATCGCCGACTTGGGCGGGGGTCGCGCCGATAGTCATATCCTCTACGTGGTCCGGGTCCAGATCGGTAACATCGAACTGCGCGAACGTCTCCTGCGTGGCTTCACGAAGGACGTCGAAGCTCGTTCGACCGACGAGGACACCGTCGTTGTCGAAGATGACGGTATCGTAAGTCATATTATGTAATGTGCCGCCGCCGGTATAAGGGTTTCAGTCACCTGGCCGCAGGTCCGCGGGGATGGGTTCACCGGGACGGACGAGACGAATTGGCTCGGAGCAGCGCCTCAGAACGCGCTGTCGGAGTGTTCCCAGTCCTCGTAGTATTCGCGCTGGCGTTCGGTGAGGTCGTCGACCGCAACGTCCAGCGTGTCGAGCTTCCGGTAGGCTACCTCGCGGTCGAGGCGGTCTGGGATGGCGTACAGGCCCGGCGCGAGCTCCTCGCCACTTCCCCCCGCGAGCATGTCGCGGGCCGCCTCGAACATCATCGCGAACGTCGTGTCCATCACCTCGGCGGGGTGGCCGTTACTGTGTGGACCGGTGAGGTTCACCAGACGCCCCTCCGCGAGCAGGTTGATCCGCCGCCCGTCGTCGAGGTGATACCGGGTGACGCCGTCGCGGGGTTCGGTCACGCGTTCGGCGGCGTCTTCGAGGTCTGCGATGGCTATCTCCACGTCGAAGTGGCCCGCGTTCGCGAGGATCACTCCGTCCTGTAGCTCGTCGAGATGCTCCTCGCGAACGACGTCGCGGTTGCCGGTGGAGGTGATGACGTAGTCGGCCTCACTCGCGGCCGCTTCCATCGTCTCGATGCGGTGGCCGTCCATGTGCGCCTCTAGCGCCTTCCGCGGGTCGACCTCGGTGACTATCGTCTGTGCGCCCATGCCGCGGGCCTTGCGAGCGATCCCGCGTCCGCAGTAGCCGTAGCCGCTGACGACGACGGTCTTGCCCGAGAGCATCGTGTTGGTGGTGATCATCACGTTCGACAGCGAGGACTCGCCGGTGCCGTGGACGTTGTCGAAGAAGTGCTTCATCGGCGTGTCGTTGACGCCGTACACCGGGAATTCGAGCACGTCGTCCGCTTCCATCGCTTCGAGACGGGTGATCCCGGCGGTCGTCTGTTCGCCGCCGCCGACCACGTGACGGGCGATTTCGGGGTGGTCCGCGTGGACCTTCGCGATCAGTTCGCACCCGTCGTCGAGGATGAAGTCCGGTTCCCGTTCGAGCAGGTCGTGCTGGCCCGCCTCCCACGCCTCCTCGCTCATCCCGGCCTCGACGAACGTTTCGATGCCGGGTTGGTCGCGGAGGGTGTCGACTACCTCGGCCTTCGTACTGTGCGGTTCGCTTCCCGTGACGAGGACGTCCGCTCCCGCCTCGTTCAAGGTCTCGACCAGTACACCGGTCTTCTGTTCGAGGTGCGACGCCAGCGCGACCGTGTAGTCGGAAAGCGGTTCGTCATCGCCGTACTCCTCGGCGAGCGAGCGAAGGATCGGTGTGTAGTCTCGCGTCCAGGCGAGCGGGTCGGTTTCGTCGGACATAGTGGGGTTCTCTACCGTGCATCCCCATAAACCCCGCCAAGGACCGTCTAATTTGCCCGTTTGACGGTTCGGGGATCAGACCGTCCCGTACCCCTGTAGACGGAGGTATACCGACCCGACGACGAGCGCGAGGCCGAACGCGGCGACCGCCCAGTCGGTCGGGCCGAACGGCTGCCGGTCGTAGAAGGTCCGGTCGCCCCGCGTGTCGAACCCGCGGGCCTCCAGCGCCATCGCCTGCGTCTGGACGTTACGGATCGCGGTCATGAACACCGGTATCAGGAGCGGGATGTAGCTCCGGAGCGTCTCGACGGGGTTGCCGCCGCCGACCTCGTGACCTCTCGCGGCCTGGGCCTGCCGGACGGTGTTCGCCGACCCCAGAAACGTCGGGAACAGACGCAGTGCGGTGCCGACGGCGAAACAGAACGCGTACGGGAATCCGAGCGACCGCATCCCGGCGACTATCTCCTCGTTCGAGGTGGTCGTCACGAACAGTAGCCCGCCGACGATGAACGCCGCTATCCGCTCGGAGCGGCCGAGCGCGAACAGCAGTTCCCGCTCGGTGAGCGTTCCGAGTGGGGTCTCTAACAGCACTGGACCGCCGGACTCGGCGAACGCCGGCCAGACCGCGAAACCGACCAGAAACAGCGCTGCGACGATAAACGAGAGGCGCTTGAAGTTCGCCCACCCGCCGACCAGCAGTAGCGCGGCGAACGTCGCCGCCAGCGGGACGAACACCCACAGCGGGTCGCCGAAGACGTACACCGTCACGAACACCCCTACGAGCAGCGCCAACTTCGACCGAGCGTTCAGCCGGTGGAGGAACGTGTCCCGGTCCACGTACAGGGAGGGAGAGGAACTCATTCGTTCTCACCTCCGCTCGTCTGTCCGGTGCCGGACCCGCCGTCAGTCCGGCCGCCGCCACCGTAATCGGGGCTATCGCGCACTCCCGTCTCCTCCCCGCCGGCCTCCGCGTCTACGGACGAGGCGTCGGACCCTCCGAGCCCCTGAACGACCTCCGTGACCGAAAGCGCGGGGAGCGCGTCCTCTTGACCGGACACGCCGGCGAGCCGATTCGAGAGATCAACCGGCTGGGGCTGTTGGAGTTCCCACTGCTCTAAGGCCGACTCGTCAGCGAACAGCTCCCGCGTGGGTCGGTCGGCGACTTTCCGCCCGTCTGCCATCACGACGGTCCGCGGGGCGTACCGTGCGACCGTGCGCATGCTGTGGGTGACCATCACGACGGTCAGGCCCTCCTCGCGGTTGAGACGGGCGACGAGGTCCATGAACTGGTCGCGTTGGGTCGCGTCGAGGCCGGTCGTCGGCTCGTCGAAGACGATCACGTCGGGGTCGGTCGCGAGGATCGACGCGAGCGCGACCCGCTGTCGCTGTCCCTTCGAGAGGTTGAACGGGTCCGCCTCCTCCAGCCCGTCGAGTTCGACGGTTTCGACGGCCTCGCTCACGGCGCGTTCGAGCGCCTCGCCCTCCATCCCGAAGTTCTCGGGACCGAAGGAGACCTCCTCGCGGATGGTGTCGGCGAAGATCTGGTGGTCCGGGTTCTGGAACACGTATCCGACCGACCGACCCACCTCCCCCATCGAGAGTTCGGAAACGTCCTGTCCTCGCCAGCGCGCGCTACCCGCGTCGGGTTCGAGCAGTCCGTTCAGCTGTTTGGCGAGCGTCGTCTTGCCGCTCCCGTTGTGCCCGACGATGGCGACGACTTCGCCCTCGCGGACGGTGAGGTCGACGTCGTCGACCGCTCGCACCGACTCCCGGTCCGTCTCGTACTCGTAGACGATGCCGTCGAGTTCGAAGAGGGGGTCGCCGGGGTTCTCGCCGGTTCCGGCGGGGGTCCCCGGGAGCGTCTCCCCGCGGTGTGCGGGGGGCGTCCACGCGAGGTCGCTGTCCTCGACCGCCGTAACGGCCTCCGCCGGCGTAAGCGGGAGTTCCTCGCGAGACCAGCCGATGCGGTCGAACACGTCCACCACCGGCGGGACCGCTACGCGGGCGTTCCGGAGGGCCTCGACGTCGGTGAACACCTCACGGGCCGGTCCCTGTCGGTACACCTGCCCCGCGCGCAACAGGACGGCGTGGTCTGCGAGCAGCGCTTCCTCGATATCGTGCGTGACCATCACGATCGTCTCGGGTCCCCGCCAGTCCTCCGGCGCGCTCGCCTCGTCGCTGTCGGCCAGCGAGCGGATCACTTCCAGCGTGTCGTGGCTCCCCGCGGGGTCGAGGTCGCTGGTCGGCTCGTCGAGGACGAGCAGTTCGGGGTGGTTCGCGACCACGCCAGCGAACACGAGACGCTGCTTCTGGCCGCCCGACAGCGCTTCGGGCGGCCGTCGCCGGTCGAGGTCGCCGAGTCCGACGACTTCCAGCGCGTGGTCTATCCGGGGGTCGATGTCGGCCGGCGGGACCGCCAGGTTCTCCGGGCCGAACGCGACCTCGCTCGTCACGCTGGTCCCGAACAGTTGGGCCTCGTAGTCCTGGAGAACCATCCCCACGACTTCGGCCATCTCCGGGACGCGAGCGTCGGTGGCGTCCCGTCCGAGTACGTCGACGCTCCCGTCGAACGACCCGGTGAGAAAGCTGGGAATGATCGAGTTGAACGTCCGCAGCAGCGTCGATTTACCGCCGCCGCTCGCTCCCATCATAACGGTGAACGACCCGGCGGGGACGCCGAGGTCGATCCCGCGGAGGACCGGGCCGCCGCGTTCGTCCGGGTCGTAGTCAGCATCGTCGGCGAAACTGTCGGCCGGCGGGAGATCCGAACCCCGTTCGTAGGCGAATACGACCTCTTCGAGGGTCGCTGCATCCCCGCTGGCCGGGTCGTTGTCCATCGTATTCTCGTCAAGTCCCGCCCGGGACTAAAAACTGAGCGATTCGGCTAATCGAGCAGCTTCGACAGCCGCTCGCCTGAGATCACTGTCAGACCGAGCACGGCCAGGAAGCTGATAGCGCCGATGGCGATCTGGACCGTCGAGCCGCCGGCACCGAACTGTTCGCCCTGAGACGCCCCGAACGGTACGTCCTGGATGCCCAGCGAGACGGCGATCCCGACGGCGGCCCAGACGACCGAGACGACGGCGAGACCGAACGCGGCGGTCTGGGCCCGCGAGGCCGAGGCGTCGGGCAGATCTTCGTCGCGCAGCAGGTCGGGGTAGAGAAGCCCCATGTCCTTGATTCGCGGGTACGTCAGGTAGAGAAGCGGCGGTCCGAGGACCACCGACGCGATCACGTTGTTCAGCAGGATGATCGTGCCGAGCACCGAGAAGGGAAACAGTCCGAGTACCTCGAGCCCCCAGGCGATGATCGACGCACACAGCGCCGAACCGACGACGACGACGATGACGTATTCGAGGAGCTGTCTGCCGGCGTTTTCACGGAAGTTGGGCTCGACACCGCTCGAAAGCGCACCGAGGTTGCCCCACAGCTTGTACCCGATCAACCCGAAGAAGAAGTTCCCGATAAACCCGAACAGGCTTCCCGGGCCGAAGGTACCGGCGAAGACGTCGTTGATCAGGTTCCCGATACCGGACCCCCAGGCCGCCGCCGGACCGAACAGTATGCCAAATATCACGGGGATGACGTTCCCCGGACGAACAGCGGTGATTCCCGGAATTATCACGAGACCGGCAAAGGGTATCAGTAGCGCGGCGTACACAGCGGCGACGACGGCTACCAGCATTATCATTCGTGTATCCCGCCACATCGTGACCAGTTCTTTCATCATCGAAAACACTTCTCAACAGATACTTAAAACTGATCGAAACTTGTCAAAGATCGGAATAGGGTGCGCCACACCGATGGTCTGACTCGATCCTCCGCGAGCGAGGTGGTGACGAACAGACTTCGGTGTCGAACGCCGATCCCACCGACCCGATCCTATCAGGCGTTCGGCGCGTCGTCCTCGTTCCAGCGCGTCACGACGAACTGCTCGTAGCCGCCGTAGGCCGCCTCCAGCGCACCCATCCACCAGTTCCACCGTTCGGCCGGCGTCCCCTCTCGGCAGTCTGCGAGGTTTTCGACGATGATCTCCGGGGTCAACTCGTCGCCGCGGTCCGCCTCGAACTGCTCGGAGTCCGTCAGGTCCGTGGCGGCGCGGGCGACGGCGCGCCGTTCCGCCGGCGTGCCGCCGAACGCCTGGCGCAAGTGGAGCATCAGAACCTCGCGTTCCATATCTGGGACATTGTCGGCTGTATCTCCTTTAAGAGTTCGACGCTCCCGGCTGTGTCGACTCCGCACGCGAGTCCGACCGCCAGCCCAGTCTCGGTCCGGCGGGTGATCGCGGCTCTCGCTCGGGACGGAACGTTTCGATGTCCTTTTGGGCCGCGACCGACTGGTTCGACGCATGGCAAGCTTCACAATCGTCGTCTCGGACCCCGAGTCGGGCGAGACGTACCAGCGAGAGGCGGACGACCAGGACGCGAACCGATTTATCGGCCGGTCGATAGGAGAGACGGTCGACGGCGGCGCTGTCGGCTTCGACGGCTACACGCTTGAGATCACCGGCGGCTCCGACGACGCAGGCCGCCCGATGAGCGGCGACGTCCCCGGGCCGAACCTGCAGGAGGTCCTCTCCGACGGCGGGACGGGTTTCAACCCGACCCGCGATGGCGAGCGCAAGCGCGTCACCGTCCGCGGCGGCGAGGTTAGCGAGGCCGTCTCGCAGATCAACGCCAAGATCACCGAGCGCGGCGACCAGTCCGTCGACGAACTCCTCGGCGAGAGCGACGAGGAGTAACTCCCCGTTTTCCCCGAACGTATCACCGTCACAGCCGTTACGCCACCCATGGCCGACCGAGTTCCAAGCGACCACGACTCCGTAACGACCGTCCGAGCGACGCTCTCGACCGCCGGCTCGACCCGACGACGCCGCCTCGAACTCCCCGCCGACGCGGCCGAGGAATTCCCCGCCGACGAGGTCGTCCGTCTCGTCGTCGACGGGTCGGAGTTCCACGCCCGGATCGAGACCGCCCTGACCGACGAAACCCGGATACTGTCCGGAGCCTACGACGCCCCGCGCTTCGCTCGCTCTCCCGGCGACGCGCCGGACCGTCTCGGCCCGTGGCTCGACGACGTCGACGTCGCGGTCGGCGACTCGGTCCTCGTCGACGTGGTCGAACCCGGATTCAAATACGGCGTCCGCGAACCCGGCGAACGGGTCGTCTACGAGGCGACCGAATCACCCGATGATAGTCTCGCAGCCATCGCGGAGCGGGTGGAAGACGAGCGCTAACTGCCGCAAACCGCCGCATCCGCCAGCGCCGCGTTCCGCTCAACCGTCACGTATTTGACCTGTTCTCACAGTGTAGATATCATGAAACGACGCACTTACCTGCGGCTACTACCGGCTACCGCGGTAGCCGGTGCAGCAGGCTGTTCCTCGTCGGGCGACGAACCGGACGAAGGCGACGATACAGACGCCGATACTGATACCGACACCGAGACGGCGACCACAGAATCGGCGTCGACCACAGAACCGACGGCGACGCCCGAGGAGTCGCTCGACGCCGCGGCGGCGGCACTGAACGAGGCGTCCGAGGGGATCGGCACACAGTCCGACGCATTCGGTGAGGACGAGGAGTCGTTCGACGAGAGCGGGATCCGCCAGTCGATCACGACGGCGAACGACCACCTCGACGCGGCGGAGGAGGCCGACCTCTCCGAGGACCAGCAGGCTGATGTCGAGGACATGCGAAACGTCGCGGCGTACTTCTCTCTCCTGACGGACACGATGCTCCAGTTGGACCGCGGTTTCAACGAGGTGGACGTCGCCCAGAGCTACGTCGACACCGAACGGTTCGACGACGGGATCGAATCGCTCGACGACGCGCGCTCGGCGTTTCGCGACGCCAGTGACGACCTGTCCGACGCCGAGGACGCGTTCGAGGCGCTCGACGAGGGGTCGTTCGAGCGCATCGACGGGACGACGTACGCCGAGGTCGAGGATTCCATGCAGATGGCCCGCCAGCTAGTCGACATGATGGATCCGTTCCTGACGGGTTACCGGGAGTTCGTCCGCGGATACGAGCGGTTCACCGTCGCCACTACCGCGCTCGACGAGGAGCGGTATCAGACCGCTGCCGACGAGTACAGCACCGCATCGGTTCGGTTCGGCGACGCGGAGTCAGCGTTTACGGACGCCGAGGAGTTCGCACCGGCGGACATGCAGTCCTCGGTTATCAGCCTCACCTGCTACGCCGCGGCGCTTGCAGACGCCAGCGAACACTTCGCCGAGGCGGCGCGGGCGCTTGACGAGGGCGACGACCAGACCGCAAACGAGGAGGCCGAGGCCGGACAGGAGGCCGTGAGTCGCTGCGATTCGTCTCCCGCCGCGCTGGCGATGCCGGCGCTCTAACGCGTCCCTTTTCCCCGTCGCCCGCCAATCGCGAGTATGACCGATTCGAAACGCGATGCGTTTCTCGCGGGGGAACGACACGAGGATATCGCGTTCTACCTGGCCGAGGACGCGGTCGACGACCTCGGAAAGCTACGCGACTACGGAGTGGACGTCCCGGACGGCATCGTCATCGTCGTCGACGGGGAGAACGGCCGGAACGCCTTCCAGACGGCGACGGGGCAGGACCCGATGGCGTTCGCGAAGCAGGCGATGGCCGAAGACGGGACGGTCCACGCGGACCTGGCCGGCGGCGACTGTCCCGAGGGCGACGGTCCCGACCACGCGGTGCGGTTCGTCTTCGCCTTCTCCGAGGAACAGAACGAGGAGGTCGGCGACCTCTACGCCGAGGGCGACGTGATCCACGCGTACGCCCAGTGCGAGTGCGGGACCGCGTACTCCCAGAAGTGGGTCGTCGGCGAGCGATAACGCCCCCGAGTTCGAGAGCGGCCTGTTCTCCGCCCCCACGACGCGCCCCAGGTGGCGGCGCGACTACCGCGTCTCGTCCACGGTGTCGACGAGTCGCCGGACCCGCTCCTCGTCGACCGGGTTCGTCGTCACCCCGCCCTCCTTCAGCGCCGTGCCGACGATTGCGCCGTCCGCGACCGACAGCAGCGACGCCGCGTTCTCCGTCGTGACCCCGCTTCCGACGATAACGGGGGCGTCGAGGCCCGCCTCGTCCCTGGCGGCGGCGGCCGCCGCGACCGCCTCCGTCGCGACCGCGTGACCGGTACCTGCGCCGCTGACGATGACGCCGTCGGCGAGCCCTCTCTCGACCGGTTCGGCAACGGTCTCGGCGTCGAACCGTGACGCGGCGGCCTCCGGGGCCCGCTGGTCCCCGTCCGCATCGTGGGCCGTATCGCGGGTCGCCAGCGGTGCGGAGTGTTTCACGTCCAGGTCCGCGAGGACCGACGCCTCGCAGTCCAGGCGCTCGCGCAACCGGACGGTCTCGTGGGCCTGCCCCTCGACGACGCCCTGGTCCGTCACGCGTGCGCCGACATGGACGTTCGCACGGACGAAGTCGGCCTCGACCGCGGCCGCGACCGACAGCGCCGCTTCGACATCGTTCCGGAGGACGTTGATCCCGAGCGGGAGGTCGACGGCGTCCCGGACCTCGCCCGCAACCCGGGTCATCGAGGCGACCGCGTGCTTCGGGACATCGTCGGGATAAAACGGTGCGTCGCCGAAGTTCTCCATCATGAGTGCGTCGACGCCGCCTGCGGCGAGGCGGCGGGCGTCCCGCAGCGCGGTCTCGCGGACCATGTCGAGGTCACCGTTGGACCTCGGCGCGCCCGGCAGCGGCGGGAGATGGAGCATGCCGACGATCGGTTTCTCGGCGTCGATACTGTCGAAGGTCATTGGTCCCCATCGGAGTCCGTCGGTTCGCCGTCCGCGACGTCTTCCGGCACCAGTTCGCGGAACGCGTCGAGGATGACCTGCTTCGTCACGGCACCGCGGGTCGTCCAGTGGTTGGCGTAATCGAGCATGTCGTCGTAGATGTCGGGCTTACAGCCCGCGGCCTTGGGGTGGCCGCCGCCGTTGACCTGGCGGGCGACCTCGTGACAGCGCTCGAATTCGTCGGTGCCGCGGATGCTCGCGCTCCCGGCTGGCTTGACGACGACGGAGGCGTCCGCACCTTTCTCGCGCATCGCTTCGGCGACTTCGTTCTGGGAGCAGCGGCCGTAGGTGACGCCGACCGTCCAGGGGCCGATCTCGCGCACGTCGGCGCGGTCGACGGCCCGGCGTATCAGTGCCTCCTTCTCGACGCGTTGCTCCTCGATGAACTCGACGACCTCCTCGGGCAGGTCGGGGCCGTGGCGCATCACGGTGTCTACGTACTCCTCGGCGTCGCTCCAGTACGAGAAGTCCGCCAGGTCGTCGCTACGCGGGTCCTCGCGGATCCAGAGGTCGTGGTCGCGGGTCACCGCGGCGAGTTCCGTGTAGTGCCGCGGGAAGTCGTGGTCGAGCGAGCGGAGCGCCACGTCGGCAGAACACTCCTCGTCGCTGTCGCCGACGACCAATTCCGCGCCGGCGTCGCGGACGGCGGCGGCGACGTCGTCTTCCCACTGATGGTGGTCGAACCACCGAACTGTGTCGGCCGTTTCGACGGCCGCGTCGAGTTCGTCTTCCACGTACTCGTAGCGGTCGGGACAGAGGTCACAGACGAACAGGTCGATCCCCTCGGTGCCGTACTCCGCGACGTACTCGATACCGTCCTCCAGGTCGTGCGGTCCCGCGGGAACGAGCGCAACGTCGTGGGAGACGCGGCCCGGCGCGTCCTCGACGACGGCGTCGAGCGAGAGATCCGATTCGGTGTCGGAACTGTCGTCTTCCGCGGTGTCAGGAGCGTCAGCGTCGTCTCCGCCGTCAGCCGGCGGGTCGTCGCCGTACAGTTCTCGGATCAGCGCGACGCAGGCGAGGCCGTCGGCGTCGGGGTCGGCCACGACGGCCACGCTGGCACCGTCGAGCGCCTCGGCGGCGGCCTGTTCCTCCTGGCTCTCCTCTAGCGAATCCGGGATGAAAAAGCCCTCTCCGGGGATGACGGACTTGCGGGCGAGCGAGAGGTCGCTGCTCTCGATGAGTGAATCGTCCATACCCGTACCTCCGTCCCGCGCGGCAAGAACCCGCCGGTTCGGCGTCTCGCCAGCCCGGTCCCCGCGTTACACGTCGGCCGCGGGCGCTATTCGTCTAGTTGCCGTACCGTCAACACGGGCGTGGGACAGGACCGGACGACCCGTTCGGCGACGCTGCCGATGAGAAACCGGTTCTCGCCGTGACGGCCGCGCGTTCCGGTCGCCACGAGGTCCACGTCGTTCTCCCTGGCGTAGGCGCAGATCTCGCCCGCGGGGCGGCCCTCCCGGACGGCGGTCACGACCTCGCGGTCCGCCCGCTCGCTGACCGCGTCAAGCGCGTCCTCGCCGCTTTCTTCGAGCGCTGCGCGCATCTCGTCGCGGATCGATTCGGGCGAGGAGTCCACTTCGCTCTCGTCGACGACGTACAGGGCGTGGACTTCGGCGTCGAATCGTCGCGCGAGGTCCAGCGCGGTTTCGACAGCCCGTTCCACGCTCTCGGACCCGTCGGTTGCGATGACGACCGTCTCGAACATACTGTTCGTTTCCCCCGGGCGTGGCTTTAAACCTCGGACCACGTCGCCGCCGCGGAGACGGTCAGAACAGTCCTCGGCCCGGACGGGGTCCGTTCGAGGGCCAGATTTTTGCTCCCTGCTTTCGCACGATGTTGTATGGAAACGGAACAGGCCCTCGACGCGGACGACCCGCTGGCGGTCGAGACGGTGCTCGTCCCCGTCGACGGGAGCGACTCGTCGGTACGCGCCGTCGACTACGCCGCCGCCGTCGCGGACCGATACGACGCCACCGTCCACGCCGTCTACGTGCTGGGCGAGGAGATGGTCCGCGCTATCGAGACCGACTCCATCGACGAGACGGAGGCGGCCAACAAGGCGCAGTCGTTTATCCGCGACGTCGCCGACCAAGTCGCGGAGTACGACGTGTCGATGACGAACTCGACGGCCTACGGGTTCTCGACGACGAGCAAGATGACCCACCCGGGAAGCGTCGTCCTCGACACCGCCGACGACGTGGACGCCGACTTCATCGTCGTTCCGCGGGAACCGCTCTCCGGCGAACCCGGCGAGATACTCTCGAAGGCCGCCGAGTACGTCCTGTTGTACGCCAGCCAACCCGTCCTCTCCGTGTGACCGGCGGTCAGTTCAGGCGGAACGACATCTCCAGTTCGAAGCTCTCGGCGTTGGTCGTCTCGAACCCGACTTTCTCGTAGAGGTTTACCGCGGCCGTGTTCCAGCGCTCGACCGTCAGCCACACGTTCTCCACGCCGTTTCCCCGGCCGTATCCGAGCAAGGCGTCCATGAGTCGGCCCCCGATACCGGACTCCTGATACTCCTGAAGGACGAAAATAGCGAGTTCGTACGACTCGCCGTCGTCCCCGTCGGGGACGAGCGTGGCGTGGCCGGCCGCCCGGTCGCCGTCCCAGGCCACGACGTTCAGCCCCTCGTCGACGAGGGTTTCCAGCCACCCCTCGATACGATCCTCGCCGGTCGGGGGGATCCCCTGCGCGCGGTCGGCGGGGTCAAACGCCGCGTACATCTCGGCGAGGGCGTCGAACCCGTCCGGGTCCAGCGCCCGGATCGTGATCTCCCGCTTCTCACGGTCCTCGAACGTTTGGGGGGGTTCGGAGAACCTGTCCGCCTGTTCGTCCGAGTGTGGTCGGTCGCCGGTCATCGTACCAGCGTCACCGACACCTGGGCGTTCAACAGGACGAACTCCGTGATCGACCCGAGTTGAATTTTGCCCATCGGACTGCGCTGCCCGCCGCCGATGACCAGCCTGTCGAACCCCTCGCGTTCCGCTATCTCGACTAGTTCGCTCCCCGGGTCACCCGATACGCGGCGGATCGTCGCGTCGATGTCGGCCTCGTCCAGACGGTCCCGGGCCCTCGCCTCTACTTCGTCCGGCGAGGACTCGTGGTCCGTCTCCTCGAGGATGGCGACCGTCAGGTCGTCGTTCGCTTCTACCGCACGTCGTACCGTCTCTTCGAGCGCTGCGTCGGTCTCGTCGCTCCCGGCGATGCCCAGCAGTACTTTCATTGACCTCGTGTTCTGCGGCCCGTCTCAAAACAGTTGGGAACGGCCGGAGAACGTCCGAACCGAACGACATCTCCGAGAACGGACACGCGGATTCGCCATCGAACCGACCCCGCTCGACCCCGTCACCGCGGCGTGACAACCCTTTTGCCCACCGCTTCGTAAGGGAGCGACATGAGCGACGACGCGCCGAAGACGGTCGCCGGCACGGACGCCCGCGACGACGACTCCGCTTCCGCGGACGACGACCGACCGACCGACGACGAGTCGGAACCGCAGACAGATACCGTCGTTGAGACGTCGCCGGCCGCCGGTGCGGAAGACGGGCCGGAAGACGACGATCCCGCGACTGACGACCCGCAACCGCGCGTCCCCGAGGACGTCCAGAAGTACGACCGCTTCCAGAAGATGGACGGCGCGCAGTACGACCGCGTCAACGAGTTCCTGCGGGACCGGACGTACATCACGGCCCGCGAGTGGGCTATCGCCCGTCTGTGCGCGGACTTCCGGACGGAGACCGGCGTCGAGATGACGAAGATAGGCGAGAACCTCCCCGAACTGGTCCCGTTCATGACCGACACCTACTCGCCGCAAGCGGTCAACCAGGCCAGGTCGTCGTTCGAGGACAAGGTCCGCACGGCCGGCGCGACGTTTCTCTACGGCGCGATGTCGGATTTCTTCACCGCCGAGGAACTCGACGAAGTGATGTACGAGACGACCGAGGTCGCGAAGTTTCTACTCGAAGTCGAAGGAGTCGACCTCTCCGTCGAGGAAGAACTCGAAGCGGAGGACCGCATCTCCGGCGTGATGCGAGAAGTACGGGCGTCGAGCGAGGAACTCCGCCACGACGGAACGGAGTGTCCGGAGTGCGGTCACGAGATCACCGGCGACGATTAGGCCGGTACTCCCCCGTGCGGGGTTCCTCCCACGGGCGCGTTCTCAATCCTTCAGGTTGTCCATCTTAGCCAGGTCGTACAGGAGGGACAGTTGATCCGTTACGGTACGTCTCTACTGCGTCTACAGCGGTGCTTGTTAAACTTCCACTCCCTCGCACGGTGTTTGAATGAGGTGTGTGGGAAAAAGTAAACGCCGTTGCAGAGAAACGGAACCCCATGGTCGACAGCGCTGTGAGTTTACTCACCTTCTGTTTGATCCCGGTGGGGATCTTCGGTCTGTTGTTCTGTCACGAGTTGGGTCACGCGCTCCCGGCACTGCTGGCGGGCGGACGAGCGCACGTCACCGTCGGAAGCCACGACGGTCGGACGGTGACGCTCGGGCGACTCTCAGTTACGGTCGGGATGGACGGGTTCCGGAGTCTCTTCACGTACGGCGACATACAGTGGAGCGGCCCGGATTCGACGTTCGTACGGGCCGCGGTCATTCTCGGCGGTCCGGCCGTGACCGTCAGCGCGGTCGGCGTACTCGGTTTCGTACTTCTGCGCGGTGTCGACGGCTCGCTGTTCTGGGTTCTGGGGAATATCCTCGTGAGCGAGGGGTACAGGGCGTACCAGACGGTCGTGCCGAAAACGTACTCGAAGGGGCCGTACGAAGGGAAGCCGAGCGACGGGAAGCGGTTTCTACGCCTGATCCGGGCCTGAGGCGTTGTTTTCGGTGATGTGCATCTGCCTGCCGCTTCGAGAACTATTCTCGCACGAGAGGCCGCAGTGGCGGTTTTGAATCCCTGTCTGTTCCGATACCTGTTCCTATTTCTCGCCCGGCGGAAGCAATGGGCCCGGGTCCGCGGGTTCGAAGGCGACGACCTCGTCGACCGAGAGCGGCCGCAGGTTGATCGGGAGTTCGTCTCGCTCCCGCACGCCGGCGAGCGTGTCCGACGCCTCCCGAACGGCGTAGAACGCCGGGACGAGAACCACCTGGCCGCTGTTTTTGTCCTCGACGGCGACGACGAGAAAGACCGTGCCGCCGGTCGACGCGCGGAACACCTCGAAGGAGTCGAAACTGGTTCCCTCGGTCTCGACTGCCTCGCTGACCGTGTCGAACTCGTCGTCGGGCACGAGGATGTCCAGGCCGAACCGCTCGTGGTCCGGCGGGAGCGGCGTTACGTCACCGGGATGAACCTCGATAACGTCCCACCCGTTGTCGCGATACTCGGCGGCTGTCGCCTCCATGTCCGTGATGACCTCGTCCCAGAAATTCATGACCGTCTCGTCGGGGCCCTGACTCATGGTGAAACGGCGACGGCGGATCCTGAAAAACGTTCTCGTTATCTCGTCGGGTTAATAATGTAGAAAACTATTTTACGGCTGACGGCAGGATACGACATAGTGCGCGACCTACTATCCATCTCCGGTATGCGAACGCAGTTCGCCACCGACCGCGGCCACGTGAAGGCGGTCGACGGGATCGACCTGACCGTCCGCGAGGGGGAGACGGTCGGTCTCGTCGGCGAAAGCGGATCGGGCAAGAGCGTCACGGCGCTGTCCGCGATGGGACTCGTCGACGACCCTGGCGAGGTGGTCGGCGGCAAGGTCGAACTCCACGACCCGGACCTCGCGGACCGCCTCTCGGAGGAGCATCCCCGCCAGGCCGACGACTTCATCGACGAGACGGCCGGCAGCGTTGACCTCGCCAGAGCGCCGGAACCGGCGATGCGGTCGATCCGCGGCGGCGAAATGAGCATGATCTTCCAGGACCCGATGTCGACGCTCAACCCCGCGCTGACCGTGGGAGAGCAGGTCGCCGAGAGCCTGCAACTCCACCAGTACGGCGGGCGGAAGGCCGACACCTGGTGGAACGGCCTCCGGGAGACGCTCCCCTCGTTACGGGGCGGCGGCATCAGCGAGGAGGTGCTGGAAGCGACCGCGGAGATATTAGCGGAAGTCGGCATTCCCGAACCCGAGGCGCGACTTGACGACTACCCCCACGAGTTCTCCGGCGGGATGCGCCAGCGCGTCCTCATCGCTATTGCTCTCGCCTGCAGACCGCAGTTGCTCATCGCTGACGAACCGACGACGGCGCTCGACGTGACGATCCAGGCGCAGATACTGGACCTCATCAACGACCTGCAGGACGAGTTCGGTATGTCCGTCCTGTTTATCACGCACGACCTCGGCGTCGTCGCCGAGACGTGCGACCGCGTGGCGGTGATGTACGCCGGAGAGATAGTCGAGGAGGGTCCGGTCGAGGAGATATTCCACAACCCCAGCCACCCCTACACCTACACCCTGCTCGAATCGATCCCCCGCGAGGACAAGAACCGCCTGACCCCTATCGAGGGGAACGTTCCCGACCTCATCGACATGCCGGAGGGCTGTAATTTCGCTCCGCGGTGTCCGTGGGCCCAACCCGAATGCCGGGAGGGGGAGATCCCGTACCTCCAACACGGTGCAGACGGCGTCGACCACCGCTCGAAATGCGTTATGGAGGAGTTCGACAAGTCCCAGTACGGAGACGACCGGGCCGACATCAGCGCCGAAAGCCGGACGTTCGGCGGCGAACCGCTCGTTTCCGTCGACGGACTGAAGAAACACTTCTCGCAGGCCGACGACCTTCTGGATAAGTGGCTGGACGACGAATCGAAGCCGGTCCAGGCCGTCGACGGCGTCGACTTCGACCTCTACGAGGGGGAAACGCTCGGTCTCGTCGGCGAGTCCGGTTGTGGGAAGTCGACGACCGGGCGGGCGCTGCTTCGCCTCACCGAACCGACCGACGGGACGGTGCTGTATGCGGGCGACGACCTGGCGACGCTCGACGACGACAGCCTGCGCGAGCGCCGCAAGGACATGCAGATGATATTCCAGGACCCGCTCTCGTCGCTGGACCCGCGAATGAGCGTGGCACAGACGGTTATGGAACCGCTGAAGATCCACGACCTCCCGGAAGAACCGCCGGCGGACGATAGCTCGAAGCGCCAGCAGCGCCAGGAACGCGTCGACGAACTCATCGAGGCCGTCGGTCTCGACGTCGACCAGCGGGACCGCTACCCGCACGAACTGTCCGGCGGGCAGCGCCAGCGCGTCGGCATCGCACGAGCGCTCGCGGTCGACCCGGATTTCATCGTCTGCGACGAGCCGGTTTCGGCGCTCGACGTCTCCGTCCAGGCGCAGATACTCAACTTGCTGGAGGACCTACAAGACGAGTTCGACCTGACCTACCTGTTTATCGCCCACGACCTCTCGGTCGTGCGCCACATCACCGACCGCGTCGCCGTGATGTATCTCGGCCGGATCGTCGAGATAGCGGAGACGAAGACGTTGTTCGCCGACCCGAAACACCCGTACACGCAGGCGTTGCTGTCCTCGATTCCGGAACCGGATCCGCTCGTGGACACTGACGACCGGATCATTCTCGAAGGCGACGTTCCGAGCCCCATCGACCCACCCAGCGGGTGCCGCTTCCGGACGCGGTGTCCGAAAGTGATCCCGCCGGACGACCTCGACATCGACCAGGCGACGTTCCGCGAGATCATGGACTACCGTGAGCGCGTCGAGAACGAGAACATCTCGGTCGAAGCGATCGAGGAGTCGTCGATCGACGTCGCGGACTCCCGCGCAGCGGCGGACGGCGGACAGGCCGCGACGGCGGACCAGGTGGAACCGGACGAGACACGAGAGGACGCGACGGTGCCGGAGCTTCGGGCCCGCCTCTTCGACGGGCAACTTCCCGCGAACGTCCGGGACGTGATAGACGAGTCGCTCCGCCTCGTCGTCGACGGGGAATGGGAACAGGCCGCCGACCTCCTCCGCGAGAACTTCGAGAGCGTCTGCGAACGCGAGGATCCGAAACTGGGTGACGACGACCATCCGGCCGCCTGTCACCTCTACTCGAATAGTTAACTACTCCCGTCGTAAATTCTCGTTCTCTCCGGAGCTACGTTTGGCAATACCTACCGCAATTCCGGTATATTTATACCGGAAGTACAGGCATAATGTGTCCATGGCACGTGACATAGACCGTCGTAATTTCCTGAAGGCGGCAGGCGGTGCCGCGGTAACGACTTCGATGACTGCCGGGTGTCTCTCAGGGATCCTCGGAGAAGGCGATAACGACGGAGGGGAGGGGGGAACGCTCACCTACGGCCGAGGTGCGCCATCCGACACGCTCGATCCGCAGTCCTCGACGAGCGGCGAGGTTGCGAAAGTGACCAATCAGGTGTACGAGCCTCTCATCGGCTTCGAACCGGGTACCGCGACGCTCGCGGAATCACTGGCAACGAACTGGGAGATGGACGGGACGACGGCGACGATCGAACTCCGCGAGGGCGCCGAGTTCCACAACGGCGACGAGTTCACTGCCGAAGACTTCATCGCCACCTACCGCCGGTACCTCGACGAGGACTACGACTACTACAACGAGGATGGGTCGATCTACGGTCCGTATCTGCTCGGCTCTGTTGAAGACGTCACCGCCGAGGACGACTACACGCTGACCTTCGAGATATCGAAGCGGTACGCCCCGTTCATGGCGAATCTGGCCGTGTTCGCGCTGGTCGTCCTTCCGAAATCCGAGATCGAGGCCGAAACCGACTTCGCGACGGAAATGGTCGGCACCGGCCCGTTCGAGCTAGACAACCTCAACGAGGGGAGCGGCCAGGTCCGACTCACTGCGAACGACAACTACTGGGGCGACGGCCCGAACGTCGACGAAGTGGTGTTTCAGGTGATCGGCGAGAACTCGACGCGAGCCTCGTCGCTCAACGCGGGCGAACTCGACATCATCGACGGCCTCGACTCCCAGACGGTCGGTCAGGTCGAGGAAGGCGACGGCGAGGTCCGTCGTATCGCCGGCATGAACGTCGGCTACCTCGCCATGAACGGCGCCGAGTTCGAACCGTTCCAGGACAAGCGCGTCCGGCAGGCGATGAACTACGCTATCGACACGGAGGCACTGGCGAACAACATCTACCAGGGTATCGCCACGCCCGCCAGCCAGCCTATCACCGAGTCCATCCTCGGATACAACGAGGACCTCGACCCCTACCCGCACGACCCCGACCAGGCGCAGTCGCTTCTGGAAGAAGCGGGATACGGCGACGGGTTCGACCTCGAAATCGCGGCGTTCCAGAACCCCCGCGCGTACAACCCGTCTCCCACGCAGGCCGCCGAGACGATCAGTTCGTACCTCGAAGATATCGGCATCAACGTGACGATCGAACAGCAGACCTGGGAGTCCTACCTCGAGTACACCGGTACGGGTAAGCACGACGCCTGTTTCCTCGGCTGGATGACCGACAACGGCGACCCGGACAACTTCTACTACGCTCTGCTCCACCCGCAGATCGACGTGCCCGAGGACCAGGACTTCGCCGACTGGGACGCTGATGGGTACAACACCTCTAACCGAGCAGCCTGGGCCAACAACGAGTTCATGGAGCTCATCGAGGAGGGCCAGACCACGTACGACGACGGCGAGCGAGAGGAACTCTACCAGCAGGCCGGGGAGATATTCCACGAGGAGTGTCCCTGGGTCCCGCTGGTCCACACCGAGGAGATCCGCGGCGTCTCATCGGACATCAACAACTACGTCGTCGAACTGATCGGGGGTCCGTTCCTGGCACAGGTTCAGCTGAACTAATTCCCCCGACCTCTCGATGATCAGCAAGCGATACATCGTCAAGCGGCTGCTGTTGTTGATCCCAGTGTTGCTCGGAGTGGCGACGCTGGTGTTTTCTATCCTGCAACTCTCTCCCGGGAACCCCGCGCGGGTTATCGCTGGCGAGCGCGCCAGTGAGGCGGCCGTCCGGGAGATAGAACGCCGGCTCGGCCTCAACGACCCGATATGGGTGCAGTACGGCAGGTTCCTCTGGGACCTCCTTCACCTCGACCTGGGCGAGTCGTACGTTTACCGCCGCGGACAGCCGGTTGCAGGTCTCCTGCGCTGGAAGTTCCCGATCACGATGGAACTCGCCGTGTTCGGCCAGCTAGCCGGGATACTCTTCGGTATCCCGATCGGGATCATCAGCGCCGTCAAGCAGGACTCTCTCACCGACCATCTCAGCCGTTTCGGCGCACTCACCGGTATCAGCGTCCCGATATTCTGGAGCGGTCCGCTGTTGATCCTGTTGTTCTCGGTCACCCTCGGCTGGTTCCCGACGAGCACCAGGATCGGCTCCGAGTACACCGCTCCCCAGGTGACGGGACTGTTGACTGTTGACACACTGTTGCTCGGCCAGTACGAGGCGTTCATCTCGGCGGTACATCACCTGTTCCTGCCGTCGCTCGTCATCGGGGTCTACTCGATGGCGCTCATCTCCCGGATGATGCGTTCCTCGATGCTCGAAGTCATACGGAAAGATTACATCCGGACCGCTCGGGCGAAGGGCCAGGGCGCGAAGATCACCCTGATGAAACACGGGTTCCGAAACGCGCTCATCCCCGTCGTCACCGTCATCGGCATCCAGTTCGGGAGCCTGCTCGGCGGTGCGGTACTGACCGAGACGGTGTTCGCGATACCCGGCGTCGGAAAACTGCTTGTCACGGTGATCCAGGACGGTGACTATCCGGTCGTGCAGGGGATCGTTCTGGTGTTCGCAGTCGTCTTCACGCTGGTGAACCTTCTCGTCGACCTGACGTACTCCTATCTCGACCCGAGGATCGAACAATGAGCACGGAAACCGAAACAGCTGCCGAGGAACGCGCGAGCCGCAGTCTGCTGGACCGGCTGCGCGCCTCTCCGTTCCTCTCAGAACTCCTGTCGAACCGCCTGGCCGTTTTCGGCCTCACACTCATCGTCACGATGGCCGTGATGGCCGTCTACGCCCGGTTGTTCCTCGACCCGGAGGCTCTCGCTCACACCGAACTCGGCACGAACCCGAGCCTTGCCGGTCCCTGTGGCGATCCGACGGTCCTGGGTGCGCTACAGAACTTCGGTTCCTGTCAGTTCCCGTTCGGCACTGACTTACAGGCGCGGGACCTCTTCCTTCGGACCGTCTACGGGGCGTGGCTGGCGATGAAGTACGGCACTATCATCGTTGTCGCCTCGACGACGTTTGGGGTCGGTCTCGGCATCATCGCGGCCTACTACGGCGGGTGGATCGACAACGTCATCATGCGCACGATGGACGTTCTGCTCGCGTTCCCGTCGCTGTTGCTGGCGCTCGCGCTGGTCGCCATCTTCGGGGTCGGTCTCTGGAAGGCAGTCATCGCGCTGACGCTCGTCTACACGCCCCGCTTCGCCCGCGTCGTCCGCGGCGCGGCACTGAAGGTGCTCGAAGACGAGTACATCGACGCCACGGAGGCGCTGGGGGCGCGGGACGGCCGCGTCCTCCTCCGACACGTGTTACCGAACTCGCTCGCGCCGATCACCGTCCAGAGCACGCTGAACTTCGGGCTGGCGATCATCGACCTCGCCGCCCTCTCGTTCCTCGGTTTCGGTGCCCAGGCCGGTACGCCGTCCTGGGGGCTGATGTTGACGAACGGCGTCGACAACGGTCTGCTCACCGGGCAGTGGTGGTGGTCTTTCTTCCCCGGTCTGTTCCTCGCGGTAACCGTCCTGGGGTTCAATCTACTCGGCGACGGTATGCGCGACGCGCTGGACCCGCGGATGCGTGAGACGGTCGACTGACCGTGTCACTCTCCGTTCCGGACCAGATACGTGCGCCCGGCCGCCGTCTCGCCACGGCGGCGCTCGCGGGTGCGATAGCGGGCGGTGTCGCCGTCGCCGTGTTCACCGTCGACGGCGACTTCCGAACGGCGACCGAGCAGGTGTTCTCGCTCGGCGCACTGGCGTTCGGCCTCGGACTGCTCGGCTGGTCCGGGTCAGTTATGGCCGGCACCGGTATCGAGAACATGCAACGCTACATGAAGACGAGGTCCAACTGGACGGAGGCCGACTCCCGTCGGGCGATGACCCGACTCATCGGGTTCGGCCTCGGCGTGATGCTGGTCGCGTCCGTGTCGACGGTCGGCCTGTGACGGTCCGTTCGTACCGGGCCGACCCGACTACCGACCGCGAGTCCCGCTACCGAAGCCGGTCAGTGCCAAAGGTTTTTCACCGAAGCCACGACCAACGCGCGGCGTGACCTGACTCCCGCCCCGCGACGGTTCGCGATTGCGCGACACGTCGTCGTGGGGATCCGAAGTGTCGTCTGTTCGCTACGCGCGTACGTTCTCTCCGACTCCCTCTCCGAACGCCTCTCCGTCTCGGGTGTCGTAAACTACCTCACCGCGTACCAGCGTGAGTTCCGGGAACACGCCTTGCCGGCCCTCGAACGGCGTCCAGCCGCACTTTGAATGGAGGTCGTCTCCCTGTATCTCGTGGACGTCGTCCGGGTCGAAGAGCACGAGGTCGGCGTCCCGTCCCGCCTCGATGCGGCCTTTGTTCGGCAGGTCGAAGATCTCGGCGGGGTTGGCCGCGGTCAGGTCGCGAACGCGCTCGTAGGAGAAACGACCCTGTCGAGCCTCCTCCAGCAGGAGCGGGAGCATCGTCTCGACGCCGGGAACGCCGCTCGGGGCGTTCCAGATGCTCGCGTCTTTCTCCTCGCGGGTGTGCGGTGCGTGGTCCGTCGCTATCACGTCGACAGTGCCGTCCGCGACGCGGTCGTACACCGCCTCGCGGCGCTGTTCGCTCCGTAGCGGCGGGTTCATTCGACCGAACGTGCCCAGATCCGGCAAGTCATCACGCGAGAGAAAGAGATGGTGGGGTGTCACCTCGCAGGTAACGCCGGCGTCGCTGGCGGCGTCGATGCCCTCGGGCGTGCTGGTGTGTGCGATGTGGAGGTCGGCTGCCGCGTCCGCGCCGACTTCGACCGCGCGTTCGACCGCGGCCGCCTCGGCTTCGGCGGTCCGGTAGGCGCTCCAGGCGTCCGCGTCGTCGCGGTCCTTCGCCGCCTCGGTAAAGAGAGTCGCGTCCTCGGCGTGGACCGTCACGCTCACGTCCTCTCGGCCCGCCCGCTCGACGGCGTCGGCGAACCGTTCCGCGTCGATCCCCATGTCACCGGTCGAGTCCGCGAGAAACACCTCGCCGAGGGCGAACAGTCGGCGCGAAAACAGCGAGTCGGGGTCCCAGTCCGGCGTGACGCCGCCGTTGATTCCGTAGTCGACGAGCGACGCGTCGGCGAGGGCAGCCTTCTCGTCGAACGTGTCGCCGGTGACGGTCGGCGGATCAGTGTTCGGCTGGTCGACGACGGTGGTTACGCCACCCGCAGCGGCGCTCTTGCTGCCCGTCTCCCACGTCTCCTTGTGCGCGAACCCGGGCTGGCGGAAGTGAACGTGTACGTCGATAGCGCCCGGAAACAGGCGCTTTCCGGTCGCATCGATGTCCGCGTCTCCGAGGTTCTCGCCGACCTTGACAACCGTCTCGTCTTCGACGCGAACGTCTCGTCGCCGACCGTCCGGCAGGGTTGCGTTCCCGATGAGCATGTTCTGTCGGTCGGGGCCCACGGAGAAGGGTTCTCCGGTACGCTGCGGTGGCTCTGTGGGACAGTAGCACTCGAACTCGGCGGTAGCGGACGTAGCCCTCGGTCAGTTCACGCGCTCGACGGTCGCGTCGGCCTCCCCGACGAACGCGCGCTCTATCGCTTGCCGGACCGCCGCGGGATCGTCGTTCCCGCCGGAACGGGCCACGCTACCGACCGAGTCGGGGTCGAACGAGAGGCCGAGAGCCTCGTACACGTCCGCAAGCACGGCGGCGAGCGTCTCCCGTTCATCGACGATGACGACGCCGGCGGTGAGCGCGGCGTCGCTCCGAACGCGCTGGGCGATGCCGACGATCTTCCCGTCGCTCTGCAGCGAGTGCGTTCCGGGACAGAAGGCTTGGTCTGGTTCGCCGCGCTCGGCGTCGACGCCGACATCGCGGAGCGCTCGTTCGACGGCGGCCGTGGCACGCTCGTATCGGCCGTCCAGTCCCTCGCGGAAGTCCGCGACCGGTTCCGCGAACGCGAACGCAAGTGTCGTGTCGGCGTACGCCACGGCACGGCCGCCGACGCTGCGGTCGACCGGTGGGAACCCGTGGTCACGCGCCGCGTCGCGGGCCGCTTCGTACCCGTCTTCGCCGGAATCGCGGCGACCGAACGCCACCTGTCGATGTGGGTGCCACACTCGCACCGCCGGGACGCGGTCGTCGCCGACGGTCGCCAGCATCTCGGCCGTGACGTCGCGGTCCGCGCCGACTGTCGCGGCGCGGCCCCGAAGTACGCGCATACCGGACCGTGGACCCGAGGCGACTAAACGCCACGGCTCCAAGGTGAGCGTAATGGTCGTCACGTTATCGGAGCCCGTTCTCTCCCGGTACCCCCGGTTCTCGCTGTACAACTCGCCGTACGACGCCCACGACGAGGGCTGCGCTATCGACCTCTATCCGGAGACGAACGACGCGCCGAGTCCCGTCGCCGGCGAGGTTATTTCGACGCGAACCGTGACCGCGCCGGAGAAACCGTACGCCGTCGAACACGACCACCTGATCCTGATAGACCAGGGCGACCGGGTCGCCAGGGTTCTCCACGTCGACCCGGCGGTCGCGCACGGCGACGAGGTGGCGGTCGGCGACTCGCTCGGCGAGATGGTGCGTTCCGGGTTCTTCGCGCCCTGGGTCGACAACCACGTCCACCTGGGCTTTCGCGACCCCGACGCGAACCTGTACCGGGCATCGGGATCGATGCCCGTATCGGTCGATGTCGAACTCCGCGGGCTCACATGGGACGGCACCGGGACCGTCGTCGAGACGGGCGAAACGTACGCGGTCCTCGACGCGCCGACTCACCCGGCTCCCGGCGAGTGCTTCGCCGGGATCGGTGCAGGCGCTCCGCCGGATGGCGAACCGTGCGTTCTCGACGGCGGCCTCCCACACTATTCGGGCGGAGGCGTTCTCGGGAACGGTGACTGCGAACGCCCGGTGTCGCTTTGCGGGTCCCGCGTCGGCGTCGCGGACGGTCGAACTGTCGATTGGGGCGATGTCACGGTCGTGGCGAACGGCGACCCGATAACGGGGCTCTCGCTGTTTCTCGCGAGAGACGGCGACTTCGGAGCGAAACTCGTCTGTCCGAACGCCGTATTCCACGAGGGAGAACGCGTGACCGTCGAGATCCGGCGCTGAGTAGAGTCGGCCGCCATCGATATACGGGGGCGGGTCATGCTTTTCCCACGTTGCTGATCGTGTACTCGCTTCCGATGACGGCTCTGCTTGCAGGGACACTCGTGGCCGGGGTGTTAGCGAGTAGTCTCGCCGCGCTCGCCTGGCGTCGGCGCGAGCATCCGGGAGGGCGTTTCTTCGCCGCGATGATGGCGGTGAACGCGCTCTGGCTTTTCGGGTTCGCCGTCGAACTCACTGCGACCGATGCGTCGTCGGCGCTTCCCTGGTTCCGCTGGCGCTCGGCCGTTATCGCGTTCGTCCCAGCGCTGTGGGCGCTGTTTACCCTGGAGTACGCTGACTACGGCGAGTGGGTGTCCCTTCGCGCGGTCACCGTCGTCACTGCTCCAGCGGCTCTCACGGCCGCGCTCTCGTTCACTAACCCCGTCCACGAACTGTTCTGGTCGGAGCCCTCACTGGTCGTGGAGGGGCCGTTCCGTCTTCTCGTCGTCCAGTTCGCTACCGGTTGGTGGGTGAGCGTCGCCGTCAGCTATCTCCTCGTCACGGCCGGCATGATCCTGATCGCGGGCATCGCCGTCCAGTCGACGGGCCTCTACCGGAAGCAGTCGCTGCTCGTTCTCGGGGCGGCCGTAGTACCCGCGCTCACAAACGCGGCGTACCACGTCGGCGCGTCGCCGGTTCCGCATCTCGATATGACCCCGTTCGGCTTCGTGATCAACGGGTTCGTGGTGTTCTGGGCGCTGTACGACTACCGACTGTTCGACCTCTCGCCGGTTGCCCGCTCGGCGGTCGTCGACCGAATGGACGACCCGATGGTCGCCGTCGACGGTAACGGACACGTCGTCGACGTCAATCCGACCGCTCGGGACCTGTCCGCCGTTCCCGACCCGCTCGGTCGCAAGTTCTCCGAGTCGTTCCCCGAGGTATCGGACTCCGTCGATATCGTCGCGAGTACGATGACAGACGAGGTGGTGTACGACGGTGACGGAGACAGGCAGTACTTCGAACCCCGGGTGACGCCGCTCGGCGACCAGCAGGGAGCCGTCATCGTCCTTCGAGACGTAACCTTGCGCCGCGAGCGGGAGCGATCCCTGGAGGCGATCCAGGCCGCCAGTCGCGACCTGATGCGCGCCGAGACGCCGGACGCCGTCGCCGAGCGGACCGTCAGGGCCGTCCGCGATGTCCTCGACCTGGAACACGCCGCGGTTCATCTGGAAGAAAACGGCGAGCTACGCCCGATCGCTCACACCGACGCGGTCGTGGACCTCTACGACCCGGTGCCCGCCTTCGATGTCGGTGAGGGATTACAGGGGACGGTGTTCGAGACCAGCGAACCGCTCGTGTACCGAGACGTCCGGGGGAAAGACGTACTCCGCGACGAGTCGACGCCGTTTCGGGGGGTCGCTGTGTTCCCCTTGGGCGACCGTGGAACGCTCAGTGCCGCGGCGACTACCCCGTTCGAGCACGACGAGACGCTCGTCCGGCTCACGTCCCTGCTTTCAGCCAACGCGGCGGCCGCGCTGACCCGCGCCGAACGCGAATCGGAGCTCCGGGAGCGCGAGCGCGAACTGGCGCGACAGAACGAGCAACTGGACGAGTTCGCGAGCGTCGTCAGTCACGACCTCCGGAACCCGCTCACCGTCGCTGACGGGTATCTGGAGAAGGCCCGTGAGGAGGGTGATGTCGGGGCGCTAGACCGAGTGGAGTCAGCGATCGACAGGATGGATCGACTGACCGACGAACTCCTCGAACTCGCTCGGAACGGTCGCGTCGTCACCGACCCGTCGCCGGTGTCGCTGTCCGATCTGGCCGCTGAAGCCTGGAAGAACGTCGACACGGGCGACGCGTGCCTCGACGTTCGAACCGACGCGGTCATCCGAGCCGACCGCCCCCGTCTGTTGCAACTGTTCGAGAACCTGTTCCGGAACAGTATCGAGCACGGCTCGACTAACAGCTGGACACAGTCCGGCGACTCCGGGGAACACAGTTCGTCAGGCGACCCGAACGCTTCGTGTTCTGCTGACGCAGTCGGGGGTGCTTCGGCTGACTTCGACTCGAAACCCCCGCGAGACGCAGCCGAAACGGGGGTTTCGCCGCCCGCTGGTCGGTCCCCTCCCGGAGACGACAACTCGGACGACGAGGCCGCGACGGACTCGCCGCTTTCGGTTACTGTCGGAACGTTCGAACACGGCTTCTACGTCAGCGATACCGGGCGGGGGATCCGTCCCGAAAACCGGGAGAAGGTCCTCGAACAAGGGTTCACTACCTCTGACGACGGAACCGGGTTCGGTCTGGCGATCGTCCACGAGATAGCCGAGGCCCACGGCTGGTCGGTGCGGGTCGACGAGTCCGCCGAGCAAGGGGCTCGGTTCGAAATAGTCGGCGTCGAGTGACCGCTCAGTCGAACCCGACCGCCTCGCGCGGTTCGACCTCGCCGAACAGCCATCCGGCGTGGTCCAGCGCGTACGCACGGTGGTCCTCCTCGATGAACCCGACGGCGTCCTCGACGAGGATCGGTCGATAATCCCGTAGTCCGGCGCTTCCGGCCGTGTGAAGCACGCAGACGTTCGCCAGGGTGCCGCAGATAACGAGGTCGTCGATGCCGCGGGCGGACAGCCAGCCGTCGAGTTCCGTCCCGTGGAAGGCGTCGTAAGTGTGTTTCTCGACGACGTGGTCGTCCGCCTCGGGTGCGAGTTCCTCGACGATCTCCGTCTCCCACGACCCCTCGACGACGTGTTCGCCCCAGCGCTCGAACTCGTCGTAGTAGTGGTTGCCGTCGAACTGCTCCGGCGGGTGAACGTCGCGGGTGAACACGATTTCGGCACCCGATTCCCGCGCACGCCCGACCAGCCCGGAGATCGGTTCGATGACCTCCTCGCTCGCCGGCGCGTACAGGCTCCCGTCCGGGTGCGCGAAGCCGTTCTGCATGTCGACGACGATGACCGCCGTGGAGTCTGTATCGACGTTCATACTCGTTCGTACAGACGTGTGCCGCAAAACTGTTGTGTCAGTGTCGGGCCGTTCTTCCCACCTCTTTTTACAGTTCCGGCCGAACCGTTCGTATCGCATGCGAACGACATCTGCTCTAGTGATCGCGGCAATGGTCGTCCTGTCGGGCGTGGTCCCCGTAGCGGCGGCGGCAGCGCCCGCTGACGGACCGACCGCCGACGCCGCCCCGGCCGCCCAGTCCGCCCCGCCCGCACCGGCGACAGCGTCGACGGTACAGGACGACGACAGCGCTCCCGACGACCCTGACGAGGATGTCGTGGGGTGGGAGAACGGCTACTGGCACAACGAGAGCCTCGAACTCGACCGAAGCAACGGTCTGAACGAGAGCGAACTCGACGCGGTCGTTGCGCGGTCGATGGCCCGCGTCGAGGAGGTTCGCGACCTGGAGTTCGAGGACACCGTGCCGATCGAGGTCATCTCCCGGGAGGAGTACCGCGAGATCAACGCCGAACGGTTCGGCAACACCACCGAGAACGAGCGCCTCCACCAGAACGTGAAGTGGGAGGCGACGATGATGGTCAACGAGAACACTGACGCGCTGTCCGTGCAGCAGTCGAACTTCGGGTCGAGCGTCCTCGGGTTCTACAGCCCGGAAGAGGACCGCATGGTCATCGTCTCCGAGAACCAGACCTCCCCGCGACTGGAGGGCGAACTGACGCTGGGCCACGAACTGGTTCACGCCATCCAGGACCAGCAGTTCAACCTCTCGTCGATCCGCGCGAACACGACCGACGGGAGCAACGCCAACAACGGCCTCATCGAGGGCGACGCGAGTTACGTCGAGTACCGCTACGAACAGCGTTGCGGCGAGGAGTGGGACTGCCTCGAACAGCGCGAGGGGTCCGGTGGCGGTGAACTGGCCAACTTCGGGCTCTACCTCGTCTCGTATCAGCCGTACAGCGACGGTGCGTCCTTCGTCCAGCACCACTATCAGACGGGTGACTGGGAGAGCGTCAACGCGATGTACGACGCGACGCCCCAGAGCACGGAGCAGGTGATCCACCCCGAACGGTACATGGACGACGAACCGACACAAGTGACCGTCGAGGACCGCAGCGGCGACGAGTGGCGCGTCCCCGAAATCGAAGACGGGATCGATTACGCGTCGTTCGGCGAGGCTGGAATGATGTCGATGTTCGTCTACCCCGCCTACGACTCCACCCCGAACGACTACCTGATATCTCAACGTGAGTTCGTTAACGTGGAGGGCGGACAGGTCGCTTCCCTCGACCCGCTGAACTTCAGCCACCCGTACACCGAGGGCTGGGACGGTGACCGCCTCGTTCCGTACGTCACTGACGACTCCACCGAGACGAACGAGACGGGGTACGTCTGGGCGTCCGTCTGGGACTCCGAGCAGGACGCCGAGGAGTTCGTCGAAGGGTACGAGCGCCTCCTCGACTACCACGGTGCCCAGGCCGTCGACGGCTACGACGGCGTCTACCGCGTCCCCGACGACGAGGAGTTCGGCGACGCGTTCTACGTCGAACAGCGCGGCGACCGAGTCGTCATCGTCAACGCGCCGACGCTCGACGAACTGAACGGCGTCGACGCGGAGGCCCCCGACGTGAGCGAATCCGACCTCGACGCTGGCGGTTCCGACGACGAAACGACTACGAACGGTTCGAACAACGCCGACGGCGACGGGTCCAACGAGATGGACAGCGACGCCACGGAGGAGGAAGACGACTCCGACACCGACGGAACGCCCGGATTCGGCGTGGGCGCGGCCCTCGCCGCACTCTTCGCGTCGACACTGCTCGCCCGCCGCCGGACGTAACGGGCGGCTCTCCGGCCAGAGACGGTTCTTTGCGACCGGTCCGAAAAACCACCTTTTATTTCGCCGGAGTGCTCCCTAGTCACGATGCGATTCCCGGCCCTCGCCGTCGTCTGTCTCCTCGTCGTCGCCGGCTGTGTAGCACCGCCCGGAAGCGATGTCCCCGACACACCGCCGGGATACGACGAGGACCCGACCGGATGGGAGGGCGGGTACTGGTACGACGACAACGTTTCCGTCGACGCGAGTGACGGGATGGACCGGACGGAGCGTCGGGCGGTGACCTCTCGTGCGATGGCGCGGATCGAACGCATCCGCAACCTGGAGTACGACCGCTCGGTGTCGGTCGAGGTGATCTCCCGCGACCGGTTCCGCGAACGCGGCGGCATCGGCCGGGGGTACACAGAGTGGGACGACCAGGTGTGGGAGGCGACGTTCCTCGTCGGCGAGAACACCGACGCCGACGACGCGTTCGGCGAGGTGTACGGGGGAAGCGTCGTCGGCTACTACGTCGACGACAGCATCGTCCTCGTCGCGGACGACCCCGACGAGGTGTCGGTGGACCGGCCGACGCTGGTCCACGAACTCACCCACGCACTGCAGGCCCAGCAACTCAGTCTCGGAACGCCGACGAGCACGCACGACGCCGGCATCGCCGCGAACGGCCTCGTCGAAGGGGACGCGAACTACGTGATGGACCGGTACGAGGGGCGCTGCGGTTCGGAGTGGGACTGCGCCGGCAGCGGCCGGGCGAGCACCGAGCGGTCGTACAACCGCGGGCTCTTCCTCGTCGTCTTCTTCCCCTACTCCGACGGCCCCGAGTTCGTCGGGCAACTGCGCGACCGCGGCGGCTGGGACTCGGTCGACGACGCGTACGACGATTTCCCCGAGAGCTCAGAGCAGATAATCCATCCGGAACGCTATCCCGACGAGTCGCCCGCGAACGTGACGGTTCCCGACCGCTCGTCGGCCGAGTGGGAGCGGTTCGGTGACGGGACCGAAACCGTCGGCGAAGCGACGCTGTACGCTACTTTCTGGCACAACGATATCGTCCCTGAAGACCACCTCTACTCCGACGAGCGGCGGTACAACTACTCTCATCCGATCACGGACGGCTGGGCGGGCGACACGCTCGTACCGTATCGGAGCGGCGATTCGTTCGGCTACGTGTTCGGGACGCGGTGGGACACGGACGCGGACGCCCGCGAGTTCCACGAGGCGTACGTGGAACTGCTCGACGAACGCGGTGCCGAACGCGTCAGTGCGGACACTTACCGGATCCCCGAGAGCGACTCGTTCGGCGACGCGTTCCGGGTCGTCCGGGACGGTCGGACCGTCCGAATAGTGAACGCGCCGACGGTCGAGGCGCTCGAAAGCGTCCACGAGCCCCGCTCCTGAGCGGTGTTTACGGTCAGGCGCTGCCTCTGAGACGCAATGGGTGCCTTTTTCGATATCGACGGGAAAAACCCGGTATGACGAACCCGTTCGACACGGTGTCGTCCGACGACATCCTCGACGGCACCGCGACGGACGCCTACTTCGAGCGGACGGAACGGACGCTCGAACACGCGGGCCGGAACCCCCGCGTGGTCGCCGAGGTGACGGCGGACCAGTTCCCGACCGGCGAGTTCGAGGCCTTCGCCGGCGTGAAAGATGTCGCGCATCTCTTCGAGGGGACCGACGTCGACGTAGACGCGCTGACCGAGGGACGCCTGTTCGACGGCGGCCCGGTCCTCCGGATCGAGGGGAACTATCTGGAGTTCGCGCGCTTCGAGACCTCGCTTCTCGGCTTTCTCTCGCAGGCCAGCGCCTTCACGACCAAGGCGCTCCGGGCGCGACAGGCCGCGCCGGAATCGCTGGTTCTCTCGTTCGGCGCGCGTCACGTCCATCCGACGATCACGCCCGTCGTCGAGCGCGCCGGGCTCCTCGCCGGTCTCGACGGCTTTTCTCACGTCGCGGCCGGGCAGGTGCTGGGACGGGAGGCCGGCGGGACGATGCCCCACGCCCTGCTACTCTGTTTCGGCCGCGGAAACCAGGAAGCGGCGTGGGCCGCGTTCGACGAGGCCGTCGGCGAGGACGTGCCCCGGGTCGCGCTCTGTGACACGTTCACCGACGAGAAAGACGAGACGCTCCGCGCGGCGGAGACGCTCGGCGACGCCCTAGATAGCGTGCGTCTCGATACGACCGGCTCGCGTCGCGGCGACTTCCGGCACATCGTCCGCGAGGTGCGCTGGGAACTGGACGCGCGCGGCTACGACGACGTGGGGATCTTCCTCTCCGGCGGTCTGACACCCGTCGAACTTCGAAACCTCCGCGACGTGGCCGACGGGTTCGGCGTCGGCAGTTACGTCACCGACGCCGACCCTCTGGATTTCGGCCTCGACATCATCCAGATCGACGGCGAACCTATCGCCAAACGCGGCAAACTCTCCGGCGTGAAAGAGGTCTACCGGACCCCGGACGGCGGCCATCACGTCGGACTCGCGGACCGCGACGGCCCCGACGACGGCGAGAAACTCCTGAAACCGCTCGTCCGGGACGGTGAGATCGTCCGTGAGTTCGACATCGACGAGGCGGCGGCGCAGACGGCGGCGGACGCCGCGAAAGTCGGGTTCGAGTAGCGGAACCATACCGTCGGCGAGGGATGCACTCGCGAGTAAGCAGCGCAAACCGCTCGGCCAAAAACGCTCGTCTTACAGCTCTTCGATGCTTCCTTCTGGCTCGCGCTCGCGGAAGATCTGGCCCTCGAACAGCGTCACGACGATGTCTTCGTCCTGCCAGGCGTTCGGACGGAGACCGGCCTTGCGGCAGACGCGGGCGAGATATTCGCTCTCCGACCAGTTGTTCTCGACGGGGACGGTGGGGTAGAGCCAGCCGCTGTCGCCGCCGGCGTCGACTGCGACGCCGTGGGTTCCGAGCTCCATGTCTGCGACCGGGTCGTCGGTCAGGACGACGTTACAGACCGCACAGACGGAGACTGTGAGATTCGACAGCTCCGCCGGCGTCACTTCCGAGCCGCACGAATCGTCGCTCGCGGCGCGGATAGACGAGTCGACGATGACGTGGCCGAGTTGGTCGTCCCCCTGATAGCCGCCGGAACAGCCCCGGAGACTTCCCCTCCCCCGCGTCGACTCCAGACGGATGAACGCGCCGGTGCGAGCGTAAAACGCGTCTCGCATGCTTCCCGGGTGCTCGCGTTGTCCGTTACGGACGTACGATTCGACGGCTTCTCGCGCCAGTTCGACCGCTCGCGCGCCGTCTTCGTACGATAGATCGACGCTCTGTACTTGTGACATACACAGTTCAAGGGCGTTGATACCCTTCAACCCTTCCCTTCCAATGGTACGAACTCACATAATTTGGACTTTTTGCGGCCTGAAACGCTTCTCTACGCCGCACCGGTACTGTCGGTCATTGCCCCAGTTACGCTGAATCGAAGGTGGCTGCTACCGGTTGTAGGACGCGCTTACCAGCGGATTCGAAGGGCGTTACGATCCAGCTAACCGAACAACTTAAACGCGGGACGGGGCTATATTTCAGTGGTAGAGAGAGCCCGGCCGCCGCGACGCCCGGGTCGGCAACGACCCGAGTGCTCAACGCGGGCCGCCCTTCGGGGCGGTTCGCGCCCGCGAGGAAAGTCCCCCCACCGTCCGGGCAGGTGACCGGACGCAAGTCCGGAGCGGGAGACCGCTGGCACTGGAACAGAAACGACACGTCTCCGCCGAACCGATGAGGTGCGCGAACCCGACCGAAAGGAACGGGAGTTGACCCACCGAGGGATACGCGGTCGCATTGCGACCGCAGTCTCCGAAGCGGCAGTAGCCGCTGACGAACGAGGGGAGGTACTTCCCCGACGGCGGAGGACCGATGGAACGGCGAATCCTCACCGGTGCAAGTCCGTACGACAGGTAGTCCGGACACAGGTACGGACGCTCAGCCGAATGCAGGGTCGAAACAGAAGGGGGCTTACTCCTCTCTGCCAGCATTCATATCTAACGGAGACAACGTTCATAACGGAGAGTCGTCTACGTGGTTTCGATGCGTCGCGCCTGCCTCGTTGCACTACTGGTCGTCGTCGCCGGATGTAGCGTCGGCCTCGACGACGTGAGCGACGCGGCCGACCCGATGACCGGGTCCGGGTCGCCGTGGGACGACGACGAGCTAGTCGTTGCCATCGACAGCGGCGGGGGCGACCGGGAGTACCGGCCGCTGGTGCGCGAGGCGCTTTCGTACTGGGAGGGCGAGGGCGGACAGTACGCCGCGTACGAGGCGGCGTTCGTTCTCGACCCGAACGCCACGGATCCGGATGTCGTCGTCACGTTCGTCGACGATGTCGACGAATGCGGCGACGTCGACGACGCCGCCGGGTGTGCGCCGCGGCTCTCGTCCAACAGCCGAGTCGACCCGCCCGTCGCCGTCGAGGTGGAGGCGAACCTCTCGGACGAATCGACCGTGATCGTGACGAAACACGAGTTCGGACACGTGCTGGGGCTCTCTCACGACGACGATCCGCAGTCGATAATGGCCCACAGTACGGACCTCACGACGGAACCGCAACCAAACGCTACCGAGCGGGTGCTCCCGTGGCAAAACGAGTCCCTCTCCGTCGCTGTCGATGTCTCGAACGCCTCGAACCCGTCCGGTGCGCAGGATCAGGTGCGGCACGCGCTCGACTACTACGGGGACAGCGCTGACGGGACCGTGCCGGAGAACGTTTCCTTCCGCGTCGTCGAGAATCGGTCCGCTGCGGACGTCGTGATCACTTACGTCGAGACACTCCCCTGTCAGGGCGACGTGGGCTCCTGTGCGTCCCGTTCCGGCGTCGACCCCGACGGCGACGGTGCGGCCGAACGGTACGACAGCCTAGAGATCACCGTCGCCGGAGTAGACACTGCCGCCGTCGGCTGGCACGTCGGCTACTGGCTCGGTTACGGGTTCGGTCACACGTCGGAATACGACTGGGCGCAGCCGTTCCGCGACGCCGACGCGGAGGACCGCCGGAGCGAGTGGTGGCGATAGGCTGTTTGTGACACTGTCCCGGTGCTACTCGCCAGTTCGACGTAGCGACTGTGTGCTCGTGATCACACCGACAGTAAACCCAACGAACGACCCTCTGGGCGTCGTACATCGCCCGTGTCGACTGCACGCTCCGTCATCGGCCTCGCCAGCGACCGAAACCTGACGTTCCTCGCGGCGGGGATCGCCTACTACGCGTTCGTTTCGCTGATCCCGCTGATGCTGTTGGCCATAGCGGTCGCATCGTTCGTCGGGGGACAGGCATTGGCTGACCGCGTCGTCAACATGCTCAGCCAACAGCTTTCGTCGGCGGGGCAAGATATCATCACGAACACGCTGACGAACACGACCGGTCGAGGTGCCGCCGGTATCGTCGGGTTCATCGCGCTGACCTGGAGCGCCCTGAAACTGTTTCGGGGGCTCGACCAGGCGTTCGACGAACTGTACGAGGACGATATGGAAGCTTCGCTCCCCGAACAGGTCCGCGACGCGCTCGTAGTGGTCGTCGGTATCGCGCTCGCCGTCGGACTCGTGATCGGCGTCGGTGTCGCATTTTCCTTACTGAACCTGCAGATCCCGTTTATCAACGTCGTCGGGACGCTGGTCCTGATACTCGTACTCGTGGTCGCGTTTCTGCCGATCTACTACGTCCTTCCGCCCGTGGACGTGTCGCTGCGAGAGGTTCTCCCGGGGACGGTCGTCGCCGCCGTCGGCTGGGTCCTCCTGCAGGTCGGGTTCCGGATCTACGCGGCCAACGCCGGGCGCTATCAGGCCTACGGCGTCATCGGGGCCGTGTTGCTTTTCGTCACGTGGCTGTACTTCGCCGCTATCGTCGTTCTGATCGGCGCGGCGGTCAACGCCGTCCGGCGGGGACCGAAAACGAAGGCGGCGTAGCCTCTCCTCGTGCTCCGTTCGCGCGGGGCTACTCCTCGAACCCGTCTTCCCATCTGAAGGTGCCGTTGCGCTGGACGACCTCGCCGTCGACCTCCAGCCGCGACTCCTCGCTCATGTCGGTGATCATGTCGGTGTGGACGGCGCTTTCGTTGCCGGACTCGCCCTCAGGAAGGTTGCTGTCGTAGGCGCGGCCGAGAGCCAGATGGACGGTGTCGCCCATCTTCTCGTCGAACAGGATGTTGTCGGTGACGCGGTCGATGCCGCGGTTCATCCCGATGCCGAGTTCGCCGAGACGGCGCGACCCCTCGTCCGCCTCGACGATGTCGCCGACTACGTCCTCGCCCTGCGCGGCGGCGTAGTCGACGACCTCGCCGTCCTCGAACACGAGGCGCACGTCGCGGACCGCGGTTCCGCGGAGCGTCATCGGCACGTCGAACAGCACCTCGCCCTCCGTCTCGTACGGCGCGGTGAACACCTCGCCGCTCGGAAGGTTGTGGGAGTCGTACGCGACGGATGCGGCGCTGTTGACGGCGGTGCGTCCCTCGATAGACATCGTGAGGTCGGTGTCTTCTTTGACCAGACGGACCTCGCTCCCGTCGTCGAGGACCTCCTTCATCTTCGCCATCTCGCCGGCTAGTTCCTCCCAGTCGCGGAGCACGGCGTCGTAGACGAAGTCCCGGTACTCCTCGAACGCCATCCCCGCCTGCTGGGCCAGCGACCGCGTGGGGTGGGCCGTCGACACCCAGTCGGAGTCCATGTACGCCTCGCGGACGCCCTCCTTTGCCTTCCGGTTCGCCTGCCGTCGCTCGCTCGGCACGTCAGCGGTGCCGGCGGTGTTTCGCCCGCCGCCGAGCGAGAGGACGGCGTCGGCGTTTCGGAGGAGTTCGAGTTCGTGGTCGGGGTTCTCGTCGAACTCGTCGTCGTGGGCGCGGAGGTACGCCCGCATCACCTCGCCGGAACTGTACAGCGTCACGAGGTTTGCGCCTCTCTCGCCGAGTTTCTCCGCGACGGCGACTGCCAGTTCGTGGGCGTCCGGTCCGACGTTGACCACGACGTCGTCTCCCTCCTCGATCTGCGCGCTCCAGTCGACGAGCACCTCGGCGTGCTCTGACACTCTGTCGTCCATACCAGTCCATCGCACAGCGGGACAAAAGGATCCGCGGATCCATGGTGAGAGAACGACCGCTCCTCGACCACCACCCGACCTCATGTCGTCTCCGCGTTCCTTCGCGAGTTAGATAGCGACGTTCCCGCACTTCCCGGTCGTCGAGCCGTCGCACTCCTCAGCGGTCAGAGAGGCCCTGTCGAGTACGTCGGCGGAAGCCAGCGGTCGTCCGTCGGACGAGGAAACTCGAAACGAGCGGAACGTTTTATACTACCGAGACGTACGGTACCGATAGACTATGACAAACCTTGTCAAGAACGTCGGCGAAGTGGCCGCCAACCGCCCGGAGGGAACGGCCGTCCACTTCGACGGGAGCGACGTTAGCTACGGCGCGCTCTGGCAACGAACGGGCCAGTTCGCCCAGGCGCTGGCCGACTGCGGGATCGGTCCTGGCGACAGCGTGGCCGTCTACCTACCGAACCTGCCGCAGTTCGTCACCGCGTTCCACGGGACGCTCCGCGCCGGCGGCGTCGTCGTGCCGATGAACCCGCAGTACAAGTCCAGAGAGATACGACACCTGCTGGACGACAGCGGTGCCGAGGTGGTCGTCGCGCTCGCAGACCTCGTCCCGTTCGTCGAGGAGGTGCGTGACGATACCGACGTGGAACACGTCGTGACCGTCGGCGGGGACGCGGACGCGGGAACGAAGTTCGAGTCGTTTCTCGCCGAGGAACCGCACGACGTCGTCGACCGCGATGGCGACGACATCGCGGTACAGCCGTACACGAGCGGAACGACCGGTCGTCCGAAGGGCGTCCAGTTGACTCACCGAAACCTCGAATCGAACGCCGAGATGGCCGCCGGGCTCGTCCCGGGGGGGATCGGTCCCGACGACAGGCAACTCGGCGTCCTCCCGCTGTTTCACATCTACGGGATGACGGTCGTGATGAACGCGACGCTGTTCGGCGGCGGCGCGTACTATCCGCTTCCGGAGTGGGACGCCCAGCAGGCCGTTGGCCTGATCCAGTCGGCCGACCTGACGCTGATGCACGGCGTGCCGGCGATGTACAACGACCTCGTCAACCAGCCCGACGCCGAGTCGTTCGACCTCTCGTCGCTCCGCCTCTGCGGCGTCGGCGGTGCCGGCATCCCCGTCGAAGTGCTCCGTCGCTTCGAGGAACTGTTCGACGCGACGATATACGAGGGGTACGGTCTCACCGAGACGAGTCCGGTCACACACTTCAACACCCCCGACGCCGGTCGTCGCGTCGGCAGCATCGGCAAGACGTTACCCGACGTCGACGCGAAGGTCGTCACGGAGGAGTTCGAGACAGTGGCCCCCGTCGAAAAAGGTCCCGTCGACGAGGCGGCGGTGGACCTCGACGACATCACCGGCGAACTGGTCGTCGACGGCCCGAACGTGATGAAGGGGTATTCGGGTCTCCCGGAGGCGAACGAGGCGGCGTTTACCGAGCGAGACGGCCACCGCTGGTTCCACACCGGCGACGTGGCGTATCACGACGAGGATGGCTACTACTACATCGTCGACCGCGAGAAACACGTCATCGTCAGCGGCGGCTACAACGTCTATCCGCGGGAGATAGAGGAACTACTGTTCGAACACGACGCGGTCGCCGACGCCGCCGTCGTCGGTATCCCTGACGAGCGCCGCGGTGAGACGGTCAAGGCGTTCGTAGTCCCGACGCCGGACGCCGACGTGACTGAGGACGAGATCAAGCAGTACTGTCTCGATAGGATGGCCGAGTACAAACACCCCCGCGAGGTCGAGTTCGTCGACGAACTCCCGCGGACGACCACCGGAAAGGTCCAGAAGTTCGAACTCCGCGAAGAAGAGTGAACGCTACGGGCCGCCGAACACGCCCGCGTACAGGGAACGAGTCACAGCCGGAACCGGCGAAGGGACCGACTCACCGGTCCAGTGACTGGTCACCGACGACCTCCGCGGCCCTGACGGCGAGCAGCGGCAGGCCGACGAAGACGTTCGCGCCGCCGAGCGCGAGCACGACAGCGAGGCCGGCGGGGTGGTCGGGGAGGACGGCGACTGCGACCGCCACGGCGAACGCGGTGGCGGCAGCGCCGACCAACAGCGCGGCGACCAGCGCCGCGGCGAGGGCGGCGTCGGCCAGGCCCAGTGCGCGGCGCGCGGCCGGTGCTACGCGGCCGACGGCGGTTGCGGCCGCCGCGTTCGCGTGATTTGCAAACGATTCGTCGTCGCGTCGGGAGCGATACCCGACGACTGCGTGGACTAGTTTCTCTAACATTGGTCCGAATCCGAAAGCGGTTATCGAGCGATGCGTCGTGGGTCGGGGACTCCGCGAGCGGTGTGTCGGCGGTCGTGCCGGCGTCTCCCCGACGATCAGGCGGTTTCGACCTCGACGGTCGACACCTCGTCTACGCCGAACCCGTCGGCGAGCGTCTCGCGGAGGCCCGCGGCGTCGGTCCCGGTCGAGTCGTCCGGGTCGAACCGCAGGCGGACGGCGACGCCGACCTGGAGGTCGTTCAGCGTCGGAGTGACACCGGTCAGACCCTCCACGTCGGCGCGAACGACGCCGTCGACCCGTTCGAGGACGGTTTCGGCGTCTCGCTCCAGCCGTTCGCCGTCGCGGGGTACTCGAAGTTCGAGTTCGGCGGTGGCGGTCACCGTGGGAGTTCTCTGTGCTTGCATGAGGCCCCTGGCGCGAATCGAACGCGCCCGTCGCGCGGAGCGACGGTCCGGGACCGCGGCGACGCGCCGCGGCAGGGGTGGGCAGATGCTGTCGGTCGGAGGGCAGTGACGCCTCTACCAGGTGCCGGAGCGCCCGCAACGAGCGTCGCCGCGGAACGGGCGACAGCCGCTCGGGAGCGTCAGCGGGGCACGGGCAGGGTCGCGGACGGCCCACGACCGTAGCCATCATCGGGTGCCCGGCGCTCGCCGGTACACTGTCGGACGTAGCCATCGGGGATCCGCCGGGCCGTGGCGGCGGACCCGCGGAAACGGGGGCGCTGACAGTGTGGAATCGCCGAAAGTGACGGAGAGTCGGAGAACCGTGCTCGGCCCCGACGTCCGTCAGGGACAGACCCCTCCGCGGAAACGTAGAGCCCCGGAGAAACGGTCCGCCCCTCGGCGACGCCTTTACGCGGCGAGGGTTTCGGACCGAGCACGTGGGTGAGTCACGGTTGCGCACCCATCACGGCCCGCCTCGCCGCCGTTGCCGGCGACGGCCGAGAAGGCATACCCGGCGGGAACGGACTCACCGCTCGTCTTGCGAGCGACGGTCCGGGATGGAAGTGCGATGATCATGTGATCTCACCCGTCTTCGCCCGGAGAACCGGGCTGATGACGTATGTACTCCTGTGAACGGTTGGTAAATTAAAACTATCGCCGGTGTGTGAGTGGATCACAACCAAGTATTATAATCCGAACACATGATCGACTCTCTGCGGATTACCAACAGTGAGTGATCCCTCTCGTCACGGTCGTTACCGGGCGGCCGCGAACGCCGGTACACGCCGCCGGCAACTGGCGCGCGCCCCGCCACGCTCTCTGTCCGGCACGGACCGCAGAGGGCAACGTCGCCGGATGCGTCTCACGCTAACAGGGACGGACCGGCGTGAGTCGCCTCGCTCGCACTCGCTCTACAGATAGCCCTCGTCCTTCAGATTCTCCATGATGTCGTCCACGAACGACTCGGCCGACTCGTACGGGAAGTCACCGCCGGGGATCTTCGTGTTCAGTTCCATGGCCGTCATTGAGAAGTCGCCGGATTCGAACTTCGTCCCCGGACCGTTCGGGAGTGCGGGAACGAGGTCCATCGGACTGGAGATGGGGTAGTCTGCGCCCTCGAAGGCGTCTATCATCTGCTGTCGGATCTCGGTCTCGTCTGCCATGGCCAACCCTTGTCGGGCATAAATATTAAATTTTGGTGTAGTTTCCTCGACTGATAGCCGTCTCGCCCCGCGATGAGAAAGCCGCGACGTGTTCCCGTGGCGCGCTGACGGACCTGCGTCTACGGAACCCAGTCCGTAACGTCTCGTTCACGTCGCTCCGGCGCCCGTCTCCCCGTCGCTAATCGTCCAGATGCCACAGACCAGACCGAAGTACGCTAATCCGCCCGCGAGGATCGCCGCCCCGAAATGGTAATCGGACGAGAGGCCCTCTGCGATCGAGAGGACTCCGAACACTGTCACTGCAACGAAAACGGTGCTCGGAGTTCCGCCGGACGCGCTCGCCAACCGGCGAATATCCGGACGGAGGACGACTGCGCTCCCGACGGCGTACACCTGACCGATCCCTGCAAGGAGAAGTGCGGAATCGGTAAGCGTGGCGGCGAAGACAGTGATCGCCCCGGAAATGACAAGTGCTAGCGCATACCGCGTCAAGCGGCGCATGTCGTGGAATTGATGGTCCGTTCGAATAGGTTTTTTGCTACGCCTAAACTCGCGAAAACCGTGGCGTACCACCGATGTCGGGCCGGAAAGTGTCGAGAACTGTTGGATCAGTTATCCACAGCGGCCGTCTAAGCTCCCGATGTGCGCGCGTTCGTTGTCCTGAACGTTCGTCAGATTGTTCGCATGTGTATCCCACCCATTCGAGACACCGAGTTCTACGACCGGGTTCGTAAACACCCATCCCTTGTCCTGGTCCCAGGGTGACACGGTGTATTTAGCGCCAGTGGCTATCGACAACAGCGTGCCGGCGACGATGCCCGCGAGACCGCTCACCCATCATGCCCAGCGGCGCGGGGCTTTTCGACAGGGAGGACGTACAGTGTCGTATGGACGACGACGAAATCGTCTCGGTCGCTCGCGCCCTCGTCGGGGCCGACCACGCGGTGGCGCTGACGGGGGCCGGCGTCAGCACCGCGTCCGGCATCCCGGATTTCCGCGGCGACGGCGGTCTCTGGGAACGCTACGACGAGAACGACTTCCACGTCCAGCGATTTCGCGCCAATCCCGGTCCGTTCTGGACGGACTGGGTAGACCTGCACGCGGAGTTAGCCGGCGACGCCGACCCGAACGCCGCCCACGAGTCGCTTGCAGACCTCGAAGCCCGGGGTGATCTCGACGCCGTCGTCACGCAGAACGTCGACGGCCTCCACCAGCGTGCGGGGTCGGGCCGCGTCGTCGAACTCCACGGCAACGGCGACCGCGCCGTCTGTCGGAACTGCGACGCGACGGTCGACGCGAACGAGGTGATAGCGCGCGTCCGCGACGGCGAAACGCCGCCGCGATGTGACTGCGGCGGTATCTTCAAACCAGACACCGTCCTCTTCGGCGAGCGCCTGCCGGAGACGGCGCTGTCGGCGGCGCAGATGCACGCGAGGCGGTGCGACGTGATGGTCGTCGCGGGCACGTCGCTGACGGTCGAACCGTCGGCCAGCATGCCGCGGCGGGCGGCGGAACGCGGCGCGACGCTTGCGGTCGTCAACGACGAACCGACGTCCGCAGCGAACCGCGCGGACTACGTCTTCAGAGGCGACGTGACCGACGTTCTTCCGGCAATACGGGACGCTATCGACGGAGATAGCGACGACGGCGGTGCTATCAGATAGAAACGGTCCGGGTCAGTCCATCGCCGCGGCGAGTTTCTCGATCGGATGCGCGGGCGACTCACCGCCCTGGCGGTCCCCGAGTTGCGTGCGACAGGACGCGCCGGGGGCGACGACTTCGTCCCCGTCGCTCTCGTCGACCTGCTCGAAGAGGATCGACCCGATCGCCTGACTCATCGAGTAGTGTTCTGCCTCGTAGCCGAACGACCCGGCCATGCCGCAACAGGTCGAATCCAGCGGGTCGACGTCGTAGCCCGCCCGGCGCAGGACGGCGACGGCGTGGTGGTCTTTCTTCGTCGCCTTCTGATGACAGTGACCGTGGTAGGTGAGCGCGCCGCTCGCGTTCGCGTCGAGACGCTCGTCCAGACGGAACGCGTCGAGATATTCGCAGACCCCGTAGGTGTTCCCGGCGACCTTCTCGGCGTCTCTCCCCGAATTCAGGTCGAGGTAATCGGACTGGAGCATGACGGCGTCGGACGGTTCGACGACGACCACGTCCCATCCCGTCTCGACGGCCGGCACGAGTTCGGCGACGTTCTCGCGGGCCGTCTCGCGGGACGCGTCGAGAAACCCCTTCGAGTGCGCGGGGCGGCCGCTGTCGGTGCTCTCTGCTAGTTCGACGTGGACGTCCGCGGCTTCGAGCACTCGGACGGCCGCCTTGCCGCGTTCGGGGTAGCTGTAGTTCGTGTACGTGTCCGGCAGGAGGATCACCCGGCGGTCGGCCTCGCCTTCGGCGACCGTCGACCCCCCGCGGTCCTCGAACCAGTCCCGCACCGTCTCCCGGCGGAACGTCGGCAGTTCCCGCTCGCGAGCGATACCGACTGTCTTCTCCATCAGGAGGCGCGCACCCGGCAGTTTCGGGAGCCAGTTCGACACGGGCGCGGTGGCGCTTCCGAGCGCCGAGAGCGCGTCGATGTTGGCGAACAACTTCTCCCGGAGGCTCGCACCCGTTCGCTCGTGGCGCTGATGCGTGACCTCGGCTTTCAGCTTCGCCATGTCGACCTCGCTCGGGCAGTCTTTCGCACAGCCCTTGCAGCCGATACAGAGGTCGAGCACTTCGTCGAGAAACTCCTCGGAGAGATGGGCTTGCTCCACTCCATCAGCGGCCCTCCCCGTCCGCTCCGCGGCGGCGTTCGCCGCCCCGAGACCGCCGCTCATCGCCTGTCGGAGCATGTTCGCCCGGCCGCGAGTACTCAGTATCTCCTCGTCTTCGGCGCGGTAGGTCGGACACATCACGCCGCCGGTGGTGTCCTGTCCGCCCCGACAGCCGCCGCAGCCGTGACACAGCTCCGCCATCCCCTGAAACCCGTTGTCGTTGTTCCAGTTCAGGTCGGGGTCGAAGCCGGCGTCGAACTCGTACTCCGCGTCGTAGCGGAGGTTCTCCGTCATGTCGTGGTCGCCGCAGACGGTGCCCGGATTCAGGATCCAGTCCGGGTCGAACGCGGATTTGAGGTCGCGGAACGTCTCCCAGAGCGCCTCGCCGTACAGCTTTCTGTTCCACTGCGTCCGGGCGCGCCCGTCGCCGTGCTCGCCGGATACGCTGCCGCCGTACTCCACGACGAGGTCCGTCACGTCGTCCGCGATGGCCTCCATCGTCTCGGCCCCCATCTCGGATTTGGTGTTTATCAGCGGCCGGATGTGGAGCACGCCGGGGCCGGCGTGGGCGTAGAAACTGGCGAACGTGTCGTGGTCCTCGAGGACCGCCCGAAACTCCTCGACGTACTCCGGCAGATGCTCCGGCGGGACGGCGCAGTCCTCGATGAACGAGACGTGCTTCTCGTCGGTCGTCCGCGACAGCAGGATCGGGAGGCCGGACTTTCGGAGCTTCCAGAACAGCGCGCGCTGGTCGGCGTCGTGGGCTTCGAGGGCGGCGACGGCGGGGGTACTCTCGGTGGCCGGCGCACCGTCCGGCACCGCGCCCTCGACGCCATTCCCCGGTACGCGGTCGGAGAGGAGTTCGGCTACCCTCTCGCGCCCCTCGGCGTCGTTCTCTGCGTAAAACTCCACGAGCAGTACGGAGTCGGTCCCCTCGGGCAGCATCGCGACCACGTCCTCGAACTCGGCCGTTTCGCGCGCCAGGTCGATCAGTACGTCGTCGACCAGTTCGACGGCGGCGGGGTCGTGTTCCAGGATCGGTTCGACGTCTGCCATCGCGTCGACGACGCTCCCGTAGGAGAGCAACGCCATCGATTTCGTCTCCGGAATCGGCTCAAGCGCCACCTCGACCTCGGTGACGACGGCCAGCGTCCCCTCGCTGCCGGCGAGCAGTTTAGCGAGGTTGACGGTGCCGTCCTCGGATGCCTCTAGCAGCGCGTTCAGATTGTATCCGGAGACGTTGCGCTTGAGTTCGGGGTACCGGGCCTCGATCTCGTCGGACTCCTCGTCCAGTATCCGGGCGACTTCGGCGTAGATACGCGCTTCGAGACCGTCGTCGCCGGCGCGTTCGTGGAGTTCGTCGACGCTCACCTCGCCGAACGCCGTCACGGTACCGTCCGCGAGAACGACCTCGCAGGACTCGACGTAGGCGTCGGTCTTGCCGTACTGCAGAGAGTGCGCGCCGGTCGAATTGTTGCCGACGGCACCGCCGACGGCGCTCTTGTCGCCCCACGCGGGGTCAGGCGCGAACTTCAGGTCGTGCGGTTCGAGTTCGGCGTTCAGGTCGGCGAGGACCGCGCCCGGTTGCACCCGCGCCCGGCGGGCGTCCGGGTCGACCTCGACGACGGCGTCCATGTGGCGGGTGAAATCCAGAACGACGGCCTCGTTGACGGTCTGTCCGGCGAGGCTGGTGCCGCCGCCGCGGGGGAGGACCGGTATCTCTCGCAGGCCGCAGTACTCCACGACTGCGGCCACGTCGTCGGGCGCGGCCGGGTAGACGACGCCGATCGGCGTGACCTCGTAAGCGCTCGCGTCGGTGGCGTACAGCTGACGGCTGTACTCGTCGAAGCGAACTTCGCCGACGACTATCGATTCGAGGTCGTCGACGAGGCCGGGTCGGTCGACGTCGCCGCCCTGGTAGTCGTAGTCCGCACGGTCGTCCGCGTCGGGATAGGCCGTGCTCGTTCGGGGGTCGCCGTGACTCGCAGTCACGAGCGGCCACCTCTACGCCGTGAACACGCCACTCGGGTCCCGTACGATCGCATACGCCCCCATTACGCGGCGGCGCTTGTGAGCGTTCGGATCGGGCGACCGCTACCGTTCGCCCGCGACACGCGACCCGCACTCACCGGCCAGAACGGCGGCGACGTACACCGCGATGGCGGCGAGGACGATGGTCCCGCCTGCGGCCGTCCCGTACCCGTAGGAGACGGTCACGCCGACGACGACCGCGATCTCGGCGGCGACGACGGAGAGGACGAGCGACTGGCGGAAACTCCGCGCGACCTGCGACGCGGCCGCGACCGGCACGACGAGCATCGCGGCGACGAGGATTATCCCCATGATCTGCATCGCAGCGACGACGACGCCGGCGGTCAACACGACCAGCACGCGGTTGTACAGCGTCACGTCGATGCCGCCGACCCTCGCGGCGGTTTCGTCGAACGTGGCGTACGTGAGTTGCTTGTACGTCACCGCGACGGTTCCGACGACGAGCAGCGTCAGGACGACGAGGTGGCGGACGTTCTCCTCGGTAACGGTGGCGAGACTGCCGAACAGGTACTGCCTGATCCCGACCGATATCCCGCCTTCCAGACTGATCAGAACGCTCCCGAGGGCGAACCCGCCGGTGAGGACGATCGCCATCGAGACGTCGCCGTAGGCGTCCGTCCGGTCCGCGATCCACTCGATCACGAGCGCTGCAAGCACCGCGACGACGAGGGCGGCCAGCTCCGGCGACACCGGGACGGCGAAGACGGACCCGACGAACAGGCCGATCGCGACGCCGGCGAAGGCGGTGTGGGCGAGCGTCTCGCCGACGAGCGCCATCTCCCGGTGAACGAGGAAGGTCCCGACCAACGGCGCGACGACGGCGACGCAGATACCCGCCAGGAACGCGCGTTGCATGAACCGGAAGCCGAGCATTTCGACGAAGTCAATCATGGGTGTGGTGGAGGACACGCTGGTTCGCGCCGTACGCCTGCGAGAGTGCGTCGCTCTCGACGAAGCCGTCCGGGTCGCCGTGATACTGTAGCGAGCAGTTGATGCAGGCGATGCTCGTCGCGCGGGTCGTCACGACGCCGATGTCGTGTTCGACCAGCACGATAGTCATGCCGTCGTCGTTCAGGTCGGCAAGCAGGTCGTAGAACGCGGCACGGGACTCGGCGTCGACGCCCACCGCGGGTTCGTCGAGGACGAGCAGGTCGGCGTCACCGGCGAGCGCCCGGGCGATGTACGCGCGCTGGCGCTGACCGCCCGAGAGGTCGCTGACCTTCCGGTCGGCCAGACCGTCGACGCCGACCGTCTCCATCGCTCGGTCGACGGCCGAGCGGTCGTCTCCGCCGAGTCGGCCGAACCCCGCGTGCGGGTACCGTCCCATCGTGACGACTTCGCGGACGGTGACCGGCATCCCGTCGGGCGACCGCGCGGCGTTCTGGGCGACGTAGCCGATCCGCTCTCCGTCTCCGAACTCGTGGGCCGGTTCGCCGAACAGTCGAACGGCACCGCTGTCCGGGCGGTGGAGGCCGAGCACCAGCGAGAGGAGCGTGCTCTTCCCGGAGCCGTTCGGACCGACGAGCCCGAAGAACTCGCCGTCCTCGACGGAGAGCGAAACGCCCTCGACGACGGGCCGCTCCCCGTAGCCGAACGTGACGTTTTCGATGTCGACGACGCTCATTCCGCCCCGAGCGCCGCGCGAAGCGACGGCAAGTTCACGTTCTCCTGAACCTCGACGTACCCCCACTCGTCCGACGCCCACGCTTCGGTCTGGCCGGGGATCGGCGTGATAGGCAGCACTTCGCTCGCGTCGGTTTCCTCGACGAGTTGCTCCGCGGCGCGGTCTGACTCGAACACCGGTGCGAGCACGTGGTCGACGCCGTGGTGGTCGATAGCCTCCTGGGCTTTCAGGATATCCCGCTGTGACGGCGAGTCGTCGGGAGAGATCCCCGTCAGCGCGTGTACCTCGAACCCGTAGCGGTGGCCGAGATACTGGAAGGAGTTGTGGCCGGCGACGAGTACCGTCTCGCGGGACGCTGACGCTAACGCGGACTCGAACGCCTCGTCGAGTTCCGCGAGCCGCTCCCGGTATGCGGCCGCGTTGTCGACGTACGTCTCCTCGTTTTCGGGGTCGACCGCGACGAGTCCTTCGCGGACCGTTTCGACCGCGGTCGCCGCGCGCGTCGGGTCGAGCCAGAAATGCGGGTCGACGTCGCCGTGGTCGTGGCCGTCTCCCCCGCCGTGGTTGTCTTCCCCGTCGTGGTCATCCGACCCTGTCTCCTCAGTGTGGTCGTCTTCGTCCGCCTCGTGGCCGCCTTCGTCCGCCTCGTGTCCCTCGTGGCCCTCGTGGTCGCCGTCGACCGAGAGCAGGTCGATGCCGTGGCGCGCCTCGATCACTTCGACATTCGCGTCGTCGCTCTCGACGTTCCGGACGATGTCGTCGGCCCAGGGCTGGAACCCTTCGCCCATGAAGACGAACGCGTTTGCCGTCAACACGTCGCGCTGGAGCTGCCCGGAGGGCTCCCAGCCGTGACCGTGCTGGCCGACCGGAACCAGCGTGTCCGCGTCAGCAGCGCCGCCCGCAACGTTCGCCGCGAAGTCGCCCAGCACGAAAAACGACGACTGCACCGCCGTTTCGCCGTCGCTTCCGCCCGATACGGCGTCGAGACAGCCTGCGGAACCTGCGGCTATCGTTCCCGCTCCGATGCTCAGCAGCTCTCGTTTAGTAAGCTGGTTCACTGTGTTATTAAGAAAATCAGTAAATTTAATAAGACTTGCTATTCAGGAGTGTGAGAATAATATACACGTCTCTTCGAACTCGTTCGTCGATGACGAGGTATGGACCACAGCACGGCCAGTGCGCGGCGAAAAGAGTACTCGACGCTGCGAACCGCTCAGTTTTCGATCTTCTCGACGACTTCTTTCGCCTTTTCCCGGGCCGTGTCCTCGCCTGCCTGTTTCTTGATCAGGACGCTCTGGACCTCCCAGTCGTCGCTGTCTTCCCGCTTGCCGGTTCGGACCTCGCTCCCCTCGGAGACCGAGTCCGACGCCTCGTCGGCCCAGTCCGGCGTGCGGATCGTGTCGAAGTCGTCCGGGTCGCGGAACCGGACGTGGTAGTAATCGTCGCCCTCTTCGACAGTGTCGACGGCTGGCGTGCTGGCCATACGTTTCTCTCCCACGGAAAGCGGCAAAAGTGTCGTTCTCAGTGTACTGACCGGACCGGCACCGTGATCCGTCGAGCGCTAGGCGGGCGCGACGCCGTCGCCCTCGTACTCGCGGACGGCCCCGACGATAGCGTACACGAAGGGCGTGTCCGCGACGGCGATAGCGAGTTTCAGCAGGTACTGGCCGACCATCAGTTGCGCGACGACGGTCAGGGGAAGCGCCCGACCGAGGCCGAGGAGCGCGGGTGCGACGAGGAAGGCGACGGTGACGAAGATGACCGTATCGATCGCCTGACTAGTGGCCGTCGATCCGACGTTGCGGAGCCACAGCGCGTCGCCGTCCGTGTACTCGCGGAGGCGGTGGAAGACGATCACGTCCCAGTTCTGGCTGACGACGTACGCCAGTAGGCTCCCGAGAACGACGTTCGTGCTCGCGCCGAGTGCCGCCTCGAAGACGTCCGGTGCGACGCCGTTGCCGGCGGCCGGCGCGGTGATGGTCGACCACACGAGCGCCAACACGACGAAGTTCATCGCGAACGCCACGTTGACGACCACCTGCGCCGCGCGACGGCCGTACAGTTCCGCGTAGCAGTCGCTCGCGAGGAAGGTCACGGCGTACGCGAGCGCGGCACCGGGCAGTATCAGCGTGCTGCCGGTCACCGGGAGCGAGAACGGGAGTTCGAACGCGAGGATCTTCGTTGCCGTCAACTGCGCCGTCACGAGCGCCGTCACGAACAGGGCGATCAGTCCGACCTGTCCGACCGGCAGCCCGCGACCGTACGTATCACTCATACCGAGAGGCGATGCACGACGCTTCCTTCAGTCTCCCGGCTCGGCGACGCACGGTATCACGCCGACTCGACGCCGTCACTGGCGTCTCGGCGCGACCCAACTCGTCGCTGCCCGGCACTCTCAACTCGTCGCCATCGCCGGGACCTCGACGCGACTCAGCACGTCGTCGACGACGGCGGCTTTCTCGACGGCGTTGACCGACGCCTCCGTCGTGAGAACGAGGCGATGTGCCAACACAGGGTGTGCGACCCGCTTGACGTCGTCGGGCGCGACGAAGTCGCGTCCGGCGAGGACGGCGTGGGCGCGGGCGGCCTCGAACAGGCGCTGGACTCCGCGCGGCGAGACGCCCACCTCGACGCGGGGATCGGAACGCGTCTCGCGACAGAGGTCGACGATGTAGCCGCGAACCTTGTCCTCGACCGTCACCGTCTCGGGCACCGCCTGGAGGTCCGGCACGTCGGCACCGTCGACGACTGTGTCCACCTCTGGGGCCTGTTCGTGCCGGTTCGACCGTCGCTTGAGGAGTTGAAGTTCGCCGCCGCGGCCGGGGTAGCCCATCGCCGTCTTCACGACGAAGCGGTCGCGCTGGGCCTCGGGGAGTTCGAACGTCCCCTCCTGCTCGACGGGGTTCTGCGTCGCGATGACGAAGAAGGGGTCGGGGAGGTCGTGCGTGTCGCCGTCGACGGTCACCTGTCCCTCCTCCATCGCCTCCAGCAGGGCGGCCTGGGTCTTCGGCGGCGCGCGGTTTATCTCGTCCGCCAGCACCACGTTCGCGAACACGGGACCCTGGTTGAACTCGAAGGTGCCGTCGGTCTCGTTGTACACGTGGGTCCCCGTGATGTCGCTCGGGAGGAGGTCCGGCGTGAACTGGATGCGGTTGAACGAGAGGCCGAGCGCCGTCGCCATCGACCGGGCGGTGAGCGTCTTCCCGGTTCCGGGTACGTCCTCAAGCAGGACGTGCCCCCGGGCGAGAACGCCGAGGAGGACGGTTCGAAGGAACTCTCGGTCGGCGATGACTGCGTCGTGGACCGCGTCGAGAACCGAGGAGGACTCGGCGGCGGCCTCGTCGACAGTGCGTTGCGGGGCGTCGCTCATCGTCTCACCGTAGCGGGGGCCGGTACGTATGCTTTCGGCTTCCCGGCGGTTGGGGTCGCTCCTCGGGCGAGCCAGCGAGTTTCCCGTTTACAGGTTCTGCGGAAAGCATCAGATAAAATCAATCTTTCATCGCCGCGGTTAACAGCCGAACGTTCGTCCCGAACTGACTGAGGAGCGCACGCGGGAACCGCTTTCGCGCACCTGACAGAGCGTCGTCCAGCGCCGCGTTCGCGTCCTCGAACACCCCGCCCCCGTGACCGAACAGGATCCGGTCCGGTTCGAGTTCGCCGAGCGTCTCCCGCGGCGGAAACAGTCGATGCGAGAGGGCCACGCCGACCCGTTCGTCGCTCACCGTGTATCCCGGGCCGGATCCAAGCAGATCCGGAACGATGAGTGTCCCGTCGCTCTCGCGATATGCGATCGCTTCCTGCCACAACGAGAGGGGTTCGACCCGAGTGACGTGGAACCCGGAATCGCCGAACGTCGTCTCGTACCGTTCGATAGGGGCGCTCACTCGCTCTGCGACGCGGTCCATCCACCGGGGAACGTAAACGGCAACGTCGTGACGGTTCGCGATAGCGCCGGCGTCCCGCGCGTGATAACTGCACAACACGGCGACACCGGCCACGTCGCCGAGTTCTTCGAGGAGGTCATCGATCCCTCGCGCGTCTACTGGGTCGATGACCCAGACGCCGTCGTCGGCTCTGATCGCGTGGCTCGCGCGCTCACCCTCCTCGTTCGGATGGGCCAGCCAACTGACACCGCCGCTCCATCGGCCGATCACCTGGAACTCCGTTGCGGAGGACCGTTCGTAGACGGGCATACGAAGATTTCTACCCACGAACGCCTTTAAAATTACTTCATGAGATGACACTACCTACCTACCGGACCTCAACTGATCCCCGGCAAACGGTCAGCGCAACCGCGATAGCAACAACAGCGTCCCGACGAACGCCGCAACCGCGCCGGCGGCGGCGAGGGTTCCGTCCGGAATCGAGCGCCGCATGAGGCCGTGCAGGGCAAACGCCGACAGGACGGTTCCGACGCCGACGGCGGCGCTCGTCAGTGCGTGTGTGAGTTCGCCCTGTCTGCTCCAGGCGTTCCGTCCCAGTTCCTCCGTCACGCCGACGCCGAACTCCCCCACGTCCCAGGCGACTATCGCCGTCGCGACGCCGACGTACACGACGACCGGCCGGTCGCCGATGACGCCCGACACCAGTGCGGCGACGAACAGGCCGCTACTCGCGACCGAGACGGGGGCGACCCGGTCGGTCAGGAAGCCCAGCCAACCGAGTACAGCCACCGCTCCTGCGAGGACCGTAAACAGGAGCAACGTGGCGGAGACGACGAGCAGCGCGACCGGCGTCTCGCCGACGACTCTGACCAGTTCCTCAAGCACCGGTATCGCGATGGCCGGCGTCCTGTCGCGAACTCTCGCGAGTACTGGTTCGGTAAACAGTACGACGGCGGCGACGAACGCTAACCCCGACGCGAACGGAACGATCCGCGGGGCCAGGTCCGACGCGGCGGCGTTGCGCGCCCACAGTAGCGCGTCGACGACGGTAATGACGACGAGGCTGCCGGCGAACGCGAACACGAGCAGCGTCCGCAGAAGCGACAGCGACGCGATGCCGCCCAGCAGGGCGACGACCGGTCCGGGTAGCGCCTCGTAGTGGCCCGCCCCGACGAGAGTCAGTATCCCGAGGAGAATGCCCGCGGGCGCGGCGAGACGGTACGTCTTTCTGAGGGTTTTGCGAGCGGTTCTGACCTGTTCGACCCGCCGCTCGACGTTCCGATTCCGCGCGAGTTCGGCGACCGGTAAGCGGTCTATCGCCGCCCGGACGACGTAGGCGCTGACCGCGAGCAAGAGGAGGAAGTCGGCGATTCGGGGCCCCGGTCCGGACGGCGCGACGAGTTCTTCCCACAGTCCGGCGAGGACCGGCTCGCCGACTGCGGCCGTCTCGACCGCGCCGACCTGCCACACCATCGCCCCGAGCGCGGTGACCGAAAGCGGGAACAGGGCGTACCCGAACCGGGAGATAGCCACCGTGAGCGTCCGGTTTCCGAGACTACCCGTCCAGAGGACGCCGAGGCCGCCGCTGGCGACGACGAGAGCGAGCGCCCGCAGCGCCCGTATCGGGGGGCCGCTCGCGATAGATATCAGGTCCCCCGCGAGCGACGCGCCGGCGGGAGCGAGGAGGAGACATCCGAGCGCAAGCATCTCCGGTTCGTCCTCGTTCAACAGCGACAGCGCCACGGCCACGACGAACGCGGTGAGGCTGCTTTCGACGACCTGACCGAACACCGTGCTCTGAGACCCGACGAACAGGACGCCTGCGCCGACGATGGCGGTGACGAGCAGGCGACTCGTCTCCGGTGGCGACGCGTCGCCGTTCGCCGCGCGGTCCGGGGAGACGAACGGCCGCGTCAGCTTCATTGCATCCCCTCCAGCGCGTCGGCGAGGGCGGTCGCCAGCGGCGCGTTCGGATGCCAGTCGATGACCGGAACCCCCGTGTCGCGGATGCTAGCCAGGCGGACGTCTCGTTCGAGCGTCGCGATCCGCTTCCCGGGTGAATCGTCTGTCGTGACACCGGGCGAAACGACCGTCACTGCGTGGCCGTGGGCTGAGAGCGTCCGCGTCACGTCAGCGGGGTAGTCGTCGACGAACGGACTGACGAACAGTATCTGCGTGTCCCCCGAGAGGCGCTTTCGAAGTTCGGCGAGCGCGTCCGACCCTGCGCCGCGCGCCGTTCGGGTGACGCCGCTGCCGTCGGCGACGCTCCGCTCGGCCCCCGGCGTCTCGATCACTTCGGAAAACAGGCGCTCGGCGCGGGCCCGGAGCTCCGGTCCGCTCGACGGGTCGACCCACGCGATATCGGGGGTCGACCCGCCGTCTTCGACGGCGGCGACGCCGACCTGATGGTCGGCGTTCGCCAGCGTCCCGACCAGCCGCGCCGCGGCGTACACGCCGAGGTCGACGCCGCTCGGCGCGCCCGCTACCGGCGCGATATCACATTCGGACCTGGCGTCGAGAACGACGACGATCCGCGCGGCCTGCTGCCGGCGGTAATCGATCGTCGTCAGCGACCCGCTCTTCGCGAGGTGTCGCCAGTCGATCCTGCTCGGCGGGTCGCCGCTCCGGTACTCGCGGGTTGCGTAGAACTCCACCCCGGGTCCGCCGGTATCCGTCGGCAGTTGCCCGGTAAAGCCCGTCGTCTGCTCGTGAAGCGGCACGTCGTCGACGCCGACCTCGCAGGTGAGGCGAGCGACGCCCGCAACGCGAACTGACGCGCTATCGTACCGCGTTGCGCTCGCGTTTCGCGTCCGAACCGTCGGCGGATCGAACGCGTACTCGCCGCGTCGCGCGGTCACTGAGTACGCGACCGTCTCGGTCTCGCCCGGTCTGAGGGCGAACCCGGCCCGCGGCGATCCGTCGATCACCTGTAGCGGGTCGGGCACCCCGTCGACGATGCGGACATCCGGGAGCGACTGCTCCGTCGCGTTCGTCACTCGCAGCGTTACCTCGACCCGCTCGCCGGGCATCGGGGCCTCGGGCCGAACCGTGCGCTCGACCCGAACGGCGCGCTCCGCAGGGGTCGTCCCGGAGAGCGCTCCGAACAGGACGAACCCGAGCGGGATCGCCGCCGCCGCGACCAGCGCCTGCTCGCCGCTGACGATCCCTGCCGATACCAGCGCGGCGCTCCCGGCGACCGCACCGCTCCACCGCGACACAGACCGCATCAGCGACGCACCTCCGCCTCCTCCGGTCTCCGGTCTGTCACCGCGTCGGTACGCCCGCTGCTCGCCATCCCGCCGTCGTGCCAGCGGCGTTCGTGGCGGTCGAGTTCGCGTTGCAGCGCGTCGACCGTCCGCCGTGCCCGACGCTCTGTTTCGCGCTCAGGTGCGAGCCACGCCCTCAGACGCTCACCGAACGTCCACTCGGGCGTCCGTTCGTCCCCGAGGAAGGCGGCCGCGACGCGGTCGTCAGTCCAGGTCCCCGTCGCGACCATCGCCTCGATGTCGGCGTCGTCAGGCCGTGTCCGCGCGAGCACTGTCGTCGCCGTCGAGCGGAGACGCACAGCCGGTTCCGACCCCCGCGGACCACCGATACCGATGCTCCGGTCGCCGACCTGTTCGACTGCGTCGTCGAACCCGCCCCCGGCGACTGTCGTGTCCGTTGTCGCCTCCTCCGGGGGCATCGTCACGAGCGAGTCGCCCGCGCCGCCGGTGTCACCCCCGGAGCGGACGGTCCAGAGGACGGCTATCAGGCCCACCGCCGCGACGGCGATGGAGACTCTCGAATCGCCGACCGCTCCGACCGCGGATTCGGCCGGGGCGCGGAGCGCGGCGGGGACCAGATCCGGGGCGAAGCCGAACGCCACGCCGGCGGCCACTCCCACCGCCCCGAGCGCGATCACGGCGCGTCGCGTCGGAACTGTCATCGGTCCTCCGTCCGGTCGCGCAGTCGGTCGAGCGCCCGCCGGGCCGCCGAGAGACGCCCCTCGTCCGGCGGGTCGTCGGCGTACTCCGACCGCCTGAAGGCGTTCGTCAGTCTGTACACCGGTCCGTCCGGAAACCCTCTCTTGACGGCCGAGCGGGCGATGTCACCGGGAGTCTGCGTTCGCCAGCCCCGCGGCGAGACTATTCTGACGAACTCCCGCCAGACCGCCCGGAGCGAGCGCTGGGCCTCGGTTACGTTCTCGTCGGGTGTCGCGCTGATGACGTTCCTATCGGCCCCGTCTCCGGCGCTCGCGGCCGCCCGTTCGTCAGCCACTCCGAACAGTCGAAGTATCGGGCGACACAGCCGTCGGAGCAACGCGACCGCGGCGGCGACGACGCTCAGGGCCGTCATCCCGGCGACGAGCGCCCGCAGTCGGTCGGGTATCCAGTCGAGCCGGTCCGCCGCCCGCCGCGCGAGGCGCGCGACGCCGTCGAGGCCGTCGCTCAGCGCGACGATGACGGCGAGACCCGCCCCTGCCAGCCAGCGCAGGCCGTTTCGCACGTCGTCCGCGGTCACGTCGCGCCGCCGCGCGGAGGCGACGACTCCCGCGAGGGTCCCGAGGAGGATGGCGACGCCGACAGCGATCGGAAGGAAGAGCCAGTCGAGCGCCGTTTCCGTCCGCCGCCCGTCAACCGAGGCCGCGAGCGTCGCGCCGTTCGACAGCGGCAGCGACACGGACAGTTCGCCGTTCGCGTCGGTCGTTCCGACGGCGTCGCCGTCGACGTACACGGTCGCGTTCGATACGGGCTGATCGTCGACCGTGACGGTCGCGGTGGCGTTTCGTCCGGCGACGGCTAGCCCGTCGACGCTCACGCCCAGTTCGCCGAGTTCGATCTCCGTCTCCCCGCTTACGGTCCCGCGCTCCGCTTCGACCGTGATCCGGTCGCCTGCGTCCTCCGGGATCGCCACCGCAGCAATGCCCCCGACGTCCGTCTCGCCGACCGCCCGGCCGTCGACGCGGACCGTCGCGTTCCGCATCGGTTCGCCGCCCGCCCTGACGTACAGGTCTACTGTCGCGCCCGGCGTCGCCGTCCCCCTGACCTCGAAGTCGACGGCCGTGTCAACGTCGTACGTTCGACTCCCGTTTTCCTCCTGAGCAGTCGACGTTGTGGGCACCCAGTTGCCGACAGTAGTCGGCTCGCTCGACTTGCCCGGCCCGGCCGACGGCCCCGCGGCGAACGCGTATCCGTCGCCTCGCGGCCTGACACTCACTTCGAGCTCTCCCTCGTACGGCACCGTCCCGGTCACCTCTCCGCTCGAATCGGTGACGCCGATCTCGTCGTCGTTGAACGAGACGACGACGCCCTCCACGGGCGTGCCGCCTTTCTCCACCGTCACGGTCACGTCGCGTCCCGGTGCGGGCGTGCGGTCGAGGTCGATGTTGTACGGCGGCCCGGCGTTCGAGATCGACTCGTCGCTCGGTTCGTACGTCTCGTTCGGTCCGGTTTCGACGTCGTGGGGATACTCCTCACCGTTTCCGGTCTGGTTCTCTATCGCCTGTTGCTGAGTCGTCTGCCGGTCGGCCGCCGGCGTCGGGTCGAACTTGACCCAGCCGACGTCCTCGAAGTACACCTCGACCCAGGCGTGGGCGTTCATTCCGCGCACCTGATAGCGCCCGTCGTCGGTCGGTTGGCCCTGGCTGTACCCCACGACGTAGCGCGCGGGGATGTCCTGCGACCGGAGCATCACCGCCATCGTCGTCGCGAAGTACTCGCAGTACCCCTCGTCCATCTCGAAGATGAACTGGTCGGCGACGGGTTCGCCCGACTCGTGGGAGGCGTCGAGCGAGTAATCGTGGTTCTCCTTCAACCACTTCTGGATGGTCTTTGCGCTGTCGTAGTCGGTCCGGTCGTTCGCCGTCAGTTCGCTAGTGAACTCCTCGACGCGGTCCGGCGTCGTAGCGGGGAGTTGCGTGTACGTTCTCTCGTCTCCCGGGAACTCCGTCCCGGCCCTCCGGAGCGTCGCGGGATCCGGGTCGACCCGATAGCTCATGACGGTGTACTCTGTGCCGTCCGGAACCGACTGCTCGGGGATGAGCGCCCCCCGCCGCTCGAACACGCCCGTATCGGCATCGACGTCGACCGGCCGATAAGCCGCAGGGAGCGTACTCGCTGGGCGTTCGAGTTCTATCTGCTGCTCGACGAGTTGTCCGTCGCCGGGTGGCCGCTGGCCAGTCACGTCGCTCGCGGTTCCGAGGTTCTGCCACCCCGATCCCTCGTACTCGGCGTACGCGCCGGTGCGCCAGTAGGCGGGTTCATCGCTCTCCACGTAGAAGTGCGTCTCCGCCGACTGGTTGCGCAACGCGCCGGACTGGTCGCCCAGCGATCCGCCGACCCCCGTCGAGTCCCCCGGGTTCAACGCCCCGAGTCCGGAACTGGCAGCGGGATCGCTCCCGCTCGCAGTACCGCCCGGATCAGTGCTCCCGCTGCCGGGTTGGTCGAACAGCGTCTTGTCGATACTGCCGCCGCTGAGCGGGGCCGCAAGCGCCGGCATCACCGTTCCGGCTATCACCAGCCCGATCGCACAGCAGACGGCCAGCGCCGCTCGACTGAGGTCGCGGCCGCTCGCTGACGGGCTGTTCGACGCGTCCTGTCGGTCGTCGTCAGGGGATCGAGATCCGGCCATAGATCGTGTTCACGGCCGGTGGAGGGGGACCGGCCAGTTCGGTTATGTTGGTAGTATGCCGACATCGTAATAAGTCTTCGAGGTGCCATACGGTGACGGTAGGACGCCCTGGCGGGGGTAGGATCGCTCGGATTCGAACTACGCCGTCGGATCGCCCCGTTCGCCGCGGTCGATTTCGAATCCGCGGGCTATCCGCTCCTCACGTCCGTTCGTCGCAGAAATGGGCCCGCTCGGATTCGAACCAAGGAATCGCCCGGTTATGAGCCGGGCGCTTTACCAGACTTAGCTACGGGCCCTCAGCCACCAATTGGAGGGCCCGCTTTTCAAGTCTTTTGAAGCGACTGCGTCAGAGTGCGTCGACGAAAGAGAGAAAGGAGCGCCGCCGACAGGGCTCGAACCTGTGACAACCTGGGTAACAACCAGGTGCTCTACCAGCTGAGCTACGGCGGCACGTGCGTCACTTCCGAGTAGCGGAGGGCATTTGATATGGCTTTCGTTTCCGCCCCACGGCGCGGGGCACCGACACGCTTTCGGCGCGACGGTGAGTACCGAACGGCGATGACGGACGACGACGCGTTTGACGCCGCCGTACGGGCGGTTCGCGAGGAGATAGATCCGGGTCCCGAGGAACGCGACCGCCTGTCGGCGACCGCGGCCGAACTCGTCGAACGCGCAGAAGACGCCGTCGCGGATCTCGACGCCGACGCGGACGTGATACTCGTCGGGAGTACGGCACGGAAAACGTGGATCAAGGGCGACCGCGACATCGACGTGTTCGTCCGGTTTCCCCCCGAGATCGACCGCGAGACGCTCGAAGAGTACGGCCTTCGCGTCGGCAACGAAGTCCTGCCGGACGGCCACGAGGAGTACGCCGAACACCCCTACGTTACCGGCGAGTACGACGGGTTCGACGTCGACCTCGTACCGTGTTACGACGTGCCCGCGGCGACCGAGATACAGTCGGCCGTCGACCGCACGCCGTTTCACACCGAGTACTTGCGCGAACGGCTTGACGACGACAGCGCCGCGGACGTACGCCTCGCAAAGCAGTTCCTCAAGGGGATCGGCGCGTACGGAAGCGACCTCCGGACGCGGGGGTTCAGTGGCTACCTCACCGAACTGCTCGTTCTGGAGTACGGCGATTTCCGCGGGTTCGTCGAGGCGGCGGCGGACTGGAACCCGCCGGTCCGTCTGGATCCGGAGAACCACGGCGCGCGTGAGACCGCGTCGCCCTCTCGGAACGACGAGGGCGGCACCGCCGACCTCGCTTTCGACGACCCTCTCGTCGTGATAGACCCAACGGACCCCGAGCGCAACGTCGCGGCCGTCCTCTCCGCGGACAACCTCGCCCGCCTCCAGCACTACGCCCGCGAGTTACTCGACGACCCGCGTTCCGACCTGTTCTTCCCGTCCGAACCGACCCCGCTCTCGGCGGACGACGTCCGCGCGCATATCGCCGAACGCGGGACGACGCCCGTCGCCGTCCGGTTCGACGCGCCCGACATCGTCGAGGACCAACTGTACCCGCAACTCCGAAAGTCGCTTTCCGGCGTGACCGACGAACTCGACCGCCGCGGGTTCGACGTCCTCCGCGCGACGACGTTCGCCAACGACGACGACGCGGTCCTGTTCGCGGAACTGGCCGTCGCCGAACGCCCCGCCGTCGAACGCCACGAGGGCCCGCCCGTCCACCTCCGCCAGCACGCGACGGGGTTTTACGAGAAGTACGCCGACAACGGCCGTCAGTCGGACTCCGAGTCCCGAGACGGCCAGTCCTCGGGCCGGTTCGGTCCGCCCTACGGTCCGTTCGTCGACGGCGACCGCTACGTCGCCGAGCGACGCCGGGAGCACGCGACCGCCGCGGGCTTTCTGGAGAGCGACGCGCTGTTCGACGGCGGCCTCGGCGTGACTGTCGAGGACGCGCTCAGAGAGGAGTACGACGTGCTGGTCGGCGACGACGTGGCGGCTCTCGCCGAAGCGTTCGGCGTTGAACTCGCCCGCTACTTCTCGCCCAGGCCGTGAACACGGCGCAGTTCGTCACGTAATCCGTCGACGTCGTCGTTGACTTCGTTTTCGGGTTCGACCGGTGACCGGCCGTCGAACACCTCGTGGACCATCCTGACGCCCTCGGCGAGCACGTCCAGGCCGTAGCCGCCTTCGAGGACGAACCCGAGGGCGGCGTCCGTGTCGTCGGCGATGCTCCGAACCCGGTCTGTGAGAACGCCGTACCCCTCCGTAGAGACGCGCATCCGCGATATCGGGTCGTGGCGGTGGGCGTCGAACCCCGCGCTCACGAGCAGTAGGTCGGGGTCGAAATCGACGAGTGCGGGCGTCACCACCGTCTCCGCGACGCCGGCGTATTCGGCGTCACCCGATCCGGCCGGGAGCGGGACGTTCATCGTGTACCCGCCGCCCGCCCCCTCGCCCGTCTCGTCCACTTCTCCGGTCCCGGGGTAGATGCCGTCCTCGTGGATCGAGACGAAGAACACGTCGTCGCGGTCGTAGAATATCTCCTGAGTGCCGTTGCCGTGGTGAACGTCCCAGTCGATGACCGCGACGCTGTCGACGCCCGCGTCGTTGTCCAGTGCGGCCTGGGCGGCGACGGCGACGTTGTTGACGAAGCAAAACCCCATCGCGTCGTCGGTGACAGCGTGGTGTCCGGGCGGACGGCCGATCGCGAACGGGGTCTTGCGACCGTCTTCGCCCGCGAGCGCGGTTTCGGCCGCCCACTGTGCGAGGCCCGCGCTCTTCAGGGCCGCGTCCCACGTGCGTTCGACGGCCACCGTGTCGGGGTCCCAGTTGCCGCCGCCGTCGTCGCAGAACTCGCGGAACTCCGCGACGTACTCCGGGTCGTGGACCGCCTCGACGGCGGCCGGGTCTGCGGACGAGGCGTCGACGTACGAGACGCCGTGCTCCCGCTTCAGACCCTCCCGGATCGCTCGGAGGCGGTCCGGCGTCTCCGGGTGGCGCGTGCCCGTATCGTGGTCCAGGCAGACCTCGCTGTAACCGAACTTCATCAATCGAAGAGCGTGAAGTACGTCTCGATGTCCTCGGCCTTAATCGTTCGCCGGTCGGCGTGACGCGCCAGCGTCGCCGCCGCGGCGGCCACGTTGTCGGCGTAATCTTCGAGGATGTCCGCCAGAGCGATCCTGGCGTCCATCGAGACGCGATAGCTGTTATCTATGGTCAGGCGTGCGATGCGGTCTACCGGTGCGACCGGCAGTTCCAGTGAATCCTTGTCGACTACCTGTTCGACGCCGAAATCCTCCGCCATTAGCGTCTTCCGCCCGTCCTCGGTGGCGTGCTCCGCGGCGTCGACCGCCAGCGTCGCTCCGTGTTCCTGAATACGACGAGCCAATTCCTCGGCGGCCTCTGCACTCACGCGCAACTCCCCGGCGTTGCGGCGAATAATGGTGTCGACCGGGGCGAACGGTAACTCGACGCTCATACCCAAACCCGGGTGGGACGCACCCTTAACCTTTTTCGTAGTGACGATCCACCGATCTGCGCTCGTTTCAGAACACGTCGTCCGCGTCGATGCGGCCGTCGGCGGCGGTCCCCCGGACCGTCACTTCCTGTCCTAACCGCACGTCGGCGTCGGTTTCGACGCTCATCGTCTCCTCGCCGTCGTCGAGGACGACCGGGTCGCCAGCCTGGACGACGGTCCCGGTGAACTCTACTTCCTCGCCGTCCACGGTGACCGCCGCGGCCCCGCCGCCATCGCCGGACCTGTCGGTCGCGGCGGCTTGGGTCGGGTCGTCGCTCGCTGTACCGTCGCGGCTCGCAGTCGAACTGCCGTCGTCCGCGTCGTCGCCGAACGCGTCGAGACCGGTCGTCCCGTCGTCGCTTTCGGCTCCGCCCGAAACGCCGTCGGACTCGCCGAGTACGGTCACGGTCGACTGCCAACCGGCGGAGGCTTCGATGTCGTCTTGCCACCCGTCCTGGATCTCGACGTCCGTCAGCGCGATCTCGTCGCCCGGAGCGATGTCCTCGTCCGCCTTGTCGCCCCACAGGGCGACGCGGATATCTCCAGTGTCGTCTTGCACGCGGACGTTGCGGACCTGGCCCTCGCTCCCGTCGTCGCGGTCGAACGTGCGTTTCGGGTCGGCCGAACGGACGACGCCGCTGATGTCGACCGTCTGGCCGATCTCCAGCGTCTCGATCGGCGTGCTCTCGGGGGTGTACTCTATCTCCTCGTCTATCTCCTCGACCGCGCCGCGGTCGCCGACGTGGAGTTCGAGCGACCCGTCCCGTTCGCGGACGTAGCCATCGACTACTTCGACGGCGTTACCCGACGACAGTTCGTCGGCGTGGTCGGCCATGTCGTCCCACATCGTCACGCGAACTTTGCCGGTCGAGTCGCCGAGGACGAGGTTCGCCACCTTCCCTTCGCTCCCGTCGTCGCGGTCGAACGTGCGGACGGACTCGGTGTCCAGCACTTTGCCCGCGAGGTTCACGTTCGAGAGGCCGAGCGAGAGGTCCTCGACGCGGTACGCGTCCTGGATCTGTACGTCGATGTCGTCGGTTACGTCGGGGTCGACGTCGTTGACGTTGACCTCGACGCCGTTGTACCCCTCTTTCGGGCGGCCCTTGACGGCGATCACGTCACCTACTGCGAGTTCTTCAGTGGCGCTTGCGGCCATCTTGTCCCAGAAGGTGACGCGGATAGCCCCGGTCTCGTCCGCGAGTTCGACGTTGACGACCTGCCCGTCTTCCTCCTCTTCGCCGTCCCGTTCGAACGTCCGAACCTCGCCGACGCCGGTCACCTTCGCGGTGAACTCGACGTCTTCCATCCCCGGTTCCACGTCGGCGACGCCGTCGACCTCGCTCTCGTCGAGTTCGTGGGCGATGAGCATCGCCGCAGTCTCCTCGTCCGCGAGTCCGCCCATCTGGTCGACCTTCTCCTCGACGGCTTCCCGGAACTCTTCGAGGGAGACGTCCGCATCGAGATCCTCGTAGACGTCCTCTATCTCGCCCATGAATATACGGACAGGCAAGGTTGGACCGCGCTTAAGCGTTGTCCTTGCCCATTCGGCCCGCCGCAGTCTTGCGATCGGCGCTTCGCTCTTGTGTCCATCTCGCCGGTTGCTTGCGCCCCGATAGCTGATAAACCCTCGCTACGGCGAGGCGGTCGTAACGGTCGTGGTCTCTTCCTGCCTGCGGTGTTTTACGGTCACTGTTTCAGGAACACCTTCTTCGAACCCGACCGACCCCTCGTACTCGACGACTCCCACGCACTGCATGCAGGCCTTGCCGTCCGAGGCTACGCCGATGACGACGACGAACTCGTCGCCGTCGTACTTGGCTGATTCGAACGCCGCCTCGTGACACGGGTCCGGTGCGCTGACGACGCCGCTCAGGTCCACTTGACCGTCACCGAACGAGACGCTCGCGGTCTCCGAATCGCCGGACGACTGACAGTCCGTGTTCGTAGTGCTGATCGATCTGGCTGTGACATCCGACGCTCCTCCGCCGGCCGCTTCTTCCGTCGTCGTTTCTCGGTTCGTCTCCTCGTCGTCCGTCGCTTCTGTCGTGGTGTCCTGGCTCGTCTCCCCGTCGTCTGTCTCGTCTGTCTCCGTGCTACCGTCGTCGTTACCCCCGTCGTCCGGGTCGGACAGACAACCCGCTCCCGCGCCGACTGCGACTGCCGCCGCCACCGACGTCCGCCGAAGCACATCGCGTCGTTTCATGAATTCACATCAGACAGCGTTGGGAAAAGCCCTTGTGTACGGTCAAAGGCGGTTTTGACCTTCCCCGGACGCCGATCTGACGATGAGTCCGTCCGTCCGGACGCCGGCGGTCGTTCTCCCGTGTCACCGTGCCGCACCCCGTTTGTAGACCGTAACCGCTTTACGTATCACCCGGAAACGTAGAGTTGAGTCCGGGTAGGGTAGTGGACTATCCTCTTGGCTTGCGGAGCCAGGGACCGGAGTTCAAATCTCCGTCCGGACGCTTCTCACACGTTTTGTTTCTGAACAGCAGTTACTCCGTTTCACGGTTCGCCTACCGACCGACTGAGTGGATGGTCGATACGTCCGTCAGAGCGTTCTGGACCGGTTACCGCGAGGCCGCTCCGTCTCCCGCGTCGTTCGAGCGTCTGCGAACTCCGCGTCTGCCGAGCGAAAGGCGTTAGGGCCGGAGCGGCCAACTCCGGATATGCGCGACCACCTCCGAGCGGGCGTGGCAGTGTACAACGCCGGCGAGTACCACGCCGCGCACGACGCCTGGGAGGACTACTGGCTCGACCTAGAGCGAGACACCGACGACGAGCGACTGCTTCACGGTCTGATTCAGTTCACCGCAGTGGTGCATCACGCTCGCCAGCGAAACTGGCAGGGCGTTGCCGGTCTCGCCGAGAGCGCGACCGAGTACCTCGCCGGCCTGCCCGACGAGTACCGCGGGATAGACGTCGCCGCGGTGCGGTCGGCTCTCGCACGCTTTGACTCGGACCCGGAGCGGATAGAGCGGTCGCCGCCGCCGCGTCTCGTCCACGAGGGAGACCCCGTCACGCCGGACGACCTCCGGTTCGGCCCGTCGGCTATCGCGGCCCGGATCATCGCCGAGGAGTCCGAGCGGTTCGACGAAGACGTACTGGAACAGGGGGCGGCCTACGCCCGCGACGACCTCGACTCCGGACAGGGAACGAGCGAGTTCGTCACGTTCGTGATGGATTTCGCCCGGTCCCCGGACGACCGCGACATCATCTACCAGCGACTCGCAGAACACGTCGCACAGCGCGACCACCGGGCGTCGGACGTCGCCGGGCTGTTCGACTAGTCCGCCGCCTGAAGGCGGAGCGTCACGACGCTACCGCGGGGGTCGTTATCGTCGAACCGTACCTCGCCGCCGAGGGACGTGACTATCCAGTTGACCAGCCACAGACCGAGACCGCTCCCGTGGTCGAGTTGGGTTATCTCGCGGTTGCCGGTGAGGACCTCCCGCTCCGTCTCCGGGATGCCCGGCCCGTCGTCGCGGATCTCGATCTCGACCCAGTCGTCGACCCGTCTCCCGGTGACGCGGACCGAGGGGACCGCGCGATCGGTGTGTTCGACCGCGTTGTCGAGGACGTGTTCGAGCGCTCGTCCGAGTCCGTCGTCGGCCTCCACGGTGAGTCGGTCGGGGAGGTCCGTGCTCAGATCGACCGCCGTATCGCCGTGTGCGGCGACCACCCGGTCGACGAGCGCAACGACATCGACCGGATACCGGTCATCGTCGTCACGGTCGAGCGTTCGCTCTATCTCGCGGATCTTGTTGCTCAGGTCCGCGACCTCGTTCGCCGTCTGCTCTATCGCCGTCGCCGCCGACTCGATGTAGTCCGCATCGGCGTCGGGGTCGACGAGTTCGGCGTAGCCGCTGATGACGTTCATCTCGTTACGCATGTTGTGGCGGAGTACCCGGTTGAGCACTTTCCGGCGGCGTTCACGCGTCTTCCGGTCGGTGATGTCCGTGTAGATGCCGTAGCCCTCGTACTCGTCGCTCTCGTCGCTTCGGTCGATCGGCACGCCGCGGAACAGGAAATGCCGGATCCCGTCCTCGGTCTGCCGACGGATCTCGGCTTTGACGCGCCCGTCCGTCACGACGCGTTCGTCGAGATCGGCCGCGTTTCTCCGCTCGTCCGGCGGGACGACGAAATCATTGAGTGGCTCCCCGGCTATCTCCTCGGCGTCGTAACCGAACGCGTCCTCGAAGGCTCGGTTGACGTCGCGGACGAGCGGTTCGCCGCCCTCGAACGACGTGCGGACGACGGCGTCCGGAATGTTCTCGAACAGCGCCGACAGCCGGTCGCGCTCCTGTTCGAGTTCCGCTCTCACTCGTCTTCGGTCGCTGATGTCCCGCACGACGCCGACCACGCCGTGTAACTCGGTGTCCGGACGGGAGAGGATCGCGCTGTCTATCTCGACTGGGATCCGCTCACCGTCCGCCGTGGTCACGTCCGTCTCGACGACGGTCCCCGTTCGGTCCCCACGCAGGAGTGCCCGCTCGTCGTCCGTATCGGTGATGACGGTGGAGACGTGCGCGCCGAGCAGATCCGCCCGTCCGTAGCCGACCATCGCGAGAAACGGGTCGTTGACGAGCAGGAACGCGCCGGTCTCGTCCAGCACGCACACCCGGTCTTGGACCGTTTCGAATATCTGCTCGTATCGTTCGAGTTCCCGCTCGCGCTCGCGGAGTAGTTCGACCCGCTGCGCTCGTTCGAGTGCGACCTCCACGTTGGCGGCGAACAACTGCGCGAAGTCGATGTCGTGGTCGGCGAACTCCCGTCGCTCGGTCGACGAGGTGACCAAGACGCCGTGACTTCCGAGCGGGATCTGGAGTTCCGTTCGAACCTCCGTGTCCGGGTTGTAGACGTGGTCCGCCTCCCGGATGTCCGGATAATAGACGAGTTTGCCGGTTTCGAACGCGCTCCACACGATAGACTCGTCCGGCCCGAAATCGGGAATGTCCCCGAACAGGTCTCGCGTCTCCTGCGTACTGGCGACCGGTTCGAGACGCTCGGTCTCCTCGTCGTAGAGAAACACCGAGGTAAGCGACAGACCAAGTACGTCCTTCGCCGCTTGGACGGCGATATCGCAGATCTCCGTTCGCGACTCTCCGGCCATCAAGTCACGGGTGGCCGCGTGCAGTTCTGCGAGCGTCTTCTCGTGTCCGTCGCTCCCACCGTCGGTATCGCCGATCGATCCCGTGCCGAGCGGCCGCGTCGCCGGATCGCCGGGCGCGCCGGTCACGGAACGGATCCGCTTCGCGAGTCGGTCCTCAGCGTCGGGTCCGTTCCGCAGGACGTACTCGGCCGCGCCGGCCGTGATAGCCTCGCTCGCAAGCGTCTCGTCGCCGTCGGCGGGAAACAGGATAACCGGCAGGTCGGGGTACTGGCATCCGAGCGTCTCCACGAGGCTGAGGCAGTTCATCTCCCCGAGGTCCTGTGCGCAGACGACGCAGTCGGCCTCTCCCCCGGTCTCGACGGCGGCGTTCTCGCTCACCGCATCGACGTCGATCCCGTCCCGTTCGAGCGCCGCTACGCTGTTTTCGTCGCCGCCGACGTAGAGCACTCGGATGGACGACTGCATTACGGTACCGCCGACAACGGAACCCCCACATATAAGCTGTTTTGCCGATCCGTTCAGTTCGGTGTTTACCGATCCGTTCAGTTCGGTGCCCGCGGCGTCGGGAACTGACCGGTCGGACCCCGCGAGTAGAAGAAAGAGTTATTTCGACCCGAACTCTTCGTTCATCTATGGCTCAAAATCCGGTCGAGGACAATGTTGTCACGCGGTTCCTCCTCGGCTTAGCGGTCTTTGCGGCCATGGCGATCGGCGGACAGGCGGTCGCTATGTCGTTTCTCTCCCTCGGTGTCCCGTACTCGAAATGGGTCGGCGTCGGTGTCGGAGCAATCGCCGTATTCATCGCGTTTACCGCGCTCTACAGGCGCTACGATGCGTCCTACTCCGCCGAGTAACGAGGCGTCTTCTCATGCTGTCGGCTGTCCTCCCTTGCAGAATATCGGGCTCCCGGGGGTCCGAGTATCGTTCCGAAGGTACAGCCGACAGTATCACACGGCAGGCGGAGCGGTTCACCGATACGCCGCCTCCGCTTCGGGAGCGCCCTGCGAGGATCTGAATTACCCCCGAACTTGAGCGGTACCGCGCTTAGCTTCCTTCAGAAGCCCGCTCGTCGCCGTCCCACGCGGCGGAGTTGTCCTGCGGGTCGTATCCCAGCACCTCACGGGCGCGGTCGATGGAGTAGTACTTCCGGTCGTTGTCGCTGATGCCGTAGACGATCTCGTACTCGTAGTCGGCCCGGAGCGCGCGGTCGAAGAGGTGGGCGCAGTCGCGGTAAGAGAGCCACATCGCCTGCCCGCGCTCGTAATCTATCGGCGGGTGCGATTCGGTGAGATTGCCGATGCGGACACAACAGACCCGCAGGTCGCGGTGGTCGTGGTAGTAGCGCCCGAGCACCTCGCCGGTCGCCTTCGAGACGCCGTAGAGGTTGCTCGGCCGCGGAAGCTCGGTCCCGTCCAGTCGGTACTCGTCGTGCGAGCGGTACAGTCCCGGCGTTCGCTCGTCGGTTTCGTACGCCCCGACGGCGTGGTTCGAGGAGGCGAAGACGACGCGGTCGACGTCGGCGTCGGCCGCCGCCTCGAACACAGTCTTCGCCCCGTCGATGTTGTTCGTCAGCACGCTGTCCCACGGCGCTTCCGGGCGCGGATCCCCGGCGAGGTGGATCACCGCGCCGACCCCGTCCATCGCGTCGCGGATCGCCTCCTCGTCGGTCACGTCCGCGACGACGAACTCACCGGGCTGGTCGCCGGTCGGCGGGTCCCGGTCCAGCAGACGCCACTCGTACTCGTCCGCCAGACCACCGAGGATCGCCTGCCCGACACGGCCCGACGCGCCCGTGAGCAAGACAGGGTCGTCCATTCGTGTGTTTCCAGAGGATACCGGGATAAGAAACGTGCGATCCGTTCCGTCGCCGCTGCGCCGACGCGCTCTCGGGACCCGAACGCACTTGCCCCGGGCGACCATCCGTCCGGCCATGGATCCGACCGACAGGGAGGCCGCCTGCTTCGAGGCCGGCATCAAGTTCGGGTCGCTGTATCACCAGTTCGCGGGCACGCCGGTGAGTCCGGAGAGCGCCGCGAGCCTCGAACGGGCGATGGCGGAGGCCATCGAGAACCAGCCGTACTGCGAATCGGTTACCGTCGACGTGTTAGACGAGGCTCTCGCCGCCGAATTAGCGGAGCAGTCGGCAGACTACACGGAACTAACCGGGCGGTTCGTGGAAGTCGAGATGCGGATCGAGTACGAGGGCGTCACCGCCCGGACGCGGATGGAGATGGAGGGCGACTACCCGCTGATGAAACTGGTCGATGTCGGCGAATAGCCGTTTCGGGCGCGCCATCGTCGGATTACACTTCCGCTTTCGGGCAACCTTTTAAAGCTACCCGCGTGGAATGTCAGCACATGAGTCAATCCAGTCTGGACGACGACGAACTGTTCGGCGAGGCGGCTTCCGAGATGCGGTCGGACGTCGAGGAATCACTCGACGCCGCGCGGTCGGAGCTGCCCGATAGCGACGATGTTTGGGAGACCGACGCCGACAACGTACTCGGCGTGCTCAACGGGCTTCGGTCCGCACTGGACGCCGGCGAGGCGGAGGACCACCTCCGCGACGCCAAGAAGTGGTTCACGATGGGCCAGCGAGCGGACGCGTTCGACGACGCCGACGACCTAGAGGAGGCTATCGGGGACCTGGAGGAACTCGTCGAGGAGATGGAAGAGGCGGCCGACCAGGTCGGCGACCTCACTGCGACGGTGCCGGACCTCCGCGGGTCGCTGGACGAGGCCGAGACCGAGACCGAGGAGGCCGAGGACGACGGCGACGAAGCCGACGAGGAGTGATACGGACTGTTGTACGTCATTTCCGGATAGCGCCGACACGGGGTCGGCGCATACCGATACACAGTTACAACTCTCACTATACGGGTTCGACGGCGGAGGTTCACCTGTCCGGCGGCCGGGAGATGTCCCGCTCCGCGACGGCGGCCAGCAGCTCAGCGAGCGCCGCGGCGGCCAGGTCGAGCAGTTCCGCGCCGCGAGCGGCGTCCCCCTGAGCGGGGTCGCCCACCACGCCGTTTTCCGTGAACTCGGCCGAATCGTAGGCGAGGTTCGTGCCGCTCACCCAGTCGCCCCAGCCGTCACTGGCACCGTCGCGTGCCGCCTCGATGCGATCCTCTCGCACCGACTCGGGGCGGACGTGCCGCAGGAGTGCGGTTTCGAGGGGGCCGCCGTGACCCATGTCCGCGGCGTGGTCGCCGACGGCGTCGAACCAGGTGAACGGGACGGCGTACGCCTCGTCCTGTCGGGTTATCGTCCCGGCGACTTCGCGGAGAGCGGGGACGTTACCGCCGTGACCGTTCGCGAGGACGACGCGGTCCCAGCCGTGGTACGCGAGGCTGTCGACCGTCTCTCGGACGTAGTCGCGGAAGGTGTCCTCGCTGACCCACAGCGTCCCAGGGAACTGGCGGTGCTCTTCGGCCACGCCGACCGAGACGGGCGGCGCGACGACCACCTCGCCGTCGTACGCATCGACGCCCGCTTCGGCGACGGCTTCGGCGGTGATGGCGTCGGTCCCGAGCGCTGCGTGGGGACCGTGCTGTTCCGTGCTCCCCACGGGTAGCACAGCCAGATCCGTCTCTGCGTCCGCGGCGTCCGTCCACGTGGCGTCGGTCAGATGCACGTTCCGAGACTGCACGTCGGCCGGCTTATATGTGGGGCAAACGGTTTGCCTTCGCTCGTCGTCGTTTCTCACGGGGGAAATCAGCATGACAGACGACGATACGGAGATGGGGGTCGATTTCGGCGAGTTGAACGACCAGATCGAGAATCACGAGTATCCGACAGATTCCGAGGAGTTACTGGACGAATACGGCGACGAAACAGTCACGTTCTCGGAAGGTGAGGCGACCGTCCGCGAACTCCTCGACCCGATGGGCGAACAGGAGTTCGCGAACGCCGAGGAAGTCCGTCAGTCCCTGCTCAACATGGTCGGCGACGAGGCGATCGGACGGAAAAACTACAGTGACCGAACCCCGCCAGCGCCCGGCGAGGACCGTCAGGACGAGGGAGCGCCCGGCCAGGACGTGTCCGAGGACCAGGAGTCATTTTAACGGCCTTTTTCGGCCCACACAGAGGGTAGTAACCCGAGGTTTCTCCGACTGTGTTGTGGGAGAGACTCCTGCGGTCGCTGTAACTGTGACTTACCTGGAGAAACAGAGCGCAACGGACTCTGTCTCTTATTCGGCCCGTGGCGATAGGGGATTGTACATCTACATGCCGCACAAAAACAGCGTACGGCGACGCGATACGAGGGCTGATCGGTCCAACGGAACGACAGTGACCGACCCACAGCAATTCGCCGTCGATCACTCCGCTGACTGGGGTGTTCACCGTGACCAACGATAGCGCGGCCGAGGCGACGCGCGCGGTTGCTTCGCTTCAAGGGGACGGCGCTCCCATCGTCGTTTCGAACCGCCAACCGTACAGCCACGAGTACGAGGGCGGTGAAGTGACGGTCGACCGACCCGCAGGAGGGTTGACTGCCGCGCTCGATCCGGTGTTACAGACGGTAAACGGGACGTGGGTCGCATGGGGAAGCGGTGACGCTGACCGTGACGCCAGTGACAACGGCGTTGTCGCCGTACCTCCCGACGACCCGTCGTACGACCTTCACCGCGTGTGGCTGGACGAGGAAGCGGTCGAAGGGTACTACTACGGCTTCAGTAACCAGATGCTGTGGCCGCTGTGCCACACCGACACGGCCCGGGCCTCGTTCTCCCAGGACGACTGGGAGCAGTACCGGAGCGTCAACGCTCAGTTCGCGGAGGCGGCGACGGCCGCCGCAGACCAGTCCTCTCCCGTCATCTGGTTTCAGGACTACCACCTGTCGCTCGCGCCGCGTATCGTCCGCGAACGCCTCCTCCCCGACGCGTTCTGCATGCACTTCTGGCATCTCCCCTGGCCGGGATGGGACGCGTTCAGGGTCTGTCCGCGGGCGGCCGCGGTGCTCGACGGACTGCTCGCAAACGACCTCCTCGGCTTTCACACGCCGGAGTACTGTCAGCACTTCTTCGACTGCGTCGAACGGACGCTCGACGCGGCAGTCGACCGCGACACCGGAACGGTGCGCTACCGCGGCGGGGTCACCACGGTACGGCCCTACCGTCTCGGCATCGACGCTGCGGCGCAGGCCAAACGCGCTCGGTCGTCCGAGGCAGCGGACTTCGGGTCCGCGTTCCGCGAGACACACGGGATCCACGAGAACACGCGCCTCGTGCTCGGCGTCGACCGCCTCGACTACACGAAAGGTATCGAGCGACGTCTGGACGCGATCGAACGGCTCTTGGAGCGCTCGCCGGAGTGGCGAAACCGCCTCACGTTCGTCCAGAAGGGGGCCGAGAGCCGGAGTTCGATCCCGGCTTACAGCCGCCTCCAGACCCGCGTCGAGGAGCGGGTCGAGGAGATAAACGACCGCTTCGGTACTGACGACTGGCAACCCGTCGTCTACACCACGTCGATGTTCTCTCAGGAACACCTCGCCGGACTGTACCGCGAGGCGGACCTCGCGCTCGTCACGCCTATCCGCGACGGGATGAACCTGGTCTCCAAGGAGTTCGTCGCCGCACAGGTCGGCGACCCCGGAACGCTCGTCCTGAGCGAGTTCGCCGGCGCGGCCGAGGAGCTAGGGGAGGGTGCCGAACTGGTCAACCCGTACGACGTCGAAGCCGTGGCTGACGCCGTCGAACGCGGCCTGCGACTACCGACCAAGGAGCGCCAGCAGCGAATGCAGGTCGCCGGCACTCAGGTTCACGGGAACGACGTGTACGACTGGATCGCCGACCAGTTCCGGACCGCACGCTCGATACAGGCGGGCAAGCGATTCCCCGCCCAGCGCAGTCCTCAGTCACAGTGATGTCCGGGGAGACCGACCCAGACAACGCTCCCGAGGAGGTCGCGGCCGCCGTGACTGCCGTGACTGAAGCGCTCGGAGACGCGGACGGTCTCGCGGCGTTCACCGACTTCGACGGAACGCTCGCACCGATCGTCGACCGTCCGGATGCGGCGAGGATAGCCCCCGCCGTCGAGGAAGAACTGACGGTGCTCCGAGACCACCCCGAGACGGTTGTCGCCGTCGTCAGCGGTCGCGCGCTTGACGACCTGCGCGAACGCGTCGGCGTCGACGGGATCGGTCTCGCCGGGAACCACGGCCTCGAACTCCACGCGGGCGACGAGACGGTGGTCAACCCGGACGCCAAAGCCGCAAAAGAGACGATCGACGCGGTGTGCCAGCGCCTTCGCGAAACTATCGACATCGCCGGTGCGGTCGTCGAGAACAAGGGCGTGACGGCGACGATCCATTACCGGATGGTCGACGACAGCGAGGTCCCTCTGGTGCGCGACCGCGTCCAGGACGCTATCGCGCCCACGTCGCTGCGACTCACCGAGGGCAAGGAAGTACTCGAACTCCGTCCGGACGTGGAGTGGGACAAGGGCCGTGCCGTCGAGTGGTTGCTCGACCACCTCACGCCCGACGGGGAAGGGTGGACGCCGGTGTACGTCGGCGACGACACGACCGACGAGGCGGCCTTTCGCGCGCTGCCGCCCGAGGGCGTCGGCGTGAAGGTCGGAGGCGAGGAGACGGCAGCGGACTATCGCGTCCGGGACGTGGACGACGTTCGCAGGTTCTTCGAGGGCGTCGTGGGATCCCCGGAACTGGGCGACTCCTGATGCCAGTTCGCGTGAACGCTCCTCACTGTCGGCTGTACCTTCGGAACGATCCTCGGACTCCCCGGGACCCGATGTTCTTCTCGGGATCGCAGCCGACGGTATCAGTCGTCGGTAGTCTCGGTCCGCGCCTGGCGTTTCGCCGCTCGCTCGACGAACTCCTCCGGTAACTCGTCGATTTCGCCGGCCTGAACGCCCCAGAGGTGGGCGTAGAGGCCGTCGTTTTCGAGCAGGTCCTCGTGTGTGCCCCGCTCGACGATCTGGCCGTCTTCGAGGACGACGATCTGGTCCGCGTCCTTGATCGTCGACAGGCGGTGAGCGATCGCGAACGTGGTTCGGTCCGCGGTGAGTTTGTCCAGCGAGCGCTGGATGAGCATCTCCGTCTCCGTGTCCACGTCGCTGGTTGCCTCGTCGAGGATCAGGATCTCGGGGTCCTTGAGGATCGCTCGGGCGATGGAGATCCGCTGGCGCTGGCCGCCGGAGAGTTTCACGCCCCGCTCGCCGATATCCGTGTCGTAGCCGTCAGGCAGGTTCTGGATGAACTCGTGGGCCTCGGCCATCTTCGCGGCTTCCTCTATCTCCGCTTCGTCCGCGTCGAACGTCCCGTAGGTGATGTTTTCCTCGACCGTTCCGTAGAACAGGAACGTCTCCTGGCTCACGTAGCCGATCGACCGCCGGAGACTTGGGATCGTCACGTCGCGGAGGTCGGTGCCGTCGATCTCGATGGCTCCCTCGTTCACGTCGTACATCCGCAGGAGGAGTTTCAACACCGTCGACTTGCCGGCCCCTGTCGGGCCGACCAGCGCGAGGGTGTCTCCGCCCTCGACCTCGAACGAGACGTCCTCGATTATCGTCTCTGCCTCCTCGTAGCCGAAGGTCACGTCGTCGTAGACGACGTCGCCGTCGTCGACTGTGAGTTCATCGGCGGCGGGGTCTTCCTCGATCCGACTGGGCTCGTCCATCAGGCCGAAGATACGCTCGCTCGACGCGCGAGCGCGCTGGTACATGTTGATTATCTGCCCGAACTGCGCCATCGGCCAGATGAACCGCTGGGTAAGCAGGATGAACGTGACGAACTCGCCGCTGCTCAGCGTCCCGGTCAGCGGGCCGGGACCGCCGGCGCTCGCGGGCATAAGCACCCAGAGACCACCCGCGAGGAACGTGATGACGAAGCTCACGCCGGCGAGCAGGCGCAGTCCGGGGAAGAACTTGATCCGCGTCGCGATGGCGTCCCAGTTGGCGTCGAAGTAGTTCTGGGAGACGTCCTCGACGCGGTCCGATTCGTACTCCTCGGTGTTGCTCGTCTTGATCACCTGAATGCCGCCGAGGTTGTTCTCCAGGCGGGAGTTGACCTTCCCGACGCTGGAGCGGACGTCGGCGTACTTCGGCTGGATCGTCTCGATGAACTTCCAGGTGAACAGCCCGATCAGCGGCACGGCAACAAGCGCCACGAGGGCGAGTTGCCAGTTGTAGTAAAAGAGGATCCCGGCGATGCCGAGCACCATCACCGACAGGCGAAACATGGAGTTCATCCCGTCGTTGAGAAAGCGCTCCAGGCGATTCACGTCGTTCGAGAGGATAGACATCATCTCCCCGGTCTGCTTGTCGGCGAAAAAGTCCATGTTCAGCCGCTGCATTTTGTCGTACGTGTCCGTCCGCACCGCGTGCTGGATGTTCTGTGCGAATGAGTTCCAGCCCCAGTTGCGGATCCAGTGAAACGCCGCACCGAACGTGAACGCGGCGGCGATCAGACCGACGGTGAATATCAGTTGACTCTCCGGGTCCGACGGCAGCCACGCGTCCGGGACCAGCCACAGCGCCGCGAAGGATTTCTCGTCCCGAAAGATGGCGTCGAGCGCGAACCCGAGCAGCACGGGCGGCACGAGGTCCAGCAACCGCGCGAAGATGCTCGCGACGAGCCCGACGACGAACTGAAACGCGTTTTCACGGCCGTACTCCCCGAACAACCGCCGCATCGGGTTCTCGGCGCTCTCGCGCTGTTCCTCGAACGGGTCGTCGTCCTCCGCGTGGATACCCATCGGTATGGATCAGATCTTCCACGGTAAAAGAGATTTGTTTCGAACCGAAACACTACAGCGTCCGGGACTCGACTTCGGGGTCGATGCCGGCCTCGACTAGATCCTGTCGGATGCGGTCCCGTAACGGCGACGGGACGGACTCTCTGGCGACCGGCACCGCAGTCGACCCGTCCCCTTTCACTTTCCTTGAGGGGAGAGGGGCATAAGGGTGGGGCCGGGCTGTCACCGTGTCGCTGGTGTCGTGGGTTCCGAAATAGACGCTAACGGCGGTGGAACAGAGGGACCCGTTGGTGGAGGTAGCGGTGGTATGGAACCTACGGAAAATCACGTTATAGGGGAAATAAGGCGTGCCGAGATTGAAGGTCACGATGAAGCGAGAGTTGCTGTGTTCCCGACAAAGAAGTCTGGTCTTCCATTCCTGAAGGAAAACAACGCATGGGGGTTCGTTCGTGTAGGAAGCGAGTTTGAGTATGTAGCAATATACGTAACCGGTGATGTACGACAAGTCCTGTACTTCGCCACCGTTCAAGATGTGCTGCTACCAGAGGAAGCTGACTTGGAACGTTCTCCGCTGTCATACGTAGATAGGGACGAAATTAGTGAAGGGAAAATGGTCATTCAATTTGAACCGGGTAGTGTATATGAATTGGAAGACCCGGTTCCATTCGAAACAAAGTACCCCCAGTCGCTACAGTATACTACTCTCGGGGCGCTACGGACAGCAGAAACAACCGACGATATGCTTTAATTCTCTCTATATAATTATACTCGAAATAGAATATTTCTTTATGAATTCTGAATCGTTATCTCATTCGCCTCATCTGATTCAATGTCCAATGATTCAATCAGTGCCCTAATGACGGATTCAAAGTTCTGCAATGTAATTTCTCCCAATTCGTTAACACCGTATTCACCTTCGCTTATTCCAGCGTCGATTTTCTTAGATACCTCTTTTTTGTCCAATACAATTCCGTTAGTATCACCTAATTCTAGAACCTCTTTTATTGCACCATCGACTCTGTGGGATAACGGTTTTGAACTTTCAGAAAGTGCCTGTAACAACGATTCTTTTTCAATATTATGGACTTCAGCTGCCACTTCACAATAGAATTCTTCGAGGAATAAGTCTTCAATTGTAAACTCTCCTTCTCCGTCCATAATATCTGTTATTTGGGTGATTTTTTCTTCGGAAACATCCTGTTTAGTGAGTGTATCTTTAGCCCTTTGACCCGCATCATCAGAATCTAGTAATACTGCATATTCATAGTTCTCAGCGCTTACTAACCGACTCATATAATCGGTTTTTGATGCCCCTCCGCAATCTATTATTTTCATTTCTGCATCAAAGAATGGGCCTTCATTATCCCGACGGAAAAATTCAGAAAACCGGTTCAAATAAACCCTATCTTCAAACCCTTCAACTAATATCGTATATTTACTTGAAAATAAGGAATCCGCAAATGTGGCACCGAGGGAAGCGCGAACAGGAGCTAAGCTATCATCACTTGCCGTGTTCTGCTGACCTACTCTTTTTACTTTTGTTCCTATCCTTTGTTCTGCGCGTTCCACAACCCGAATTTGACGCAGGTTTCCCGTATCTATCATATATGGTGCATGAGTGCTATATATGACCTGATTATCCTCTGCAAGGCGATTAAGTGCCCTACGTAGGTCTTTGTGACCGCTAGGATGAAGATGAACTCCCGGGTCATCTAACAGTATGATAGAATTCGCAAATCCTTCCTCTGATTGCGTAATAACTCGTGCTAAGAAGGAAAGGAACCACCGGAGTCCTGTACTTCGGTCCGATGGCTGTTTTCTAACGTCTGATTCGTCATAGAGGTGTAAAGAGACTCTACCTCCAGATAATTCCATTCTGATGTCTATATTAGATTGGTCCCAATATCTGTTAAAAATCTGTGTGAGCCTTTTACCTGCCTGTTTTCGTCTATCGCGAATTTGGCCTGAATCTAATTCAGGGAGTTGTGACGGTTCTAATCCTGCAAATTGTAATAACGAAAAATACGCGTTACTCGCACTGGGGTCTTCCTCTAGTTCTTTTATTTTTGCTTCGTCGTCTATCTCCGTTATATTATCAAAAGAGTATATTCTTGGAAATAGTTCTAAATCTCTAACATATAAAATTATGTCGTCCCTTTCTCTATATGAATCTATCATCCCGACTACTTCTTTTATCAACTGAGATACTGACTTTCCACCCTCAGATTCCCCTCCAGATTCTGTGAGTATCTCTCTATTTTCAATCAAATAAGATTTAATACCTTCCAATATAGCTAGGAAGTCTTCTATCCTAGCGTCATCATGTAACAACTTCTCAGAACCCGTTAATTTTCCTAATCTCTCGTCCAAGTCCTTGATAAGCTGCCTCACAGTCACCTTGTACTCTATTTCTTCGATTCTTTCAGAGATGGCATATTGTAGATATTTTCGGGCATCTTGTCCCTCCTCTCGGAACTCTAACCGATGAGTTCCGTCGGCATATCGTCTTGCTATCACCTCTCTATCTTTTAGTTCTACATCTCGCTTATGTGAAAAGGCATCCTGACGTTTTGCTTTATGGTATGCTGGCCTAGTTCTTCCTGATAACTCTAGTACTGAGTACAAATGGGATACTGGGATTTTAGATTCTAAGATGACAATATTCTCTTTATCTTTTGATAGTAATTCATTGGAATTATAATCGCAGAGTTCGTTATCGTCAACGGTTCGTGTATTACCTAGCAGTGTTATGGATTCGAGAAAATTGGTTTTTCCTGCCTCGTTCCCTCCTACAAGTGTAGTAACCATCTCATCGACATTCACCCATCCAGATTTCCGAATAGACTTGTAATTTTGCACCCTAATTTCTCTAATCATACTCCACAAAGAGAAAATCCCGATATTTATATCTGCGGCCCATTTATTTCTATAATACTATATATAGTATTATGAATACTACAGGAGGCAAGATATAGCGGCAGTTCTTGTACCGCTTCTCCACCTACCATTTTGTGAATCATGAATACGTCAATACCTGATTTGGTATCGTAGAAACTGGATTTGAATCAGACAAATAATACTATTTAGGAACGGTTAAATGGTGTTGCTAAGCATGACCATGATATCGGAAATAATTGCAATTCTTCTTCAAGGTATTTCCGTAACGGTACTCGGCTGGTTTGTTTATAATGCTGGGAAACACGGTTTCTGGGTATCTGGTGACCCCCAGACAAAGGAATTCGCACAAGCGGCTGTTGTAGGATTTCTACTGGTTACTGGATTCGCAAGCAGTGCAATCCTTCGGTTTTTTCAAGAGATGACAGTTGGTTTTACTGATATCCAATTGATTGGGATAGGTATTATCATAAGTCGAGTTGTAGTAAATGAGATGGTAGACCGGTGGAGACAGGACGATAGGAAGTCACTCTACATTCACGGAATCGGATTTCTTCTGATTATATTGCCTACATTTTGATATGAGGGCGACCATCAATTGCGAGAATCGAAGGATTACCTCATTCGGTCCAATGCGTCTCGACGGTCCTCAACAGGAATAGCGTCGTACTTCATCGTTGTCTTGACCGACTTGTGGGGTGGTTGTGCCTTTATCGCTGCGGGAATTAATGACAGTGATTAAACTTATAATCTCTCCTGCCCTATCTACTAATGGAATCACACAACAGCGGCGACACGGGTGATGGCTTATCTCCTACAGAGAACGCCCCTCGATTTGGGGGTCGACGCCCGCGTCGGCGAGGTCCTCGCGAATGCGGTCCCGCAGCGGGTCCGGCACCGTCTCGCGGCCGACCGGCACCGCAGTCGACCCGTCCCCTTTCACTTTCCAGTAGAGGACGCATTCGCTCGGTTCGTAGTACTCGATACTGTACCGGTCGTCGGCACCTTCGTAGTGGACCCGCGCCGCGAACTCCTCCGCTTTCCACCCTTTCTGTGTCGCGAGGGCATTGATTGGGTCGGTCATGATCGTCTGACTGCCTCCCGCTCGGCAAGTTCGAGAGACTCTCCGGTGGTGCTGGTCGTATTCTGGCTCACGTTTACAGTCGCGTTCTCGCTCTGGTTCGCTGTTCCGTTTCCGTACTCTATCTCGATGGTGTCTCCCTCGTCGATGTCGTTCGCGTCAGTGTATCCCCGTGGCACTTCGAGGACCCACTTCCCCCGACCGCTGTACTTCTGTTCCTCGCCGTCTTCGTTCGGTCCCGGCTTTGGCGCATCGTGGATAGACGTGATAGTCCGGTTCTCGCCGATGAAGATGATGTCGAGACCGAAGTCCATCTCGCGCATGACGTAGGTCAGGTCCTGTTCGTCGTCGTAGACGAACAGCATTCCGGACCCGTTGTCCAGCGAGTCGTGTTCACTCAATCCCGTGATCCGCTCCGACTGCGTGTCCGCGACTTCCGCGTCCACGACGGCGAGCACTTCGTCGTCGCCGTCCCTGCCGTTCTCGCCGCCGTTTTCCGTGGTCTCGTTACCCCCATCTCGGACCGTCACCGTCGCCTGGTCGCGGTCTTCGGCGAAGGGGTTTTCGACGAACCCGGCCTGGACGGCGAATCCGCCGAGCAGGGCGACGACGACGAGGATCCCGGCGACGTTCAGGATCTGCCTGCGTTCCATGTCCGAACGGTCACTCTCGGGGCCCTAAGTGGTTCCGACGAGAAAGAAAACGTTATTCCTCGTGAGGGACTTGCAACGGATGCGGGCTTGTGGTCTAGTTGGTCATGACGCGGCCTTTACAAGGCCGAGATCAGCGGTTCAACTCCGCTCAAGCCCACTCTCTTCGCGTACGACCGCCCCGCAGTCGGGACACTTCTCGTCGACGATAGTCACCTGCGCGTCGCACTCCGGACAGTAGTCGCGGTAGCAGGCGCGGTCTCCCATGACTGGATGGTGTCCACGCCGATGGACAAAACACCTTCGCCGCCCCTTCTGTGTCCCCTAACGCTTTCCTGTCGGCCATCGAAGCACCTCCAATGAGCGTTGAGGTCCGTCCCGCGACGACCGACGACGTGGCGGGCGTCCGTCGCGTCGCCCATGCGGCGTGGGAGGCGGCGTACGACGACCTACTGGCCGCGGAAACGCGAGAACAGTGCCTCTCCGAGTGGTACTCGCCGGTGGCGGTCGAACGGGCCGTCACGGACACCTCGGTCGGCTACTTCGTCGCCGTCGACGACGACGTGGTGGGGTACGCGAGCGGCAGCACCGCTGGAACGGAAGGGATCGGGCACCTGTCGAGCATTTACGTCCATCCCGACCACTGGGACAATGGCGTCGGGTCTCACCTTCTGGACGCCGTCGAACAGTTCTTGGCCGCCGAAGGGGTCCGAGAGGTTCGGATACGCGTCCTCGCTGAAAACGATCTGGGTATCGAGTTCTACCGCGCCAGGGGATACGAACGCGAAGAAACCCAGACTGCCGAACTCGGCGGTCGTTCGTACCGAGAACACGTCTTCCGCGGTCGGCTCTGACCGGTTCTGTCCCGAATCGCGGTTCGGCGTAGCGTTTCGAAATCCTTTTTGCCTACATCGACCGAGAAGTGAGTGCGCGCCGCCTTAGCTCAGACTGGGAGAGCACTCGACTGAAGATCGAGCTGTCCCCGGTTCAAATCCGGGAGGCGGCATTTCTATCACGACTGAATTGTAATCGGGAGATCAGTCCCTTCTCCGTAAAGTCAAGCGGCAACCTCGATTATTCGCTTCCCGACTGCTCGCCCTCGTAGTCGTCGAGCCAGCCGCTGACGGTCTGTTGTAGCGCACCGGTCGTACTTCCGAGATTGAGGATCTGGTAGCCGTTCGACGCTTTTTCGTTCACGTCGTCCATCCCGAAGCCGAGGCCGCCGACGGGGACGTCCGCGTCGACGGCGCTGGAACGGACCGTCTCGACGGCGTCCTGCACGTCGGGGTGGTCGACCTCGCCCGGGTGTCCGAGCGACACTGAGAGGTCGAGCGGGCCGATGAAGACGAATCCCAGTTCCGGAACGGCAAGGATTTCGTCCAGGTTCTCGACCGATTCTCGGTTTTCGATCGTCACGCCCACGAGCGTTTCGCGGTCCTCGGTTTCGACGTAGTCGTCGGCGAGCCCCCAACGCCGTGCCCGTGGAGCGGCAAGACCGCGGTCACCTGCGCCGTCGTCGTACCGGAACCGCGCGGACCGGACCGCCTCGCGGACCTCCGCCGCCGTCTCCACGCGCGGGAGAAACACGTTTCTGACGCCGAGATCCAGCGCCTTCCGGACCAGCGTCGGGTCGGTGTCGGGAAGTCGGACCAGTGCTTCGATGCCCGTCCGCTCGGCCGCGCGCAGAAGATCCTCGACCGTTCCCGCGTCCCACGGATCCGGGCCGCCGTGTTCGAAGTCGAGCCAGACGAAGTCGAGCCCGAGTTCGCCGTAAAACTCCACGAGCGATGGACTGTACGTGTTGTCGAGCAGGCCCACTGCGACTTCCCCATCGTTCAGCGTCGCTGCGAGGTCGTTCGTCGGTTGTGCGTTCCCCATGGACCGACGACACTCCCGGTTTCGATAAACGTAGTGGAGCCGGTCCGTGTTGACAGTTCTCAGGATGCACAGAGGTCGCTCTCGCGTCGATCGGGGTAACGTGTCGACACCCGAGCGCCTATTCGGTGACTTCCATACAGGCCTCGTGAACGATCTCGTTGTTCTCATCGGGCCGCCGCGACTGCCCCGGGACTATCGGTTCGCCACAGGCCGAACAGCGTAGCTCCACGTCCTCGCTATCCGTTTCGATACCGATCTCCGCTTCCAGCCCTTCAGATTCACTCGTCGCTGTATATCCGACCGCGACCGCTCCGACGCCCGCAAGCGTCCCGGTCAATCGCTTCCCCTTCCGAAATGACCTGAGCGCTACGGCACCAAGAACGACAGTGAGAAGTGTCCGAGCCAGCCGGTCACGATCTTCGATCTCCTTGCTCAACTCCATATCTCGTAGATCGGGCTCCGTGTCCTTGAAGTTCATTCATCCTGGTCGATACGCGAGATCCGCGCAAGTGGCGGAGACGACGGTTCGCGTTTCCGGGCGTCCGGCCACGAACGTCGGCAGAAACCGGTCCGCGTGAGAAAGCGGAACTAGATCTGCCGGCGGAACGCGCGCAGTTCAGCGTACGCGGCGTCGTACTCGTCGTCGACGTCAGACATATCGGGCGTTCGACCGGCCGGACCAAAGTCCTGCTGCCCGATCACTTCTCCCCGTTCCGGTCGCCGAACCACAGGGTCAGCGGCGTCGCCGTCGACCCGTGAGCGACTATCGACCCGGCGACGATCAGGCTCGTGACGGCCCACACTGACCGATGTCCGGTGTGTCGAACGGCGAGGGTCGCATAGAAGACGGCGGCGACGCCGATAGGGCCGAACCAGCCGACGAACACGGCATCGCGTCGACCGTCGAGCGGGTCCAACCACCGGCACAGAGCGAAGACCATCGGTAGCCGTCTGAATAGGAGGACGGCGACGACGAGTACGGGGCCGGACGCGCCCAGCGACTCCCACGCGGCCCAGGGTACGGCCATCCCGAAGAGCACGAACACGGGGACGGTGAACAGTTGATTGACGACTTCCTGAAACCGCTGTCCCTCGATCTCGTCGGCCGGGTCGACAAGGACGCTGTAGATGTACCCGGCTGCAAACACCGCGAGGATACCGTCGCTCCCGAGCAGTTTCACCGTTCCAAGTACGGCGAACGTGAGCCCGACGGTCACCGTGAGCAACGCCGTGTCGTCCAGGTACTCCTGCTCGCTCGTCCAGCGTTCTACCGCGCCCGCGACGCCTCCGACGAGGACACCGATGACCACTGCACCGGCGACTTCCCAGAGCAACGTCTCGGTCAGCCAGCCGACGGCTACCGTCTCGGCCGGGTGCGACAGGGCGAAGATGGCGAGAGAGACGAAGGGGTACGCACCGCCGTCGTTGGCTCCCGCTTCGCCCGACAGGAAGTTCCGGACGGTTTTCGGGATGTTCTCCGCGGCTGTCCCGCCGGTGACGATGGTATTCGCGATAACGGGGTCCGTCGGCGTCACGGCCGCGCCGACGAGGAGCGAGACCCAAAGCGGCAGGTCGAGTACGAGATAGGTCAGCAGTCCGCTCGTCAGCCACATGAACGTCATTCCGACGACGAGTATCGTTCCGAGCGACCGCGCCTGCCGCCGGAAGTAGTCGTCGGGGATGCGCAACGCGATGCTCATCACGGCTATCGCCACGGTGAATCGCGCGAACTGCTCGAGTATCGCCAACGGATCGCCGAACCGGGCGAGAGTCAGGAGGTCGAATCCCTGGGGTCCGACCGCGACCCCGACCAGCGTGGCAGCCATCGGAGCCGAGAGGACGTACACCCTACTCTGTAACATCCCAGAAAACAGGCCGAGTACCAGCGCCAGACCCCCGATAACCGTCAGTCCGACGTTCAACGCCTCCATCGTCCGTGTTTCGCCGTTCAGTGACTAAACGGTCCGTGTGGTTCGCTCCAGTGCCGCTACGCGCCGAGCCAGGACCCGGTAGACACCTCTTTGCCGCGGTCCCGACAGATGTCGGCACCTTTCTGTCGCACCTCCCGCGCACGCGGCAACTGCTTTTCGTCCCGGATCGTCGCCTCGATCCAGTCGGCGAGTTCGCACGCCGCGTCATCGCCGGCGATCGCTCGCGCTTCGCGGAGCGCCTTCTTGTACGCCTGTCGTCGGTGGTCGTACTGCGACTTTCGCCTGGCGGCCTCGGTGAGCGCCCCCTCTTTCGCGGCGTCTATCTCCCGAAGTGCGTCGTTTACGTCCATGTCCGACTGTTCGACGCGAACCGGCAAAAACGCACACCGCGTGGTCGCGTCTGGCCGCGGAGACCGGCACAACACCCATGTCTTCAGGGACCCTACGCACGAGCATGCCGAACGACACAGCGTCCGACGACCTGCCGGAGTCCGAGGCGGAGTGGCGCGAACGACTGACCGACGAGGAGTACGAGATGCTCCGAGAGGGCGGGACCGAACCGCGCGGAAGCGGCGAGTACCTCAACCAGAAAGCGGACGGGACGTACGCCTGTGCCGGGTGCGGTGCCGACCTGTTCGATTCAGAGACGAAATACGAGTCCGGGTCCGGGTGGCCGAGCTTCTGGGACGCCGTCGACGACGACCGTATCGAGTCCTGTCCCGACACCAGTCTCGGCATGGAGCGGACCGAAATCGTCTGCGCTCGCTGCGGCGGCCATCTGGGCCACGTCTTCGACGACGGGCCGGACCCGACCGGAAAGCGCTACTGCGTCAACTCCGCTTCGCTCGACTTCGACGGCGATCAGTAATTCCCGCTTTCACTGTGTAGCCCCGGATTCTCGCCTGCCGGGCCGGCGATCACTCCCTTGAGTGAGGGGTGCGAACCCATAAGGAAATTCACGGGGGACGATCCCGTATGGATCTTCCCAGCCCGACCGAATCTGGCGGCGTGTTCCGGTATCTGATGGCGTTCCTGCTGGTCATCCTCGCTATCCTCCTGCTGTACGCTCTCGCGGTCGTGGCGGGACTACTGCCGCCGCCGACGTGGTTCCCTGAACCCGGCACGGAAGGGACCGAGTCGGCGGTGAGAACGGCGAGGCTCGCAGCCGTCGTCGGAACCGCCAACGTCTCCGTCCTCTGAATGCGACTCCGCTGACCGTTCACTCTGTGATGTCGAAGTATCGGTCGTAGTGGTTCGCACACCCCGGATTGAACGCAGCGCCGCAGTGCGGACACGCGTTATCGCAGTATAAATACGCCCGAACGGAAAGCGTCGTCCCGCAAACGCCGCACAGAACCGCCGCCTCGTCGAACGCGTCGCGCGGCCACCGCTCGATATCGTGGTCGGCGACCGCCTCGTGGCAGCGGAAACAGGGGTAGTACGCGCCGCAGCAGGCGAACTGTAGCGCGACCACGTCTCTCGGGCCGTCGTAATGGACACACCGCGTTTCGTGGTCCACTTCGACGCCGCGGACTGTCTCACCGCCGACTGTAACCGACACTTCTCGCTGCGTCACGGTTGTGATCCCCATCCCATCGCGTGCTCCGTCACGGTCGTAAACTCTCCGTCATTCCGTACGCGGACAGTCGTAGGTATCGCGGACCGTGTCGGCAAGCAGTCCGCCTTTCTCTATCGTGAGGTAGACGATGACGAACGGGTCTGCGGCGGGGCGGATGACGAACACCTCGAACGGCCGTTCCTCGCCGTCAGCGAGGCGGTCGATCAGTGGTTCGAGCGGTCGCATTCCGTCCCGAAACTCGCCGAACAGGTCGCGTTCGCCGCCCTGTTCGGCGAACGTGTAGACGACGCCGTTCGCCTCGCCGTCCGTGCTGTAGGTCACGTCCGCGTTCATCCCGGCACCGTCCGCGCGGGCGTCCCGCCAGGTCTCCTGGGCGGCGTCGAAGACAGTGTCCGCACCGTCGACGAACTCGATCACCGTCCGGTCCAGTACGTCGATGTCGGCCACCCGTGGAGTCTCGTCCTCCCACGCTATCGTGGCGTCGATCCGATAGCCGGGTTCGAGTTCGTCGACCGCGGACTGGGCGTCGCCGTGGCCCGTCTTCGTGACGTAGGTCGGATCCATCGTATCCACGTCGAGAAACAGCCACTCGTCGCCCTCTCGCGTCCCCTCAAGCACCCGGAACCGCCCGCTCGTTCTCGGTTGCACGTCGGATGGTTGTCGTCCGTCTCCTAAAGACTCGTCGCGTCGGCTCCCGAGTAAACTGCAGACAACTCAAACGCTATTTATTTATTTTCCTTCCATAATCGGGGGATATGTCTCCTTCCTTCAAGACATATAATCACACGGAATCGATCATTGGTGTATTAATTCACTGCAACATAGGCTCTTATACTATCACGTCGCACTCGTAGACGAGACAAAATGAGCACGAAACAGGCTTTCCAGAGCAGATCCGTTCAGCCGATCCCCGCCGAACTCGATTCGCCCCGCGCGAAACTCGTCTACCTTCAGCTGTCGGTCACGGGCGAAACGTCTATAGATGACCTCCAGTCCGCACTGGACATGCAGAAGATCACCCTTTTCGGCATCCTCAATACGCTGACGACCCACGGGTTCGCCGAGAAGCACGGCGACACCGTCGCGCCGGCCTGAGGGGATCGCAATTCGTTTCGGTATCTCGCCGAGCGGGGTCGGCAAACACCGGGACACAGTTACAGAAATCCCTATGAGATGCCCGTTCGACACGCGCTGTCGAACGATGTCGTCGACCCGCGAGCGCGAACCTATTGCCTACTGACGCCCGTTTTTCCCGCCGCCCCGTACCCGTTCGCGGGACCCCGTTTCCGACCGTACTGCGTCGGTCTCGTCGTTGATACACTGTCGGACAGCCGTCAGTACTGTTTCGTCAGTCATCGCGCGCCGAGACCCGTTGACAGTACGGCTTCGAAGGGTTTATTCGCGCGGTCAGCCTCAGTACCCTGTAATAACCATGTCAGACAAGCCAGCCTCGATGTACCGGAACATCGACAAGCCACCGTACACGCGACGCGAGTACATCACCGGCATTCCCGGATCGAAGATCGCACAGCACAAGATGGGGAACGCCGACACTGACCCCGAGGACTACCCCGTTCAGATCAGCCTCGAAGTCGAGGAAGAGGTCCAACTCCGCCACGGTTCGATGGAAGCCGCTCGCCTGTCGGCCAACCGCCACATGCTCAAGGAGGTCGGACAGGAGAACTACAAGATGATCCTGCGGAAGTTCCCCCACCACGTCATCCGGGAGAACAAGCAGGCGACCGGTGCGGGTGCGGACCGTGTCTCCGACGGGATGCGCCAGGCCTTCGGGAAGATCGTCGGCACCGCCGCCCGTATCCAGAACGGCGAGCGCATCTTCACCGTCTGGTGCGAGGTCGAGGACGCCGATGTCGCCAAGGAAGCGTTCCGCCGCGCCTACAACAAGATCTCCCCGCCGTGTCGCGTCGTCGTCGAGCGCGGCGAGGAAGAACTCATCGCGTAGACGCGACCGCTCGCCGCGGAATCGCGACCCGTTTTCACGCGGTTTTTTCGTCCCGTAGTCGTTTGTACCGCTATGCTACGACTGGCGGTCGCCAACCGCGAAGAGACGTTCGAGCGGATGGTCGACCCCCTCGAAGAACGCGGTATCGAGGCCGTTCACGTCCCGGCGCGCGAACGAGCGATCGCTTTGACCGGCGACGATCCGTTCGACGCCACCGACGACGGCCGGTTCGCTCCCGACGGGTTCGACGCCGGATTCGTGTTCCCGGGCCGGATAATGGAGGGCGGTGCCGTCGACGCTCTCCTCGACGTGCCGTGGCTCAACGGCCGTGAGGCCGTCCTCACGTCGCGGAACAAGGGAGCTGTGATAGCGGAACTTGGTCAAGCGGGACTGCCCGTTCCCGAGACGGTGATGGTGTCGAACCCCGCCGACCGGGCCGACCTGGTCGACGCGTTCGAACGGTTCGACCCGCCCGTCGTCGTCAAGCCGAACTCAGCGACCCGCGGCGCGGGCGTGGCGAAAGCGCACGACCTCGACTCCTTTCTCGGCGTCGTCGACTATCTCGACCTGGTCCACGACTACCGAGCGACCGGCGACAAGACGTTTCTCGTCCAGGAGTACCTGCCCGAGGCGACGGATTACCGGGCGATGGTCGTCGACGGCGAGTTCGTCGGCGCGGTCGAGCGCCGCCTTCCGGGGGACGCGCTGGCGGCGGGGCAGTGGAAACACAACGTCCACCGGGGGGCAGTCGCCGAGGGAGTTGACCTGTCCGCGGAACTGTGCCGCCTCGCGGAGCGGACGGCGGCGACGCTCGGCGTTCGGTTTCTCGGGGTCGACCTCCTCGTCACGCCTGACCGGACGGTGGTCAACGAGACGAACGCCCGGCCGACGATAGACGCGGCGACGAAGTATCGACCGGACTTCTACGACAGGATAGCAACCGCGATCAGAGACCTCGTCTGACGGCGGTTCGGAGCGGACGGATGCTGACGGCGACTTCGGGTACCGTTCTGCCGGGGAGTTCAGTTAACGTCGATGTCGGCGGAGTCGTCGCCCGCGCGCTCGAACGACACTTCGAGGACGCCGTTGTTGTAGGTGGCCGATGCGGAGTGTTCGTCGACCCGCACGGGGAGCGAGACGCGCTCGTCGTACTCGCGGCGTTCGCTGGCGGCGCTGATGGTGAGCACCTTTCCGTCGCACTGGAGTTCGATGTCGTCTTTCTCCACGCCGGGCAGGTCCGCGACGACGCGGATCTGTTCGTCGGTCTCGTGGATGTCGACGTGGGTGTCGGATCCGAACCCGGCCGAACTCTCGAAACGCATGTCGGCACTACCGGTGCCGGCACCCATCATCTCGTTCATCATCCGCTCTATCTCCCGGAACAGGTCGTCGAAAGGCTCGTCGCGGTCGTCGCGTCGCATACGACACCGTAGGGACAGCGCGGGCAAAAACCTTCTGTCAGTCGCGGATGTCGCCGGACACTGACGACGCAGAAACCAGAATCGGCGTCCGGGCCGCGCTCAGATGCCGAGGTCGAGCGCCTCGTTCGTTCGCTCGATGCTCTCCTCGGCGTCGGCGAGTTCGGACACTGCACGGAGCGCGTCGACGTTCTCCGGGACGACGTCGCTCTCCTGGTGGATCGCCTGAAAGAGGAACAGTTCGTCGTCCTCCATCGTTATCGACTCCTCCCAGATGCAGTTCTCCCAGATGTCACCTCGCGGGCGGCCGACGTCCCGAGCGAGTTCCTTGAGCTTGCCGGGACCGTCGATCCGCATCCCTTCGGGGACGAGGAACAGCCGAGACTCGTCGGCCAGCAACTCCTTCACTTCGGCGGCGTCGGGCGCGGAGCCGAGCTGGACGTTGATACTGTGGACGTGCATCAGCGTCGACGGGACCTTCAGCCCGGCGGTGTGGATGTCGAGGTCCGGGAAAACCGTCTGAACGTCCGGACCGTGGTGGGACGGCAACTCGACCGGGTCCGGGAGAATGTCGTCGATCGGACCGCGGTTCGACTGGTCGGGGTCGCCGCCGCGGCGGACGAGCGTCGCGCGGACCTGCTCTACACCGTACGCCTCGTACAGCGGTGCGAGAAGGCGCGACAGTCCGGTCGTGTTGCAGGAGACGACCCGCACGTACTGCTCGCCGAGCGCTTCGGAGTAGTTCGCGCGGGCGTTGAAACTGGTTTCGGCGACGTCCGGCGCTTCGGCCCCTTGGAACAGCGCCGGCGTGTCGTGGTTCTCGTACAGCGGTTTGTTCTCTGCACCTATGCCGCCGGGCGTCGCGTCGACGACGACGTCGCTTTCGGCGACGAGGTCGTCGACGGTTCCGTCGACGTCGAGACCGGCCGTCTCGAACTCTCCCACCCCGTCGGCACCCGCTACGTACAGCGAGTAACCGGCGCGGTCGGCACTCTCGGCGACGAAGTCCGCCGACGTCTTCGCGACGCCGTGGACTTCCATGTCCGGTTGCGCCTGGACGGCGTCCGCGACGCGTTTCCCGATAGTGCCGTACCCGTTGATGCCCACATGGAGCATATGACCTCCTCCGACGTTGATGGGGATAACCTTTTCGTGTCAATATGATAGATTTTAACTCGAAATTGAGTAGTGGCGGGGAAATTCAGGGGACGTAGCCGGCCTTCTCTCGGTGCAAGTTAACTACTCCCTATGAAATAAATATTACCTATCCGAACTTTTCTCAGTGTGGGCGTCGTGTCTCCCGTCGTCGACCGCGGAACACCTGACTGTCTTTCGATAGCTTCGAGAGCTCTCAGATCGCCGGTTTGTTGGATAAATACTTTACTGCCCGCCCTCTATTATTCAGATATGAGTAAAGATTCAGATGCTACGCGTACGGTCGCGGAGAGTGCCGATCCCATCAGAATCGGGCTGAACGGGTTCGGTCGCATCGGCCGGAACGTCTTCCGGGCGGCGATGGACACGGCCGGCGCGGAGGTCGTCGGCATCAACGACGTGATGGACAGCGAGGACATGGCGTACCTTCTGGAGTACGACACCGTTCACAGCACGCTCGACGGCGTCGACCTCGACGGCGACGAACTCACCGTCGGCGACCTCTCCGTTCCGCTTCTCTCCGAGAAGGACCCCGCAAAGCTCCCGTGGGACGAGTACGACGTCGACGTCGCCTTCGAGTGCACCGGTCTCTTCCGGACCTACGACGACGCGTACAAACACATCGAGGCCGGCGCGGACAAGGCCGTCATCTCCGCTCCGCCGAAGGGCGAGACGGAGGTCAAGACGATCGTCTACGGCGTCAACGACGACGAGTACGAGGGCGAGGACGTGGTCTCGAACGCCTCCTGTACGACGAACAGCGTCTCCCCCGTCGCGAAGGTGTTAGACGAGGAGTTCGGCATCGAGTCCGGCATGCTGACCACGGTCCACGCCTACACCGGGTCCCAGAACCTCATCGACGGGCCGAAGGCGAAGACCCGACGCGGCCGCGCTGCAGCGGAGAACATCGTCCCGACGTCGACCGGTGCCGCGAAGGCGACGACGGAAGTCCTGCCGGAACTGGCCGGGAAACTCGACGGCATGGCGATGCGCGTCCCCGTCCCCGACGGCTCCATCACGGACTTCACCGTCGACCTCGAAGCGGACGCCTCCGCCGAGGAGGTAAACGAGGCGTTCAAGCGGGCCGCCCGCGGCGACCTGGAAGGCGTTCTCGGCTACACCGAAGACGAGGTCGTCTCTCGCGACATCGTCGGCGTTCCCTTCTCGTCGCTGGTCGACCTCCAGTCGACGATGGAAGTCGAGGCCGAAGACGGCCTGATCAAGGTACTCGCCTGGTACGACAACGAGTACGGCTTCGCGAATCGGATGCTAGACGTCGCCGGGCTCGTCAGCGAGAAGGAAACGGACAAGTCCGCAGAGGTTGAGCCTTCGGCCTGAGTCCGAATGTTCCAAACTCTCGACGACCTCGCGCCCGATCAGCGACTGCTGGTCCGCCTCGACCTGAACGCGCCCATCGAAGACGGCCGCGCGCAGGACCACCGCCGGTTCGAGCGTCACGCAGACACGGTGCAGGAACTGGTCGACGACGGCCACGCAGTCGTCCTGATGGCTCACCAGGGCCGTCCGGGCCGAGATACGTTCGTCTCGCTGGAATCTCACGCCGACGTGCTCGCCTCCCATCTCGACCGTGCGGTCTCGTTCGTGGACGACGTGTACGGCGACGACGCCCTGTCCGCCATCGACGACACCGAGAGAGGCGACGTTCTCCTGCTGGAGAACGTCCGCTTTCTCGAAGACGAGGAGTTGGGCGACCGTTCGCCCGAGGACCACGCCCGGAGCGAGTTCGTACAGACGCTCGCGCCGGAGTTCGACGCCTACGTCAACGACGCCTACTCCGCGGCCCACCGCGCACACGCCTCCATCGTCGGTTTCCCGCAGGTGATGGACGCCTACGCCGGCCGCGTGATGGTCGACGAGTACGAGTACAACACCAGTATCGAACGCCGCGACTTCGACGGCAAAGTGACGATGGCGCTCGGCGGCACCAAAGCCGAGGACGTCATCGCCGCCATGGACCATCTGGACGAGACGGTCGACCAGTTCCTGCTCGGCGGCGTCGTCGGCGAACTGTTTCTCCGCTCGGCGGGCTATCCGGTCGGCTACGATCTCCCTGACGGGACGGGCCTCTACGACGACAACTACGAGAAAAACGAGGCGATCATAGAGCGCGTGCTCGACGAGTACGGCGACCGTATCGCGCTCCCCGAGGACATGGCGTACGAGGACGAGAGCGGTGACCGCGCCGAACACGACGTCGACGACATCGACGAAAAATCAGTTTCCTACATGGATGTCGGCCACGGCACCGTCGAGACGTACGCTCCCCACATCGAGGAGTCCGAGGCCGTCCTCGTGAAGGGCGCGCTCGGCGTCTTCGAGGACGAGCGGTTCAGTTACGGGACCGTCGAAGTGCTCCGCGCAGTCGCCGACTCCGACTGCTTCTCGGTCGTCGGCGGCGGCGACACCTCCCGAACCGTCACGATGTATGACTTGGGCGAGGAGAACTTCGACCACCTCTCGATCGCTGGCGGCGCGTATCTCCGCGCACTCACCGGGGAACCGCTCGCGGCCGTCGAGGCACTGCGTCAGGAGTGAGCGCGCCGATCGAGCGGATCCCAGCCGCTGGGAGTTCGATCACCCACGGGTACCCTCCGCGGAACCGAATGGATTCAGGCGAGGCTCTCTTCCGGTCACCCGATCTTATCCGTCGTGTTGACCGTGATATCCGGTATTTCGACGTGGTCCGGACGGGAGACAGCGAACGTTATCGCCTCCGCCACGTCGGACGGGTTCAGCGCCCGGCCGTCCCACTCCTCCCAGTCGTTCATCTCGCTGGCGACCGGTCCCGGCATGACGATCGTCACCCGGACATCCTCCTCGGACATCTCCTTCCGGAGGGACCGGCAGAACCCGTTGACGCCGAACTTCGACGCAGTGTAGGCGCTCCCGCCCTCAGCGGGATAGCGAGCGTTCATCGAAGACACGGCGACGATGTCACCCCCGTCCGACGCGAGCATGGCGGGCAACGCGGCGTGAGTCGTGTTCATCACCCCGAGCAGGTTGACCCGGACCTGCCGCCGAAAGTCAGCCCTGTCAGCGTCCGCGACCGGGTCGGATCGGAGCACGCCGGCGTTGTTGACGAGGATATCGACGCTACCGAACGCGTCCCGCGTCTCCTCGACCATCGCCGTGACCTCGTCCTCGTCGGCGACGTCGGTCGGAACGACGAGCGCTCTCCCGTTTTCGATCTCGTCGGCGATCTCCGCCAGTCGGTCCTCGCGACGGGCCACCAGCGCAACGGCACAGCCCTCGCGTGCAAGCGCCCTTGCCGTCGCCTCGCCGATTCCCGACGACGCCCCGGTCACTATTGCTGTCCTGTCTGCCAAATCCATATCTGCCATGTAGAGTGCCTCCTGATAAACGTCTCCGCTCCACGAACGGAGTCGTTTTATGTGATATAGTAATCCACGTCGACTATGACTGAGACGGGGACGGATATCGACACGGCCGAACTCGAAACGTTCCTTTCGAGCGAATTAGACGTGGGCGGGGTCGAAACCGAGGTAGTTCACGATGGGCTCAATCTGTCCATCGTGATCTCGACACCTGAGGACGAGCAAGCATACGTTCTGCGACGGCCGAACAAGCTGAGACACACGGAGTCGTTTAACGAGTTGCGTCAGGAGTACAATGTGTTGCAACTGCTCGGAGAGACCGCCGTACCCGCTCCGGAACCGGTCCTGATTTGCGAGGACAACCCGGATATCGATGACCCGTTTCTGGTGATGACGTATCTCGACGGAGAGACGATCCCGCTGGGTTCCGCACCGCCCGAACGGTTTCGAAACACGGCAGCGCGCGACCGGATCGCCACCGTCCTGACCGATACGCTCGCCGAGATCCACACGGTAGATGCGGAGCAGTTCGCGGACGTGTGTGAACGGCAGACGACGAAGGCACAGGTCGAACGCGTCATCGACCAACTCGGCAATGCGACCCGGGTGACCGGACACGATCCCTCCGCACTCTGGGATGTCGCGGACTGGCTTCGGGACAACGTCCCGTCGGACACCGAGACGGCCCTCGTTCACGGGGATTACCGGCCGAGCAACGTTCTCTTCGGGGGGACGGACAGGCCCGAGATCACCGGTGTTCTCGACTGGGAAACGGCGTTTCTCGGCGACCCGCTGACCGAACTCGGATACCTTCTGCTCCGGTGGCGAGACGACGGCGACCCGACGCCGTCACTTGCCGGAATTCGGGACCGATGTTCGAACGAGGACGTGATACAGGACCTGAACGAAACCAACGACCGTGGGCTCGCTCCGTTCACCAACGAACCGGGCAGTCCCAGCCGACGGGACCTCGTCGCTCGGTACGAGGACGAGACGGGGATGTCGTTCGAAAACGAGCGGTTCTACCGAGCGTTCGCGGCGTTTACGCTCGCGACTGTTTGGGAGGACCTCCACCGCAACCAGATAGAAGCCGGGGCGGAGTCCGACTGGGAGCCGTACGTCGATTACATGGCGCTGATAGCTGATAGTATCGCCAGCGGGGAGTTCCGGCTTTAGGCGAGTTCGGTATCAGTGGCTCTCTCCGTCTCACGGGCGAGTTCACGTCGAACTCTACCACTTTCTACGCCGCCACCGCTCGCAGTTAGCGACCGCACACGCTTTTCCCGGCCGTCGCCGTACCGGCGCACATGCGAATCGGCATCGTCTCCGACACGCACGACAACGTCGACGTGGTCGAGCGGGCGGTCGAACACTTCGAGCGCGAGGACGTCGACGCCGTCGTCCACTGCGGCGATTTCGTTGCGCCGTTCTCCGCGACGCCGTTCGAGCGCGAGGCGTGGGAGTTCCACGCCGTCCGGGGGAACAACGACGGCGAGTGGAACCTGCAGGCGGCGGTCGAGGCGTTCGGCACGTACCACGGCGAGATGGCCGAACTGACGCTCGACGGCACCGACTTCGCGGTGTATCACGGCACCAGCATGCCCATCGTGCGGGCGCTGGTCGAGCGCGGCGAGTACGACTACGTCCTCCACGGGCACACCCACCAGTGCGCTCACGAGGAGGGCGGAACCGTCCGGATCAATCCGGGTGGCATCTCGATCCCGCCCGCGCCCGAACCGCTCCACGCCGCCGTCCTCGATACGGACGCCGGCGAGGTCGCGTTCGAGCGGATAGAAGACAAGGACTAACCTCCCGCCCCGCGCACGTCTCCCCATGAGCGACCTCCGGAACTCCGCCAAGACGGCGGTCGAACAGTGTCTGAACCTCGGGACCGAGGAGTCCTGCGCCGTCGTCACCGATGACAAGCGCGAGGCGATCGGCGAGGCGCTGTACGAGGTGGCGAGCGAGATCACCGACGACGCGACGCTCCTGCGGTACCCGCCGGGCGACCAGCACGGCGAGGAACCGCCGGCCCCCGTCGCGGCGGCGATGCGGGAGGCCGACGTGTTTCTCGCACCGACGACGAAGAGCCTGAGCCACACCCGCGCACGCGGCGAGGCCTGCGAGGCGGGCGCTCGCGGCGCGACCCTACCCGGCATCACTGAAGAGGTGTTCACCACGGGACTGGACGCCGATTACGAGTCCATCGCCGCCGAGTGCGAGGCGATGCTGGAACGGGTGGGCGACGCGGAGGAGGTCCGCGTGACGACGGAGCGCGGCACCGACATCACGTTCTATCCGGGCGACCGCGAGTGGCTCTCGGACACCGGCATGGTCCGCGACCCGGGCGACTTCTCTAACCTGCCCGCGGGCGAGGTGTTCGTCAGCCCCGAGAGCGCCGACGGGACGTACGTCGTCGACGGGACGATGATGCCCCACGGCCTGCTCGACGACGGCGAGACCCTGGAGTTCGAAGTCGAAGACGGCTACGTCACCTCGATCAGCGACGACGACATCCGCGGACAGGTCGAGGCGGCAGCCGACGAGGTGGGCGACGCCGCCGAGGGGACCTCGGCGAGCTCCGACGCGCCGCGTCGGAACGCGGCGTACAACCTCGCCGAACTCGGCATCGGGACGAACGTCGCCGTCACGGAACTCGTCGGGTCTGTTCTGTTAGACGAGAAAGCCGGCGGCACTGTCCACATCGCCCTCGGCGACGACGCGGGCATCGGCGGCGACACGGACGCCCCTATCCACCTCGACGGGATCATCCGCGACCCGACGGTGTACGCGGACGGCGAAGCCGTCGAACTACCGGAGGGGGTCTGAGACGCGGCCTCGGCGGTCGTTCCACGCCGTCCTTTTGGCAGTGCCCTGCGTACACGTCCGTATGATACTCCGACGCACGGCCGCCTGGTTCGTCGCGGTGACGGGCGCGCTGGTCGCGGTCAGCGGACGAGCGCGAGCGCACGTCAGGTACGTCACTGAGGGGTCAGGGGATCCCGTCGACGCGATTCGGTTTGTCGTCGACGTGTTGGGCGATCCGGTGAACGCTGCGTTGTTCGCGGGCGGTGGCCTCGCTCTCGCCGCGACGGTCGCCGGATACCTTCGATTCCGACCGGCCGCGTACGATCTGGCCGTGTTGCGGACCACGCTCCAGGAGTATGTCGACCTCGTCCCGTGGATGCTCCGCCTGAGCGTCGGGCTCCCCCTCGTCGGCGCGGGCTTCGCGGGCTACTTCTTCAGCCCTGCCGTCCCTGCGGTGACGCGGCTGTTTCAGGTCGGCATCGGCTTCTTCCTGCTTTTCGGGTTCGCAACGCGGTTCGTCGCCGCCATCGGCCTGATCGGCTACCTCGTGCGCCTCCCGTTCGATCCCCTGCTCCTCCTCGCGAGCGAGTACGTCGGTGCCTTGCTAGCTATCGTCCTCGTCGGAAGCGGCCGGCCCAGTGCCGACCAGATGTTCAAGGAACTCGCGGACAACGACCGGACGATGTACTCCGAGATCGATCCCGTCCGGGGCGTCTCCCGTCGGTTCGACGCTCTCGTCTCCCCCTACGAGGACTACGCGGCGACGGCCGTCAGGATCGCTCTTGGCGTCAATTTCATCATCCTCGGGTTCGTCGAGAAGCTACTGAACCCAGGCCGCGCGCTTCAGGTCGTCGAGAAGTACGATCTGACTGCGGTCGTCCCGGTCGAACCCGGTATGTGGGTCGTCGGTGCCGGTCTGACGGAGATGGCGCTGGGATTCATACTGATACTGGGACTGTTCACTCGCGCCAGTGCCGCCGTCGCGTTCGTCCTCTTCACCACCACGCTGTTCGGCCTGCCCGACGACCCCGTCATCGCGCACATCTCGCTGTTCGGCCTCGCGTCGTTGCTGTTCATCACGGGTAGCGGCCCCCTCGCGCTCGACAACTGGCTTCACGGTCGAACGGCGACGGTCGACACGTCGACGACCGGAACCGAGGAAGCGACGGATGTCGAGGAAGCGCCAGCCGGAGATGTCGGAGCCGGCGGCCCATCCGAGTCCGAGTAACGGTTCCGCGAGTGACGGCTGTGGGCCGGAACCGCCCGCTTGCTACGACTCCGCCCCGAGATCGTAGCCGTCGCTCTGTAATCGAGTGAGTTCGCTGTCCCCGACGGATACATCGCTTCTACCGATACGTACGACGCCCGGACGACCGCTAACGTGAGACTCCGATCCCTTTTACGCTCACGGCCAGTACAACCGGGTATGACTGAGGTTTCCGAGCGGGTCGGGGTCACGTGCCCGTCCTGTTCACCGGACGTCGAAACTGTCCACGAGGTGCTCAAGCCCGGTGGACAGGCAACGGTCCGCTGTACGGAGTGTAGCCACGTTCACAAGACGAGTATCGAGACTGACGAGGACGTCACGCGGGACGTCGTCGTTTCGCAGGAAGGTGAGTCGTTCACCGCGACCGTCGAGGCTCCGCCCGAGGAGAGCGTCGCCGTCGGCGAGGAGTTCGTTCTCGAAACCGAAGAGGCGATCATGACCGTTCGCATCACCGGTCTGGAAGTCGGCGAACAGCGACGGGTGGAGAAAGCGAGCGTCGAAGACGTCGAAACGTTCTGGACCCGTGCAGTCGGCAACGTCAGCGTCAACACGACGATCCACCCGAAAGAAGGGACAGGCGGTCGCGAGGATACTCGAAGCATCGACGTCCACGTACCGGGCGACTACCAGTTCGAAGTCGGTGAAACCGAATCGTTCGGCGACGAGGAGTTCACCGTCGAAGGGATCGCGATCCGCGACGACGCCGAGGGGTACCGGTTCGACAAACTCGACTACGAGGGCGACAGCGCGATGGCGAAAGACATCAACCGCCTGTACGCACGCGACGAGACGACGTCCGCCTGGTCCGCCTGGTAAGCCATGTTCGGGGGTGGGAACAACTACGTGGACCGACGGGACAAACTCGTCGACCGACTCGCGAAGCGGGTCGACGACGAGGCGACGCTGGAGGCGATGCGTGCGGTCCCGCGTCACGAGTTCGTCCCCGAACCCCGGCGCAACAGGGCCTACGAGGACCACCCGTTGCCGATCGGCGACGACCAGACTATCAGCGCGCCGCACATGGTCGCCATCATGACGGACGTGCTCGATCTCTCGCCCGGCGAGACGGTGCTGGAAATCGGCACTGGGTGCGGGTACCACGCCGCTGTCACCGCCGAAGTCGTCGGGGCTGAGAGCGTCTATAGCGTCGAATACAGCGCCGCTCTCGCCGAACGGGCGCACGAAACGCTCGCGGGTCTCGGCTACGGCGAGATATCGATCCGTCAGGGAGACGGCCACGAGGGGTGGCCCGAACACGCCCCCTACGACGCCGCGTATCTCACCTGCGCGACTGCATCAGTGCCGGACGCCGTCCTCGAACAGGTTCGGACCGGCGGTCGGGTCCTCGCTCCCGTCGGGAACCGCCGTCAGCGGCTCGAACTGCTCCGCAAGACCGAGGTCGGCCTCGAACGCAAGGACCACGGTGGCGTCCGGTTCGTGGAGATGCGCGGGAAGTAACGCCACGACGTCACAACGCGTCCGAGAGCCGCGATTGTTTCTCCGCGTTGATAGGACAGGGACAGACAGTCCCGGACCCAAGCGCGCGATTCTTAACCGTCGAGGTCGGTAGATCGAGTATGGAACCCGCCGTACTGCGCGACGACATGGTCGACAGCCTCGAACACGAGGCCAAGGGGGTCGTCCGGAGCGACCGCCTCAGCGTCGCCATGCGCGCGGTGCCGCGCCACGAGTTCGTCACGGACGAGCGGGCCGCCTACGCCGACACCGCACACGAACGCCTCGGCACGCGTGTCCTCGCGCCCAGCACCGCCGCACGCCTGCTTGAAGCGCTCCGGCCCGAGCCGGACGACTCGGTTCTCGTCGTCGGCGCCGGCGTCGGCTACACCGCGGCCGTCCTCGCCGAGATCGCGGGCGAGGCGAACGTACACGCTATCGACATCACCCGCCGCGTCGTACTCGACGCGCGGGAGAACCTCGCGGACGCCGGCTACGAGGGCGTTCTGGTCGACTGCCGCGATGGCGCAGATGGTCTTCCCGAGTACGCTCCCTTCGACCGCATCCTGCTGGAGGCCGCCGCCGTTCAGCCGCCGGACGCCCTCCTCGACCAGCTCGCAGACGACGGGCGCCTCGTGATGCCGATGGGCACGAAACAACAAACGCTGACTGCGGTCGAGAACGACGGGTCGACGTCGCTCGGTTCCGTCGCGTTCTCGCCGCTGCTCGTCGAGGGTGAGCAGTCCGGATCCATCGAACGCAACCGGACGGCCCGCGAGGACCGCGAGATCGCCAGACGCGAGGCGCAGTCCCGTCGCGGGTGGGAACAGGACTGGATAAACTGGGACGGCTGACAGTGCGGGACCGCCGGTCGGTGTTTCATCTCTCCGGCTTCGGCTCCGTCTCCCAGCCGACCCGTCCGCGTCTCATACTGTCGGCTGTCACTTCGGAACGGTACTCGGATCCCCGAGGGTTCGATACCATTCAAGGGATGACACCCGACAGTATCAGTCTTGCACCACGAGTATCGCCGTGTTCGCTCTCCGGTCGACGTACTCGTCGCCGCTCGGCGGTTTGATATCCACCTCCAGTTCACCCTCGTCCTGATTCGGCCCGAGTTCCGGCGAGACGGCGATAGTCGCCGTCCCGTCGTCGCCGGTCGTCGCCGTCTTCGTTTCGTCGAGGTCTGCCGAATCGCCGCGCACGACGACCGTCGCGTCGGCCACGGAGTTCCCGTCCTCGTCGACGACCAGCACTTCGAGATCCTGGTTCCCCGGTGTCACTACATCCGGGGACGGCTCCGCGTCGAGTTCGGTCACCGCGAGGCTACCGACGCCGCTCAACATGTTCATCATTACGCCGAGACTGGCGACGCCGACGACGAGTGCGATGACGAGTCGGATCGGTAACCCTTCGATAGCGCGTTCGTCGTCGGGGAATCGGTCGAACGTTCGCATGGCCCGGTGTGGCCCCGGTTTCCTACATAAACCCTCGTCCGGGGGTTGAAATACGATGGTGGGCCCACACCCGCTGTGACTCCGGACGACCGACCTCACGACCCGTCCGCCGACGGTCCTCGGACCGACGTGATCGGCCGCGCGGACGCCGACGGGCCGACGGCTGCCCTCGGCCGTTTCCGCGCTCGCGACGGGAGTTCCGGTGCGCCGTGTCGCCTCGACGTCGACGGTCCCCACGCCGCGCTCGTCGTCGGCAAGCGAGGATACGGCAAGTCCTACACTCTCGGCGTCCTCGCGGAAGAGCTCTCCCGCGCATCGGGCGTCGCTCCCATCGTCGTCGATCCGATGGGCGTGTTCGACGGGTTAGCGGCGGACGGCGGCGACGTGACGGGGTGCGTTCGGTCGTCGCCGTCGGTGACGGCAGACGCCGTCCCGCCGCGAGCGTGGTGCGAGATGCTCGGTCTCGAACCCTCGTCTGGCGCGGGCGCGCTGGTGTGGCAGTCGGCGGCTGCCGCGGGGTCGCTCGCGGAGATGCGAGCGAGAGCAAGCGACGCCGACGCTCCCGCCGAGCAGCGCCGGGCGGCGTCGAACCACCTCGCGCTCGCTGATTCGTGGGGCGTGTTCGCGCCGGACGGCCTGACCGCCGCTGACATCGCGTCCGGGGCGGTGACCGTTCTCGACGTTTCCGGACTCTCCGAAGCCGCGATGAACGCGGTCGTCCGTGCCGTCGCCGCGGGGGTGTACGAGGCGCGGGTCAGTCGGTCGATTGACCGCCTGCCGTGGGTTCTCGTCGACGAGGCGCACGCCTTCTTCGACGGCGTAGCGGGCCCGGCGCTTCGACGGCTCCTGACTCGCGGTAGACATCCCGGCGTCAGCCTCGTCGCGGCGACGCAACGGCCCAGCGCACTCCCCGCGGTCGCCGTCTCGCAGGCCGATCTGGTGCTGGCCCATCGGTTGACATCTCGGGCAGACCGCGAGGCGTTGGAAGCCGCGCGTCCGACGTACATGGGAGCGTCGTTCGCCGAACGGTCGCCGACTAACCCGGGTGAGATCACGCTCGTCGACGACGCCAGCGAGGCGGTTCACGCGGTGCGTGTTCGAGAGCGGGACACGGTTCACGGCGGAGCGAGTCCGCGGGCGAGCGATGAGAATTGAGTCTGCCAGTAGTCGCACCGCTCGGCGATGAAACGTCCCGCTAAGAAGTCGAGTTTCGGAAGAAGCGCCCGAGGCGGGATTTGAACCCGCGTCACGACCGTGACAGGGTCATATGATGGGCCACTACACCACCCGGGCTTTCCTCTGCAATCGTACGTTCTGCCTGCCATTATTAAGGGGTGTCGATTTCGGCCTGGTCCCGTGTGGATAGTCACCGCCCTGCAGTCCGACGTGCGACTCGTTGTGTTCAAATCCCTTTGTCAGTTTCCACACGTTTTCAGCCGCACCGCTCGGCGATGAAACGACCCGCTAAGAAGTCGAGTTTCGGAAGAAGCGCCCGAGGCGGGAGTACGCGATTCCGTCGCGCACGCCGACTGACGAAGTCAGTCGGAATTTGAACCATCTGGACTTCGGTCGCGGCGCTCCCTCGTCCCGTAGTTCAAATCACGGACGCGCCGCTCTTCGATTTTGCAGGTGTTCGCGACACGCAAGGCGGTCGCTCGAAGGGGAGAAATCGAAGAAGCGCCCGAGGCGGGATTTGAACCCGCGTCACGACCGTGACAGGGTCATATGATGGGCCACTACACCACCCGGGCTGAACGCATCCTATCGTATCCGGGTTACACCCTTAAGACTTTCCAAAGATCCCCGCCGTGTGAGTGACCTGCGCACGTCCGCAGTCGGGCAGATCCGTGCCATCTCCCCACAAACGATTTATACTCTTCTCACGTCGTTCCGGATACCTGATCGACAACACAGCTGATCTCGGCCGCCGTCGGATCCGCCCTTTTCTTGCGTAGCCGCGCGTGCCAATAGACTTGGTAAGCCTTAAATCCTCCCCGTGTGTAACTCACTGTAGTATCTCGTGATAGCCGCTTCTTCCCTAGTCAGACACACATGGTAGACGTAAGCCAACACAACCTGGTACCAGAGCACTCCGTCCTCGACGAGGCCGAGGTCGACGAGGTGCTGGCCGAGTACGACATAGACCGGACCGACTTGCCGAAGATCAAACGCGCCGACCCCGCGCTGCCGGACGAGGCCGAGGTGGGCAACGTGATCGAGATCATCCGGGACTCCCGAACAACAGACCAAGCAGTCGTGTACCGACTGGTCGTAGAATAATATGGAACAAGAAGACAGACGTTCGATCTCGAAGGAGTATTTCGGAAAAGAACGGCTCGCTGAACACCACTACCGCTCGTTTAACGCCTTCCTTAACCGTGGAATGCAGGAGGTCGTCAACGAAAAAGAGACTATCGACACAGACATCGGCGACAAGGAGGGCGAGGAACCGGTTCACGTCGAACTCGGCGACGTCCGCATCGTGACGCCGCGCGTTCGCGAGGCCGACGGTAGCGAAGAACTGCTGTATCCGCAGGAAGCCCGTCTCCGGAACATCACCTACGCCGCGCCCGTGTTCATGGAGATGGAGATCGTCAAGGGCGACCCCGAGGAGGGCGAAGACCGAGTCGTCGACAGCACCGAGACGAAGGTCGGTCGCATGCCGATCATGGTCGGCTCGGACAAGTGTAACATCGCAGGATTCTCCGACGAGGAGCTAATCGAGATCGGCGAAGACCCCGCCGACCCCGGCGGCTACTTCATCGTCAACGGCTCCGAACGTGTGCTGATGACGAGCGAGGACCTCGCGCCGAACAAGATCCTCGCCGAGTACGACACGAAGTACGGCGACGAGATCCAGGTCGCGAAGACGTTCTCACAGCGCCGGGGGTACCGCGCGCTGGTTCTCGTCGAGCGAACCCGTGACGGCCTGCTCGAAGTGTCGTTCCCGTCGGTTTCGGGGAGCATCAACTTCGTCACGCTCGTCCGGGCGCTCGGCCTGGAATCCGACGAGGAGATCGTTCACCGCGTCTCCGACGACCCGGAGATAGTGAAGTTCATGCTGGAGAACCTGGAGGCGGCCGACGTCCAGACTGAGGAAGGTGCCATCGAGGAACTCGGCGAACGCGTCGCCAGCGGCCAGGGCAAGAACTACCAGCTAAAGCGTGCGAACTACGTCATCGACCGCTATCTCCTCCCGCACCTCCACGAGGAAGGCGTCGACGAGGAAGACGTCCGAATCAACAAGGCGTACTACCTCTGCCGGATGGCCGAGGCCTGCTTCGAACTCGCGCTCGGCCGCCGCGAGTCCGACGACAAGGACCACTACGCGAACAAGCGGCTGAAGGTCAGCGGCGACCTGATGCGGGACCTTTTCCGGACGGCGCTGAACAAGCTCGCCCGGGACGTGAAGTACCAGCTCGAACGCGCGAACATGCGCAACCGTCAGCTGTCGGTCAACACCGTTGTCCGCTCGGACGTACTGACCGAACGGCTGGAACACCCCATCGCGACCGGGAACTGGGTGGGCGGCCGCTCCGGCGTCTCCCAGCTCGTCGACCGGACGAACTTCATGGGCGTCCTGTCGCACCTGCGACGGCTGCGCTCGCCGCTTAGCCGTTCGCAGCCTCACTTCGAGGCGCGTGACCTGCACGCGACTCAGTGGGGACGCATCGGCCCGTCGGAGACGCCCGAGGGACCGAACTGTGGCCTGGTGAAGAACTTCGCGCAGGCGATGGAGCTCTCACAGAACGTCGAGGACGAACAGGGACTGAAACGAGAACTGGCGTCGATGGGTGTCGAGGGCATTCCCGGCATCGAAGGCGTCGACCGACGCGCGGAGGGGGACTAACACATGAGTCAGCAACAAGAACGCGAGGCGAAAGTCTACGTCAACGGGAGCCTGGTCGGGACCCACCCGGACCCGAACCAGCTCGCGGAACAGATCCGAGAAGCACGGCGACGCGGTGACGTCAGCGAGATGGTGAACGTCTCGGTGAAAGACCGCACTCGCGAAGTTATCGTCAACGCGGACGCGGGACGCGCCCGCCGCCCGCTGCTCGTCGTCGAAGAGGGCGAGACGCTCGTCTCCGACGACGAGATCGCAGCCGTCAAAGACGGGTCGCTCGACTTCGACGACCTTGTCGATAGCGGCTACATCGAATTCATCGACGCCGAGGAGGAAGAAGACATCTACGTCGCCGTCGACAACGACGACGTCTCCGTCGACCACACGCACATGGAGATCGACCCGCAGCTGATATTCAGTATCGGGTCAGGCATGATCCCGTACCCGGAACACAACGCCTCGCCGCGCATTACGATGGGCGCGGGGATGGTCAAGCAGTCGCTCGGCCTGCCGGCGGCGAACTACCGCATCCGCCCGGACACGCGCCAGCATCTCCTGCATTACCCGCAGCTCTCGATGGTCAAGACCCAGACTACCGAGCAGATCGGCTACGACGACCGCCCCGCGGCGCAGAACTTCGTCGTCGCGGTCATGTCCTACGAGGGGTTCAACATCGAGGACGCGCTCGTGCTCAACGGCGGGTCGGTCGACCGCGCGCTCGCCCGTTCGCACTTCCTGCGCACCTACGAGGGCGAGGAACGGCGCTACCCCGGCGGACAGGAGGACCGCTTCGAGATCCCGAGCCAGGACGTCCGCGGCGCTCGCGGCGAGGACGCCTACACGCATCTGGACGAGGACGGCCTCGTGAACCCGGAGACGCAGGTCGACGAGAACAGCGTCCTGCTCGGCAAGACGAGCCCGCCCCGGTTCCTCGAAGAACCGGACGACATGGGCGGTCTGTCGCCCCAGAAACGCCGCGAGACGAGCGTCACCATGCGCTCGGGTGAGAGCGGCGTGGTCGACACGGTGACGCTGATGGAGGGCGAGGACGGCTCCAAGCTCTCGAAAGTGTCCGTCCGCGACGAGCGTATCCCCGAACTCGGGGACAAGTTCGCGTCGCGACACGGCCAGAAGGGTGTCGTCGGTCACATCGCTCCCCAGGAGGACATGCCGTTCACGCAGGAGGGGGTCGTGCCGGACCTCATCCTGAACCCGCACGCGCTACCGTCGCGGATGACAGTCGGCCACGTGCTGGAGATGATCGGCGGTAAGGTCGGGTCGCTCGAAGGCCGCCGCGTCGACGGGACCGCCTTCACCGGCGAGGACGAGGACGAACTCCGCGGGTCGCTGGAGGAGAAAGGCTTCGACTCCAGCGGGAAGGAGATCATGTACTCCGGCGTCACCGGCGAGAAGATCGAGGCGGAGATCTTCGTCGGGACCATTTTCTACCAGAAGCTCTACCACATGGTCTCGAACAAGCTGCACGCTCGCTCGCGCGGGCCGGTGCAGGTGTTGACCCGCCAGCCGACCGAGGGCCGCGCCCGCGAGGGTGGCCTACGCGTCGGGGAGATGGAACGCGACGTTCTCATCGGCCACGGCGCGGCGATGGCACTCAAGGAACGACTCCTCGACGAGTCCGACCGAGAGTTCATCCACGTCTGTGGCAACTGCGGAATGAGTGCCGTCGAGAACGTCGAGCAACAGCGCGTCTACTGTCCGAACTGCGACGAGGAGACGGACGTCCACGAGATCGAGATGAGCTACGCGTTCAAGCTCCTGCTAGACGAGATGAAGGCGCTCGGTATCGCGCCGCGACTGGAACTGGAGGACGCAGTCTAACATGCCCACGAACCAGACACCCAAAGAGATCGGCGAAATCAGCTTCGGGCTGATGGACCCCGAGGAGTATCGGGACATGAGCGCCACGAAGATCATCACGGCCGACACCTACGACGACGACGGGTTCCCCATCGACATGGGGTTGATGGACCCGCGTCTGGGCGTCATCGACCCCGGACTGGAGTGCAAGACCTGCGGACAGCACTCCGGTTCCTGTAACGGGCACTTCGGCCACATCGAACTCGCAGCCCCGGTCATCCACGTCGGCTTCACGAAGCTCATTCGTCGTCTGCTTCGAGGGACCTGCCGCGAGTGCTCGCGGCTCACGCTGACGGAGGACGAAAAACAGGAGTTCCTCGACCAGCTCCAGACGACGAAAGACCTCGATAACGACGTCAACGACGTGACGAAGGCCGCCATCCGGCAGGCCCGCAAGGCGGACCGTTGTCCGCACTGCGGCGAGGTCCAGTTCGACATCAACCACGAGAAACCGACGACGTACTACGAGGTTCAGCAGGTCCTCTCCAGCGAGTACCCGGAACAGATCGCCGCCGCGATGCAGGGCGACGACGAGGAGGACGAGGAGCCGACCAGCCCCAACGAACTCGCCGAGAAGACGGATATCGTCCTCTCGCGCGTCAACGAGATCCTCTCGGGCGAGTTCCGACCGCGCAAGGAGGACCGCAAGGCGATAGAGAAGGCCCTCGGGATCGACCTCACCGAGGAGGACATGAACAAGCTGATGCCGAGTGACATCCGGGACTGGTTCGAGGACATCCCGGACGAGGACATCGAGGTACTCGGCATCAACCCCGAGCGGTCCCGACCCGAGTGGATGATCCTGACGGTGCTACCGGTGCCGCCGGTGACGGCCCGTCCCTCCATCACGCTCGACAACGGCCAGCGGAGCGAGGACGACCTCACGCACAAGCTGGTCGACATCATCCGCATCAACCAGCGGTTCATGGAGAACCGCGAGGCCGGTGCGCCCCAACTGATCATCGAGGACCTCTGGGAACTGCTGCAGTACCACGTCACGACGTTCATGGACAACGAGATCAGCGGGACGCCGCCGGCGCGTCACCGCTCCGGCCGCCCGCTGAAAACGCTCAGTCAGCGCCTCAAGGGCAAGGAAGGCCGCTTCCGCGGCTCCCTGTCCGGGAAGCGCGTTAACTTCTCCGCCCGTACCGTCATCTCCCCGGACCCGACGCTCAGCCTGAACGAGGTCGGCGTCCCCGACCGCGTCGCCAAGGAGATGACCCAGACGATGAACGTCAACGACCGGAACCTCCGGGACGCTCGTCGCTACGTCTCCAACGGTCCCGAGGGTCACCCCGGCGCGAACTACGTCCGACGACCGGACGGTCGCCGGCTGAAGGTGACCGAGAAGAACTGCGAGGAGCTCGCGGAGAAGGTCGAACCGGGCTGGGAGGTGAACCGTCACCTCATCGACGGCGACATCGTCGTCTTCAACCGCCAGCCGTCGCTTCACCGGATGTCTATCATGGCGCACGAAGTCGTCGTGATGCCGTACAAGACGTTCCGGCTGAACACCGTCGTCTGCCCGCCGTACAACGCGGACTTCGACGGCGACGAGATGAACATGCACGCCCTGCAAAACGAGGAGGCCCGCGCGGAGGCGCGCGTCCTCATGCGCGTGCAGGAACAGATCCTCAGCCCGCGCTTCGGGGAGAACATCATCGGGGCCATCCAGGACCACATCAGCGGGACGTACCTGCTGACACACACGAACCCCGAGTTCAACGAGACGCAGGCACTGGACCTGCTGCGCGCTACGCGCATCGACGAACTGCCCGAACCGAGCGGGAAGTACGAGGACGGCGAACCGTACTGGACCGGACGGGACGCCTTCTCGGAGCTCCTGCCCGACGACCTCAATCTGGAGTTCACGAGCGAGGCCGGCGACACGGTCGTCGTCGAGGACGGCCAGCTCGTCGAGGGCACCATCGACGAGGGCGGCGTCGGCGCGTTCGGCGGCGAAGTCGTCGACACCATCGCCAAGGTGTACGGCAAGACGCGAGCCCGACAGTTCATCAACGAGGTCGCCTCGCTGGCGATGCGCTCTATCATGCACTTCGGGTTCTCCATCGGCATCGACGACGAGACGGTGCCGCAGGTCGCCGAGGAGCGCATCAACGAGACGATCACCGACGCGAACGACCGCGTCGAGGAGCTGATCGAGTCGTACGAGAACGGCGACCTCGAGTCGCTCCCGGGCCGCACCGTCGACGAGACGCTGGAGATGAAGATCATGCAGACGCTCGGCCGCGCGCGTGACAACGCGGGCGACATCGCGGAGGAGCACTTCGACGACGATAACCCGGCAGTCGTGATGGCCGAGTCCGGGGCGCGTGGGTCACTGCTCAACCTGACTCAGATGGCCGGCTGTGTCGGCCAGCAGGCGGTCCGCGGCGAGCGGATCAACCGCGGCTACGAGGACCGCACCCTGAGTCACTACAAGCCCGACGACCTATCGGCCGACGCCCACGGCTTCGTACAGAACTCATACACGAACGGCCTGACCCCGCGGGAGTTCTTCTTCCACGCGATGGGTGGCCGAGAGGGCCTGGTCGACACGGCAGTCCGGACGTCGAAGTCCGGATACCTGCAGCGCCGTCTCATCAACGCCCTGTCCGAACTGGAGACGCAGTACGACGGTACCGTCCGCGACACCGGCGACACCATCGTTCAGTTCGAGTTCGGAGAGGACAGCACCAGTCCCGTGAAGGTGTCCTCCGGCGAGGAGAACGACATCGACGTCGACAGGATCGCCGACCGGGTTCTGGAAGCCGAGTTCGACGGCGACGAACTCCAGGAGTTCCTCGGCGAGAAGCAACCGGCAACCAATCTCTCGGAACACGCCGAATCCCGGCGGATGGACGCCGCCGGTGACCGCGGCGCAACGAGCGTCGCTTCCGAAGCCCCCCAGGTGAACGATGACTGAGATCACCGACGACATCGAGGCCGTCGTGGAGGACACGAACCTCCCGAAGCGGCTGAAAGACCAGGTGTACAGCACGGTCGACGAGCGAGACGGCGTCACGGTCGAACAGGCCGACCAGATCGCAAAGGCGGTCGAGAACCGCTATCTCGACACGCGGGTCGACCCGCTCGACCCGGTCGGCACCGTCTCCGCCCAGTCGATCGGCGAACCTGGCACCCAGATGACGATGAACACGTTCCACTACGCGGGCGTCGCGGAGATCGACGTCACGCAGGGGCTGCCGCGGCTCATCGAACTCGTCGACGCTCGGAAAACTCCCGACACGCCGATGATGACGGTGTTTCTGGAGGACGAGTACGCCGACGACCGCGAGCGCGCCCACGAGGTCGTCTGGGGGATCGAGGCGACGAAGATCCTCGCGCTCGGTGACATCTCCACGAACGTCGCCGACATGCGCGTCCAGATCAGCCTGAACGAGGACACGCTGCAGGAACGCTGGCCGCGCGTCGACAGCACGGACGAGATCGCCGGCGAGATCGCCGGGATCATCGAGGACTCGCTGGGCGTCACGACGGTCCAAGACGGGACCAGCGTCGAGTTCGGCCCCGAGGAGCCCAGTTACCGCGACCTCCTGCAACTCGTCGAGGAACTGCGCGACATCACCTTCAAGGGCATCGAGGAGGTCAGTCGCGTCGTCATCCGCAAGGAGGAGTTAGACTCCGGCGAGGAGTTCGTCCTCTACACCGAGGGGTCCGCATTCGGCGACGTGCTCTCTATCGAGGGCGTCGACGCCTCCCGAACGACCTGCAACAACATCCACGAGATCTACCGCAATCTCGGCGTCGAGGCCGCCCGCGAGGCGATCATCAACGAGACGATGGACACGCTCGAAGAGCAGGGGCTTGACGACGTGAACGTCCGGCACCTGATGCTGGTCTCGGACATCATGACCAACGAGGGGACGATCGAGTCTATCGGCCGGCACGGGATCTCCGGGTCGAAAGACTCCGTACTGGCCCGCGCCGCGTTCGAGGTGACCGTCAATCACCTGCTCGACGCCGCCATCCACGGCGAGGTCGACGACCTGAACGGCGTCACCGAGAACGTCATCGTCGGCAAGCCGATCAAGCTGGGTACCGGCGACGTCGACCTCAAGATGGGGTCGTTCAGCCGGCAGTCCGGACAGGCTGACTGATGCCGACACGCACCCTCACCGACGCTGCACGGCAGTTCATCGCCGCCTTCGAGCAGGCGACCGACGCAACGGCGCGGGACTGCGTCGTCTTCGAGGGTGAGTCCGACGACGCGGCGGACTCGGCCGACGACGGACCGGGCGACGACCGCGTAGTCATCCTCGTGACCGCGGGCGAGATGGCGGAGGCCATCGGTCCCGGCGGTCAGCACGTCCGCCGCGTCGAGGACCGTATCGGCAGGGACGTCAAACTCGTCGAGGACGCCGACACAGCCGAGGCGTTCGTCGCCAACGCCCTGTCGCCCGCAGCGGTGTACAACGTGACGATAAGCGAGGACGACGAAACGATCGCCTACGCCGAGGTCGCGGAGGAAGACACCGGCGCGGCTATCGGTAAAGGCGGCGAAAACATCGACACTGCGCGGACGCTGGCGAAGCGCCACTACGACATCGACGACGTACAGTTGACGTAGCGGTCGGGTCTCCCCGTCTCCTCTCAGCCGTTCTCCTGACCGGATTCGGCTCGTGCGTCGCGCAGAACTAGTCCACCGAAACGCGTTCAGATACCGTTATCACCCCCTGTCGAGGCTCCTGCTTCCGTAACTCCCCGTCGCAAAAGGGGATGCTTAAGTGCCTCCGTTAGCTACTGGGTTGTACTATGGCAAACGGCAAGTACGCCGCGCGCAAACTCAAGCAGGACCGCCAGAAGCGACGGTGGTCCGACTCCGAGTACGCCCGCAGAGAGCGGGGTCTCGGGGAGAAGTCCGACCCGCTTGAGGGTGCGCCCCAGGGTCGCGGTATCGTCCTCGAAAAGGTGGGCATCGAAGCGAAACAGCCCAACTCGGCCATCCGGAAATGCGTCCGAGTTCAGCTGATCAAAAACGGGAAGCAGGTCACCGCCTTCTGTCCCGGCGACGGAGCTATCTCCTTCATCGACGAACACGACGAGGTCACTATCGCCGGCATCGGCGGTGCGAAGGGACGAGCGATGGGCGACCTCTCCGGCGTCAACTACAAAGTCGAGAAGGTAAACGGCGTGAGCCTGATCGAACTCGTCCGCGGGAACGCGGAGAAACCGGTGCGATAACCATGGCGGCAGAGGACCAGCCCGAACCGGACGAACCGGTGGGCACGGACGACGACGCCGTCGGTGCGAAGCTGTTCGACCGGTGGGAGGTCACGGGCATCGAGTACGGCGACCCCTCCACCGAGCGGTACATCACCGTCACTCCCATCGCACACACGATGGGTCGTCACGCTTCCAAGCAGTTCCAGAAGTCCGAGATCAGCATCGTCGAGCGGCTCATCAACCGTCTGATGCAGACCGAGGAGAACACGGGGAAGAAACAGCAGTCGCTGAACATCGTTCGCGACGCGTTCGATATCATCCACAACCGCACGGAGGAAAACCCCGTGCAGGTGCTCGTCACGGCCGTCGAGAACGCCGCGCCGCGCGAGGAGACCGTCCGCCTGAAGTACGGTGGCATCTCCGTCCCGAAAGCCGTCGACGTCGCCCCGCAGCGCCGCGTCGACCAGTCGCTGAAGTTCATCGCCGAGGGCGTGTACAACGCCTCGTTCAAGAGCACGACCGACGTCGAGGAGGCGCTCGCCGACCAGTTGCTCGGTGCCGCTAACTACGACGTCCAGACGTACTCGATCAATCAGAAAGAAGAGAAAGAGCGCGTCGCCGCCGCCGCACGGTAATCTTTTCTCTCTCTCGTTTCTCACTCATCGTCCAGTGCCGACAGCGTTCGCCGCCGGTCAGTTCGTCCCCGGCGTTCGGTCAGGCCCGTCCGAGGATAGCCATCACGGCGTCGCGGTCGGGTCCGCCGGCGAACGTCACCCGCTCGCCGTCGCGGGTCCGCTCCGACGCGACGGTAACGAAGTCGCCGTCCAGTAGCCAGCCGCCGTCTCGGGCCTCGCCGCGGTCGTCGTATGCCTCGGCGACCGCGTCCGCCACCGTGCGCGCATCGGTCTCCCACGCCGTTCGCCAGCGGTAGCCGACGCGGCCGTCCCCGTCGCTGTACGCGGCCAGGGAGTCACCGTGCCACTTCCGGAGCAGATCGGAGCGATAGGCTCGCGGCAGGTCGACCGTTTCGGCGGCCTCGCCCTCGACCGCGGCGTCGGGGTCGTCGAGCGACGCGATGTCGAGGGCGATGAACTTGCTGAACAGCGCGTTGACGCCCATTCGAGTCGATTGGACGCGGTTCCACTCCTCGCTCGCCTCGTTCGGGACGTCGACCGACCGGTACGTGATGCCAGTTTCGAAGTACTCCTTCGGAAACATGATGGCGGCCGCCGTCTCGGGCGGCGAACCGTGTTTCTCCCACAACTGGTCGTAGCCGCCGCGTTCGACGGCCTCGTAGGCGAACAGCGCCCCATTGACGTACGGGATCCGCCGCGGCAGCATCCAGAGGGGAACGTCGACGGCGCGGCGAAACGAGTCGAGCAGGATGCAGGGGTCGTACTCGCCGTCGATGCAGTTCGCGCGATAGCGCCCCTCGACGTAGGTCGCCGTCCCTTCTCTGACGCCGGTGACGGCGTTCTGGCCGTCGTTTGTCGGATCCGATCCATCGGAAACGTCAGTGACGTCGTACTGGATGGCGTGTGTCAGTTCGTGAGCGATATGCGGTTCGTTCGGGTAGTTCTCCAGGCTGATATCCGGGACGGCCTCCTGTTCGGTTATCGAATCGACGTCTATCTGCTCCGTGTCGGTGAGTGTGATCACCCGGTTCGACATGTTGTATCGGCCGAGCGATCCCGGGGCCCGGTCAGGGCGAGTTGCGGAGCGGAGATGCGTGGCCTTCCCGGTCGCGACCGCGAACGCCTCTCTCGGGCCGGTACGGGACACGATATTCGGGTCTCTCAACTCGATCCTGACCGGGGCATCGAGGTGTTCGCCCGTGATATCGACCGTTCGGTCCAGTGCGCGTTCGCACCGCTCGCGTATCTCGTCGCCGACCCGGTCGCCGAATCGGAGCATCTCCTCGGCCGGTTCGGTCGTCCTCGACGTGTTCGCAGTCGTCGCGGTAGTTGAATCGCGGGGGTTAGTCGTGTCGGACTCCTCGTTCGACGAGGTACATCCGGCGGCGCCGACGGCAACGCTCGTCGCGATCGATGTCAGGAGGGCTCTACGTCGCATGTATTTCTCCGTCCGAAAGGGTGAGTAATTAAACTTCCCGTCCCCGGCCCGGTCGGTTACGGCCACTCGTCGACTGCATCGATCGCCGTGCCGAGCGTTCCCCGGATATCAGCGAACGACGTGGGTGTTGTGCCGCGTCTGTTGAACAGGACGGCGACGTCGACTCCGTCCCTGCGCTGTTCGAGCATGGTGAACGTTCCGGGGAGTGAGCCGAAGTACACGTACGGACCGTCGCCCTCGACTCTCGGTTCGCCGGTGACCCGGTAGTCGTCGGCGAACGAGAGCAAGGTGCGAGTCGTCCCGACGAGTTCGCCGGCCGCGCCGATCCCCTCTAGATGGTAGCCGCCGTCGGGGCAGGGAACGCGGTCGGTCCGATCGAGCGCCATCACGTTCGGACACTCGTTCGGACTGTGATAGTCGACTTCGTCGTCCGGCCGGTCCTCCGGAAGCGACGCGCCCTCGTACAGGCGGTCCGAACTCGCTCCGTCGAGCACTGAGTCCCGTACGTACTCGGGATACTCGTCCCCGGTCACCGTCTCGACCAGTAGCCCCAGTAGCGCGTAGCCGAAGTTGGAGTACGCCTCGCTCTCGCCGGGGGAGAACTGGAGGGGTTGCCCGAGCATGAAACGAGCGGTCTGTCGCGTGGTGGGCGGGTTCGAGAGGTCCATTCGGGAGGCGATGGCGAAATCGTGGAACACCGGGTCGAAGGTCCGTCTCGGATCCCACCCGCCGGCGTGGTCGAGCAGGTGCTGGACGGTTATCTCGTCGAGGCGCTCGTCCGGGTCGTCTCCGGGAAGCGGATCGAGGTCGAGCGTCCGGAAGACGCGGGTGTCCGGGTCGAGCGTCCCATCGTCGAACAGCGTGCGGACCGCCGCGTTCGTCATCGCCTTTGTGACGCTCGCGAACCGAAAGCGCGTGTCCGGCCGCGTCGCTTCGGTGCGGTCGGCATCCCGCCAGCCGTACCCGCGCTCGTGGACGACGGTGCCGTTTCTGGCCACGGCCATCGCGGCGGCGGGCACGTCTCGGTCGGACATGAACCCGAGAACCGCCTCGTCCAGCGGTTCGAGTTCGGGGACCGCGTCGCCGGTGACCGGGCGGTCGTTTCGGTCGTCAGTGGTAGTTTCGCCGGTCGTACTCGTCGGTGTCGAGGTTTCGGACGGCTCGGTCGTCGTGTCGGTGCCGTCGGTCGCGGACTCGGAACAGCCGGCAAGACCGAGGCCGACCGCAACTGCAGTCGACCGGAGGAACCGCCGGCGGGACCTGTCGGAGATCACACGAGCAGTTTATTTTCTCCGTATATAATGTCGATGAAACGGTCGCTCCGGGAAGTTACTCAAATTCGTTTCAGCGAGCAGTTAACTACCGCCCGGTTCTGTGGCGGATCATGGTCACGGACCGCTCGCTGGTTTTCCGCTATTACGCCTTCCGGGCGGCGTCCTCGGTGGGGTTCATCACCCCGGTGTTTACGCTGTTCATGCTCTCTCGTGGGTTGTCTTTCAGCGAGATAGCGACGCTTTCGGCTATCGTCGCGGTCGTCGTCACCGCGGGCGAGATACCGACGGGGTACGTCGGCGACCGCGTCGGCCGCCGGAACAGTCTCGTCGTGAGCACTGCGCTACTCGTCGCCTCGCTCGTCGGGTTCGTCTGGGCGAACACGTACCCGGCGTTCGTCGTCCTGTACGTCCTCTGGGCGCTGGGGCTGACGTTCGCCTCGGGCAGCGACAGCGCGTGGCTGTACGACGCGCTTCGGGCGCGCGGCGCGGAGGACCGGTTCACTCGGATCCGCGGTCGCGGCGAGTCCGTGCGCCGAGCGGCGAGCGTGGTCACGATGATCGCCGGCGGCCTGCTGTACGTCGTCTCTCCGGCGGTCCCCTTTATCGCCGCCGCGGCGCTGAACGTCGTCGGGATCCCGGTCTTGCTGTCGCTGCCGAAAAACGAGGGGTACGCCGACGGAACGGCGGACCGACTCTCCGTGCGGGAGGCCGCTTCCGTCGTCCGCACGGCGCTCACTCGCCCCGAACTCCGTTCGTTCGTTCTCTACGTCGGGATCTTTTTCGGTGCGGTGTCGGCGTCGAACACGTACGTTCAGCCGATCACCGTCGACGTGTTAGAGGCGAACGTCGCGGCGCTCGGCGTGCCCGAAGAGGCGACGATCGGCGTTCTCTACGCCGCCTTTACCGGTGTCTCCGGGGTCGCGAGCTACCACGCTGCGACCGTCGAGTCGCGTCTGGGGCTTCGGACCGCGGTCGTCGGCGTCACCGTCGGCGTCGCCGTGTTACTCGCTGTCCCGCTCGCGGTACCGTTGCTCGCCGTCCCGACGTTTCTCGCGATGCGGGCGGGCGACGCGATGCTCCGTCCGGTGGCGAACCGCTATCTCAACGACCGGATCGAGGGCGCGGGCAGGGCGACCGTGCTCTCGGCCGCGTCGATGGCGTACGCCCTCATCCGGGTGCCACTGATCCTCGCGGGCGGCGTCGTCGCGGACGCCGCCGGACCGCTCGTCGCCGTCGCCGGATTCGGCGGCACGTTCCTCGTCGGTGCCGCGACGATGTCGTTCGTCGTCGCGAGCGTGTTCGGCGATACTCACGGCACGGGTGACGTAGACCGCTCCTGACCACCTCTACGGCCGCCGTGCGGGCCGGCAGGCGAGAGAGAAAGTATTTGCCGGACCGATAATTACGGAGGTGTATGGCAGAACGATTGTCTCGCCGCCGCCTCCTCGCGGTCGCGGGAGCGACAGCCATCGCCGGCTGTAGCTCGTCCGACACGCCCTCCGACGAAACGACGACCGAAGAGCCCCAGTCGCCGGAGTACGACGTCACCGTGGACCACGATGTCGAGTCGTGGGACGGCTACGACCCGGAGTGGGAGTCGCCGACGACCTCGCCCGTCGAGACGGAAGTCAGCGCGGAGATTCTCGTCGAGAACCTCGAGATCCCCTGGGACCTGTCGTTCGCGCCGAACGGCGAACTGTTCATCACCGAACGCGTCGGGCGTATCAAGACGTTCGCGGACGGCGAGGTTCAGGAGGTTGCTGAACCCGCCGACGCCATCGACGGGGGGTCCGTCGAACCCGGTGCCGAAGAAGGTAGCTGGTGGGTCGAGGGCGGCGAGGGCGGCACGCTCGGCGTCGCGGCTCACCCCTCGTACCCGGACCCGCCGCTGGTGTACGCCTACTACACCTACGAGGAGGGCGACGAGCGCTACAACAAGGTCGCGTACTTCGACGTGAGCGCCGACGACCCGAGTCGCCACGCCGAGACTATCATCGACGGTATCCCGGCCGACAGTTATCACAACGGCGGCCGGATCACCTTCGGCCCCGAGAACTACCTCTGGGTCACCTGCGGCGACGCCGGCGAAAAACCGCTGGCGCAGGACCGTGACAGTCTTGCGGGGAAGGTCCTCCGTCTGAAACCCGACGGCGACGCCGCACCGGATAACCCGAACGACGGCGATCCGCGGGTGTTCTCTTACGGACACCGGAACCCGCAGGGCATCACGTTCCTCCCCGACGCGACCCCGGTCGCCGACGAGCACGGGGAGAACGCCCACGACGAGGTGAACGTGTTGACGCCCGGCGGAAACTACGGTTGGCCGGACATCCGCGAGGAAGGGGAGGAGTACCTCGACCCCGACGTTCACCCGCCGGTCGTAAACACCGGCAACGAGACGTGGGCACCGACCGGGTCGGTGTTTTACACGGGGGACGGCGTTTCCGCGTGGCAGAACCGCCTCGTTCTCGGCACGCTCGCCGGCCAGCACGTCAACGTGGTCACGCTCTCGCAACCGGACCGCGACCTGCCGCCCGCCGAAAACGGCCGGCGCTTCGACGACGACTTTTACGACGATAGCTACACCGCAACGTCTCACAAGACGTTCGAGGACGAACTCGGCCGCGTCCGCCACGTCGAACAGGGGCCGGACGGCGCGCTGTACGGCGTCACGTGTAACCGCGACGGTCGCGCGGACGGCGATTTCCCGACAGAGCGCGACGACGTGCTGGTGCGGTTCACGCCCGAAGAGGAGTAACGTACCGGCATCCGGTGGCGACGGTACCGCTGACCAGCGTTCTGTTCGACCTGTCGTTCGCGGTCGTCTTCACTTCGTGTACGGGACGCTACTGGGGACAGTTTACGCCGCACTTCGGGAACGTCCCCGGTAGAACTTCCGTGCATCAGCGTCTTCCGCGTATCAGTTCCTTCCGTGCACCAGCGGATTCCAGGTATTAGCGCCCGTGAGACGCCCGACTCACTGCTGGAGGACGTACCGAGCGATCTCGGTCGTCCCGCAGACGGGACACGACTCATCGTCGGCATCGACCGCGACGCCGCAGTGACGGCACTCGTGGAGGATCCTGGTCCCGTCTTCGACGGGATCGTCGGCGTCCGTCAGCAGTTCCTGTAGCCAGTCGCGTACTGTCATAGTGTGGAATTCATTCGTTGCCGCTGCCGCCGCCGCGGAACGTCCCTAGCGTGATGTCCCGCGACTCCGTCGGTCGCTTCGAGTTTCGAGATGCGGTTTCGCACTGTCGCGGCGGAGACGTTGACTGTTTCGGCGCTCGTCGGCGCGGAGACTCCCCTCTCGTCCGCCTTCAAGGCGTGGACGTTCCGACTGTCTATCTCGTCGAGTCGGTGGTCCCTGTCGTTCGCTGGGTCGTCCCGCTCCATTCGCTGTAGTGATCTACGGCGGGGACTCGTCAAATAAGTGTTTTGTTGATCGGTACGATAATATTGGGTGGGGGTCGGTACTGATACGAAAATATACGACCGGACAGACCCGACTATAAATAATTTCCATCTATCTATAGAGGGATTAAAGCGCCGAATATCGGGCTGTTGGCGGGGGTGCGGCCCGGGATCACGAGCGCCGGTCCGGGTCCGGAACTGAATTTGCGTTTACAGCGGCGGCGTCCCGAGTCGACGCGCCGGGTGCTCGTTAGCGGCCCCACTCGTAGAACCACCACGCGACACCGAACAGCAGTAGTCCCGCGCCGAGCGTCGACGACGCCGGTTCGGGGACAACGAACAGCACGAACCCGACGAGGATCAGGGCGGACGGTTCTATCTCGTTCCACGCGTCAGGCCAAAACGGAAGCGCCATGCCCGGCGTACGCCCTCGACGACCAAATAGTCCACCTGTCAGTCTGCCGCCTGGTTGTCCTGTACCGCGTACTCGCGGGTCACGTCGACCAGCGCTTTCCGGTACTCGCTCTCGTCTGGGTCCTCGGAGAGCGAGCGGAAGTGTCGACGGAACGTGTCGAGGCTGATGCCCGGTGCGTCCTTCGCCGCGGCGTCGGCGAGGTCGTAGAGGCGGTGGTCGGCGTCGACCAGGTCGTGGCGCTCGACCATGGCCAACGCGAACGCGGCGTTGACGGCCGTGATCTCCGGATCAGCCGCGGGATTAGTGAGCCTGGAGACGGCACGGGGTGCCCGCCCCGGAGCGTCGGCGATAGCGCCTGCCAGACTCGACTCCAGGAAGGCGACGAGTTTGTCGGGCGGGCCGACCTGAAGGGTGATGTCGTCGGCGTAGATGTCTTTCATGTGGTTGGCGATCTGGTAACAGTGCGTGAGTCGGCGGCGTTCGACGGACTTGCCGGCGAGCGCGAGATACAGCGCCTCTTCCGTCGACTGCGTGTGTGACGGGTGGCCCCCCTCGTGACGGCGCATGTGCGCGTACTCGTGGAGTGCGAGTTCGCGCGCCATCGCGCTTGTCGCCGCCTGACGGGAGATGTTGAGAACGTGATGGTCCGCGTCGTGGCCGGTCCACGTACGCTCGTCCGGGTCCTCCCGGATCCGCACGTGAACCGGGCGGTCGACGTCGTACTCCGTCTCGAAGATGTCCTGTGCGCTGAGAAACGGCGCGGCCGGCCCAGGTCCCTGCACGCGAACGTCCATGCGTACACCTACCAGGGGACGGAACGATATGACTCTTGTCCCGGTGTTGCGAAGCGCTGCGCGCTTCGACCAGGGACGAGCGGGCCACCCCGCTCACCGGGCTACGTCCGCGGTCGGTACCTGCTCGGCGTCGGTGATCGTCCGGGTGACGCCCTCCACGTCGAGGACGAAGTCCGTGCCGAACGCTGAGGCCGGCGTCTGGAACCCGTCCGAGACCTCGCCCGCGAGCATTCGCTTCGCGGCCTCGACCGCAGTCGCCGTCGCGAGGTCGTAGGTGTCCGGCGTCTCTAACACTGCCGTCACGTGGCTTCCCTCGTCGTCGACGACCTGTCCCCAGACGCGGGTCGTGCTTTGCGCGCGTTCGCGCGCGGTCGGCCCGGACAGCGCGGCGTCCGCAAACACTTCGAGCGCCCGACGAACCGGCGTCAGCCCGAGTACCGGGACGAGGGGCCGGATTCGGCGCATGACCGAGACGGCGTACTCCGGCACCGTCGCGTACACTTCGATGTTCTCGATCCCGGTCGAGTAGTACGCCGTCGAGACGTCTCCCCACGGTACGGTGACGCCGGTTTTCGCCGTCCCGTCACCGAAGTCGAACTCGCGGCGTTTCCACGCCGCTGGCACGTACCGTATCGCTCCGTTCTTCCGCACTGCGCCGGCCTGTGGCAGTTCCTCGAGTATCGATTTCACGGTCCCCGGGGAGAACGTTCCTAACCCGTCGAGCGCCAGCGTCAGTTCCGTCGCGGAGCGCAACTGCGACTCCAGAAACCCGGACAGACAGTCCGTCGCGACCACGTCGAACCCGACGCCGGGGACGAGCGACACGCCGTCTTTCTCGGCGTCGCGGTCCCGCTCCGCGACCCCTTCCAGTACGTCTATCTCGCCGGCCAAGTCGAGGTAGTCAGTCCCGGTTTCCATGCACGCCGTCGTCAGGCGCTCGGTCGTCCGGGAGAACGGCCCCGCGCAGTTCAGCACCGCGTCGGCCGCTGCGACGCGGTCCTCGACGACTGTCCCGTGTTCGAGACTGAATACCTCGTGGTCGAGCCCGAGGTCGGTGGCCTGTCGCTCGACTTGTTCCGCGTCACGCCCGGCGACGGTCGGGTCGAGACCGCGGTCGACCGCCCGCTGAGTGATCAGGCTTCCGGCGTAGCCGTACGATCCGTATATCAGGAGATCCCCTCCCATACCGGATAGTACGACCCACACCACCAAAACGATGGGTCGGTAAGCGATCGGAGATCCGTCGGCTCAAAAACGGTGGGGCCTCCCGCGGCGACGAACCACCTCGACTCGTTTCACTCGTCGCGAGCTTTCCCTTTGTCTCTCCCGTCGGCGAAGACGAAACGCCGTCTCGTCACTCTGTTCGTGTCGAGCTACGTCGGTTCCTCCGTCGCCGACGAAACACTACCCTTTTCACTCCGCTGGCGATATGAGTGGGTAATGGGTAGACGCAAGAAGATCGTCGAACAGTGCGAGCGACTGATGGACGAACCGGAGAACATCCGGAACATCGCCATCGCCGCACACGTCGACCACGGCAAGACGACACTGACGGACAACCTGCTCGCCGGCGCGGGCATGATCTCCGACGACACCGCGGGGGAACAACTCGCCATGGACACGGAGGAGGACGAACAGGAACGCGGCATCACGATCGACGCCGCTAACGTCTCCATGACCCACGAGTACGAGGACACCGACCACCTCATCAACCTCATCGACACGCCGGGCCACGTCGACTTCGGCGGTGACGTTACCCGCGCGATGCGTGCCGTCGACGGTGCGCTCGTCGTCGTCGACGCTGTCGAGGGCGCGATGCCGCAGACGGAAACGGTGCTTCGTCAGGCGCTACGGGAGGGCGTGAAGCCGACCCTGTTCATCAACAAGGTCGACCGCCTCATCTCCGAACTGCAGGAGGGTCCCGAGGAGATGCAGAACCGCCTCCTCTCGGTGATCCGCGAGGTGAACGACCTCATCCGCGGCATGACCGAGGAGATGGACGACATCGACGACGACTGGACGGTGTCCGTCGAGGGCGGAACCGTCGGCTTCGGGTCGGCGCTGTACAAGTGGGGCGTCTCGTTCCCGTCGATGCAGCGAACCGGCATGGACTTCGCCGACATCATGGACCTGGAGCGCAACGACAAGCGCCAGGAGCTCCACGAGCGAACGCCGCTGTCGGACGTCGTGCTCGACATGGTCTGCGAGCACTTCCCGAACCCCGTCGACGCGCAGCCCCGTCGTATCCCGCGCATCTGGCGCGGCGACGCGGACTCCGAACTCGCCGACACGATGCGTCTGGTCGACGAAGAGGGCGAAGTCGTTCTGATGGTCACTGACATCGGCGTCGACCCCCACGCAGGGGAGATCGCCGCCGGCCGCGTCTTCTCCGGGACCCTAGAGAAGGGCCAGGAACTGTACGTCTCCGGGACTGCCGGGAAGAACCGGATCCAGAGCGTCGGCATCTACATGGGTGGCGAGCGCGAGGAGGTCGAACGCGTTCCCGCAGGGAACATCGCCGCCGTCACGGGCCTCAAGGACGCCATCGCCGGCTCTACCGTCTCCTCCGTGGAGATGACGCCGTTCGAGTCCATCGAGCACATCTCGGAGCCGGTCATCACCAAGTCCGTCGAGGCGAAGAACATGGACGACCTGCCGAAGCTCATCGAGACGCTGCGGCAAGTGTCCAAGGAGGACCCGACGATCCAGATCGAGATCAACGAGGAGACGGGCGAACACCTGATCTCCGGACAGGGCGAACTCCACCTGGAAGTCCAGACCCAGCGCATCGAGCGCAACCAGGGGATCCCGGTCAACACCGGTGAGCCCATCGTCGTCTTCCGCGAGGCTCCCCAGGAGCCGACCCAGGAAGTCGAGGGGATCTCGCCGAACCGTCACAACCGCTTCTACATCTCGCTACAGCCGCTGACGGACGACATCGTCGACGCGATCCAGCTCGGCGATGTCTCCATGGACGTGCCCGAGCAGGAGCGCCGCGAGGCGCTGCAGGAAGCGGGGATGGAGAAAGACGCGTCCCAGAACGTCGAACACATCCACGGGACGAACATCCTCATCGACGACACGAAGGGTATCCAGCACCTGAACGAGACGATGGAACTCGTCATCGAGGGCCTCGAAGAGGCGCTCGACGACGGTCCGCTCGCGGCCGAGCCCGTACAGGGGTCGCTCATCCGCCTGCACGACGCTCGACTCCACGAGGACACCATCCACCGGGGTCCCGCACAGGTCATCCCGGCGGTCCGCGAGGCTGTCCACCGCGCGCTCATCCGCGGTGAGGTTCGACTCCTCGAACCGATTCAGGACGTCCGCATCGACGTTCCGAACGAGTACATGGGCTCGGCTTCCGGCGAGATTCAGGGTCGCCGTGGCCGCGTCGACGACATGTACCAGGAAGGCGACCTGATGGTCGTCGAGGGCGTCGCACCCGTCGAGGAGATGATCGGCTTCTCCAGCGACATCCGCTCGGCCACGGAAGGCCGCGCCTCCTGGAACACCGAAAACGCTGGCTTCCAGGTCATGGCCGACAACCTTCAGCGCGACCAGATCATGGAGATCCGGGAGCGTAAGGGGATGAAGCTGGAGCTACCGGAGTCCATCGACTACTTCTAACGACGCCTCGCCTTCCCGCGTTTTTTCGACGCTTACCCGTATTCGGACGCGGTTTCGAGACGCTTACCTCCGCAAGTAGTTGTCTCTCAGAGCGCACTCGCGTCAATCACGTCTCCGCGGCGCTCCCCAGCGCACGGTCCGTTTGTCTCCCCGACAACGACGGCTTAACCCCCGTTTCGTACCGGGTAGGTCGAAACTGTCGTTGGGGTTTATTCTCGCCAGGGTCGTGGCCTCGGCTGTCGCTGTGACCGCTCGGTGCGGACACAGAGGTGATATTCATGAGAGACCGCGATACGCCAGACCGTCGACCGACAGGCGAACGGAACCAGTCCCAGGGCCGACAGGGTCCTGACCGACGAGAACAACGAGGCGGGCAACAGCCGCCGAGACAGGGCCAGCAGGGCGGCGCTCCGCAGGGAACGCCGGGCACCGGACAACCGCCACAGCGAGGCGGACAGCGGGGACAACAGGGCGGCGGGTACACTCCGCCGGGTCAGCAGTCCCACCACACCCCGCATAGCGGGACTGGCCAGCAGGGGTCCCGGCTCTCCGGCGGCCAGCAGGGAGGAGGCGAACAGCCCCAGTCTCGGCCGACGGCCCAGCAACAGCACCAGCCCCACCACGGCAGTACGCATCAGGCCGGACAGACCGGGCAGCAGTCAGCTTTCGGACAGCCCGGACAGCAATCCGGTTTCGGACAGGGGGGACAGCAGAGCCAGCAAGGCCGACAGGCCCCGCCGGGACAGCACGGAGTCCAGCCGGGACGAACCGGCCAACAGTCCGGCGGCCAACAAGCCGGACAGGGGATGGCACGGACACAGACCGGCCAGCAGTTCGGCGGGGTACAACAGCAGCACTCGCCCGCACGGAACATTCCGATCGAACCCGTCGGCGTCGAACGCATCGCCCGGGAAGAGGTCGTCACCGCGGACCGGGACACGCCCATCGCCACGGTCGTCGCGATGATGGAAGAGCAGGACGTGGGGACCGTCGTGATCACGGAGGACGACCGGCCGGCGGGTATCATCACCGACCGGAAGATAGCGCTCGCGCTGGAGGAGACGCCCGATCTCACCCAGCGGTCCGTCGAGGATCTGATGAGCGAGGACCCGGTGACCGTCACTCAGGACGAGGAACTGTTCGACGCGGTCCGGACGCTGAGCGAGAACGACATCCGACGGGTACCGGTCGTCGACGACGAGGGGACGCTGTCGGGGATCCTCTCGCTCGACGACGTGCTGGTCGTGCTCTCCGGGGAACTCAGTTCGGCGACTGACGTCATCCGAGAACAATCGCCGCGGTTCTGATACTGTCGGCTGTCACTTCGGAACGGCACTCGGACCCCGGGGTCCGATATCCTGCAAAGGAGTACAGCCAACAGTATGTGGCCCACATCACGCGTTGATCCGGTTCTCGGCCGGGCACGGTGCCGGGAGACCTGCCGGAGAGTTCGTCTATCTTTCGCCGTCCCGTTGCCGTCTGGCACGAGCCCGACTCGACGGCGACGAAATCGATGATACACTGGCGGCGTACAGTCGGGCGTCGAGGAACGCGATACGGACACCGCCTCGATCCGTCGGAGACATTTGCAAATGAGTGAACTCTTTACCGCACGGGCGAGAGAGGTGGGATATGAACTTCGTAGCGCGAGGTGATCCGTGTGGGAGATGAACGTGCCACCAGCCAGGAAGACGATTCCGATTCCGGCGCAGAGGACGAAGGCGACGCTAGCGCGGACGACGGTTTTAGTGAGGAACGCACCGACGGGGGCGTACAGTCGTACACTGTCCGCCTCGAACTGGTCGACGAACCGGGCGAACTGCTCCGAACTCTCGAACCGATCGCCGAAAACGGAGGAAACCTCCTCTCTATTTTCCACGAACGCGGCAATCTAACACCTCGGGGACACGTCCCGGTCGAGGTCGACATCGAGTGTCCGCCGGACCGGTTCGAAGACATCGTCGACGCTCTGCGAGACGCCGGCGTCAATGTAATTCAGGCCGGGGCCGAGCGCTACAGCGAGGAGGTGTCCGTCCTCCTGGCCGGACACATCATCGACACTGACCTCTCAGACTCGCTGAACCGTATCGAGAAGTGTTCCGGGGCGTCCGTCGTCGACTTCTCACTGACATCGCCGGAGGGGACCGACGACGTCACCTCGGCTCGTCTCCGACTCGCGGTCGAATCCGGCCGCACCGACGACGCGCTGTCGACCGTCCGAAGCATCGCGGGCGAGAAGGACCTGAGCGTGGTCGAACCGCTCACCGAGGGGGGTCCGGCATGAACCTCGCAGTGCTCGGGGCGGGGTCCGTCGGCCGTTCCGTCGTCGAACTCGCCGGTGAGTACGGTCACACGGTGACTGCCATCGCCGACTCCGGGGGCGCGACGGTCGCTCCCGACGGCGTCGACGCCGAGAGGATACTCGACCGAAAGGACGAGACGGGAACTGTCGGCGACGGCGACCCCGACGAGGTCCTGGCCGCGGAGTACGACGTTCTCGTCGAGGCGACGCCGACGACGCTCGGCGACGCCGAACCCGGCTTCAGTCACGTTCGGGCCGCGCTCGAACGCGACCGCGACGTGGTACTCGCGAACAAAGGGCCGGTCGCTGAGCGATACGGCGACCTGCGCGGGCTCGAACGGAAGAGCGCGGGCGACGTACTGTTCGAGGCGACCGTCGGCGGCGCTATTCCCGTCCTCTCGACTATCTCCGACTTCGGCCCGTCGCAGGTGACCGCGGCGCGCGGCGTGCTCAACGGCACCGCGAACTTCATCCTCACGCGGATGGCCACCGAGGGCCTGGACTACGAACACGTTCTCGCGGAGGCCCAGGACCTTGGCGTCGCGGAGGCGGACCCCACCTTCGACGTCGACGGGACGGACGCGGCGCTGAAATGCGTCATCCTCGCGAACGTCCTCTCCGACGACGCCACGGAGTACTCGCTCGACGACGCCGACGTCGAGGGTATCCAGAGCGTGCCCGGGAGCGCGCTCGAACTGGCCGCCGAGGACGGGCGAACCGTCCGTCTCATCGGCGAGGCGACCGCCGCCGGCGTCCGCGTCGCCCCTCGTCTCGTTCCCGAGAACGGTACCCTCGCGGTCACGGGTACGCGCAACATCGTCCAGTTAGAGACGCGCCACGCGGGTCGACTGAACGTCAGCGGGCGCGGTGCGGGTGGTCCCGAGACGGCGACTGCCGTCCTCGCCGATGTCGGTCGTCTCGAACGGTGACCCTGTCGCCTGTTTCGGCCTGACCGAACTCGCTAGGTTGTCCGGCGGATCCGCTCACCGACTGTCAGCCGACGGCGTACGCCCGCACTACCGCGACTATGCCCGTGTGACGAGTCACCAAACCGCCGGACGGAAACGGGATGGGGGGCGTACCGTATCGAAATGGTTTTAACTGCTTCCGCCGAAAGACTCCGATATAGCGCCTCTGCGCGTGAGATACCAATGAGCGAAGACAAACCCCACCAGAACCTAGCCATCATCGGTCACGTTGACCACGGCAAGAGCACGCTTGTGGGCCGACTCCTGTACGAGACAGGATCGGTACCGGAGCACGTAATCGAACAGCACAAAGAAGAAGCGGAGCAGAAGGGCAAGGGCGGCTTCGAGTTCGCCTACGTCATGGACAACCTCGCCGAGGAGCGCGAGCGTGGTGTCACCATCGACATCGCCCACCAGGAGTTCGACACCGACGATTACTACTTCACCATCGTCGACTGTCCGGGCCACCGCGACTTCGTCAAGAACATGATCACGGGCGCGTCCCAGGCTGACAACGCTGTCCTCGTCGTCGCAGCTGACGACGGTGTCGCGCCCCAGACCCAGGAGCACGTGTTCCTGGCCCGCACGCTCGGCATCAACGAACTGATCGTCGGCGTCAACAAGATGGACCTCGTCGACTACAACGAGTCCGACTACAACCAGGTCGTCTCCGAGGTCGAAGACCTGTTCCAGCAGGTCCAGTTCAACACCGAGGACGCCAGCTTCATCCCGATCTCCGCCTTCGAGGGCGACAACATCGCCGAAGAGAGCGAGAACACGGACTGGTACGACGGCGAGATCCTCCTCGATGCCCTGAACAGCCTCGAAGAGCCGGAGCCGCCGACGGACGCGCCGCTCCGCCTCCCGATCCAGGACGTCTACACCATCGACGGCATCGGTACGGTCCCGGTCGGCCGCGTCGAGACGGGTATGCTCAACGTGGGCAACAACGTCTCCTTCCAGCCCAGCGACGAGGGCGGCGAGGTCAAGACCATCGAGATGCACCACGAAGAGGTGCCCGAAGCCGGTCCCGGTGACAACGTCGGATTCAACGTCCGCGGCATCGGCAAGGACGACATCCGCCGCGGTGACGTCTGCGGCCCCGCCGACGACCCGCCGTCGGTCGCCGAGACGTTCCAGGCCCAGGTCATCGTCATGCAGCACCCGAGCGTCATCACGGCCGGTTACACCCCGGTCTTCCACGCTCACACCGCACAGGTCGCCTGTACCATCGAATCCATCGACAAGAAGATGGACCCGTCCAGCGGTGAGGTCGCCGAGGAGAACCCGGACTTCATCCAGAGCGGCGACGCAGCTATCGTCACGGTTCGCCCGCAAAAGCCGCTCAGCATCGAGTCTTCCCAGGAGATTCCGGAGCTCGGCAGCTTCGCCATCCGCGACATGGGTCAGACCATCGCGGCCGGCAAGGTCCTGAGCGTCAACGAGAGCTAAGATGCAACAGGCACGCGTCCGCCTCGCGGGCACCAGCCCCGAGGACCTGGACGACATCACCGACGACGTTCGGGAGATCGCGAACAAGACCGGTGTTTCGATGTCCGGTCCGATCCCGCTCCCGACGAAGACGCTGGAGATTCCCACCCGGAAGTCCCCCGACGGTGAAGGGACGGCGACGTGGGAGCACTGGGAGATGCGCGTCCACAAGCGTCTGATCGACCTCGACGCGGACGAGCGCGCGCTCCGCCAGCTCATGCGCATTCAGGTGCCGAACGACGTCAGTATCGAGATCGTTCTCGAAGACTAACGGCACCGCTTTTGCGGCGGACCCGCCGTCGACGCGGTCACGACGGGTACCTCTCGTCACTCTCGCGCGCAGGCCGGGCCAGTTGCGTCGCTCACAATTTTATATCGCCGGGTAGTCAGGCAACAGTATGCGGACTCCACTGGCGGACAGTCCAACCGTGGACACGTTACTCATCTTCGCCGCAGTGTTTCTGGCACAACAGTTAATGGGCCTCCTGATTCCGTACGCAGTCGGCCTGTTCGCGCTCGCGCCCCCGCTTTCCGTCCGGCCCTGGACCATCGTCACCAGCGTGTACGCCCACAGCGACGTCTCTCATCTGCTCGCCAACAGCATCACCCTGCTGTTCGTCGGCATCCCCGTCGAACGCTCGACCACGCCGTTCCGGTTTCACGTGTTTTTCATCGCCACAGGAGCGACCGCCGGCATCGTCCAGGTCCTGCTCAAGAGCCTGATCGCGGAACCGATCCCGGTACTCGGCGCTAGCGGTGCCGTGTTCGCGCTCCTTGGCTACGTTCTCACCGGGAACCGCCTTGCCAGCGGTTTCTTCTCCCGCTTCGACCTGAGCCCCCCCGTCCAACTACTCGGCTTTGCCGTCCTCGCGGCCGTCGTCACCGTCGCTACGGGCGCGCCGGACGTCGCGCTCATCGCGCATTTCACTGGCTTCCTGCTCGGTCTCGTCGCCGGACGGATAGGCGTTCTCGACGCCAGCCCGCGAGCCAGCGTCCGTCCCGAAAACACAACCTACAAATAACCGCACCGGGTTACGTTCTGGTAGCGGGCTCGTAGATCAGTGGTAGATCGACACCTTCGCAAGGTGTAGGCCCCGGGTTCAAATCCCGGCGAGTCCATCGCAGTTTCGGACTCTCGTGAAGGTCCCGTTTTCATCAGGTTCACACCCACCAGATACCACTTTCACACAGAGGCGTCTGAAAACTATGGGTCGCTCTGAGCTAATTATTTTCGCCGCGGGATTCGCCCCGCCGCAGTCACCGACTTCTGCGAAGGAAAACGGGGGTGTAGCGCGTGAGCCTACGCAGCCAGTGGCAACCTAGCGACGACCTCCCCCAGTAGATCGGCGGCCCGCCGACGCTGTCGATGCCCGACGACTGGACGCTCTCGACGGCGTGGCAGCGCGCATAGACCGAGAGCGACCGAGGCGGGGCCGTCAACGACGCCGAGCGAGTGGTCTACCTCTCCGACGCCGACGAGATGCACCGCTGTCTGTGGGCGTTACAGGGCCGTACGATGGTCGCTGACAGTGAGTGTCAGGGCCACAAGTACAACGACGGTTGGTGTGTACACCTCGCTTCCCTGTGGTGGCAGTGGGTCCGGGGCGGTATCGTCGTGTCTCATCTCGACACCGGCCGCCAGTACCCAGCGCCACCAGCATGGCTGCAGCTCGACGACGACCCGACCCGCTACGACCAACTCACTCCTGCCGAACTCGATGCCTACCTGACCTGCGAACTCGGGAGCGTCGGCGTTCGGGAGTCTGCGAGACTGTTCGGCCGGTCGCCCGGTACTATCGGGAACCTGCTGGCCGACGCCCGAACAAAGACGGAGGGCCGCCCATGACGCACACGCACGCCCCCGCCCTAGCGCGAGACCTTCTGGCGACCCCCAGGGGAGCTGTCCTACACGTACCAACAGCGTCGGCTACCGGGGCGCCGTATGGGGGTTCGGCCCCGTCTTACTCGGAGGTGGCTAGTCAGACATGACTGGTGGCAGCCAACTCCACGAGGAAGGCGGCAACGACAAGATCACCTTCCGACTCCCCACCCATTTGAAGGAGCAGGTCGATAACATGAGTGCCGATCTGGAGCAGTACGTTCGTCAGAAGGTCGACACCCCGACCGAGGACGGCGGGGTAGAGCACTACGCCGACCCCGACGACCGCGAGCTGGCCGTTGCCTATCGGACGCTGTGCAAGAAGCGCACCGAGAGCGGTATTGTGCGTGGCGAGACGGCGAAGCGGGCACTGGCTCAAGCCGTCGATAATGTTGACCAGAAGGACGCACAGCGGCTTCTCCACCGGCTCGCGAATATTGAAGATATTTGGTTTCTAAATCATAGTAGATTTTATCATCTTTGACTAATCCGTCGAGTTGTTGAGAAGACTTGAGTTGTATATAACATCCGTTCGGAGTCAGAGCATTCGTATCCTTTTCTGTAAATCGAACTTGGCAGTCTATCGCATAGTCTTCTTCATCTTCTGAGTTCACCACGTGCTGAGAGAGCAGATCCTCCAACCCTGTGCTGCCTTCTGAATCAACAATGTGATCACCGCTTTTTTCTATGGTCACTGTAGCAGGATATAATATGCTGATATATAAAATGGCTTTTTGTTTTTTGATAAGCAACATAAATCTAGTATCTTTGGGGAAAATAATTCACGCTGTCCTCTACAAAGGATATAAACGGACTCACAGATGGTTTGGTTGTTTAATATTAAGCCACACAACTGGCGGAAATGTGCTGATGGGCCCCCGGACAAATCTGTTCACGGTAGTCATACCGGGAACCCTTGGCACGGACTCAGCTCTCATACCTCTTGGGCGGCAAAACAGATGCAGGGGGGAGAGACGGCGATCGTCCGGCAGAGCAAACATGGTGTCATGGGTGTCTGGAAAATTGTTGATACGAATCCTGTCAATTCTCAGGAGGACCACAATTGGCCAGAAGAGTATGATCAATTCGTCTACTGTAATGCTTTACACAAGGAGCTCAGTCCGCCAGTAGACGATACGGAATTTTTTGATGGAGAAGACTTTGTTCGCTTCAACACGGGAGCAAACAAACTATCAGATGATGATACTGAGCGATTCTTGACTCATATATTAGATCGTTCCGACCTCTCAGATGCAGCTCGAGAACGCGTGAGAAGCGAACTCAGTCAGATTGGCTCCGAGAGAATCGCTTGGGAGACGGGTAACCAGGGGTGGCAGACAGAACCCGGGTCAGGTGGTCCGCAAGGCCCCAGTGTTGACCACGAAGAACAGTCTGCAGATATCCAGCCTCCGGAGCATACAGAAACCACAGTTAGCCGTGTTGTTCGGAATACACAGATTGCGAAAGACTTGAAAAAACAGTATGACTATCGGTGCCAGGTTTGCGGAGAACAGCGCCAGCGTGACTCTGGAAATCCATATGCTGAAGCGCATCATATCCATCCTCTCGGTGATACCCCTTCAGGAATCGACCACCGGAGTAATATTCTCGTGCTCTGTCCGAACCATCACTCCGACTTCGACTATGGGTCGATAAAAGTAGATCCAGAGACACTCGAAATCACTCATGCCTATGAGCGCAAGTTCAACCGTCAAACTCTATTTCTCGATGAGGATCACTCAATCGATACAGAGCATCTTCGCTATCATAATGACGAAATTTCTACTGTCTGATTATTAGTTGGCTAATTATTAAACTATCAACGGGTTTTATACTATAATTGTTCGTTTGTTCGGACAGAGGCATATTCCTTCGTGACTGAACCTACTTGATCCGCTGAGGGGTGCGAATACAACGAGAACGGCGAAAAGACGGCCGAGAGCGTCCGGCGTCACATCAACGCGAAGACAGACGACGCACATCGGGATCTGGAAGCGCTTCGAGCCGCCCTTAACTAGCCTGAGGGCACTGCTGAGGAGGGCGGAGAGGATGCTCCTGAAAGCACCGAGGGCGACGAGCAGAGCGAAGCAGTGGAAGAGCAGGGCGAGAGTACCGAAAACAGCGAAACAGAGCACCAAGAAATGGTTTCTCCAGAGGAATACGAACAGCAGCAAAGCGGCGAATCGGGTGACAGTAACGGGACGGAAGCCGGTGCAGCCGGTGATTCAGGGGGCCGATTCCGGTGGTGAAAGCGGTGATCCCCAGGATGCAGACGACTTTCTGCCCGGATTCGGCCTTACGACGTACGTTCTGATCGCTTCTGCCCTGCTCGCGGCGTTCGTTATCTGTCGAGTGTCCCGCTCTCGCAGCGACGACGTCGTTGACGTCGAGTCGGTCGACGAGCAGGACGACGAAACCAGCGACGCTGTCGAGCAGGGACTGAGCGAGAAGGTCCACGCTCCCGAGCTGCCGGACGGTGCCGAGAGTCGGGATGTGCACCTAGACCCCGAACGGGCAGAGGCGGCGTTAGAGTACTACGGCAGGCACCGGTACGCGAGTCGAGACCATGCCTTGCTGACGCTCATCTGGCGAACCGGGATGCGGCGCGGTGCAGTGCAGTCTCTCGACCGTGGTGATCTCGAACCGGACGCCCACGCGGTGCGTTTGGAGCACCGGATCGACGAGGGAACGAAGCTCAAGAACGGCGAAGCAGGCGAGCGGTGGGTCTACCTCGGCCCGAAGTGGTTCCAGATTCTCGATGACTATCTGGACAACCCCGACCGAGTCCAGGGGACCGACGAGTACGGTCGGAAGCCGCTATTCACGACGCAGGATGGCGGCCGTCCCTCGCCGCAGACCATCTACAAGTGGCTCATACGGGCACTGCACCCGTGCAGCTACGCGAGTTTCCCACACGACCGGACACCCGAGACGTGCGACGCTCGCGGCCGGTCGGCCAATGTTGCCGACTGCCCGTCATCACGGTCGCCTCACGCCGTTCGTCGAGGCGCTATCACTCACCACCTGACCGAGGACACACCCCCGGAGACGGTGAGCGAGCGGATGGACGTCTCGCTCGATGTCCTGTACCAGCACTACGACGCGCGAACCGAGCGCGAAAAGATGGACGTGCGAACTGACCACCTGCCAGAGTAACCGATGTTCAAAAATTCACCAAACCGCATGGCTGCACCGCATAAAACCTGCCCGGCGAGTCCATCACGAATCTCTGTCATGTCGAGTTCTCCACTGAGCGACCGCTCTGGGTTATTAATGCGGACGATCTCGCTACCAACAAAACTGAGCTAATACTCCTCTCAGGGAGAGCGATAGAGAAGATACGTGAAGCACCACTGTGCGATTTGAGGAATCGGATGACTGCAGCTTACTGATCACTCAACTGTGTCACAACGGGGCACTCGGCATTCAACAAGATCTGTTGAGTAGTGTTTCCAAACACCGCCTTTCCGGTCGGCGACCGCCGTCGCCCGCTGATAACGAGAAACCGCGGTTCAAGCGAGGCCGTTTCGGCCAATATCTTATCAGTAACATTACCGACGCGCCCTCGCGCTTCGAACCGCTCCACATCGACAGTATCGGCAGTTTCCTCGACGAATTCTCTGACAAATCGTTCCGCACTGTCCTCTTCTTGCGTGATCGAGTAGTCCTGGAACTCTGGAATACTTTGTATGGATCTGCGGTGCTCATCGAAATCTTCCTGCGGGACGACGTGCAAAGCGACGAGGGTATCATCGTACGTCGCTGCGAGATCGGATGCGACTTTGGCGACAATTCTGGACCGCTCGTTCTCATCGATCGCAGCAAGTATTGTCATACATTCTCAATCAAGCTGAAACTACAAGTAGATTTGTTCATATATAATATATGTTATATTTATCTGACGGCCTTATTCCGGTTTGTTGGCCACCCGATCTATTCGGAAGATACAGTCAACGTGCGTATCGTCGTCGACAACCTCACCAGCGGCAAAAACCCAGGTTCGAAGGGCTACTTGGTCAAGTGCTTCCACCGCGGCCATCGCAGTGAACTCCGTGACACTGATCTCGTCAGTCTCGAACTGACCCGACTCGATAGTTCCATCGTACTCGCGTTGCCCAAAGGCACGGCGGCGATCTTCGCGACGTTCGTCATTCGTGAACTGAATCCCCCGGATCGAAATCATCGCCCGAGCGAGCGAGCACGAGAATGGGTCGAAGCTGTCTCGCGCCGGCGCTGACTACGTCTGTCGCTCGCGGCAGTCAGCGGACGAATGCTCGCGTCGGTCGTTCGCGACGAGGAGATCCTCTCCCCGGGACGCAACTGAAACTCGTCCGGACGACGGTTCCGGGTGCCGTTGGCGAGTCGCTCGCCGAGGCGGACATCCGTAACAGGACTAGATGTACCGTAGTCGCCGCCGAACGCAACGGTAGCGTTGTCACCAATCCTGGAGCGTCGTTCGTGATCGAATCTGGGGACGAACTCGTGGTGGCCGGGACCGACGAAAACATCAGTCGGTTCCATAGGCGGTTCGCGTCGTGACCCGCCACGAGGCGCTCGATCGGCTCCACCTGTCGAACGCGGCGACCCATTGGTCGTCGGTTTCGGGTCCGCCCTTCGTCTCAGGAATGTTTCCTCGCCTCGGTAGCAAGGGTCCGTCTTCCACCGTCGCCACCCGTGTGGCGGACGACCACTGCCGATATGTGTGAGCGGATGCAAGGTGCCCTATGGCGCCATCGCACGTCCTCGTCCCGCTTGACGGGTCGCCGCTGGCGGACGAGGCATTCGGGCAGGCGCTCGAACTCTTCGATTGTCAGGTGACTGTCCTGAACGTGGTGACACCGATCGACGCGGCGATGAGTGAGGGAGGGATTCTCGCACCCGGCGAGGATCGTCGCGAGAACGCACGTGACCGGGCCGACCGCGTCATCGAACGGGCGAGAGCACAGGCTACCGAGGCCGACCGAACGATCGAGACAGCGGTGGTCACTGGTGATCCGGCCGAGGCGATCCTGGGATACGTCGCCGCCAACGACGTTGACCACGTCGTGATGGGAGGGCATGGCGGGGAGCGGAGCGATATCTCTCGTCGGTTGCTCGGAACCGTGGCGACGAGCGTCGTCGGCGAGGCTCCCGTGTCCGTGACTGTCGTCCGCTGACCCGGTTCTCCTCACCCGCCGAGCACCGCGGCGAAGACCCTGTATAGCACGAACCCGACCACAGTAGAGACGGCGAGCGTAATGAGCCAAAACGCGAGGGTCACGCCGATTTTCCGGCGGGAGACGCCTGCCGAACCGCCGGCGAGCCCGCCGCCGATAACGCCGGAGATGATGATGTTGTTGAACGAGATAGGGATCCCCAGCGCGATGGCAAGTTGTGCGATGATGAACCCGGGAACCAGCGCGGCGATGGAGCGCCTGACCCCCAACTGCGCGTACTCGCGGGAGGTCGCTTGAAGCAACTTGGGCGCGCCCATCCACGCGCCCCCGAGGATACCGGTTGCGCCGAGCGCCAGTAGGACGATGCCGGGCAGCCCGAGCTCGGCCCCATACAGGTTCTCGAGCGGGCCGGTCGCCAACCCGACCTGACTGCCGCCACTGGAGAAGGCGACGACGCTCCCGAGGGCGATGAGGAACGTCCGGATGCCGTCCTCAACCGACGCCTGGGTCCGTCGGCGGATGAACCGGAACCCCGCCGCGGCGACCGCAAGCGTCACGAGCACCGCCAGGGGGTCGACCCCAGCGACCGTCGGTGTATCGACCTGTCGCGCGATGAACCCCGCGACGGAACTCTGAGTTGCGTCGGCCGGCGAGGGGATGACCCCCAGTTGGACGTTGGCGACGATGCCGCCGACGACCGCCGCGAGCACCGGCACGCCGACGGTCTCCGGGATGTCGTCGCGTCGGAGGAGAGTGGCGGTGAGATAGGCGAGCCCGCCCGAAACGGGAGGGACGAGCGTCCAGAAGAGTGCGATGCGGCGGTAGGTGTCGATAGCAGGGTCGCCACCGAGCGACACCCCGACGCCGACCATCGCTCCGGTAGTCGCGAACGCCGCCGGGACCGGATAGCCGGTGTAGATGCCGAAGGCCATGAACCCGGTCGCAGTCAGCAGCCCCGCCGTCGCCGCCAGCGACGTGATCTGGACGCCGTTGATGAGCCCTGCTCCGACCGTCTCGGAGATCGCCCCGCCCTGGGTGAGTGCGCCGAGCGCGGCGAGGATACCGATGAGAAAGGCCGCCTGCATCGTCGAGATAGCGTTGGCACCGATCGCCGGGGCGAACGGCGGCGAGTTGCTGTTAGCACCGAGCGCCCACGCCGTGGCGAGGCTAGTGAGTGTGGCCAGCACGACGAGCGCCCAGAAGACGGCTCCCGCCATGCTCAGAGCCCTCCATGGTCGGGAGGACGATCCATGTCTGTCATTTCGGGAAAGTCGGGGATAAACGTTCGTCCGATGGGTCCAACAGTAGAGACGCACCGTTTCCCGGAACGCTTTCACGGACTCCGGGTCCCACTCTTTCGAAGTGGATCTCGGTACGTGGAGATACGGTTACAGGAGGAGAGCGAAGAGAAGATACGATCCCACGACCGAAAGCGTCGGCGTGAGGATCCAGAGGATGACGATTCGACTTGTCGCTGCCGGGTCGAACAGACTCTCGGCGGTCAGTTCCTCAATGTCCTCCTCGCCGATCGGTGGGACAGACGGGGCGTCGTCGCGCTGATCCGCCGGGTCCGGGGCCTCTCCGGACGCGAGTTCGCCCACAGTCGGCCCTCCTGGTTTGTCATCCTCGGCCGAGGAGGTAGCGAGGGCGCTAGTAGTGAGATTCGGCCCTGGTTCGGTCTTGGACGGCGGCGCGGCCAGTTCCGTGAGTGTGACGGCGCGACTCGCCCGTCCCCAGCCGAGACCGATGATACAGCAGGTCGTGCTCACCGCGAGGCTCGCCGGAATGCCGTAGTACGAGAGGATGGTGATGATCGTCGCACCCACGGTTGAGACGATGAGCGCCGCCAGAATGGGGAGGTCCGTGATGTCGTCACCGACCGTCGCGAGGGTGCGCCTGGCGATAGTGAATCCGCCGAGGCTGATGGCGGCGACGGCGAGTAGCACACCTTGGTCGACAGTCACTGATCCGTTGCCGACGAGCGGGGCGACCGCGTTCGCAGCGTTCGAGGCCCCCGCGCTGAAGCCCATGTAACAGGCGATGCCGAGCACCAGCGCCGATCCGACGAGGTCACGCGGAGACGCGTTCCTGTTGATCCGGATGCGGGGGAACCGTCCAGAGCGGTCGACCTGGATCAACTGCCGTTCGAGGCGCGTAAACGACAGTCGAGCTTCGAGTTGTGGATAGACGTACCGTCCGATGATTGCACCGATAGTGAGTCCAATGAGCGGGGCGATGATCCACGCGGAGACGATCGTGAACATCAACGCCTCGTCGAGCGAGTCCGTTGCGAGCCCGAGCCCCACGATCGCCCCCACAGCCGTCATCGAGGTCGAGGCGGGGACGCCGTAGAGGTTCGAGACCAGCAGCGAGAGGCCGGTGAAAAACAGGACCCTGACGCCGGCCACTGGGGTGAACTGTGCGGCCGGCACGATTCCCTCGCTCATCGTCACGATGACGTTGCGGCCGACGGTCCACGCCCCCAGAAACGCGAACACGCTGAAGAGTGCTGCCGCGGTCACCTTTCTGACTAGCTTGCTCCCGACGGCCGGTCCGAAAGCGACGCCGGTCGACGACCCGCCGATGTTGAACCCGACGAACGCGGCGACGAGGAGACCGACGATGACCAGCAGAGAGACCATGAAGTCAGCCACACTGTTTCGGTTCCAGACACAATGGCCTATTCATTCGTATTCGGTGCTGTGGAGTGTTACTCTGCCCGTCCAACTCCGAACTAGCTTTCAAAGCGATCGCGATACGACTTGAATCGAGACGTATCCCCGTGATTTAGCCGTAGTGTCATTTCCCCGGTGAGTCCATTCCTTCTCCCCCTATCGGTTCAACAGCCGGCGGACCGTATTTAACCGACAGTTGTGAGACGCGAGAGTTCGTCATGGTTCGTGACGGAGTCCGCCGCTGACCTGCGCTTCGCGGGGTTCGAATTACGGGGATAGGTGGATCACTCGGCGTGTCGCTCGCGGCCGGACTCCATGCCGGACCGCATGAACGCTGCGAGGATCCGTCCGATGCTGGAGTCGCCGGTCCACATCGCTTCCTCACCGACCGGTTCGTCTTCCGTTTCGGCGGCGAGTAACACGGTGCGGTCGTCGATCATCAGCGCACGTCCGGCGAAGTCGGCGGGGTTGTCCTCGGACATAACGAAGACGTTCACGGGGCCGGACGCGAACCGACCGTCAAGTGAGTGGTCTGCGGTGACGACGGTGACGTCGACGTCGTCGCCGGCGGCCTCACGAAGCGCATCCGTGATGTCCGGCGTCATCGACTCGGCCGTCGGCGAGACGAAGACGACGGTGTGGTCGGCAGACCGAACCAGCGCGGCGATGCGGTCGTCGATCGGTTGCCGACCGCGGAGCACCGAGACGTCCCGTCCCTCGCCGTGGTCGGCCTCTGTTGCACGGAGTGATTCGAGGCGGTCGAACGCCCGCGCTGTCTCTCGTTCGAGGCGTTCGGTGAGGAGTTCGCGCGCCGTCGAGAGTGCAACCGGCCGGTACGCTTTCGGCGACGCTTCGACGACTTCGACGAGTCCCTGTTCGGCGAGGCTGTCGGCCGCTCCGTACACCTGCGACCGCGGGACCTCTGATAGCTGACTCACTTCCTGTGCGGTGCCACTCCCCAGTTTCTGGAGAGCGACGAACACCTGCGCCTCGTAGTTAGACAGCCCTAGCGTCCGCAACGCGTCGGTCGCCTCGCGCTCACTCATTAGTGTTCCTCAGGGGACGTTTGCCTCGATTTCCGTTGAGTCCTGCGATGCCGGTCGAACCCGCCCGACCCGTTGTCGATAAATATTGTAGAAATCTACAAACACTTAATAATGATGCGGAGAGATACACACGACTAACTAGTGATCACAGGTGAGCGAAAACGACTCTCAAACGCGGCGGACGTTCGGGCGACCACCGTGGCGTAGAACAGTGGTCTGAGTATGGCGGGGGATCTCTCGCAGTGGTACGCGGACACGATAACGACGTACAGCAAGTCCGTCATCATCGGCGTGTTGGTGGTGACGGGTGTGGTTGCGGCGGGGGCGGCGTTCGGCGGCGCGGGCGAGGAGGATATCGGCGGGTTCGACGTCGACGCGGAGGAGACGGACGCTCAGGAGTACGTCCGGAGCAACTACGGGGGCGACGACGGCGTCGCCGCGCAACTGGTCGTCCGAAACGAGAGCGGCGACGTACTCACTCGCGACTCGTTGCTGGCGGGATTGCGACTCCAGCAGGACATCAGGGCGAACGGGACACTTAACGAGACGCTATCCGAGCGGGGGTTCATCGGCATCGAAAACGTCGTCGCGACGGCGGCCGTCTACGAGGACCGCGGCGGTAGTGACAGTCAGTCGTCGAACACCGGCGGGAACGGATCGGCGACGAGCGGGAACGGCACCAGGACAGCAACGGCGGCCGGCGGCCAGCCGCCGACTGCCGCGCCGTCGCTGGCGACACAGATAGACGCGCTCGAATCCCGGGACGAGACAGAAGTCGAGCAGTTGCTGGCGGAGGTCCTTGACCCGGAGAGTGACGCGTTCGGAGAACAGGACCCCTACGAATTCCTGCCTCGGAGCTACGAGCCGGGAGAGACGGACGCCGAGGCACGGCTCACGCTCATCGCACAGACAGACGACACCGGAGAGAATGAAGACCCCCAGGCGGCCTACGATGCGCAGGTGGTCATCGACAGCATGGTTCAGGACCGGTTCGACGACGCGTTCGTGTTCGGCCAGGGCGTCCGCGACGACGCTTCCTCACGAGCGACGGGCGACAGCTTCGCGATCATCACGCCGTTCGCGCTCGTCCTCATCGTGCTGGTCCTCGCGATCACCTACCGTGACCTGCTGGATATCCTGCTGGCGTTTGCGGGCATCGGTGTCGTGCTGGTGTGGCTTCAGGGGATCATGGGCTGGCTCGCTATCCCGATGAACGTCATTCTCATCGCGGTCCCGTTCCTGCTCATCGGGCTGAGCATCGACTACGCGCTGCACGTCGTCATGCGCTACCGCGAGGCTCGGGAGGGCGAACTCGGTGTCGATGAAGAAGCCGACGACGGGGCTCGGAGCCGGGGCATCCGTGCTGCGATGGCGACCGGGTTCGGGAGCGTCGTGCTGGCACTCGCCGCGGCAACCGTCTCGACGGCCGTCGGGTTCGCCTCGAACGTTGTCAGTCCGTTGCCGGCCATCCGTGATTTCGCGGTCCTCAGCGCGGGTGGGATCTTCGCAACGTTCGTCGCCTTCGGCGTGTTCCTGCCGGCGCTGAAGATCGAAGTCGACGGGTTCATCGAAAACCGGGTCGGCTGGAATCGGCGAAAGAGCGCCTTCGGGGTCGAGAGCGGACGAGCGAACGCCGTTCTCGACCGACTTGCTGCCCTCTCCTTGCGGGCGCCGATCGCTATCGTTGTCGTCGCGGTCTTGCTGGCGTCGACGGGCGCGTACGGTGCGACGACCATCGACACGGAGTTCAACCAGGCCGACTTCCTCCCGCAGGACGCGCCCGAGTGGGCGCAGTACCTCCCGGGACCGCTGGCACCCGACAGCTACACTATCGCCGATGACTTCGAATATCTCAGCAACAACTTCCAGCTACGGGGTGACGACGGGCAGTCACAGGTACTGATACGCGGCAATGTAACCGACCCCGCCGTGCTGACGGCACTCGACAACGCGAGCGAGGGCGTCGCGGACGGGAGTTCGATTCAGGTCAGGCCCGACGGGAGGACGGCCGTCGAGGGCCCCCATACGGCGATCCGGGATGTCGCGGCAGACAACGAGACGGTCGCGGCGATAGTCGACGAGAACGACAGGGACGGCGACGGACTGCCCGATGATAACGTCTCGGCGGTGTACGCGGCGATGTTCGACGCCGACCGGGAGACGGCCCAGCAGGTCCTCAGCCGCGACGACAGCGGGACCGTCACCTCGGCACGGCTGCTGGTGTCTGTACGGGGTGACGAATCGGCACAGACCATCGCGGCGGACACTCGAACGTACGCCGACCGGATCGAAGCCGATGCGTCCGGTATCACCGCGGTGGCTACGGGCGGGACGGTCACGACGGCCGTGATCCAGGACGCTCTGCTGGAGACGCTCGTCGAGGCGTTCGCGGTGACGCTGGTCGTGATTCTGGTGTTCCTGACCGCCCTGTTCTGGGCGCGCTACCGGTCGCTATCGCTCGGTGCGCTGGTACTCGTGCCGGTCGTCGTCTCGCTGGCGTGGTTACTCGGCGCGATGTCGGTACTCGGCATCGCGTTCAACAGTGAGACGGCGGTGATCACGAGTCTCGCGATCGGACTCGGTGTCGACTACAGCATCCACGCCGGCGAACGGTTCGTCGACGAGCGGGAGAAACACGATACGCTTGATGCGGCCGTCCGGAGTACGCTCACCGGTACCGGCGGGACGCTGCTGGCGAGCGCTGCGACGACGGCGGCCGCGTTCGGCGTCCTCGCCTTCGCGCTCTCGCCGCCGCTGCAGCGGTTCGGTCTCGTGACCGGGCTGGCCATCCTTTTTGCCTTCGCTGCCGTCGTCACTATGCTCCCCAGCCTGCTGGTCCTCCGAGAGCGGGCCCGCTCGCGCTGGCGGTCCCGGCAGTGATAGCACTGGACGGACGCCACTCACACTGAGACACGACGCTTGGGCGTCGGTCCTTCGGTCGGTGACTCTACTCCTCGGCGAGTTCGACGTCCGCGATCTCGAACCTCGCCCCGCCTTCGTCGCTTTCGGTCACGCTGCTCACCCAGCCGTGGGCCTTGGCGATCTCTCCGACGATGGAGAGGCCGAACCCGATGCCTTCGTCCGATGTCGAGTACCCGCTCTCGAACACCTTCTCGCGTTCGTCCTCGGGGATCCCGGGGCCGTCGTCTGCGACGTAGAAGCCGGTGTCGCCGTCGAGATCGCCGATCGTAACGACCACGCTCTCGCCGCCGTGGTCGACGGCGTCGTCGGCCGCTGGCCGACTGCTGGCTGAACTGTGTTCAACGGCGTTTCGCACGAGGTTCTCCAGGAGTTGCTGGAGTCGGCTACGGTCGGCCCGGATCGTCCGGTCGGTGTCGGTGACGAGCGTCGCCCCGGGCGTTTCGACGTTCCGCCAGCAGGTTTCGCTGAGCGCCGCGAGATCGACCGCTTCCGTCTCACTTACCCGCTCGCCTTCCCGTGCGAGCGCCAGGATGTCGTCGACCAGCGCGCTCATCCGGTCTAGCGCCTGCGCCAGGTCGTCCAGATGTTCGCTTTCGCACTCCGTCCGAGCCAACTCGAGTCGTCCCTCGGCCACGTTCAACGGGTTCCGGAGGTCGTGGCTGACGATGCTTGCGAATCTCTCCAGCCGTTCGTTCTGCTGTTTGAGCCGATCCTGCGTCTTCTGGCGAGTGAGTTCGTAACTCACCCACTGGTTTATCAGGTCGACGACTGTGATTTCCCATTCGGAGAACTCGTCGGCTGGTCTCTCGTCGGCGAAACACAGCGTCCCGTACACGTCCCCTGCGGCGGTCACCGGCGTCCCGATGTAACAGGCGGCCTCCAGGAACTCGGCCCGCTCGCTCGACTCCGAGCTCTCTCGTTCGAGGTCCTCGATGACGACCGCCTCCTCGTTCCGCACCGTCCGTTCGCAAACCGTTTCGGAAAGCGACATCGAATGGCCGGGGTCCGGCGCTCCGGGGGGTCCTCGAATCGCCTCGATAACGTAGTTGTCGCCGTCGATGCGCGAGAAGGTCCCGTACGCCATACCGAGCGCGTCGCGACCGATCGAGAGCAGCTCGTCGACCTGTTCGGTAAACGACCGGTCCGCGTCAGCGGTTACCTCCTGTATCTCCTTGAGGACGTGCTCGCGTTCTCTCTGCTCGGTAATATCGCGGCCGGTCGCGACGATCGCCGTGACGCGACCGTCGGTATCGGTCACCGGATACACCATCCCGTCCATCACGACTCTTTCGCCGTCCGGTCCGTAGTGGTCGGCGTCGAATCGGATGACCTCGCCGTCGGCGGCGCGGTCGATCCGCTCCTGGATATCGGTCTGTAGCTCCGTCGAGTGATCCCACCACGATGTCTCCCAGAACGGCTCTCCGACGATCTCGTCGACCGGAACGTCGATGAAGTCTCGTGCCGGTTCGTTGGCCCGCCTGACCCGGCCGTCGGGATCTAGGATCCCAACGAACGAGACCGGGTTGTTGAAGACGGCCTCGAACTGCCGTTTCTGGCGTTTCAGATCGCGTTCGCGTTCCCGGCGCGCAGAGTCGCGTTCCCGGCGCGCGGAGATATCACGCCCGGGACCCGCGAGGCCGATGCGATCCCCGGCGGAATCAGTCGGGCGTGCGCCGGCGGATCTGTACGGGTCGCGGTCGCCGTCCGCGGAGAGTGATTCTGCTTCGCCGGTCGTCTCATCCGTCGTCAACGTCCGCTTCGAGTGATACGCCTCGACGGCGTTCGAGATCTGATTGCCGAGTAGTTCGTACTGTTGCGTGCCGGACTGCTTCTGGAGATAGTCGGTAACGCCCGCCGAGATCGCATCGCTGGCAACTTCCTCGTTGCCTTTGCCCGTGAACAGAATGAACGGCAGATCCGGGTACTCGTCGCGGACGGCTTCGAGAAACTCGATACCGTTCGTCACCGGCATCTCGTAGTCGCTAACGATGCAATCGATTTCCTCGGTGAGTCGGTCCAGTCCGTCGGTCGCGCTCGTCGCCGTTTCGACGGTAAACCGGTCGTCCTCGCGTTCGAGAAAGGTCGCTGTTAGGTCTGCAAACTTCGGATCGTCGTCAACGTGGAGGATCCGAATTGAGCCACTCATCACACTAGTGTTCAAGCGCGATCACAAAACCATTGTGACAGCTCGAACTGCCGGCGTTGCGTCTACGAGCAACGACCTCCGGCTTTTTCGTCTCTCACCGTTCTTCAGAATTCCTTTCAGAGGAGTCAACTGTTGCCGACAGAAGACAATCGTCACCGACTGTTCTCGCCCGCGCCGAGAACTGCGGCCCCGCCCGCCAGCAACAGCACGCTGGCAAGCACCCAATGCGGGTCCCAGTGTGCCGTCCCGTGGACGACGTGGTGCAGTTCGAGCACGTAGTGGTCAACGGTGCCGTCGAAGAGGTTGAACAGCCCTGCGCCGACAAGTGCGCTTCCGACGAGTCGTCGCGGCGACAGCGGCTCGTCGGAACGGTTGGCCGTCCCCCACGCGACGGCCGAACCGGCCACCGTGACGGCGAGCATCGCCAGCGCGAACGCGCCATCCCAGAACACGTTCCACTGAAGTCCGGACAGCGTCCCCGGGTCGCGGTAGTTCGACAGCAGGTGGTGGGTCCCCAGGAGATGATGGAAGACGAGAACGTCGAGGACCCCACCGAGGCCGAATCCGGCGACGGCCCCGCCGAACACGAGTCTGCCTCGCTCGCCCATCAGTCCAGTCCCATGCGCTCGTACTGGCTGTCGGGCGCATCGTAGTCGTCTAGCGCGTCGACGAGGAGGCCGCGCATCCGCTCCGTCTGGTCGCTCGCTCCATCGTCGCCGCTCGTCTCGTCCGTGCCCGGATCGGCCCCCGCGGCGAGGTTCTCTGTCTGTTCGGGGTCGGCCTCCGTGTCGAACAGCAGGGGAGCCTCGTTCTGCTGGGTCGACGGCGCGTCGTACCGCCACACCGGCGAGTCGGTGTACGGCAGGAACGGACCGGCCTCGGCGTCCGTTTTCGGCTGTCGCGGCACGGCGAACTGCCGCGCGTTCATCATCTCGGTGGAGAAGCAGTCCGTCGGCTCGTCGGGGTCACAGGGGTGCATGTAGGTGTAGCGCCCGTCAGTGACGTTGACCGAGGTTCCCCAGTAGCCGTACAGCGCGTAGTCGCGGTGGTCCTCGGCGTCGCCGCGGATCAGCGGCGCGAGGCTTCGACTGTGGGTTCCGTCGGGCACTGTCGCGTCCATCGCCTCCAGAACCGTGGCGTAGAGGTCGACGGCGGACGTGAGCGCGTCGACGCGTTCGCCGGTCCGGGGGCTGTCCGGATGCCAGACGAAAAGCGGCGTGTTGGCGAGGACGTCGTAACACGGCGGTTCGTTCTTCCCGACCCAGCCGTGGTCGCCGAGGAAAAAGCCGTGGTCGCTGGTGACGATCACCGCCGTGTCGTCCCAGCGGTCGCCCTCGTCCAGGGCGTCCATGACGCGGCCGAACCAGCGGTCGACCATCGTCACCTTCCCGGCGAACTGCGCGCGGACGAAGTCGAGTTCCTGTTCGGACAGTTCACTCTGTCCCTCGTCGACCGGGCCGTAGTAGGGCCAGAACGGCAGGTCCGGGTCAGCCGGGTCCTCGTCGGTGTACATCGAGGCGTACGGCTCCGGACAGTGGAACGGTTCGTGTACGTCGAAGCTGTCGACGTAGCAGAACCACTGGTCCCAGTCGTCGTGGTCGCCGACCCACTCTGCCGTCCGCGAAAGCACGCGCGGGCCGAAGAAGTTCTCCTCGTCGGCGTCCGGGTCGCCGAGACCCAGCGCCTCGGCGTTGCGGGCGTAGTTCGTCCGGTTCACGTAGCCGACGCCGTGGGGCGGGTCCGTCTCGGGATCCGCGGACTGGCGATACAGGCGCTCGTCCGGGTCTCGCGGTGCAGTGCGCCAGGCGTCGTACTCGTGCCCGCGGAGGAAATCGAAGCCGTTGAAGTCCTCGTAGTAGCCGTGGCTGCCGTGCTGGAAGTAGTGGAAGTGGTCCGTGATCAGGTGCGTCAGCGCTCCTGCCTCTCGGGTCAGTTCCGCCAGCGAGTCGTCGTAGGCCTCCATCGGCCCCCACGGACGCCAGAGGAACTCCTGAACGCCGGCCAGCCACTCCCGGCGGGCGGGCATGCACGGGAGACTCCCCGCGTAGTGGTTGTCGAAGGTGATCGCCTTCTCGGCGAAGCGGTCCAGATTGTCCGTCTCCACGCCGTAGTCGAGACAGCGCGGCGTGTCGCGATACGCCGTGAGAAAGTCCCGGCGGAGGCTATCGATAGAGAGCAACAGGACGTTCATCGCTGGTCGAGTATCGCCTCGTGGTCCGACCCCGTTTCCACCGTTCCGTCGACGACGAGAAACGAGTCCCGATAACACCGGCCGCAGTGGTCGAGACAGGACGCCTCCCGCGTATCGTCTCTGTCAGTAAGCAGGCGTCTCGTCCGCTCGTCGACGTTGTTCAGGCAGTACTCGATCACAGTGACGACGGTTCACGCCCGGAAGTAAAACGGTACTTACCAACTCGCTACGGGCGGCCGGGTTTCCGGCCCGAACGTCACTGCAGGTAGCCGAGTTGCTCTAACTGGGCCTTGCGGTCGCCCTCGATAGCGACGTCGGCGTCGGTGTCGGCCGACTCGAACGAGCGGAGCCAGTCGTCGAGAACCGTTTCCATCGAGTCGGCTCGCTCCGGGCGCTGTCGGACGAGGTCGTTCGTCTCCCCCGGGTCGTCGACGACGTCGTACAGCTGGCGCGACCCGTCTGACCCGCGGACGAACTTGAACTCCGACGAGCGGACGGCCCGGAGCGAGCGGTCGTACTCGTACACGTGCGCCGGCAGGTCGTCGACGTGTTCCTCCAGCGCCTCCATCGACGGTTGCGGTTGGACGTACTCCGCGAACACGTACTCGTGGCGTTCGGCGTCGGCGTCCGGATGAAACGACTGCCCCTGGAACTCCCGGCGCGCCGTCGTCGCCGGGACGTCGGCGGCGTCCAGCAGCGTCGGCGCGACATCGGCGAGGCTGACCAGACGGTCGTCCTCTCCCCGGCCGTCGAACGCGCCCCCGCTGGCGACGAGTGGGACGTGCAACAGCGTGTCGTAGAGGCAGTACTGGTGGTCCATCAGACCGTGTTCGCCGAGGTTCTCCCCGTGATCGCCGACGAGAACGAAGACTGTGTCGTCCCACTCTCCCGCGGCTTTCAGGGCGTCCCGAACCCTGCCGACGTGTTCGTCGAGGTACGCTATCTCCGCCCGGTAGAGCGCCCGCAGGACCGTCAGGTCACGGTCGCTCAGTTCGAGAGTTCCGGCGAGATACTCCCAGGGCTCTTGGGGCACGTCCATCGCCTCCGCGTAGGAGACGCCGTCAGGCAGGAACCGCTCGGCCAGTCGCTTCGGCGGGCGATACTCCAGATGCGGTTCGAGGTAGTTGGCGAACAGGAAAAACGGGTCGTCGCCGTCCCGCTCACCGACCCAGTTCTCGATCCAGTCGGTCGCGCGTTCGGCCCCTTCGTCGCCGCGCTCTCGGACGAGCGTCCGGTAGACGGCGTTGGCGGCGTTCGTCAGCGGGTTGCCGTCGAACAGCTTCCGCCCGACGGCCCGGACTCGGCTCTCCTCGGTGACCTCGACCAGTTCGCCCATCGCCGTCTCCGACTGCACGAACTGCCAAGTCTGGTGGAACTCGTCGAACCCGCGGGCGAACCCGCCTTCCTGGCTGACCCAGGTGTTCCCCGACACTCCGGCGGTATCGTAGCCGGCAGACCGGAACAGTTCCGGCAGCGTCGGGTACCGGTCTTCCAGCCGTTCGTGTCCAGCGTGCGCGCCGTGTTTCGACGGGTACGTTCCAGTGAACAGCGACCCATGCGAGGGGAGCGTCCACGGTGCAGGCGAGATGGCCTGCGTGAACGTCGTCCCCTTACTCCCAAGTTCGGTGATGTTCGGTGCCACTTCCGCAGTCAGTGCATCGTCGTATCTCGTCGTGTCCGCGACGACGAGCACTACGTTTGTCCCCCCACCCATTTCGTTATCAGATATGAGAATCACACGGTTAATATTTTTGCCACGTGCCAGATATCGGGTACGACGCCTGTGATTATCAGTTAATAATATATCTGATATGGGTGCCGGGGGGTGATTTCGCGTCGCTCTGTCCGTCGTCGGCGCGTCTGAGAACATATCGGCGCGGAGAGGGACCCGGGAAATCGGCGATTAATCGGCGTCTCAGGCCGCGACAGCTACGATCCGTTCTGTCAGCCGTACTGCAGTCATGCGTCAGATATTCGACCCGTCTGCCCGGTCTCGCTACCCCGTGTCCCCAGCCGACGGCGTTCGCGGTCGGCACTACTCCTCGGCAGGAGGCCGGAAAATCCGAACTCGTCGGGTTTGACCGATCCCAGCGACGTCGTGTCCGCTCGCCAGCGTTCGGTCGACTCTGCTTGGCCCCGGTTGCTACCGACGAGTGCCGGTCCGCTACCGGCCAGAGCTACTCCTACGGACAAAAGCTGGTCCGCTACCGTCCCGGCGTCAGGCCGCCTCGTCGTCCTCGACTACTTCGATCCCGCGACTGTTGACGGCGTCCGGGTCGAGACCGACTTCCTGGAGGAAGTCCTTGTACTCACGCTCGCAGGACTCCGCCTCTTTCTGGCGGTCGGACGCCCGGTCGCAGAGCGCGATGAGGTCCTCGGGCACGTCGTTCGTGTAGACGATCCAGTGGTTGATGAGGTCGGACAACCGCCGGATCGGGCTGGTGAAGTGGCCGTATATCTCGAAGTTCAGCGCGTGGTGTCCGCCGAACGGGTCGTTCATGTACTTCGCGCGCGGCATCACCTTCATCACGGCCCACTGGATCTTGTCCAGTTGCCGGGCGGGTGCCTCCTCCAGCGTCGCGTTGACGGCTATCCGCGGGTCTTCCCAGGCTTCGCCCGGGATAGAAACGCCGTTCAGGTCCTGGATCTCCCGGAGCGCCTCGTCCCACTCGTCGGGGCTTGGCTGGGGGTGGACGCGGTACATCGCCTCGACGCCGCGGTCCCACATGAGTTCGTGCGTGACCGCCTTGTTCGCCTTCAGCATGCACTCCTCGATGATGGTATGAGCGCGGTCCCGCCGCGGGTTGAGGACGAGACTCCCTTCCTCCTTGCGCTGTTCGTGCATCCGGTCGGCCAGGTCGAACACGTCCGATATCTTCCCGTGGAGCGGCGAACCCGGGTCGTCAAGCCGGTTCTCCGCCTCGGTGTAGGTGAGTCGCTCGTCGCTCTCGATGACGGACTTGTAGATGTCGATGGTCTCGTAGGAGAGCGTCTCCTTGTCGAGGTGCATCTCGACGGTGTGAGCGAGGCGGTCCTCGTTCGGGACGAGCGAACAGACCGTCTCGGCCAGTACCGGCGGGAGCATGTGGACCGTGTAGCCCGGCAGGTAGACGGTGTTGCCCCGCTCGACGGCCTCGTCCCACATCGCGGTGTCCGGGTTGACGTAGTGGGTCACGTCCGCGATGTGGACCCACAGCACGTACTCGTCCTCGCGCGTCTCGATGCTGATCGCGTCGTCGAAGTCCTGCGCGTCTATCGGGTCGATGGTCCAGGTCGGCATCTCCCGCAGGTCCTCGCGCTCGTCCACCTCGTCGGCGATCTCCTGCTGGATCCCTTCGGTGCGTTCCTCGGCTTCCTCAAGCACTTCCGACGGGAACGCGTCGCGGATCTCGAACTTCTCGAAGAGTTCCTCCCGCTTGTTCTCCAGATGGCGGGCCATCTCCTCGTCGATCTCCACAGGTCCCTGCGCCTCGGCGGTGCCCGCCTCGGCTTGTGTATCGCTCATGCCCGGGGCTACGGGGGTCGCACAGTTAACCTATCGGGTAGCTATCGACGGCCACTATCGGCGGCCCACACACTCCAACGATACCGAGTACGTCGTCTGCGCGAAGCATGATCGGTCTCGACGAACCGATGGACGCCCTCGCCGTGTACTACGTCAGCGACGGCGTTATCGAACGCCACTGGATCGGTGAGGCCCGAAAAAGCCCGTCGTGAACGCGTCGAGCCCTCTACTGTTCTTCTTCGAGTGTGCCGTAGCGGTCCTCGACGGTCGCGCTGTACCACTCAAGAAACCGCTCTCTGGGGTGCTCGCCGGCGTCTACCTCGACGAGCAGTCCTTCGAGTTCGTCTCGCGGCTGGTGACAGAGTTCGCGGTAGCAGGGTTTACAGAGGTACTCGAACTCCTTACCCTCTCGGTCCCAGCGGTCGCCGTACTTGTCGTATTCCCGCGCGTCGGACCGGGGGATCGAGTCCCCGCAGGCGATGCAGGTCTCCATCTCGTCCCGGTTCTTCCGGGAGGACCACATACTACGACAGTAGGCCGGGATTTACTTAGCCCTTTTCGAGTGTGTCAGTCCCCGGTAACGACCCTTACCCGTCCCCGACTTCGCGACGGCCCCGCGTCGCCGCCCCGGAACGGTCGATTTATGCGCGCCGCGGTGGATCCACCGTTCATGCAGGTCAAGTCCCGGCACCACCTCCGCAGCGACGAAATAGACGAGATCGAGGACAACGTCGCCGCCCAACTCGACGTAGAGATCGACGGCGACGCGTACGAACTCGTGGAGTTCGAGAACAGCGACGACGAACTCGTTCTCGTCGACGGCGAACCGGCGGTCGTCTACGTGGACGGCGAACCCTTCCTCACCGTTCGCGGCGCGAACGAGTACCCGCCGGAGAACCGCGTCGTCACGGTCGACGCCGGTGCCGTCTCGTTCGTCAGCGACGGTGCGGACGTGATGCGGCCGGGCATCGTCGAGGCCGACGAGGACATCGAGTCGGGCGACCTCGTCGCTATCGCCGAGGAGTCTCACGGCAAGGTGCTTGCCATCGGCCGCGCCCAGACCGCCGGCGCGGATATGGTCGGCGACAGCGGGAAAGTCGTCGAATCGATCCACCACGTCGGCGACGACCTCTACGAGTTCGCGATCTAATCGCGACCTATTTTCTCGTCGGCGACCTCGCGCCGCGCTCCCGTCCGCGGGCTCTTTTTCGTCTGTCAGTATACTTCGCTCCGTAGCGATCCGTCCGGGAGGTGATGCTATGTGCGCCGACGACGAACGGGTCGGTAATGAGCCCTGAAGAGGACGGGTCAGACCAGTCGAGGGTCGGTGCAGGGATCGCTATCGGGGCGGGAATCGGGGTAGCGCTCGGCGCGGCCACCGATCAGATCGCACTCGGCGTCGCCGTCGGGATAGGTGTCGGAGTCGCGCTCGGAGCGGCGCTGGACCGTCGGTAGCAGCGACACTGCGAGATGGCCGGCGTTCCGCCCGATGACCGCGACGTGAGAGCCCGTCACATCTCACCCTCTCTCGTCCGCCTGTTCGGAGTCCGCCATCCAGTCCGGGTTCTCGACGGTCGTCTCGCCGTACGACTCCACCTCGTACGTGCCGGCTACCGTCCGGCTCTCGCCGCCCTCGTCGATCGATATCCGGTACTCGAACTGGTGAATGGTGCCTTCCTCGTCGACGACGAGTTCCCCGGACACCGACTCGACATCGTCGGCGATGTCTCCGATCCGCCTATCGACTTCCGTTACCTCGTAGCGGACGGCGGGCGTCCCGTCGACGACGACGGTCCTCGCCGCCGAGAAGTTGAGTATGCCGACTGTGCGCAGCAGGCCGGCCTGCGCCCGGTAGTTCGCCTCCTCGTACGTGATGGCGTCGGTGTGAACGGTGCCATCGAAGTGGCGGTATAGTGTTCCGCCCCAGTAAAACGTCTCCTGCGAGGTGTCGCCGCCCCGATGCTGGCGACTGTAGATCCGCTCCCGCTCGGCGTCGATGCGGATGACCGTTCTGGCGGTCCCGCCGCCGTCGAACGTCTGCGTCGCGTTGACGACGCCGCCCGTCGCGGCAAGCCGGTCCCAGTGCGTCTCGGCCGCCACCGTTCCGTTCGGGACGCCGTCCTCGTCGTACCCGTCGGGATAGTCGAACTCCGAGAGCGACGGCGTCTCGGCGTCGAAGCCGTCGCCGCCGTCGAGTAGCGCGCCGTTACAGCCGGCGAACAGGAGCAGTACTGCGACCGCGAGGGCTCGTCGGTGAGGGGCCATTGCCAGCCGGTACGGAGACGATCGGTTTGTACCTTCTCAGTTACTCCGTCCCGTCTATGCTGTCCTCGTCGTATGCGTCCTCGTAGCGGTCCATGGCCATCTCGTACCCCTCGACGGCGTACTCGTAGGTCTCGCGCAGGTCCTCTATCGGCGTCTCCGTCGCGTCGACCCGCAGGTCGTCGTAGTACGGGTCGACGACGTGGTCGGCGGTCGTCTCGACGAGCAGCGCCGCGCTCTGGACGTGGAGGTCCTCGCGCTTGTCGCCGCCCTCGGCGTGGCCGGCGGCAAGCGCGTCGATCAGGCGTTCCGCGAGCGGCCGGTCCTCGTCACGGCCCGCCTCGTACGCGGCCGCCGTCTCGGTGACGACGTCCTCGCCCGTGAGCAGGTTCCCCGCGACGGTGTAGTTCTCCCCCTCGACGTGCCCGTACCAGTCCCCGCACTCCTCGCCGGAGAAGGCGAAGGTCCCGTCCGCGTCCACGCCGTGTAACTGCCGTCCCTCCCGGCCGTTGTCCGCGTTCAGCAGCGATTCGAGCGCGTCTTCGACGGCCAGCCCGTCGTCGAGGTATTCGACGCCTTTCCGCCCGAGTTCGACGTTGACGAGGCTCTGCGTGGCGACGGCCCCGTTCTCGCTGGCGAACGGACAGAGCGTCCCGACGCCCGGAAGCCGCGTCGTGACAGCGACGCCGAACCGGGTCTGCTCGTCTCCGCCCTCGTCCTCGAACCGCTCTTTCACGCAGATGCTGAAGGTCATACCGATCACTGACACCGGTTCATCAAAAAGATCGGTCTTCCGGAAAGTCGCCGCCGGAGTCGGCTACACGACCCCGGTTTCGGAGGCGGCCGACGCACGCTTCGTCGGCGTGTCTGACGTAAGAACTATACTCGCTCCGCCGGAGGTGTTTCCCTATGGGACTCATGAGTAAGATACTCGGCGACCGCAATAGTCGCTCGACTGGGGATTACGTCGAACTCAACCCTGATGACTTCGACGCCGGAACGAGCGAGGCGGCGATGGAAGTTCATATCGCCGAGATAGCGGGCAAAGAAGACGTGATAGACATCAAAGACGCCGTCTACGACGGGGACCTTATCATTGCTGACATCACTCGTCTCCGGACGGAGGACCCGACGGTCGAGCATATCACCGACGAACTTCGCCAGGTCGCCGAGGAAGTCGGCGGCGACATCGTCCAGAAAGGCGACGACCAGATCATCGTCACGCCGACCGGCGTCAGCATCAGTCGCGAGAAACTCGGCACGCGATAACCGTCGCTCGCGCAGCGTTCTTTCTGCCCTGTGGAACCGAAAACGCGGTCGAAAACCGTCTCAGGCGTCGACGTCGTGGTCGGGGTCGTCCTCGACCGACCGTTTTAGCGATTCGCGCCGGGCCTTCGCGTCCCGACCAGTCGCTTCCAGCAGGAACTCGTTTTTCGCGTCGACAGCGTCGGCCGCGGCGTCGGCGTTCCCCTCCGCGATGACGTCTTCTGCGTCTCGCTCCTCGAAGTGGACCGCCAGTTTGTCCTTCTTGCTACCGTAGGACGCCGTGCCGGCGATGATCTGGTCGAACACCGGATTGTCTGGGTTCCCGATGACGTACAGTTCGTTGCCCTCGTACTCCTCGGTCCCGGTCACCTCGCCGAAATACTCCTCGATAGTCGCTTTCATGTCCGGGATCCGTTCTTCGAGATACTCGCCACGACGCATCTTGTATTCCTTCATAGGTGATGAGATGCACAGGGGGAGGTTTACCCTTTTCGCGTCAGCGCTCCCGTTCAGTGATGTATCCGTGCCGGCACTCGGGGCAAATATCCCCCGACCGGAGCGACGACCGGGTCGCAGAGGCGCTGTACCCGCACTCCGGGCAGACGAACTCCGTGTCAACGCTCTCGGTATCGGTCGGCGCGTCGGGCGACGGTGCGGACCCGGCACTCGTGATACTCGTCTCCGTGGTCGGCTGGTCTCCGCCGACGGTTTCGTCGCCGTCGATGTCGACGTTTTCGGCCTCGGGCGTCAGCCCTCCACCGAACTCGACGTCGGCCGTTTCGTCGCCTAGCTCGGCGTCGTACCCCTCGTCCTCGCCCTCGTTCTCGGGCCAGGCCGTCGGTTCCATCTCGTCGTCGTCGGCTCCGGTGTCCTCGGCCTCCGGCCATTCACCGTGTTTCCGGTCGCGGTCCGGCTCCTCGTCCTCGTCGAGGATAACCGCGTCGTCCTCCTCGGTGGCCGGGGCGCTTTCGGCCTCGGCGACCACGTCTTCGGCGGTGTCCGTGCGTGCTTGCTCGGCCGCGTCCGTTTCCGCGGCAGTCTCCTCGATTATCTCCGCGTCGTCGGTTACGTCGTCGCTCTCGTCCGCCGTGGCGGACTCCTCGGCGGAAGCGGTGTCGTCCGCGGTGGGCGAACTGGCGGGCGTATCCCCGTCTCCGCTTTCGCTCGCGGTTTCGAGACTGTCGTCGGTGTTCGCCGATGTGTCGTCCGTCGTCTCTGCGCCTGTGGTTCGCCCCAGCGACGTGACGTTCGTGTTCTCCGTGAGTAGTTTCTCCTTCCCGCAGCGCGTACACGTTTCGACCTCGCGGACAGTCTCCACCACCTCGCTACCGTCCTCCTCTCGCTCGCGTTCGACCTCGGTTTCCCCGAAGTCGTGCCCGAGTAACGAACATCTGATACCCATTGTCACTCCATATCCAACCGGGGCTCAAAAGGCTACTGCTTGGCCTGATCAGGGGTTAATGGTAAAACCCACCCTCGCCAAGTATGGGCCATGAGAGCAAAGCGGGAGTACCGTGACCGGGATTCGGTCGAGGTTTCGGTACTCGACGCCCTCGTCGACCGGAGCGAGGAGGGGATGACTGTCTTCGAGATCCGGTCACACGTCGAGGAGGACATCGACGACCTCGAAGGCGCACTGGCGACGCTGAAGGAGGACCAGCTAATAACCGTCGACGAGAACGGCGACCGGACGGTGATCAAACCGGACGACCGCGTCGTCCCTGACCCGGGCGAGCCACAGGACGATGACCAGAGCGTCTTCGACCGTGTCCGCGACCGGCTACCGTTCTGATAGGAACTGTTGTACCTCAGTACGGCAGTTCGCAGATCCGCGTCGGCGAGTTCCAGGACACGTTACAACGATCCCGATGATAGGGAGGTTTTTCCGCCGCTACCCCCACGACACGAGTATGACAGTTATCGAGTCGGTCCACGAGGACCACGGCGCGACGTTCGGCGGACGCGGCGGACGCCGCGTTCCGGTAGAGTACGGCCGCCCCAACAGAACCCACCGCGCTGTCCGGAACGTCGTCGGCGTGACGGAGATGCAGTACGGCATTGTCGTCGTCACCGGCGACGACCGCGTCGATTATGTCGACAACGCCGTTTCCAACGACGTTCCGTCCACGGACGGCGAGGGCATTTACGCTCTCCTGTTAGACCCTCAGGGCGGCATCGAAACGGACATCTACGTGTACAACGCGAACGACCGCCTCCTGCTGTTCACCCCACCCGGCCGCGCTGAGCCCCTCGCCGCGGACTGGTCAGAGAAGGTGTTCATCGAGGACGTCGAGATCAGCGTCGCGACCGACGAGTTCGGCGTCTTCGGCGTCCACGGCCCGAAAGCGACCGAGAAGATAGCGAGCGTTCTCAACGGTGCCGCGTCTCCCGACGAACAGCTCTCGTTCGTCCGCGGGTCGATGGGCGACGAGGGCGTCACCGTCGTCCGCACGGACGGTCTCGCTGGCGAGGAGGGGTTCGAGGTCGTCTGCGCCGCGGCCGACGCCGCGGACGTCTTCGACACGCTGGTAAACCACGGGCTGAACGCCGCGCCGTTCGGACTGCACACCTGGGAAGCGCTCACGCTCGAAGCCGGGACGCCGCTGTTCGACACGGAACTGAAGGGCCGGATCCCCAACGTCGTCGGGATCCGAAACGCGCTCGATTTCGACAAGGGCTGTTACGTCGGCCAGGAGGTCGTCTCCCGCGTGGAGAACCGTGGTCGACCGAGCAAGCGCCTCGTCGGCCTCCGACCCGATGCGGTGCCGGACGCCGGTGCGGCCGTGTTCGCGGGCGACGAGGCGGTCGGCGAGGTGACGCGTGCGGTCGAGAGCCCGATGCTCGATGAACCGATCGCCTTCGGGCTGGTGGACTTCGACGCGCCCGCGGACGGCCTCACCGTTCGCGTCGGCGGGGAGGAAGTCCCGGCACAGCGCACGGCACTACCGTTCGTCGAGGGGAGCGACCGGTCGGCGCGACTGCCGACGTACTGACCCGTCCTTTTACCCTGGGACTTATCACTGAAGCCGCGGCCACACCCGCCGTGTTCTGAAAAACCGCCGCGGAGCGGTCTGCGGGTGCGCGATCAACCGCTTCGCGTTCGAACGTCTCTGCGGATAGATCGCCTGCTCGCTACGCGCCACTCCAACTACGAGAACACCTTCCGCAGGTGCTCTCGCGAGAACAGCGACGACGGACGGTCCATGTGAACACCGATCTCCCCGGAGAGCGCGCTCAGGCCCGCCCGCTGGACAGGTTCCGGCAGGGAATACGCCCGCCGGAGCCAGTGGCCAAGGCGGATCTCCTGTGAGAGGTCGTCGCGCCACGCGCGTTCGTACGCCGCGAGCGACGCCGGACTGTCCGGATCGATCTCGCGAACGGCGTGATCGGCGCTCGTCATCCCGTAGAGGATGCCGCCGCCGGTGAACGGTTTCGTCTGCGCGGCGGCGTCACCGAGCAGGAACCCTCGGTGGCTCGTCACGCTCTCCGGCGGTCCGATGGGGATCGCGCCGGAGCAGCGTCTGTGCAGGTCGACGCCGTACCCGTCGATGAGGTCGTCGAATCGTCCTCCCACGTCGTCTCCCGGCGGAGCCGCGAGTCCGTACTCGACGCCGGCGTCGCCACGCGGGATGCGCCAGGCGAAAAACCGCGGCGCGCTCAGGTGGACGTCGACGTAGTCCGTGGCGTCTGCGTCCGAGTCGAACCCGAGAACGCCGTGTAGAAGTTCGCCCGGTTCCGCCAGGTCGAGTTCGGTGCGGACACGCGACCGCGGTCCGTCACAGCCCGCGATCATCTTCGCCTCGAACGTCTCGGTGCCATCAGGACCGCGGACGGTGACCGCGACGCGGTCGTGACGCTGGTCGACCGCAGTGACAGTGTGGTGTTCGCGCACGTCAGCGCCGGCGTCGCGCGCGAGACCCGCGAGATGGCGGTCCAGTCCCTCGCGGTCGATGACGTTCGACACCACTTCGCGCTTGTAGAATCGGTGAGCGTCGCTCCCCGGCCCGCCGACGTGAAAGCGCGCGCCGACGATCTCGTTCTGCAGCAGTTCGTCGCGCGCGTTCTCGCCGGTGAACCCCCAGATGTCGGTACTGACGTGGCCGGAACAGGCGAGCGGCTCTCCGACCTCGCCCTGTTCGAAGGCGAGCACGTCGTACCCCTCCTCTGCGGCGCGCCGGGCGAATCGCGATCCGGCGGGGCCGGCCCCGACGACGACGAAGTCGTACATGTCCGACGAGTCGACGGGAGGGGCTAAATCCTTCCCGGTCGCACATCGTCGTTTCGCGGGCCGCGCGGTCTGCGTTCTCCGGTCGAATCAGCCTACAACCGCCAGGCCGCGGCAGGTGTCTTCGCCGAACCGCTCCCACGGCACCGGAACGCGCTCCCAGCGGTCGCCCACGTCGGCGGTGCGGAACAGCCCGTGATTCGTCGCCGCGAACAACTCGCCCGCCTCCGTTCCAGCCGCGAGGACCGCTCGGACGACACCCTCGCCCGCCGGGAAGTCGGTCAGTCGAACCCACTCGCCGCCGTCGCGCTTGCGGTAGAGGTACGACTCCGCTCGGCTGGCCGTGTGTGCCGAGTACGCGCCGCTGGCGGCCGACACGAGCACCGTGTTCGGATCGTCCGGATCGACGGCGAGGCTCCAGCAGTAGCGGTGTTCAAGCCCCTCCTGTGGATGGTCCCACGTCTCGCCGCCGTCGCGCGTCTCGGCGTACCCATCGCCCGCCGCGCTCCAGGCCCGGTCCGGGGCGTCGGGGTGGGTGGTCAACGTGTGGTTGTCCCGGCGCGATCCCGGCGGGCGCTCCCGCCACGTCTCGCCTCCGTCTTCCGTCATGACGAGCGCGCCGGCCTCGACGCCGACGTAGAGGCGGTCCGCGTCGTTCGGATCCGGTTCGATCCACCGGACGTGATGTGTGTCCGGACGCGGCGGGAACGACCACTCGTCAGCCGATGGGAGGTCGATCAGTCCGTCGAGAAGCGACCACGTCTCGCCGCCGTCCGTCGAACGGTACACCCGCGAAGGTTCGGTCCCCGCGTACACGACATCGGGGTCCCGAGGCGAGACGGCGACGGACATCACGGCGTCCTGTTCGATCGTCTCGCGACCGACCCGTTCGAACGAGTCGCCGCCGTCCGTGGACCGCCGGAGACCGGACCCGAACGTCCCGACGAACGCGCGGTTCGGAGCGTCGGACGAAACGTCCACGCACTCCAGGTCGTACCCATCGAGCGATCGCGTGTCGGACCACTCTGCTCTTTCGCGTTCGGCGACTACGAGCGCGTCACGCATTGCGGCGTACGCTGTCGGCATGGGCGTAGCTACGGCCGTCTCGGAGAAAGGTCTATCCTGAATTCGACTACTGTAAAAGTAGAGACGTATCGCTACCGAAACTACTCAGTCGTCGCCCGCAGCCTTCACCGGCTCTTTCCGCTGTCCGCGCGGGCCTTCGAGGTCCACGTCAGGTAGCAGGTCACGGAGGTACCGCCCCGTGTGGGAGTCGTCGTTTCGTGCGACGGATTCGGGCGTACCGTTGGCGACGATCTCGCCGCCGTTCTCGCCGCCCTCGGGGCCGAGGTCGACGATGTTGTCCGCGTTCTTCACGAGGTCGAGTTCGTGCTCCACGACGACGACCGTGTTGCCGTTGTCGACGAGGCGCTGGAGCACCTCGATAAGTTTGCGCTCGTCGGCGGAGTGGAGACCGGTCGTCGGCTCGTCGAGCAGGTACAGCGTGTCGCCGGTCTGTTTCTTGCCGAGTTCCTCGGCCAGTTTGATGCGCTGGGCCTCGCCGCCGGACAGCGTGGTCGATGGCTGGCCGAGTTTCATGTAGTCGAGGCCGACGTCTTTCAGCAACTGGAGCCGACGCGAGAGGCGGGTGTCGGCTTCGAAGAAGTCGTAGGCTTCCTCGACGGACATCTGGAGGACGTCGGCGATGGTTTCGCCTTTGTAGGTCACGTCCAGCGTCTCGTCGTTGTAGCGTGCGCCCTCGCACTCCTCGCAGGGGACGTACACGTCCGAGAGGAAGTTCATCTCGATCTTGACGGTCCCCTGGCCGCCGCACTCCTCGCAGCGGCCGCCCTTGACGTTGAACGAGAAGCGACCCTTCTCGTAGCCGCGCTGTTTCGAGAGCTTGGTCTCGGCGAACAGTTCGCGGATGTAGTCGAAGACGTTCGTGTACGTCGCTGGGTTCGACCGCGGCGTGCGGCCGATGGGGCTCTGGTCGATGAGCCGGACCGTCTCCACGTTGTCGACTCCCTCGATAGCGTCGTGGTCGCCGGGGTCGACGGAGTGGTTGTCGTTCATCTCGCGGGCCAGTCCCTTGTACAGGATCTCGTGCATCAGCGTCGACTTTCCGGAACCGGAGACGCCCGTGATAGCGGTGAAACAACCGACCGGGATATCGACGGTCAGGTTTTTGAGGTTGTGCTGGCGCGCTCCGCGAACGGTGAGTGCGCCTTGCGGGTCGCGGCGCGTTTCCGGCACTGGGATCTGCTTGCGCCCTGCGAGGTAGTCGCCCGTAACGGAGTCCTCGCAATCGATGATCTCGTCGGTGGTCCCCTGAGCGACGACCTCGCCGCCGCGCTTGCCGGGGCCGGGACCCATGTCGACGACGTTGTCGGCGCGGCGCATCGTCTCCTCGTCGTGTTCGACGACGATCAGGGTGTTGCCCAGGTCGCGGAGTTCTTCCAGCGTGTCGAGCAGGCGGTCGTTGTCCCGCTGGTGGAGACCGATAGACGGCTCGTCCAGCACGTAGAGGACGCCGACGAGACCGGAGCCGATCTGCGTCGCGAGGCGGATACGCTGGCTCTCGCCGCCCGAGAGCGTCGCAGCCTCGCGATTCAGCGTCAGATACTCCAGGCCGACTTCGGTCATGAACCCGAGTCTGGCCCGGATCTCCTTTAAGATCTCCTCCGCGATAGTCAGGTCGCGCTCGGACATCCCGTCCTCCATCCCCTCGAAACGTTCCAGAGCGTCGCCGATGCTCATCTGGTTGACTTCGGTTATCGAACTTCCCTCGACCAGCACGGCGCGGGAGGCGGGCTTGAGGCGCGTCCCCTCGCAGGCGGGACACTCCGTGACAGTCATGTAGTCCTCGATGTGTTCTCGCGTGCTGTCGCTTTCCGTCTCGACGTGACGGCGTTCGAGGTTCGGAACGACGCCCTCGAAGCGCTTGGTCTTCCGGCGGGTTCCGTTGCTCGTCTGGCGCTCGAACAGCACCTCGTCGTCAGTGCCGTAGAGGAACGCCTGCTGAACGTCCTCGTCCAGTTCGTCGAACGGCGTGTTCACGCTGACGCCGAAGTGGTCTGCAACGGCGTCGAGGCGGGTGCGGTAGTACGACCGGTTGTAGCTCCACGCTTCGAACACGTTCTTCAGTGGTTTCGAGGTGTCCTGGACGACGAGGGCTTCGGACACCTCTTTCGTCTCACCGATGCCCTCGCACTCAGGACAGGCACCGTGCGGGCTGTTGAACGAAAACGACCGTGTCTCGATTTCGGGGAGGTCGATGCCGCAGTGCGTACAGGCCAGGTCTTCGGAGAACTCGACGACGAGGCGGTCGTCCGCCTCTCCGGCGAGGTCGCCGGTCGACCGTGCCCTCGTGCCGCCGAGGCCGACGTCTTCGGGCGGATCGGGGAGGATGACCTTGAGGACGCCGTCGGCCTCCTCCAGGGCGGTTTCGACGCTGTCGGCGATGCGTGAGCGCGCGTCGGGTGAGACTTTCACGCGGTCGACGACGACGTCGATAGTGTGGTCGTAGTTCTCGTCGAGGTCCGGTTTGTCGAGGGTGAGGTCGTATGACTCGCCGTCGACCTCGACCCGGCTGTACCCCTCACTGACGAGTTCGTCGAACGTGTCCTCGAACGCCCCCTTCTGGTCGCGGACGACCGGCGCGGCGAGTTTCGCCCGGGTCCCCTCCGGTAGTTCTAGCAGGCGAGTGACCATCTGCTGGGCGCTCTGCTCGCCCACCTCGCGGCCGCACTCGGGGCAGTGCGGCGTGCCGACGCGAGCGTACAGCAAACGGAGATAGTCGTGGAGTTCCGTCACCGTGCCGACGGTCGACCGGGGGTTGTTTGCGGCGTTTTTCTGGTCGATGGAGATCGCGGGGGAGAGCCCCTCGACCGTCTCGACTTGTGGTTTGTCCATCTGGCCGAGGAAGTTCCGCGCGTAGGCTGATAGCGACTCGATATATCGGCGCTGCCCCTCTGCGTACACCGTCTCGAAGGCGAGGGAGGACTTTCCGGATCCCGACAGTCCGGTCACGACGTTGAACTTCTCCCGGGGTATCTCGATGTCGAGGTCCTTGAGGTTGTTCTCCTCCGCACCTCGTACCTCGATGTAGTCCTTACTCATCTACACTGTGCCAGGGACGCAGGGTGTGAAACCCTGTCGGTTTCAGGTGCGGATCGGTCCGCGGATACAATCATAACGGGTATCGGAAGGCGTCTCCCGCCCGATCTTGTATTCGCGGCGACCTGTCGTTTCTCCGTTCTATCGCCCGCTCGTGAGCTGATTTTATAGACAGATTTTTTATCTTTAAGTACTAGAACGAGAGTTCGAATCTATGGCATCCACTGACGTTATCGGCGGTGTCGATCTCACTGGCGAACGATACACGGTGAAGCAGTCGCTGATACGGAACAAGTACGCCGTGTACGACGGCGACGGGTCGCTGGTCCTGAAAGCCAAACAGAAACTCTTCAAGATGAAAGAGGACTTCCCGTTCGTCACGCCCGACGGCGAGACGGTGTTCAGGGTGAAAGCCCAGAACCTCCTCGATATCGCAGGTGACTACGCGATCATCGACGAACGGAGCGGTGAGACTATTGCCGTCCTCGAAAAGCAGTTCACCTTTCTCAAGCACGTCTGGCGCGTCAAAGACCCCGATCACGACGGCGTCGTGGCGACCGTCGAGTCCCGCGGGGCGCTGGTTGAACTCCTCCGGAACATCCCCCTTCTCGAAATAGCCACGTCGTTCATCCCTCACAAGTACACGATCGAATCGCCTCGCGGCGATTCACTCGGTGAAATCGCGGGGCAGTTCTCGTTCCGTGACGTGTACGAGATCAGCATTCAGGAGACGGGCGAGGCGTCCCGCGAAGCCCTGGTCGCCAGCGCTATCGCTATCGACGCGCTGGAGGGGAATTAATACTGTCGGCTGTAACTTCGTAATGATACTCGGTCCCCGAGGGTCCGATATTCTTCAAGGGATTACAGCCGACAGTATAACGACCTCCTGTCTCGAATCGTCGGGGGCGACCGCTACACCGTCTCCGGCAGCCACCCGCCGTCGACTTCGACGTTCTCCCCGCTGATGTAGCCGCTCTCCTCGTCGAGGAAAAAGAGCAGAGTCTGGATCACGTCGTCGAACGCGGCGGGGCGGTCCCGCGGGAGGTCGTCGGGGAACTCGTCGGAGTTTTCGACGACGTAGGGGGAGACGGCGTTGACGGTGATCCCGTCGTCTTGGGTGTCGTTAGCGAGCATCCGGGTGAACATCAATACGCCCGCCTTGGCGATGAAGTAGGGCGCGTTCTTCGGGGAGATAAGCCCCTTCTCGCTGCTGGCGTAGCCGATGTTGACGATGCGGCCCCACTCCTGTTCGCGCATCTCGGGTAGCGCGCGCTTCGAGCAGAGGTAGGTCCCGTTGACGTTCGTCTCCAGAACCGTGTTCCACCGGTCGAACGATATCTCCGCCCAGTGGTCCGGCGCGAACGCCCCGACGTTGTTGACGAGAACGTCGACCGTGCCGAGGTCGGCTTCGACGGCGGCGAACACCCCTTCGACGTCGTCGGGATCCGTCACGTCCCCCTGAACCGTCGTCGCGGCCGCCGCGCCGCGGTTTCGGGCCGCGTCGGCCACACGTTCAGCGGCGGCCCCGCTAGTCCGATAGTGGACGGCGACGCTGGCTCCTCGTTCAGCGGTCGAGAGAAGAAGCTCTCTGCCGACGCCTTTCGCGCTCCCGGTGACGAGTACGACGCGGTCCGTCAGATCTGGCTCGATCATACAGGACCTTCGACTGTATCGGTCAAATATACCGGCGGTTGCTACAGTAGCGTCTGCAAGTCATCGCACACCAGGCCCCGCAAGCGTGCGATCTGGTGTGTACACGGTTGCAAACGCTACTATCGCAGGGACGGATCGGCGCGCTACGCTGTTGCGCTGACGAACGCGGACAGTCGAAACCGTCCGTTCGGCCCGTCTCTCTCACCGTCAAAACTTTGATGTGGGCCCCAGTACTTCCGGTATGGCTATCGAAACCGTTCTTCTCGCCGTCGGGGAGAAAGACGAGCCCCGGGCCGAGCGACTCGCTGACGCGGCCATCGACGTCGCCGCCCCGACCGGTGCCACGGTCGTCCTGGCACACGTGTTCACTGACGACGAATACGACACTGTACTGGACCAGTTAGATTTCGACCCAAGCGGCGAGGTGACGCCGGACGAGGTCGCAAACCGGCACGCGACGATCCGCACGATAGGCGACTTGCTTTCAAGCGCCGGAGTCGAGTTCGAGACCCGCGGCGCCGTCGGTAGCCACGGCGAAACGATCGTCGACCTGGCGAAAGACGTCAGCGCTGACCGCGTCGTCGTCGGCGGTCGCCGCCGCTCGCCCACCGGCAAGGCGGTGTTCGGAAGCGTCGCGCAGGAAGTGATGCTGTCGTCGCCCTGTCCGGTCACGTTCGTCCGCGACGCGTGACTCACTCCTCCGCGCGGTCCGTCCAGTCTTCCTCTAGCCGCCGTTCCATGACGTGACGCCGTCCGTCGGCTATCTCGTCGCGCGTCCGGCGCTCGAACGACTTGAAATCGTCAAGGAACCCCCGTTCATACGTCTCCAGCAGGTCGTACGTCCAGCGGTCGTCGATGACGCCTCGCGGGAGATACTCGTCCCGCACAGCGTCGGCGAGTTCCTCGTGTCCCACCTCGCGGAGGAGCGACTCGCCGTCGTCCAGATGATCGATCGCGTGGCCGGTCGCATGGTGGAACTGGACGAGATGTCCGTGTGCGCGCTGGAGCCACTCCAGACAGAGTTCGACCTCGTGAAGTGCCTTCGCCTCGGTGTCACTGATATCGGTCTGCTCCTCCCCCATGCGTGACGGTACGATGCCGACCGGGATAGCCTTCGGGGCTCGACGGCGGCGCGGAACGTCTGTCTGAGAGACGCCTGTCCGCGGATCTGACCGCGCAGAGTCGACCGTTCGGACGGTCCGGCATATGAGATCGATCACACACATCACCGGAGCGAACTGAACGTACTCGGTGCCGAGTGAATCTATGCAGTTAAGTGTCGGCACGTTCGTTCCTTCACCAGAATGGCCAACTACGCGGGCGTCGACCTTGGCGCGACGAATATCAGTGCGGTCGTCGCCGACGACGAGGGGACGATTCTCGGGTCACACCGACAGTCAACCCCGCGCGGGCCGACCGGTATCGCGGTCACCGAGGCCGTGCTGTCGGCCCTTCGTGCGGCCTGCGAGGACGGGGGGATAGACGCGACGAGTATCGGGGCGGTAGGTATCGGCTCGATCGGTCCGCTCGACCTCGCGGAAGGGGCGGTCGAGAACCCGGCGAACTTGCCGGATTCGATCGACCGGGTTCCGCTGACGGGGCCGGTCGAGAAACTCGTCGACAGCGACGAGGTGTACCTCCACAACGACACCAACGCCGGCGTCATCGGCGAGCGGTTCCACAGCGAACGTAACCCCGACGACATGGTGTATCTGACCATCTCCAGCGGCATCGGCGCGGGCGTTACCGTCGACGGGAACGTTCTCTCGGGGTGGGACGGCAACGCCGGCGAGGTCGGACACATGGTCATCGACCCGCAGGAACTGCTGACCTGCGGGTGCGGCAAGGACGGCCACTGGGAGGCCTACTGTTCAGGCAACAACATCCCCCGGTACGCCGAGTTCCTGCACGACGAGGACCCCGTCGACACCGCGCTTCCGCTCGACGACGCCGAGTTCGACGCCGCGGATGTGTTCGCCCACGCCGGCGAGGACGAGTTCGCGGACCACGTCATCGACCAGGTCGCCCACTGGAACGCAATGGGCATCGCTAACATCATCCACGCGTACGCTCCGCTCGTCATCTACGTCGGCGGTGCCGTTGCCCTCAACAACGAGGAACTCGTTCTCGACCCCGTTCGCCAGCGGCTCGACGACATGGTGTTTACCAACCTGCCCGAGATCGAACTGACGACGCTCGGTGACGACGTTGTCGTCAGGGGCGCGCTCGCGAGCGCGTTGACCCGGGGTACCGGCGACCGGGGCCGAATGCGTAACTGAGGCGTCGGTTTCGCTCTGGTCGCAAAAAAGTGATTGGTCGGTATCGCTTGGTTTTATTTCCCGTCCGCTAGGAGTAGACGTATGGAGCGCCCCCGTACTCCGCGGCCACTCCGTAGAGATGTACTCAAAGCAAGCGGTGCTGCCCTCTCTCTCCCCGTTATCGGCGGTGTCGCCGCAGGACAGGAGAGCGATGGTTACTCCCCCCTCGGCAGATACGATATCCCGCACGCGAAGGAAGTCGTCGTCGACGACGAAGGGACGACCGCGTACGTCGCGCTGACCGACGGATACGCGGTTTTCGACGTTTCTGACCCGGCGAACCCAGAGCCTCTGGTCACTGAACGCGAACTCGTTCCCGAAAACGCGTCGAACCCGCTCGGTCGGATTTACGACGTGAAACAGGACGGCGACCATCTGGTGGTCGCGAGCCAGGCCGGTAGCACCGGCGTTCTCGGCTACGACGTGAGCACGCCGTCCGAACCGGAGCGGATCGGCTTCTTCCCGATCCGCGCGGCTATCCACAACTGTTACGTCAAAGACGGGTACGCGTACCTCGGCGCACTCGACGGGGAAGCGAACCCCGTCGTCATCGTCGACCTCGAAACGATGGAAGAGGTCGGGCGCTGGTCGGTACTCGACGACGACGAGCAGTGGGGCGAAGTGCCGTTCAGTCGCCGACAGACCCACGACCTGTACGTGCAAGACGACCTCGCGTACGTGGCGCTCTGGGACACCGGAACCTGGATCGTCGACGTGAGCGACCCGTCGAACCCCGAACTGGTCACTCGCTTCGGCGACCACTCGAAGGACGAGGTGACAGGCGCGGGATCGCCGTCCGCGGGCCTCGAACCGCCGGGCAACTCCCACTACGTTCAGCCCAACGAGGACGGCAGCGTCGTCGCCGTCGGAAAAGAGGCGTGGGACGCTGGAAACTCCGGTTCCGGCGGCCCGGGCGGGATCCACTTCTGGGACGTATCCGACCCCTCCTCGCCCGAAGAGATCGGCGCGATCGAGCCCAACGTCGCGGAAAACAACGCCTACGACGGCGGTACGTGGACGACGTCGCACAACTTCGACTGGGTCGGCGACCGACTCTACACCTCCTGGTATCAGGACGGCGTCAAGGTGTTCGACGTGAGCGACCCGTCGAACCCCGAGCGGTTATCGTGGTGGCGTCAGCCCGAGGAAACGAGCATCTGGACCGCACAGTGTGCGGTTCAGGACGACTTCTACGTCGCCACCAGTCTCGGGACGGGCCTCAACGACACGGAGCCTGCGGCGCTGTTTACCTTCCCCGACGAGGCGGGTGAACAGGAGAACCGTCCGGCGCTGCCGGGCGACAGTTCGAGTTCGACCACGTCCACAACCACGACGCAGACGACGACCGTGACGGACGACGGAACCGAAACCGACGGCGGCGGGACGACCGCGGAGACCGACGGCGAAAACGACGACGGTGACGACAGCGACGGCGGCAGTCTCCCCGGGTTCGGCGTCGGTGCCGCGCTTGCGGGTCTCGGCCTGGGTGCACTCCGGTACCGCGGTAACGATAACGATAGTTAAACCGGGTCTCCCGGCCGAACCCAAACCCTTCCGTACCTGGAGCGCCTAGCCCCGCGTAATGACCATCGGCTCACCCGAGGACCCCGACTCCGACGAACCGCTCGCGGAGCGCGTCGAGACGTGGCTCGTACAGCAGATGCCGATCATCCAGATGCACGGCGGAACGAGTTCGGTCAGGAAAGCCGACCCCGAAACGGGAGAGGTGATCGTCGAACTCGGCGGCGGCTGTTCCGGCTGTGACGTCAGCGAGATAACCGCCGGCAACATCGAGGCGGACCTGCTCAAATGGCCGGAGGTCGATGAGGTCACCATCCGCGTGCCGGAGGGCGGCGAGAACCTCGGCGTCGACCAGGCCGAGAGCATCATGGGTATCGACCGCACAGAGGGCGGCCGCGGCGACTGGGGCTCCTCGAACCCCGGAAAGGACCACCTCTAGCTCCGCCTACAGCGCGTTCTCGACGGCTTTCGCGACCGTTCTCGCCTTCTCGGCCAGCGCCTCGGAGACGTGGCCGGCGTCGACCGCCGCGTCGAGTTCGTCCTCGTCGACGCGTTCGACCGTTCCGTCCGGCCGCTGTATCACGTCGACGTGTAGGTCGACGTATCGGACGGCGTCGGGAAACACCTCGACGGGCGTACAGACGTTGACGTACGTTCCTTTGCGCTCGCCGTCCTCGCCGCGGTACGCGGTGGGATACCACCACTTCCCCTCCGTTATCTTGGTGATGGCGGCGTCGCCGCGTTCGCGTTTCGTCCCCAGCGCGTCGTACGTGCCGCTTCCGCGGATCGTCCGCCGGAGGGTGATCTTCCCGTCCGGGTCGTACTCGGTCACGTCGCCCCGGCCGAGCGTGTAACAGCGGCCGTCCGGCTTGCCGTGGACCAGCGCGATCTCGTCGCCCTGTTGCGGCCCGTACTGTTCCGTCACCGCCTCGAAGGGGAACTCGCGGCCGTCTAAGTCGCCGTCTTCGACGACGCTCTCGACGAAATCGACCGCGGAACTCGCCGCGCGGTGGGCGGCCTTCGTCCGGTGGTGGCCGGGCATCGTCGTCTCGACGGCGCGGCGCTCGTCGTCGAGTCCGAACCGACACTCCCGGCCGAACCAGCACCACCGCGTCGCGTACGGTGCGGCGACCCGTTCGGGGGCGGCCTCCTCCGGTGACGGCGCGTCGGCCACGTCGCTCTCTACCGCCGCCGCGCTGTCGGCCGCTTCGCTGAGCGCGTCGCCCAGCACGTCCATCTCCGCGTCGGCCGCCGCTCGCTGCCAGCGAACCCCCCAACCGTCCGGGGGGTCGGCGGGGAGGATCTCCGTCGTGCGAACGAGTTCGGTCGCCCGCTCGCCCGACGCGTCAGCGGTCACACCGTCTCGCTCCCGCGAGAGCGTCACTAGACCGCCCGGGAATTCAAGGCCCGTGCCGAGTTCCGGGCGGTCGTCGCCCCACGGCGGCGCGGGGTCGCGGACCTGCACGCGGATGCGGTCGCCGTCGTCGGCGTACCCGTCGACGGCCGAGTAGGGGAGAAACCCTTCCCGGTCGCCGTCGAGGTCGACGACCGCGCCGCTGCCGAGCGTCTCCGTTATCACGCCGTCGAACACGGCACCCAGCGCCGCCGTCTCGTCCCAGACGAAGGCGTCGCGGCCGATATCGCTCAGCGTCTCGACCACCGCGTCGACGGCAGCGGGGCCGCCGGAGACCCCGACGCCCTGTCGGTCGTCCGTGGTGTCGACGCGGACGTCCGCGGGCGCGGCGTCGAACTCGGCGTCGAACCGCCGGCGGATGGGCGGAGACGCCTGCACCACGTCGAACTCGCCCCGCAGTCGCTCGGTCAGCGCGGTCGTGTAGATGCCGCGGACGCGAACGCCCGTCATTCCAACCGCTCGCGGGTGTCGGCGAACAGCACCCGGTCGTGGATAGTCGGCCCCAGCGTCAGTTCGACCAGGTCGTCGTCCAGTACGCGGCCGTCCTCGACGTACGCGCCCCACGTGTCGAAGCGGAGCCAGCCCCGCATCTCGTCGGCGTGGGTCGTCAGGTCGAGATACTCCACTGCGTGTTCCGGATAGTCGCTCGCGGCGTGGGCCATGTCCATATCCGAGTACACGATATCGCGGCCGTCGAAGAACTCGACGAGGTCATCGGCGGTCTCCTCGGTAGCCGAAACGACCGCGTCGGAAGCGGCCTCGATACCGTCAGCGTCGAGGCCGGCCTCGCGGAGCGCCCGCTGCGTGCGCTGGTCGAAGTGCATACCGGGCGCTTCGCAGGCCAGGGATTTGAACGGTCCGGAACTCCGAACCGTCGGTCGACGGCAGAAAACGCCGGAGAGTCGGTCTCAGAGGGTGTTGCCCTTCAGATCGGTAGGCCGCCGACCCCGCGCCGGCGAACGCCGGCAAAGGTACAACTACAGTAGTCACTGAAAGTCATTGCACAGTTGGTCGTATCAGGGACTACGATAACTCTCTCAGTCGTCAGCGGCTAACCGGCCCGTCCAGTTCGCGCTCGCTTCGGTCACGGTGGCGTCTTTCGCTTCCGTGTCCGCGGTCACTTCCTCGGTTGTCTCGACCGTTTCGCCTGTCGCTTCGTCTACGTTCTCGTCTGCTGTCGGGAGGGATGCGTAAAGGATGCCTCGGCTGGTATTGTACATTGTTACCTGAACAGACTCGTCCTCACTGTTAAGGTCGACCCTAAAACAATCCATGTTATATAATCACATACATGCTGGAGCAGGGGTGGGGAGCCAAAACGTTACCCGAAGTGCCGACTGAATAGGAGACATGCCACCAGGTCGCGATCCGGTCGATCGCGCGTCGGACAACTCGCGTGACCTGTACGATGTCACGAGTTGGGAGCCGCGAACGCTCGTAGACCGACTCGCTGTCGGCATCTACGGGAGCCTCCGTCCGATACTGCGCTGGGTGCTCATCCTCCTCGGGGTCGTCATTCTCGCCGCGTTGTTCGCCCTCGGCAGTCTCGGGGCCATTCTCGACCCCGTCGTCGGCGCGTTCGTCGTGCTGTCGGCCATCCCCGCGTTGCTGCTTGCGGCGTACTTCTGGCGGGCCGACGTGACCAGCGGCGAACCGCTCGACCTGCTGGTCGTCACGTTCGTTCTCGCCGTCCTGTTCGCCGGGTTCGCCGGGGTTCTCAACGACTTCGGGAGCGGATTACAGGCGCTCGATTTCGGTGCCTTCGGTGTCGGCCTCGGTTCGGTCCTCTTTTTCTACCTCGTCGTCGGGCCGATAGAGGAGACGGTCAAACTGCTTGCGGTCCGTCTGCACGCCTTCCGGAGCAGTCGCTTCGACTCCGTCGTCGACGGTGCCGTCTACGGTGCCGTCGCCGGTCTCGGCTTCGCAACCATCGAGAACGCGCTGTACATCACGCGGTTCATGGAAGCGGACGGCGGCGTGTTCAGCATCGCGTTCGTCCGAGCGCTCGCGGGTCCGGGCCACGTCGTGTACTCGAGCATCGCCGGTTACTATCTCGGTCTGGCGAAGTTCAACCGGGCGGACGCCGGACCCATCGTCGTCAAAGGCCTGCTCATCGCGGCGTTCGTCCACGGCACGTACAACGTCACCGTCGGGGTCGTGCCGCCGCTCATCGCTAACTCGACACAGCTCTCGCTCGGCGCGTCGTTCGTCGGCTACATCGCTTTCTACGTCGCCGCCGCCGGGTTCTACCTCTACCGGAAGATCGGCCGCTATCGCTCCATCTACGAGTCGGTCGGAGCCGGCGACACGCACGACGCCGACGCGCCGCCGGAGCGCACGGAGTTCGACAGCCCGCCGCGGGAGTGATAGGGACTGTTTCCTTTCAACTCGGTCGTTTACCGTCGCGGGATCGGCGAACTCCGGGAAACAGATACATCAATCCCTCTGACGGCGACGAACTCGACGGCGGAGGCGCGTCGCGAGTCATACTGTCGGACGTCCCTGTTTCAGATATTTCGCGGGAACGTCCCCGCGAACTTCTTCACTGACTTCCGTCCGTCAGTATCAGTACCCGTCGACTAACTGCTCGGCGTATTTCGCTATCACGTCCACCTCGACGTGGACGGGGTCGCCCGGTTCCTTCTCCGAGAGCGTCGTCTCCTCGTAGGTGGTCGGGATTATCGCGACCGTGAACGTCTCCTCGCCGCGGTCGGCCACCGTCAGACTGATCCCGTCGAGCGAAACCGAGCCCTTGTCGACGACGTACTGCGCCTGGCCGGGGGGCAGCGCGAACTCGAACTCCCAGTCGTCGCCGACGGCGAGCACGTCGACCACCTCCGTCGTCGCGTCGACGTGGCCCTGCACGAAGTGACCGTCGAGGCGGTCGTCGGCCCGCAACGCCCGTTCGAGGTTGACCCTGTCGCCGACCGTCACCTCGCCAAGGTACGTCTTCGCCCGCGTCTCCTCCGCTAGGAACACGTCGAACCACTGGCCGTCCTCGCCGTCGCCGAACTCCTCGACGGTGAGACACGCGCCGCTGACGCTGATGCTCTGGCCGTGCTCTAACTCGTCGAACCCGCTGGCGATCCGGAGTCGCAGACCGCCCTCCGCGCTCTCCGCGGCGACCACCTCGCCCGTCTCCTCGACGATACCGGTGAACATGCCCGACTGTCGGGGCCGGCGGGGCAAAACCCTCTCGACTCGGACGGACGGACTTTTCTTCCCCGGCGCGCTACCTCGTCAGTATGAGCCGCGGTATCATCGACACGCTACAGCTCGGGGCGACTCTCCTTTTCGCTATCCCCATCGCGTACGTCGGGGCCGACTTCCTGTTTTCGGGGCGGACGCTCTTCGGCGCTGGCTTTCTCGCGATCGCGGTCCTGATGGTGCTCGCCGAGGAGTACCTGACGACGCCCGGCGATCTCACGGGCAAAGCGGCCGAGAAGGCGGTCGGCGCGGTGGCGAAAGACGAGGACGAATAGCTGGGTTCGGCCTCACCGCTACTGCGGCCGAACGGCCAGAATCCATTAATAGTTCACCCCGACTGTTTAGGTAAGGCATGAAGGAGACTATCTACCGCTCCTCGACCGGGGAGTTCTGGACCGGGACCCAGATCTGGCAGCGATTCGAGTCCGGCAAGTGGACACCCTGCTGCTGGGACAGCGAGTCCGGCGTCGAGTGGGTCGAGACCGACTCCGAGACGCTGCTCCGTCTCGCGCCGGTCTCCCCGTCGGACTTACCCGAGGAGGTCCGTCTCGAACGCGTCAGCCAGGGCGTCGTCGTCGAGGACGAGCGACGGATGGTCGCCTGAAAGGGACTGTTGCAGTTCGGTCGCTCGCCGACGCGGGGGTCGGCGAACGCCGGTAACAGTTACGACACCCCTAGGACCGACCGCGACGACGCGTCGCGGCGGTTTCAGGGTCGGAGCGACCGCTCAGTCGTCGCCAGCGACTCGTACCCGTCTTCGGTGACGGCGACGAGATCCGTCAGCGCGACTTCACCGCCGTCGGGGTCCGTTACGGCGGGCGATATCGCGAGCACCGTGCCGGCCGGAAGCGGGTCGTCGCTTCGCAGGTCCGGCCGCTCCCGCGGAGCGAGACCGACGCCGTGGCCCGCCGTTTCGGGGAGCGCGTCGTCGTCGAAGCCGTACGCGCCGCATTCGACCATCACTTCCTCGCGTATCGTCGACGCCGGGACGCCGGCCTCCAGTTCGCGCAGCGCCGAGTCGAGCGCTCGTTCGACGGCGAGTTGTGCTCGGCGCTCCCACCCGCCTTCGCCCTCGACGACGAACGTCCGGGCGAGCGCTCCGTAGTAGCCGCCCGGTTCCCGCGGCGCGACGCGGACGACGACTGTCTCGCCGGGTTCGATACGGTCGCCCGGGTCGCCGGCCTCGGGCCCGAGCACCACCCGCGACTCGACGCCCGGGCACGCGCCGTTCGAGCGGACCGCGGCGTCGATGGCCTCCCGGAGCGTTCGGGTGGTCACCGGTTCGTCACTGCCGTCGCGCCACAGCCGTCCATCGGCGACGGTTGCAGTCCGCAACAGTTCGCGGGCGCGCTCGACGCCAGCGACGGCGGCCGCCTGAGCCGCGGCCGTTCGCTCGCGTTCCGCGGCGTCTTTCGTCCCGCGTGCGCGGGCGACGGCATCCGTCGACGCCACGTCGTAGCCCGCGTTCTCGGCGTACAGCGCTGCGTCGTGCGGGACGTTGCGCGGCGTCAGCACCGGCCCCGTGACGCCGCATTCGTCGAGAACGGCGACGGCCTGTTCGCCCACTGGAGCATCGTTGACGCGGACAGCCGCCGCCGAGTCCTCAGTCCGGACGGTCGACCTCGCCGCAGCGTCGAGCGCCGGCGAGACGCAGAGCGTCGCCTGTCCGTCGGCGTAGACGAACGCCGCCTCGCCGTCCGGCAATGGACCCGCACAGTAGCGAAGCGCCGGCTCGGCGGTGTGGCCGGCGTGGAGAAAGGCGTCCGCATCGCGCTCCGCGAGAGCGCCAGACAGGAACGCGGTCGAAAGCGCCGCCATCGCCGCCTACTTCGCCTCGATGGGCTCTTTGGCTTCGTCGATGAGCTTCTCGATGTCTGTCTCGATCGGCTCGTTGTGTAGCAGGACGTCGATGGGGAGCGTCGGCGCGCCGTCGACGAGGTTCTCGAGGAGGACGAGCCGTTCCCGTGCCCGACTCATCCCGACGTAGAAGACGCGGCGCTCGTTGTCGGTCAGCGTCGGCACGGGGCTGGTCGTCTTGGTGAACACGTCGCAGCCGTCGATGTCGGACGGGTCGTCGACAGTCGCGGCCATCTGCTCGACGACCTTCTCCGTCAGGTCGGTCCCCACGAACACGTGGTCGGCCTCGCGACCCTTCGCGCTGTGAATGGTGCCGACGCGGATCCGGTCGCGGTCCATGTCCTCGTACTGACCGGACGCGAAGTACGCTTTCATGCTCTTTTTCTGGAAGCTCGTGACCTTCCGGACCATGTCGGACGCCGACGCGGGGCCGGGCATGAACGGGACGTGGTCGCTTACGACCGCTGAGTCGATAGTGATCTCGGTGAGGTCGTCTACCTCGGCGGCTTCCTCCCGCTCGTCGATGTGGTCGAACAGGTCGTCGCGGTCCTTGGTGCCGAACGCCGAGTCCTGAAGCATGTCAGCGAGACGACGCGCCTGCAGTCCCGTCACGTCTTTCCCCTCGTCGATCCGCTGGACGGCGGTGACGTACTGGTCGAGGCGGTCGGTCCACATCCGCTGGTCGGTGAGACATTGGAACGGGACGCCCTCGGTGATGAACTCGTCGATGAACCGGAACATCTGGTAGCGCGCCCGGAACAGGAGCATGAGCGAGCCGTCGTCGGTGTTTATCGTCTGGCGCACGTTCCGGACGAGGTCGAGCATCGACGGGCTCTCGACGGCCTCGACGACGCCGCCCTCGGTTCGCGGCGACAGGTTCTTCTCCTGGCGCTGGTCGATGTGTTCTATCTCCTGTTGGACCGTGTGGAGGATCTTAGACGGGAGGCGGTAGGACGTGTCGAGGATAACGTCCTCACCGTTCTCTTCGAGCAGGAGCTGCGGGTCCGCGCCCTGCCAGGCGTAGACGACCTGGTCGTCGTCACCGGCGATCAGCACTCGTTCGAGATGGGGCTTCCACTCCTCGTACACCCTGTACTGGAGCTGTGTGATGTCCTGGAACTCGTCGATGACGAGATATTCGACATTCGGTTGCAGCGAGCGCTGTTCTACGCGCTCTAGCATGTCGGCGAAGCCGACGAGGTCGTTTTCGCCCTTGTAGGAGCGCCAACCGCGGATCGTCTCGGGGACGTCGATGCGGTCGTCGTCGCTCGGCCAGGTGGGGGTGTACTTGTTTCCTTCCTGGGAGCGCTCGTCGACCTCCGGCGGCAGTCGGACCGTCTCGTCGTCCCACTGGAACGGGACGTCGTACCAGTCGGCCACCTCGCGGTTGGTCCGCTGGAGCCACTGGCTCGTGGCGATTATCTTGTTGCCGATGGTCGTCGACCGGGCGGTACGACGGCCCGCGCCGCCGTACTCGTCCTCGAACTCGACCCCGAACTCTTCACAGAACTCCTCCTTGTCGGACTCGCCCACGACATCGCTCCGCGAAAGGTTGAGCAACTCGTACGCTTTCGCGTGCATCGTACAGACGTTCCCCTTCAGTGATCGGGGGTTCTCGTCGAGTCGTTCGGCCAGGCGTTCGCGCACCTCGGCGGCGGCGGCCCGCGTGTAGGAGACGACGAGGACGTCCCGCATCTCGACGTCGTCGTCCTCTAGGATTCCCTCGACACGGTCGAGGAGGGCCGTCGTCTTCCCGCTCCCCGGACCACCGAACAGCCGGGTTACGGCCGTGTCGGACTGAGTCATTGTCACATTCCAGGCCCCCAACGACTATAAGGGTCGTGGGTTCGCCTTCGGACCGCTGATCGGCCATAGAACCGCGTAAAACCAGCGATATCAGTTGTTCCGGGGGGACCGGGCATCGCGCACGTCACTCCCGTCCCGTATCTTGTCTTTACAGTCCGGACAGACGCGCGGGTCGTCGACGCCACGTGGCGTAAATACTCGAGCGTACGCTTCCGTGACAAACGCGCCGCAGTTCTGACATTCCGGCATTTCTCTCTCCACCGCTACCTGAGGAAATAATCTCTTATAATTCTGTCGACGGATGGGTACTCCCCGGTCGCTGGTACGTTACTCGGCCCGAGAACCGGCCGTCCCGCTGCTCGGACGGGACCATACTGACTCACGGCTGACAGCACACTGGACCGAGAAAAAATCGAGTCGCGTTCCGCCGGTTCACTCCGACGGGCCCCATCCGCAAACGGTACACTCCGTCGCGGAAGAGTCGTGTATCCCGCCGCACTCCGGACACTGCTTTTTGTTATACTCCGTCTCCCAGTCTACTCGCTCTGTCTCGTGGCCGCGCTGCGAGAGGAACTGGTCGAAAACATCGTCATCGCCGGTGTCGGGTGCGGAAGCCATACACGGTAAGGTATGGCACACCACGCATATAAATCGTGAGGGTCCGACAGACCTTGCCGGGACGCGAGAACGAACAACTGATTGTGGGAGTGTCACCCCCGTCCCGCGATGCGAACGGGACCGGTTTCCCGGCGTCGCGTCACTCTTTGACGTTGCCGAGCGCGTAGTCGCCCGGACCGTCCTCGACGCGGACGAGGGCGTCTCCGCCGTCGAAGTCGGCGAGCGTCGGCGCACACCCCATATGGCCGACGGTGCCCCACCCGCACGTTTCACAGACCGCGGTCTCCCGCCGGAGTTCGCCGTCGGCCGCGGATGCGTAGCCGCGTTCTATCGTCTCTCCGCATTCGGCGCAGGTGAGCGGGTCGGCCAGACCGTCGTAGGTCGTCACGGTCGTTCGTCGTTTCCGCCCGCGCTTTCCAGTTCGTCATTCCACGCCTCGTAGCCGCCGGCGAGCGACGCCACCGTGGTGTCGGGGCCGACGGCCTCGTGGGACTCCAGCAAACGGCCCGCCTGCACCGAACTCTCGCCGATCGGACAGGCGATCACGATGTCTTCGCCCCAGTCGCGCCCCTCGACGGCCGCCGTGAACTCGGGGAACGGAACGTTCTCCGCGCCCGGAATGTGTCCCGCTTCGAACGCCGCTTCCGGGCGGATGTCGACGACCGACACGCTCCCGTCGGTGTCCAGTTTCGCTGCCAGTTCGTCCGGCGTGATCTCCTCGACCATCGCGCGTTTCTAGGCCTCGTCGCGCTAAACGTCTATCGGGGCGCGGCCGGGTTCGGGCGCTACTCCTTCGTCGACCCGTTCTGGCGGACGGTTTAAGCCCGCAGGCCCGCAACCGTCGGACATGACCGATCTGAATCTGGACGCGACGCAGCTCGACCGCTACTCCCGGCACATCATCATGGACGAAGTCGGGCCGGAGTGCCAGAAGCGCCTCCTCGACGCGTCCGTCCTCGTCGTCGGGGCTGGCGGACTCGGCTCGCCGGTCGTCCAGTATCTCGCGGCGGCGGGCGTCGGTCAGTTGGGCATTGCCGACGACGACGCCGTCGAGCGGAGCAACCTCCAGCGACAGATAATCCACGGCGACGACGATGTCGGCCGCCCGAAAGTCGACAGCGCAGTCGACTACGTCACCCAACTGAACCCGGACGTCGACGCTGTCGCCCACGAGACGCGCGTCACCAGCGACACCGTCGCGGATCTCGTCGACGGCTACGACTACGTGGTCGACGCGAGCGACAACTTCCAGACGCGCTATCTCGTCAACGACTACTGCACGCTCACGGGCGTCCCGTTTTCCCACGGCGCTATCTTCCGGTTCGAGGGACAGGTGACGACGTTCCCCGGCGACGACGACTCGCCGTGCTACCGCTGTCTGTTCCCCGAAGCGCCTGAGGAAGGGACGGTTCCTGACTGCGCCTCCACGGGCGTTCTCGGCGTTCTCCCTGGCACAGTCGGCTGCATCCAGGCGACCGAGATGGTCAAACTCGTCATGGGAATCGGCGAGACGCTGGACGGACGTGTTTTGATGTACGACGCGATGGACATGTCGTTCGAGGAGGTGCCGCTCCGCAAGAACCCCGACTGTCCCGTCTGCGGGAGCGACCCCGCCATCGAATCCGTTCGCGACGTGGAGTACGCCGAGACCTGCTCTATTTCGGCGGACTGATCCGGACCCGAGCTCACCGCTCTTCCGGCGGCTCGTCGGCCGCCGATACCTCTGTCTCCGGTTTCGTCACCTGCAGAACTCGAACCCGGGTGCCGTCCATCCGCTCGACCTCGATGCGGGTCCCGTCGTGTTCGACCGCGTCGCCTTCGTCGGGGACGCGGCCGAGACGGTCGTAGACGAAGCCCGCGACGGTTTCGAACTCTTCGCCCTCCGGGACCGAAACGCCGAGTTCCTCGTTCAGTTCGTGGACGTTGAGGTCTCCGCGGACGCGTACGGTCCGCTCGTCGAGTTCCTCGATCGCCGGGCGCTCCGTCTCCTCCAGGATGTCGCCGACTATCTCCTCGACGATGTCTTCAAGCGTGACGAGCCCCTGAGTCGTCCCGAACTCGTCGACCACGATCGCTAGATTCCGATGCGCTTCGCGCATCTCGATCAGTAGCTCGTCGACGTCTTTCGTCTCGGGGATGTGGAGTACCGGTTCGGCGAGGTCGACGGTTACGGTCGTCGTCCCGTCCCGCCCAGCGCGCACGAGATCGGGCAGTTCGACGACGCCGACGACGGTGTCGAGCGTCTCCTCGTACACCGGGAGCCTGTCGTGTCCCTCGTCGATACAGATGTCGATCGCTTCGGCGACGGTCGCGCCGGCCTCGACGGCGGTCACGTCCAGCCTGGACCGCATCACCTCCTTCGCGATGCGGTTCCTGAACTGGAATATCCCGAGCAGTAGCTCGCGCTCTTGCTCCTCGATGACGCCCTCTCGCTCTCCGGTTTCGATCAGTTGTTGGAGTTCGGTGCGGGTGATGTACGGGGTCTCGATCGCGGCCGTGGAGCCGGTTAGCCGATTCACGATCCGGGTGAGGTAGTCGAAGAGGACGACCAGCGGATACATCAGGTACTGGGACAACTGCAGCGGACGCGCGATCCGGCGAGCCCACGATTCTGTGTGTTCGACGGCGTAGGACTTCGGCGCGCTCTCGCCGAACAGCAGCACGAGCGCGGTGATCCCGAACGTGGATACCAGGACCGACTCGGCCGGCGTGAAGTGGAGCGCGAGGACCGTCGTCGAGATGGAGGCCATCGCGATGTTGACTACGTTGTTGCCGACGAGGATCGTCACGAGCAATCGGTGCGGGTCGGCCTTGAGATCGCTGACCAGCGCGGCCCCGGGGCGGTCATCGGCGACCATCGCCTCGACCTTGTGGTCCGCCAGCGAGAACATGGCGATCTCCGAAGAGGAGAAAAAGGCCGAGAGGGCGATGAGAACGACGATGGCCCCGCTCCCGCCGATCGTTATCGTTCGCGTCGTGAGTTCGACTCCGAACTGCAGCGGGACGGTCATGCCCGGGACTACGAGGGTCAGCCCCGTAAGCGATGGTAGTTACAGCTACCGCCGATTTCCGGAGGTAAACGCTTCAGTCGCGCTCAACGTGAACCGCTTCCCGCCTGAACTCTTCGCCGGTCCAGCGCCACGCCCCGACGCGCTCGTCACGCAGGTCGACGACGACGTAGGACGCGCCGGGCCAGGTCGCCTCCGCACGGTCGGTCGGCGACGGTTCCGACGGCCCTTTCGGATGGGAGTGGTAGAAGCCGACTACGTCCCCGCCGTCTGCCTCTATCGCCTCGATGCGGTCCAGTTGTTCCGCCGGGTCCAGTTCGTACCGCGTTCGACGCATCTCGGCGACGTTCTCGACCGGCAGCGCGGTTTCGACGCGCCGGGGGCCGTCCGCGGCGCTCCTCCCGCCTTCCTCGCCGCCTCCGGTTCCGCCAAGCACGCCGCAGACCTCCTCGGGCGCGCCGTCGCGGGCGTGGTCGAGGACGGCGTCGTAGGCGTCGCCCGAGAAGACGAGGTCGGCGCTCGCGTCGCCGCTTTCCGCCCCGTCGTCACTCATCGCTGCGTCGCCGCCGTCGCCGGGAACGCTGTCGCGACGTTCGCCGGGGGCGCGTCGAACAGGTCGGGGTGGATCAGACCGGCGAGGTGCTCCAGCGAATCGACCAGTCGCGGTCCCGGACGGTTCAAGTAGTTGTGCCCGTCCATCGCGTACGTCCGCCCGTCTCGAACCGCCGTCAGGTCGCTCCACGCGTCCCGCTCCGCGAGTTCTTCGGCGTTCTCCGCCGTCTGGTCGAGGTCGAACCCGCAGGGCGCGGCCACGAGTACATCCGGATCGTACTCGCACACCGCGGCGAACTCGCGGGGTCGCGAGCGGTCGCCGGGGTCAGCCATCTCGTAGTCGCCGCCCGCGATATCGACCAGTTCGGGGACCCAGTGGCCGGCCACCATCACCGGGTCCATCCAGTCGAGCACAGCGACGGCGGGCATCGACTCTGCCGCCTCCGCGCGTGTCTCGACGGACTCGACGCGTTCTCGCAGTTCGTCGACGAGCGCCGCGGCGCGGTTCGCCCGGTCCGTCGCCGCGCCGATCCTGCGAACGTCGTCGTACAGGTCCGCCAGACTGTGGGGGTCGCTCGTCAGTATCTCGGGGTTCGCGTCGATGGCTTCGACGGCGCGTTCGACGAGTATCTCGTCGACGGCGCAGACGTCGCAGATCCCCTGTGTGACGACCAGGTCCGGGTCCACGGCGTCCAGCGCGTCGACATCTATCTCGTAGACGCCGCCGTGGTCGTTCTCGGCCGCGACGACCTGCTCGTTTATCTCCTCGCTGCTCGCCTCCGGGTCCACCCGCGAGCGGTTCATCGACGGCTTCTCAGCGGCCGCAGGCGGGTGGTCGCACTCGTGCGAGACGCCGACCGGATCGACGCCGAGTGCGTACGCTATCTCGGTGGCCGAGGGGAGGAGCGTGACGACGTTCATACCGGTGCGTTGGGAACGAGCCCCGTTAAACCGTCCGCCGCGACGGGCCGGACTCTCACTGTCGGTCGGAACTCCGCGAGGAGATCCGTCTCCGAGGTGGCGACATGCTTCGGCGGCCTCCGTCCGACAGTATAGTAGCGCTTGCAAGTCATCACACGTTCAATCGCACGACGGCGTGCGATCGGATGTGTAAACAGTTGCAAGCGCTACTAATCAGAACTTCCGGGGAATCTCGATCCAGACGAGACACCAGAGGGCAGCGCCGAGAAACGCCAGTCCGAATTCCGGCAGGAGCACGTACTGCAGTCCTTCACTCCCACCGGGGACGAGCGCGCTCGCACTCGACACCGAGCGGGCCTTTCCCCAGGTGCTACCGACTGCGATCCCGACGAGCGAGAGACCGAGAAAGCTCGCCAGAAGCAACAGCGCTACCTTGGCTCGAATGGACCATACCTGAATCGTTGTGCGGACTTCGTTCGCTCCCATACACCCCGTAACACCGCTATAGATGTTTGTTATGCGCCGTTTTCCACGTTCACAAACCGACAGGGGCCGTACAGATGCTCCGTCCCGTATGGCGGTATTCCCTGACACATTCGTGAAAAGTCACCGCCGTCGCCGCTTCTCGGCGGTGCCGATGCGGTCTCCCGGCGGAAGACACCGGGAACACTCATACACCTCTCTCAGTTCATACCGGGAAGAATCCATACTCCATCTCTCAGTTCGTGCCGAGAATAGTCCCTTCCCCGTCTCACAGTCCAAACCGAAGACGGCCGACGCTGCGCGTCGTTACTCCAGTTCGTACAGGTCGGTGTACTTCTCGGTGACGTAGTCGAGGAAGTAGTCGGCGGTGAAGCCCTCGCCCGTCGCCGCCTCGATCAGGTCCGGCGTCGTGTACCGACTGCCGTGTCGGTGGACGTTCTCGGTCAGCCAGTCGTGGAGCGGACCGAACTCGCCCTCGCGGATCTTCCCCACCAAGTCGTCGATGTCGTCCTCGGCGTTGGCGTACAGTTGCGCCGCGAGGACGCTCCCGAGCGAATAGGTCGGGAAGTAGCCGAAGCTCCCATGGCTCCAGTGGATGTCCTGCAGACAGCCCTCGGCGTCCGTCTCCGGGCGGATACCGAGGTACTGCTCGTACTTATCGTTCCAGACCTCGGGGACGTCCTCGACGTCAAGTTCGCCCTCGATCAGTTCGCGCTCTATTTCGAAGCGGATGACGATGTGCATGTGGTACGTCAACTCGTCCGCTTCGACGCGAATGAGGTTGTCCTCGTACACCTCGTTTGCGGCCTCGCAGGCCTCCTGCGGCGTAACGTCGTCTATCTGCGGGAACCGCTCTTTCATCACCGGGAGGAACCGCTCCCAGAACGCTTCGGAGCGCCCGACGTGGTTCTCCCAGAGGCGCGACTGGGACTCGTGAACGGTGAGGTCACGGGACTCGCCCAGCGGCGTGGCGTAGTCCTCGTCGGGCAGGCCGAGCGTGTAAGTGGCGTGGCCGAATTCGTGGACCGTACTCGTCAGCGCGCCGAGCGCGTCGGACTCGTCGAACCGCGTCGTGACGCGGGCGTCGTACTGGGTTCCGGTCGAGAACGGGTGCGGTGCCGTGTCGAGGCGGCCGCGGTCCCAGTCGTAGCCGAGCGTGTCGAGCACGTCGCGGGCCAGTTCCTCCTGCGTGTCGACGTCGAACTCGCCGTCGAACGCGTCGAACGCGAGGTCGGCGTCAGATTCGCGGATATCGTCGATCAGCGGGACGAGCTCCTCTCGCAGGCGCGTCAGCGTCTCCTCGGCCGTTTCGAGGTCGAGATACGGCTCGTACTCCGCGAACAGGACGGCGTACGGGTCCGCGTCCGGGTCGATCTGCTCGGCGTACTCGCGCTTGAGTTCGACGAGGTCCTCTAGGACCGGCGCGAAGACCGAGAAATCGTCCTCTTCTTTCGCTTTCTCCCACTTCGGCAGCGCTTCGGAGGTGGTTCGGGATATCTCCTCGACCAGTTCCGTCGACACCTGCGTCGCGCGGTCGTACTCGCGTCGGACCTCGCGAACGACGGCGGCCTGCTCGTCGGATAAGTCCGAGGCCTCTAGTTCGTCCAGATACTCGCCCATCTCGTCGTCGGTGAGTAGTTCGTGGCTCACCGCGGAGAGCGCCGACAGCTGTTGGGACCTGGCCGGCGTGCCGTCCTCCGGCATCATCACTTCCTGGTCCCAGCTGAGGACCCCCCGGGCGTTGCCGATGTTGGAGATGCGTTTTACTTTCGCGAGGAACTGCTCGTACGTGTCCGAAACGTCGTCAGCGGCGGCTTCCGTTGCCATCATCGATTCCTACCGCATCCTTCACTATCAATCCCCTGTTTCAGGGTCTCGCGCGGGTTCCGCTCCGAACTGCTCGACGACACCGCGGTAGATCCGGTAACAGCGATCCAGCGCCTCGACGGAGACGCTCTCGTCTTCCGTGTGCGCCTCTCCCGGTTCGGCGGGACCGCAGACGACGCACTCGACGCCAGCTTGCGAGAGCCATCCCGCGTCGGTCGCGTGCGGTTTGACGACCCCGTCCGGCGTCTTGCTCTGGGACTCCCGGGCGGCCGCCAGCGCCCGGTCGACGAACCGTTCGTCGGCACAGCGCATCGGCGGCAGGTCCTGGTCCACCGTCCACTCGACGCCGTCGAGCGCTTCGACGCGCTCTAGGGGGGCTCGCTCGCCCGGCACGGTTCGCTCGTCCACGGTGACTTCGCAGGTCTCCGGAACGACGTTCCACGCCGTTCCGCCGTCTATCTCCGTGACGACGACGCTTCCCTCGACGCGCTCGCCGGCGATATCGACCGCTGGCGCGTCCATCTCTTTGACCACGTCGACGGCGTCGCAGGAACGGTAGACGGCGTTTACTCCCTCCTCGGCCTCGCTTGCGTGGGCCGCCTCCCCCCGAGCCGTGATCGTGGACCCCCGGCGGCCCTTGTGCGCGATGGCCACGTCGGTCACGTCAGGCGCGGAGTAGCCCGTCGACCCCTCGCCGACGATAGCGTAGTCCGGTGCGAACCCCTCGCCGATGGCGTGGCGCGCGCCCTCGCCGCCGATTTCCTCGCCGACGAAACTGGCGAAGACGAGTTCGAGGTCGTCGGGCGGGTCCGCGTCGCGGAACGCGCACATCGCCGCCGCGACCGCGCCCTTCATGTCCGCCGCACCGCGGCCGTACAACCGGCCGCCGCGTTCCTCGACGACGTACGACCCGTCCTCGGCAACCTGCTCGCCGTCCGGCGGCACCACGTCGTGGTGTCCTACCAGCGCCAGCGACGCGTCGCCCGCTCCCTTCCGGGCGATCACGTTGCCGGCGTCGTCGCGGCGCACGTCCGCGTCGGTCTCCTCGCGGAGCCAGTCCTCGATGGCGTCGCCGGCGGCCGTCTCGTCCTCGTGAGACGGGACCGCGACGAGACCGCGCGTCAGGTCCATGACCTCGTCCATGGCCGTGTACTCGGTCGGACGCGGAATGAGGGCTTCGCTCCCCTACGTCGCCCGCTCTCTCGCCAGCGCGCGCAGGCGTTCGACCCGGTCGTCGGTCTCCGGGTGCGCGACTGCGCCGACGGGGACCGTACGGAGCAGTCGCTCTATCCACGGGCGCTCCGCGGCGACGTACTCGCGGATCGGCCCGACCTCGGTCTCGTCGCCGATCCCGCCCGGGAGCAGGCACAGTTCTCCGAGTGCGCCCGCGCGCCGGTAATCCTCCTCGGGTCGGTCGCCCGGCGAGAGCGCCGCGAGCGCGCTCGCAAGCGCCGCAGGGTCACCCGTGATCCGCGCCGCCGCGCGGTCGGCGGCGAACTCCCGATACCGCGCGAGGACCCGAGGAACCGGTCCCAGCAGGACGTAGTAGACCGCCGCGGCGGCGAGCAGCGGGACGGCGAAGAGGGCGAGCAGGAGGAGGACGGTTCCAACGGCGATGATGCCGTCGAACACGGTTCCTGCGACGCCAAGCACCGCTGCGACGACCGGGTCACCGATTGCCGGAGGAACGACCCGTCCGGGACTGACGAGCGGAAGTGGGTGGGTCACGGCGTCGTAGACCGTCGTGAGAGCGCGATAGACCAGCAGTCCCAGCGTGCCTATCGTCACGAGCACCGTCCCGGACATGGTCACGACGAAGCAGGTCACGCCGGTCCAGAAGATCGCTCGGTCGAGTGCGACGCCGGCGGTGCGGGCGAGTCGCACCGGCGCGACGGCCATCGTCATCACCGTCGCGTCCCGGTTGGCCACGTGCGCGAGTTCGTGGGCCAGCACCGCGTCGAGTTCGTCGCCGTCGAGCGCCTCCAACAGCGGGCGTGTGACGACCACCGTCGCGTTCCCCTTCCGGCCGACGGTGTAGCTGTTGGGTCGCGGCCTGTCGGCGACCACTACGTCAGGGGCCGGCACGCCGACCTGCTTCGCGAGTCGCGTGAGCCGTGCCCGCAGGTCACGGCGGGCCGTCGCCGACTGATCGGTCGCACGCGTCCCGAGCGGCCGTCGGCTGACGTACTCGTACTGGGCGAGCATGAACGCCGCTGTCAGGGGGATCACTGCGGGCGACCGCCAGAAGGGCGTCTCCCGCAGGAACGCCACGAACCGGACACCGTGAGGACCGACGCTCGTCCAGTCAGGGACGACGAGCAGTTCGACGATCACCGTTTCGAGAAAGAACGCGACGAGTTCGAGCGCGAGCATCACGAACGCGAGGTTCGCGACGCAGACGAGGACGGCGGCGACCGCGGTCCGGAATCGGAGACCGGCGGATCCGGAGTGCAAGCGGCGCATGCGGCCGGCTTCGAACGATCTCCACTAAAACCTTCCCCGCCTCTGACGGCGACTCCGCGTTCGCCGTCGCCCGCTCTCGGAGCCGTACATCTCTCACCCCGCGTCGACGGCGTCGCCGGCCGCCGTCTCGTCCTCGTGGCTCGGTATCGACACGAGTTCGCGGGTGAGTTCGCGGAGTTCCGTCACGGTGTCTCGTTCGAGCGCCCGGCACAAGAAGCTACAGTAGCGCGTCCAAGTCATCACACGCTGGGTCGTAGGACGTGTGCGATCAGAGTACTGTTCTTGATCACTCTGGCCGTATTCGTCGTAATCAACACCGTCACTTTAGGATCGTATATAGGACACTAATTTTAACATATAAAAAAACCAAACTTGACATATGCAGAACCGATACACCACCGTGATGGTCCTGCTGTGTTTGTCGGTTTCCGGGTGTCTCGTGAGTCCTCAATCCCCCGCTGAATCGCCAACTACAGAACCAACCACGATGGCCGTCGATTATCCTGACGTACCAGAATCAGACTCGAACAGGTCGCTACTGAACTTCTCGAAAGCATATGAGCGTGCGCTGGCGACTGAACGGGCTCGAAACTCCACGTCCGGGGAGATTCAAGCAGTAACGATCAGCATCAACAACGCTACGATCAGTGAACGGTCGGCGAATGGGACCGTCGTTCACCTGGAGTACAACGTCGGGCTTCGTGTTGAATCGAACACCGGCGAAGTCTCGTCAGCTGATACCCAATACACGGTGAACTACTACGTGGCCAACGACAAGGAAGTCCATCGGGCAAGTACGAAAGGCCTCCACCGGCCAGGCCCTAACCCACGGACGAACGGGACGACCGTCACCGCAATTTAACTCGTTTTCCCGGGCCAAGATAGACACGTCGGGCGGTCCGGGCGTACCCGTATCAGACCCGCTCGTACACCGGCTCCTGTTCGTCGATGGTTTCAGTCGACAGTTTCTCGACCGCCTTGGCGACGTGTCGCGCGCTTGCCGCTTGCTCCTCGCTCGCGCTCGCGACCGACTCTGCCTCAGTAGCGACCGCATCCGCGGCGTCCGCGAGGTCTTCGACCGTCTCCGAGAGCGCGGTAACGCTGCGGGCCTGCTGGTCAGCCGCCGCCGCAACCTCCTCCATACCGGCCGCAGAGTCCGCAACGATGTCCTCCAGGTCTTCGATGGAGTCGACAGCGGCCGCGACCTGTTCGCGTCCCGCCCCAACCCGCTCGTTCGCCGTCTCGATGGCAGTACGCGACTCCGTTGCTCCCACACGCACAGACTCGGCGGCGTCACTGACTGCTTCGAGGTCCTCCCGCGTCTGCGAAACGAACGTCTCCAGTTCCCCGGCGATGGTCTCTGCCGTTCCGTCTCCGGACGTGCGTTTGGCCTCCACCTTCGCGTTCGTCGCCAGCACTGCGGTCCGGTCGACGACGCTATCGACGCTGTCGACGACATCCTCGATATCCTTCGCGCGCTCTTCGACGGTTTCCGCCGCGTTCAGTAACTGCTCGGTTGTCTCTTCGACAGTCTCTAGCGCCTCTAACGCCCGCTCACCGGCGTCGACGCCGTCGGCAGCCACGTCGACCGCGCCCTCGCTCGTCTCCCGGACGTCGGCCGCGACTGACGCGACTTCCTCCGCGGCCGCGCTGACCTCCTCTAGGTCCGCGGCGGCATCGTTCACGCCGTCCGCCTGGTTCTCGGCGTGGTCGTAGATAGTCGATGCGCTCTCGGCGACCGAGGCGGACGACTGCTGTAACTGGAGGACCGGCGGTTGAACGTCGTTCTCGACCTCGCTGGCGAGCGCGCGCTGCTCTTCGAGTGCGCGTTCCAGTCGCTGGTTGTACGACTCGACGTACGTGTCGCTGGCCACCTGGAGGTCGAGGTTCAGGATGCGCAACACGGCGAGTACGTCCTCCATCCCGTCGTGTATCGCGTCGCGCACCGTCTCCTCCAGCGAGGCGTCCAGCCCGTCGTCGCCGTTGCTCTCGCCGCTGATATCGCGGAGCGCCCCGACGACCCGGTCCAGTCCGCCGTCGGTTTCCTCGCGCTCTGTGGCCCACTCTTCGATCGCTTCGACGACCTGCGTCTGGACGCGCTCGTCGACTCGCGAGAGTATGAGATCGTAGTACAGGCCGTACTGCCCCACGTAATGCTTGAGAGGCATGTCGAGTATCTCGTGGAGTTTCCCGATGCGCGCCCGGTTCGTGAAGTAGTCCTCGTCGTACTCGCCGCTCGCCAGTGACACCAGGTACGCCTTCTGGGTGCGCTTGAGGTCCTCGACGCCTTTCGGTGACCGCTCGAAGATCGCCGTGGTCTGGTCGTACTCGGTCAGATTGTCGTAGAAGGCGTCCGCGATGGCGTCCTGATTCTCCCGGAGCAACGGTTCGAGGTCCGAGAGGCGCGCTACGTCTTCGTCGTCGAATCCGATGAACTCCTTGCGCCACCTGATCTCCTCCTCGTCCAGCCCGATCTGGTCCGTGAGCCCTGCCGATTGAACGAACCGATTCAGTCCACCTAATCCGAACTCCTTCGACGGGTCCATGACAGCGTGAAATCAGTTCGAGTACGAAAATGTTCGACGGCGTTCCCAAAAAGTGAGAACGAGGTGACAGTATGCCGGTACCGCCCATCGCCGCTCTTCGAACTGATGCTATACTGCTTTCGTAGCGCGACCGCCTCGGCGTACCAACACGCCGCTACGGGTCCGTGCCCTTATGAACCACGGCGACCGTATTTACTCTCATGAACGTTGTTCCGGACACGAGCGTGGTCATCGACGGCCGCGTGTCCGAGCGAGTAGAAGACGGCGACTTCGAGGGCGCGACGATACAGGTCCCCGAGGCGGTCGTGGCCGAACTGGAGGCGCAGGCCAACGACGGCATCGACAGCGGGTGGGACGGCCTCTCTGAACTGCAGCGACTCGCGGAACTGGCCGACGACGGGACCGTCGACCTGGAGTACATCGGGACTCGGCCGGACGCCGTCGAGCGCGGCCACGCCTCCGAGGGGGAGATCGACGCGTTGATCCGCGAACTGGCCGCCGAACACGAGGCCACGTTCGTCACGAGCGACGTCGTCCAGAGCGAGGTCGCACAGGCCAAGGGGTTAGACGTCGAGTACATCACGCCCCGGACCCGCGACGTCGGAACCCTCTCGATTGAGGAGATGGTCGACGACCAGACGATGAGTCTCCACCTTCGCTCCGGGGCAGTTCCGATGGCGAAACGCGGCGAGATCGGCGAGATGCAGTTCGAGGAGATCGGAGACGAACCCACCTCCGAGGAGGAGATGAAGGAGCACTCCCAGGAGATAATCGAGAGCGCGAAGCAGTCAAACGAGGGGTTCGTCGAGCTTTCGGACGACGGTATGACCATCGTCCAGTTCCGGGACTACCGAATCGCGGTCGCCGAACCGCCGTTCGCCGACGGCTACGAGATCACCGCTGTCCGGCCCATCGTCAAAACCGATATCGAGGACTACGAGTTCGCCGACGAACTCAAAGAGCGCCTGCTCGAATCGAAACGCGGCGTCCTCATCTCCGGCGCGCCCGGGGCCGGGAAGTCGACGTTCGCCCAGGCCGTCGCTGAGTACATCGCCGACCACGATTTCGCGGTCAAGACGATGGAGAAACCCCGCGACCTGCAGGTCGGCCCGGAGATCACCCAGTACACGGAACTCGGGGGCGAGATGGAGGCGACCGCCGACTCCCTGCTGATGGTCCGCCCCGACTACACCATCTACGACGAGGTGCGCAAGACTGACGACTTCGAGGTGTTCGCGGACATGCGCCTGGCCGGCGTGGGCATGATCGGCGTCGTCCACGCGACCCGCGCTATCGACGCGCTCCAGCGACTCGTCGGCCGCGTCGAACTCGGCATGATCCCGCAGATAGTCGACACGGTCGTCTACATCGAGGCCGGCGAGGTGTCGAAGGTGTACGACGTGACCACCGAGGTGAAGGTTCCCGAGGGCCTCACCGAGGAGGACCTCACCCGCCCGGTCATCATGATCCGCGACTTCGAGACGGGTCAGCCGGAGTACGAGATCTACACGTTCAACCGCCAGGTCGTTACCGTCCCCATCGGCGAGGGCGAGGAGGACGAAAGCGGCGTCGACCGCATCGCACGGCAGGAGATAGAGCGCGAGATCCGCTCCATCGCTCGCGGCCACGTCGACGTCGAACTCCAGAGCCAGAACACCGCCGTCGTCTACGTCGAGGAAGACGACATCTCCACCGTCATCGGCAAGGGGGGCGGCCGCATCACGGACGTGGAGAACCGTCTCGGGATCGACATCGACGTCCGGACCCACGACGAGAAACCCGGCGGGCGGAGTTCGGGCGCTGGCGGTAGCGGCGGAAGCGGCGGTACCAGTAGCGCCGGCGGCCGTGCCGGCGACATCGTCGAACCCGAGGTCACGTCGCGGCACATCGTCATCCCGGTCGACGGTCACGCTGGCGAAACCGTCGAAGTTCAGGCCGACGGCGAGTACCTGTTCACAGCCACCGTGGGTCGAGGCGGCGACGTACAGGTCACTCGCGGGAGCGCTATCGCCGAGGAACTCGAACGGGCGATCGACGAGCGCCGGAGTATCAGCGTCATCTCACAGTAAGCGAGAAAGCGGCGGAAGAAGGCGTCAGAAACGAATTATTCGGCACATCGGCAGGGCTCGGCGTCGTCGGACGAGTCCGACCCCTTCGCGTCCGGTCCGCCGTCGGCTTCGACCGCCTGTTCCTCCGTGAGTTCGTAGAGGCTCTGCCGAGCGTCGGCGAAGTAGACGTCTTCGTCGACGATACCGATATCCTGGAGTCGTTCGAGGGCGTACCGAACCGTCCGCGCCGATAGCATCGATTCCTGAACGATCTGTTTCTGCGTGAGCGGCCCGTCGTATTCGAGCACTTTGAAAACTAACTTCGCACTCGGCGGAAGGTCTTCGAGCTCCTCGTCTGTACCAGCCATCGTTACGATTCGAAAGGACCCAGAAGCATAAAGATTGCCGCATCGGTCTCTCGAACCCCTCGATCACACGGTTTCCCGGTTATCGAGACAGTACTATCTGTCGGAACGTCGGTGCCGTTTGGAGCTGTTTATCCGCAGGACAGTTAGTCAGATCTGCCGTTGCCCGGTGGAGCTCTGCCGTTGCCCGGTGGAGCTCTGTCGTTGCCCGGTGGTGACGTCCGTCGAGCGCCCGCAAGCGAACTGTTTTTCACCGCGGGTCCCCGACCGTTTCGTATGGCGACCGAACAAGCCGAATCTGAGGGGATGGATTCTCATCTCCGTTCTATCACGGTCACGTCGCTCGCGTCCATCGGCGGGATCGCGGCGGCGCTGGTCTCTTCCGCGATGACGGCAGACATGGCCCCGGCGGACGCGGCTATGCACCAACCCGCACAGGCCATCGTCCTCGTGGTCGTCCTCGTACAGATCCCTCTCTACCGGGCCATAGGGGCGTACGGCGAGGAGGGTCCCGGAATAAAGGACTACCTCTTCATCGCCTTCATGACGTTTGCCCTCTGGTTCGTGACGTGGGGAATCATGCTCGAAACCGGATTCGGGATCTCGTTCTAACATGGCGAGCGACAGTATCGCCGTCGTCGACCTCGACAGATGTCAGCCCGACCGGTGCAACTACGAGTGTAAGAACTTCTGTCCGCCGAACCGCACCGGGAAAGAGTGCATCACGCTGCGGGGCGAAGACACCCGCGAGGGCGACCCCGACCAGATACACATCAGCGAAGAGATCTGCCTGGGCGAAACCTGCGGTATCTGCGTCGAGAAGTGCCCGTTCGACGCTATCGAGATCATCAACTTGCCCCAGGAGCTTCAGGACGACCCGGCTCACCGCTACGGCGAGAACGCCTTCTCGCTGTACGGCCTGCCCGTCCCGCAGGAAGGCCAAGTGACGGGTATTCTGGGGCCGAACGGCATCGGGAAGACGACGGCCGTCCGCATCCTCGCCGGCGAACTCGTTCCCAACCTCGGCCAGCACGAAACGGAACCGGACTGGGACGACGCTCTGGACGCGTACCGCGGAACCGAACTTCAGGATTACATCGCGTCCGTCAGAGACGGCGACGTCACCGTCGCGCGAAAGCCCCAGTACGTCGACCAGATCCCCGGCCAGTTCGACGGCAACACGCGCGAACTGCTCGAACAGACCGACGAACGCGGCGACCTCGACTACCTGATCGACCGTCTCTCGATCCGCCCCGTGATGGACCAGAACATCGACAACCTCTCCGGCGGCGAACTCCAGCGAGTCGCTATCACGGCCTGTCTCGCGCGGGAAGCCGACTTCTACTTCCTCGACGAGATCACGCCCTATCTCGACATCGGCCAGCGCGTCACCGTCGCCCGCCTGATCCAGGAACTCGCCGAGGAGGGCGACAAGTCGATGCTCGTCGTCGAACACGACCTCGCGATTCTCGACCTGCTGGCCGACAACCTCCACGTCGCGTACGGTGAACCCGGCGCGTACGGTGTCATCACGTCGCCTAAATCCGTCCGCAACGGCATCAACGAGTATCTCGCCGGCTATCTCGACAACGAGAACATGCGTATCCGGCCGGAGGCCATCGAGTTCGAGCAGCACGCTCCGCGACCTGTCTCGTCCGCCGACACGCTCGTCGAGTATCCGGACCTCTCGATGAGCTACGGCGAGGGCGAGTTCTCGCTCGACGTCGAGGGCGGAGAGGTCCGCGAGAACGAGGTTCTCGGCATCGTCGGCCCGAACGGTATCGGGAAGTCGACGTTCGCCCAGATGCTCACCGGCGACCTCCAGCCTGACGAGGGCGATGTCGATTTCGCGCTCGATATCTCCTACAAGCCCCAGTACATCGAGATCGACCAGCCGATGCGGGTCGACGCGTTCCTCTCCTCTATCACCGACCAGTTCGGCTCGTCGTACTGGAACACCGAGATAGCCCAACCGCTCCAGCTAGAGCGGATCATGGAGCAGAACCTGAACGACCTCTCCGGCGGCGAGCGCCAGCGGGTCGCTATCGCGGCGTGTCTGTCCGAAGACGCCGACATCTACCTGCTCGACGAACCGAGCGCTCACCTGGACGTCGAACAGCGCGTCCAGGCGACCCGCGCGATCCGGCGGTACGCCGAGAGCCAGGACGCGACGGTGCTGGTCATCGACCACGACATCTACATGATCGACCTGCTGGCGGACCGCCTGATGGTGTTCGACGGCGAACCCGCCGAGCGCGGCCGCGCCGGGAAACCGCAGGACATGCGTTCTGGAATGAACGACTTCCTCGCGAATCTGGAGATCACCTTCCGACGCGACGAGCGCGTCGGCCGTCCGCGGATCAACAAGCCCGGCAGTCAACTCGACAGCGAGCAGAAAGACAAGGGCGAGTACTACTACGCGCCCTGAGGTCCGTCGCGGACGCTGTCAGTTCGCAGACGCCGGTTCCGGCTGTCGGTCGTCGCAACTGTACTTCCCGTTTTTCGAGAGTTCGTTAGCTGTGACGACAGCGTCAGCACGGCTTCCCTGTGGTCGCCTTCGGCCGGTGGACGTGCGTCGGACTGACGCCCAGCGACTCGTACTCCTCGAACGTCTCGTCGTCTATTTCTGCCGCGTATCGCACCCGGCGGAGTCGAAGGTGCGAGTGGAGATGGATCAGTTCGGTCTTTCGCAAGGTGTCCAAGTTAGGGATTCGAGGAGGAAAACGAGGTGGGACATCTCTGCCGAGATCGCAGGTACAAACCGCGACGGCGTCAGAGAACCTGCCGCTGACAGGAGCCACACAGCGTCTGCTCTTTCACGTCGACTTCCCGGACGGTCGGCGAGAAGTTCATGACGCAGCGCTTGTTGTCGCAGTGTTCCAGACCGAGCGTGTGGCCGACCTCGTGGACGATCTCCTTGCGAACGCGGTCGCCGAATATCTCACCGGCGTCCTTGTTCGAGAAGCCGCCGTCGCTGGATGTCTGGAGACGATACGTCGAAACGACGCTGCCGTTGCCGTCGAGATAGGCGAGGCCGAAGACGTAGTTTCGACGCCGGTAGAAGAGGTCCTTCGTCGTGACGGCGATGTTCTTCTCGCCGCTTCCGACGCGGCTGGCAAGTTTGATGAACTCCTCCGCGCCGTACTGGTTGCGGTTGCTGTCGTACGCGCCGTTGGGGATAGATTGCGACTGCTGGACAGTAACTTCGCAGTCGTAGACGCTCCGCAGCCCGGCGGACGCCTGCCGTTTGACCCTGGCGGGCACTTCCCCGACCGGCACGATGTCAACGAGCATGCACAGTAATTAGGGCGCGCCGGCAATAAACATCCCGCCTGTGTCCCGCCCTTCGACCGACGCGCTCGCCGACCGCCTCGCTCGATACGAACGCGTCGTGGAAGTCGGAATCGGCCGGCGAACCGACGTGGCGCGAACGCTCGCCGACCGCGGCGTTACCGTCACCGCGACGGATGTCCGCGATCGTTCTGTCCCCGACTGCGTCTCCTTCGTCGTGGACGACGTGACCGATCCGGACCCGACCGTTTACGCCGATGCCGACGCGGTCTACGCGCTGAACGCGCCGCCGGAACTCCACCGGCCGCTCCGCGATGTCGCCGACGCGGCCGACGCCGCCTTGTTCTTTACCACTCTGGGCGGCGACCCGCCGTCGGTTCCCGTCGACAGGGAGACGGTGCCCGGCGACACGCTGTACCGTGCGCGGGGGACCGGCCCGGGCGCTCCGCCGTAACGACACGCCCTTATCCCAGTCCCGCCTCCGCTCGGATATGAACGCCGACGCAGTCGTTCTGGATGTCGACGGCGTCCTCGTCGACGTGGAGGACTCGTACCGCCGCGCGATCGTCGAGTCGATCGATCGCGTCTACGACCGCACGATCCGCAAGGCAGACATTCAGCAGTTCAAGGACGCCGGCGGGTTCAACAACGACTGGGAACTCACCGACGCCGCCGCGCTGTACGTCCTCGCCGCCGGGGAAGGGTACGGCGAGAGCATCGGAGCGTACACCGACGCTATCGCGGCCCGCGGCGGTGGCGTCGACGCCGCGGAGGCGGTCATCACCGACGCGCTCGGCGCGAACGCGACCGAACGCGTCCGCGAGGCGTGGGACCGCGAGCGACTCCGCGAGGTGTTCCAGCAGCTCTATCTCGGTGCCGACCTCTACCGCGCTATCGAGGGCGGCGACCCCGACACCGAGACGGACGGGTTCATTCACGACGAGCCGGTCATCGCCGACGAGTCGACGATAGCCGCGCTCACCGACCGCTACGACGTGGGGGTGCTCACCGGACGGCCGGAAGCGGAGGCAAGCATCGCGCTGGAACGCGTCGGTCTGGACGTCCCCGCCCCGCATCGGTTCACGATGGACGACTGGGAGGCGGGCAAACCTGACCCGCACGCGCTCGTCACTCTCGCCGAGCGCTTCGACGCGGGGACCGTCGTCTTCGTCGGCGACACGTTAGACGACGTGCGGACGGCGGTCAACGCGGCCGAAACGGACCCGTCCCGCGACTACCGCGGCGTCGGCGTCCTCACCGGCGGTCTCACCGGGGAAGAGGGACGAGAGAAGTACGAGAAAGCGGGCGCGTCGGCCGTCGTCGACTCCGTCAACGATCTTCCGGACCATCTCGGATGAGGACGCCGAGGACGAGACCGTAGACCAGATGGTGCCACAGCGTCTCCAGGGACGCTTCTCGGGACAGGTCCCGGCCGAACGGCCCCCAGCCGACGAACGGGAAGAAGACGGTCTGTTGTATCACCCACAGAAACGCCCCCCAGGCAGCGCCGCGGACGGCCCCGCCGCGCGGCTGGAGGAGCGCGAACGCCACGCCCATCGTCCCGCCGTAACCGAGGTGCGAGACGGTGGCCGCCAGTAACTTCGGTCCCTCCGGTGCGTCCTCGCCGACGAGCCGTTCGGTCAGCGCCCGCGGAAACGGCGTCGGGAGCGCAGTCAGTCCCTGTCGCCGGCCGGTGATCGCGGCGGCTGTCTTCCAGACTGTCGCGACGACGCCCGCAGCGAATCCTTTCATATGTACTCCCGCCTCGAACGCCGTACCACGGCCAGCCTGATAGAGACTGTTGTGAGTTAGCTCGGTAGTTCGCCGCCACGGGGTCGGAGAATACCGTGAATCAGTTACAACAGTCCCTATGAAAGCCGCTCGACCGAGCGCTTTTCCCTCTCGCCGTGGCAGGTCGCCCGTGACAGATCCCGACCTCGACGCGGTGCAGTCGAAACTGGAGCGCGCGACCGGTGTGACGGACGACGAGGCGGCCCGTCTGCTCGCCGACGCTCAGGACGATATCGACGACTTGCGCGGTGCGGCGGACGTCGACGAGGACCGCCTCGATGCCCTGGCGACGGCGGTGTCCCAGCGGTTGCGGGAACGCTCCGAGCGCGACGCGTACGACGGCGGCGCTCCCGACGGTGCCGCGATGAACCCCGAGGACGAAGACGCTCCCTGACACTTATCCCGGCCGCGGACCGAGTGGCCGGTATGGACCGCGCTACGCTCGAACATCGCGCCTGGACGGTCGGCCTCTCAGCTCTCGTCGGAGTGGTCGTTGGGGGCTCCGTCGCGGCCGATCCCGCCTCCTTCCTGCTGGTCGCCGCCGTTGCCTTCCTCATCGGCCTGCCGATAGTCTCTCGGGTACTCGACCGCTCTATCGGTCCCGACAGCGACCAGCCCGGTCGCCTGACGCTGTTCTGGGGAACCATCGTTCTCGCCATGCCGCTGTTCTGGGTCATGGACGCCGTTGCACCCGGGGGGTCGGTGACGCTCGCTCTCCGAGGTGTCGGAATCGCGATCGTGTTCCTGTTCGCGACGTGGCTGGCGTACTACGGCGGATACGACCGCATTCGGGAGGACGTGTCCTGATGGCGGACTGGGGCTGGCTTTCGACGTTCGCGAGCGGCGCCTACCTCGTCGCGGTCTTTTCCTCGCCCGTCGTGGACCGCATCGGGACCACGGGCACACCGGCTGTCGCCTTCGCCGCTCTGGCGTTCGTCGCGCTGTGGCGCTTGTCGACCTGGCTCGACAACGGCGGGTACGAGCGCCTCGGCGCTGCTTCCGACGGCGCGGGAACGTTCTTCTGGCTGGTGGTTCTGTATCTCCCCTGGGGGTTCCTGCCGACGCTCGCCGCGGTCGACCGTCTCGTCGTTCTCCCGTACGATATCTTCTTACCCGCGACCGTCGCTTCGTTCTCGCCCGTCGCGGCCTGGCTCGCGTTCTACGGCGGTGCCGACCGCCTCGGAGTCGACAGCGGCACGTTCGACAGACTGATCGGCGGCTGGCTGGCTACGCTCGTCGTTGGGGCGAGCGCCGCTCTGTTGCTCGACGTGTCGATCGCTGAGAACGCTGTGGCCGTCGCGTTCCTCGCCGCGCAAGCCGTCGGCTTTGCTGTCGCGTTGGCCGGTAGAATGCGCGTCGCCGCCTGAACACCCAACGCTTAATCTCCGAGGGGCTAACCAACGGGTATGCGAATCGCTCTACTCGGCGGTACCGGCGATATCGGTCAGGGACTGGCGCTCCGTCTGGCGTACGACACTGCCCACGAGATACTGATCGGGTCGCGCGACCCCGAGAAGGCACGCACCAAAGCCGAGGAGTACGAGACGGAACTCGACAGCCGCGGCGTCGACCCCGACGTCAAGGGCTTCGAAAACGGCATGGCCGCCGACCGCTCGGACGTGGTCGTCGTGGCCGTTCCGCCCTATCACGTCTCCGACACCATCGAGGACGTGGCCGACAGGCTCGACGACGACGCCGTCCTCGTCACGCCCGCGGTCGGCATGAAAAGCGACGAAGACGGCATGCACTATCATCGCCCCGGCGCGGGGAGCGTGACGGCCGTCGCCGCCGCCGCCGCGCCCGATTCCGTGTCCGTCGTCGGTGCGTTCCACAACCTCGCCGCCGACCGCCTCGCCAACCTCGACATCGACCTCGACGTCGACACTCTCGTCGTCGGCGACGACGACGACGCGAAGGAGACGGTGACGATGATCGCCGAGCAGATAGACGGCCTCCGCGCCTTGGACGCCGGGCCCATCGCAAACGCGGCCGAAGTCGAGAGCGTGACGCCGTTGGTCATCAACATCGCCCGGTACAACGAGGGCATGCACGACGTGGGGACAACGTTCCACTGAAAGCCCTTGCTCGACCCTGGCGGGTCTCGCTGCGCCCTTTCACTGTCCTCCACGACGCGCGAGCGGAGAGCGCGTCGGTCCAGGCAGCTAGTTTGCGCGGCGCTGACGGCCGTCAGCGCACGCTTCGAGTGCCTGCCTTTCCCCGCACGCTGGCGATAAAACGCCAGCGCGGCCGGCCGGCTGTGTGGCGGGTAGTAACACACACCGGGAAGCCGCCGTTTCACCGTCAGAGAGTCTCTCTGACGAGTCTCTGCTCACTCTGATAGCGGAGAGTCCGTAATCGAACGGAAAGGCTGCGGCCTTTTTGGCCGAGCTTTTTACCGGGAGAGTGCCCGCAGCGCCTTCGGGGCGAGGACACCCCACCCGAAAAAGGTCGTCGTTCTAGGCCCCGGCGTTCTCCAGTGCGGTTTCGATGTCGTCGCGCTGGGTAACGCCGACGAATCGTTCGACGATTCCGTCGTCGTTTTCGACGATGAGTGTCGGCAGGGAACGGACCTGGTACTCGTTGGCCACATCCTGGTTCTCGTCGACGTTTATCTTCTCGACCTCGAAGCGGTCCTCCCAATCTTCTTCAAGTTCTTCGAGGATCGGGTCCTGCGTCTTGCACGGACCACACCAGTCTGCATGGAAATCCTTCAGTGTTACAGTCATACTGCGCTCGGCGGAAATACCCGCGCGTCGCGCATAAGGGTTTCCCACTCTTGTACAACCGTGGCACAATCAGTTGGACGCACTCGGTTGCTGACCGATATCTACCTGACAGTAGTGGCGGTACCGGTGCGAAAGGTTTACCCTGTCCCATTGCGGACTACTCGAACATGAGCAGCGGCGAAAACAGCGGCGGGCTAATGTCCAGTGCGGGACTAGTCCGCTACTTCGACGCGGAAGACCGAAACGCGATCACCATCAACCCGAAAACAGTCGTCGCCTTCGGCGTACTGTTCGGCGTCCTGATTCAGGTCCTGTCTCTCATCGGATAACGAGTCCGTGCGGGTTTTTTAGCCGCAGTACGTAGTAGGCGCAATGACCTTTACAGCCGGAGTCGTCGCCGTACAGGGCGACGTGAGCGAACACGCCGCTGCGATCGAACACGCCGCCGAGCGCCGCGGCCGGACCGCCGAGGTGGTGGAGATACGTGACGCCGGGATAGTTCCCGACTGCGACGCCCTCCTCATGCCGGGCGGGGAGTCGACGACCATCTCGCGCCTGCTCCACGACGAGGGGATAGCCGCCGAGATAGTCGACCACGTCGACGACGGCAAACCGGTCCTGGCGACGTGTGCGGGGCTCATCGTCGCCTCGCGAGACGCCGGTGACGAGCGCGTTGAAACGCTCGACCTGATCGACGTTACCGTCGAACGCAACGCGTTCGGCCGTCAGAAAGACAGCTTCGAGGCCCCGCTCGACGTGGACGGTCTCGACGACCCGTTCCCGGGCGTGTTCATCCGCGCGCCGGTTATCAGCGAGGTCGGCGGGGACTCCGGCCGTGACTCGGAGACGGGCGGCGAATCGGCTGGTGTAGCGGTCCTCGCCGAGTGGGACGGCCGCCCCGTCGCCGTCCGCGACGGCCCCGTCATCGGGACTTCGTTCCATCCGGAACTGACCGACGACGACAGGATCCACGAACTCGCCTTCTTCGCCGAGACGCCGGCGACCCAGTAGGGGAGACTTTTCTCCCTGGGGTCCGAGGTTCGTGTATGGACGCGACTATCGACGCGGTACGCGTCGCCGGGACGCCCGACGGCCCCGTTCCCGTTGCCGTCCTCGCCGTCGAGGAGGAATCGGACGTTCTCCCTATCTTCATCGGGTTCGACGAGGCGGCGAGCATCGCGCGGGGCTTAGACGCCGAGGACATCGGGCGACCGCTGACTCACGACCTCCTGCTCGACGTGATCGAGGAACTCGGCGGGCGGGTGACCGAAGTCGTCGTCAGCGGCGTCGAAGACGGCACGTATATCGCCGATCTGCACGTCGAGACCCCCCGCGACGAGGCAATCATCGACGCCCGTCCAAGCGATTCGCTGGCGCTCGCTGCGCGGACGAACACCCCCGTCGAGGTCGACGAGTCCGTCTTCGAGAGCGGACGGCAACCGCGGGATGAGTTCGACGCGCTCGACGACATCCGGGAGGTGGCAGACCTCGCATGACCCAAGAGAGCACCGCGGAGATACTGGACGACCTGTTCGCCGTCATCGAGGACCGCAAGGAGACGCTGCCGGAGGACTCCTACACCGCCTCGCTGTTCACCAGCGAGAAAGGAGAAAACGAGGTGCTGGAGAAACTCGGCGAGGAGTCGACGGAACTGGTACTCGCCGCGAAAGACGACGACTACGATGAAATAGCCCACGAGAGCGCCGACATCGTCTATCACCTGCTCGTCCTGCTGTCGATGAAAGGGATGGACATCGAGGACCTGCGTGCGGAACTGGCCGAACGGCGGTGACGGAGAGTCGCTGGACTCAGTAGCGTCGGTCGGCGCGGATGCGTTCGTTCTTCGCACCTGAGTCCCCGAGTACCCCACCGATCGCCCCGGCCAGCGCGCTATCCAGCGCCATCAGCACGGCGATGGCAAGGGCGACGAAAAAGACCGCGCCGCCGACGAACGGCCCGAGCGGCCCGAGGCCGATGGTGCCGACGACGGTCGCGCCGAACCCGAACGTGATCGCCAGAACGATGCCGCCGAGCGACCCGGCGAGCAGGCCGTGCCACGCGCCGCTGAGCAGCCCCCCACCGGCCATGTAGCCGGCGATGAACCCGCCGATCAGGCCGGCGGCCGCGTGGCCGACTCCGGGAGCAGCCAACGCGAACAGTCCGGCAACGATCTCGACCAGAAACCCGGTTATGACTGCGCGCCAGTTCATGTCTGGACGTAGGCGGTTCACGAATAAAGCCTTCTCGGCGCTACGGCTCCGTCAAGGGCGAGAACCGCGCGACGCGAACGCCGTTCGTCCCGCGCACGAGTGGTTCAGACCCGATAGGTAGACAGCCGACCCACTCCGCCGCCGCTCAGACGCGTGAATCCGCGCGCTTTTACGCTCCGGAGACGTATTCACACCCATGATTTTCGAGGACCTTCCGACGACGCCCACGTCGGAGGAACTTATCGACAAGGCGTTTTCGCGGGCGTCGCGGTCGGGGCGGGCCAAGAGCGGATTCCAGGCCCAGCAGTCGATGCTTCAGACGGCGGCGAATATCCTTTCGGACAACTTGGAAAACGTGGTGACCGCGTGGCCGGACTTCGAGGACATCGACCCGTTCTACTACGAACTCGCCGACGCGATGGTGGATGCCTCCGAGTCGCACTCGGATGCCGCGGGAGACGCTGACGCGCCTTCCGGCGTCGACGAACTCCGTAAGAGCCTCTCCGAGGTTACCTGGGCGAGCCGCAAGACCGACGAACTCCGCGAGGAGTATCAGGGCCGTATGCGCGGCGACGTAGACACGGCTCGAAAGGTGCGAAAGCAAGCGTTCGCCCGCCTCGCCGACGTGGTCGAGGAAGTCGAGGACGACCTGATTCGCCTCAACGAAGCGCGCGAACAGTTGCGGAAGCTTCCGGACATCGACCCCGACGCCCCCACTATCGTCGTCGCGGGCTACCCCAACGTCGGGAAATCGTCGTTCGTCAACGAGGTGACAAACGCCCGCGGCGAGACGGCGTCGTACCCGTTCACGACGAGAGGAATCGGCGTTGGCCACTTCGACCGGGACCACATCCGCTATCAGATAGTCGACACTCCGGGGCTCCTCGACCGACCGCCGGAGGACCGGAACGATATCGAGTCACAGGCGGTCAGCGCACTGGAACACCTCGCGGACTGCGTCCTCTTTCTCGTCGATGCGAGCCTCGACTGCGGCTATCCGCTTGACGTCCAACTGGAACTCAGAAACGCGGTCGAAGCGCAGTTCGAGGACGTCCCCGTTCTCACTGTGTGTAACAAGTCCGACCGTTCGCGTGACGTCGACGCGGACTACTACATGAGCGTCGCAGACGGCGAGAACGTAGACGGCGTCCTCGACGCCGCCGTCGAGGAGATCGGTTACGAACTAGAACTACCGTTCGACGAGTAGCGCCGGTCGGTTACTTCTACAGACGAACAAGGCGAGTGCTTCGGGGTCGTATGGAAGACGAAGTCTTCCGTGATGACGAGAGTCTCGAACTACTTGACTCCGAGGCGGTCCACGATCCCTCGCTGGGATCGTTGCAGCTTTGTGCCGGGTTTCACCGGCCCGACATGGGAACTACCGGACTGGCCGACAACAGTCCCTATCAGGCGTCCGTCGCGTTGTAGGTCACCTGGACCTGCGCGCTGACGCTGACGGGCCCGGACTCGATGCTCGTCGAAGCGTCGCCGCTCGCCGCGGTCTGTGCCTCGGCGTAGTACGGCCGAACGTCGACGTGACCGGTCGAGGCCGACGTGACGCCCGTGATCGTCAGATCGGCGTTCTCCGCCAGCACCTCGGCGTCGCTTCGCGCGTTGTCCATGGCGTTCGAGAGTGCTTCCTCTCGGAGTTCGTCACGCGTCTCCTCGGAGAGAGTGAACGACACCTGACCGACGTTCGTCCCGCCGTTGTTGACGGCCGTTTCGATGACCGTGCCGACCGCGTCCGTGTCGTTGATCTCGATCTGGAAGGAGTGGGTGCCGATGTATCTGGTCGGACCCTCGGACCGTCGCGATTCGTGGTCCTCCCGGATGATATACCGGCTGGTCTCTATCTGGTCGTCAGTGATACCGATCTCTTCGAGCGCCGCCCGCATCTCGGAGACGTTCTCGGAAAGCCGCTGACGCACGGTCTCAGCGTCGCCAGCGCTCGCCTCGACGCCGATGTCCAACACGGCTCGGTCGGGGTCCGCTGTCACCTCACCGCTCGCGGACACGCTCACCGACTTCGCCGGTTGTTGTTGTTGCTGTTGGGCGCTTGCTGCTGGTGACGTATCTCCCTCCGGAGAGGCATCGTTACTACTGCCGATCGTCCCCGCACAGCCCGCGGTGACGAGCATTGCCACCACTGCGAGCGTCGCGAGGAGACGTTTTCGGGTCATACGATCTTTACTGCGACCCACCTAACAAAGTAGTTCACGGAGGGTGAAATGGGTGTTTGAGCCACGAGCCTCGGGTCGTGGACGCGGTCGGTCTCGCCGCCACCGACGACGGTTGATCGTCATCCGTGCCGTTCGTCACGTTGCCGGTAGACGAGGTCTGGTACGTCTGGAACTGCACGTGAACGGTGACGTTCTCCCCCGTCTCTTCGGCGATGGCCGCTTTCAGGTCGTTCGCCAGTTCCGGATACTCAGTGCCCTGTGGATGACTGATGCTGACCGTAACGTTCTCCGGCGCGCTGAACGGTTTGACACCGGTGTACTCGACGCCGACGGAGACGATGCTGGCCCGGTCGTACTGGTCCGAATCGACGACGTCGTGTGCCGCCTGATTGACCGATCGCTGGAACGTGATCTGCTGGCCGGTCCCGACCGCCGTCACGCCGACGACTGCGATGAGTAAGACCGCGGTCAGGCCGAGCGCAACCGTCTTCCGCCGCGTCTCGCCCGAGAGGAACGCCCGCCACTGCACACGCTGGTAGCCGAGCGCCCAGAGCGTGACGAACACGGCGACGTTGATCGCGATCAGCGTGGCGACGAGGAGAAACAGCGTCCCGAAGGCGATGACGTTGTACTCCCAGACGAGGGCGATACCGGTGGTCGCCGCCGTCGGAATAAGCGCCGCGGCGATCATCACGCCGATGAGCGACGTCGGTCCCTTCGTCGTCAGGCCGAACGCGGCGGCAGCACCCGACGCCAGTCCGACGACCACCGAGAACACGCTCGGGGAGATCCTGAGCGCGATCGGCTGGATCGACGCGATGTCGAGTTCCGCCGGGACGAACCCGCCGGCCCTGAGCAACCAGGCGAACAGGAACGCGCCGCCGACAGCGACGACGACGCCGAGCCCCTGGAGCCAGATGCTCTCCCGGAACATCTTCTCGTCGCCGGTCACCCCCCCGACGCCGGTCGTCAGCACCGGGCCGACGATGGGGGCGATGACCATCGACCCGACGACCACCGCCGGCGACCCGACGAGGAGACCGGCAGTCGCGATGATGGCGCTGAAGAAGATCATCGCCACGAACGACGTCGGGTCCCGGCTCATGTCCTGGGCCTTCGATTTGAGTTCCGGTCGCGTCAGCGGGTCGAAATCGGAGGCGAACCGGTCCTGCAGTTCCTCGGAGTGGGGTGTCGTCGCAGTCTCCGCGTTGCCGAGGACGGTGTACCCGTCTTCGGGGAAGCCGGCCTGCTCCAGCGTGTCCCGGATGGTCCCGACGGCGTCCGTGGGCAACGGGAACTCCACGATCCAACCGCCGGCGTCGCTCTCGTTACGACTGATGACGTAGTCGACGTTTTCCGACTCCAGCGCGGCGGTGACGGCGTCACGTTGCTCGTCGGAAACGAGGATCTGGATGAGACGCACAGCAGGCCAACGCCGCCCGGTCGAAAAAGGACCGGGGGTCGTTGTGTGCGTCCGGGTCGCGGAAGCAGTCGGTTACCGCCCCGAACAACCGGCTAAGGTCACGTTACGGTCTGCCCCGGGACCGCAGAACTGTGCGCTCCGCCGTGTTTGCCGCGCGCTCGGGCGAACGGAGAGCGCTCGGCGGCCCGGACCGGGTCGGCGACTCGCTCGGACGACCCGCCCGCGGTCTGGACCGTAACCAACTGCACCTGAACGCTGACGTTCTGTCCGGTCGTGTCCCTGACGCGTTCGACGATCCGACTGGCCAGTTCCGGGTGGTTCTCGTCGCTCGGGCGACCGACGGTGATAACCACTTGGTCCGTTTGGGACCCGAGCGGGCCGCCTTCGCGGGTTATCTCGACGTCGATGAGAGAGAGATTCGCGTACTCCTCGTCGCTGAGAACGGCGTTTACCTCGTCCCGGACCGCTTGGTCGCTGGTCGCCGTCTGGAACGACGTGAGGGTGACGCCCGCCAGAAAGCCCGACAGGAGGAGCAGGCCAACGAGAAGCGTCCCGATGCGCCGGACCGTCTTGGACCGAGCCTCGTCCGCCTCGAACCACTTCCCGGGACGATACCCCATGTACCAGAGCACGACGAGCGCCGCGAGGTTGATGGAAAAGAGGTTGACGAGAACCAGTACACCGGCCCCGAGAACGACGTCCGAGAGGCCCCACGCGATACCGATCCCGACGGCAGCGACGGGGGGGATGAGTGCCGCGGCGATCATCACGCCGACGAGCGCCGCCGAGACGCCGCCGGAGAGGCTCATCGCCCCGGCTATCCCGCCGCCGAGAGCCACCGCGAGCGAGAGCAAGTCCGGCGAGAGGCGTCCCTGCACCTGACCGAGTTCGAGGACGTCCAGCCCCGGCGGCACCAGATACAGCGACTTGACCAGCAACGCGAACACCGTCGCGGCGATAGTCGCCGCTGTGAATCCGACGACCTGGAACTTCACGCCCTGTCGGAACAGGTCGTTGTCGTTGATGACGGTCCCGACGCTGGTCGCCATCGCCGGGCCGAGCACCGGCGCGATGACCATCGACCCGACGACCACCGCCGGCGAATCGAGCAGCAGGCCCGCCGTCGCGACGACGGCGCTTACGATAGCCAGCGTCAGATAGGTCCGGACGTTCGGCATGAGGTCCGCCGCTTCCGACTGTATCTCCTCGCGAGCGATCCGCTGGTCCGATTCGTTTGTGTCGTTATACTGCTCTTGCAGTTCGTCGAACCGCCGCGAAATGACTGTCTGAGCGTCGATTACGATCGTGTAGCTGTCCTCGTCGATCCCGATCTCGCGGAGCCGTTCCAGTATCGGTTCGACCGCGTTCCGCGGCAGCGGGAACGAGACGACGGCGGTGTACTCCCGGCCGCTCGTTTCGTCCGTGAGGGCGTAGTCGATACCCTCGTCGTCGAGGGTTTTCAGAACCGCCTCACGCTTTCCCGCCGGGATCATGACCTCTACGAGACGCACGTGCGCCGCTTTGGGGGCCGTCGGCAAATAATCCCGGGAAGGGAGATGACCGAGACAGCAGTCTTAACCGCCAGCGCGCGCTACCTACGGCCATGTTTGATGACCGACCGGACCGTGACGCCGAAGTCGTGTTCGCCGGCCGGTCGAACGTCGGCAAGTCGACGTTGATGCGCGAGTTGACGGGCCACACGTTCGACACCGGCCAGAAACCCGGCGTCACCCGTTCGCCCAATCACTACGACTGGGCTCCCGAGGACTTCGTCCTGACTGACCTCCCCGGATTCGGCTTCATGTCCGGCGTCGACGAGGACCACCGGGAGGCGATCAAAGACGGCATCGTGGAGTACATCGAGGACCGCGCCGACAACGTTCTCGTCGCCGTGATAGTCCTCGACGGCAAGAGCGCCGTCGACATCATCGACCGTCACTCAGGTGAGGACGACGTCCCCTACGTGCTCGATATGTACTACTTCTTTCAGGACCTCGGGATACCGACGGTCATCGCCGTCAACAAGATGGACAAGGTCGACGACGAGGACGAGCGACTCGACGAGATCTGCGACCGCTTCGGTCTCTACCCGCCGTGGCAGCAGTGGCAGGAGACGGTCGCCCCGATCACCGCAAAGACCGGAAGCATCGAACCGCTGGAGGAGGCGATCCGCCACCACCTCCACGAGCAGGAGCGGGACGACCTGTTCAAGTTCTTCTGAGCGACCTTTTTTCCGTTCGGGTGGCCTTCGGCCACCTCTCACGCAAAAAAGCTCGGCCAAAAAACCCCGCTCGCGCCTGACGGCGCTCGCGGATCTATCGCTAGCTCGACACCCTGCCCTCCCCCGTACCTGGACACGCCCCGCGTCGCGGAGCGGTCCAGCCCGGCCGCCGCAATCCAGCCCGGCCGACACACGCCAACCCGGCCGCAGCGCGCTAAACGACGCGGTTGTGGAACTCCTCGCCGGCCCCGATCCGGCCGACGTTCTCCCGGACCAGTTCGGCGATATTGCGGAAGTAGTCGCGGGTCTGGGCGGCGGCGTGGGGCGTGACGATGACGTCGTCCATCTCCCACAGCGGCGAGCGCTCCGGGAGGGGTTCCGTCTCGAACACGTCCAGCGCGGCACCGGCGAGGCGGTCCTCGCGGAGCGCTTCCACGAGCGCGTTCTGACGGACGACCCCGCCGCGCGCGACGTTGATCAGGTACGCGTCGTCCCGCATCGCGTCGAGTTCGTCGGGGCCGATCAGCCCCTCGGTTTCGTCGTTCAGCGGGACCGCGAGGGCGACGAACGTCGCGTCAGCGATCGCCTCGCGTAACTCGTCGGCCGGTCGGACGTGGGAGACGCCCGGCACGTCCTCCGGCGTTCGCTTGACGCCGGTGACCTCCATCCCCAGAGCGTCCGCGCGTTCGGCGATGCCGCGGCCGAGCGTCCCGAGGCCGACGACGCAGAGCGACTCGCCGCGGACGGTGAACGGGCCGTCCCAGTCCGGATGTCGCCACTCCGTGCGTTCCTGCTGTGCGACGTAGTCGTGTAGCTGACGGGCGAACATCAGCACGTAGCCCGTCACCGTCTCGCCGACGGCGTCGCCGTGAATGCCCGTGCTGTTGGTCAGAGCGATGCCGCGCGCCTCGAACTCCTCCAGCGGGAAGCGGTCGATTCCCGCCTGTACCGAATGCACCCAGTCGACGGTGTCGAGGTAGGCGTCGCGGTGCGCGAACGTGACGACGCCGTCGCACTCGGCGAGTTCCTCGCGGTCGTCGCCGACGACGGCCACCTCGGCGTCGATGTCGGCGAGTGCGTCTGCCAACCGCTCAGGCGGGAAAATGACGCTCACGGTCTCGTTGATGCCCAGTCGACGGAGTTGCATGCGTCGGTGTTCGCGGAAAGCGCCGTTCAATCTTGCGGCGACGCGGCTGATCGCTTCAGCCGGGAGACGCGGAGCCGCCGCTCAGAGGGCGAGGAACGGCGGCTCGGGAAAAGGCCTCGTCACAAGGGGCTCGGTGGGGGTAACCCTCGTCACTGCCGCCGGCGGTCAGTAGCCGGTCGACGAGTTTCACTCTTGCGCTCGCGCCGCCAGGTCGCGGAGTTCGTCGGCCACCTCGCCCACCTCGTCTGGCGTCAGCGTGCCGCGTTCGGTTACGACGCCGTCGACCAGGTCCGGTGGCGTCACGTCGAACGTCGGATTTCGCACGTCGAGCGGCGCGTCGCCGTCGTACACCGCGGCCCGGTCGCCCGATTCCAGCGGGACCGTCTCCGCCGTCGCCACCTTGTCGCTGGCGGCGACGGCGAGAAACGGCACGCCCTCGCGGTCGGCGGCAAGCGCCGCGACTCGCGTTCCCGTCTTGTTCACCACGCCCCCGTCCGGGCGCACCGTGTCGGCACCGACGAGAACGGCGTCGACAGGCTCCTCACGTAGTACGTGCGCTATCGCGGCGTCGGTGTGCAGCGTCACGGGGCAACTCTCCGCCAGCGACTCGGCCATGCCGACGCCCTCGTTTCCGGGCCGGGACTCCGCGACGAACAGCGCCCGCGCGTCGGCCTCGCGGAGCGCCGACAGGACGGTGCGAGAGCGCGAGAGCGTCAACACCGCCGCGCCGTCCGCGCGCTGGGCGGCCCCGCTCGCGGCGTCCGCGTCGGCGCGGAGCGCGCGGTCTATCCCCTCGGTGGCGGCCGCCTCGATCCCTTCGGGCGTCCCGTCGCTCTCGGCGATAGCGCGGTTAACGCGGTTGTGCAGCGCCGCCATGCTCGGGCGGGCGCGGCGAAGTCGCGCCGCGAGGTCGACGAGTTCGCCGGAGCCGCCCTCGCCCTCGTCGGCGACTATCGCCGCCCGGTCGCGAAGCACTTCCAGCCCCCGCAGTGAGATGTACGCGGACCCGTGTTCGTCGTCCGCCGCGACCGAGCGAACCGTCGGTGCGACGACCTCGTAGGCGCGCCAGCGGCCGGGCGGCGTCTCCCGGCGGAGCAGTTCCGTCGGCGCGGCCCACTCCGTCCCCTCGAACGCGTCGCTGGCGGCCGTCCCGCCGAGGGACGATTCGCTGTCGGCCGAACGCTCGCTCGCGTCCTCTTCCAGTAGCGGGACGCTCACGTCGAACAGGAACGGGTGGACTGCGGTGTCGTCGTCGGGATAAACCGGTTGTCCAGTCCGGACGAGCGTCGCGTCGGCGATCCGTTCGACGGCGTCGACGGCCGTGGTTTCCGGGTCTGCGCCGGCCGTTTCGTGAACGATGTCCCAGACATCGCCCGCACCGTGCTCCGAGCCCTGTTGCCCCGCGGCGTTTCCTCCGTCTTCTGTGCCCTCTCCCTCTCTTGCGTCCTCAACCTTCTCCGTGCCCTCTCCGTCTCCTGTGCCCCCGGCTCTTCCGGCTCCGGTCGCGCCGCTGTCGGTCCGCCGTCCGAGCAGAATCTCGCTTCCCCTCCGGACGAAACACGCGACGTACTCTGTCATATCGCGGCGTACTCGCTCCACCGGGAACTTCTTTCGGGGTGCGGGCCGAAAGACCGGATATGCCGACCGTTGCTATCGTCAGCGACACCCACGTACCGACCCGCGCCGACGAGGTGCCGGAGTGGGTCGAAGACCGTGTCCGCGAGGCGGACCACGTCATCCACGCCGGCGACTTCGACGCGGTCGATGCGTACGACGAGTTCCGCGACCTCGCCGCCGACCTCACCGCCGTCCGCGGCAACATGGACCCCGTCGACCTGGACCTACCGGAGACGGCCGCGGTCGAACTCGGGGGCGTCACGTTCGTCGTCGTCCACGGCACCGGCGCGATGCGGAACTACCGCGAACGCGTCGCCGGCATCGTGGCGGACGAGGCGGCGAACGTCGCGGGGCCCGTCGTCGGCGTCGCCGGGCACACGCACGAGCTGATGGACGAACCCGTCGACCCCCCGGAGGGCGGGCCTGTCCGCTTGCTCAACCCCGGTAGCGCGACGGGGGCGGACCCGGCTGACGAGGCGACCGTGATGACGGCCGAGGTGGCGGACGGCAACGTGGACGTGACGGTGCGAGAGAAGTGATGGCGGGGGGCGTCTGTCACTATCGCCGGGGGAACCTGCCCCCATCCGCGCGCTTTTTATCACGTCGCGCCGATTTCCGCGCATGGAAGTGTTCGCTGTCCCGGGTCTCCCAGAAGTGCGCCCGGGCGACGACGTCGCGACTCTCATCGAGGACCGGACGGACATCCGGGACGACGACATCGTACTGGTAGCCAGTACGATAGTCTCGAAAGCCGAGGACCGTGCCGCCGACCTCTCGGCGTTCCCGCCGAGCGAGCGCGCGGAAGCCATCGCCGAGCGGATCGGTGATCTCACCGACGAGGAGAAAGACCCCCGGTTCGCGCAGGCAGTTCTGGAGGAGAGCGACGAACTGCTGCTGGAGTCGCCGTTTCTCCTCGCGAAAACGCGGTTCGGACACGTCGGCGTCAACGCCGGCATCGACCGGTCGAACGTACCGGGCAACGACCTGTTGCTCCTGCCGGAGGCCCCGACCGAAAGCGCCGAGCGGATCCGGGAGAACCTCTCCGTCGACGCGTCAGTCGTCGTAACGGACACGAGCGGACGGCCGTTCCGGAACGGCCAGCGCGGCGTCGCCATCGGCTGGGCGGGGATGCCGGCGAGCCGAGACTGGCGGGGCGAGGTCGACCGCGACGGTCACGAACTCGAAGCAACGGTCGAGAGCGTCGTCGACGAACTCTCGGCGGCGGCGAACCTCGTCACCGGCGAGGGCGGCGGCGGAACGCCGGTCGCGGTCGTCCGCGACTGGGAGTTCGGCGACCACGGCGGGAGCGACGAACTGTTCCGCGACCACGAGAGCGACCTCGTCAGGCAGGCGCTGGCCGCGTGGGAGTACGAGGGATGACCGGGTCGCGAGAGCAAACTATGAAAGGGATCGAACTCACGCCGGAACATCCGATAAATCGAACCGTCGACCTCGCGGAGCGCGCCGAAGCGGCCGGTTTCGACGCCGTGCTGGCGAGTTGTCATTACAACAACCGGGACCCGCTCGTGACGCTGACGCGGATAGCGGACGCCACCGACGGGGTCCGTCTCGGCCCGGCGGCCGCGAACCCGTACGACGTCCACCCGGTCAAACTGGCCTCGCAGATGGCCACGCTCGACGAGGTGAGCGACGGCCGCGCGCTCTACGGCATCGCGGCCGGCGACCGCTCGACGATAGCCAACCTCGGATACGACCACGACGACGCACTGCGGCGCGTGCTGGAGGCGTTTACGGTCGCCAGAGACCTCTGGGACGGGCAGACGGTGTCTCACGACGGGACGTTCACTGCTCGCGACGCCTCGCTGAACTACGACGCGGAAGCGATACCGGTGTACGTCGGGGCGCAGGGACCGCACATGATTCGTATGAGCGCGAAACACGCCGAAGGCGTCCTGTTGAACGCCTCACACCCCGCCGATTTCGAGTGGGCATCGGAGCGCGTCGCGGAGGGTCTCGCGGAGCGGCCGGACGACCGCGGCGAGTTCGACGTGGGCGCACACGTAAGCGTCAGCGTCGCAGCGGACGCCGACGCCGCACGCGAGGCGGCGCGGCCGCCCGTCGCCTTCATCGTCGGCGGGGCCGCGCCGCCGGTGCTCGACCGCCACGGCGTCGACGACGACCTGGCCGCGGAGATCGGCGAGTTCATCGAGGCCGGGGAGTTCTCGGACGCCTTCGCCGCCGTGACGCCGGAGATGATCGACGCCTTCGCCGTCGCCGGTACGGAGGAAACGGTGGCCGAGCGGCTATCGGATATCGCAGAGTACGCGGACAGTATCGTCGCGAGCGCCCCGCTCGGCCCGGACCTAGACACCGCAGTCAGCCTTGCTGGGGCGGCGATCGACCGAGCGACTCGGGAATGAGGAGGTCGACGAACGCGCCGACCGCGAGGTAGCCCAGAACGGCGCTCGACCCGATAATCAGGAGCGCGCCGACAGCGAGCAACACGGCGGATGCCGGACCGAACGTCGCGACGTTCCCGAAGAGATCGACCATCTCGGTGACGTTCTCGATAATCGAGACCATACCGGCCGTTCGGAGTCCTGGTATTTGTGTCGTTCGTCTCCCGATCCCACAGTCCTATGAACACCCGCTTCGTACGGCGACCCGTGCCAGAGGACGCGTCCCTGAACGATTTCGACGACGGTTCGGGTTCGGACACCCCAGACGACGGTTCGAATCCCGCCACCGACAAAGCTATTGACGACGCCACCGCTGATTCGACCGACGACGAAGCCACCGCTGACGCGACCGCCTCGACTGCCCGGTCACGAGACCCGGCGACTGCGACGTACCGCTGGTCGCCGAACGGTGCCGAGTGTCCTGACTGCGGAGCGGTCGCCGAGCGGCGGTGGCACGACGGCGAGCGGTTCGTCTGTCCCGCCTGCAAGGACTGGTGACGGCCGGGGACCCGCGATGTCGTGTCGCCCTTTTACTACATTATTAATCGCCAGGAACGGCAACGTTACATGCCTCGGCCCGTTAGTGATGCCCACACACAGGCGGCGGTCGGGGCGAGCGTACGGGAGGTTGCGCCCGTCTCGACCGTCCCCGCTCTCAACGCATGACCGACGCAAATGGACCTGAGACGACGGCCCAGCGGAACCGGGACGAGGACCTCGACCCGCTCTCGGTCGACGACGCGGCGCGAGCGAGTAACGCCGTGATCGACAACGTCGAGGAGGTGATCGTCGGCCATCACGAGGAGATCGAACACGTCCTCACCGCCGTTCTCGCCGACGGCCACGTACTCGTGGAGGACGTCCCCGGCGTCGGCAAGACGATGCTCGCTCGGGCGCTCTCTCGGTCGATCGACTGCTCGTTCAACCGGGTCCAGTTCACGCCCGATCTCCTCCCCTCCGACGTTACCGGCGTCAACGTGTTCAACCAGAAAACGCGCGAGTTCGAGTTCCAGCGCGGACCGGTGTTCGCTAACCTCGTTCTCACCGACGAGATAAACCGCGCGCCGCCGAAGACCCAGAGCGCGCTGCTGGAGGCGATGGAGGAGGGGCAGGTGACCGTCGACGGGGTGACACGACCGCTCCCGGACCCGTTTACCGTCGTCGCCACGCAAAACACCGTCGAGCAAAACCGCACTTACGAACTCCCGCTGGCCGAAGTCGACCGCTTCATGAAGAAGATAAACCTCGGCTACCCCGACCACGAGGAGGAGACGACGATGTTAGACCGCGTCGTCGGCGGCCACCCCATCGACGACCTGTCGGCCGTCACCGATGTCCAGACGGTCCGCCGTGCGCGGGCGACGGTGTCGGGAGTGACGGTCAACGGCCCGATCCGGGAGTACGGAAGCCGCCTCGCCGGCTACACCCGCGAGAATGCGGCACTGGGCGTGAGCCCCCGCGGAACCATCGCGCTGCTTCGCGCCGCTCAGGCCCGGGCCGTACTCGGCGGGCGTGATTACGTCATTCCGGACGACGTTCAGGCCGAGGCCCCCTCGGTGCTCGCCCACCGCGTTCGGACGGAAGGCGGAACCGCTCGCGACGGCGGACGTATCGTCTCGGAAGCACTCGACAACGTCTCGGTCGAATGAACCTCACACGACGCGGCCGGGGACTGCTCGGTCTCGTGGTCGTCGCCCTCTGGATGGCGATAGCCTACGGCGCGCGCTCGCTCAACGCCGTCATGGTCCCCGCTCTAGTCGCTCTGGCCGGCGCGGCCATCCAGGTTCGACGCGTCGACCGCCCGTCGTTCGAACGCGACGCACCGTCCGACGGATTCGTCGACGAAACGCACACCGTGGCCCTCGATATCGACGCCGGAACGCCGATCTCCGGCGTGGTCACGGACGCGGTCGACGACGGCATCTGGGCACCGGAGACCAGCCAGGAGACGACGCTCGGGGCGACAGACGTCTCCTACGACGTGACGCTGACGCGCCGAGGCCCGCAACGTCTCGGCCCTGCGACCGTCACCGTCACCGACGTGCTCGGACTCGTCGAGCGGACCTTCCAGTACCGGGAAACCGATACGATACTCGCGTATCCGGAGGTGTTCGAGGTCGGGGGCGAGGGGTTCCTGTTCGACACTGACGACGCCGGCTTAAACCGCGACGAGTTCGACTCCGTTCGGGAGTACGCTCGCGGGGACTCGCTGCGCGACGTTCACTGGAAATCCAGCGCCAAGCGCCCCGACGTGGACCTGCTCGTCAGGGAGTACCACGGAAACGACCGACCGGACACGGTCCACGTGGTCGCGGAGGCGGCAGACGCCGTCCACGACCACGCCAGTGCGATGGCGACCGCGGCGGCGAGTGTCTCGCTCGCGCTCCTCGACGCGGGCGTCCCGGTCGCGCTCGACGCTCCCGACGGGTCGGTGGATGGGGGCATCGGCCGGGCCCAACGAGAGGCGGTGCTTTCGCTGCTCGCACGGACGGGTGCCGGCGTCGTCCCGCCGGAGCGACGCACTCCCGCCGATGTCGTCATCACCGCCCCGGAGGAGGGAGAGGTCACTGTCGAGGCCGACGGCCGGAGCGTTCCGTTCGACGACCTCGCGGTGGTGTCCGGAAACGCGACGCCGTCGGCCGCGCGGACTCGAACACCGCGACAGGAGGTGTCGCCGTGAGCGCCCGGACTATCCGCGATAGGATGACGACAACATCAACGAGCGGGGGCGTGTACCGTGCGGTCGCAGTCGGCGGGCTTCTCGCGCTGACTGCGTCGTACGTCGTTGTCCTCCACGACCTGGCGACGGTCGTCGGCGACAGTGGACTGCTCTTCCCGGTCGTGGTGGCGTCGCTGGTCAGCGGCGTCGCGCTCTCCCGGGTCGTCGGCGAGCGCACCGCGGTGTTACTCGGTGCTGGACTGGCGGCCGGCGGGTACGCGTACTACCTCGTCGTGACGCCCGGTGGACTCGACGTACTGATCACGGCGACGGACCGCATCGTCTCCGACGCGATAGCGATGCTGACGGGATACTCTATCCTCCGCATGACGAAAGCGCACGTCTGGTCGCTCGGGTTCGCGCCGGCCCCGGTCTTTCTCTCGTGGTTTCTCCTCGCCCGCCGTCGGTACGTCCTCTCCGTGACGGCGGGCGGAATCGCGTTGCTCGTTCTGGTGCTGACCGGCGACGCCGGGACGATACCGACGCTCGTGGGCGTCGTCGGAGCCGTCGCCGTCGTCGGGTTCGGCGAACTCGAACGCCGCGGCGGGACGTTGATCCAGGCGGACGTACTTATCGTTCTGGTCGTTCTCATGGCCGTCTCGTCGCTGTGGCTCCCAGCCGTCGGCGGGGACGGAAACAAGCCGCTCTTTCTCGTTCCCGGTGGCGGCGGCGGCGCTGGCGGCCTCGCCGAGTCCACGGACCGCATGACTATCCAGGGTGAAACGGAACTGTCGACCGAGGTCAGATTCACCGTCGAGAGCGACCGCTCCGAGTACTGGCGCGTCGCCACGTACGACCGCTTCACCGGTCGGGAGTGGATCCGGTCCGGAACGTCGGCCGACCTGGACGGCCAACTCAGCGGGCCGCCCGGTGAATCCGTCACCGTCGAACAGCGCGTCGAGGTCAAGACGGCGATGCGGGCGATACCGGCGGCGGCCGAACCTGTCTCGCTCCGCGGCAATGCGAGACCCCCCGCGAGAGTCACCGCTCAGGGCGGCCTCATGACCAACTCGCCGCTCTCTCCGGGAGACTCCTACATGGTGCAAAGCGAGGTGGTCACTGCGACGCCGGGCGAACTCCGAAACGCCGGCACTGACTACCCCAACCGGATCTCAAGTCGTGATTACACCCAACTCCCGGACGACACGCCCGACCGCGTCGGAGATCGAACGTCGGAGATTGTCGAGGGACTCGACAACCCGTACGACAAGGCCATCGCTATCGAGCGGTATCTGGAACGGAACAACGAGTACTCGCTCGAAATCGAGCGGCCGGACGGTAACATCGCCGACAAGTTCCTCTTCGAGATGGACGAAGGGTACTGTACCTACTACGCGACGACGATGACGGTGATGCTTCGCGAGGAGGGTATCCCCGCGCGGATGGTAACCGGATACACGCCGGGTCAGCAGGTCGACGACGACACGTACGTCGTCCGCGGCGTCGACGCTCACGCCTGGGTCGAGGTGTACTTCCCCGACCACGGGTGGGTCCGGTTCGACCCGACGCCGAGCGCCGAGCGCTCGGATGCCGAACGCGACACGGTCCAGGAGGCCCGCGAGAACGACGCCGACGGCGTCGACACCGAACAGAGCCAGGGCGAACCGCTCCGGCAGACGACCACTACAGATGCCCCCAGTACCGCCTCGTCGATCGAACGCGCGAACCGGTCGCGGTACGCCGTCTCTCCGGACTCGGCCCGGGACGAAAACCTGCCGCAACTCGGCGGCATCGACGGAACGACCGGCGACTCGGTAAACCGCACAGACGCCTCGTCGAGCGAGTCGACGACCGCCGACCCGTCCGCGAGCGACGATGACGACGACGGGTCGCCGGTCCCGGAACTGCCGCCCCCGGAAACGATGGCGTGGAGCCTGTTTCTCGGTCTCGGTATCGTCGCCGGAGCGCACCGAACGGGGCTGACCGAGAAGGCGTACGGCGTCGTCCGCCTCTACTGGCAGGGGTCTCGGGGTACTCCCGAGGAAGATGTCGAACGCGCAGTCGAACGGCTCGACGCGCTACTCGCCGACGAGTATCGGCCCCGCCGACCCGGGGAGACGCGACGGGAGTATATCGATGCGCTCTCGCTCGCCGGTCTGGACGACCGCGCCGAGCGAGTCGTCCGGATCCACGAGCGCGCCCGGTACGCCGACGGCGTCCCACGAGACGAGGCCGAGACGGCGATCCGGTTGGTCGACAGTCTGGTCAGGGAGCGAACACGCGTCGTCGGCAAGTACGTCCGCTCGTGAGCGGTTTCCGTCGAGGGACGAGTTCCCGACAGTGTTTAATAGGGCGATTTCGTACGTGAAAACGTAATGTCGGAAGTCTGCTCGACGTGCGGGCTGCCTGAGGAGCTCTGCGTCTGCGAGGACGTAGCCAAAGAGTCTCAGCAGATCTCCATCCGCATTGACGAGCGCAGATACGGTAAGGAGGTAACGATCATCGAAGGATTCGACCCCAAGGACGTGGACCTGGACAGCTTATCGTCCGACCTCAAATCGAAGTTTGCCTGCGGTGGGACGGTTGAGGACGGGCAGATAGAACTGCAGGGGAACCACTCGGGTCGCGTGGGGGATTTCCTCCGCGACCGCGGTTTCAACGTGGCCTGACACTCCTTCGGTGATCGGCCTGCGAGCCTGTTCATCCAGAACGACGTAGTATTAGAACGGCGCGTCGGGCCCCTCGGTTTCGTCTCCATTCGTTTTTTCGTCGAGTTCGTACTCCCACGCGTCGAGGCCACCAGCCATGCTTTCGACGGATGTCGCGTCGACCCCCTCGTGTGATGCGACCAGGCGGGCGGCCTGAACGCTCGACTTCCCGTGGGGACAGACCGTTACGATGCGTTCGGCATCGGCCAGTCGGTTCACCTCGTTCGGGAGTCGCTGGAACGGGACGTTGACGCTTCCCGGGATGTGGCCCCGCCGGAACCCCGCCGGCGAGCGGATGTCGACGACCGTGACATCGGCGTCGTCGGAGAGCAGCGTCTGTACCTCGTCGGGAGAGATCTCGCCGTCCATGTTCGCCCGTCTGCGAGCGCCGTGAATAAGACCACCGATATCGCCCCTCGTGTGGTACTCTCTAACGCGAATTTCCGGCGGTACAGGCCTCGTACCGTTCGAAACGCTCAAATAGGCTCTGGCGGCTAGCTAGGATCACCATGGCAACGAAACAAACCGATTCACGTCTGGCGCTGCTTCACCCTTTCATAGCTACCGAACCGAAAGACTACGAAGAGGACCGAGACGTTCCGGCCTTCCACTGGCCTCTAGAGTAACCCGTCTTCTTTTGCGAGTAACAGCCCTTCGACAGTCGCATCGTTCGTCGGCAGCGTCCGCGCGACAGCGAGCGCCTGGTCGACCGGGACGCGCTCAACCGAGAGGAACTCGCTCTCGTCGAGTTCTCGGCCGACCTCGGTGAGTCCGTCTGCGAAGACGATGCCTCGTTCGTGTCGTAGTATGCCGGTCGCGACGTCGTAGCGCTGTAGTAGCGTCGTCTCGTCGGCGGCGTATCCGGTCTCTTCGCGGAGTTCACGGGCGGCCGCGCTCTCGTAGCTCTCTCCGTTCTCGCGGGGAACGGTCCCGTCGGCGTGTGCGTCGCCGTCGGTGTGGGCCTCGACGATCCCCGCCGGCAGTTCGAGTTGCGTCTCCCGGACGGTCGGTCGGTACTGGTCGACGAACACGACATCCCCGTCGGTCACCGCGACGACGACCACAGCGGGCGGTAGCTCGGCCCAGTAGTAGCGTTTCTCGGTCCCGTCGGGTTGCTCGACGAGGTCGTATCCACCGGTGTACCACGGCGTCTCGTACTCGACGCGCGACTCGATGACGGGCCAGTCGTGGTCGTCCATGGTCGTGTCTGGCCGCGGACGGAAAAGGTAGTTTCGCCCTCGTACTGACGCATGTGACCGTTTCAGCTGTTTCGCGGGGACGCACTCGCCGGAGCCTTCACTGACGCACGGCCGTCGGTTTCAGAGCCACTCGGCGTAGATGCGGCCGAACGCTTGTCGCCGCAGGGTCGCGACGGCGGCTTGCTCCTCGTTCTGGAACGTCGCGGCGACGGCCATGTCCGCGAACTCGGCGGCGTGCCACGCGACGTTGTCGACGTTGTCGCTTCCCGTTTCCACCACCTCGCCGTCGAACGACTCGGCCCACTCGTCGAACTCCGCGCGCGAACCGACGTGTACCTTCAGTAGCGACGCGAACAGCGCGTCACGTGCGGTCTGAACCACGTCGGTCGTCACTCGCTCGTCGTACTCGGCCGCGTCGAACTCCATTGCTTTCGCCACCTCTTTGACCAACACCTGTGCCGTCGGCCCGAGAACGTCGCTCAACTGGTCGACCTCGTTTTCGCTCTTCGGCGAGAGAAACCCGGTAGTTTGCATATCTGCGACTCTCTCGGGGTCGTAGTTACTCCTTTCCTTCGCCGTCGTCGTTGCTGGTTTCGCCGTCCGCGTCCTCCTCTGAATACATGCGCTCCGTCATCGCCCGTGCCTCGGCGAGGGCCTCCTGTGCGTCGCCGGTCAGGTCGCCGCGACCCGCTCCGCTCCGCCCGCCGCCGACCTGCCGTTCCAGTTCCTCCTCGAAGGTCGCGCCCCCGTGATCGTGGTCATGTGTCGTGTCCTCGAACACCTCGTTGTACTCCGCCGTTTCGGCGTGTTCCGCGACGCGGTCGCCGAGCGTCTCCGGGTCGTCCTCGTCCCACCCCGGCGCGTGGTCGTCCAGCCACGTCTCGTGGTCCTCGCGGCCGAGCATGGCGGTGAACGCGAGGTGATTCGCGAGGTGTTCGGCGTCTGCCTGAGGCGTCTCGCAGACCGGACAGGCGTATCCCATAGTCGGACGCAGCGCCTCCAGCGGCAAAACGGGTTCGGGTAGTCGACGACGGAAGGCCGCTGGACGCTTTCAGTACTCTCAGCGTCTTCAGCGCACACGTGTTACGTTTTTCCGGACCGGTGTTGTACGTCTCGGGCGACCCATGCGTGTCGTCACTACTCGGGAAGCCGAGTCGGGGAACACGGGCTGTTATCACATCGTAGACGAGGAAAACGACCAGAGCCTCTGTGGGGCGGTCAAGGAAGACCAGTTTTTCGGGGGCGACGCACACGAAGTCTTCCCGCGAGACGTGGCCGAAAAGCGGGACCTCAGGCCGTGCGAGAAATGTCTCTCCCTTCTGGAGAGAGCCGACACTGCCGGTCGGAGTTGACACCGCCGGTTGCCCCTCCCGGACAGTGCCGTCGAACCCCTAGGAGAGTTCGCGGACGAGGATCAATGCGTCCTCGCCGTCGTCGTAGTACCGTGGCACGCGCCGCAGCGGCTCGAACCCGAACTTCTCGTACAGTTCCCGGGCGCGGTCGTTGGTCTCTCGCACCTCCAGCTTGACCGTTTCCGCGGACTGACCGGCGAGCGTCCGCAGCGCCGCTGTCAGAAGCGTCTCGCCGACGCCCTCGCCCCGCCTGTCGGGATGGACAGCCAGGTCTTTGACGTGGCCCAGCCCTCGGCCGTGGTTCGGAACGAAGTCGGCGACGACGAAGCCGATGACCTCGCCGGTGTCTATCACGGTGTCACCGTCGCCGTTGTCGGCCGTCCGGTCGGTCGCGACGAGAAACCCCGGCGCGTCGAGATAGCGAGCGAACGCGTCGTACGGCCACGGCTTCGAGAACGACGCCTTCTCTATCCGTACGACGGCGAGCAGGTCCGCGTGTTCCGCCTCGCGGATGCTGACGTTGTCCTGGTCGTCGGGGACGGTCGTCACGGCTCGCCGTACGTGACCGTCCGTAATTAGTCCCTCGGCATTTCGGTGGGGGTGCGTGCGATGCCGGCGTCTTCGGTATACAGCGGCGCACCTGTGCGAGCGATCCGGGAGTGCGATGACCAGTCGGCTGCAGTCCGCGTTCGAGGTCCTCGCGAGACTATCGAGTCACCCACCTGTTTGACAGCGTGTAGAAAAAACCGCCGACCACAGACATGGCAGGTACTCGGCCCTTGCGGGCACTCGTACCCGATCAGTCGTCCGCCGTTGTCCTGCCGAGACTACGGCCGCTCGGCCCTTGCGGGCACTCGCAACCGTTTAGTCGTCGGCAGGAGCCGCACCGCTTCCGCCTTCCGCCTGCTCTTTCGTCCAGGCCAGCTTGCCGCCGGCCGAGAGGATAGCACGCTCGCGCTCGGAGGCGTCGAGACGTGCGGTGGCCTCCCAGTCGTCGTTCACGCGAACCGTGAACTCCTCCTGGCCGCTGTCGACGGCCTCGCGGACGTCGTCGACGATCTCGATGTCGTCGCCCTGCTCGATCTGCTCGTAGTCGTCCGCGTCGATCTCCAGGGGAATGAGACCGAAGTTGAAGAGGTTCGCCTTGTGGATCCGGGCGAAGCTCTGTGCGAGGACGCCTTCAACGCCGAGGTACATCGGACACAGCGCCGCGTGTTCGCGCGAGGAGCCCTGTCCGTAGTTCTCGCCGGCGACGAGGAAGCCGCCGTCAGCCTCCAGCGCGCGGTCAGCGAACGTCTCGTCGACGCGGCTGAGCGTGTACTCGGAGAGCTTCGGCACGTTCGAACGGAACTTGAGGATGTCCGACGTGGCCGGAATGATGTGGTCCGTCGTGATGTTGTCCTCCATCTTCAGGAGGGCCTCGCCCTTGAGGTTCTCGCTGAGCGGGTCCTTCAGCGGCACGTCGCCGATGTTCGGGCCCTTGATGAGCTCGTCGTCGATGGCCTCGTCGGGGCTGATGAGGTCGGCGTCGCTCTTGCCGTACTTGTCGCCCATCTCGAAGCCGGGGTCCTCGAGGTCGCCGAGTTCGTCGGCCAGGTCGCGCGGGTCGACGATCTCGCCTTTGATCGCCGCGGCGGTGGCGACCTCGGGCGAGCAGAGGTAAACGGAGTCGTCCTCGATGCCGGAGCGACCCTCGAAGTTGCGGTTGAACGTCCGCAGCGAGACGGAGTCGCTGGCGGGGACGTGACCGATGCCGATACAGGCACCGCAGGTCGCCTCGGAGAAGTTGACGCCGGCGGCCATCATCTCGGCCGTCCAGCCCTCGCGAGCGAGCATCTCGGATGCCTGCTTGCTACCGGGCGCGACGATCATCTCGGTGTGCTTTGCGGTTTCGCGGCCCTCCAGCATCTTCGCGGAGGGGAGGATGTCCTCGTAGCCGCCGTTCGTACAGGAGCCGATGATGACCTGCTCGACCTCTTCGCCCTCGACCTCGCGGACGGGGACGACGTTGTCGGGCATCGACGGCGTCGCGATGAGCGGTTCGAGGTCCGAGAGGTCGACGACGATCTCGTCGGCGTAGTCGGCGTCCTCGTCGGGGCCGATCTCGACGTACTCGTCTTCGCGGCCGAGGATGCCGAGGAACTCCTCGGTCTTCTCGTCGGTCGGGAAGATCGAGGTGGTCGCGCCGAGTTCCGTCCCCATGTTGGTGATGGTGGTACGCTCTGGAACGGTGAGCGTCTCGACGCCGGGGCCGGTGTACTCCAGCACCTTGCCGACGCCGCCTTTCACGGAGAGGCGACGGAGGAGTTCGAGGATGACGTCTTTGGCGGTCGCCCACTCGGGCAGTTCGCCTTCGAGGCGGACGTTGACGACCTCGGGCATCTCGATGTAGTACGGTGCCCCGCCCATTGCGACGGCGACGTCGATGCCGCCGCTCCCGATGGCGAGTTCGCCCAGGCCGCCGGGCGTCGGGGTGTGAGAGTCGCTCCCGAGCATCGTCTTGCCGGGCGCGGCGAAGTTCTCCTTGTGCACCTGGTGGCAGATACCGTTACCGGGTCGGGAGAAGTGAGCGCCGTAGGTGCCGGCGGCAGAGCGAAGGAAGCGGTGGTCGTCCGTGTTCTTGAAGTCGAACTGGTACGTCTGGTGATCGCAGTACTGCGCTGCGATCTCGGTCTGGACCTCGTCCAGCCCCATCGCTTCGAACTGCAGCCACACCATCGTCCCCGTCGTGTCCTGCGTGAGGACCTGGTCGATCTCGATGCCGATCTCCTCGCCGGGCGTCAGCTCGCCCTCGACGAGGTGGTCATCGAGAATTTTCTCTGTAAGGGTTTGTCCCATAGCGGCCGAATATCATCCTTCCACGGATATAAATCCCGCGAGTTTCCGTGCATTCATCCGTGTAGGATCCGCCGTGAGGAGGCAATTTTCTCGAAAGGGGCGATTCAAATATTACGTCCGATCACTTTGGCTCGGGGTAAATCCGTGACCGTTTTGTGTCTCTCCTGACCGTGTTCTCTCTATGTTCCGTTCCGGTGCCTTCGTCGCTGAGCATATCGGTCCCGTCGACGACGAACAGATACAGCCAAACGGCGTAGACCTGACGGTCGATGCGGTGTTCGAACAGGTCGAACCCGGCCGCATCGGCCGAGATGGCAAGACTGTGGGTGACCGCGAAGACGTGGACCCTGCCGGCGACGCGTTCGTTCTCTCGCCGGGAGGTTACGTTCTCCGCTACGGGGAGACGGTCAAAATACCGTCAGACCACGTCGGATTTATCTATCCGCGGTCGTCGCTGTTGCGTAACTCCTGTATGCTGAACACTGCGGTGTGGGACGCCGGCTACGAGGGCCGCGGCGAAGGACTGCTCCAGGTCCACCACGAGATCGCCCTCGAACGGGACGCTCGGGTCGCACAGATCGTGTTCGCACGGGCGAACCACGAACACACCTACGACGGTTCGTATCAAGGCGAGAACCGCTAATATATGTGTTCTAGTTAATAGGTTTCTTGAGGACGGGAGTATAACATGAATGTTGATGAAAGAGAGGACGCTCATTGATCACCTTCGACGGTTCGGTTTCTCCGAAACGGAGATCGAGACGTATCTGACTATCCTCGAACACGGATCGGCGAAGGCGAGCACGATAGCGGAGGACGCAGACGTTTCGAACCGGTACGTGTACAACGTGGTCGAACGGTTCGAAGACCGCGGCTTCGTCGAGGCCAACGACCACGTTACACCGTCGACGATCGTCGCCAGACCGCCGTCCGAAGTGGTAGCCGCTCTCCGCGAGGACCTAGAGCGCATCGAATCCGAACTCGAGGACCGATTCAACGCTCCGACAGAACTGCAACAGGACGTTCAGGTCATCAAATCACGCTCGACGGCCTACAACCGAACCGTCGTTCTGATCGACGGCGCTACGGAGGTGCTGACTCTCTCGCTTCCCGCGTCGGTCGTACCGAAGGTGCGCGACGACCTGCTGGCGGCGGTCGACCGCGGCGTTCTGACGCTGGTGCTCGTCACTGGCGTTGACGATTCGGTCGACGAGACTGCGTTCGACGGGATCGGCAACGTCGTTCGCGTCTGGAGCGAGATGGCACCGATGCTGCTTACGGTCGACCAGCAGTCCGCTCTGTTCATGCCGAGCGAACTGATATCGGGAGAACAGACAGATAACGGCGCTATATCCCTCGTACAGGACCAGTTAGTCCCGGTCCTCTCCAGTTCTATTCTCGGAAACTACTGGCAGATCTCGGACGAAACGTGGGTCGCTGAACCGTCGGAACTCCCTCGGACGTACTCGATGTTCTGGCACGCAGTCCTCGATGCGGCGCTCCATCTCCGTGACGGCGGACCTATCGACGCTCGCATCGAAACGAGAGACGGAGAAACCATAGACGGCCGTATCGTCGACGTGCGACAGGGTCTGGCCGAACGGACGACGAGCAGGTTCCCGATAGAGAACACGATAGTGGTCGAAACTCCGTCGGGGCGAGTTACGGTCGGCGGACACAACGCGTTCGTCGAGGAGTATCAGGCGGCGGAAACCGTCCTCTCACAGGGCGACACTCGAAAAAATGGGGCCAGCTAGACTGACGACTCGTTCGTCTCGACCGGCGGTTCGATAGTCACGTTCTCGTTGAAGTTGTCGAACGTCATAACCATCTCCTGGTGCATCGTGCGGCCGTCCATAGTCATATCGACGGTCATCTCAGTCTTGACGATACGCATGCTGTCTGTCGCGACGTACTGGGTCGCGGAGATGTTGTCGTACTGGATCCCGGACCGGCTCATCTGCTGTTGCATCTGGCTATCCATCTCCTGCATCGTCGCGTTCATCAGTGCCTCGCCGTCGATGTCGAGGACGATGACGTACACTTCCTGCCCGTCTATCGTCGTCGTCTTCTCGTCTCCGAAACTCACGTCCGATGCGTTCAGAAGTTGCCGCTGCTGACGCACCTGCGAGCTCTGGTTCCACATAGTATCGGCGTCCATCGGGCCCGCCATCTCCGAGAGATTCCTCGTCTCCCACGACTGGCCCTCGGTGGATATGTACATGGTGTCACCGATGAGATACGAGGAACTGTTCAGTGTGATGTTCTGACCCTGTGCACTCGTCATCACTACCGACTGGTTCTGTCGGAGTCGTTGTTGCTCGATGTCGGCACTACCGTTGCTCTGTGATGCCATCGTGATGTTATCGGCCTCCATCGTCATCTCCATCGAGAAGGTGTAGGTGTCGACGCCGGCCATCGCCTCGGCGGCGGCCTGCTGGACGGCCGTCGCGTTGTCATACTCTTCGGCTGGGGTCGTGGTGTCCGCGACGCTGTCGCTAGCACCCTGTCCGATGCATCCCGCACCGGTGACGAGGAGGACCAAAAGGGCGACGAGCGCTACTCGTTTTCTAAGTTCCATTCCCTCTGATTATTCTCGGCCAGAACGCTTAAAATTTCCTCACTCGGGCGTTTGAAGCCACTCCACGGTCCCTGGAACCGTCCTGTTTCTCAGGAATCTCTCAGTACGTACTGTCCACTCGACACGACTGAAAGTCCAAACAAGAGCCACGTTCGCGTCGTTTCTCGTTCTCACCCATACCAATTACCGTCGGGTGCGACTGTCACAGCGAAACGACCGGGCTCGTCAGACCCCTCTGGTTTCTGTGCGAAACCCTCAAACGTCAGTCACCACAACATATTTGTCCCTCGACAAACGGACTAACACCGTGCAAACGGACGACGGGTCGGCGACGGCCAGGGTGAGTGCGGTTCTCGTCATCGTGGTCGTCGTGTTGCTGTGTGTGACTCCGGCCGCGGCAGCGGCCGCTCCGGGCGAAGGAGGTGGCGGTCCGCCGGAGGAAAACGGCGGTGGTCCACCAGACGAAAACGGCGGCGGTCCGCCGAACGACAATGGCGGCGGTCCGCCGAATGAGACTCCTGCGAACGGCACGGCAAACGCTACTGGAAACCCGGCAGAGAACGCTTCGCCGGACGCGAACGGTTCTGCCGGCCCGGCCGACGATTCTAGTTCACCGCGAGACACTGGTTCCGCGGGCAACCAAACCGGGGGCAGTTCGGAATCGACCGGGAACGACACCGCTCCGGAAGCCAGTAACGGGACACCGGGCCACTCGACCGCCGCCGGTACAGACGAGAACTCCACTGGCGAAACTAACGGGTCCAACGCTCGCAGCGGAGAATCCGGAAGCTCTCCCGGTTCGTCCGGGGATGCGCCGGAGCAACAGGGACAGTCCGGAACGAACGAGCCAGCACCCGGACAGAGCGGCGAATCGACGACCAATTCGTCTCCGCCGGGACAGAGCGGAGAAAACAAGGAAGAAGACACATCTTCGCCGGGTCAGAGCGGGGAGACATCCGCCGGCGAGACGTCACCGCCCGGCCACGCTGGTGATTCTCCGGCCAGTAACGGTACACCGCCGGGACAGAGCGGAGAAAACACGTCTTCACCGGGACAGAGTGGGGAGACACCTGCCGACGATACGACTCCGCAGGGACAGAGCGGGGAAACTCCGACCGGTAATACGTCGCCGCCCGGCCACGCTGGCGAGACTCCAGCCAGTAACGGTACACCGCCGGGACAGAGCGGAGAGACTCCCGCCGGCGATACGTCACCGCCCGGTCAGACTGACGACGCTCCGCCGGATCACGCTAACTCGACGCCGCCGGACGATACCCCGACGCCGAACGACAACTCGACGCCGGACAACAATGCGCCGTCCGACGACAACGCCACTCAGGACGACGATGTGCCGCAGAACAGCACGCCGTCGGAAGACGATACACCGTCAGACGACGACCCGCCTTCGGACGACGCCCCGACACCCCCGAACCCGAAGAACGAAACGGACGACGCCGTGCCTGACGAGTCAGGACATACTGAGAACGAAACGGGTTCGTCCGACGCGAACGACACCGTCGACGAGATACCCGGAGGAGTCGCGGTGTCGGACGACGTTGCTTCTGACGGCGAATCGACAGACGATACGACGGACGCGGACTCCGCGGAGACCGAAACTGACGACGAGAACTCCACGAACGGATCCTCGTCGGCGAACTCCGACACCCCGAAGCCGTCCTCGCCCTCGGACGAGCCCGCTCCGGCCGGCTACGGGGCCGGTGTGATCGCTGTCGGGGCGGCGGTTCGACACGGTAACAGTGCGGTGGTCCATCTCTCGACGACGTCGACGGCCACGACGACGCTCGCGCCGGAGCAACACTGGGCCGTCCGCGGCATGGCGGGCCTGTACAGCAAGTACGACGATTCGGACCCGCTGGACCACGACGCTCGCGGCCGCCTTCACGAGACTATCGTCGAAGCGCCGGGGACGCACCTCTCGGCGCTGTGTGAGCGCACCGACGTATCGCTGTCGACGGCGCGGTATCACCTCCGCGTGCTGGAGGGCGAGGGGCTGGTGTCGAGCGTCAAAAACCGGGGCAAGCGTCGCTACTTCCCGGCTGACTCGACCGAGCGGGAACTCGCCGCCGCGATGGCCGACGACGCCGCCGCGTCGGTGTTGGAGACGCTCGCACACACCGGTCCCGCGACGGTGTCGACGCTCGCGGAGGAACTCGACCGGGACCCGAGTACGGTCACCCATCACCTCAAGCGCCTCGACGAGGACGGACTGGTCGCCAGAGAACGGGACGGCCGGGCCGTTGTCAACCGCCTCGCATCCGACGTAGCCCCCGTCATCCAGTCGCCCGCGGCCGACGTTGATTCGCCGCGCCAGCCTGGTAGCGCGGACTGACCGGGTCGCCCCTTTTGTCGCTGCTGGTCGTACTGGACGTCATGTGGGACCGGGTCCGGCGTGTGCTGGCGGTCGTCGTCGCCGTCGTCAGAGTCGTTCGCCGGAAGAACATCACGTTCATGGCCGGGAGCATCGCGTACAACGCGTTCGTCTCGTTGCTGCCGCTCCTTCTCATTCTGTTTCTCGTCGTCGCGGCCGTCGGTAACGACCCGCTGGCACTCTACGTCGTCGAACTGACCGAGCGGTATCTGACGCCGAACGCGCAACTGTTACTGGCGAGCGCGCTGACCGACAGGACCGGGCAGGCGGGCCTCTCTGCTATCAGCGTCGTGACACTGTTGTGGGGGACGCTGAAGATATTTCGAGGACTCGATACGGCGTTCGCCGAACTGTACGCGTCGGAGGCGGAGTCGACGCTGCTCGACCAGTTGCGGGACGGCTTCGTCGTGCTGTTCGCGGTGCTTTTCGCCATCCTCGCCGCGGGTGTCGCGGGCGCGGCGTTCGCGCTGTTCCCGGCGGTTCCGTACGTCGGGTTTCTGAGTCCGCTAGTCCTCGTTGTCGGACTCTCGCTCGCTTTCCTCCCCATGTACTACGTCTTTCCTGACGCCGACGTGACCGTGCGAGAGGTGCTTCCGGGAACCGTCGTCGCATCCGTCGGATGGGCGCTGTTAGAGGCGCTCTTCCAGGTGTACGCCGCCGCGGCGAGTACGTACGAGGTGTACGGTACGATCGGTGCCGTCCTCCTCCTGTTGACGTGGCTGTACTTCGGCGGCCTCGTACTGATGATCGGGGCCGCCGTCAACGTCGTTCTCGCCGGCCGCGTCGACGAGACTGTCGACACCGAGGACATCGCGAACGCCGACGTCCGAGATATCGTCCCGTAACGTATCGAATCCATTACCATACTCGGCGATACCGACAAACCTACAAGTCGTACTACCAGTTCGCCGACTAATGAGTGCGATACTGGCACAGTGGGTGGTCCCCCTCGCCGCCATCGTCGCGACGTCTATCACGGTGTACAAGTTCTGGATACAGCGGCCGTCGCTGATCGTCGACGCCGAGGTGACCGGTGCGGTTCGAACCACCGACGGCGTCGCTCTCGACCTGGAACTGTACGTCGCCAACGTCGGCCGCGATTTCGCGGAGGACGGGTACGTCTCCGTCACTGCCGGCGACTGGGTGCTCGACGCGGCGCCGGTCGACGGGCTCTCGACGACGACCTGCGACGACGAGACGACCGCCCGGGACGGCGAGTGGAAGGCGTTCCTCGACGATATCGTGTACCGGGACACAGGATTCAAACTGTACGAGGGGAGCGCGACGCTTCCGGACGACGGCCGGTACCGTCTCTCCTACACGACTGCCTGTCAGTCCCAGCGCCCCCGAACCGGCACGCTGGACGTGGTCGTCGAGGGGGGTTCGGCGACCGTTCGGGACTGACGGTCACGGAGCGTCTCACTCCGCGTTCACGTCTACCCATCCACCCTCACGAGCGGACTCGTAGGCCGCCTCCGTCACGGCCGTCACGCGCAGGGCGTCGCGGGCGGTCGCCGGTGGGTCGTCGCCGGTCCGTACGGCCTCGACGAACGCCGCGGCGCGAGTCGTCAGGCTCTCGCGGTCGATGTACGGTTTGTGTTCCGTGTTCTCGGCGTCGACAGTACGCAACTGGCGCGTCTCCCACTGCCGACCGTCCAAGTACACTGCGCCCTCGTCGTCCCAGACGTGAACGTGTTCGCGTGTGCAGGGGGCGTCGCCGTTGACCGACACTGTCGCGGTCGCACCCTCCTCGAACGCTATCTCCAGCGTCGCGCGAGTGTCGACCCGCCGGTCGTCGTCAGCGAACGTCATGTCCGCTCGAACCCTCGACGGGGTCAGGTCGGTAATCCACAGTAACCCATCTAGCAGATGGCTCCCCGTGTCGTAGAGGTAGCCGCCGCCGGAGAGGTCGGGGTTCATCCGCCACGTGTCATCGAACCGTTCGGCCCAGTCCTGCGTGATCTCGGCGGTCATCCATCGTGGTTCCAGTTCGCCGGCCCAGCGCCGTCGAGCGGTCCGGAACGCAGTGTTGAGGTGGCGCTGGTAGCCGACCATCAGCGTCCGGTCCGACCCGTCCATGCGGTCGGCCAGTTCCCGGGCGTCTGACAGCGACGTGGTCAGCGGCTTATCGCAGTAGACGTGAAGGTTTCGCTCTAGCGCACGGACGACCTGCTCGTAGTGCAGGGTGTGTGGCGTTCCGACGAGGACGGCGTCTAACGCCTCGTTCTCTAGCATCCGCTCGTATTCGGCGTAGCGCGCGTCTGTCGGTACGTCGAACTCGTCGCCGATCTCCGACAGCGTCTCCTCGGCGATATCAGCGACCGCCGCGACAGTCGCTCCGTCGTGGCGGTGGAACTGTCCACCGACTGTCCGTCCGATGTATCCGAGCCCGACAATGCCGACCCGAAGCGTCCGTTCGTCCATCTCACTCGGTGTGCTGGGGTTCGCCGGTCTTTTCTTCCTTTGCGATCGTCCGCCCCGCGATCCAGGTGAGGAGTGCCAGCAGAAGGAAGTGCCACGCGATCAGCGCCAGTGCGAGCGTGGTGAACAGCGGCTCCCACCCCCACGGGTCGAACGCGATAAAGAGGACGAAGAAAAACGCCAGTATCCCCAGTGGAATGAAGTTCACCGTCAGGTCCAGCATCGTTTCGCGGTCGATGTAGCGCTCCGTCACACTCCTCTAATCTACGAGAGCGAAAAAAGGCTTAGTTCACAATTCACTGCCGGATACTTGCGTATTCTGCCTGATATGAGCGGTCACTCTCTGTCGGACGACTGCGTGGTTACCGTCCCGGTGTAGCCACTCTCGTACGTCGTACGAGAGCAAAATGTGTGAGGGGTGGGGGGGGGGGTGGGGAACGAGGGTCTGGAATGTACCCTCTACCCGATCTATTGGGTGGGTGGTATATATGTTATTTGGCCAATGGTTTGCGAACGAGTAACGCGGTCCAGTCCGAAGAAATGGGCGGTTTTTGTCGGTTTGTCTCGGTCTCAGCCGTCCAGCAGACATAGCGCTGGAGTGATACAAATGGAGTATCCGCGACTGCTCGGTTTCGCGAAAACTGCTCGGTGGGAAGCAATCGCCGTTCTCCGCACGCTACCGGACGCGCCGATACTCGCCGTGCGGTTCTTGACGCTTCGTATCGCAGACGTACGTATGGACGGCGATAGCCGAGGATCAGCGGCGGCCGCGTTCCGTCGGTTACGGCCCCGTCCGCGAACGGTCGACTGGTCGCTTTTCCTCGTGGTCGCGGTCGAAGTAGTCACTGGACTGGTCTCGTTTACCGTCGCCAGTACTAACTGGTGGCCGCTGTTCTGGCTCCACCGGGTCGTCGGGCTATCGCTGATCGTTCTCCTGGCATTCAAGTTCTCCCGAGTCGCGTACCGACTGACCGACAGCGACGAGTGGCGTCCATCGACGGCGCTATCGCTGTTGACCGCCGCCGCGGCGCTGGGCGCGATAACGACCGGCGTCGTCTGGGTGTTCGGCCTCGACGTGCGCCTCTCGTACTGGACGCTGCTGTCCGTCCACGTCGGGTTCGGACTGGCGCTCGTACCGCTCGTTCTCCTGCACGTCCGGACGCGGTTTCGACCGCCACGCCGGGCCGACTTCGAGGGCCGACGCACCGCGCTCCAGTACTCGGCGATGCTCGTCGGCGGTGCGGTCGTCTACCGCGGCCAGCAAGCGATCAACCGCGCGCTGAAGACGCCGGGTTCGGACCGCCGGTTCACGGGGTCCCAACCCCGCGACGGCGACGGGAACGAGGGGTTCCCCGTCACCTCGTGGGTCGCCGACGACCCCGCCCCGGTCGACAGGAACGCCTGGTCGCTGTCGGTCCGCGGCGAAGTCGAGGAAGCGGCCGATCTGTCGTACGCCGACCTCACGCCCGACGCCGAGCGCGAGGCGCTGCTGGACTGCACAAGCGGGTGGTACACCGTGCAGGACTGGCGGGGGATCCGAGTCGGCGATCTGCTGGGCGACGCCGGTCCGACTGACGACGCCGAATACGTCCGCTTCGTCTCGGTGACGGGGTATCGGTGGAGTCTCCCGCTCGCGGAGGCGCGGGATGCTCTGCTGGCGACACACGTCGGCGGTGAGCGTCTGAGCCACGGCCACGGCGGGCCACTGCGTCTCGTCGCGCCAGGTCACCGGGGGTTCCAGTGGGTGAAGTGGGTCGAGCGGGTCGAGGTCCGCCAGTCGGGCGACCCGGCGCAATGGATCGTGACGCTGATCAGCGGGCTCGACTGAACTCACAGACTGAGTATCTCGGGGACGGCGCTCTCTGGCCTACGCTGCAGCCAGTGACCGGCCGGGTCCCGTTACTTGGTCCGGCACGTCCGCGGGCTGCTCAAGCTCAGCGCGTTCGCGGACCGTTTAAGTTCGACGTGTTCGTGGACCGTTTAAGATCGGCGTGTTCGGGCCGTTCGAGACCCCGATCAACCCGGTCCGGGACCCGCCCCCGATAATATAAAAAATAGTACAAAACCGAATTTCCGGAAAACACCATTACACTGACCGTACAACGTTCAGTCGATGGCAGAGTCACGGCGGCTCATCTGGAAGTACTACGCCTATCGCGCCAGCAGCGCCGCCGGATTCTACCTCCCCGTTAGCATCCTCTACCTGAAGGACCAGGGGTACAGCCTGGCGTTCATCGGTCTCGCGCAGGCGGTGTTTTCGTTCGCGCTTCTGGCTGCGGAGATCCCCTCGGGCTACCTCGGCGACCGTATCGGTCGGCGGGGGAGCCTCGCGCTCGGGAACGCCCTCCGGGCGACCGCGATGGTCGCGTACGTCTTCGCGGGGTCGGCGCTCGGCATTCTCGTCGTGAAAGCGGTCTGGGCGATGGGATGGGCGTTCCGTTCGGGCACTCAGAGCGCGTGGCTCTACGAAATGCTCTCCTCGCGCTTCGACGAGTCCGAGTACGCCCGAATCGACGGCCGCGGTAGCACTGTCCTCCTGACCACCTCCGGCGTCGGTGCCGTCGTCGGTGGACTGCTCTACACCGTCGGAACCGGCCTCCCGTTTCTCGTGAACGCGGGGCTGGCGACCGCCGGCATCGTCGTCCTGGCCACGTTCCCCTGCGTCGAGTGCGAGAACGACGCCGACGACGTGTTCACCGTCCGCGAGGCGACGCAGATGCTCCGCGTCCAAGTCGGCCGCTCCGAGGTCCGGTGGTTCGTTGCCTACGCCGCGCTGTTCGCCGGCCTCTTCGGCGTGACCCGCACGTTCGAGCAACCGGCGCTCGACGCCGCCGGCGTCCCCGTGGTCGGTATCGGACTCCTGTACGCCGGGTTCAAGGCCGTCTCGGCGGTTGCGGCCTCCGCGACCGGATGGCTGGACGATACCCTCGGGATCCGCTCGACGTTCGCGCTGCTCGTTCCAGCGTTCGCCGTTACCTACGCCAGTGTCGCTCTCACGCCGCTCATGCTGGTTCCGACGCTGGTGCTGTACCGCGCAACCCAGACCGTTCTCCGTCCGCTACAGAATCAGTACCTCAACGACCGCCTGGGCGACCTCGGTCGGGCGACGGTGCTTTCTGGCGTGTCGATGGCGCTGTCGCTAGCCAGCGGAGTTGCGAAGCTTCTCGGGGGAGCAGTTGCCGGGTCGGTCGGTGCGGTCGGCGTCCTCCCCTGGGCCGGCCTGACCGTCGCGAGTCTCGCCGGCCTGCTCTGGTTGGCGACCTCACCGGTTCGGGACGGCGGGACCAAGGCGGGTGCGACGGCCACCGCCCCCGCGGACTCCGACTGAGATCTTCGGCCGCTACCGACTGCGGTCGCGTACCGTTCGGCGGTACTGTCAGCTGTAATTCCTTGCAGAGTATCGGACTCTCGGGGGCCTGAGTATCGTTCCGAAGGTACAGCAGAAAGTATTAGAACGCGTGAGACCGTTCGCACTCGCGTCCGTCAGTATGACGGTAGTTCAGTTGGACTCCGGATATCAGTCCAACCACTCGTGCGAGAGCAGGCCGTACTGATAGGCGTCGACCCACTCCCCGTCGTAGAAATTGTCTTCACGGAAGTGGCCTTCGCGTTCGAACCCGATCGATTCGAGCGTCTGGATCGAGGCGTCGTTCGTGACGAGTACTCGGGCCGTCACCTTGTGGAAGCCACACTCGCGAAACACGTAGTCGAGGACCAGTTCGACGGCCTCGGAGACGTACCCCTCGCGGCGGTGTTCGGAGGCTATCCAGTACATCAGGCTCCCCGAATCCCCGTCACTCACCCACGGGAACGCGACGACGCCGACGGGTTCGGGTTCCTCCTTGTCCCCGTCAGCGCAGACGAGAAAGTGATACTCCGTGTCGTCCTCGAACATCTCTTCGACGTCGCTGCGACTGCGAATCGTCGTGTCTGTCAGCGGGACGCGCGTACTCGGCTCGTTCCGTCCGCGCTGGATGAACTCGTAGTCCTCTTCTTCGACCGGATGGAGAGAGACAGTATCCCCCATCGCGAACGCTGGTCCTGGCATATCCTGTGGTTAGGCTGTATCCGAATTATATGTTCGCTGAAATCTATTTCCGTAGTCGAACTGTCATACGGGAGCACGGCGGGGCGCTACGCCGAGTAATCGGGTCCGCTTCTCGGATCGGCGCTTCGTGAATCGGTTCGGTTAAGGTATATGCGACACAAGCGGGAGGCGTGGGCGGATAGCCTAGCTCGGACAAGGCATTGGCTTCCGGAGCCAAAGATCGCGGGTTCGAATCCCGTTCCGCCCGCTCACTGTTTGTACTACCGACCTGATCGGTTCTGCTCCGTCGCGGACCGTCCCGGCGTGATTCTTCGACGACGTACGTCTGTCGCTCTCGGGGTCACCTCCCCGTCTGTTGCAGTAAGTCCGTCTCCGTAGGATGACGTAGTGAGGTCTATCGTTCATCTGTCGCCGGGTTCCGGACGCTAATCTTCCGCGCTCGCAGCGGGAGCCGACACCGTCTCGTCCTCGTCGACGACGCGCTCTTTCCACGTGCCGCGCGTGAACCACAGCCCGGCGGCGAGCGCGCCGACGATGTTGCCGAGCGCCATGCCGACCCAGACGCCTGTCGCGCCCCATCCGGCGACGAACGCGAGATAGTACACCGTGGGGACGCGTCCGATCCAGAGTGCGACCATCGAGAACGCGAGCGCGGTCTTGGTGTTGCCAGCCCCGCGGTACGCGCCGAGTAACACCTGTGTCACGGCGATAAAGGCGAATTCGATGCTGCGGATCCGGAGGTATTCGCTGCCGAGACGGACCGTCTCCGCCGCGCTGTCGGTGTCGGCTCCGATGAAGACGCTGACGATGGGTTCCGGGACGGCGGCGGCGATGACGCCGGCGACCAACAGCACGCCGGCACCGGTTTTCACGGCCAGCCACACCGCCCGCTCGGCGCGGTCTTCCTTCTGTGCGCCGAGGTTCTGGCCGACCATCGTGTTCGTCGCTCGGCCGAGTCCCATCGCGGGGAGAAACACCAGCGAGACGAGGCGGTTGCCGAGGCCGTAGGCGGCGACGACGGGCGGCTCGAACGTGACGACCATCGCCGTCAGCGTGATCATCGCGAGCGCGCTCGTCGACTGTTCGAGCGCGCTCGGCGTGCCGATGCGAACGATCTCCCAGACGATGGAGAGGTCGGGGAGCAGGTCCCCGACGGCGACGTCCGGCCCGGCCGACGTGAAAAAGAGAACGTACAGTCCCAGGACCGACCCGACGCCGCGTGAGAAGATGGTCGCGACCGCTGCGCCGACGATGCCGAGTTGGGGCGCTGGACCCCAACCGAAGATGAGCACGGGGTCGATGACGACGTTCACTGCGACGGAGACGAGCATCACGCGCATCGGCGTCTTGGTGTCGCCGTAGCCGCGTAACAGCGCCGAGAAGACGAAAAAGACGAACAGGAAGGGTAGACCGAGGAAGAACACTTCCATGTAGTCGGCTGCGAGCGGGACGATCCGGGCGGTCGTGTCGGTCTGGCTGGGTAGCAGTGCGAGTAGGTCCCGCGTCGACAGATAGCCCAGCGCGCTCAGACCGATAGCGAGGAGCGTCACGAACGAGAGCGTCTGGCCCGCGACGGTGCCGGCGGACCGTTCGCTGTCGGCACCGGTGTACTGGGCGACGAGGATGCTGCCGGCGGTCGTGAACCCGCCCGCGACCGAGATGAGGAGAAAGATGAGCGGGAACGCGAGGCTCATCGCTCCGACCGCGTCGGCCGACAACTGTCCCAGCCAGAACGTGTCGGTGACGTTGTAGGCGACTTGCAGGAGCTGGATCACTACGATCGGCCAGGCCAACCGGAACAGCGGCCGAACGAGTCCGCCCTCGGTAATCGATCCGTCGTGTTCGTCGACGCTCACTGTATTTCGAAACGAAACCCCCGTAGTTGAACCCTTTGATCCGGCGGACGATACCGATCAGAGAAGACCGGTCGGTATCTCTACTTGAGGCGTCGGCAGTCGACAGACTGGTTCATCTCCCGTGACCGAACCTGAATGCCGACCGATTCCGGCGAGTCCGTGACGGTTGCTGCGACTCGAATATCGCCCGCTCAATCAACTGCTTCGGGTGTCGATACCGTCGACTCGTCCCCGACGACCGTCCGGTCCGGTAACTCGGGATTCGGTTCCCGACCCAGGGTGAGAAGACGCTCGGTCAGGGTGAGTTCCTCCGCGCTCGGGTTGGATTTCTCGATCGATTCGTACTCGACCGCTACGCCCTCGGACTCGGCGGCGATGCGGACGGCGCACAGCTGATAGGACGGGAAGAAAACCGGCGGCAGGACCCCGATAATCCCGTCGCGGCGGTGGAGGCGCTTGAGCCACGTCCCGCTGTTGACGAGCAGACCGCCGTCTGTCTCCCGCGTCGTCGGGCGGTGAGTGTGGCCGTAACAGAATATCGCAGTGTCCGGGCGCTCGGCGAAGACGTCGCGGGCGGCCTCGACGTAGGGCGCCTCGGCGTCGACTGTCAACGCCGTCTCGAAAACGCCGAACCGCTGGATCGTTTTGCGAACGTCTCGACGGATGAAATACAGCGGGATCCCGACGAGTACGAGCAGTCCGGCGATAGCCACGTTGACCGATAGCAGGAACCAGACGGCCGTCCCTGCAGTGCCGAACTGGCCGAGAAACGAAACGGTTCGGTCGACCGGCATCGACCAGACGCCGGCCAGGTCCAGTCCCGCCAGCACCGAGAGGAGCGCGCTGATGTTGAACAGGAGGAGAAACGGCACCAGAGCGTACCGGAGGAGAGGGTTCATCTCGCGGTAGAAGTACTTCGAGATCAACCAGACCGGCATTCGCTCGGTAGGGGTGACGGCCTGTACGTCCTTCAGCCAGTTGTACCGTCCCCGGTGGGAGAGCTTGCCGGCCCGGCTAGTCACGAGCGTGTTGTAGAAGTATCCCAGCGGGGACGCGTGGGGGTTCCCCCAGTCCTCGATCCGGTTGTTGGGGTCCCGCTGGTGGCCGTGCTCGAAGTGGATCGCTTGCTCGCCGACCTCCCGGGTGATCGACTCGTCCTGAACCAGATTGACGTTGTACTCGGCGAACCGCTCGACGTACTCGTCGTAGGCGGCCAGTTCGTGGTCGTGGTTGCCCGGCAGGAGCGTGATCGGCACGCTGTCGCCAGTTGCTCGGAACTGATCGAACAGCTTCGGGTACGTCTCCTCCAGACGGTCGAACTTCGCCAGCCCCTCTATCGCGGTGAACTCCCAGAGCCCGAACGCGTCGCCGTTTATGATCAACTCCGCGTTCTCCTCGGCCGTTTCCAACCGTTCGAGAAACCCGAGTAACTCGTCGAGAAACTCGGCGTCTTCCAGTTGCTCGTCCCCGCCGATGTGCAGATCGCTGATGACGTAGTAAACCGGCTCATCGGCCGTCGCTTCGGAGCTTTGACTCATTATTAGTAGCCGTCTCCCGGCCGGTGGACGGTCGATTCGGCGGCCGGGACTCGCTTACGTAGGTATGAGGTAACAGTCGTATATATTGCCCGCTTGACGCCGCTTCGCGGCTGGGGATTTCGAAAACGGAACTTCGACACCACCGAGCAAGCGAACCGGCGCGTCTGACCGCGCTACGGCGTTTCGTTGGTTTCCAGCGAGAACTCGCCGCGGGGGTAGGCGACGCAGGTCAGCGTGTACCCATCGCCGAGTTCGTTCTCGTCTAACATCTCCTGGTCGTCGTGTTCGACGAACTCGGTGGCGTCGCCGTCGGGGATGCGTCCGCCGCAGGAGACGCACTGTCCCTGGCGGCAGGCGTACGGCAGGTCCCAGCCCTCGTCTTCGCCGGCCTCCAGCAGCGTCTCGTTGTTGGCGACCTCGATAGTCTCGCCCTCCTTGACGTACTCGATCTCGTAGTGTTCGATCTCGTCTTCGGGGATGTCGCCGGGACCGGAGGTTTCCTCGGCACCGCCCTCCTCACCCTCTGCCAGTTCGCCGCCGGACTCGCCCGCCGCGACCGCACCGGCACCGCCGCCACCGCCGATAGCGCGGTTCATCGGTTCCGGGAAATCAGTCTCGGGCACCGATTCGGCCCGCCGCTCCAGGAGTTCCTGCGAGATGTCCTCGTTCGCGGTCCACTCGGTTCCTCGGGAGAAGTGCAAGATCACTGCCGTCACCGTCAGCAGCAACCCGAGACCGAGCCCAATTTCGTTCACCATATGCGTCGAAGTTGGAAATCCTGGTTTAACTCTGTTGTGATTATTTGCGCCGTGTAGCGGTCGTCCGGTTGGGCGTGATCTCCGACTCGTCTCGTTCCCGCGAACCTCGTGACGGCCGAAGCCTGCCCCTGCGGTATAGCTTCCCCGTCTCACTCGTCGCGAACTACCTCGTGACGGCCGAAGCCCACCCCTGCGGTATGGCTTCCCCGTTTCACTCGTCGCGAACTACCTCGTGACGGCCGAAGCCATACCGCAACCGATTCGCTAATCGACGCGAAAACCGCTCGTCTCGACTGGCGAACCGCTCGGAGAGCGCCTGATAGATGAGCGGCAGCGCCACCTCCTGTTCCAGCGCCTCCTGTACGGTCCACGTGCCGGTGGACCCGCCCTCGACGTGGTCCGCGACGGTACCGAGGTCGTTGCCCTCCTCGCGGAACGCTTCCTCGCAGAGTTCCAGTAGCCACGAGCGGATGACCGCCCCGTTGTTCCACGTGTTCGCGACGCTTTCGAGGTCAAGGTCGTAGCGGCCGTTCGCGAGCAGTTCGAACCCTTCGCCGTAGGTCTGCATCAGGGCGTACTCGACGCCGTTGTGGACCATCTTCACGTAGTGGCCGCTCCCGGCCGGGCCCATTCGGTCGTGGCCGTCGGGTCCCGTGGCGACGGCGTCGAAGACGGGCGTCAGTTCGTCGTAGGCCCACTCGGGGCCGCCGACCATCAGCGAGAAGCCGAGTTCCGCGCCCGCCGGACCGCCGCTGGTGCCGCAGTCGAGATACGCGGCCGCGGTGGACTCGGCGCGGCGGACGGAGTCCTCGAAGTGGGAGTTGCCGCCGTCGACGACCACGTCATCGCCGTCGAGGTGTGATTCGAGGTCGTCGAGGGCGGCGTCGACCGCCTCGCCGGCGGGCACCATTAGCCAGATCCGCTTGTCCTCGCCCAGTCGCTCGGCGAGGTCGGAGACGGAGTCGGCGGGCGTCGCGCCCGCGTCCGCCGCCGAGGCAACGGCTTCTTCGTCCAAGTCGAAGGCGATAACGTCGTGACCCGCGTCCAACGTCCGCTCGACGACGATCTGTCCCATGCGTCCGAGTCCGATGACGCCCAGTTGCATGGTGGGGGCTGTCGGGCGGGCGCAGGTAGTGGTTGCGGTTCGTCAGAGCGATACGTGCGGTTCGTCAGCGGCGCACCTACGCGGTCCGCGGCGGCGCGTCCGTCAGTAGGACAGACTGTCAACGCGTTCGTATCCGACGGCAGTGACGACGACCGTCGCGCCGCCGTACTTGACGTAGACGCCGCTCTCGTGTGGCTCGTCTCCCGACGAGACGTAGTACGGCAGGTCATGCTGGAGAACGTCGACGAGTTCGAGCGTGTCACGGCCGGAGAGGTCGACTGCCTCCCACTCGTCGCGGACGTCGCGGTCGACCGCGCGGCGGATAGCCGCCCCGACACCCGGTACGCCGTCGAGTATCCCGTCACCGTCGTAAAGAACCGTCGCTCGCGCCGGCACGTCCTCGACGACTCGCGCTGCGACGCTCGTGACGGCGTCTGCGTCGCCACTGGTACGCCGCCGGACGAGTCCGTACGCGGCCGTGGTTACGATGATTCCCAGCGAGAAGAGCAGATCACGCAGGTCCCGATTCATACCGGACGGTTGGAACTATCATATATTAATCTTTTGCGTGGCCGAACGTCCGGGGGAACTGTCTGACGCACGGCGGTCAGTATCCGCCGACTAGTTTCACGAATACTAGCTGCGTCTCCCCGGTTCCACGGGACGAGGGGCTTCGAGATGTCGAACGAAACTGGCGAATTAGAGAAGCGCGCCCGACGTGATGAGGCCGGCGTCGACGAGCAGGAGGACGCCGACGACCGCAGCGGCGCGAAACAGGCCGATGTTCTCTCTGGCCGGCGCTCTGACCTTCTTCATCTTCAGGTCCGCCGTCAGTTTCGAACTCCCGACTTCGATGAGACCGGCGAGCACCAGCCACAGCGCGAGCATAGCGAGGACGAGATTCCCGTTCGTCGTCTCGAGCAGGCTCTTTCCGGGGTATCCCTGGGCGGCCATGTGGCCGCCGGTGACGAACAGGAGGACGGCGCTGACCCGCGAGATGGTCTTCAGACTGCCTACGAGACGTTCGAGCGGGTCCGCGTTGAAGTGACCGTCGCGCGCTGCCGGCAGGACTGCGAGCGTCACGAACAGAACGCTACCGACCCACAGTGCCGCAAACAGGAGATGCGTCGTCCGTATCGCCGCGTCGACCAGTGACATTACTGTACTGTTCGGGCCGAAGGGTTTCAGTTTTTCCAAGGAGCCGAGATGTCAGCCAGGAGACGGTGACCCCGTCACCGGCGGGTCCGCCCCGGTTCGTTGCCCGTATCGGGCCGTTTATGACGAGCGCGATAACATTTACTCGCATGAACGCGATATTTACCCTGCTTCCCTGCTCACGTCCCCCCCTCTTCCGTCGGACTGCGTTCGGAGGTGACGCCGCAGTACGGCGTGTGGTGCGCCCGTGAAACGACTGCCAACTCCGCGACGGAGCGCGCTCGTCGCCCGCGTCGAGGTCAGGCGGACGCTCCGCTCGTTCGTCGAGAACCGGACCCGTCTGGCGCTGACCGCTCTCTCGGGCGTCTTCGTCCTTGCCGTCGTGGCCGCCGGGTCGTACGGCGTCTATCTCGCCGGTCAGGCGCTTCGTTCGGGTAGCGACCTCGGCGGGTTCGACGTGACCTCTACGCTGCGCGGTGTTGTCGGTCTCGCCTGGGTTGGGATCTCGGCGCTCGTCGCCGCCCGCGCCGTCGCAAAGCGCGGCACGGTCCCCAAGGCCGACGGCCTGTTGACGACGATCCCGACGGCGGACGCCGTCGGCGGAATACTCCTCTCCGAACTGATATTCGTCCTGCTGTGGACGCTGCCGCCGCTCGTTCTTCTGACCGGGAGCTTTTCGTACGGTGCCGGGACGCCCGGCCCGTTCATCGTGATGGTCCCGGTGGTCGCCACACTCGGCGCGCTAGGGGTCGCGACGGGGTACCCCGTGGGCCTGCTTGTCCGGCAGGCCGTCACGCGCTACGACGTGCTGGCGAAACACCGGCAGGTCCTCTTCGTGCTCGCGTTTCTCGGCTACCTCGCCCTCGTCTTCGGCGGCGGTATCAACGAGATAGCGGCCGTGTTGCTCGACCCCCTCGCGCGGACGCCGGTCGGGTGGCTCGGCGACCTGCTCCTTGTCGGGATCCCAGGTATCGACGGGTCGCTCGCCCGCGCGGCCGTCGCGCCCGCTGCCGTCCTCGCCGCAGTCGTCCCGGCGCTCGCCGTCACGGTTCGAATCGCCGCCGTCCACTGGTTCTCCGACCCCGCCGGACCGACATCCGAGGACGATAACGACGCTGGCGGGCGGTTTGCCGACGTACTTCCGGCGCTCCCGATAGCACTCCCGTCCTCCGCGTTCTCCCGCCCGACGCGGGCCATGGCGGGCGCGGTCGTCCGTCGAGCGGTGCGCGCACCGATCAAACTGGCGTACGTCATTTACCCGCTGTTCGGCGTGATACCAATCGCTCAGTCAGCGATCGAGCAGGGCCGCGTACCGGAGTCGCTCCCGTACGCCCTTGCGCTGTACGCCGCGTGGGCGTCGGGCGTACTCGTCACGCTGAACCCCTTCGGCGACCAGGGGGCGGTGTTGCCGGGGACGCTGACGACGCCGCTTTCCGGCCGGCAGTTCGTCGCGGGACACGTCGTCGTGGCCGCTGGGCCGATGGTGCCACTGACCGTAATCCTGGCTGTCGGTAGCGGTCTCGCCAGTCCGCTCTCGCTCGCGAGCGTCGCGGAACTGGCCGTCGGTGCCGGTATCCTCGCGGCGCTGATGCCGCTGCTGGCGACCGGTATCGGGGCACTGTTCCCGCGGTACGGCGCAGTCAACGTCGTCGGGAACCGGAAGGCGGTGATGCCGAGTAAGCGGGCGTTTCTGACCTACTCCGTGACGATCGCCGCCGCCGGTCTGGCGGCGGGGCTGACGTTCGAAGCTCCGCTCCGAGAGGCCGTCGCAACTCTCGTGACGGTTCTCGTTCCCCGGATTGCGGTCTCGCCGGGGACCCTGGAAACCGTCGGTATCGTCGCACTCGCCGCGGCGCTCGTCTCGCCGTTCGTTTCAGTCGCGTACGCTGTCCGCCGGTTCGAATCGTATCACCTACACTGACTCTCGTGCGGAGAGGTTGCCCCAGGACACTACCGTCCCGGGACTGACGCGGAGGACCGGACGCGACTCGATAGCCTGATCCACGTACTGGTCGTACTTCTCGCGCAGCGCCCGGACCGCCGGTGCGTGGCCGTCGTCGTTCGGCTGTCGCAGTTCCGCCGTGCCGCGGATCTGTACCCAGCCGAGTTCGTCCCAGTTCTCCGCGTAGTGGTCAACGAGAAGCGTCACCCGCGGGTCGGCCCGGACGTTCCGGACGCGACGCAGTTCCGTCGCCTCGACTGCCTTCGGTTTCTCGTCTAGCGGCGAGACGACCGCTCCGTCGACGAGCGCGTAACAGACCGGGACGGCGTGTGGCGCGCCGTCTCCCGTCACCGTCGCCAGGCGCGCGACCCGCGCTCGTCGGACGAACCGGCGCTCGGATTCGGAGAGAGTCATACTCCGAGATACCGCTCGCTCCCGCTTAACGCTCCGCACGCGACGCCGACTCTCACTCCATCCACTCGGGCGCGAACTCGACGATTCGCTTGCGGAAAACGGTGTACACCAGCGACGTGAGAAGCGCGGCGAGGACCGCCGTCCGGATGGAGCCGTCGAACGTAACGAGCGCCGGCACCGAAACCAGCGCGCCCAGAACGAAGTCCTCTGGCGACCCGTCGTAGCGGACCCACCGCCGGGGCCGAACCCAGGTCTTCGTCGGATGGAGAAACACCGCGCGGTCGGAGGTCCCCTCCCACGGTTTCAGTTCGAGGCCGCCGCCGAAGGCGTCGCTCGCGGAGTGGACCGCCGCCGAGACGAGAAACAGGGCGGCGGCGACGGTCGTCGTACTCGGGGCAACCGCGGCACCGACGACCACAGGGACCGCGAGACCGCTGTAGTAGACGGGGAAATGCAGCGTCTTGCGGTGGGCGGCGAGTAGGTCCAAGTCCGGGAATATCCCGCCTGCCGCCCCGCCGACCGCCGCGGCGACTGCGAACTCGGGTGCGACCGCGACCACCGCGCTCGCCAGCGCCAGACCGACGAACGCGTGGGTGGTCACCATCATGGATCGCGATAGGGCCACGACGGGCAAAACGCTGTCCGTTCGGTTGCGTCCGTCGACAAACGGGTCACCGCGGCCCGCGGCTTTTTGCCGTGCGCGCCACGATCTGGTCACATGAGCCAGATCACCCTGTACGAACTCGACGGCTGTCCGTACTGCGAGAACGTCCACGAGCGCCTGCAGGACCTCGATATCGAGTACGAGAGCGTCTGGGTCGAGAGTCTACACTCGGAACGCGACGAGGTGGCCCGCGTCTCCAATCAGCGCTCGGTGCCCGTGCTCGTAGACGAGGAGTACGGCGTGACGATGGGCGAGTCCGAGCGCATCCTGGAGTTCATCGAGACGACGTACGCCTAAGGGGATCCTCACCTCACCGGCAGACCCTATCGAACGCGCTAGCGCAGTTTGCTCCGCGATAGAACTCCTTTAGGAGGTGTCCGTTACCGAGAACCGGGCCGGGCGTGTGTGTTCATCGTGTTCGTGTGTCGGTCATGGTCCGTCGGCAGTGCCGCCAGCGGCAACCGTCGTTCAGAACTCCGTCACCACGGGTATCCCGACCGTGTCGAACTCGCTCATCGCGGCGACGCGGTCCGGCACGTCCGCCAGTGCGATGGTCTCCGAGACGATGGCTCCGGGGTCGAGTTTCCCGCGTTCGACCATACGGAATATCTCGTCGTAGCGGGTCGGCGGCATCCCGAAGGACCCGAGGAAGTCGATCTCCTTCATCACCATCGCGTCCGTCGGCAGCGGTATCTCGCCGCCTTCCTCGCTGGTCGTCAGGCCGATCTGGAGGTGCTGGCCGGTCCGTCCGAGGCTGTCGAGCGCGTTGCGACACGTCTCGGCGACGCCGAGGCCGTCCACGGCGAGGTCGACGCCCCCGCCGGCAAGCGCTTTCGCGTGACTCCCGACGTTGTCGACCGCGCTGGCGTCGAGCGTCTCGTCCGCGCCGAGGTCGGCGGCGGCGTCGAGCTTCGACTGCTGGATGTCGACCGCGACGACGTTCGCGCCGAGCGCGTCGGCGATGTGTACGGCCGAGAGACCAACGCCCCCACAGCCGTGGACGGCGACCCAGTCGCCCGCCGACAGGTCGGCGCGATGGGAGAGTCCGTGAAACGCCGTTGCGAACCGGCAGCCGAGGGCGGCCATGTCGACGGAGTCGACGCCCTCCGGGAGTTTCACCGCGTTGTAGTCCGCGGCGCGGACCGGAAACGCCTCGGCGAACGCCCCCGGCGCTATCGATGCGAACCCGAGCGGGAGGACCGTCTCGCAGACGTTCGCGCGACCGTTCCGACAGTGGTGGCAGGTGCCGTCGGAGAGCGCGAACGGCACGGCGACGCGGTCGCCCTCCCGGAGCGTCTCCACGTCCTCGCCGACTTCGGCGACGACTCCCGCGGGTTCGTGTCCGAGGACCTGGCCGGGTTGGGCCTGCGCACCGACCCACTCCCAGTCGCCCTGCCAGGCGTGCCAGTCGCTCCGGCAGACGCCGCAGGCCTCTGTCTCCACGACGACCTGTTCGGGGTCGGGTTCGGGTCGCTCGACCTCTTCGATGACGAGCGGTTCTCCGTGCTCTCGGAGGACGGCGGCTCGCATACGGTCCGTGACACCGCGCACCACGAAAAATCCGGCGTTGCGCGAACTCTCTGACGCCGCTGTTCGCGCCGCTCCGCCGCGGCCTTCGCGCGCCGCCGGGACCGCACCGGTTAAGACCGCCCGCTCGCCAGACGTACCCATGCGACTGGAGGAGTACTGGGGCGTCGGGCCGAAGACCCGCGAACTGCTGGAGACGGAACTCGGCGTCGAGGACGCCGTGACCGCTATCGAATCGGCCGACGTTCGGACCCTGACGGAAGCCGGGTTGAGTCGCGGCCGCGCCACGCGCATCCTGCGGCGCGCGAACGGCGAGGCCGGCATGGACGTCCTGGCGACGAGCGACGGGCGGTCGGTGTACAAGGAACTGCTCGAACTGGCGCGGCAGTACGCCGTCACGCAAGACGCCGCGGACAGAATTCAGGTGTTGACGCCGACGCCTTCCCACGAGACGCGAGTGAAGCGGCTCCACGCCGTGCTCTCGGCGCGCGACACGTGGACCGATCTCGACGAGGCGACCCGCGAAACCGTACTCGACGCGTTCGCGGAGTACGACGAGACGGGCGGCGGCGAGCGACCCGCAGTCGAAGCGGCGCTGGCGCTGCGCGAGGCGGACGTGACGGAGGGCGCGTTCGACGCCATCGCCGCGGTCGATCCAGACGCGCTGGCCGAGGCCGCCGACGCCCTCGCCGCGCTGGACGACGGTCGCGTCCGCGATGGCGTCGACGACGACCTGGACCGCCTCCGCGACGCGCTGACGGCTGTCGAATCGGCATCGTCGAGTCCCGTCGAAGTCGTCGACGCGGTCCGCGACGGCGACGTTCGCCGCACCGACGCGTTCCGGGACTCGTTCGTCGACCACCTCGCGGGCAAACCCGGCGTCACCGCGGGCCACGTCCGGGAGGCCATGCCGGACGAGGCGGCGGACGCGACGGATTTCGTCGCGCGGACGCTCCGGGCGCTCGTCGACGACCTCCGAGGCGCGGTCGAGGACCGCGAGGCGGCGGTCGCCGCGGACCTCCGGGAGGAGATCGAGGCGGCCCGTGCGGACGTCGACGTCGCGGTGGAGGCGGTCGGTGACATCGCCTTTCACCTCTCGCTCGCGCGGTTCGCCGAGGCGCACGACCTGACTCGGCCGGAGTTCGTCGACGACGGGGTCGCCGTCGTCGGTGCCCGTAACCTCTCGCTCGCGGCGAGCGACGAGGCGGTACAGCCGGTCACCTACGCCCTCGGCGAGCACGACGTGGACGAGGTTCCGTCGACCCGCGATACGGCGGACGCGGCGGTCGGCGTCCCCGGCGAGGAGCGGGTGTCCGTCCTGACCGGGGCCAATAGCGGCGGGAAGACGACGCTACTGGAGACGCTCTGTCAGGTGGTCTTGCTGTCGGCGATGGGTCTGCCCGTCCCGGCGGAGCGAGCGGCGGTCGCGGATTTCGACACCGTTGTCTTCCACCGGCGGCACGCGAGTTTCAACGCGGGCGTACTGGAGTCGACCCTTCGCTCTATCGTCCCGCCGCTGTCGGCGTCGGACCGGACGCTGATGCTGGTCGACGAGTTCGAGGCCATCACTGAACCCGGTAGCGCCGCGGACCTCCTGCACGGACTGGTCCGCCTCGCCGTCGACGAGGGCGCTCTGGGGACGTTCGTCACCCACCTCGCGGACGACCTCGAACCGCTTCCCGACGCGGCGCGGACCGACGGCATCTTCGCGGAGGGGTTGACGCCCGACCTGGAACTCGAAGTCGACTACCAGCCCCGCTTCGGCACGGTTGGGCGTTCGACGCCGGAGTTCATCGTTTCCAGACTAGTGGCTGACGCGAGCGACCGCACCGAGCGGGCGGGCTTTGAAACCCTTGCGGAGGCGGTCGGTCACGAGACGGTCCAGCGAACGCTGGCGGAAGCGTGGGAGGAACGGCCCGCCGACGGTCGCTGATAGCGACCGTTGTAACTGTGTACCGGTGCTCGCCGGCCTCGGATCGCCGAACTACCGAACTGACTTCCAATCCCCTCTGAGGACGGCGATACGACTGGTCGGCGAGTGCGCGAAAACGGGCGTGGTCACGGCGAACGTGTTACCGCTTGTACGTTCGCAGTTGAGCGCGGTCGGCGTTCGGCCGTTCGGTACCGGTCACGCTGGTGAGCTTCTTGTACCCCCAGGTGAGCAGTATGAGGCCGATGACGAACCAGGCCGTCGCGCCGATCAAATGCGTTTTCGGCGGCAACGCTGCTCCGAGGAGCGGCCCCCGCATGATGAACCACGCGGCCATAAGCGTTATTAGTAATCCTGCGATGCTGACAGCGACGTTGATGCGTTTTCCCATAGTTACACAACCCCCCTGCGACGGCCACCCCGGACCGTCACATGGATCGCATTACCCGCTACGTACCTATTACTACGTAAATGTATGCCAAATTGTAATGCAAAAAGAAAGATTGGAAATTCTAAATAAGTCGGATCGAATATGAAATCGTACAGTCAGCTCGCGGTCGCCGTCCGAACGAAGACGGACAGCGCCATGCCTTGGTCATAGCGCATCGGCTCCGCGCCGCGTCTACTGTAACTGACGGCCGCTTCTCCGACACGTCGATGACGTACAACCTGAATAGGACTCCTACTCAAACCCTGTTGGGTTAGAACAAGCACAATTGTTTTACGTGCTACTGTACTTGCTTTACGCATGCCACGGGTGGAGCTACCCTACGACGCGAAAGCCGGGCCGACGAAATCCGAGGTGCGGGCCGTGTTACTCGGAAAGTTGGCGCTCGGACCGTCCGACCACTTCGTCGAAGTCGGGTCCTGTACCGGGGCCGTGACGATAGAGGCGGCGCGACGCGCCGGCCGCGTGACGGCGATAGAGCGCAAGGAATCGCGCGCGGAGACGACGCGGAAGAACCTCGCCGCGAACGGCGTCGACGGCGTCGAGGTCCGCGTCGCCGAAGCGCCCGAGGGACTGCCGGACGACGCGGACGCGCTCTTTCTCGGCGGGAGTCGCAACTACGAGGCCGTCCTCGACCACGCCGTCGAGGCGGGGATCGAGACGGTCGTGATGAACGTCTCGCGGCTCGAAGTCGCGGGCGCGGCGACCGAAGCGTTCCGCGAGCGCGACCTGCTCGACGACGTCGTCCAGTTCCAGGTGAGCCACGGCTACGAACTCGCCGGCGCGACGAGTTTCGATTCGGAGAACCCCGTGTACATGCTCGTCGGCGGAGCGAGCGACGGACCCGATGCGGGCGACGCGGGAGGTGCCGGCAGATGACCCTCTACGGCGTCGGTCTCGGCCCCGGCGACGCCGAACTGATCACGGTCAAGGGCAAGCGAGCGCTCGAAGCGGCGGAGGTCGTCTATTCGCCCGGCCGCCTCTCCCGGACGGTCGCCACCGAACACGTCCCCGAGGAGCGCATCGGCGACCTCGACTTCCCGATGACCCGCGACGAGGAGAAACTCCGGCGGGCCTGGAAGGAGGCCGCCGCCGAGATAGCGCCCGAAGCGAGAGAGGGCGACGCCGCCTTCGTGACACTCGGCGACCCGAACGTCTACTCCACGTTCGGCCACCTGCGCCGGACGATGGACCATTTCCACCCCGATGTCGACCTCGAACTCGTCCCCGGCGTCAGCGCGGTCACCGCGTTCACGACGGCGCTCGGCGTCGAGATAGACGCCGGTGCGGGTCTGGCGCTCCGCGAAGCCGCACAGGGGGCGTCGCCGACCGGACCGGACCGGATGGTTCTGTTCAAAGTCACTGACGCACCGGCCACTCACGAGGGACTCGCCGACGCGGGGTACGACGTGACGTACGGCCGCCGGCTCTACATGGAGCAGGGCGAGACGCTCGTGACGGAGGACCCGGCGGAGATCGCCGAACGCGACTACTACACGCTTGCCTACGCGGAGAAGGCCGACCTGTCGGTCGACCGCGCAACGGCGAAGTTCGGCCACAGCGAGGAACGCGCGGAGGCGGCGGAACACGGGGACGAGGTCGAGCCCCGTAGGTCGGACCGCCGCGACGAGGGGGTGCCGTCCGATGACTAACGATTCCACTGACCCGCAGGCGGCGATAGACGAAGCGAGCGAACAGCGTCAGCGTGAGCGCGACCCACGCGTGTACGAACACACTGCGGGCGACGTACAGGAGGGGATCCCGTTCATCGGCGCGGGTCCGGGCGACCCCGGCCTGCTGACCGTGACCGGGAAGGAACTGGTCGAGGACGCGGACCTCGTGGTCCACGCGGGGTCGCTGGTCAACAGCGAACTACTCGACGAGTACTGCGCCGACGCCGAACTGGTCAACTCCGTCGGCAAGGACCTCGAAGAACTGATCCCGCTGATGCGGGACGCATACGATGACGACCGTGAAGTCGTGCGCCTGCACAGCGGCGACCCCGCCATCTACGGCGCGGCGCTGGAGCAGATGGACGCGCTGGAACACGAGGGCGTCCCCACCTACTTCGTCCCCGGCGTCACCTCGGCGTTCGCCGCGAGCGCCACCCTGCGGACGCAACTGACGCTGAACGAGACGGCGAATCACGTCGCGTTCACCCGGCCGCAGGGGAAGACGCTGGACCCCGAGGACGACCACATCACGGAGTTCGCCGAGATGGGCGACGTGACGACGTGCATCTACCTCGGCACGCACGCCGTCGCGGACACGATGGACCGCCTGCTCGACGAGGGCGTCGACCCCGACACGCCGGTGACGGTGGTCTACCACGCCTCGTGGCCCGACGAGGACATCGTCGAGGGAACCGTCGCGACCATCGGCGACCGCCTGGAGGACGCGGGCTACCGCGCCTCCGCGATGGTGATAATCGGACAGGCCGGAACGGGCGCGGGGTACGAGCGCTCGTACCTCTACGGCGACTGGGCGAACCGCGGACAGAACGACGGCGAAAGCGAGGCTGATGACTGACAATGAGTACTGACGCGAACGACACCGACGCGGACGCATCGACCGACGACAGCGGCGGGCACTGTAGCACGCCCGACAGCGACGGCGAAGTCGCCGAGGAGATAGCGATCATCTCTTTCGAGCGGAAGCTAGACACCGCCGAGGAGATCAAGGAGGGCATCGGCGACCGCTACGACAGCATCGACATCATCGAGTACCACGGCGACGTGTTCGAGGAGCACTGGGGCGAGTACGACTGCTTCGTCGGCCTGATGGCGAGCGGCATCGCGATGCGCAAGACCGCGCCCCTGCTCGACGACAAGTGGGACGACCCCGCCATCTGCGTCGTCGACGAGGAGTTGACGTGGGCCATCCCGATCACGGGCGGGCACCACGGTGCGAACCAGGTCGCGGACGACCTCGCGTCGATGGGCGCGGTTCCGGCGATGACGACCGCCAGCGAGGCCGCCGACAAGCAAGGCGTCGAGAAGCGGGCGAAGGCGCTCGACGCCCACGTGGTCAACGGCGATTCGACGGTGGCGACGAACCTCGCGGTACTGGACGAGGAACTCGGCCCCATCGAGCGCCTCGACGGCCCGAAGGCCGTCCTCGTGGGCGACGACGTGACCGTCCTGAAACGCAATCTGGACGACGGCGTCGTGCTCGGCACGGGGAGCGTCTCCGACGCGGACAAAGAGCAGTTCCACGCGGCGTGGGAGCGGGCGCTCGACGAGGCGGGCACGGACTGGGACGACGTGGAGTTCGTCGCCACCGGCACGCGCAAGGAGGAGGAACCCGGCCTGCTCGAAGCGGCCGAGGAGAAGGGCCTCGGCGTCATATCGTTCGAGAAAGAAGACCTCGAACCGTACGAGGGGCCGACCCCATCGCGCTCGAAGGAACTGATCGGTTGGCCCGGTATCGCCGAAGCGAGCGCCATCGCGGCAGGCGCTGAACACGAACTCCTGCTGGAGAAGATCAGCCACGACGACGCCGTGACGGTCGCGATCGGGCGGTAGCGGCGACACTGACTGCTTTCTCCCCGTTATTCACCGGCTGGAACCGGTCGGCGGACCGCTGGGTGTTACGAGTGAGTCTCGGCACGTATCCCGTCGACGACCTGCAGGACGGCTCCGAGTCCGGTGCAAATGAGGCCGGCCGGAACGAACACCAGGCCCATGCTGAACGCGCTACTGATCCGCAGTACGTAGTAGCTACCGGTGAGGCTCCAGAGTACCGATAACGCGTACTGGGAGACCAGCAGGAACACGGCACTGCCACCGACAGCGGCTCCGAGCGTAAGCAGTCGCAGCGGCCATTCTCCCGGGGTGCACGTTTGAACGACGAGATACAGCAGTCCCGCCTCGGCGAGCGCGAGGACTCCAGCCACCAGATAGACCATGACGAAGATACCGGCGAGACCGGCCGCGAACCCGTCTCCGGGCGGGTTTTCGGGGATGGTCGCGAACGTGACCCCGGCAGTGATGAGGGCGAACACGCCGAGAACGGCGGTCCCGATCGCGACGATGCGGGGTGTTGGAGGGAATCGCATGGGCGTAATTCCGGAATAGAGACAATAAGTTCTCTGAAAGCGGGAAGCGTCCCGTCCCGACGAGGTGCGGAGCGCAGCGCTACTCCAGTAGCCGACCGCGAACGTCTCCGTCCGGGATCTCACAGCGGTCCTTCTCGCCGAACCATCGGTACCGATTGGCGGCGACGAAGTCGTATATCCGGTCGCGGAGCGACCGCGGGACGATTCGGGCCGGTCGCAACAGCGCATACATACCGCCCAGATGCGTGGCGATCCGGAGGACGGCGTCCGTCTTCACGTAACAGTCGTCACCCTCGATCAGCACGACTGACTCCAGTTCGTCGGTCGGGAGGTCGTGTTCGGCGAGCAGGGCTTTCCCGACGTCCGACTGGAGCGGTGCGAAGCGGAACGTCGCCTCCGGGTCCCGCGGTACGATGAACTGGACGAACCCGCTGCAGAGATCACAGACGCCGTCGAACAGGACGACCGGGCCGCCGTCCGGTTTGTCCGCGGTCATCGATCGCGTTCCCTTGGTTCCCGTGATAATTTCCCTTGGGATCCGTGATAATTGAGAGTTTCGGGCGGACGCCGCGCGTTCGTTTCACGATACAGAAAACTTATTTATACATGGGAGGGAGGCTGGCGAACGGGTCGCCCGGTACGTATGGATTCACGCACGCCCTCCCTCCCCGCGAACGTCCTTGACCGTATTTCACACGCCCTCGCCCGGCGGTTCGAGGTCGACCTCCGGGCGCTCGCCGCGTTCCGGGTCGCGGTCGGAACGCTGGTGATCGTCGATCTAGTGCTCCGGTCTCGCGACCTCGTCGCCTTCTACACTGACGCCGGCGTCCTTCCGCGAAGCGCTCTGTTCGCTGACTACGGAACCCTCTACTCGCTTCACGCCCTCTCCGGAGCGGCGTGGGCGCAGGTCCTCCTGTTCGTCCTCGCGGGCGCGGTCGCCCTCGCGATGGTCGTCGGATACCGGACGCGGGTCGCGACCGCCGTCTCCTGGGTGCTGCTCGTCTCGCTTCACCTTCGCAATCCCCTGGTTCTCAACGCCGGCGATACCCTGTTGCGAATGCTTCTCTTCTGGGGGACCTTTCTGCCCCTGGGCGAGCGGTGGGCGGTCGACGCGGGCCGAAACGACCGAGAACGGTCAGTGGTGGCTTCTATCGCGACAGTCGCGCTGTTGATTCAGGTCGTTCTCATGTACGCGACGAACGCTGTCCACAAGACCCGGAGCGACGCGTGGACGAGCGGGAAAGCGGTCGCCTACATCTTCCAGGCCGACCACTTCACCATCCTGCTTGGCGACGTTCTCGCGGAGCATCACGCGCTGCTGGAACTGTTCACGTACCTCTGGATGGCGATGATCGTGGCCTCGCCGTTGCTCCTCTTGTGTACCGGTATTCCGCGGGCGGTGCTTGCAGCCGCGTTCGCCGGCATGCATCTCGGGATGCTCGTCACGCTCCGTATCGACCTGTTCCCGCTGATCTCCGTCGCTGGGCTCGTCCCGTTCTATCCGCCTGTCGTCTGGGACGCGGTGGAGTCTCTGGCGGACCGGACGGGAGCGGTTTCCTGGTTCCGCCGCCGGTCGGCGTCAGTCGAGTTGTCCACCGCAGTGTCTACCCCCGACGAGTTCGTACGGGACTGCTCCGCTGTCTCGATCCTCTCGGACGGGGTCACTCGGGCGTACGGAGCGTGTCTGACGGTCGTTCCGTTCGTCTTTCTCGTCCTCGTCGTCACGTCGAACGCCGCGGCGGTCGGCTACGCGACGATGCCGGACCACGGCGACCGGGCGTTAGACGCCATCCAGGGCGACCAGAACTGGCGCATGTTCGCGCCGAACCCGACGCGGACGACGAAGTGGTTTGCGGCCCCCGGAACGCTGGAGAACGGGACGGAGGTCGACGTTCTCCACCGGTCGAGAGTGGACCTCGACCGGCCGGCGAGAGCGCAGGACGCGTATCCCACCTCGCGGTGGCGAAAGTACCTCTCTACCGTCCAGTCGGCCGACAACGAACGCCACCGTTCGTATCTCAGTAACTACCTCTGTAACCGCTGGAACGGGCATCACGACACCGAAGTCCGCGACGTTTCCATCTACTTCCTGTACGAACAGTCCGACCCCTATGACGGGTCCACGTCGAGCGGGAACGTCTCCATACAGGAGTACGACTGTTCGGGCGAGTTCGTTCAGAGCGACGGCTAGTCTCTCCGTTCGCAGTTCACTCTCACTGGCACTCTATCAAAACAGAGTTGCGCTAAAACAAGCAAAATTGTTTTATGCGAAACTAGCGTTGCACTTGATATGCGACACAGCAACGGTACGCTCGCGCAAGCGACGGTCGGGAGGTCTCCACGGGCATGACCGAGGAGTCGACTGCGGCCGCTTCCGACGACCTCGGCAAGGTCTACGTCGTCGGTATCGGCCCCGGCCTGCCGGGCGACATGACCCAGCGGGCGAAAGACGTCATTCAGAGCGCCGACTGCGTCATCGCCTCCAATCTCTATCAGGAGTTCCTCCGCAAGGACGGGACGCTCCCGCCGGAGACGGCGACCGACGGCGGGACGGCGAGCGCCTCCGCCGGCGCGCGCTCGGACCAGGAGGTGATCCGCTCCACGATGGGCCGCCAGATCGAACTCGCCCGGGAGGCGTTCGACCGCGTCCGCGACGGCGAGACGGTCGCGCACGTCTCCGGCGGGGACCCGAACGTGTACGGAAAATCCGACCTCCTGTTTCTGATGGCTCAGGAGGACGAGGTCGAGGACGTTCCTATCGAAATCGTCCCCGGCGTCACCGCGGCACTCGGGGGCGCGGCCAACCTCGGCGCGCCGCTGTCGAACGACTTCTGTACCATCTCGCTGTCGGACAAGTGGCGCGGCTGGGACGAGATAGAGGAGAAGCTACGGGCCGCCGCCATCTCCGGGTTCGTCATCGTCCTGTACAACTGCTGGCGCAACTACGAGCGGGCGGTCGACATCGTCCGCGAGGAGCGCGCCGACGACGCCGCGGTCGCCATCGTCAACGACGCCGGCCGCGGCGACGCCGGCCGCAACGGCGAGAGCCAGACGATCACGACGCTCGGCGGGGCCACGGACCACGACGACAAGGTCGCCGGGATGGGCACCTCGCTCGTCATCGGCAACCACGAGACGGAGGTCTGGAGCAACGACTACGAGCAGTTCCTCGTCACCCCGCGCGGCGGGCGTGACGTCGACGACTTCTGAACCATGAGCACTGACGACACCACGACCGAATCGGAATCGAAGTGCGGGGCATCGAAAACCGACACGAGTACTGAAAGCGAGTCGAAATGCGGCGCGAGCGGGAGCGATTCCGGCTCGTCGTCTTCCTGCGGGGCTTCCGGCAGTGACGAGGAGGAGGTCGGCTCCACCGTCGACGACTTCGACGCGGATCCCGGCCGCCTCGTCGCGGTCGGCCTCGGCCCGGGCCAGCCCGAGGGGATGACCTCCCGCGCGAAGGCCGCGCTCGGGGACGCCGAGCACATCGTCGGCTACACGACCTACGTCGATCTGGTGCCCGACGAGATCACCGACGACGCGGAGGAGATCTACTCGACGCCGATGTGCGGTGAAGTGTCGAGAACCGAGGAAGCCATCGACCGCGCGCTGGCGGGCAACGACGTGGCGATCATCGGCAGCGGCGACCCGAACGTCTACGCGCTCGCCGGCCTCGCGCTGGAGATAGTCGAGTCGAAGGGGGCAACGGCGTCGATGCTCGACTTCGAGGTGGTGCCCGGCGTCCCCGCCGCGCAGTCCTGTGCGGCCCGCGTCGGCGCGCCGCTGGTCAACGATACGGTCTCTATCTCGCTGTCGGACCACCTGACGGACATGCCGACCATCGAGTCGCGCCTGCACGCCGTGGCGAAGGAGGGGTTCACCATCGCCATCTACAACCCGTGGAGCCGCAAGCGCCGGGAGAACTTCGAGAAGTGCTGTGAGATCCTCACCGAGCACCGCGACGCGGACACCCCGGTCGGCATCGTCCACGCCGCGGGCCGCGACGACGAGGAAGTCGAAGTCACCACGATCGGCGAACTCGAAGGGCTGGGCGAGACGGACCTGATCGACATGACGACTACCATCCTCGTCGGCAACGAGGACACCTACGAGTGGGACGGGCGGATGGTCACCCCGCGCGGCTACGAGACCAAATACGAGTACTGATGTACCGAATCACGATCGACAAGGACGCCTGCGACGGCATCTTCGCCTGCCTGACGCGGGACCCGCGGTTCGTCGAGGACGACGACGGCCTCGCGACCGTGGACCCCGCGGCCGACCCAGTTCCCCCTGAAGGGTCCGACGACGGCACGATCCGCGAGGAGGACGGCAAGATAGTCGCGGAGTTCGACGACGACCGCGCCGACGAGGCCCGCGAGGCCGCCGCGGCGTGTCCCCCGAACGCGATCACGGTGGAAGATATCTAATGTCACTGAGCATCGGCAAGCCCGACGACATGCTCGCGGCCCACCCCGAGACGGCGTACTTCTGGGGGCGGGTCGCGGGCGACGGCGACCTCGAATCGGACTGCGTGACCGTGCGGACCAACGACGAGACGGCGGCCCGACGCCTCGCCGCCGTCGCCGGCGCGGAGCAGGTCGACCGCCGGATCCTCGAGCGCGAGTACGCCCACGATACGTCGATCACCCGTACCGAGGACGAGTACGCCGTGCAGGTGTTCGGCGACCTGGCGGACCGCGCCGGCGCGGCGCTGGGCCTGCCGGTCGACGGCGAGCCCGGCGGTTACCGCTTCGGCGCGTTCGCGGACCACGACCGACAGCTCCTGCGGGGCCTGCTCGAAGGCTGCGGGACGGTGTGTTTCAAGTCCGGCGACGGGGCGGTGAGCGACACGAGCCGAGACTCGACAGAGGAGGGCTCTGTCGGCGTGTCGTTCGTCCACGAGGACCGCCGCCTGCTGGAGACGGTCCAGTCGCTGCTCGACGACGTGCCGGTGGACGCGCCGTACGGCGACCCGGCGGAGGCGTCCTCGGGCTACTGGTTCGGCGTCGACGACGCCGCCGTTCCCGATCTCGGCCCGTGGCTGTACGACGGGAGCGAGGACACCGGCCTGTTCGCGCCGAGCCGGCGGCGGAAACTGCGGCGGAGCCTCGACCGGATATGAGCCGGACGACCGAGGCGGCGGGCGGGTTCGACGACGAGGCGGTCCTGCTCGTCGGGCACGGCTCCCGCCGCGAGAAGTCGAACGAGCAGGTACGGGAACTCGCGGCCGACCTGGAGGGGCGGCTCGGCATCCCGGTCGACGCCGGCTTCCTCGAACTCGCGGAGCCGGCGATCCCGGACGCTATCGGCGGGCTTGCACCGGCGGTCTCGGAGATAACGGTCGTCCAGCTATCGCTGTTCGCCGCCAGCCACGTCAAAAACGACGTGCCGCTAGCGGTCCAGGGAGCGCGCTCGGACCATCCGGGGCTGACGCTCAACAACGGCGCGCACCTCGGCATCCACCCCGCCATCGTCGACCTGCTCGACGACCGCGCGGCCGCCGTCGAGTGCGATCTGGGCGTCGACCGCGAGGCGGACGACGTGGCAGTCGTGCTGTGTGCCCGGGGGTCCTCGGACCCGGACGCCAACGCCGATGTTCACAAACTCGCCCGCCTGCTGTACGAGGGCCGCGAGTTCTCTCGTGTGGAGGCCTCGTTCATCGGCGTCACGGAGCCGCTGCTCGACGACACGCTCCACTCCGTCGCCAAGCACCGCCCCGACGCGGTCGTCGTCGTGCCGTACATGCTCGGCGACGGCGTGCTGACGGGGCGCATCCGCGACGGCGCGGGCGAGTTCGACGCGGAGTACCCCTACGTCGACGCGGCCTGTGGCGACCCGCTCGGCACCGACTCCCGACTGCTCGACGTGCTCGGCGACCGCTGGCAGGAGGCCAGGACGGGCAGCGTCGAGATGTCCTGTGACACCTGCAAGTACAAGGTCGAACTCGACGGCTACGAGGAGGACCAGGGCGGCGCACGGGCGATGCTCCGCGCGCTGACCCACCAGGAGACCCACGCCGACCGGGAGAACGTCGACGACGACCCGCACGTCCACGACGCGCCGGAGAAACACGTCGCCGTCTGCACCAACCAGACCTGCGCCGCCGACGGGTCGCCCGCCGTCCTCGAACGCCTGCGCCAGGCCGCCCGCGACTCCGACGAGTGCGACGCCCGCATCACGCGGACGTCCTGCCTCGACCGCTGCGGCGACGGCCCGATGGTCGCCGTCTACCCCGACGGCGTCTGGTACGGCGGCGTCGAAGCGGACGACGCCGATCGCATCGTCTCGTCGCATCTCGACCGCGACCGGATCGTCAGCGACATCGTGGACCAGACGCTATGACTGTGCGAGTCACCCGCACCGTCGGAAGCGGCCGCCCTCGCACGCGAAACGAACGGCCCGAACCGACCGACAGACACTTTATTTCACTCGCCGAAGCGTTCGGCTATGCCCTCTTTCGACGAGCGATTGGACCGGATGGTCGAATTTCTCACCTACGGGGTCGGCGTGTTGGTCATCACCGGTCTCCTCGTGACCGACCCGACGAGTCTCCCGGGGTTGCTTCCGACGACTGTCGGCCTGGGGCTCGCCGTCCACGCCGCGTGGAGCGACCGGTTAGACGAGTTCGGCTACGCGCTGATCGGATTCGTCGTGCTGGTCGCCCTGCTGGCCGTTGTCGCCGGTGTTATTTCGGTCGTCGGCGTCGACGCCTCGGGGGACGGCCGCTCCGACGCGCTGGTCCCGTTCGTCCTCGCAGTCTCGCTTCTCGTCGCCTACGCGGTGGCTCTCCGCTGGCGACCGCGAGTGTCGCTCCCGACTCCGTAACGCAGTCGTCCGGTTTCGACGGACCGCATCGCCGAACGACCCGACCGACCGATACACATCCATGACTTGTCACGAACTCGAAGCCCTACGACTCGGACTGATGAACGTCCTCGGCACCGAGGACCGAAGCACCCGCGAGCACGCGGAGAACGAACTCGACGGCGCACTCGACGGCCCCATCGAGGGCCTCGCGAACGCTGATTCGCTCTCCGAGATCGAGCGTCACCTCGACGCGGCGCTCGTGGATCTGGAGGAGGAAGTCGCCGAGGCCGACAGCGATTCGCAGGAGTACGACTACCTCCGCGGCCGCCTCGTCGCCGTTCGCGACGCGGAGCGTGCCGTGGGGCGACTCACCGCGCAGGGCGAGAGCGTCCTCGACGGCCTCGGGGACGCTCACCACGTCTTGCACGAGACGTTCCCGACCGATGAGTGACGCCGCCGACCCGACCGAGACGCCCGCCGCGCCCGACCACGAGAGCCTCGACCTCGGCGACGTACCGGCGGCAGGGTCGCGCCACCGCGGTCGCCGGTCGAGCGTCCTGTTGACCGGCGACCTCGTCGTCGCTGGCACCGCAAACGGCGATATCCGGGCGTTCGACCGCGAGAGCCTCGACCGGCGCTGGTCCGTCGACTGCGGCGGAAAACCGGTGTCTCTGGCGACGCTCGACGGCGGCGAGGGTTCCGGAATCGTCGTCGGTGAGCGCGGCCCGTCCGGCGCGGTCACCGCTCTCGACGCGACCGATGGGAACGCCCGCTGGCGCTACGAGACGGCCGCCGACGTGGGTGACCCGCAGAAGGAAACGCGGTTTTTCTACCCGTTCGTCGCCGACATCGTCACCGACGGCGACCGGACGTACGTCGCAAGCCGGCGGTACGAGCGCGACGGGACTGAATCTGGCCCCGACCGCGTCTTCGAGAGCGTCGTCTACGCGTTCGAGGCCGACGGCTCGATCGAGTGGACGTTCGAGACGGACGCCTCCCCTATCGCGCTCGACCGCCGCGACGACCGTCTCGCGATCGCGTTCAACCGCTGTCTCGACGACCACCAGCACGGGCTAGTCGTGCTGGACGCGGAGAGCGGCGACCCGCTGGTCGACTGGGACCCCGGCAACGAGGGGCAGCGGCGCTGCGGCGACGTGTCCCTCCTCGCGGACGGCGTCGCGGTCACCAGTCACGGCGACTACCGCGGCTACGTCCTCGACCGCGACGGGGCCGTCCGCTGGCGCGCCGACCTCGCGACGCCGGTTGAGCGCGACGGCGAGACGGTGTACGCCTACCCGAACCACGTCCACGCGACGGACGCGGGGGTCGTCTTCGTCACGGGCAACACCTACCCGGAGGAGGGCCGCGAGACGGAGGCACGCCACCCCAGCGACCACACCGCCTTCGGCTACTCGCCCGACGGCGAGTGCCGGTGGACCGACGGGGTGGGCGGGTTCGTCACCGGCCTCGGCGCGGACGGCGACCTCGTCGCCGCGCCGGGCGCGCAGAACTTCCGGGAGCGCGACCCCGGCGACCACGCGCTCCGCGCGTTCGACGTGACGGAGGGCCGCCGCGAACTCCTCGACGCCGCGGGCGTCGTCACCGCGGCGTCGCTTTCAGGGGATACCGTCGCCGCCGTCGAGGAACCAGTCGAGTATCACGACGACGGCGAACGCCGCGGCGCGCACCGACTGCACGTCGGGCGCGTCTGATCCGGAGCCCTCCCGCGACACGCTCTCGACGCCGATCCTCCGGTAGTCGCCCAATTATTGTTGGGTTTCAAAATAAAATCATGTATTCGCCGGTGAACGACCGCGGGGACCTCCCCGACGCGCGGCGGTCAGGGGACGGTTCTTTCACCGACCACAACCCTTGTAATCGCTGCCGAAGAATCCCCTCGCGTGCAACTACCGACGGTCGAACGGATCCGGACCTACCCGATCAAGTCGCTGGATGGCGGGGAGCGAGAGCGGGCGGAACTGGTGTCGGGCGGCTGTCTCGCCGGCGACCGCGAGTTCGCTATCGTCGACAACGAGGGGGAGTACGTCAACGGCGTGCGGACGCCCGACGTCCACGGCCTCTCCGTCTCAGTCGACCGCGAGAGCGAGACGGTGGCCATCGGCCGTAGAGGCGAGAACGAGCGCCGCGAGTTCGACCTGAACGACCGTGCGGACCTGAACGCCTGGCTCTCCGACTACTTCGGCTTCGACGTCACCGTGGTGCGCGACGAGACCGGCATGCCGGACCGACCCGACCGGGGACCGACGGTGATCAGCGCGGCGACGCTCCGAGAGGTGGCGTCCTGGTTCGACGGCGTCACCGTCGACGGCACGCGTCGCCGCTTCCGCGCCAACGTCGAGATCGGCGGCGTCCCGCCGTTCTGGGAGGACAGGCTCTACGGTGCGGACGGAACGCGGTCCTTCGAGATCGGAGACGTTCGGTTCGAAGGCGACGGTCCCTGCGGCCGCTGTGCCGTTCCGACCCGCGATCCGGATACGGGTGAACGAACGGAGGGGTTTCAGGAGCGGTTCGTCGAAAAGCGCGAGGAGACGCTTCCCGAGTGGACGCCGTCGGAGCGGTTCGACCACTATTACAAGCTGATGACGAACACGCGCGTTCCCGGACCCGGCCGGGGAGAAACGATCAGCGTTGGCGACTCGGTACGGATGCTGTCGGACTGACGCCGAGGCGGTCCGCCGCCGGGCCGAACTCTCCGTCGAGCAGCGCCGGCACCTCGTCAGGGGTCACGTCGGAGTACCACTCGTTTCGCGGCTGGATCGCTATCGCGGTTCCGTCCTCGCTACAGAGGCCGAGACAGGAGGTCTCGGCGACGTAGACGTGCGACCAGAACACGTCGCGCTCGCGGAGCCACGACTTCACCGCGTCCAGCACTTCGCGGCCGCCGACGTCCGCACAGCAGGCGTACTCGGCGTCGCGGTCGTTCGTGCAGACGAGGACGTGATCGGTAAATCCCTCCTCGCGGACCTCGTCAGTGCGGCGTCTCACGGGGGATCGTCAGTTCCGAGGCGGCGGTGCGGTCGAGAAGCCAGGTGTGTGCGGTCGCCAGCGTCATCCAGAGGAGGACCTGCCCGACGACGACCAGGCCGCGGTACGCCGTCGCCAGCCCGTCCGGGATCGGGCCGGACGAGGAGGCCGTCGACGCGAAAAACGCCGCGGCGACGACGAGGCCGAACGGAAGGAGGGCGGCCGCCGCGCGAGCGACGGTCGCGGTGCCCTCGGCCCGCCGCCAGGCGAGCGCCGACAGCGCACAGGCCAGCGCTCCGAGCGCCATCATCCCCGCGTAGATGACGAGTCTGGCGTCGCTCCCGAGCGCGTACTCCGCGCCGGGTGCCTGCGGCGGTAGCGCCAGCCACGGCGCGCCGGAGACGGTGACGAACCCGGCGGCCGCGAGCAGGTAGTTCCGCGTGTCGGTAGCGCCCGGTAGCGCGGGTTCGAACAGGTAGTACACCACCCCGAAGGCCGCCCCGAGCAACAGGCCGAACAGGCCGCCGCCGACGACGCTCGGTGCGGCCGCGACGAGGTCGATGCCGGACTCGTGGCCGTGGCCCGCCTCGAACGTCTCGGCGAACGCGATCGCCGGCGTCGCCACGAGCGCGACGAACAGGCCGTACGCGACGCCTGCGACCGCTCCCGCGCCGACGCCGCGTTTCAGGGCGTCGTACATCAGTGGCAGGTGACGCCGGCGGCGTGCCGGAAGTTGTGCATCGCGTCGTGGGCCATCGGGTCCTGCAGGAACATGAGTGTGAAGCCGAGCGCGGCCGCGAGGCCGATCGCCAGCGCCGCTCGCGTCGGCGTCAGTTCGGTGCCCGCGCGTTCGATGCGGTCGTGAACGGTGTCTGCGGTCTCCATTGAAACTCTACTTTCAATAGAACAAATGTGATTGTAAAACTTCCGCCTCTCGTCGCGTCCGTCTCGGCCGTCGGTCCCTTCGACCGTCGATCACTCCCGGGTCCGGCGGACACCCGGCTACTCTCGCGCCCGGCCGACCGCCCGCTCGACGCGCTCGGGGGTGAGCGCGGAGAGCGGCACCCGTTCGCCGCCGGTAGCCTCGACAACGTCCCCGGTTAGGCCGGTACGGTCGTCCCCGCCGGCGTCCACGGCGACGACGTGTGCGCCCCGGTCGGCGAGCGCCTCGGCGGCCGCTCGCGTCTCCGCAGTGGGGTTCTCGCTCGCGTTTGCCCGCCCGTCGGTGACGAGCACGACGACGCTCGTCCCGGGGTCGGCCCGCGTCACGACTTCGCTCGTCGTCCGCAGGCCCGCCGGGAGCGGCGTCCGGTCGCCGACGGGCAGTTCCTTCAGGTGCCGCGCCGCCAGCGTCACGCTGTCCGTCGGCGGCAGGAGCACTTCGGCGTCGTCGCCCGCGAACGCCACGACGGCGACGTCGTCGCGCTGCTCGTAGGCGTCCTGCAACAGTTCCAGCGCGACACCCTTCGCCGTCCGCATCGGCCCGCGCATCGACGCGCTCGCGTCCAGCGCGAACACGACTAAGGCGTTGCTCTCGCCCGAGCGCACCGACTGCCGGAGGTCCCGCGACTCGACGCTGTCCGACCCGCGCGCCGCGGCCGCCCTGACGGACGCGGCGGCGTCGACGCTCCCCGATTCAGCTCGTTCGGTGCGGACTCGTGCTCCCTCGTTGTCCGCGCTGGGGGTCAGGTCGGCGCGGGAGCCGGTGCCGCCGGCGCCCGTCGCCGCTGTCGCCGCCTCCGTCTCCACGCCCGGCGCGACGGCGTCGCCGACCTCAGCCCGGGTCTGACCGGGGATCAGCGGCGTGCCGTCCACCCCGTCGTCACCGTCAGGGCGGTTCTCGTCGTTCCCGTTCTCCGGGTCGCCCGCTTCGCCATCGTCAGTATCGCCGCGGCACCCGTCGCGCTCGTCCGGACTGTCGCCGTCGCTCCCGCCGGCTGGTCGCGGTTGGGGCGCGTCGCCTGCGCCGCCGTCCTGGCCACCGGTATCGTCGCTCTCGCCGGGTTCGCCCGATCCGCCGTCCGACCCGTCTCCGTCCTCAGCCGGTTCGTCTCTCTCTCCGTCGGCGTCGCCGGAACCGCCGCCCTCGTCGCCGTCCGCGCCGCTCTCGCCGTCGCCATCGTCACTGTCTCTACCGTCTGCCGTGTCGTCGCCCGCACTCTCCCCTTCGTCGAAGTGGTCGTCCACCACGTCCTCCGGGTCGGGCGCGTCCTCGAACGGTTTCGACTGAAGCCGGTGGGGTAGGGTCAGCTCCGCGGCGCGGCGCACGTCGCCCTCGATGACGCTCGCGCGGCCGGAAAGCGCCGCGATGGTCCGGGCGGCCCGCGCGGTGGCGATGTCGCCGCGGTGGCCGTCGACGCCGGCATCCCGGCAGAGCTCTGCGATCTCCGCCGCGAACTCGCGGGGGAGCGTCACGTCGTCTATCAGGTCGCGGGCGGAAAGCAGCGACTCGCGGTGGTCGGCGGTGGCGTCGTCAGCGGCCGCCCACGAGTCGTTCAGCGCGCGGTCGATGATCTCCACGCGGTCGTCGACGTCCTCGCAGCCGGTCACCGTCGCCTGGAGCGCGAAGCGGTCGCGTAGCTGGGGTCGCAGATCACCCTCCTCCGGGTTCATCGTCCCGACGAGGGTGAACTCCGCGGGGTGGGCGACACTGACGCCGTCACGTTCGACGCGGTTGACGCCGCTCGCCGCGGCGTCGAGCAGAACGTCCACGAGATGGTCGTCGAGTAGATTCACCTCGTCGACGTAGAGGATGCCGCGGTTCGCCCGGGCGAGCAGGCCGGGGTCGAACTCGGGGTCGCCGTCCAGCGCGTCCGCGACCGACAGGGTCCCGACGACGCGCTCTCGCGTCGCGCCCAGTGGAAGGGTAACGAGCGGGACCGACCGACTCTCGACCGGCGGGTCCGCGCGCTCGCGACAGTCCGCGCACTGCCGTTCCGCATCGGCCGGGGGACAGCCGTACGGGCAGTCGGCGACGGCGCGCTGTTCCGGGAGGAGGTCGGCCAGCGCCCGCACCGCGGTGGACTTGGCGGTCCCCTTCTCGCCGCGAACGAGCAGGCCGTCTATCGCGTCGTTCGCGCCGACGACGAGCAGCGCCTCCTTCAGCGCCGCCTGCCCGACGACCGCCCCGAACGGCACGGCCGTCGACAGCTTTTTGCCGCTCGCTAAATCAACCATACTTGTATTAGTCACAATAGAGGTTTAACAACGTTATGCCTACCATCGCCATCTACACCGCGACCGAGAACGAGCTCGGGGCCGTCCAGCGCGCCGCCGAGCGGATAGACGCGGACCTGGTCGTGCGCTCGGAGAGCGACCTGGACGACGAACCCGACGTGAACGAGTTCGTCGAGGCCGCCGCCGACGCCACGGCCGCCGTGTTCTGGCTCCACGGCGCAGAGGACAGCATGCCCGGCTACGACCGCGCCGTTTCCCGTCTGGCGGAGGCCGGTACGCCGCTGGTCGTGAAAGCCACCGGCGACGCGTTCGCGTTCGAAGACACCTCCGCCGCCGCCGAGCAGCGTGAGACGGTCTATGAATACCTCGACCGCGGCGGCGCGGTCAACGTCGAGAACTGCGTGCGCTACCTCGTCGACGAGTTCGCCGACGCGGAGCGGGAGTACGACGACCCCGTCGCGCTTCCGACCGAGGGCGTCTACCACCCGGACCACCCCGGGGCCGAGTACGAAGAACTGCGCGCCTCGCTCGACCCCGACAGTCCCACGGTCGCCGTCTGGTTCTACGAGTCGCACTGGACCCACGAGAACACGCGGTACGTCGACGCGCTGGTCCGCCACGTCGAGGCGCAGGGCGCGGACGCGCTCCCTGTGTTTTGTAACCCGGCGACCGACACGGAAGAGCAGGAAGACGCCGAGTGGGTCACCGACGAGTGGCTCACGGACGACGAGGGCGACCCGGTCGTCGACGCCGTCCTCTCCTCCTTTATGTTCTCGCTGTCGATGGACGAGCGGGGCCGCAGCGCCGGCGACGAGGGCGATTCCGCCGAGGACGTGTTCCTCGACCGCCTCGGCGTCCCCGTCCTGCAGACGGTCACGACGATGCGGTCGCGCTCGCGCTACCAGTCCTCGGACACGGGCGTGATGGGCTTCGAACTCGCGCTGTCGGTCGCGCTGCCGGAGTTCGACGGCAACGTCATCACCCACCCGATCAGCGGGAAGGAGCGCACCGACGACGACGCCGGTATCGGCTCCGCACCGAAACAGCACTTCCCAATCGAGGACCGGGTCGACCACGCCGCCCGCCTCGCCGTGAACTGGGCGCGCCTGCGCCACGTACCCAACGACGAGAAACGGGTCGCCGTCGTCCTGCACAACTACCCGCCGAGCGACGACGGCATCGGCACCGCGTTCGGCCTCGACAGCCCCGAGAGCACGGTGAACCTGCTCGATGAACTGGGCGCGCGAGGGTACGACCTCGGAGGCCGTCGGCCAGAGTCCGGCCAGTCGCTCGTCGAGACGCTCACCTCGCAACTGACGCTGGACGACCGCTGGGTCGCGCCGGAGGACGTCCGCGCGAGCGAAGCGAGTGCGGGCTCGACGGACTCGTCCGTCGGCGTGCGCGAGCGCTCGGTCGACGTGGTGTCGCCGGAGCAGTACGCCGACTGGTTCGCCGAAACCGACGAGCGATTCAGAGAGAACGTGGTCGAGGAGTGGGGCGAAGCCCCCGACCGCCCGTTTGCCATCCCGGGCGTGGAGTTCGGCAACGTCCTCGTGACGGTTCAGCCCCCGCGCGGGTTCGGCATGGACCCGTCGAAGGTGTACCACGACTCGGACCTCCAACCGCCCCACGACTACGTCGCGTTCTACTCGTGGCTCCGGAACGAGTTCGACGCCGACGGCGTCGTCCACCTCGGCACGCACGGCAGTCTGGAGTGGCTCCCGGGCAAGACCGTCGGCCTGAACGGCGAGAGTGCACCCGACCAGCTTATCGACGACCTACCGAACGTCTACCCGTACATCGTCAACAACCCCGGCGAGGGGACGCAGGCCAAGCGCCGCTCCTACGCCGCCGTCGTCGACTACCTGACGCCGGTGATGTCGAACGCTGGGACGTACGACGAGATAGCCGAACTGGAGGAACTCGCCGACCGCTACCGAGAGGCCGGGATGGAGGACGCTCGCACCGACGACGGCGAGCATCTCGAACAGCTGATCCGCGAGACGGTGGACGAACTCGACCTCGCGGTCGAGTTGGGTATCGCCGGTGAGATAGACGAGAAGGCCGACGTGCGCGGGCCGGACGAGGCGGGAACGACGCTGGCGGAGGGCGACGTGGACGGGGACGAGGCGGACATCGACGAACTCGTCGAGCGCGTCCACGAGTACGTAACCGACGTGAAGACGACGCAGATCCGCCTCGGCCTGCACACGATGAGCGAACCGCCCGCTGACGACCGTCTCGTGGAGTATCTCGTCGCGCTCACCCGGCTCGAAAACCCGGGCGCGCCGAGCCTCCGCGAGAGCGTCGCCGGCGTCCTCGGCGTCGACTACCAGACGATGCTCGACGAGCCCGGCGCGTACGACGAGGCCCTCGGGATGACCTACGCCGAGGCCGCCGACGAGGTGTACGAGACGAGCGTCGACCTCGTGGAGACGCTCGCGGAGTACGAGTTCGACCTGCCGGCGAACGAGCAGGAGGCGGGACCGGATGACGAGGTGAACGCCAACCTGCTCGTCGTCGACATCGAACCGCTCGGTGACGGTCGCGCCAAGCGCGGCGCACACGACGACCTACGGGAGGCGCTCACGTACATCTGCGAGGAGGCGCAACCGCGTGTCCAGGGGTCCGAGGACGAGATCCCCCGCACCGCGGACGCGCTGGCCGGCGAGTACGTCCCGCCGGGCGGCAGCGGCGCGCCGACCCGCGGCGGCGTCGACCTCCTGCCGACGGCGCGGAACTTCTACACGCTCGACCCGCGGAAGGTGCCAGCGAAGAGCGCGTGGCAGGTCGGCAGCGAGGTCGCCGACGGCGTCGCCGAGCGCCATCACGCCGAGGAGGGCGAGTACCCCGAGGAGATCGGCGTCGTCGCGTGGGGCACGCCGACCGTCCGCACCCGCGGCGAGACCATCGCGCAGGTGCTCGCGCTGATGGGCGTCGAACCGGTGTGGACAGACGCCGGCCGGGTCGACGACGTGGAACCGATCCCCCTCGACGACCTCGGTCGCCCGCGCATCGACGTGACGACGCGCGTCTCCGGGCTGTTCCGTGACGCCTTCCCCGCCGCGGCGGGCGTCATCCACGACGCGGTGGAGGCGGTGGTCGACCTCGACGAACCGAACGAGATGAACTACGTCAAAAAGCACGTCGAGGAGGAGGCCGAGCGCCTCGAAGCCGAGCGCGGTCTGGACGAGAGCGACGCCCGGGCGGCCGCCACGCACCGCGTGTTCACGACCCGTCCCGGCGGCTACGGCGCGGGGACGAACAAGGCGGTCGACGAGGGCAACTGGGACGACCGCTCCGATCTGGCAGAGGTGTACGTCCAGTGGGGCGGCTACGCCATGGGCTCTCGCGGCAAGGTGTCGGAGGCCCACGACGCCTTCGAGCGTCGCCTCGGCAGCGTCGAGGCGACCGTGAAGATCGAAGACACCGCCGAACAGGACGAGTTCGACTCCTCGGACTGGTACGCCTTTCACGGCGGGTTCATCTCCGCCGTCGCGGAGACGGCGGGCGAGGAACCTGCCTCCTACGTCGGGGACTCCTCGGACCCGGACAACGTCGACGTGTACACCAACGAGGAGAAGGTCCGCAAGGCGATGCGCGCCCGCGTCCTCAACCCGCAGTGGCTCGATTCGATGGAGGAACACGACTACAAGGGTGCGGGCGACCTTTCGACCACCGTCGACGTCGTCCTCGGCTGGGACGCGACGACCGGGGTCGTCAGCGATACGCTGTGGGAGGACGTGGCCGAGAAGTACGCCTTCGACGCCGACCGGCAGGACTGGCTCCGCGACGTGAACCCGTGGGCACTGGAGAGCATCACCGACACCCTGCTGGAGGCGATCGACCGCGACCTGTGGGACGCCGACGACGAGACGGAGGAGCGCCTGCGCGACCTGAACCTGCGGGTCGACGGCGACCTGGAAGCGCGTGCCAGTGGGACGGACTCCACGGAGGTGGCAAGCGATGACGACTGAGGGGGCCGCAGACGCCGGATCCGAGTCCGACGACGGCGACTTCGAGGAGTACGCCGACCTCGGTGCGACGACATCGAACGCGATGGAGATAGCGGAGACGAGCATGGACCGCGTTCGGCGGATCGTGCCGGACGAGACGCTCGCGGACCGGATCCGCCAGAAGTCGGTCCACGCGACCGGCGACCCCGAGTTCCAGCACCTCGTGCGCTTTACCGGGACCGACGACAGCGAACCGGTCCGGGTCGGCGCGCGGGCGGTGCTGGACGAACAGCCGATCGTCACGGACATCACGATGGTCATGGAGGGGATCACAGGTCGCGGCCACGATTGTCCCGTTCGGAAGGCCATCGGAAACGGTACGGAACTCGCCGCCGAGACGGGGATGACCCGAACCGCGGCGTCGGTCCTGGAACTCGACAAGGAGGGCGTCTACGACGGTGCGATCGCCGCCATCGGCAACGCCCCGACCGCGGCGCTGGCGCTCGCGGACTGCATCGAGGACGGCACCCGCCCGGCCGTCGTCGTCGCGACGCCGGTCGGATTCGTGAAGGCCGCCGAGAGTCGGGAACGCCTGCGCGAGGTCTGCGAGGAACACGGCGTCCCCGCCGTCACGAACGTCGGCCGGCGCGGCGGCAGCGGCCTCGCCGCGGGCCTGACGAACGAACTGGTACACGTGGCGAGCGACGCGAGAGACGGCGAGGTCACCCTCGCGGAGCGCGACCCGTGAGCGACTACGACCTCGACGCCGGCCCTGACCCGGCGACGTTCGCGGCGGCCGAACCGGAGGATCCGGCCCCGGAAACTCCCGTCTACGCCGTCGGTATCGGCCCCGGAAACCCCGAGTTCCTGACGCCGCGGGGCGAGCGAGCGATCCGCGATGCGGACGTGCTCGTGGGTTTCGAGACCGTCGTCGAGTTCGTCGCTGACCTGACCGACGCCGACCTGCTGACCTGCGGGTACAAGGACGAGGCGGCGGCGCTGGAAACGTTCGCGGAGCGCGTCGCCGCCGGCGAGCGCGGCACCGCGGTGCTGATGGGTGACCCGAACCACTCCGGTTACCAGTTCCTCGGCAAGGTAGACGACGCGGCGGACCGCCCCGTCCGCGTCGTTCCCGGCATCTCCTCGCTCCAGGTCGCCGCCAGCAGGGCGCGGACGCCGATGGAGGACAGCGAGTTCGTCACGCTCCACAAGAGCGGCGACCTGACCGACGACCTCGACCGACTCCGCGCGGCCGTCGGCGACCGCCACCTGCTCGTCCTGCCGCGGCCGTTCGACCTGATGCCCGGCGACGTGGCGGCCGAGTTGCTCGACGCCGGCGCGGACCCGTCGCTTTCGGCGCTCGTGCTGGAACGGCTGACTCACGACGACGAGTCGATCACGCGGACGACGCTCGGCAGCCTGACGGAACACGCCGGCGGGAGCGGCCCCGAGTCGACGCCGTTTTCCGACCTGTCGGTGCTGGCCGTGCGGCGGTAGGTACGACCCGCCCCCGCGACGGGCCCGCGACTCGCGTCGCCTTTAGCGGTCCCCGACATGACTCCTCGCCCACAGTTGCCTAGGACTACCCGTGTCCGCGGGCTATCATCGCACATGGTACAAGAGGACATCGGACAGGCGACTATCGTGTACGAGGGACCGGACGGCGACGCCGTCGAGCGGACGGTCGACAACGAACACGTGGCGTACTTCCAGGACCACTGGATCATCAAGATAGACGACGAGGAGACGGAAGAGGAAGAGCGGATGGAGGGGAGAGACACGGTGCGGCGGATCCCCGCACAGCGCGTCTACTACGTCGAGCGGTCCGTCGAGGAGTTCGAAGAGGAGGTCAAGACGATCAGGGACCAGGTGCAGTCGATCACGGAAGACCTCCGCTCGAAACTGATCGGCGGGGGGCAGTCCAGTCAGCAGAGCGACCGGGAACCCGAGCGCATCGAAGTCGAGCGCGGCGATACCGAGTCGGGACGGAAGTAGGTGACGCCGACGGACGACCAGACCCGGCGCTATCGACGCCCGTAGACGACGAGCGACGAGCGCTCAGCGACCAACGCGGACCGAACAGTCGGGTCGGCTACTCGTACGGATGGCTCTCGTCCCCGTCCGGGACGGTGTACGCCTCGATCCACGGCGGGCAGTCGCGGCCAGTCCACTCGAACAGGTCGCGTTTCTCGTTGGCGTAGTAGAGGCGGTATGCGTCCACGTAGTCGGTGGCCTGCCACTCGCCGGTGACCTGCGGCGGGTCGGACGCCTCCTCGCTCGGCCAGTCGAGTCCGGCGACAGTCTCCTCGTCCAGCGACTCGACCGTCGCCCACGACCCGTGTTCTTTCTCGGGCGGGTGGCCGTACCGATGCCGCCACTCCTCGTGAGCGAGGCGGACGTACTCGCGGAGGCGATTCCAGTTCGCGAGCGAGTCCGCAGTCCAGACCGTGAGTGGGTGGTCCGGGTGCGTGAAATAGAGGTCGTCGGACCTTGGGTAACCGTTGAGTTGGACTGCCGTCGTCAGCACCATCGAACACTCGAAGACGCTGCTCAGCACGTGTTTGTCCACGAGGTACTCGACGGCGCGAGCGGTGTCGCGGTCCAGCCAGAACGCGTTGACCACACGGGCGGTAGGCGACAGCGACGATTATGTCCGTCGCCACCTCTCGCCGTTCCGAGCGATTCCGGGGCCTCGCGTCCGTCGCCGTACGCTCGGGACGCTTCCGGTGGACTGGACGGTCGCGACGACGATCCGGCTATGTTGACGGACCCTCCCGCGCGGAAGACCTGCGCCGCGGCATGACTGTCGAGATCGTTCCGGATGAGTGAGGCGTGCTTCCGGCCGTCGAGGGGCGCTCCGGTCCCTCGGCGGGGCCGCGGCGACGTAGCGTCCGCTCCTCATACTGACGGACGGAAGTCAGTGAAGAATTTCGCAGGGACGTTCCCGCGAAATATCTGTAACAGTTACGTCCGACAGTATCAGTCGCCGCGGCCGTCGGTCGCCATCGGCCGGGCGTTCATCGCCAGCGTCGCCTCGAACGACGACGGGTGCGAGCCGCCGGCCATGACGCGTTGCGTGTCGACCGCCGCGCGCATCGCGTCGGTCACGCCATCGTGCGTCCCGAGCACGTCGGCGTAGGCGATGCCGCCGCGGTCGAGTTCCAGTTTCCGCGGGATCTCCTCCTCGGTCGCCCGCCCGCCGGTGAGAAACAGCGGCACTGCAACCGCGTCGTCGCCAGTGACGTTGTACCGGACACACTCCACGGCGGGATTTTGCAGCAGATAGCAGGTCTCCACCTCGTCGTAGGTGCCCCGATCCCTGAGACGCGAGGCGTGATGTTCGACGGTCTGTCGCCCGTACGGGAGCGCGCTGTTACCCAACCCGACCAGAACGAGCGAGTCCGCGCGGGGGGAACGCGTGGCGGCGCGGTCGCAGATCGCTCCGGTGACGCCCGGACTGCGTCCGATCGGCTCGCAGTAGTGGACCTCTCCGGGGCAGTACGACAGCGCCGCCGGGATGTCGTCCGTCGTCTCGTAGGTGTGTGCGATCGTTACCGGCAACGCGTACACCGTCTCGGCCTCGATGTCGGTGAACTCGTCGGCCAGTTCGTGAACGGGGTCGTGTTCGTAGTAGGCGGTCCGGACCGAGTCGGCGATGTCGGACTCTCGGAGTCGCCGAGCGTGGGTCCCGACCACGTCGCGGGCTTGGGTCGTGTCTCGGGCGATGAGAAGGAGCGCGTCTGTCATTGTACTTTGTTCAATTGAGTTTGCTTTAGCGCAACTCAGGTTGACTAACGGATCGATGGAATCGGTTAAATAACTTGCGTCTCGGGAGGTTTCGGCGATCGCACCCCCTTCACGTCGTGCGATCCGGCGCTCGTCACTCCTCGACGCGGTCGCTCGCCTCACGAAAGAGGCCGTCGAGTATCTCCGGCGTCGTGGGGTGGTAGGCCCGGTCCGGCAGGTCGCGCACGTCCAGTTCCATCTCGACTGCGACCTGCATCGTCTTCGCCATGACGTCCGCGTGGTAGTGCAGTCCCTGATAGCCGAGTACCGTCCCGTCGTCGGGGTCGACGACGAGCGTCGCACGTCCCTCTGGAACGTCCTTCGACTTGAACACCCCGTCGTCGCTCGCCTCGCGCGTCACGGCGACGTGGTCGACCCCCTTCGCTTCGGCCGACTCGACCGAGTGGCCCACGCGGGCGAAGGGGTAGACGCCGAGGCCCGAGAAGATGACGTGGTGGTGGACGTTCTCGTACGAGGAAAGCGTCTGTTCGCGGCAGTGCGACAGGATATTCTCGGCCGCTTTGAACCCCTGTTCCTTCGCGACGTGGAGGATCGGTTCGTGCCCGTTCACGTCGCCGACGACGAACACGCGCTCGTCATCGCGGGCCTGCATCGTGTCCTGCACCCACCCCGCCCCCGGATCAAGCGCGGTCTCTTCGAGGCCGAGGCCGTCGATGTTCGGCCGGCGGCCGGTAAAGAGAAACAGTTCGTCGGCCTCGACCGCCTCGTCGTCCCCGTCGCGGTCGAGATGCAGACGCACGCCGCCGTCGTCGGTCGGTTCGAGCCGTTCCTCGTCCGTCTCCGTCAGCACGTCTACGTCCCACTCCTCCTCGTAGAGGTCGAGGAGTTCGTCGCCGTACTCGGGGTCCGCCTCGTCCAGCGGGCGTTCGTCGTGTTCGATCACGGTGAGCGAGGTGCCCGCTTCGGCGAGATAGGGCACTAACTCCAGCCCGACGTAGCCGAACCCCATCACGACGCCCGACTCCGGGAGCTCCGTGGCGTCCAGCACGTCCGCGCTCGTCGCGTAGTCCACGTCGTCGATCCCGTCGATATCGGGTGCGTTCACGGCCGACCCCGTCGCGATCACCACGTAGTCGGGCTCTATCGTCCGGTCGCCGACCGCGAGAGTCCGGTCGTCGACGAACCGCGCCGCCTCGTGCAGGAACTCCACGTCGTCGCGCTCGGCCATCTCGTGGACAGCCTCGCGGCGGTGCTCCGCGAACCCGAGTACGTGGTCGTCTTTCGTCTCGACGACGCGCTCTAAGTCGACCTCGGGGAGGTCCCCGGTCAGGCGGTGGTCGTGACGGGCCTGAAAGCGGTGTGCGCCCGCCGAGATGACCTCCTTCGACGGCATACAGCCTCGAAGAATGCAGAGGCCGCCACCGGGTTCCCCGTCGTCGATCAGCGTCAGTTCCACGTCCGACTCGTCTACGAGTTCGCCCGCGGCGGCGACGCCGGCGCTCCCGTACGCGCCGATAATGGCGACGTGTGGCATAGGAGAGCGTGCGGCCCCCTGCCGCTTATCCGTTCGGGGAACTGTGCGTCAGGGGCGCACGACTCGAACTCCCGAATGTGTCGGAACGAAAGCGGCGATACCGGCCGGACTGAGGCTGACAGGGTCGGCGGTCGTAACGCCGACTACCGCGAGATCTGATTGAGTTTGTCGCCGATGACGGACTCGACTTCCCGTTTAGTCACTGTCGCGACGTCGCCGGGGATAGTGCGCTTGAGCGACGCGGTGGCGGCGGCGTACTGGAGCGCACGCGGTACGTCGTCGCCGGTCAGGCGGCGGCCGAGGAACGCGCCGACGAAGGCGTCGCCCGTGCCGATGGCGTCGACGGTGTCGGTCTCGTACACCTCTTGGTCGTGGACGACGTTGTCGTGCCAGGCGAGCGAGCCGTGTTCGCCCTGCGTGACGACGACCGTCTGGAAGTCGTACTTCGAGGCGAGGTGGTGTGCGAGTTCCGGTGCGTCACCCTCGTATCCGAGCACCGTCTCCGCGTCGCGGAAGGGGATGGCGAGTATGTCTATCAGTTGAAAGAGCTTCGTCACCGTCTTGCGCGCCTCGCCGGGGGACCAGAGCTTCGAGCGGTAGTTCAGGTCGAATGCGGTCGTCGTGCCGGCCTTCTTGGCGACCTGAAGGAGGTTCGCCGTCGTGTCCCGGAGCGTGTCGGACAGCGCCGGCGTGATCCCGCTCGTGAAGAAGGCGCGGGCGTCTCGGATGGCTTCGAGGTCGAACTCCTCGGCGCTCGCCGTCGTCACCGCGGCGTTCGCTCGGTCGTACACGACGTTCGTCCCGCGGGGCGCTCCGGCTGATTCGAGGTAGTACGTCCCCTGGCGGCCCTCGTCCGACCAGACGACATCGGTGTCGATTCCGTACCCACGCAGGCCGTTGTTGACGCGACGACCGAGCGGGGAGTCGGGAAGCTTCGACATCCACGTCGAGACCGCTCCGAGACGCTCGGCGGCAACCGCGGCGTTGCTCTCCGCCCCCGCCGCTCGGAACTCCAGTTCCGACGCCGTCTCCAGGCGTTCGTCTCCGGGCGGTGAGAGGCGGAGCATAGTCTCGCCGAACGTTACGAGGTCGCTCATGTGTTCTTTCCGGGCGCTGGAGGGCGCTCGGCCGATTCACGTCGGTCGATCGTCCGGTTCATACCCCCGCAAACGGACGGGACTGGTATAAGTCCCCCCGATCGCTCGTGTTTCGTAGCGGTTCCGGGGCGCTGGACGCGTTTGCGTTCCCCGGGCGGCCTCGGTCAGGCCTCGCGGCGGCCGCCGTGACCGGGGTAATCCCGCTCGAACCGCTCCGCGAGGTCGTCCTCGTCGAGTTCGATCACGACGGGGCGGCCGTGCGGGCAGGCGTAGGGGTTCTCGCAGCCGTCGAGCGCCGTCAGCAGTTCCGTCACCGCGCCTTCCGTGAGCGATGTGTTGCCGGTGACGGAGGGATAGCAGGCCAGGTCCGCGATGAACTCGTCCGCCAGCGACTCGACCGTCTCCCGCCCCGACGCCTCGTCCGCCGTCGAGACGAACGTCGCGAGCACGTCTCGGACGCGCGCCGGGTCGAGCGTCTCGTCGAAGACGGCGGGCACGGTCGTCACCTCGACGGTGCGGTCGCCCGCGCGGTTCGTGTAGAAGCCAAGACTCGCCAGCGCGTCGGTGTACTCCTCGAACAGCGCCGCCTCGCCCGCCGTCAGTTCGAGTTCGACCGGTTCGGCAAGCGACTGAGCCGTGGTGTCGTCCGCGAACGCTTCGCGGAGGCGCTCGTAGTTCACCCGCTCGTCCGCCGCGTGCTGGTCGACGAGCGCCAGACCGGTCTCCGTCTCCGCGACGACGTAGGTGTCGCTGAACTGTCCTAGCACCCGCATCGCCGGGAGGCTCTCGTACTCGCGGGTCCGGTCGACGGACTCGCCGGCGAGCGTTCGCTGGTTCGTGCCGCCGCCGAACTTCGACGACGCGTCCCGCCCAGCGCCGGCGGAGTCGCGTTCGGTTCCGTCGGCGTTCGTCCCGTCGGTCGCCACGTCGTCCGCCGAGTCGACCCCCGGACCCTCCGGGACCGCTCCGTCCGCCGCGGCACCGTCGGCTTCGGCCGTCGGTTCCTGCGTCTCCGCGGATTTCGGGGCGTGCGCGGCTCCCGATACCTCCGCCGTCCCCGAGGTCGACCGCTCCGGGTCAGGGTCCGCAGTCCGTGCTGGTGACGCGGCTCCCCTCTCGGTACAACCGTCACCGGGCGAACGTCCGTCGAGTTCTACGGCGTCCGTAGAGCTTTCGTCCGTTTCCGCCGTCACGCTTCCACCCTCCACCGCTGTCGCGTCACCGCCGTCGTCCGCCGCCGATACGTCGCCAGAGCCGCGCTCGCCCCCGTACGACGTAACGTCGGCCGCCGTCTCGCCGGCGTTCGGGCTCGTGACGCCGTCCGCGCTGGTTCCGCCGTTCGCGTCGGCACCGCCGTCCGACCCCCCGTCGACGCCCGCCTCGGACCGCGCTCGGCCGTCCGACGGCGAATCCGGGCTGACGGTCGCCTCGTCCGGTGCGGACCGGCCGCGCGGCGCGTTCGAGCGGACGAGACCGTTGTCGAGCAGCGCCCCCTCGACGGCCGCCTCGACCTGTCGACGGAGGCCGGCCTCGTCGCCGAATCTGGCCTCCATCTTCCGCGGGTGGACGTTGACGTCCACGTCGGCGGCGGGAACGTCCAGAAAGAGGACGACGAACGGGTAGCGGTCCGACGCGAGCTGACCGCCGTAGGCGTCGATCACGGCCTCGCGGACCGCGCTCGCGGTGACGTACCGCCCGTTGACGAACGACGAGACGTACTCCCTGCTGGAGCGGTTGGTTTCGGGGTGGCTGACGTACCCCGACACCTCGTCGAGCGGCCCCGCCGGCAGGTCCTCGGCCGAGGCGTCGACCGAGATCATCGACTCCGCCACTTCGCGGCCGTACACCGAAAGCAGCGCGGCCCGGAGGTCGCCCCGGCCGGTCGTCGAGAACGTCTCGCGGCCGTCGTGGGAAAGCGACACCGCCACGTCCGGGTTCGCCAGCGCGTATCGGGTGACGACGCGGTTGACGTGTGCGAACTCCGTCGCCTCCGTCTTCAGGTACTTCTTCCGCGCGGGGGTGTTGTAGAAGAGGTCTGTCACCTCGACCGTCGTCCCGGCGGGTCGGCCGGCGGGCGAGACCGCTGTCACCTCGCCGCCCTCGAACCGGAGTTCCGTCGCCGCGCCGTCGTCGTCGCGAGCCTTCGTCGTGATCGTCGCCCGCGAGACGGCTCCGATGGTGTGTAACGCCTCGCCGCGGAACCCGAGCGTCGACAGGTCGGATTCCAGGTCCTCCACGTCCCGTATCTTGCTCGTCGTGTGTTCGCGGACGGCGGTCCGAACGTCGGTTTCGGTCATCCCCGTGCCGTCGTCGCTGACCGCGATCCGCTCGGTGCCGCCGCTCTCGACGGTGACGTCGATGCGGGAGGCGTCCGCGTCCAGGCTGTTCTCGACCAGTTCCTTTACGACGCTCGCCGGTCGCTCGACCACCTCGCCGGCGGCGATGCGCTGGACCGTCGACTCGTCTAGCTTCCGGATGTCGGAGTCCTCGGTCGCGTCGCTCACGGAGGAGACACCTCCGCAGTCGCGGGTCGGGGAGTCATTGCCGGCGGTTCCGTCCGAGACTACTTGAACGTGCGGGAGCGGCCGGCGGTCACTGCGGGACGCGCGTCGGGAGCGTCCCACCGATATCGCGCCGCATGGCGAGGACACGCGAGTAGTCTTCCTGCGACAGCACGCCGACGACATCGCCGTTTTCCTCGACGAGCGCGCGCCCGCCGTCGGCCCGGTTGAACGTCGCGAGCGCCTCGAACGCGTCGGTCGACGATTCGACGCGGGGGACCTCACGCGCGACCGACCGTACGCTGGTCGTCTCGCGGTCGCCCTCGGAGACGGAGCGGAGGTCGGAGAGCGTCACGACGCTCGTGACCGACCCGTCGACGCGCACCGGGTAGCTGGTCCGCCGGTCTCGAAGCATACGGTTGACTAGCTCCGCGACGGACGAGTCGGCCGGGACGGCCTCGGCGTCGCGTGTCGCGACGTCGCCGACGGTCAGCCCTTCGAGGAGTTCGTCGATGAGGACGGTTCTGGACTCGGTCGTGGCGGCACCGTAGATGAAGAAGGCGAGCAACAGGAGGATCACGTCGAACGCCATGACGCCGACGACGGCGAAAAGCACCGCGAAGACGACGCCGATTCGGCCCGCGATCCGCGTCGCGCCGGCGTAGGACCGGTTCCGTGCCAACAGCGCCCGGAGGATCCGGCCGCCGTCCATCGGGAAGGCGGGAAGCATGTTGAACACCGCGAGCGCGACGTTCGTGATCGCCAGCCATCCGAAGACGAACCTGACGACCGGTATCGACGACGGCGTCGCGAGCAGGGCGACGTAGCTCACCCCAGCGACGAGGACGCTCGTGATCGGGCCGGCGATGGCGATCCAGAACTCACGGTCCCACTCGCGCGGGATGGCGCTCAGCGCGGCGAGGCCCCCGAGGATCCACAGCGTGATCGACTCGATCGACAGCCCGTACCGCATCGCCACCCACGAGTGACCGAGTTCGTGCAGGAGAACGCTCGCGAACAGGCCAACGCCCGCCGCGACGCCGATGATCCACGGTGTCGTTCCCGCTTCCAGCGTTCCGGGGTCGAACTCGACGCCGGTTAGCCCCTCGATGACTCCTTCGTAGGCGGATATCTGCCCGCCGCTCCCGATGAGCCACGCCAGTACGGGAAGAAAAACGAGCAGCGACACGTTGATCCGGATCGGGATCCCCCAGATCCGGGCGACGGTGAAGTTGCGCATACGTATCGAAAGGTCGAGACGCGGATAAGTCGTCCGCCCAGTACGCGTTACTCGCCCCAGAGTCCGCCGGCGCGGTCGAGACGTCGTCGCCGACGGTTCCGTTTGGGCACACTTGACCGCGCGGTGCGGGGAGTGGGGACAGTGACAGGAACGGCGGATGGAGGGAATGACCGGCCGTTTACTGAAACCGGCGTTTGTGTCTTCCGAAAGGATTTACATCCAAATTCGGTACGGAAACTATGGACAGACGTGCTTTCCTCACAGCGCTTGCGGCCGGAACGTCCGGACTGGCCGGCTGTTCGCTCTCCACGGGCAACGGCGACAGCGTGCCGACGAACGACGGGACTCGGACGTCAGGTCGACCGACGGATAATGGCGAGACAGACACCCGGCCCGACGACCACTCCCAGCCCGAGGGGTGGGCGAGCGTCGTCGAACTGGAGACCGGGCCGCGAACGTACGCGTTCGGCCCGACGTCGATGCACACCGACGACAGAGCGCGCATCGCGCTGTGGTTCGATAGGACAGCAACCGCCGACCACCCGGCAAGGCTTCGCGGTTGGTTCGAGAACGGAAACGACTTCGCGAACACGTTCCGAATCGAATGGATCCCCGTCGTCGGCGGGACGCACGGGCGGCAGCCCGCGGGGTACGACCACGAGGCGCGCCTCCACTTCGCGCCGACTGAGAACAACGACCTCGCGGAGACGGTGCCGGAAGTCATTCGTACCGACGACGGCTACTGGCGAGTCGAGGATATCGGTCCCTGGATGACCGAAACCTACCGTATGGACCCCGGTGAGCGCGTCGAACTGGAGTACGTTCTCGTCGGCGAGCGAGGGATGTCGGGCCGGCCCACGGGCACCTACGAGTACCGAGGCGACGACCAGTCCGCCAGCGTGACCGTCTGGAACACCGACGCCCCCGGCCCGGAGGCCAAATCGCGGTTCGCCGGGCGGTCCGTCCCCGCGTTCGACAACGACCGAACTGTTCAGTGGTTCCACGAGGCAGACAGCACGACGCCCGCGTTCGTCCGCCCCTCGGCCGAGCGGATCGAACTCGACGGACGGATCGATTTCGAGATGGTCAACAACAGCCACGAAGAGCTAGGGTGTGGCCACTGGAACCTCTACAAACTCGTCGACGGCAGGTGGTTCCACGTCGGGCCTGCCTTCCACACCGCGGACTGTCGAAGCCTCCCGCCGGGCGGGCGCGAGCAGTGGTCGCTCCGAGCGTTCAACGGCAAGTCCGTCCCCTGCGGTCACGAGAACTGCGAATGTCGCGGGCTCACCCGGGGCTACCTCGGCGGCGGCGAGTACGCAGTGGTCGCCGGCTACGGGCACCCGGGCGACGAGAGCGCCGCGCTGGTCGAACTGACGGGTGATCCGGTGACGCTGGTGCCGACCGACGACGCCACCGCCGAGCAAAACGGCGACGTCGCTACGGTTACGACCGACCGATACGGCGACGGCGAACATCCACCGGACGCGACGTTCGCGGTAACGCGGACTGTCTCGGCCACGGAACGGGTGATCGCCGAACAGGTGATGGGTTCCAGTGGCGGCCTGTCCCGCGGTAGAGGCCTTCGGAATGCGCTCTCTGCCATGACGGCAGACGTCGACCGCGTCGTCGTTCGTACTGACGAACATGTCGCTAACGCCGTTTTTGGATCCGACGAGTCGACGCGGCGGTTCCGGTTCCGGGGCGAAGACTACGAAGTCAGCCGAGACGCGGCCGCCGAGTGACAGCAATGCCGTCCCGTCCGCCGAGTGACAGCGATACCGAACTGTCCGCGGAGTAACGCGGACGCGCCACTCTCAGCGCCTTATACCGCGGTGTCTCTACTCGCTCAGGCGTTCCTGCCACTTCTGGACTTTCGCCATCAGTTCGACCGGCGGCGTCTCGTCCACGTCGATATCGGTCAGGTTCTCCAGAACCGCTTCCGTCTCCGGGTCGAGCGCGTCGGTGTCCGCCGTACCACCGGCGTCAGTGGCATCGGTTGTGTCCGCGCCGTCCGCGCTCGCCCCGGTCGCCGCCCCGCCGTCCGCAGTCGCCGGTTTCATCTCGCCGCTGCCGACGTCGAAGACGACCTGTTTCGGTTCGCCGCCGCCCACGTCGCCTTTCGCCTCGACGGCTTTCTCCTCGCGGAGGCGTTCGAGTACGTCCCGCGAGCGGTCGACGACGGGGGCGGGAACGCCGGCGAGGTCCGCCACGTGGATGCCGTACGACCGGTCCGTCGGGCCGTCGCGGATGGTTCGCAGGAAGGTGACGTCGCCGTCGGTTTCGTCGGCCGCGACGTGGACGTTTGCGACGCGGTCTAAGTGGTCGGCGAGCGCCGTTAGCTCGTGGTAGTGCGTCGCGAAGAGGGTCTTCGCTCTGACCTGGTTGTGTAGATACTCGGTCGCGGCCCACGCGATGGAGATGCCGTCGTACGTCGCCGTCCCCCGGCCCACCTCGTCCAGAATGACCAGCGAGTCCTCGCTGGCGGAGTGGAGGATGTTGCTCAACTCCTGCATCTCCACCATGAACGTCGAACGCCCCTGCGCGAGTTCGTCAAGCGCGCCGACGCGGGTGTAGATCCCGTCGACGAGTCCGATCTCGGCCTCGCGGGCGGGGACGAAGCTCCCGACCTGCGCCAGCAGCGTGATCAGCGCGACCTGGCGCATGTACGTCGACTTCCCGCTCATGTTCGGTCCCGTCACGACGAGGAACCGCCGGTCACCGTCGAGAGCGGCGTCGTTCGGGACGAACTCGGTCGTCTGCTCGACGACGGGGTGGCGACCCTGTTCGATCCGGAGGTCGCCGTCGCGGCGGAGCGCCGGCCGCGTCCAGTCGTTCTCGACGGCGTGGGTTGCGAGACTCGAAAGCGTGTCGAGCGTCGCCACGGTGCGGCCGACGTCTTGGAGCAACTCGGCGAGGTCGGCGACGTCGCGGCGGAGTCGCTGGAACAGTTCGTACTCCAGTTCGCCGCGTCGCTCCTCCAGACGAAGGATCTCCCGCTCTTTCTCCTCCAGTTCGGCCGTGACGAACCGCTCGGAGTTTTTCAGCGTCTTGACGTTCTCGTAGTGGTCGGGCGCCCGGTCGGCCTCGCTCTTGCCGACCTGAATGTAGTAGCCGTCCGTCTTGTTCCGGTCGACCGTGACGTGCGCGAGGCCGTGTTTCGATTTCACGCGCCCTTCGAGCGTATCGAACCACTCCTGGAGTTGCTCGTGGCGCTCGATCACCTCGTCCAGTTCCTCGTCGTACCCCGTGGTCAGCAGACCGCCCTGCCTGACGGTCGACGGCGGGTCCTCGGCGAGCGCCTCGTCCAGCGTGTTCCGGAGGTCGGCCGCCGTGGCGCGGTCCGGGCGAGTGACGATATCGGAGAGCGGCGACTCCGAGAGTTCGGGGTCGTTCTGGACGACGTCGACCAGGTCCGGCAGGAGGCCGAGCGTGTCGCGCACCCGCAGGAGGTCGGTCGCATCGGCGCTCTCGGAACTGGCTTTCGACGCCAGCCGTTCGAGGTCGTAGGCCGTGCCGAGCGTCTCCCGCAACCCCTCGCGGGCCATCACGCCGCGGGTCAGCGCGGCGACGCTGGCCTGTCGCCGTTCGAGCGTCTCCAGGGAGCGACGCGGCCGCTGGAGCCACTCCTTCAGCAGGCGGCCGCCGGGGCTTGTGACGGTGTGGTCGATCGTGGCGAACAGCGACCCCGAGCGGTCGCCCTGCATCGTCTCCGTGAGTTCGAGGTTGCGCTGGGTGGTCGCGTCGAGTTCCACGTGGTCGTCGCCGTGGTACTGCTGGAGGCGGGTCATCGACGCTAGCACGCCCGTGCCGGTCTCCTCGACGTACGAGAGGACGGCGCCCGCCGCCTGCACCGCCGGTCCGTCGTCGTCGACGCCGACGCTGTCTAACGTCTCGTCGCCGAACTGCTCGCGGGTGGCGTGGCGGGCCCGTCCCGGTTCGAACACGGCGGCGTCGTGCAGCGTCACCGCGGCGTCGACGCGCTCCCGGACGGCGGAGACGAACTCGTCGTCGTTGCGAACGTCGGGTCCGGGCAGCACTTCGGCGGGGTCGAAGCGGTACAGTTCAGTCAGCGCGCGGCCGGTGGCGTCCTCGCCGCCGACGTCCGTCACGAGGAATCGGCCGGTCGTCACGTCGGCGAACGCGAGGCCGTAGCCGTCGTCCGCGGCGACGACAGCCGCGAGATACTGCGCGTCGGCGGACGTCGTCTCCAGCAGGGTGCCGGGCGTGACCACGCGCTCTATCTCGCGGGCGTGGCCGGACTCTGTCTCGTACTGGTCGGCGACGGCGACGCGGTAGCCGCGTTCGACGAGCGCCTTGAGATACGGCGTCAGGTCGTCGACCGGGACGCCAGCCATCGGATACGACGACCCGTGCGAGGATTTCTGCGAGACCTTCAGGTCGAGTTCGTCGCTGACCGTCTCCGCGTCGTCGGCGAAAAACTCGTAGAAGTCCCCGCACTGCATCGTCAGGATGTCCGCGTCGGTCTCCGCTTTCAGTCCGAGGAATTCCCCGACTATCCCCGTCGCCTCTGTCATATCCACCCTTCGGAGCGTCGGCGGCTAAAACCCTCCGGGTTCCGCAGAGTATATTTCCCTCCCGTCGTGGTAGTACCATCACAGTGGTATCCAGACGGGAACTCCTCCGGGCGGGGTTCGCCGCCGTCGTGTTCGTCGCTTTGCTTTCGGTCGGGCTTAGCTACGCTGTCAGGTCGACGGACCGGGGCGACGAGGTCGGGGTCGTCGAGTGGTGGGTCGACCTGCTCGGCGCGTGGGAGGCGTTCGTCCCCGACACTTTCACCTCGACGCTGTTTTCCCTGCTCCCCGTCCGGGTGGGATTCGCCGAACTCGCCGGTATCGCCGTTCTCTCTCTCACGCTGGTCGTCTGGACCGGGGCCGAGGCCCGCTGGGCCGGATGGACCGTCGAGTCCGCGTTGGCACAGGTTCGGTCGGTCCGCGGCGGCGGGTCAGCGGACGAGTCGCCGTCGGTGGAGGCCGAAGACCCGTCTCGTCGCACGGACGACCGGGAAAACGAGTAACTGCCGGACTGCAGTCACCGACTGACGGCCTGGTTTAGCGAACGCACTCGCTCGACTATCGTCTCGATGTCGGGCGCGACCAGTTTCGCTATCTCCTCCTTGCCGACCTCGCCGCGGTCGAGGACGACCGCGGGGCTTCCGTCGGCGGCCCGGAACGCCTGCCGCGCACCCCAACCCATCGTACTCCCTTCCGTCTCCTTCACGTCCTCGGGTTCGGCGTCGCGGTCGTACTCCGCGACGGTCCAGCCGAGGTCGTCGAGCGCCGCTTCCACGTCGCCGTCGAACCGGCAGTTCACCGCAAAGCGCAGGTCGGGGTCGAACTCCCGCGCCGAGAGCAGGAAGCGCGCGACGTGACTCGACGCGCCGAAGCGCACGCCGCGGTTCGGCTGAACGCCGCTCATCGTGCGAGTGATCCGCCCCTCGACCGCGGCGGTCTCCGCCGTCTCCTCGGCGTACGGTGTCGCGCCGACGACGTTCATCCCGACCTCCGGAACGACGGCGCTCACGTCGGCATCGACGAACTCCCGGACGACGCTGTGGACGGCCTCGGCGGTCGGCTGTCGGTCGGCGCGCTCGCGGAGCGCGGCGAGGTGATGCACCGCTCCCGGGCCCTCGCCCATGTCGTGGTGGTAACGGATCGCCCGCTCCATGAACGCCACGCCCTGCTCGACGACGTCGACGAGCGATCCGCCGTCCGCGAGATCGGCCGCGATCGCTGACGACAGCGTGCAACCGGACCCGTGCGTGGCTGCGCCCTCGACTCGCGGGTGTTCGAACGTCTCGACGCCGTCGGCGGTGACGAGAACGTCCCGAACCACGTCGGCGTCAGCCTCGACGTGGCCGCCCTTCACGAGCGCCGCCTCCGCACCCATCGAGACGAGCGCCTCGCCGGCCTCGCGGGCGCTCGGTTCGTCGACGACCTCGATACCTGTCAGCACAGCCGCCTCGTCGGCGTTTGGCGTCACGAGCGCCGCTTCAGCGACAAGATCCTCGTACGCGCTCTCGGCCTCGCGTTCGAGCAGGCGGTCGCCCGACGTTGCGACCATCACCGGATCGACGACCGCCGGCGCGTCGTCCGCGGCCACGCGCTCGGTCACCGTCTCGATCACCGCTGCGGTGGCGAGCATCCCGGTCTTGACCGCCCGCACGTCCATGTCGTCGCGGACGGCGTCGAACTGCGACGCCACCTCCTCGACGGGCAGGACGTGCGTGCTTTCAACACCGGTCGTGTTCTGTGCGGTGACGCTCGTCACAACGCTCGTCCCGAACGCGCCGCGGGCCTCCATCGTCTTCAGGTCCGCCTGTATCCCCGCGCCGCCGCCCGAGTCGCTCCCCGCGACCGTCAGGACGACGGGACGGTCGACTGGTGCTGGCTGTCTCATATCCGGTGGTATTACCTTGTGATACAAAGCAGTGATGGAGTCGGGAAGTAGTCGCCTTCTGTCCGTAGTAGCTCTCACTCCCCCGCCAATCGCTCGTACACCGGCCACGACGAGTCGCCCTCCGGCTTCGGCACCGCCTCGCCGTCGGCGGCGACGCCCTCCCCGTCCAGAACTTCGCCGACCTCGGCGGCCGCGAGGCCTTCGCCCCGCAGCGCCTCCAGTACCCGGTCGACTGCTTCCGGCGGCGCGGTCACCAGCAGCGTCCCCGAACTCGTCGCACACCACGGGTCGAAGTCGAGAGCGTCGGCGACCTGCCGCACGTCGTCCGGCAGTGGAACCGCGTCGCGGTCGAACTCGATCCGGACGCCGGCACCGCTTGCGAGTTCGTGGAGCGCGCCGTGAAGGCCACCCTCCGTCGCGTCGTGCATCGCAGACACAGGGCCGGCAGCGGCAGCGGCGACCGCGCCGCGGACGTGGTTCGCTCCCGGAAGCCGGGCGGCGGCGGCGTCGACAGTCACGTCGTCCGCGGGGATCTGTCCGGAGTACAGCGATGCGAACAGCGCCGTCGCCTCGACCCCCGCGCCCGTGGTCACGAGCAGGCGGTCGCCCGGGTTCGCGCCGTCCGGCCGGACGATGTCGTCCGGGTCGCCGACCGCCATCGCGGTCGCGCCGCCGATCCAGGGGAACGAACACCCGGCGTACCGGGCGGTATGGCCGGTGACGACCGCGGTCCCCAGTTCAGTCAGCGTTTCGTCTATCGCAGTCCAGACCGCGGCGAACGAGTCGTCGTCCATCTCCGGCGGCAGGTGGAATGCTGGGGCGAAATGCGACGGCGGAAGGCCGGAGACGGCGACGTCCGCGAGGACGATGCCGAGGGCGAACCGCGCCGCGCGCCCCCAGCCGAGTCCGGGCAGGATCGAGATGGGGTCCGTCGCCGTCACCAGCGCCGTCCCGTCCACGTCGACGACGCCGAAGTCGACGCCGGGGCGGGGTCCGAGCGCTACGTCACCGCGGTCGCTCCCGAGGTGCGGGTAGATGAACTCGTCGAAGAACTCTCGGTCGACTTTCCCGGTATCGCTCATACCGTGGGTCCGGTCGGCGGCGGCAAAGTCGTGCTGATTTCCGGGACCGGTCGAGCGGTTCGCCGGCGCCCGACACTGTGGAGACGGCTGAGGTTTTTGTAGGATACCGCGGCCACCTCGTCTCCCGTGGCCCACAGAGCGCTCGTCGCATACGAACGTCCGAACGGCAACTACGACCTGCACCGATCGCGCTGGGGCGGGTCCGACCTGTCGCTCGCCCGCCGGATCGCCGAAGATACGCCGTTCGGCGGAGCGCAGACCGGTGCCGCGCGGGTCAGACGCGGCCCGTCACTGGGATCCAGTCCGCGTCCCGTCGACCGTCGCCCCGTCGCAACCGACCTCGACTTCGACGGCGTGGTCGACGCTGTCGACTTCCGCCAACACGAAGCGTTGTTCGTCGTCGCGACGGACTACGACACCACCGCGTACCTGTCGCTGTGGTTCGGCCTGCCGAGCGTCAGCGAGCCCTCGTTCGCTGACGGTCGCGAGGACGCCGATGAGCGAAGCAGATCGAACCCTCGTTCGACTTCGTCTCACGAGGACGCCGCCGGAACGAGTTCCGGCGAGCCCTCGCTCGCTGACGCTCGCGAGGACGCGGGCGCGCTCGTCGCTGCCGACCCCGACGGGGGGCCGTACGGCGGCCCGCGCCTGCGCCGGTGGTTTCGAGCGACGAAGGCCGTGGTCGCAGACGTGGTTGCCGAGGGGACGGTTTCCTGCGACGAGGCGGCGGCGTATCTCGCCGACAGGGCCCGGGAACACGTCGGCGAACGACGGGAGGTGATCGTGCGAGAGTAGGACGATACTCGCCTCGTTCCCCACGCGGTTTCTGTTCGCGATTCCCCGGCCGGGTCCAGTCCGGCTCCCGATGCAGTTCCGTTCCCTCACTCGCACCGCAACGCGGTCCGCTTTTGTCCGCCCGGCCCGTACCCCGATCCAGTGACTGCGAGCGGAGGACGAACGACGGACGTGACGCTGCGAGCCCCGACGGCCGAGGAGGCGCTGGCGACGGTCGAGGACGGCGTCGAACGGGGGTCACTCGTCACCCTGTTCGGCCGCTGTACCGTCGACTACGACGGTCGGGCGTCGAGCGAACTCGGCCCCGGCGACCGCCACGTGATGCTCAAGCCCGACGGGACGATACTCGTCCACACCGACGAGGGACAAAAGCCCGTCAACTGGCAGCCGCCGGGTTGCACGCACGCTCCCGGCCTGACCGACGACGGCCGACTCCGGGTCCGTAGCCGCCGCTCCACGCCCGACGAGGAACTCGTCGTCGAGTTCGAGCGCGTCGACCAGGTGTCAGCGTTCGACGTGACGGACGCAAACGACCTCTCGCTCGAAGGGACGGAGGAGGACCTCCGCCAGCGCATCCTCGACGACCCGTCTCTGGTCGAACCCGGCTTTACGCCGCTCGCGACCGAGCGCGAGACGCCGGCCGGTGCGGTCGACATCTACGCGGAGGACGCGGACGGCCGCACCGCCGTCGTCGAACTCAAGCGCCGCCGCGTCGGCCCGGACGCCGTCGGCCAACTCGACCGCTACGTGGACGCGCTCGAACGCTCGCTCCACACGGAAGCGAGCGTCCGCGGCGTCCTCGTTGCGCCCTCCGTCACGGACCGTGCGCGCCGTCTACTGAACGAGAAAGGACTGGAGTTCGTTTCGCTGTCGCCGCCGTGAGTCAGGTGCGTCGGAGAGTGTTCCCGAACACGTAGCCGACGCTCCCGAAGACGATACCGTACAGCAGTGCCATCTCTACCGGGTAGGTGGCCGCGTACTGCGGCGTGATCGGCGCACCCGTGTGGGTGACCGCCCACCCGAACGCCGGGGCACCAGCCAGCAGGGCCGCCGGAACCAGTCCGGCCCCGAGAACTGTGGCGACCGCTGCCAGGACGACGAGCGCTGCGCCGGCGAGGAGGAAAACGCCAGTCACCTCTCCAGCGTACGTCGGAAGCGAATGTTCGATCCACAGATAAGCGTCTCTGGCGGCGACCTGCTGCGCGGAGACGACTGCCAGCGTGAGGGCGGCGACAGTCACGGCGACGGCAGTTCGGGGCCGACCGATCAGATTCGACCGCAGGGCTGCCGCGAACTGATTGACCGCTCTGTACGTCTGCGCCGCAGTTCCTTTCGTGTACACGCTTTCCCTCTCGGTTCCCTTCTCACTGTCGTGCAAAAACTCTACTCATCGACCGATGAAACCACTGATACTGTCGGCTGTGATCTCTTGGAGAATATCGAACCAGCAGGGGTCCGAGTATCGTTCCGAAGGTACAGCCGACAGTGTGAGGTGATATCTACCGTCATCTCCGACGCCGAACGACTGTCGACAGCCCATCGCCTTTGTGTTCCCGTCGCGTACTGTGTCCGATGACCGGCGACGCCGCGGAGGAGGCGGGAGACGGAGCCCGTCGACTCATCCTGAACCCCACGAGCGGCACGGCCGACCACGTCGAACGGACCCGCAAACTCGCCGCGGAGCGGGGATTCGACGTGGTCGAAACCGAGCGCACCGGACACGCCGTCACACTCGCTGCGAGAGCCGCCGCCGACGGAGTCGACCTGCTCGCAGTCTGCGGCGGCGACGGCACCGTCCACGAGGCCGTTCAGGGGCTGGTCGAGGCGGACGCGCTGGGCGACGTGACGCTCTCTGTCGTTCCCACGGGGACGGCCAACATCATCGCGTCTGCTCTCGGCGTCCGGGACGTGGAACACGGGTTCGCGGTCACCGACACCGGCGAAATCAGGCGGATCGACCTGGGGACGGCCGGCGACGAACCGTTCGTGATGTCGGCCATCGCGGGGTTGCCCGCGGACGTGAGCGCCGCGGCGACTCACGGTTTGAAACAGCGCTTCGGCCCGTTCGCGTTCGTCGTCGGCGCTGCACAGGAGGCGCTGGAGTTCGACGGTCTGCGGGTGGACGTGGAGGCCGACACGACCGAGGGCAGCGTCGAGTGGCGCGGCGAGGCGCTGGCGGTGCTCGTCGGCAACGTCCGGCAGTTCGCGAAGACGGGCGGGCAGGCGAACGCCGAGGACGGACTGCTGCGGGTGACCATCGTCGAGGAGATGCCGCCGGACGACGCCCTCGTCGAGGCGATCGAGCAGCGACTGCTCCACGAGGAGACGTCCCACGTGACCGACCTGCGGGCATCCGAAATAGATATCTCCAGCCTCGACGGCGGCGAGGTACGGTTCAGTCTCGACGGCGAGATCCGGCCGTTCGAAGACGTGCGGATCACCGTTCGCCCCCGTGCGCTCCGAGTGAAAGTAGCCGGGGAGTACAGCGTGGCCGCGGATGACGCGTCGTAATGCGGTCCGCCGTTCGCCGGTCCCGTCGCGGCGCTGTCGACGTGACGTATCCGATGCGTCGACGACGGGGAGCGGTTCTGGTCCACGGCCCGGTGGACGGGACGCCCACCGGACCCGCCCGAAAGGACGATTAGTCCAGTTCGCGCTTTAACTCGTCGAGCAACTGGAGCGCCTCCAGCGGCGTCGTGTCGGCGAGACTCGCCGAGCGCAGGCGTTCGGCCACGGAGAGCGGCACGTCCGGGTCGCCGTCGGCGGCGACGGGCGGGTCGCGGTCCGCCGTCGCGGACGCATCGTCGGGCACGTCGGCGGTCGACGGGTCGCCGACATCCGCGGGTGACTCGCTCTCGGCCACGTCGGACGCAGTTGCCGTGGCGGACCCGCCCTCGTCAGCGCCGGCCAGAAGCGCCCGCGAGCGCTCCACGACGGGGTCGGGGACGCCCGCCATGCTGGCCACTTCGACGCCGTAGGAGGCGGTCGCCGAACCCGGCCGGAGTTCGTGGCTGAACGTCACGGACTCCCCCTCACGCTCTGCGGCGAAGTGGCGGTTGAACGCGCCGGACAGGTCCCTCGCCACGTCGGTGAGGTCGTGGTGGTGCGTGGCGAAAAGCGTCGTCGACCCGACCTCGTCGTGGAGGTACTCGGTGACTGCCCGCGCGATGGCGAACCCGTCCGTCGTGCTGGTGCCGCGGCCGACTTCGTCCAGTAGGACGAGCGAGTCGTCGGTGGCGGCCCGCAGAATTTCGGACAGTTCGGTCATCTCGACCATGAACGTCGACTGGCCGCCGGCGATGTCGTCGCTCGCGCCGACTCGGGTGAACACGCGGTCGACGATCCGGAGTTCGGCGGCGTCGGCGGGGACGAAACTCCCGACCTGCGCGAGGACGCAGATCAGCGCCACTTGACGCATGTACGTCGACTTCCCGCTCATGTTCGGGCCGGTGATGACCCCGACGAAGGCGTCGCCGTCGAAGGAGGCGTCGTTGGGGACGAACGACTCCTGAGTACGCTCGACGACGGGGTGACGTCCGTCCTCGATCCGGATGCGGTCGTCGACCATCTCGGGCCGCGAGTAGTCGTGCTTGGCGGCCACCTCCGCGAGCGCCACGAGAGCGTCGAGTTCCGCGACCGTGTCGGCCAGGCGCTGGACGCGCTCGGACTCCGCGGCGACCGTCGAGCGCACGTCGCGGAACAGTTCGTACTCCAGGTCGTCGGCGCGCTGTTCGGCCCGGATTATCTCGTCCTCTCGATCCTTCAGTTCCGGGGTGTAGAACCGCTCGGAGTTCTTGAGCGTCTGCCGGCGCGTGTAGTCGTCCGGCACGCGGTCCAGATTCGGGTTCGTCACCTCGATGTAATAGCCGTGGACGGAGTTGTGCCCGACTTTCAGCGAGTCGACGCCGGTGCGCTCGCGCTCCTGCGCTTCGAGGCTGTCTATCCACTCCTTGCCTGACTGCTCCGTCTCGCGCAGTTCGTCGAGTTCGTCGTCGTAACCGCGCGCTATCAGGCCGCCCTCGGTTATCTCGGCGGGCGGGTTCTCCCGGATCGCCTCGCCGATCAAGTCACGGACGTCCGCCAGTTCGTCGAGGTTCCCGCGGATCGCTCGAAGCCGCTCCGTCTCGGCGTCCGCGAGGGACTCTTTTAGCTCCGGCACCACGTCTAGCGTCTCCTTCAAGGAGCGGAGGTCCCGCGCGTTCGCCCGGCCGCGGGAGACGCGAGCGATGAGCCGTTCGATGTCGTACACGTCCCGCAGGCGGTCGTGGACCGACTCGCGGGTCCGGACGCGTTCGGTCCACTCAGCGACGGCCGCGTGTCGGGCCTCGATGCGGTCGCGGTCGACCAGCGGTCGCCGGAGCCAGTCTTTCAGCTTCCGACTCCCGATGGCGCTCGCCGTCTCGTCCAGCACGTCGACGAGGGTCGCGCCGTCCGCACCGTGGACGCCCCGGCGCTCGAACAGTTCGAGGCTTCGGAGCGCCACCGCGTCCATCAGCATGTACTCCCGCGGGTCGTACCGGGTCAGGTGATTGAGATAGTCGAGGTGGCCGTCCCGTCCGTCCGGGGACGACTCCGAATCCCGCTGCGCCCGCAGGTCGTCGGCCGACTTGCCGCCGCCGCGCGTGTACTCGGCGTAGGCGAGCAGCGCCCCGCAGGCCCGTATCTCCGCGTCCGATGCGAGCAGGCGGTCCGGCGACCCGAAGTAGGCGGCGACTTTCTCGCGGGCCGCGTCGCTCTCGAACGCCGCCTCGTCGTACGGCGTCACCATGCAGTCTGCGGAGAAGACTTCTTTCGCCCCGACGCACACGTCCGGACCAGTGATAGCCTCCGGCGGCGCGAACCGGCCGACCTCGTCGGCGACGGTCGACACCGAATCGGTGCCGGTCACGTAGAAGTCGCCGGTCGAGACGTCGAGCAACGCGAGGCCGTACTCGGCGTCGTGGCTCGGGCCGTCCCGTTTCGACTCCGCTCGACCGCCGTCGACGGGCGACTCGGTGAGACAGGCGACGAAGTTGTTGTCGTCTGTCTCCAGCAGTTCGTCTTCGGTGAGCGTTCCCGGCGTGACGATGCGCGTCACCGCGCGGTCCACGACGCCGCTTGCCTCCTCTGGCTCTTGCACTTGGTCGGCGACGGCGACGCGGTAGCCCGCGTCCAGCAGCGTCTCGACGTACGACTCCGCGTTGTCTATCGGGATGCCGGCCATCGGATACGTTCCCGTGCTGTCCTCGCGTTTCGTCAGCGTTATCTCCAGCAACCGAGACACCGTCTCCGCGGCCTCGCAGAACGTCTCGTAGAAATCGCCGACCTGGAAGAGGACGAGCGAGTCGTCGTACCGCTCGCAGAGGTCGTGATACTGACTCATCATCGGCGTCAGGTCCTCGCTCTGCTCCGCCATCTTCTCGGGCGATCCCAGCGCCGGGTCCATGGCTGTCCACCGTGTCCCCGGGGAAATATACTTCTCGGAAACCGATCCGGGTCGCCCGCTGCCGGTCGTCGTCAGGACCGCTCCGCCGTCTCGGTCATTCGTCGTCGTCGTCAGCGCCGCCGTCCTCCCGTCATTCGCTGTTGGCGGCTGTCGGGGGCGGCTCCGATCACTCGCCGTTGGCGGCGTCCGGACTCCGGAACACGGTGCCGTACTCGCCCGGCAACTGGCTCACGGCGTTCTCGAACTCCGCACCGCTCGCCGCCTCCCCCACGGCGTCGGTCACCGCCCGCGTGTACTCAGCGGCGGCGTCATCGTCGACACCGGCCCGGTCCGCGACGCGGGCGACGAACTCGTCGACGCCGAACCCCGGCGGGTCGCCCTCGGCGTCCTTCAGCGGCACGTCCAGGTCACCGGGAACGTACGTCGCGAGGTCCCGGGCCTCCCCGCCGGCCAGTCGTTCAGCGAGCGTCTCCAGCACCGCCGCCGTCGCGGTCCTCGCCTCGTCGCGGGACTCAGGACCGCCTCGTTCCGCGATGATGTCGTAGAACACGCCGGCGGCAATCCCGACGCCCGGTTCGAGTACCGTCTCGAACTCGCCAGGCAGTTGTTCGCGTGCGTTCGCCAGTTCCGCGTCGCTCGCGTGTTCACCGAGTGCGGCCGCTACCGCCCGCGCGGCCGCCAGCGGGTCGTCCACGTCCGCGCGCTCCTCGACCCTGTTTAGGAACTCTTCGCGCGAGAACTCCTCGGCTTCGTCCGGGTCGACGTTCGTGAGCGCGTCCCCCACTTCGTCGGGGAGTTCGGCGGCTAGATCTTCGGCCTCGACGCCGGTGATCCGCTCCGCGAGCGTCGTCAGAACCGCTCGCGTCGTCTCTGCGGCCGTTTCGTTCGACGCCGGTTCCCCTTCCAGTTGGACGGTGCCGTAGAAGTCGTCAGCCCCCATACTCGGACCCACGGACGCCTGCGGTTTCAGCGTTGACAGCCCTCAGCCGGGTGACACGCCGCCGCGATAGTGTGCCTGCATCGCCCACCCCCGAAAGGAGAAAACGCGTAGAACAGCTACGAACGGTGATGACCGATACGACAACTCCGGGACCCGACGCCGATGTCGACACGCCCGTCCACGTCGACACCGGGGCCGAACTGGACGCCCTCGTCGAAGAACACGACGTCGTCCTCGTCGATTTCTACACGAAGGGCTGTACGCTCTGTCAGGCGGTCGAGCCAGTCGTCGGTACCGTTGCCCGCGCGACCGACGCGGTCGTCGCGATGTGCAACCCGCGGACCGACCTCGACCTCGTCGACGAGTACGACGTGCGAAGCGTTCCGACGCTGCTTCTCTTTGCCGACGGCGAAGCGGTCGACCGCCGCGCCGACGGGTTCGTCGAAGCCGACGAACTCGTCGACATGGTCGAACAGTTCACCTGACGGACTCACGCACCGTCCGCGGCCGCCTGAGGTCGTTACCGGCGACGACGTAGGGCGACCAGCGCCGCAGCCGCGAGCGCGACCGCGGCCACGACCGGGCCGAACCCCGGCTGGCCTTCAGTCGAGGCCGCCTCGACTTCCGATCCCTCGCTCGTCGCAGCGGTCGTCTCGTCGGACGTCTCGGTCGCCGCTTCGCTGACGGATACCGTCGCCGTGGCGTTCCCCACCGCGACGTCGTACGTGCCCGCCTCGTCGAACGTCGGTTCGAACGCGACGGTGACCGACCCGTCTTCGGGGACGGTCGCGTTGCGGGTGGCCCGCTCCTCGCCGTCGACCTGCAGGGTCACCGTCGTCGACCCGTCGGTCGCGCCGTCGTTCGTCACGGTCGCCTCGACGGTGGCGGCGTCGCCGACCGTCGCGTCGTCGCTCGCGGTGACGTCCGCCACGTCGACTGCCGGGCGGTCGACGCCGACAGCGAAGACGGTGTCGTTGCCGACGCCGCCGGCGTCGACGTCGTAGGCTCGGCCGCCGATGGCGATCTTGCTCTCCGTCTCGACGCGTTCCCAGCCGTCGTCGGAGTGAACCATCGCCGTCACGTCCGACGGGTCAGCGTCGAGGGCGGCGAACTGTTCCTCGCTCATCGTCACCCGGAACGACTCGTTTTCGAGCGGCAGGTCGTGTGCGACCGAGAGGTACGACACGGGTTCGAAGCTCTCCGCCGACGCGTCCTCGCTCACCGGCGACGTCTCGCTCGCCGCGACCGACAGGGTTCCGTCGGCGTCCGCGGTGAGCGCCGTCGACAGGTCCTCGAACGCGACCGCGGTCGTGCCGACATCGTGCTCTGCGAGGGCGATGTCGACCGGTTCGCCGGCGTTCCCGTTCAGCACGGTTGCGGTGATGCCGTCGTCGTCGCTCTCCACGTCGACGGTCATTATCGGTTCGCTGTTGGAGACGGGCACGCCGCCACCGGCGCTGCTGCCACCGTTGTCGTCGCTGTCGTCTTCGTCGTCGCCATCGTTTCCGTCATCACCGTCGTTTCCGTCGTCACCGTCGCTACCGTCACCATCGTTTCCGTCGTCGCCATCGTTTCCGTCGTCACCATCGCTTCCGTCATCGCCATCGCTTCCGTCGTCACCATTGCCGTCATCACCGTCGCTTCCGTCGTCACCATCGCCGTCATCACCGTCACTACCGTCGTCGCCGTCACTACCGTCATTCCCATCGCCGCCGTCGCTACCGTCATCACTATCGTCTCCGTCACCTCCGTCGCCGCCATCGTCACCGTCGTGAGTGACACCGACCGGTGCAACGATGACGGGGTCGTTCGACAGATGTCCGCCGCGGATCCCGAGGGCGGTGACGGCGTTCGAGTCGCGGTCGACCCCGTTCGGTTCGTCGAACTCCGACCACGATCCGGCGCCCTCGTCGTACTGCCAGAGCGTCAGCGAGGACTCGTCGACGCCCGACGCGTCCTGGTAGTGGACGGTGAGCGTACCGAGCGTCATGTCGCCGCCGCTCATGCCGACCTCGACGTACGCGCCCACGTCGGATCGGTTACCGGGAACGTCCGGGGTGGACGGAGCCGGCCGCAACGCGACGCTACGCCCGCCGTCGAATCCGACGGACACTCTCCGTTCGCCCCCGCCGATCGTGAAGTTCTCGACGCGGTAGTTCGCCTGCTCGCCTATATCATTCGTGTAGAACGCGTTCAGGCTGTTGTTGGCCGCGTAGTTGTCGACGAGCACGTGGCCCGTGCTCTCCTGCTCGAAATGGAACCCCCACTTGTTGTCGGTCGCGACGTTCTCGCGGTATTCGAGGTCCTCGGACCGGAGGTCAGTGAATCCGAGCGAGTTGCCTCGGGCGACGCTGTCCTCGACAGTGACGTTGTCTGAGAGCTCCGTTCGAACCCCGTAGAGGTTGCCGAGCGTCGTCACGTTCCGGACGGTACCGTCGGACGTCCGGTCGTAGTAGACGGCGAGACGCCAGTTCTCGACGGTCATGTCCTGCACCGTGACGTTCGTCACCGACCGGCCTGCTCCGTTGACGTACACGCCGTCCGTCTGGTCACCGGACGGTCCGGTCTGGCTGAGGTAGTGCCCGTTCCCGTCGAGCGTCACGTCGCTAGACCGGATCTCGATGCACGGTCCCGACTCGCTCGTGGTGATATCCCGCGTGAGTTCGTACGTGCCCGGTTCGTCGATGACGGTACAGCCGTCGACGTTCGCGGCGGGAGCGGGTGCCGCGGCCGCTCCGCTTGCGAGCGCCGTCCCGACTCCCGCGGTCGCGGCGGAGAGGACCATGAGCGCTGCCGCGAACGTGACACAGAGTTTCCGAGCGGCCGTCATGCGTCGTCACCATTGTCGATCTGTCGGTTCGCGCCGTCGACGGCGGTCGTCAGGGATCGCCTCATCCGTCGCGGCGGTTCAGTTCGCCGTTCTTGCGTACGATGCAGTGTCATGCTACCGTCCGAGTATCGGACAAGTACGGCCTTTGTTACGTTCGGCATTCGACCAATTAAACAGTGCCTACGTCCGCGAAAACGGCGACTACGGCGGCCGTTCGTTTCGGCCGGCTGACTCGTCGCCAGGTTCTTTGCAGATCTCGCCGAACCACCGGCACGACTATGACTGCGTTTCCCACGGACCCTGCCGGGAAGCTTCGACGCCTGTTCCAGCGACACCTCGACGTGGGACTCCACCACGGCGCACAGCTCGCAGTGTACCGACAGGGAGAGCTCGTTCTCGACCTCGCGGGCGGGACGACCGGACCCGACGGGGACGAAACCGCGGCCGACCAGCAGCACCTCCTGTTTTCGTGTACGAAGCCGTTCGTCGCCGTCTGCGTCCACCAGTTAGCCGAGAGCGGCGACCTCTCGTACGACGACCCGATCGTCGACCACTGGCCCGAGTTCGCCGACGACGGGACGGCGAAAGCCGCGGTCACCGTCCGGCAGGTGCTCAGCCACCACTCCGGGCTCACCGAGAGCGCGTTCGACGACCGCCCCGGCCTGTGGCACGACTGGGACGCCGCCGTCGCGGCGATGGAGGACGCCGAACTGACCCTCGAACCGGGAACGGCCGCCTACCAGACGCTCACGTACGGCTGGATCGTCGGCGAACTCGTCCGGCGCGTCACCGGGACGCCGGTCGAGGAGTACGTCCAGGCCAACGTGTTCGACCCCCTCGGCATGGACGACACGACGCTCGGTGCCGACGACGCCGACGACGTCGCAACGCTCGTCGGGTTCGAGGAGTTCGACCGCTGTCGCGACCCAGGGGAGGGGCTGGAGACGCTTGCGCCGCGGGAGGCCGCGGCCGCGTTCAACGACCCGTCGGTTCTCGAGTCCGTCGTTCCGGCGTCGACGGGCGTCGGAACGGCCCGCGACATTGCGCGATTCTACGGCTGTCTGGCCGACGGCGGCGCGATAGACGGATGCCGGCTCCTCGACCGCGAGACGGTCGACGCGATGACATCTCTCCACGGAGACACCCGCGACGACGGGACGCTCTCCCGACCGATGCGGTACGCGCTCGGCGTCTGGAACGGCGGCGCCGTCAACGACGGGTTCGGCACGCTGAGCGGTCCGGAGACGTTCGGCCATCTCGGCCTCGGGAGCGTCGCCGGATGGGGCGATAGCGCCGTCGACCTCGGGTTCGCCTACGTCACGAACGGGATCCGCGAGGGGTCGTTCGAGCACTGGGCGCGGGCGAACACCGTCGCGGACGCGGTGCGACAGACGTACGGGTAGGCGTCTCGCGCTACGGGCCGTCGCCGTCCGCCGCGCCGCCGTACGCCGTGACCGCCGCGTCCTCGCGGTCCGCGAGATACGCCTCGATATCGCCCCGCCGCCACCCCAGCGGCGAGAGGACGCTCTCGGCCGCCCGGAGCGCCCGGTCGCGGTAGTAGTCGGCGTCGTAGCCCTCCGATTCCTCCGCCGCCAGCGCGACCCGTTCTCTGGTGTCTCTCTCGTCGTCCACAACGACGTAGTCGACGGACTGGCCGGGTTCGACGTCGAGTCCGGCGTCGTCCGCGCGCTCTACCGCCGCCGTCGAGTGGGTGTAATGAGCGTACTCCCCCGGTTCCTTCGAGACGCGGTTCGAGACGGCAAGGTCCGCGGGGTCGACCCGTTCCGCGTCGAGTCGCTGGAGGTACTGCGCGAGGACGCCACAAACCGGCTCCGGCTCGCGATACCGGTCCAGTGCCGCGATCAGGTCGCGCTGAACGTCGGCGACCCACTCCGGCGTCGACCGCTGGCGACACTCGACCCCGCGGTACTTGAACGCATCCTCGCCGCCGTTTCCCCCGTCATCCCTCGCCTCCGCACCGCCTTCCGTGCCGCCCTCGCTCGCCCGCTTCCCGAAGTACTTCGTGAGCGCTCCAGCGTTCGAGTCCCGGCGCGGGACGAACGCGACCCAGTCGTACGCGGCCTCGTACTCCAGGCGGACGCCGACGTCGTCGGTTATCTCAGCGGCCAGCGCGTCCAGCGGCCGCCGTTCTACGCCCTCGCGCGGCGTCACCCAGACGCTGTCGACGATACCGTGAACTACCTCCCAGCCGCCGGCTTCGAGCGCCGCCTTCGCGTCGAGCAGTATCTCCCGGGCGAACGCGTTGATCGCCTCGTGGCACTCGATCCGACCGAACTTCGCGTTGCTGAAGCCCTGATAGCCGAAGCAGGCGACGAGGATCCACTTCAGTGCGGCCGACCGACCCGCTAACGTCTCCCGGCGCTCCGGGTCGTCCGTCGACCGGCGCTCCCGCTTGATCCCGTCGCGGGCATCGACGAGCGACGACAGCACCTCTGGCAGATACCCCTGCTCGTCGCAGACGGCGTAGCCGAGCCCCGGTACGTCCTCGCGGTCGGGGTGGCAGTCACAGCGGACCGTCTCCGGGCTGACGTTGCGCGTGACGATGATGTTGGGGTACAGCGAGGCGAAGTCGAGTTCGTGGACGTCCTCGTGGACCCCGACGCGCGGCGAGAAGGTGTAGCCGCCGCGGTCCGCGTCCTGTAACTGCCCCATCGTCTTGAAGAACTCCGCGCGCCAGGACCGCCAGGGGACGAGGACGTTCCGGTCGAGCGCCTCGCGGACCTGGATCGCCGTGAGGACGTTCCCGATGGACGCCCACGCGAGTTCCTGGAGCGGCTTGCCGGACCGCGAGACCAGGTCGAGACAGCCCGCCAGGTTCGTCTCGCGATAGAAGAACGTGTTCTCGCGGTCGATAACCGCTCGCCCGGGGATGCCGTACCGCGCCGGCGAGTGGCCGACCCGCCCGTAGCTCTCGTACGTCGACGCCCCCGCGCGCTTCCGGTAGCCCGGACGCCGCCCTAACTGGAAATCGACTCCCCGCTCGCGGGCCGTCTCGAACAGGACCGGTATCAGCCGCGCGGTGCTCAGAACGAGCACGTCCGGGTCGGCGCTCTCGACTCGTTCGCCCACCCGTTCGACGACGGTTTCGGGGTTGCCCGCGACCGTCTCCGCGCCGCGCGACCCGTCCCCGTTCGCCCCGTCCCCGCTCCGCACCGTACACTCCGTTATCTCCGGGTCGTCGCCGGCGAATTCCGTCGCCGGGACGTCGATGGCGAGTGTCCGGAGCGACCCGTTCGGCGTCGGGTCCGCGTCGGTTTCGAGGCAGTACCGAAACGCCGGCGTGAAGTCGACGTTGAACAGGCGGAACGTCCCGGATCGCTCCCAGCTTCGCAGTTGGCGCGCGACCGTCCGCACGGCGTCGACGCCGGTCACGTCGACCCGGAGCACGTCCGTCGGGTCCTCCCGGAACCCCGGCCGCCACTCCTCGCGGGCGGTCGCGGCGACGTTCGGATGGGCGTCGACGTGTTCGCGGTTCTCGGCGACCGTCGCCCAGTCGTTCGCTTCGAGGTAGACCGTCGGCGTGTAGTCCGGGTCGTGCTCGCACTCGACGCCGTTGCCCGTCCGCGACCACGCGTAGACGGCGTCGTCACGGAAATCGACCGTGAACATTTCTACCGCGTCGCGCCGGCGTTCTCGCCGTTCCCGTTTGCGTTTTCCGTCTTCCCGTTTGCGGTCTCACCGGTCCCAATCGTGCCCTCACCGGTCCCGTTTGCGCCCTCGGCGCTCCCGTCGCCGTCCGCGAGGTCGTCCAGGCGCTCGGCCAGTTCGTCCAGTCTGCGCTCGTGTTCCAGCGCGACGGAAAACAGCGCCGGGACGATGGGATCGGGGTGGTTCAACAGACCGCTTGCGTCGGCGTGGCGGTCGGCGTGTGCCCACAGCCGATCGAAACGGCGCTGTTCGTCGTGGCGGAGGCCGCGGCGGTACGTCTCCCACCGCTCGGCGGTGCGCCGGAGCAGGTCCCGATAGGTCGGATTGGTTCGGCCCATCTACCACACCCCCTCCGCGCCGGCGGACGAGACGCTCGGTTCGCGGTCCTCGTCCGGAGTCGCCGTCGCGCCGTGTATCGGGTCTCGGGCCTCGAGGATCCGCGTCCAGTACGCGAGCGTCGTCTGGACGGTTCCGTCCGGTTCGCCCGGGTAGACGAGCGTCTCGAACCCCTCGGTCCGGAACCGCGGGCCGAACTCGGTCCGCTCGCAGGCCACGGTCGCGTCGGTGGCGGCCGCGGCGGGCGCGCCGAACTCGTCGTCCCGCCGTCGGGTGACGAGAACCGGCAGGTCGCGCTCGCGGGCGAGGCGGCCGACGGTCGCGAGACTCCGCAGGAACAGTTCCCTGCCGTCCTCACGGGGCAGTTCATCGCCGCGGTACTGACCGTCTATCGCCGGCAGGACGACCAGCGACGTGTTCGGCGTCACCCGCTCCGGCAGTCGCTCGACCAGCGTCGCGTGCTGGGTCGGCGTGAACCCCCTTGCGACCCGGACGCGGTCGAGGACGCGCCGACTCGGCGCGAGGCGACCGAGCAGTTGCGACTGCGCGTGGCCGTGGCTGTCGACCCACAGCGCCTCGCCGCCCTGCAGGAGCAGGTGGTCGAGGACCAGCGCCTGCAGGGGACCGGTCGCCCGCTCCTCGGTCGAGAGAAGCGTGATCCCCGGGTCGAGCGTCGGCAGTTCCGGCACGTCGAGGCGACCGCCCCGCGCCGCCGTGAGTGTGCTACCGTCTGGTGGTGGCGTTCGAACCATACCGATACGTTCCGCGGCTCGCCGCATAAGCCGAGGCGTGGCGTTTCCAGAAGTTCCAGAAGTCGTCGGAGAGTTCCCGTAACCACCGTACGTGGACGGGATCGAACGTCGAAATCGGCCGTTTCCAGAAGTTCCAGAAGCCGCCGTCACGGTCGATTCGGTCTCGCCGCGAACAGTGCGATTCGCCCCGCGTCAGTTCAGGCTCCGATACACGCGGGCGCGGCTCGTTCCCTCGATCTCGATCAGGTCGTAGCGTGCCATCTTCTGCAGGTAGTTCCGCACCGTCCGGTCGCTCTTCGGGTCCGCGACTCGTTCGCGGTAGCGTTCGTACACCGCGTTCGGTTCGATCTCCCCGGCATCCTCGACGATGTCGTACAGTATCTTCTGGTGCCGGGTGAGGTTCTCCAGGTTCCGCTGGTGGACTTCCTCCCTGGCGTCGGGGATCGCCGCCTCGACGGTCGCGGCGGTGATCCGCTCGTCGCCGTCGCGGTCGGCTTTCCGGGCGGCGCTCCGGAGGACGCTGATCCCGACGCGGGCGTCGCCCGCCGCCGCGTCGGCGATCCGTTCGAGCTCCGCCGTGCCGACGGCGTCCGCCGCCAGTCCGCGACGGGCGCGAGCGTCGAGGATAGCGACTAACTGATCGAGCCCGTACTTCTCGAAGCGGATCCGCTCGCTCCCGCGGAGGCGACTCGTCAGCCTGTCATCGATCTGGCCGAACAGTTCGGCCTCGCGGTTGGCGATGAGCACGGGCGCGAACTGCGGCAGTTCGTGGAGGTCGTACAGCAGGCTCGGGTCCTCTAGCTGGTCGACCTCGTCGAGGACGAGCATTCGCGGCGGCCCGTCGTACGCCTCCAGCCGAGCGAGGAGTTCGTCACCCGGCGTCGACTGACGGTGGACGTCCACCGTCTCGTTCATCCCGTCGAGAACGGCGTAGGCGCAGCGGAAGAACGTGTAGTGCCGCCAGCAGTTGACGTACTGGAACTCGACGTCTAACGTCTCCTCTCGCAGGCGGTCCCCGACGAACTGCGTCACGCAGGTCTTGCCCGTCCCCGTCGGCCCCGTCACCAGCACCGTGTCGGCCGGGTCGCCGTCGGTCAGCGGCCGGAGCACGTCCGAGAGGTAGTTCACCTCGTGGTCGCGGTGCTCGACCTCCTGTGGAACGAAATCCGTCCGGAGGACCCGAGCGTCGCGGATCATCGTCGGACAGTGCTTCCTCGACCGACATAAAGTCGCCGGGCGTCCGCTCGCGGCGTGCGGCAGACCGAGACCCGCCTCACGCCAGGTCAGGGAGGGAATACGCGACGCCCGTCTCCGCCTCGGAGACCGCCCACAGGCGGCGGCCGACCGACCCGTCGTACGACCGGTCGTTGGAGCGCTGCTTCTCAGGGAGTCCGCGCATGTTCAGCAGGCCGCCCGGGCCGACGTAGTCGCCGCCATCGACGGCCGGCGCGGTGGCGGCGTACAGCAACGGGAGCGCGCCGTCGGCCGCCGACTGGGCGAAGACCCGGTTGGCGACCTCCATCAGCCACAGGCGGAGCCGCGACCCTGCCATCTCCGGGCCGCGCTGCTGGAGGTTCGTGGCGGCCCACCCCGGGTGGCAGGCGACGCTGCGGACGTCCGCCCCCGTCGCGTCGAGCCGGCGATCGAGTTCGTAGGCGAACAGCACGTTCGCGAGCTTGCTCTGTGCGTAGGCGTCCCACTCGTCGTACGACGACTCGCCGTGGAGGTCGTCGAAGTCGATCCGGCCGCGCTCGTGGACGCCGCTGCTCTGGGTGACGACCCGCGTCTCCCCGGGCGTCTCGCGAAGGGCGGGGAGGAGCAGGCCCGTCAGCGCGAAGTGTCCGAGGTGGTTGACGCCGAACTGTCGCTCGAAGCCGTCTGCCGTCTCCCGGCGGGGGATCGCCATCACGCCGGCGTTGTTACAGAGCACGTGCAGCGCCCGCTCCTCGTCCGCGACCGCCTCGGCGAACGTCCGCACCGAGTCGAGGTCCGCGAGATCGAGTTCACGCACCGTCAGCGACGCGGCCGGGGCGTCCTCGCGGACGGTCGCCTTCGCCGACTCGCCGCGGCCGACGTCGCGACACGCCATCACGACGTGTGCCCCCTTCCGCGCGAACGCCCGCGTCGCTTCCAGTCCGATCCCGCTGTTCGCGCCGGTGACGACGACCGTTTTCCCGGACAGGTCCGGCATCGACGAGGCGTCCCATTCACTCATACGCTCGCTAGGGACCGGCGCGAAATCTATCTGGCGTCACCCGCGGAAGTCGCCGGGACCGTCGCCCGCGGCTACTCCTCCGTTTTCCCGTCCCGCCGGTCGCGCTCCCGCGCGTCCGAGTCCCGGTCGGCGGGGTCGCCGTGGCCGCCGCCGCCGGGCGTCCGGACGGTGACGGTCGTCCCCGCGGGCACGTCGACGGTCGCCTTCGCGGGCACGCGCTCGCCGCCGACGAGGTTCTCGCCGGTCGCGCCGTCACCGCCGCCGGCGACGCCGCGGGGGCGGGTTCGCCGGCGCTCGGTGAGCAGCGACACCGTCGCGTCGCGCTCGACGGTGAGCGACCGTTCGAGGCCGAGACCGCCGCGGTGCTCGCCGTCGCCGCCGGTGCTCGGGCGGAGGGCGTAGCGCTCGACGCGCAGCGGGTACTCCGCCTCCAGCACCTCGACGGGGGTGTTTAGCGTGTTCGTCATGCCGACCTGCACGCCGTCGGTCCCGTCGCCGGCGCTGGTCGCGCCCGCGCCGCCGCCGATGGTCTCGTAGTACGCGAAGTCGCCCTCGCGGGAGCCGACGATCAGGTTGTTCATCGTCCCCTGGCCCTGCGCCGGGGCGCGCTCCGGGACGGCCTGCGCGAGGGCTGCGAACACCACGTCTGTGACCCGCTGGCTCGTCTCGACGTTGCCCCCGACGACGGCGGCCGGCGGTCGGGGGTTCAGGAGCGACCCCTCGGGCGCATCGACCGTCACGGGGTCGTAACACCCATGATTCGGGGGAATATCGGGGTCGGTGAGACAGCGCACGACGAAGTAGACGGCGCTTTTCGCGACCGCGAGGGGGGCGTTGATGTTGCCGGTCACCTGCTCGGCCGTCCCCGTGAAGTCGACCCGCAAGCGGGAGCCGTCGACGGTGACGGCAACCTCGATCGGCACGTCGTCGTCGGTGACGCCGTCGCCCTCCATCGCGTCGCGGGCCTCGTAGGTGCCGTCGGGGATCTCCGCGAGTTCCGCCTCGACCCGGTCGCGGGAGTAGTCGATCACGGCGTCGAACGCGTCGAACAGCGTCTCGCCGTGCTCGTTGAGCAGGTCGCCCAGACGCTCCTCGGCCCGGTCGTGGGCGGCCAGTTGCGCCCGGAGGTCGGCCCGGCGCTCGTCCGGCGTCCGGACGTTCGCGAGGAACAGATCCATCACGTCGTCGTCTATCTCCCCGTCGCGGACGAGGCGGACGCCCGGCAGGCGGACCCCCTCCTCGTAGATCTCCCGCGCGCCGGCGGGCATGCTGCCGGGCGTCGACCCGCCCACGTCGGCGTGGTGGGCGCGCGAGACGGCGTAGCCGACCACCTCGCCACCCTCGCTGTCTCCGCCATCGTTCACTCCGTTCCCCTCGCCGCCGGGCGCGAGCGGCGAGACGAGCGTCACGTCGGGCAGGTGGGTTCCGCCCGCGAACGGGTCATTCAGGGCGTACACCTCGCCGGGTCGCGGGTTCTTCTCGTCGACGGCGTCGACGGCCTCGGGCATCGCGCCGAGGTGGACCGGGATGTGTTCGGCCTGCGCGATCATCCGACCGTCCGCGTCGAACAGCGCGGTCGAGCAGTCCTGGCGCTCCTTGATGTTCGGCGAGTACGCGCCACGGATCAGCACCTGGCCCATCTCCTCGGCGACGCCCTCCAGTTGGTTGCGAAGGATCTCCAGCGTGACGGGGTCGACCCGCTCCGTCCCATCGTCCTCCGTCGCGCTGCTATCGCCGTTATCTCCCGTCATGCGTCTCCCTCCGTGAGAACGAGCGAGCCGTCCGCGCGCACCTCCGCGTCCCACGCCGGCGGCACGACCACGGTGCTCTCGGTCTGTTCGATCACCGCGGGGCCGCCGACGGTCCGGCCGGTCGACAGCGCGGCGTGGTCGTACACCGGCGTCTCGTACGCCGACCCGTCGCCGAAGCGCGCCTCGCGGCGCTCGGTCAGGGCCTCGCCCGCCGCCTCGCGTTCGGCGGCGGGACCGCTCCGGGCGGCCGTCGCCGTCGCGCGCAGGTTCACGAGGTCGACTGGCTCGTCCATCCGGTAGCCGTACGTCGACTCGTGGACGTCGTGGAAGCGCTCCGCGGCGCGGCCCGGGTCGAACGACCCCTCCACGTCCACGGTGAGTTCGAAGCTCTGGCCGGCGTAGCGCAGGTCGGCGTGCCGCCGGACGACGCTCGACGCCGGGTCTCGGGCGTCGGCGAGCACCTCGTGTTCGAGGTCGCCGTACAGGTCGTCGACCCGGTCGGGGTCGGTCTCGTCGAGCGCGACGCGGTGGGTCCGGACCGCGTCGTGCTTCTCGTCGGCTGCGAGGAGGCCGTAGGCCGAGAGAACGCCCCCTGCCGGCGGGACGACGACCGTCCCGACGCCGAGGTCGGCGGCGAGCGCGCCGGCGTGCATCGGCCCCGCGCCGCCGAACGCGACGAGGCCGAACCGCCGCGGGTCGTGGCCGCGCTCGACCGTCGCCGAGCGGATGGCCCGCGCCATGTTCGCGTTGGCGACGCGGTAGACGCCCCGCGCGGCCTCGACCGGGCCGTCGAGGCCCGCCTCGTCCGCGAGGGCGGCGAGCGCGTCGTGTGCGGCCTCTGCGTCGAGCGAGAGATCGCCGCCGAGTTCCGTGCTCTCGCCGACGTAGCCGAGGACGAGGTCGGCGTCGGTGACGGTCGGCTCCGTTCCGCCCTTGCCGTAGCAGGCCGGTCCCGGCTCAGCGCCTGCCGAGCGGGGGCCGACCCGGAGCGCGCCGCCCTCGTCGACCCACGCGACGGAGCCGCCGCCCGCACCGACGGTCGTCACGTCGACCATCGGCGTGCGGACGGGTCGGCCGTTGATCTCGGCGTCAGTTGTTCGCTCGGCCTCGCCGTCGCGGACGAGGCTCACGTCGCTGGACGTGCCGCCCATATCGAAGGTGACGAGGCCCCGGAGGCCGCGCTTCTCGACTAGTTCGCCCGCGGCGGCGTTCGCGCCGACGACGCCCGCCGCGGGGCCGGACACCGTCGTCGTCACGGCGTTTGCCCTGACCGTCGCCGCGTCGGCGATCCCGCCGTTGGCCTGCATGACGAGCGGTTCGGGCAGCCCCGCGTCGACGGCCTCGCTCGTGAGCCGGCCGAGGTAGCTGTCGATCGTCGGCGTGACGTAGGCGTCGACGACCGTCGTCGACGCCCGCTCGTACTCGCGGAACTCCGCGAGGACCTCGTGAGAGGCCGAGACGGGCACGTCGAGTTCCCCGTCGAGGACCTCCGCGACGCGCCGCTCGTTCTCGGCGTCGGCGTACGCGTGGAGCAGACACACCGCGACGCTCTCGGCGTCCACGTCGCGGATCCGCGCCGCGACCTCGCGGAGCGCCGCCTCGTCGACCGGGTCCTCGACGCCGTCCGGGGTCGCCCGCTCCGGCAGTTCGAAGCGGCGGCGGCGCGGCACCAGCGGCTCTGGCCGCCCGGAATCGAGGTCGTACAGGGCCGGCCGGTCCTGCCGACCGATCTCTAACACGTCCCGGAACCCCTCGGTCGTGACGAGCGCCGTCTTCGCGCCCGTCTCCTCCAGCAGGGCGTTGACCGAGACGGTCATCGCGTGGGTGAACTCGCCGATCGTCGCGGGATCGACCCCCGCCTCGTCGCAGGCCGTCCGGACGCCATTCATGACGCCGACGCTCTGGTCGGCGGTGCTTGGAACCTTCGCCGTGACGAGGTCGTCCCCGGTTGCGAGGACGACATCGGTGAACGTCCCGCCCACATCCGCTCCGAGTCTGGGTCGGTCCGTCATCGGCCCTCCCGGCGCTCCGTCGCGTTCGCGCGTCGCCGCGGACCGCACCGCTGTCGTGTGGACCTTGTGTCCTCCGGCCCACGGCACCTACCGCCACGGGCGTGCCACCTGCACTCGATGAACATGGTTCGCTCGTCGGCGACTGGCCAGGTATAACCTACGGCTCGTGGCTGTGCGCTGGCGACGCACCCGAACGTCTTCCTTTTGTGTCCGAATCGCCTATCGGGGTGTATGAGCAAACAGCAGGAAGCGGCAGCCATCACGGTGTTCGCCGACTACGTGTGCCCGTTCTGTTATCTCGGGCGCGAATCGCTGCGACAGTATCAGGACTCTCGCGACGAGGAACTGACGGTCGACTGGCACCCGTTCGACCTGCGTGCGCAAAAGCGCGACGAGAACGGCGAGATCGACCACGAGGTCGACGACGGCAAGGACGACGACTACTACTCGCAGGCCCGCGAGAACGTCGAGCGCCTGCAGGAGGAGTACGACGTGGAGATGGTGCAGGAACTCGTCACAGACGTCGACTCGCTGGACGCGCAGGTCGCCTCCTACTACGTGAAAGGGCACTACCCGTACGAGACGTGGGCCGAGTTCGACGAGGCGGTGTACGACGCCCTCTGGAAGGACGGCCGGGATATCGGTGACGAGGACGTACTCACCGACCTCGCCAGCGAGGCCGGCGTCGACCCCGACGAAGTCCGGTCGGCGCTCGACGACGACACGCTCCGGAGCGAGGTCGGGGAGGCGTTCGACGCCGCCCACGAGCAGGGCGTCACCGGCGTCCCGACGTTCGTCTTCGAGGGTCACGCCGCTCGCGGTGCCGTGCCGCCGGAGCAGTTGCGCCGCCTCGTCGAGGGCGCGTAATCGGACCAAGGCTCTTTCGACTCTTACTTCCTCAACCGCTTGGTAAGCGCTCTCTTTTTTTTTGCCCTGCCCCGCGGATCTCCGCGAAGACCATCGTCGTTTCTGGACGTCGCGGGCGTGCGGAGTCCGTTCCACTTTGCACCGCGTCGTAACGGTCTTTGACGTGGAGCGGAAAGCGACTGATATGAAGCGCGAAACGCTCTCAGTCACCGGAATGTCCTGTACCGGGTGCGAGCAGAACGTCGAAAGCGCCCTCGACAACATAGACGGTGTGACGCGTGTCGAGGCCGACCACGACGGGAACACCGTCGAGATCGTCGCCGAAGAGGACGTCGAAGACGACGACCTCTACGCTGCCGTTGAGCAGGCGGGCTATGACGTCGCTGTCTGATCGGCTGCTGTCTCTGTGTTTTCTCCTCCGACCTCGCTGACCGTCGCTCGCCGGGCAGTATCTGCCCCGTGTGGAACGGAGTACGACACGAGGTACCGCTTCTGTCGGCAGTGCGTCGGCGAACTTCCCGGCGCGTCGCTGTACTGAACGAGAACCGACGCACCGCGGGGCCGAGAGACGTTCTAAGCGGCTATTCGTTGCCGGACGACTCGGTGCGGTACTCGACCCGATCGACGGTCCGTCCGACGCGGTTTCCGCCGAACAGGCGGTCGAACACCCACAACACGGCGAGGAACGGCAACAGGGGGAGCAACAGGATCGCCGTCATCGCGGCCAGCAGATACCCGATCACGCTCATCTCCGCGCTCGGTTCGTAGTCGGAGGGTTCGGTCACGCTTCTGGGCATACGTGTAAACGTACGAACTACCCGCTATTAACTGTTGATCTGCCCGAACGCCGCCGCTCGGGCCGTTCGGTAAAACGACCGTCACGTGTGGCCCGTCGCCGGAACGGAGCGGTCCGCTGGGAGTCGGTCCGACATCGAACGTGCTCCGCGACGCGGAGGCTACGAGGACGGGACCGTCCTGCAGTCGCGTCACGGGCAACTCCGTCGCCGACCTCGTCCCAAGGTTTTTGCGGAAATAGACGCGTCGTTCCGTACGGTTAGTCCGATACAGACGATGAAAGACAACCAGAACCGCGACCGCGGCGTACTCACTCCGGCCGACAGGGCGTTTCTCCGCGGCGAGACGACGCTCCGAAGCGAGCAGTCCGCCTACGACGCCCGGTACCGCATCCGCCGGCGCTTGCGAAACGCTATCTACGACCTCGCGCTCCTGTTCGAACACGCGGAACCGCGCGACCGCGAGGGGGTGTTTGCGGACGACGCGCTCGACGAGGCGCTGGTCGACGCGCTCGCTTTCTTCTATCTCGGCCTCGGCGACGGCGACCGCTCGCGGAAGGCGACGTTTCTGGAGTCGATTTACCGCGCCGAACGCAAGCAGGCGGACGGTCAGTGTACCGTCAGCGCGACGTTCGACGTGGAACGAACCGACGCTCCGGTCGACGAAGTGATCGAGAAAATAGAGCGCGGCGCGTACAACGAACTCTCCGAGGACGAGTTACGTGCGTTCGCCCACTACTGCGGAGAACGCGAGAACGTCGACCCGAGCGACCTCGAATAGGCCGCTGCGGGGTACAGGTGCCGAACGTCGTCAGATGACGTCGTCGAAGTCCTTGTGACCGCGGATGTCGACGCCGTCGGTGGTGATCTCGGCGAGGAAGACGCCGTTGCCGGAGCCGGTGTCGCGCTCGACGGCGCTTTTGACGCTGCGAGCGGCGATAGTTTTGCCTTCCTCGTTGGAGAGGCCCTCTTCGTACTCCTGTTCGAGGACGCCGTAGGCGATCTGCATGCCGGATCCGGTGACGGTGTAGTCGTCGGCGACGACGCCGCCGGCGGGGTCGATTGAGTAGACGTGGTGGCCTTCCTCGTCGACGCCGCCGAGGATCGGGTGGATGGCGAAAAACGGGCCGCCGCGGGCGAAGTTCCCCGCGAGCGTCGCCAGCGCGTTGATACTCATGGGCTCGCCGCGGCGAGCCTCGTAGAGGTTCGCCTCGGCGCGGAGGCTACTGATGAACGACTGTGCGCCGCCGACGGAGCCGACCAGCGTCAGCGCCGCCGTGTCGTGGATCTGCTCGACCTTCTGAACGTTCTTGTTCGAGACGAATCGACCGCCGAGGCTCGCGCGCATGTCCGTCGCGATGATGACGCCCTCCGCCGTCGCCAGCCCCACCGTCGTCGTCCCCGTCTTGTTCACGTTCTCCAGGTCGTCCAGGCTGTGGTCGTTCGTCGGCATCTCCCCCACTTCGGGTTCGGCCGGGTTCGCAAGTCCGCTGTCGATAGTGTTGTTGAAGTTGTCGTGCATGATTTACTCCTCCTCGTCCTCCTCGTCGAGCAGGTCGAGTTCGTCGAGGTGCGCCTGCACGCGCTCGTCGTCGAGTTCGCTGTACTGTTCGGTTTCGACGTCGACCGTGGCGACGCCGACGCCGCTGGCCTCGAAGTCGTCGTCCGAGACGGACGCGAGCGCTTCGAGCGCGAGGTCGATACCGGCGTCGAGGTCGGCGCTCTCTTCGTAGTTCTCCTCGAGGTACTCCTGAATCTCGCCCCGGTCGCGGCCGACAGCGAGCGCTTTCCACTCGTTCGGCGTCCCGCTCGGGTCCGTTTCGAACAGGCGCGGTTCGCCGTTCTGGATCCCGCCGATGAGCAGTGCCACGCCGAACGGGCGGGCCCCGCCCGTCTGGGTGTACTGCTGGATGTGGTCGGTGACGTTTTTCGTCAGCGTCTCGACGCCGATCGGTTCGCCGTATCGCAACTGATTGACTTGGGCCTGCTGGCGTGCGAAGTCGATCAGCTGTCGGGCGTCGGCGACGTGGCCGGCGCTCGCGATGCCGACGTGGTCGTCTGCCTTGTGTAGCTTCTCGATGCTGTTCGGCTCCATCAGCCGCGAACGGAGCTTCTTGTTGACGACGAGGACGACGCCCTCTGCCGTTCGAATGCCGATACTCGCCGTGCCGCGCTTGACCGCTTCGCGGGCGTACTCGACCTGATAGAGACGACCATCCGGGGAGAAGATGGTGATCCCACGGTCGTACGCCTGCTGTTGAGATTGTCCTTGCATGGTAGAAGTCCGATGTATCTTTCACCTCGGGTTAAGGCGGGGCCATTCAAGTACCTTTTGTGTGTGATGGCTATCTCCGCCCGGAAGTTAGCCGGCTTCGGACTAACTCTTCCGTCGGTGCGTCGACGTGAGTCACTTGGATCTGCAAGGACAAAAGACCGTCACTGCCTGCAAGGGTCACCGATACGTTCGGGTGCTGGATCCGTTCCCACGGGGTGACGAGTGATCCCCGCTGATACGTCCGTCTCTGGGACGAACCTGTCGTACGGCGGTGACGTTGCAGAAGGCTTTTTAGTGTAGTATGATAACGAATAACACGCCGGGTGCAGGCTGACCGGACGACCTATATCCGGCCGTGTTGGGCGGGTAGAGGAAAGGGCGAAACCCACCATACCAGACCGAGGGGATAGCCCGCCGGAGGACCGAAGCAGCCCGTCGCTCCGCTGTGAGCGCGGAGTGTGAAGACCGAGTATCGGACCGCGCGCGAGGGCGGCCCGTGAATCGGCGGCGGTCGTACGGGCTGTGGAACGCGCCTCCCGTCCGGCTTCTCCGGCACTTACCGCGGCGTTCGTACCGACGCTTTTGGTTCGTCGCGTCGTCTACTCCGTCGTGCTCGAACTGTACCAGGCAGAAGGCTGTCCGCACAGCGAAGACGTCCGGGAGAAACTCACCGATCTTGGCCTGTCCTACGTCGCGCACAACCCGCGCCGGCCCGGCGAGGACCCGGAGGTTCTCAACGACCAGACGTACGAGCAACTGCAAGCCGTCGGCGGCAAAGACCAGATACCGCTACTGGTCGACCACCGATACGGTGAAGTCATCGCCGAGAGCGACGACATTCGGGACTACCTCGCGGAGCGATACAGCGACGCGCGGTGACGATCGAACGTCAGCCGGTGTCGATAACGATATAACGGCGTCCGGAGACGGTTCTCGGCGAGCGAGCGGAAAGTGACTCTTTTATTGCATCCCGCAAAGCGTCAGTCCATCCCCGGTGCCATAAGTTATGAGTATGCAACAAAGTAAATAGGAGAATTCACGGAACTGATCACAGACAGCTTCAAAATGTGTTGTCTGAACTTCACTGGGATAAGATTTTAGTGGGGATCCGTTGTAGTGATCACTGAGGGTGGTGACAGTATGACGGATAGTGTCAACGATGGCCGCTCTACGGCCACAGGTCGGTCACTCGGAGTATCGCGCTACGACCTCGTTCTGGCCGTCATCCCGGCGGCGTTCATATTCGCACTGCTGATAGGCTATCTCTTCTCGCTTCCGTCACGTACCGCGCTGATCGCCGCCTCGGTAGTCGGCGTCGGTGCGATGTTCGACGGACTCTTCCGGAACCCGCCCGAAAACACCGGTTCCGCCTGATTTCGTCCGTCGGCACTGCCGAACGCCGGTCGTACGGTCCGGAGTGTGCCCCCACAGATAAGCCGGTCTCTGCCGTAGTTCGTGTACCAGCAACCCGGAGCCGTAACCGGGGTGTGGGGGATACCAATGGACAGTGTCAATCCGGCGACCGAGGAGGCTCTGGAATCGTACGAGACACACGGCGAGGGAGACATCGACGACCTACTCGACCGCGCCGACGAGACGTTCGAGGAGTGGCGCGAGCACACGATAACCGAACGCGAAGCGTTGCTCGAACGCGCCGGCGAGGTGTTGCGCGACAACAGCGAGGAGTACGCCGAACTGATGACCCGCGAGATGGGGAAACCCATCGAGCAGGGCCGGTCGGAGGTCGAGAAGTGCGCGTGGGTCTGTGACTACTACGCCGAGCGCGCGGGGGAGTTCCTGCAGGACGAGCGCGTGGGTGGTGAGACGGGTGCGGACACGTTCGTCGCCCGCCAACCGATCGGCCCCGTCCTCGCCATCATGCCGTGGAACTTCCCCTTCTGGCAGGTGTTTCGCTTCGCCGCGCCGACGCTAACCGCGGGCAACGTCGGCCTGCTCAAGCACGCCTCGAACGTGCCCGGCTGTGCGAAAGCCATCGAGGGCGTGTTCGAGGAGGCCGGCTATCCCGAGGGCGTCTTTACGACGCTCATGGTCGGCTCGGACGCTATCGGCGACGTGATCAGCGACGACCGGGTGCGCGCAGTCACGCTCACGGGGAGTGAAGGTGCCGGCCGGAACGTCGGCGAGACCGCCGGAAAGAACCTCAAGCACCACGTGCTCGAACTCGGCGGGAGCGACCCGTTCGTCGTCCTCGACGACGCGCCGATAGAGCGGGCCTGCGAGGTCGGTGCGAGGGCCCGGATCATCAACTCCGGGCAGTCCTGTATCGCCGCGAAGCGCTTCATCGTCCACGAGGACGTGTACGACGAGTTCCTCGACGGGTTCCTGAACGAGATGGAGAGCCTGCGGACGGGCGACCCGACCGACGACGACACTGACGTCGGCCCACAGGCCCGCGAAGGTCTCATGGAGGACCTGCACGAGCAGGTCGAAACGACCGTCGAACAGGGCGCGGAGGTCCGGATGGGGGGCGAGCCGATGGACCGCGACGGCTACTTCTACCCGCCGACGGTGCTCACCGACGTGCCCGAGGGGTCCCCAGCCGAAAGCGAGGAACTGTTCGGGCCCGTCGCGCCCGTGTTCTCCGTCCCGGACGAGGAGACGGCCATCGAGAAGGCGAACGACAGCAACTACGGGCTGGGCGCGAGCGTCTGGACCGAGGACTTAGAGCGCGGCGAGCACGTCGCCCGGCAGTTCGAGTCCGGCCTCGCGTTCGTCAATGAACTCGTTCAGTCCGACCCGCGCCTGCCGTTCGGCGGCGTCAAGGACTCGGGGTACGGCCGAGAACTGGCGAAACAGGGGATCCGCGAGTTCGTCAACGAGAAGACGGTGTGGGTCTCACATGGCCCGAGCAAGGAGAGTGATCTCGTCGAATGATACAAGCCGCCGACCTCCTCGTGGAGTGTCTGGAGGAGGAGGGCGTCGACTACGTCTTCGGCATTCCCGGCGAGGAACTAGAGGACATACTCTTCGCTTTGCGGGACTCCAACGTCGACTTCTTCCCGGTCCGTCACGAGCAGGGGGCGGCGTTCATGGCTGACGTTCACGGGCGCGTCACCGGCGATGCCGGCGTCTGCCTGGCGACGCTCGGACCGGGCGCGACGAACCTGCTCACCGGCGTCGCGGACGCCCACCTCGACAAGAGCCCGCTCGTCGCCATCACCGGTCAGGGCGGGTTAGAGCGTCTGCACAAGGAAAGCCATCAGGCGTTAGACATCGTCGATACGTTCGAACCGGTCGTCAAGTGGAACACGCAGGTCAGCGCCCCCGAAACCGTCCCGGAGTCGGTCCGCAAGGCGTTCAAACTCGCCGAGTTCGAGAAACCCGGCGCGACACACCTCGAAGTACCGGAGGACGTGGCCGCGGAGGCGGTCGAATCGACGCCGCTCGCGTCGCGCGAACGGGTCCGTCGTCCCGACCCCGACCGGTCATCGCTGGACGAGGCCGCGGACCTGATATCGTCGTCGGCGCATCCGCTCGTCCTCGCGGGCAACGGCGCGGTGCGGACCCGCGCCGCAGAGCAACTGCGGGCGTTCGTCGAGGCGACTAACGTCCCTGTCGTCTCGACGTTCATGGGGAAAGGGGCCGTTTCCGACGCGGACGAACACTCGTTGCTGACGCTCGACTCCGGGCCGTCGGCCGAGGCGACGACGGCCATCGAACGTGCGGACTGCGTCGTCGCCGTCGGCTACGACATCGCCGAACACGACCCTGCGAAGTGGAACCCCGTCCCCGACAAGACGGTGGTCCACGTCGACCACGAACCTGCCGAGGTGTACCGCCATTACAACCCGGACGTGGAAGTCGTCGCTGACGTGTCCCGGACGCTGGAGGAACTGACCGACCGTCTCTCCACGGAGTGTTCGACCTGGTGGCACGACCTTCGCGAGCGCATCGCCGGCGACGTTAGCGAGTGGCCCGACGCCGGCGACCCCGTCTCGGTGCGCCGCGTCCTGCCCGTCCTCCGCGACGCGATGAACGACGAGGACGTGCTGATATCGGACGTGGGCAGCCACAAGATGGCCATCGCGAAGCACTTCCCGGTGTACGAACCCAACACCTGCATCATCTCGAACGGCCTGGCCAGCATGGGGATCGCCGTCCCCGGCGGGATCGCGGCCGACCTGGCGCTCGACGATGATGTCGTCGTCGCGACCGGCGACGGCGGGTTCCTGATGAACGCCGCCGAGATAGAGACCGCGAACCGCCTCGATTGCTCGTACACCATCGTCGTCTTCCGCGACGACGACTACGGCATGATATCCGAGCATCAGGAGGAACACCGGGACGAACACTTCGGCACGAGGATTTCAAACCCCGACCTCGTGGACTTCGCCGAGAGCTTCGGGATCGAGGCGTACCGCGCCGACGACTGGGGGGAGATCGAGGCGACCCTGAACGACGTTATCGGGGCCGACGAACTGTCGCTCGTGGAAGTGCCGCTTGGATAATCGAGTTGGTCTCGCCCCGTTTACATCCCGAGGGCGGCCATGACGAACCCGACGACGATTAGCGCGAAGATCAGCAGCGTTACCACCAGAAAGAACCTGTCAGCGCCAGACATACGTTGGACTACGGTGACATGGGGGATAAACGTGGTCCCGAAACGGGACGACATCCACCGACAGTTAAGCCGATCCAGTAGTAAAATTATATAAAAAATGTCTGTACTCTTCCGAACCGAACGCACGTTCGACGCTCCGCCCTTCTGCGGTTGGACCCCGATGTAGTCGCCCTCGAATCCCGAAGAGCAACCGACGCTCCGGAGCTTCGGAGCACTGATCTATCATGGGTAGGTTCGCACGCGTTCGGCGTCTTGTCGACCGCTGGAACGACCTGCTCGCGGTGCATCCGTTTGTCAGGATCGCTCTCCTGGTTCTCGTCCCGCTCGTCGCCGTGACCGTGACAGCGTACGCGCTGGGAGACGATCTCATCAGTGCGACGCTGCAGGGGATCGCGTTCGGCGTCACGTACGCAACCGTGACGGTCGTCTTTCGTGGCTTCTCCTCGTCCGACTGACTTCTGATGGTCCGCTCTCGCGTCCCGCCCACAGGCCGGTCACCCCTGTCTCTCGCTCGGATCGCCCGACGAAGGGAACCGACGACGCGTTCCGACGGGAGATCGGATTTCGGCGCATAGTCGTCGGTGGCTGATCTCTGTATCGGCGAGTCCCTGTAGCTGGCCTCCGGTCGCCGCTTTGTTTTCCGGGACCGGGCCGGTTCGTCGAGCGACGGGAGACGGAGGACCTGCCGTAAGAACATTCACTAAAGCGGACGCTCGTCGCCGCGAAAAACGGGAGAAATCAGCCGGTTGCGTTTACTTCCCGCGTCCCTGGTCGCTGCTGTTGCTCGGGCGAGTGTGCTCCGAGCCCTTGCCCTTCTCCGAGAGCCCGCGGTTTTTGGTGCCGGCGCTCGTGAGGCCGCGGAACGCGCGGTTCTTGTGCGTGTCGTCGCAGATCCAGTTGAGATCGTCGTCGTTCTGGATGGCCGGATGCTCGGGGTCGAGCATGATCACTTCGAACCACTTCTGACTGCCGTCCTCTCCGACCCAGTAGGAGTTGAGGACGCGCAGGTTGCGGTATTTCCGGCTGGAACGCTCCTCGGCGATCCGCTGGAGGTTCTTCCGTCGGGTGATCGCGTTGACACCCTGGCGCTTCGAGCGTCGACCGGCGCGGAACCGCTCCTTGCGGGCCGAACCCTTACGGACGCTCACGCGAGCGACCACGACGCCCTGTTTCGCCTTGTAGCCCAGTTCGCGGGCCTTGTCGAGGCGGGTTGGACGGTCGACGCGTTCGATCGCGCCCTGGTCGCGCCATTCCTGCTTTCGTTGCCACTGTAGTTCGGCGAGGTCACCGTCGCCGGGGTCTTTCCACGCTTCCTTGATGTGGGAGTAGAAGCTTCGTGCCATCTATATCACCACGGGCGTTTGTGGTTCAGCCGGTTGACCGGCCACATTCCGTCCTGAGTGTACAGGTGCCCGCTGGCGCCCGTCGTCCAGCGAGTTACTGCTTCTTCTCGACTTCCGAGTTTAAGGGCTTCGAAACGCTCGGCCGCCCGGTGGGGCGACGCTCTGCTATCAGAGGCGCTCTGTCGCCGTTATCTCACGAAAGCGACTGCACCGGGTCGTTCGACTTGACCGATCGAATTATTGTTCCGATGCTGTCGTGTCCCGCGGATCCACGGTGACGGAACCGTCGCTCGACACGACGACTTCGTACTCCGCGTACTCGAATTCGACTCGACCTTCCGGGCGCGGAACCCCGCTCGTCGGCGAAAACAGCGCATCGAGTGCGTCGAGGTCGATAGCGGTGTGTAGCGGTGGGTCGAGATCGATCGGGTCGACACCTTCGGCCGCCGCGATGGATTCGATCACTTGCGTGCTCGGTTCCCAAGTGGTCGATAACTCGACCTCGCTGTTACTCATTACCCTACCTGCACCGCACCATTGCTTAAAGTCAGTGGCCGATTTATCTGACCATGACGCGATTTCATTCAGACAAAGAAAGCGTTTTTTGTACTACGAGATTCATGTCCACCCACGAGAATGAGCGACGGTAACAGGGATGATCGGGACGGGAACACCGGACCCGGTAGTCGTAATCTGTCGTCCGCTCCGTCTCTCGACACCGTCTTCGACCTCCTGTCGGCCCGACGTCGCCGCTACGTCATTTACTATCTCGTCGACATGGACGACGACACCGTCGACTGCGATTCCCTCGTGGAACACGTCGCATCGTTGGAGTCTGACACTGACCCGTCCGCGGAGCGGATCGACCGGGTTGCCGCCGACCTGTATCAGATTCACCTCCCGAAACTCGACGACGCGGGCGTCGTCGACTTCGACAGCCGGACCGACACCGTTCGGTTCTGGGGCCAGCCGTCGATAGAGGAGTACGCCGAACACGCCGCGATGCAGGAACTGCCCGACTGGTACGGCAGCCACTGACAGCCGAGCCAGATCCTCGTCGGACGGCACCGACCGGCGAGCATCCAACTGTTATACTGTCGGCTGTAACTTCGTAACGATACCCGGACACCCGGGAGTCAGATATTTTTCAAGGGATTACAGCCGACAGTATACGCCGACACTGCCGCCGTCAGCCGTCACCCTCGGACTGATACGGTTCCCCTACGGCGTGACGCGGGAGGAGGTTCATCAGTTCGGTCTCCAGGTCGTCGGCGCTGTCGAACGTGTCGTCGCTTGACTGTGAGATGATGTCGCCCATGTTCTCTTCGCCGTCGGCGAGACTGAGGGTCACGTCCGCGTACTCCTCGACCGCCGTCTCACGAGAGACTGGATAGTCGAGCGCCGAAACCACGGAGTCGATATCGTTGAGTTTGACAGTGCGTCCCATACGTTCGGAAACGCGCGCCAGACGCTTAGATGTATAGTCGCGTTTGCGACTGTTTACATACCAGATCACACGACTGCGTACGACAGGTGCGTGACGACGTGCAAAAGTCTCCGTCCCTTACGCGTCCGACGATACGCGGGCGTTCGGGATCACTCTCGTCGGCCGGAACGCCGATACCGCACTACCCCTCGTAGCCCGCGTACTCCATGAGATCCGCGAAGATGTCGGTGTCCATCGCGGACTCGTAGACGACGCCGCCGACCATACCGCCGGGGTACACCTCGCCGTTCATCGCGTGGCTGACCTTGTGGCAGTGCATGAGGTAGATGCCGGGGTCGGCGTCCGCCTCGAACTCGATCGTGTGTCGCTCGGCGGGCGCTATGTTCGTGATGTCCATTTCGTGTCTGGCCGCTTCGGGGATCGTCCCGCCGTCTTTCGCCACGCGCTCGAAGCGGTGGTTGTGAATGTGGATCGGGTGGGACATGTACCCGTTGTTAGCCATGTGAAGGCGGACCGTATCCCCCTCGGAGACGATGATCGGCGACCCGTCTTCCGGGTGAAGCGTCCGCGGCGCGACTTTGCCGTTGATCGTGAACACGTCGGGGTCGCGCTGGCGCGGGCTGTACTCGACGTCTTCGCCGGCCATCCGCCGGTTCAGCCGTGAGTCCCAATCTTTGAACGTCAGGAAATGCTCCTTGTCCGCGCGTTCGTACCCCTTGGGGTCGACGCGGAAAATGCCGTACATCCCCATGTCGATGTGGCGGTGGGTCTGGTAGTGGCAGTGATAGAGGTGCGTGCCGGGAACGTTCGCCGGGATCTCGTACGTGTGTTTTTCCCCGGGAGGAATGGTGATACCCGTCGTTGTGGGAACGCCGTCGTTCTCCCAGGTCTTTCGGACGCCGTGGAAGTGCACCGTGTGCGGGTGCTTTCCATCGGTGTTGTCAAACGTCACCTCCATGTCTTCGCCCTCCGTCGTTCGGAGGATCGGTCCGGGGACGCTCGGTTCCCGGTCGTCGGCCTGGAACGCCCACACCTGCGGCAGTTCGACGGGGCCGCCCATCGATTCGCCGGGGTGTGCGAGATGGCGGGCAGGCTGTGAACTGAGCGTCACCTGTCCCCCCTGTTCGTCGACATCGACGACCTGGGGCGGGGAGGTCGTCGGCAGATCGCTGGGCGACTCGGTCGCCGCTGTCGTATTTCCTTCGTCACGTTGACTGGCGGGAGCCGTACATCCGGCAACCGCACCGAGGCCGGTTGCGCCAGTCGCCGCGAGAAACGCTCGTCGAGAGATACCGTCGCCGGGGGCACCGATTTGGGTCATGGCTTCACCTGCAACTTCGAACCCTTCATAAAAAGGACCGTCTCAGATTCCCGGGATCTGAGAACGGGGGGCTGTCGCCACGAACGCCAGTCGCACGGACGGCGCTCCCGGGCGACCTGTCTTCGGTGCCACGGCCAGGTGATAGTTAGACGGCGGTACGCCCCAGTTTGGGATTGCATCGCAGCCTCCCTCAGTCCGACCCCGCACGTGTTCGTTCCCAGTCTCAACTACTGGACTAACCCATTTCCTATATCGAAATGAAGTTTATTCTAACGCCGTTCGGATCCCGCCGTCGTCGCCAGCCGCCACAGCATCCGCGAGTGCGGCGCTATCGACAGCCTCCGGAAGTAACTGGGGATATTTCCGCTGGAAGTAGCTGACAACGTTTTCCACGTCCCGTTCCAGGAACTCCTCGGCGTTCTCGTGGTCCGTGGGTATCGACTGTGGCCAGTCGAAGATCGTGACTCCGCTCTCATCGACGAACACGTTGTACTCACTCATGTCTGCGTGTACGCGCCCGTGCGTGTACGCCTCGCTCATTTCTTCCAAGAGCAACCGCAAGACTGGGACGACCTGTTCGTCTTTGAGTTTCGTGCGGGAGAGCTCAACCCCGTCTATCTTCTCCATCACGATAGCGTGACGGTTCTGGTCGATCGGTTGCGGCACCGCGACATCTGGATACACGGCTTCCAGTGCCTCGTACTCGCGTTCGGCCGCTTTCCGGGCAGTGTAGAGCCAGGAAACGTGGTCTTTGTCCGTCGTGTAATCCCGTTCCCGCATCACCTCACGGAAGTTGGTAAAGCCCTCTCGGTGGAATTTAAGCGCCATGGGCTTGTACGACTGTACTTCGAAGACGTCACTTTCCTTCCCGACGCCGAGTGACGACCCGAACCCTTCGATGGTCTCTCGCTCGGCGAACGCGTGCAACGCCAGCGCGTCGTACCCTTCGAACTTCAGGCGATACCCCTCGTACTGGATCGTGTTCCGCTCGATGAGGTCGTAATCAAGACACCGGTCTATCCGGTAGTCGACGTTTTCCTTCGTCAACCGCGAGAACTCGGGCAACTTCTCGCGTTTTACCCACTCCGAAAACCGCATTCCCTGCTCGACGCCCGAGAGAAGGTGGAAATCCTCCGGTTCGAGTTCCGGGAGGATCCCGGCGACGTTCTGGACCATACCGTATCCGTAGCGTACGGGCAGGTTTAAGCCCCGTGCGTTGTCCGTCGGATGTGTAAACCACACTCCGATATACACAATGTACGGGGCGTGGCTCGTCCTGCTTCGATCACGGCCGAGTACCGCCGTCAGCGTGGCTGGTGAACTGTCGCATTGCTCGCACGGACTCGACCGGCCTCCAGTAAGCAGGGCTTGACCGACAGCACTACAGTTACGCGTCGGTCCACTGCGTCGCATTCGTCTCCGAGGAGACACCTGTGACGGTGGGTCTGCACCGGCTTTTTGTCGGAACCCGACGTACGCCACGGCATGGCCGACGACTCAGGATCTCTCCGGTCTTCGCTCGCAGACAAGGACTGGCGTTTCGTCAGCGAAGAGTCCCGTTCGGGCGCGATGAACATGGCTCTCGACGAGATAGCCGCCGAAACGGCGTCCACCGGGGGGATCAGGACCGTCCGGGTGTATCAGTGGGATCCCAGTTGCCTCTCGCTCGGATATCGACAGGATCCCGAATCCGTCGATTGGGAGTACTGCGAACGAGAGGGGATAGACGTGGTCCGGCGCCAGACGGGCGGCGGCGGCATCTATCACGATTCGTTCGGCGACATCTCTTACTCGATAATCGCACCAGCGGACGACCTTCCCGGTGACCTGATGGACTGTTACGGACTCCTCTGTGAACCTATCGTCGAGGCGTTCCAACGGATGGGCGTCTTCGCGGAGTTCGCTGAGGACGACCTCCCGGCGATCCACGACCCGGCTTGTTACCTGCGGGCGGTCCACCCCGCTCACGACCTGCTCTGTGGCGGTCGGAAGATAAGCGGGAACGCTCAGTATCGCCAGCGTGACGCCGTCATACAGCACGGTTCGATCAACTTCGACCTCACCGAAACTCGCCATCTCGGCGTCTTCTCGGAGCCGGACACGTCGCCCGAGGAGTTCACTGGTCGGGTGACGAGCGTGACAGACCACGCAGATGTCACTCGGGAGGCGGCAGTCGAGACGCTCGAAACGTGTCTCGCCGAGTGGGCGGACGCCGAAGAAGGCGGCTGGTCCGACCAGGAACTCGACGACGCCGAACTGCGCGCGGATCGCAAGTACGACAGCGAATACTGGAACCGTCACCGGGACGATCCGACCTAGGAGTCGTTCGCTATTCCTCGACGCCGCTGCTACCGGGTGAAACACTGCCAGCACGGCTTCAGTCAGTGCGACTGCGTAGAGTCACTGTTAGCCCGTCGGAGTCGAAGTGCATTTGCCGGTTCGGTCACTCTCCGAACACATGCGAGTCGGAGCACACGTGTCTATCGCTGACGGCGTTCACCTCGCCGTCGACAGGCAACGCGACGTCGGCGGGAACTGCGGACAGATATTCACCCACTCCCCACAGGTGTGGCAGGACCCCAACGTGGGGGACGACGAGGCGGCGGCCTTCCGCGAGGGTACCGGCGAGAAACTCGACGGGCCGTGGGTGATCCACTCATCGTATCTCGTCAACCTCTGTACGCCGAAAGACGACCTCCGCGAGAAGTCGATCGACGCCATGCAGAAGGAGGTCGACGCGGCGGACAAACTCGGCATCGAGTACGTCAACGTTCATCTCGGCGCACACACCGGCGCGGGCGTCGAGGGCGGCCTCGACAACGCCGCCAGCGCGCTGGACGAACTCGATATCCCCGATGGGGTCACCGTACTCGTCGAGAGCGACGCCGGCAGCGGCACCAAGCTGGGCGGCGATTTCGAGCATCTCGCCGAGGTCCTCGACCGGTCAGAGCAGGACCTCGACATCTGTCTCGACACCGCCCACATGTTCGCCGCGGGCTACGACCTCTCGACCGCCGAAGGCGTCGAGGAGACGGTCGCCGAGTTCGACGACGTGGTCGGACTGGAGCATATCGAATGCGTCCATCTCAACGACTCGAAGCACGAGTGCGGCACGAACAAGGACGAACACGCCCACATCGGCGAGGGTCTCATCGGCGAGGACGGGATGCGCGCGTTCGTCAACCACGAGGACCTGCGCGACGTGCCGCTGGTGCTTGAGACGCCGAACGAGGACGGGAAGGGATTCGCCTGGAACATCGAGCGAGTCAAGGAGCTGCGGGAGTAACGCGCCCCGTGCGCCAGTTCACAGCCGATTACCTCGACGAGACGCGTCGCGGGATGTGGGAGGACCGCCGGGCCCTCGACCCGCTCGAACTCGGGGACGCGGACCGCGTCCTCGACGTGGGCTGCGGGACGGGTGAGTTAACCCGCGTCCTCGCCGAGGAGTCGCCGGGCGAGGTGATCGGCGTCGACGCCGACGCCGACCTGCTCGCGGTCGCGGCCGACCACGCCCCGGTCGTCGCTGGCGACGCGACCCGCCTCCCGTTCCCTGACGGTTCTTTCGACCTCGTCGTCTGTCAGGCCCTGCTGATCAACCTCCCCGACCCCGCGGCGACGGTCCGGGAGTTCGCGCGCGTCTCGCGGGACCGCGTGGCCGCGGTCGAACCCGACAACGGTGCCGTTACCGTCGACTCCAGCGTCGCCGCCGAATCACGACTGGAGGGACGCGCCCGCCGCGCGTACATCGACGGCGTGCCGACGGACGTCTCGCTGGGCGGGACCGGAACCCGCCGGGTGTTCGACGAAGCCGATCTCGATAGCGTGGAGACGCGTCGCTACGACCACGAGCGGACGGTCGCCCCGCCGTATTCGGAGTCTGCGCTCTCCGCAGCGAAGCGGAAGGCGTCGGGCGAGGGGCTAACGGACGACCGCACGACGATGCTCAACGGTGACCTCTCCGCCGAGGAGTTCGACGACCTGCGCGCCGCGTGGCGCGCGATGGGACGGGACGTCATCGAGCAGATGCAAGACGAGAACTACCGGCGAACGGAGGTCGTCCCCTTTTTCGTGACCGTCGGACGGGTGTAGGATACCCGGACAACTGTCGGTGGCCGCCGGACGGGTATACGGTGACGTTTGGCAGTTACCAGTCGCCTCGCCTCCGTTTACAGGCGTTTCCGCATCTCCACAACGGTTCCCGGAACCTCGCCGCCGAACTCGTGGGCCCGTTCGGCGACGCGGTCGTACCCGCGCGCCTCGTAGAAGGGGACGGCGTTTTTCGACGCGTAGAGGCCGAGCGTCTCGGTGTCGTTTTCGCGTGCCGCGTCCTCCAGTTCGGCGAGTAGCGCCAACCCGACGCCTCGGCGGGCGACGGACGGGTGGACGTAAACCGCTTTCACCTCGGCGTCTGCGGGCGGTTCGAGATACTCGCCCGGATCGAACGCGAGTTCGCCGAACCCCTGAACTTCGCCGTCTACTTCCGCGACTACGAAGCGGGTATCGCCGGCGTCGACCGGATAATCGTCGGGCCCTGCGCTGGTCCCCCAGGCCGCGACCTGTTTCTCGTCGTAGGCCGCGGGGCCGAGGCCGTCGACGGAGTCGAGATGGACTTCGTTGACCGCCGCAGCGTCGGCGGGCGTGGCTTCGCGGACGTTCATGCGGCGTCGTACGGGCGCGTCGAAGATATACGCGGCCGTTCGGCAGTCCCACGTGTCCAACCGCGGCGTCGCTCGGCGGCGAGCGCAACGCCGTCGGGACCCCGCGTCGGAACCGGAAGGGTTGAACCCTCCGCGTTTGAGAGTGCGGACAAGGAATGCGCGTCAGCCACTACTTCGAGTGGGAGGACCACATCACGGGCGGACACGCCCAGTCGGTGCGGAACCAGCGGAAGATACTGGACCGGCGGGGGATCGAGTACACCACCGAACCCGATCTGAACGCCGACCTCCTGCACCTGAACAACATGGGGCCGCGCTCCGTGTATTACGCCCGGAAAGCACGCCTGAGCGGCGTTCCCGTACTGGTCCACGCACACCAGACCGCGGAGGACTTCCGGGAGAGCTTCGCCCTTTCGAACCTGCTCGCGCGTCCGATGCGCCCCTACCTGGAGTACGCGTACTCGCTGGCCGATCACCTCGTCTGTCCCTCCAAGCACAACCGCCAGGTGTTGGAGGGGTACGCGGACGCTCCGAAAACCGTCATCAGCAACGGGTTCGACCCGGATATGCTGGCCGGATACGCGGACCTCCGCGAGGAGTACCGCGACAGGTACGACCTCTCCGGAACGGTCGCGTTCATGGTGGGCCACGTCATCGAGCGCAAAGGCCTCCGGTCGTTCGTCGAGACTGCTCGCGCGATGCCCGACACGGACTTCGTCTGGTTCGGCTACCTCAACCCCACCGGAGGCGGGGGTCTCGACCGCCTCCTCCGGAAGCGAGAGACGACGAAACTCGTCGAGAACGCGCCGGCCAACTGCACGTTTACGGGCTACGTCGAGGACATCCGCGGGGCGTACGCCGCCGGCGACGTGTTCTTCTTCCCGACGAAAAACGAGAACGAGGGGATGGCGCTGCTGGAGGCGATGGCCTGTGGGAAACCGCCGGTCGTCCGCGATGTCCCGACGTTCGAGTGGCTCACGGACGGAACGAACTGCCTGAAAGCGGACGACGACTTCGCCGGCGCGATCAAGCAGGTGCAGGACTCTGACCAGCGCGAGCGCCTCGGCGCGAACGCGGAGGCCGCGAGCGAGTCGTTCGAACTCGACACTGTCGCCGACGATCTCGTGTCGCTGTATCGGAGCGTTGTCTGAGACGGATACGCCATTCCTCCGTGACCTGTTCAGTCACCGGGACGGAAAGTCTAAGAAAATAAATGTTAATGTATCACGGAGATTATTTATTACGCATCGGTACAGATCCCCGCAAGATGACAGGGGTGTACGCGATACTCGGGGGATCGAGCGGCGCGGGGGCAACAACTACCACGGCGGCGCTGGGGGCGTCGCTCGCGGAGGGACCGCTTCGGGTCGGCATCGTCGACGCCGACCTGGGCGGGGCGGAACTGACAGAGGGTATCGACGTAACGGTCGACGGACCGACGATCGAGTCGGTCCTGGCGGGGCGGGCGACCCTGCTCGACGCGACGTACAAGCGGTCGAGGGACTTCGCCGTCGTTCCCGGTGCGTCCGACCGCGACTGGCAGCGGAACGCGAACCTGGGGATCGCCGCGGATATCGTCGACGTGGCCCGCCAGCGCTACGACGTGGTGTTGCTCGACGTCGGCGTCAGCGACCGGTTGGAGGCGATGCTGTGGGCCTCACTCGCCGACAGAGCCGTGTTCGCGTCGACGCTCGACGAGGAATCGCTAACGGCCACCGCTGAGGGGCGACAGGCCGTGGAGTATCTAGGGACGCCGGTCGAAGGCGTGATCGTGACCCGGATCGATGCCGGCGTGACGCCGGACCTGTCGGCGATAGAACGCCACGTTTCGACCCCCGTACTCGCCGCACTACCGCACGACGAGAGCGTCGTTGCGAGTTCGGCGGCCGGCGTTCCGGTGATCGAACACGACCCGGACAGCCCGACCGCGGAGACGTACTGGGAGCTGGCGGCGCGCATCGCCGCGGACGACCTGTCCGCGGACCCGATCGTCCCGTCATCGCTGTCAAACGGTCTCGACGAGGGCACGTATCACTCTCCGGGAGCGACGAGTGCGGCGGAGGCGGGGAGCGAACGAGCGTCCGAGACGACGCAGGAAGCCGATCAGCCGACGGCGGCCGCTGCAGGCGGGACGGAGACGGCCGCGGACGGCGACAACGGCGGTTCGAATCCGGCGTTCGACTGGGTCGATTCGGACGGGTCGGCCGGAGCCAGCGGCGAGGCGGCCGACGCCGAATCCGGTAGGTCCGGCGGCGGAAAGGGCAACTCCGTCGCCGGAGTTTCCGCCGATCAGACCGGACAGACAGCAGGCGGCGACGAGGAAGATCCGGTCGCCGCGGCGTTCAAAGACCGGATGCAAAACGCCCGTGAGCAACGCGAGACCGAACGCAGCGAGGAGGTCGGCGAGGAAGGCCTGCTCGACAAGTTCTTCAGCTAAACCACGTCGCCGCGAACGGTCGCGCCCTCCTGCTGTTCGCGCCAGGCGTGAATCTCCTTTGCGGCGGTGTCGGCCTGGTCGGGTTCGAGCCCGAGCATTTCGAGCGATTCCGACAGCGTCGGGAACGGCAGTTCGCTGTTGCGGAGTTTCGAGAGCGCGTCCTCGCTCCGAGTCCCATCGACCCAGAGGCAGGCCCCGCGCGGGTCGAGTATTTCCTCGTAGGCTTCGCGGTCTACCGCCCCGCGCAAGCGCTGCGTGACGTTGTCCTCGAAACTGGCGTTACACACTTCGAGGTGGATCGGCTCGTCCTCGTCTATCAGGTGTGCGGCGAGACATTTCTCCGGCGCGGCGTGACCGTTCGGGTTCGCCCGGAGCAGGTCGGGGTGGTCCTCGGCCCAGTCCGCTCGGACGGACTTGCCGACCCCCTGTATTCCGTGGCTGTCGACGAACTCCCCCTCGCGGTCGCTCTCGCCGTCCAGCAGGATGTCTTTCGTCAGGTAGACGTCGAGGCGTTCGACCGGGTCGAGACCGAGAGCGACGTCCCCGTACACCCACACCTCGCGGACGGGGACGGGCATCCGTTCGCTCTCTACGGCGTCGACGATGGCTTCGACGCGGTCGATGGCGTCGTCGCGGTCCAGTCCGCTCATCGTTTCCCGGTAGTCGCCGGACGCGCAAAACGTCTTCGTGCTGGTCCCGCAGTAGCCGTGCGCGCAGTCACCGGCTTCTGGACGGCGTAGTACGGTCTCCCGCATCGCTTTTGTCGTATTACGGAGAACCCGACCGTATGGAACAGCGCACGTTCGACGACGGCGGAGACGAGGACTTGGTGTTCGTTCTCGTCTGGGGGAACAAACTGTACCACGAGAACGTCCGCTGGCTGATAGACGAACTCACGGGCGCGGGATACCGCGTCCACGCGTTTCGGATCCCGACGGCTATCTCCGACTTCCGGAGCGAGTACCTCGAACCCGTCGCCGAGTTCGTCGCGGAACTGGACGGGTACCGCCTGCTCTCGCACAGCACCGGCGGCCTGATCGCGGCCCACCTCGACGGCGCTGACCGGCGGATCTATCTCAGTCCGTTCTGGGGGTTCCCCGAGGGTGTGCTCGACGTTCTCGGCCCGTTGTTCGCGAAACTCCCGACCAGCGTCGAATTCCTACCGGCGAACACTGACGCGGAGAACATCGGTGACCTGGCGACCGACCGACAGATAGCGACCGGGGCGAACGCCGCCGCGCCGTCGTGGATACGGGAGTGCCGCGAGGCACAGCGGACCCTACCGCCCATCGACGACGACGCTGTCGTCTTCTGCACCCTTCGGGACCGGATCGTCAGCACGCGCGCCATCGGAGACCGGGTTCCGCCGGAGCGTATCGTCCTTTACGACGGCGGTCACGAACTGTTTTCCTCGTCGGCGCGCGACCGCCACCTCGACACGCTCCTGGCCGCTCTGGAGGACGGTTCGGCCGCGCTCTCGGCGTGACCGGTGATGCCGCAGTGGCGGGCGGACCAGCGTCGGCGACAGCCACCCGCGAACGCGCCGAGGCGAAACCGTGATGGGCGGCGCGAAGGTACGTGTCGGTAATGGACTGCACCAAGTGCGACCGCGAGGCGGTGATGCACGCGGCCTACTCCGGGTCGCACCTCTGCGAGCACCACTTCTGCGAGTCGGTCGAGAGCAGGGCTCGGAGCCGGATCCGCGAGGACAACCTCCTCCCGCGGTCGGCCACGCCGGACGACCCCGAGACGTGGGTGATCGGTCTCTCGGGCGGCAAGGACAGCGTCGTCCTCGCGCAGATCCTCGACCAGACGTTCGCCGAGGACCCCCGCGTCGAGATGATCGCCTTGACCATCCACGAAGGGATCGAGGGCTACCGCGACAAGTCCGTCGATGCCTGCGAGGAACTCGCCGCGGACCTCGGTATCCGCCACGAGATAGTGACCTACGAAGAGGAATTCGACGTGAAGATGGACGAGGTCGTCGAGACGGACCCCGAAAACATGGCCGCCTGCGCGTACTGCGGCGTGTTCCGCCGCGACCTCCTCTCGAAGTACGCCGAGGAGTACGGCGCGACGAAACTCCTGACGGGCCACAACCTGGACGACGAGGCCCAGACGGCGCTGATGAACTTCTTCGAAGGCGATATTCCCCAGATGGCGAAGCATTTCGATGCCAGCCTCGGTCCGTTCGGCGACGGCCCCGACACCCGCGGCGAGCAGGCCGATTTCGTCCCCCGCGCCAAACCGCTCCGGGACATCCCCGAGAAGGAGGTCGCCCTGTACGCACACTTGCGCGACCTCCCCGCCCACATCACGGAGTGTCCCCACGCCAGCGAGGCCTACCGCGGCGAGATTCAGGAGTTGCTACTCGACCTCGAAGAGAACCACCCCGGGGCTCGCCACTCGATCATGGCGGGGTACGAGGAGATCGCGGCCATGGCCGCCAGCAAGTACGGCGACGCGAGCGAACGCGACCTGGGAGAGTGCGCAGAGTGTGGCGCGGCGACGACGAGAGAGAAGTGTCGAAAGTGTGCTCTCGTGGAATCGGTTCATGCCGTTTAGGGCGTGACTGTGCACGAGAGCACAAGCGCTCGTGGAATCGGTCCATGCCGTGTAAGACGGACTGTCACACGACGTTCTCGTTCCGCCGTCTTTCCGGCGAGACAGCCGCCCAGTCCGCTGAAAACGAGCCGATAGGCGACTCCAGCGGCGGCGAACCCGACCCCGAGTATGCGTCCGAAGCCCACCGATAGCGTCGCTCGTGGGGTGCGAAATAGAGGGGCCGAAGCCCCACGAGTCTCCGTCGAAAAAACGGGTTATCGGATGACGTCGAGGCCGTTGTTCTGTTCGACCGTTTCCCGGCCGCCATCGCTCTGTGCGCCGTTGCCGTGAACGGCGTCGTTCCCGAGGTTCTGACTCGCGTCGAAGTCGGATTCGTCGACGCCGTCAAGGCTCTGTCGAGACTTGTTGGCCTGCTTCTGCGTGGTCGGGCCGAGCACCTGCGCGCTCTGGACGCCCGTCATGATCGCCATGACGCGCACCTTGCCCTTGTAGTTCTCTTGAATACGAGCGCCCCAGATAACGTTCGCGCTCGCTTCCAGGCGTTCGGTGATGTTGTTGGCGATACCTTCGGCCTCCTTCAGCGTGAGGTCGGGGCCGCCGGTGATGTGGACGAGTCCACCGCTCGCGCCGCGGTAATCAACGTCGAGCAGGGGGTGACTCATCGCGTCGTTGACGACCTCCTGGGTCTTGTTCTTGTCCTGAGTCTCCCCGACGAGCATCACCGCGACGCCGCCCTGGTTCATGATCGTCGTCATGTCCGCGTAGTCCAGGTTGATGAGCGACGGTTGAGTGATGGTCTCGCTGATACCTTTCACCGTCTCGGCGATGATCTGGTCCATCACCGAGAAGGCCTTGCCGATCGGGAGGTTGGGAACGTAGTCGAGCAGGCGGTTGTTGTCGAGGACGATGATCGAGTCGGCCTCCTCGCGGAGTTTTTCGAGGCCTTCCTCGGCCTTGACCGTCCGCGCGCGTTCGACGTTAAACGGCGTCGACACCATGCCGACGACGATGGCACCCTGCTCGCTCGCTATCTTCGAGACGACGGGCGCAGCGCCGGTACCGGTGCCGCCACCCATCCCGGCGGTGACGAACACCAGGTCGGCGTCGCCGAGCACTTCCTTGATGGTCCCCTGAGCCATCTCGGTGGCTCGTTCGCCCATCGAGGGGTCGCCACCCGCGCCGAGACCGTTCGTGAGCGACTTGCCCACGAGGATCTTCGTGTCGGCCTCGATCATCTTCAGGTGCTGTTTGTCGGTGTTTATCGCGACGGTCTCCGCTCCGTCGACGCCGATGTTGTACAGGCGATTGACGGTGTTGTTGCCCGCCCCGCCCGCTCCGACGATGACGATCCGCGGGTCGCCGAACTCGTCCCCGTCGGTGTCGACATCCATGTCACGCTTCTCGGCTTCGGCGTTCTCGAGCGCGTCCTGAACGATGTCCTGCATAGTTACACCTTCGCCCAGTTGTGTTTGCTCGAGCTATCCTGGGTCTTCTCGCCCTGCTCGTTGATCATTTCGCGGACGGCCGACCGGATCGCCTCGCTCCGGTTCGGAAACTCCCCCGTCTCGACTAGCTGTTCTACCTCGTCGATCTGCTGTTTCGGAATTCGCAGTGTCACACGCTCCATTGTTAGATTCCCCTTTGGTAAGACGGATACGTGCGATTCCCCTCACACGCGTGGTGTCTTACACGTCATAACTCCACGATGGGAGTACGATACTGCCGTATGTTCTCGCCGTGTAAGACGACCGTCTTACGCGAATCAACACACCAGCCGATATGTAATAAAAGTATCGCTGATCGTATGACAACCGGAGAAAACAGCGGCGTAGAGCGCCGATACTGCCGGTCAGGCGGAATCGAGCACGTCGGCGGCCGGCGTCCGACGACCGCAACTGGGACAGAAGGCCCAGTCCGTTCTGAGCTCGTCGCCGCAGTCACAGAACACCCTGTGGGTCGCTTTTTCCCCGCAGTTCGGGCAGTACACGTGGTCCGAACTGACGTTCTCGCCGCACTGGCCGCACGTATTACTTCCGTCGGGGGCCGGGTCGCGAGCGTCGGACGCGTCGCGTTCGTCAGGCGCGGCCGTCTTACGAGCGCCCGCCTGGGACTGTTCGCTCGCCGCGCGGTCCCCGTCGAGCGAGATGTTTACGTTGATGTCCTGTCCGCCGCCGTTCGCTGTCCGCTCCGCCAGTCGCCGCTCGACGAGCGTATCGACCCGTTCCGCGACGATGTCGTCGATGCTCCCGCCCTCCACGCCGCGGTCGCTCCGCTCCGCGCTCGCGCCGTCCCGGCCCTCGAGATACTCTCGGAGGGCGCGGCGCAACACCTCGCTCTTGGAGGCGTCGAACCGCTCTAACTCGTCGACGAGGGTGTCGTCGGCGCGGAACGTGATCTTGCTCATGCGCGTCTCTCGTCAGACAGATGTAGCGCCACCTATTTCAATCTTCCCGCGATGTCTGACGCTCGTCTGTCGACGTGCGAACCGAATAATAACCCTTAAGTCCAACAGAGGGACTACGTGTAATCGCCTGCCCGCCCTTAGCTCAGACTGGTAGAGCAGTCGACTGTAGATCGACTTGTCCCCCGTTCAAATCGGGGAGGGCGGATTTTCTGTGTCCGAATCGGCGAGCGAAGCGGGCGCGATGAGGTCCGAAAATTGAACTGAGCCGATTCGAGCCTGGAAGTCACAGCCCGCACAGCGTAGCGAGCAGGAATACCTTCCTCAGTTCAAACCGGAGAGCGAACTCCTGTACCCCGCCGCATCACAGTCGATAGATGGCAGTGGATTCTCCCCTGGTTTCGGTCGTATTTGCTCTGAGAGTTGAACATGCTTCCCGATGCTCCCTGTCACCGTCTGGCGGTGCGGGTACAGTCGACTTTCTCCAAGTCTAACAGCGCAGAGTGTACAGCTATCTCGTCGCGATCTGAAGCGAGGATTCACAGCCCGTATCGTTCACCCGCCCGCGTGAATATCGCCGCCCTTGAAGACGCTCGGAGATCCATTGTTATTCCGTACCATGGAAAGGGAACGAGCTACACTCGGAAGAGTGCAAGGCGGTCGATGCAAAGGGTGGAATCGAGACCGAACGCGACGTACGTCGCATCGGTCGTCAAAAGCTCTACCTCCCGATGAAATCCCTTGAAACCACTAGTCCACGGAAGACCCGGGAGGAGATATCGGAAAAAACCGTCGTCGACGCGATACAGAACCAGCGTCGTCGGTACGTGTTGTACTACCTCCAGAACCACGACCGGCCGATCGGGTTGGACGAACTGATCGATCAGGTGGCGGCGTGGGAGCGCTGTACGACACCCGACGAGGTCTCACCGTCTCACCGAAAATCGGTGTATTCGGCGATTCACCAGACGCACTTGCCGTATCTGGAAGACCTCGAACTCGTCTCCTACAATCGCCAACGCAAGCAGATAAGCTTACGCGTCGATCGTTCAGAGTTCGGACTATACCTCGTTAACGATCCGCACACGACGGTTCCGTGGTACAAAGTGTACTTTACGCTGGCGCTCACCTGTCTCACCGCGGCCGGGCTGATCCTGCTCGGGATCTGGCCGGTTGAGACGCTCCCAGTGATCTCCGTCTTTCTCCTGTTCGCGGTCGCCTTTGCGCTGACGAGTGTCTTCCACTGGTTGGATATCTATCGGTGGCGGCGCCGAACGAAGGATATGCCCCCCGATTTCGTGCTCACGCTCGGGAACGACGTTTCCGGTTCGGACGGAAATAACGATGCGGAAGACAACTTTCGCTCAGAGAACAACGACAGCGGCGGAAAGCGGGGATAGGTGATAGAGGGAGCGTTTATATTTCGAACTGCGTTCGAACGGTGAAGCGATTCTACCGGGTACCCGAAACGTCCGAGGCATGATCATGAGTGGTGAGAACGCGGTTGAAAAGCCGTGACTGTGAGGCTTACGCGGTGTTCGGGTACCGAACTAGCGGGATTAGTCACCCCGAGAGTGAGAAATACGGAAAGATCATCTGAACTTAGATCGCTACACGGAGACTTTAACCAGGGTGCAGTACCTCGAATATCTGTACGGTCCCGGTTGGAAGGCGGTGCGTCAATCAGAGATATTCACGCGCGTGGTTGTCCAGGGTAGTTCGAAGTTGCTGCCGGATTTTGTCGGTCGAAGCCGGCGGTAATCTGCAATACGTCGCCCCGTTCTACACGTTGTTTGTAGTATTCTAGCATACTCGAACGACAACAATCAGCTGCAAAAAACAGACAGCATCGTTACGTAACTACGCCCGGTGCAGAATCACTTTGAGAGATACTACCGCGTAGAAGCGAGCCGCCTTGACGAAAACCGGGATAGAGTGGCTATTGTGTCCAGTCTGGTTACGAATACTGAATATCCGAGAAGAATCCGGTGCCATTCTTCTACTGATCGAAACAGGATGAAATCGTATTCGGGGTTTATTCCCAGCCCTGTCGGATTCCGGGACGTAGTAAGTGATACCATGACTGACAACGAAAACAGCGAAAGATCCCTCTCTGCATCGCGCCGAGACTACCTCAAAGTAGCCGCCGCGGCGGGCCTGATCGGTAGTATCGGGGTCTCGTCCGTGCAGGCGCAGGAAGTGTACGACGAGACGGACGCCTCCCGTGACAGTTTCTGGTATTCCCAGTACAACGCGGACAGCGTGGTTCTGAGCGAAAACGGTGTCCAGTACCCGCGAAGCGAGGGACAACAAGCACAGTTCGAAGACCTTCGCGACCAGATGCGAGATAATGCCGGTCTTGACGAGCGTCCCATCCGCGGTCTCAACTCGCTGACCATCGTTCCGTACCGCGACGGCGTGCCGAGTTATACGGAACGGCCCGTGTTTAATCCGCGACCCATCCAGAACACGCTCCTATGGGAAGATCAGGGCGACCCGCTGATCACGCCACAGTCTCTCGGCTGGTCGACGCTCACCTATCTCTCGTGGTCCCGAGGGTTCGATACGTTCACCGGACGGTCCATGGAGGAGGGCGTCGGCGAGTTCTACCAGCAGATGTACGGCTTCGCCGCGCAGTGGGCTCTCAACTACGGGTTCCTCCAGGGCGGAACCGGCGTTCTCCGTAACGAGAGCCGTGAGGAGGAGGAGGACGAGAACGAACTGTACCTCTTCCAGGAGTACGACGCCGAAAATGACGAGGCGACTGGCGGCACGGAGGATGACGACGTGCCGTTGGACTACGCGACGGTTCTCTGGACGCTTTCCGAGGCGGCCGACTTCGCCAACTCCGGAGAGTTCGGATACGAGAACCCGCAGCAGGTCGTCGATGCCGATCAGTTGCAAGAATTGGCGGACAACACGGCGCGGACGGTATTCGGCGGCGACGACCCGGAAATATCCGCCGACGAGGTGCTTCAGAAGGACGGTCCGCGCGGCCTCGGTATCATGCTCGGTGCCGTCGCCCACTACGGCGCAAAAGCCGCCGGCGACGACGACTTAGAGAGTCAGGCCAGCGCCTATGCGAACAACGCGGCCAGCCTCATCATCGACAATATCGACGACGACGGCCGCGTTGCCGATACCGGCGGCGAGGAACAGGACGAGCCGATGAATCAGGCGGCGCTTCAGGGTGCAGTCGGTCAGGGCCTACTCTGGGCGACCGAAGGGCTCTCCGACGTCGATCACCAGGACACCGCCGACGACGTTATCGATTATCTGCTCGACGAACTCTGGGACCCGTCCTCCGGCACGTTCGACGACGAACTCGAGGACGACGTGCTGACCTTTTCAGCCCGCGACCTCGGCGACATCATCGGCGGTATCAACGCCGCCGACGCAGTCCTCGACCGAGGCGACGTCGACAACATCTTCTCCGAGTTCTTCAACAACACGGTCAACCGAGCGCGCCTGCAGCGCGCTGAGCGGACTCAGTCTAGGGACCCGGAGGCGGATTTCCCACTCCCGCTCCCTGCGGACGCCGGCGACGAGGAGTTCGGCCAGGCTCCCGTCCTCAACACGGAAGTCCAGTACGACCCCCGGTCCGACCAGTGGGAGGTGACTGACGACCTGTTCACGACCGAACAGGCGATGTACACCGCGAATCAACTGATCTGGGTCGGTGAGTTCGACGGTCAATCGTACCCCGGTAGCGGTGTGCCGGGCCAGACCAGTGTAAGTCGCAGGCGGGATACCGACGATGACGATGGCGGGGTTGACCAAGACGACGCAGCAGACGATGCCGACGGCGACGGTAACGAGACTACCGAGGAACCGCAAACGACGATGGAGGAGACGCCGGCCGCGAATGAGACTGGCGGAAACGCGACGAACAGTAGCCGTTAGGGGCGATATCCCACCCCGCCTTTGTTATGATCGACGAGCTTTCTCGGTTAGGAGTATCTAGACGACGTGTACTCTGCGCGGTAGCTACGGGGGCGTTCGCGCAGCCAGTTTCGTTCCCCGGGTCGCGGGACGACGATACCGATCGCAACGCGACGCGGAGCGACCGTTGGTGGCACGCTGTGGACAACGTCGAAAGCGTTCGGGCAAGCGGCAACGGGATCGAATTTCCTCGGACGGCGGCGGAAGACGTGCGGTTCGAGCGCCTTCGGGCGACGCTACTCGACGAGGTCGCTCTCGACGGTCCCCCGATCCGGAACGAACGATGGGTGATCGCTCCCTACGACGTCGGGTGGCCGCGGTACGTGCGGAGACCGGTGTTTCAGCCGCGGCCGGACTGGGAAACCCTACGGTGGTTCGACGCTGATGCTCCCGGATTCATCAGCCCCGGAGCGACAGCTTGGGCGGCTGCCTCGGCACTGATCCGCTCGCTCGCTCTCGCACGGATCGCCGACGAGACTGACGACGATTCGTCCCGGTACCGCTCGCTCGTCGACGCAAACGTCGCAGAGCTAGGACTCCAGTGGGGTATGACCTCCGGGCAAGCGCGGCTACTGAGCGAAGATGCCGCCGAGCGCGAGGAACTTGCCATCGTCCTCGCGCGGTACGACGAAGCCGAACGGGAATCGACCCCGCTGTTCGACGCCGAACCGTACCTGGAGACGCTCTGGGCGGTATCCACCGTCATCCGGGCGACTGAGAGGGGGGCGGACTACGGTCTCGCCCGGTTCGTATCGGCCGGAGCGCTACGCACTGTCGTCGACGCAGTCGCGACGGTTATCGTCAACGAGTTCGCCCCCGTCGAAATCTTACGGAACGTCGCGCCCCGGGCCCTCGGAACGGCACTTGCGGCGCTCGCGACGTTCGTCAAGGTGACCGGCGACGACGGGTTGGCCACGGACGGATGGCGCCTGCTTCGCTCAACCGTTGCACTCGTCGAGTACCTGCTCACCGCGGACGGGAGGGTCGTCGACGAGGACGGAGGCGACGGGCACAATCTAGCCGCTCGGCAGGGAGCCGTTGGTCAGGGGCTTGTTTACGCATCCACCGTCGGAATCGACGCTGAAGACGCTGCTCGAAGCGTCTGTTCGTACTTGCTCGACGATCTCTGGAACCCGATCGCACTGACCTTTGCCAGCGGCCGCGACGCTGACGCGCACGCGATCTCGGTGCGCGATGCTGGGGACGTTATCGGGGGATTACACGCCGCGGCGTCGCTCGGCATCGACGGCGCTGACGATCGCTTCGTGGAGTTCTACGACAACACGTTCGACCGAGGCCGCCTCCAGCGCGCACAGCGGCTTGCCGCGGCCGACGGTGAGGACCAGGAACCGCCCTTACCGACCGGCGCCGGCGGCCGCTACGGGCAGGCCCCCGTTTACAACGGAGAGGTCGCCTACGATAGCCGGACCGACGAGTGGCGAGTGACGGACGAGCGATACCTTGCGGACGGAGGTCTGTATCTCGCTGCTCAGATCCTTCAAGCAGTTTGTCCGTAAGAAGAAGTAATCGTAGCTTCTTGGGGACTAAATCTGTCCTTTGTTCGTAGTACCCCGCCCGTATTTGCGGGTATTCGGGATTATTCGGGGAACAATTCTGCGGTTTTAAGCTTCCCTTCACTGACGACCATGTGAGGAAGTACCATGAACGGAAGTGGGAGTCACTCGACCGGGCAGAAGGTATCGCGTCGCCGATTACTCCAAGCCGTAGCAGCGGCGGGGTTAGTCGGTGTCACCGGCGGACGAGCTGCGGGACAGGATACGTACGACTGGACGGACGCAACGGAGGATGCGTACTACTACTCGCGGTACAACGCCGAGAGCCTCCTCCTAAGTGGCAACGGCGTCACGTACCCTCGCAGTCGGGCCCGCCGCGCCGAGTTCGACGATCTGATCGACGAGATACGTGACGAATCGGGACTCGACGAGCTCCCGATCCGAGGGCTCCGATCGGTCGTGATCGCCCCATACAACGCCGGCGATCCGTCGTTCGTCGAGCGACCGGTGTACAATCCGAGACCGGTTCAGGATACGCTACGGTGGGCCGAACCCGAATCGCAGACGATAACGCCGCGTGGCCTCTCTTGGACCATCGCCGCTGACGTGGTCTGGTCGACCCTTTTCGAGGACGTCGGCGTGACTCCGTCTTCCGACGAGGACGATTTTTACGCCCAACTGTTCGGCCAGACGGCACAGAGAGGGATCAACTATGGGTTTCTCGAAGAGGAGGCCCTACGGGACAGCCGTCGCGAAGACGACGAGTCTGCCGACAAGGTCTTCCTCGTCCGCGAGTACGACGTTGCCACCGGAGAGGCCACCAGCGGAAGCGAAGCGGATGACAGGCCGATCGACTACCTCTCTACACTGTGGGCGCTCTCCCTGGCGACTGCGTTCGTCGACGGCGGGGCGCTCGGTTACGATACCCCCGAACCCGCAGTGGACGAGGAACTGGTGGTCGAGTTGACGGACATGGTCGCGCGGACGGTCGTCACGGAACTCTCCGGGAGCGAGATCGTCTCGAAAGGCTCCGTCAGGGATCTCGGCACCGCCCTCAGCGCGGTCGGCTGGTACGTCACGCAGGGAGACGACGGAGACGTCGTCGACGCCGCGGAGGAGTACGCGGACTCGCTCGTCAGTTTCGCGATCGAAGCGATGGATATCGACGGTCGGGTCGGTCCCGTGGACGAGAACGTCAACCAGGCGGCAGTTCAGGGGGCTGTCGGACAGGGTCTACTCCTCGCTGAGGAGACTGCAGGGACGGATAGCGAGGTGGAGGGCGAACTCGCCATTGAATACCTGCTCGATAACCTCTGGCAACGGGGGTTGGACGTGTTCGACGACGAGCGGCCGGGCCCGATGACCCAACTGACGGTTCGCGACGCGGGCGACATCGTCGGGGGGCTCAACGCGGCTGACGAGATCCTCAATCTGGAAGCGGTGGAAGACACCATCTTCCCCAGTTTCTTTCGGTCGTTGTTTATCCGGGGTCGCCTTCAGCGCGCCGAACGGTCAGAATCGCGGGACCCCGATGCGGACTTCATCTTACCGCTTCCGGCCAACGCTGGCGGCCAATTCGGACAGGCCCCGGTCTACAACACCGCGCTGGCATACGACCTCCCGACCGACCGGTGGGAAGTCGCGAACGCTCGGTTCTCGGCGACGGCGATGTATCTGGCGACCCAGTCCGGATGGATCGGTTCGTTCGAGGGAGACACCGGTGACCGCGGAATTCCGTAACGCTCGGACGGTGAGTCGGACCGGTCCGTGCGCCGCTTATCGTCGTCGTACGTTCGCGTCTCAACGTACGTTCTCGTCGGAGCCGGTGTTTTGACGGCGAGGTCGGCAGCCCTACCACTTCCGCATTCGCTGAGCCGTCACCGGTGGTTCGCTGCAGAAGCGTTCTTCCGAAAAAGCCGCATCCGGAGCGCGTCCTCGACTCCGTGATCCGGTGTCGAACTACACGTCGTTTCGGAAGGCTCGTCGGCGAGGACCGACGAACGGCGAGTGCGGACCGCCGATAGTTGCCGATTACTGGCCAGACGGCCTCGCTCCACTACCACGTTCCGGCGAGCCAGCCTGCAAGCGCCAGCGTGCCCAGACCGAACGCGCCCGTGATGAGAACTGGTTCCCACTGCGAGGTCCCGACGAGAACGGCCAGCGCGAACAGGAGCGAGAGCGACCCGAGGACGGCGAGAGCCCCGGCCAGTCCGATCCGCCAGCCGGGGACGCCGGTTTCGTCCGCCCGCGAGCGGACGGCGGCAGCAGCGACGGCACCGGCCAGCCCCAGGCCGATGAGATACGCGGCGAACAGCACCCCGTAGTAGTCGCCGGCGAAGCCGAAGGCCGCCTCCAGTACGCCGAATCCCACGATGACGAGATAGCCCGGTATCTGGAGGGGCGCGAATTCGACGTTGGACGCGAGAGCGTACGACCCGGTGATGACCGCAGTTGCGACCACGGCGTCGCGGACGAACGGGACTCTCCGTTCGGGAAACACGTTCGATACGAAGCGTTCGACGACGAAAACTGTTGCCCTCGTACCCGATCTGCGCTTGAGGATCTGTCACCAGACCGCTGGTGACCCGCTTCGTAGCGTTCGGCGGCGGAAGGTGGTAAACGTCGAATTCGGACCTGACGCGGTTCAGTTCCGCTCGTCGCGAGTGATCGGCGATTGGAACGTGATCCCTCGCGCCCGCAGGAACCAGCGGAGTTCGAGGCCGGTCCACGTCAGACCGGTGAGGACGGCGACGGCAGCCGCGCCGAACTCCGGTCTGCCCATCCACGTCGGACCGACGTAGATGATGGCGTTGACGACCCGAGAGGGCAAGAGTCCGCGGACGACGTCGGAGACGGTTTCGAAGATACCGAGACTGAACCCGCCTCCGCCCCCGTCATCGCCGGCGGTTCGGGAGTCGAGACCGAGGGCCGTCGCGCTCTGTCCTCCTGCGCTCTCGTCGCCGGTCCCGAGGCGTTCGGCGTCGTACGGGTGCGAGAGTTCGACCTGCCAGACGATGTCGCCGGACTCGTTCACTTCGATCACGCGCTTGCCGTTCGTGTCGGTGATGAGCGTGTTGCCGTTCGGCAGGCGGTCGGCGTCGCGGGGCCACTGCATGCGCTCGTCGGACCACACCCAGGTACGGTTCCAGGAACCGTCCTCGCGCTGGAACTCCTGGACGCGTGCGTTCTCGGAGTCCGCGACGATGACGGCGGGGCCGCCGTGCTCTTCGGGGATGTAGTCGGGGTTGTGCTGTTCGTACTGGATGTCGTGGTTACCCTCCTCGCCGAGCGTCCAGTTCTCCTGCATGCCGGTTTCGGGGTCGATGAAGACGACCTGGTCCTGGTTTCGCAGACTGGCCATGACGCGGCCGTCGTTCAGGACTTCCACGTCGTTGAGATGCGCCCAGTCGCCGGGGTACGGACCGCCCTCTTCGACGGGGAACTCGCTTTGGGCTTGCCAGGTCCACTCTATCATCTCCGTTTCGGTGTCGACCATGTACACCTCGTCGTCGACCATGTCCGCGAGCACGACGTGGGACTCGTTGACTCGGTCGGCGTCGTGCCACTCGGCGGCGTTCTCTTCCGGAACGTAGCGGGCGTACAGTTCGGTGACCTCCCCCGTCGTGAGATTCGCCCGCTCGATGACGTTTCTGGCACACGGCGGGTCCTGACACCGCGGTCCTGCGGTGTGAATGGTGTCGGTCGCAACGTACTCCACGGTCATCGACTCCCCTTCCACGGGATCGACGTCGAAATACTTCGTGTGCGAGTTGTTGTAGTACGCGACGCTCCCGTTCGGCGCGTAGGCGATTATCGTGCCGAATTTGGCTGATTCGGTGACGACAGTGTGGTTCTCCGTCGGCGGGGCCTCGGGGACGCCGTCTTCGGTTGCGGTCGTGACCCCCGTCACGGCACCGTACGCCAGGTATGCTCCGCAGAGGATAACGATGACGAGAAACGCGATGCGAAGCCGTCGACGCGTGACCCTCGAACGGATCCGGTCAAACGGGGAGGAGTCAGCGGTTTCACCGTCCATACCTACCCCTCAAACGGGACTCTAAAAGAACTGTCCACTTCGGGTGAGTCTCGTGTGCGTTTCCGATCCGTGATAGCAGTCGAGATCCGGAGCGGTCGTAGATGTCGCAGTATTTCGGAGACTTGCGAAACGCTTCGACCTCGTTAGAATCAGTTCGTAATGTCGCTCCAGTCGACTCGTTCGACCCGGAACCCACCGCAGGAGGGACAGACTTGATGCTGTAACTCGAACGGCTTCCCACAGCCTTTGCATTCGTAGGTGTGATCCGGGGTTTCGCTCCGGAACACCTGCCGCAAGTTCTCGAATACGCTCATTCGCCAGTCCTCCCGTAAGTGTTCTCACACGATCCCGTCTGATATAAGAGGGCATTTTCGTTCAATCGGCTAAGGGAGTCCATTACTGGGGTCGATTGACGTTTATTCTGGCGGACGGGACTATCCAGTGGCTACGGTCGTACAGCGACACGTGTCGACGCCCACGGTTTAGCGTCACGAGTCCGAGCGGCTACCCGCGAGATCGGTGCGCCGGGCCGTCGTAGCGTTCGTTTACTCGGACGGTTTCGCGTTCGCGGAAGTCGTGTCCGCTCGTATCGGGAACTGGCTCGGCCGCGAAACGATGGTAAGCAGGAACTTTGTTGCGGACAGATCGGTTCTTCGGATCGAAACTCCGTCCGAGGCGAACCACTGATAGAGTCGACGGACGGCCATCTCACAAGGGACAGGACGGCCTGATAGGAACTGTGTGAATTCGCATTCGGATACCAGTCCGACTTCCGAATCTCGTACTGTTCTCTCACCTACCGGACGTATTTGAATGCTGTCAGCTATCGCCTGTGAGCGGATACCCAGTAGCGACACTACTGGAGACAATCAGGACAAACAGTGTGGTGAAATCCGCTGCGGTTACAGTCCGGTTCGCGCTTCGATCTGTTCTCGTCCCGCGCCGTTTTTGACTGCGGTCGCGCCGACGCAGTCGAGACAACCGTACACCTCGTCTTCGTTTCCGCCGAACACTCTAACGAAATCCGGTGTTACGAACGAACCACAGTTGTTACATTTGGGCATTCTAATTCACCCTGCCAGCGACAACTCACAGTATGGGCATAGTTATACACTGGATACTGCCGATTAAACTGTGCCTTACGACCTGATCTGATGCCGAAAGTGACAGTAGTAGAATTGATTCTGGCGATACTGATCCACATATACTCTATATCACACTATATATTATTACTTACTATTAATATATAGAATAATACTACTGTCGGGCTGTCCTAAATGTGGACTGCGGTCGCCGATAGCGCAAAGCGAACCCCTTTACCTGCCGGGCCTCTTGGTGTGATATGGACTACGAAGCTAGCCTCGACCGCGCCCTCGACGCGGTCCCTGATTACACCGGCTCCGACGAACGACTGTCGGTGCCCGACGCAGAGGCCCAGAAAGACGGCGCGTTCACGCGACTCACGAACCTCGGCGCTGTCGCCGACGCGCTCTCGCGCGACCCGGAACACCTACACAGCGTCATCCAGCGCGAACTCGGTACGGCCGGTCAGTTCGACGACGGCCGCGCGCGGTACAACGGTTCGTTCACCGGCAGCGACTTCGACGCCGCGATCGACAGTTACATCGACGAGTTCGTCACCTGTTCGCAGTGTGGACTCCCCGACACCAAACTGACGATGGAGGACCGAACCCAGATGCTCCGCTGTGAAGCCTGCGGTGCGTTCCGACCGGTCACGAAGCGGTCGAACACCGAGACTACGCAGAACCGCGATGCGGTCGAGGAGGGTCAAACCTACGAGGTCAAGATCACCGGCACCGGTCGCAAGGGCGACGGTGTCGCCGAGAAGGGCAAGTACACGATCTTCGTCCCGGGCACGCAGGAGGGCCAGGTCGTGAACATCTACATCAAAAACATCAGCGGCAATCTCGCGTTCGCCCGCCTCGCGAACTGACGCCGGTTCGCTTTTCGACTCCAGAGGCCCCTGCCGTTCGCTCTCTCGTGTATTTTCCGCTCGATAGCGATGTCCGTACCGTCGGGAGAGCGAGGCGCCGAAAGAGGACGCCCGTGCGCCGGGTTCTGATCCCTGTAAACGGTGAGTTCTGTGCTCTTGGCCACGGGTTCCCTGATTGCCGGACGCTGCCCGAGGGTGCGATTCTAGGGCACGAGTGAGAGATGTCGGACGGGAACGTTCGCCGCCGGTCGTCAACCGGTCCTGTTCGCCGGATACCGCACGCCGAACTCGCGTTCGAGAACGTCATCCCACTCCTCTGGGGGGACCGGTTTCTCGCGGGATTCGCCGCCGGTCGTCTCGGTGAACGTCTCCGTCGAGAGCTGTTTGTACCCTCGCCCGGTCGCGATAGCGACGACGGGATCGCCTGTAAACGGCGATTCGGGCGCGCTCTGGAGGTATTCGCAGGTCGCCTCGAAAAAGCCAGGGGGCCGCGGGCGGTCGCGAAACACGTACCGGTCGGTCCATCCGTCGTCACCCTGTTCCCGGTACTGCGTTAGATACTCCGCGTCGGGGCGGTCGCTCTTGACGACGCGCCACTCGACGTCGGCGGCGTCGGCGACGACAGTCCCGTCGAGGGGGACCGGACGCCGAATCTGGGGGGTCCCCGTCCCGACGTCCGTCACGTACCGTCGGTCGAACTCGACGACGTGAGTGAGGTGATTCGCCGGCGGGCGGGCCGTGCCGTCGTTGACGACGCGGGCGGCGACGCGGTCCGCATCGAACCCGAGTTCGCCGAGGAGCCACCCGAACAGGCCGTTGAGTTCGTAACAGAAGCCGCCACGGCGGCGTTCGACGACCTTCTCGTAGAGGTGGGCCCGGTCGAGCGAGACCCCCTCGCCGTCGGGATTCGCGGTTCCGTCCGGTCGCTCGTTGGGAGCGCCCGCTCCGCTCGACTTCCGGTCTCCGAACGGATGTCCGGTGATAGATAGCGTCTCGAACGGGACCGCGGTGACGTGTGCCTCCTGAAGTCGTTCGAGCGACTCGCGGTCGGGATGCGGGATATCCGTCGCGCCGAGGCCGATCCGTTCGAGGTAGCGTTCGGAATTCATCTGTCGCGGTCAGTCGACGGTCGCGGGGTCTGCCGGGGCCCGAGCGGCCTCGGGGTAGCGCTCGACGCCCGCGTACCGGACCAGTTTCTCGCCTAACTCGCGAACGCGGCGCTCGACGTCGCCGTCGCGTATCTCGTCGTCACCGACCGTCGATCCCGAGTTCGGGATGGCGACCTGCTGTGGCAGCGGCCACGCGTCGAGCGTAAGAGCGACCTCCCGCAGGTGTTCGAGCGTCGCTCGCGGAAACCCACCGCCGGCAACGGCCAGTGCGGCGGTTGTCGTTCCGTCGAAGTCGGCGCGCTTGCAGTAATCGAGGGCGTTCTTCAGCGACCCCGAGAAGGACCCGTGGTACACAGGCGTTCCGAAGAGGACGGCGTCCGCCTCGCGGACGCTCCGCCGGAGCGACTCCGCGTCGCTCCCGTCGGCACCGTCCCACCCGTACGGCAGGAGTTCGTGGTCGCGGAGGTCGATCAGTTCAGTCGTCGCGCCCGCGGCCGCCGCCGCGTCCAGCGCGGTCCGTAGCGCGACTCGTGTCTTGCTGTCGTCGTTCAGGCTTCCGCACACCGCGACGACATGTGGATTCCTCGGCATCGGTCTCTACTCCGTACTACCGACGATACCCACTAAAGCGCTCCCTGAAACGAATTTTTGATCGATATTTTATATCAACCCGACGTAAAAAGTGACAGCATCCGCGATCACTGCGAACCGGACGCGGAACGGTCAACCGTCCGCCGAAAGCGCGTTGCGGACGGGTGCTATCAGGCCTCGTCGAACAGTTCCTCGCCCTCGACCATGTGCCGCTCGACGGCGTCCATGTCGAGTGTCACGCCGAGTCCGGGTTCCTCAGGGATCTCAATGTATCCGTCTTCGATGACCGTCTCCTCGACGAGGTCCTCCCACCAGCCGAGTTCGTAACTGTGGTACTCGACGGCGAGCGAGTTGGGTATGGCCGCGCCGACGTGGGCCGAAGCCATCGTCGCGACGGGCGAGGAGACGTTGTGCATCGCGACTGGGATGTAATACTGGTTCGCGGCGTCTGCGATCTTTCGGGTTTCGCGCATGCCGCCGACCTTCGGCATGTCCGGGGCGATCATGTCGACGGCCTGGTTCTCGATGAGGCGGCGCTCCTCCGTGACGCGGTAGCGGTTCTCACCGACGGTGATCGGCGTCGTCGTCGATTTCGTCACTTCCTCCTGTACGTCTAAGTTCTCCGGCGGGACCGGGTCTTCGAGCCACCAGACGTCGTACTCCTCCAGCGCCGCGGTGAGACGCTTGGCCGACCCGGCGGAGAACGTCCAGTGGCAGTCGAAGGCCACGTCGGCGCGGTTCTTGACGCGCTCGGTTACTTTCTCGACGATCTCGACCTTGTGTCGGACCTCGGGCGGGCGGAGGTGTCGGTTCGCGCGGTCTTTCTCGTGTCCGCTCGGTACGTCGAGGTCGAACTTCAGCGCGTCGTAGCCGAGTTCCTCGACGACGCGTTCCGCCTCGTCGGCGCAGGCGTCCGGGTCGGCCTCCTGTTCGGTGTGACAGTCGCAGTAGACGCGCATCTCGTCGCGGTACTTCCCGCCGAGCAACTGGTAGGCCGGCACGTCGAGGATCTTGCCGGCCAGGTCGTGCAGGGCCACTTCGATCCCCGAGATGGCCGTGACTGTGACGCCTTCGACGGAGCCCTCGCCGGACATCTTCTGGATCAGGTGTTCGAAGAGGCGGTCGATGTCGAGGGGGTTCTCGCCGACGACGAACGGTTTCATCCGCTCGATGAGTTCGGGAACGCCGGCCCCCCAGTACGCCTCGCCCGTGCCGACGATGCCCGCGTCCGTGTAGACGCGAACGAGCGTCCACGGGAAGTTCCCGTCGACCATCGTCGTCTGAACGTCCGTGATCTCGACGTCGCGCCCGCCGCCGCGTTCTCGCGTCACTCCCATCTCCGGTGCGGAGAGTTCGCGCATCGTGTACTCCGCGTTCGGGTCGTGCAGGTCCGAGTAGTCGATCCCCATGGTGGATCGTTTACTCACGCGGAAGTAAAGGTTTGAGATACGCGTCCGGGACAGTTACGGGCGCTGAGATGACGGATCTCTCGTGAGTCACGCGCCGTCCAGTGCGGCGAGTCGGTTCAGCGCGTAAATCGTCCGCAGCATCTCCGCGCTCTTGCCGCGGTCGAAAACGAGTTCGTCCGTCGAAAGGACGTGATCAAGCGCGTCCCGCGACGCGTGGTTCGGCGCGGCCCCGATGCCCGCGTCGTTCTCCGCGACCCACTCCATCACGCGCAGGTCGCTCTTGCTGTCGCCCATCACCAGCGCGAACGGGGCGTCGATACCGAGGACGTCGAACGCGGTCCGGACGCCGACGACCTTGTTCAGTTCGAGGCTCCCTATCTCCGCGGCGTCGGCCTCGTAATACGCCACGTCGATCCGCTCGAACACGTCCGCGACGGCGTCGGGTATCGACTCGGAGTGCGTGTCGGGATACTCGCCTCGCTGTTCGAGCACGCTCCGTATCTCCGGGTCTTGTGCCGCGTAGTACGTCCGGGCCCATCGGGATGCCCTGTCGTCCGTCTCGACTCCGTCGACCCGCCCGGCGACCGCCTCGCCGAGGAGGTCGAGTTCGTACACCAGTCCGTCGTCTATCACTTCGCCCGCCCGTTCGCCGCCGATCTCGAAGTTCGGCTTGAGCGTGACGTTGAACTCGTTGCCCTGGAGGTGACACCCGCGGCGGAGGTGGTCCGGTGCCTCCCGGAGGATACGCGAGCGTACTTCGTCGAACACCTCGACGATATCGTCGTCGAGGTCGTCGTACAGCAGTTGCTTCGTCTCCGCACCGTGACCGGGCGTGAACACGCCGGTCCCGGCCTCGTACACGATGCTCAGGTCGCCCGAGTGGACGATCTCCGAGCCGAGTCCCTGAATCATGAACCCCTTTACGTTCTCAAGCGTCTGTCCCGTGCAGATGACGATAGGCACGCCGTCCTCGTGGAACTCCGTCAGCAGGTGGAGCGTGTCGCGAGGGATCTCGTTGTCCGTGCTTCCGGCGGAGCGAAGCGTCTCGTCGACGTCGAGAACGAGGACGTTGACCGACCGGCCGTGTTTGGCGAGGAGGTCCAGGGCGGTAAACGCCTGGTCGCGCGTCGCGTGCGCTGCGGTCTCCGCGAACGTCTCACCGGCGGTAAACGACTCTCGGATCTCGTCTTTCCGCTCGCTGAGTTCGTCGCTCGCGTTCTGCCAGTGTTCGAGGGCGACTCGGGAGTCGACCGGCGGAAACACGTCGACGAACTCCTGATAGTCCCGGAGCGTCTCCGTGTCGAACTCGTCGTAGAGTCGATAGAGGTGGTCGTACCGTTCCATACCGTATCACGTGTCGGGACCGGCATAAACGTGCCCGGACGGAGTCGTTACCCGCGAACGCCCCCGCTCCGTCCCGGCCGTGGCCGTCAAGGTTGACTACTGTTTCTCCGCTCGGAGAGAACTGAGGTGAAACGGAACTTTCAGTATATTTACTCAGAATAGAATAAATACTTTTCACCTTCCGTGCTAACGGGTAGGTATGGACGCTGTCGTACTCAGGGAGGGCGAGCAAACCCCGACCGTCGTCGAGAAACCGAAACCCGAACCCGAGCCCGGAGAAGCGCTGGTCGAAACGCTGCGCGTCGGCGTTGACGGCACCGACCACGAGGTCATCAATGGCTTGCACGGCGGCTTTCCGGACGGCGAGGACCATCTCGTGCTCGGTCACGAGGCCGTCGGCGTCGTCGTCGATCCGAACGGGACGGACCTGACTGACGGTGATGTCGTCGTTCCCACCGTCCGACGCACACCGGGCGAGAGCAACGAGTTCTTCGAGCGCGGCGAACCCGACATGGCCCCGAGCGGGCAGTATTGGGAACGCGGTATCGAGGGGGCTCACGGGTTCATGGCGGAGTATTTCACCAGCCCCGCCGACTGCCTCGTCACCGTCCCTGCGGCCATGGCCGACCTGGGTTTTCTGGTCGAACCGGTCAGCATCACGGAGAAAGCGCTCGAACTCGCCTACGCCTCCCGCTCCGCGTTCGACTGGAATCCGGAGTCCGCCATGGTGCTCGGCAACGGCAGCCTCGGGCTGCTGACGCTGGCGATGTTCGAACACACGGAGGGGTTCGACCGTACGTACTGTCTCGGTCGCCGCGACCGCCCGGACCCGACCATCGACATCATCGAGGAACTCGGCGCGACGTACGTCGACTCCCGGCAGACCGCGGTCGCCGACGTACCGGACACTCACGAGGGCATGGACGTCATCTACGAGGCGACCGGCTACGCGAAGCACGCGTTTGAAACGATCCGGGCGCTCGAACCCAACGGCGTCGGAGCCCTCCTCGGCGTCCCCGACTCCTGGGAGTTCGAGATAGACGGCGGCGCGCTTCACAACGAGTTCGTCCTCCACAACAAGGCGCTCGTCGGCAGCGTCAACTCCCGCGTCGAACACTTCGAAGCGGCGGTGGAGACGCTCGAAACGCTGCCGGAGTGGCTCTTCGACGACCTCGTTACCGGCGTCTACGGCCTCGGCGAACTCGACCGCGCGTTTGACGACGACGACACGACTATAAAAACAGCGGTCGAATTCAGCACATATGAAGAACGTTGACGATCTGATAGAGAGCGCCGCCGAGTTGGCGGAGCGGGGGCTGTCGAAAGGCGAGATAGCCGACGAACTCAACGTCTCGCGCGAGACGGCGAGTTGGCTCGTAGAGCGGAGCGGGACGACCACTCCGCCGGCGATGGCGTCCGCGGAACCGTCTGCCGGCAGTCCGCACGATATTCACGTCGACTGGAGCGCCATCGGCCGGGACAGCAAGCGTCTCGCGTCCGTCGGGTCGGCGATGGCCGACCTCCTCCAGAAGCGCGGGGAAGACGTGGACCTGACCATCGGCATCGAGAAAGCCGGCGCGCCGCTCGCGACGACCGTAGCCCGCGAACTCGACACTGACCTCGGAACGTACGCCCCCCGGAAACATCAGTGGGAGGAGGGCGATATCGAGGAACTGGGCGGGTCGTTCTCTCGGAACTTCGCGCAGATACGAAACCGCGAATGTTACGTCGTCGACGACACGATCACCAGCGGGACGACGATGACCGAGACGGTCAAGGCTATCCGCGAACAGGGCGGCGAACCGGTCGCCTGTGGCGTACTCGCGGACAAGCAGGGCGTCGAGGAGATAGAAGGGGTCCCGGTGTACTCGCTCCTCCAGGTCATCCGTGTCGGCTCCGAGGACGAGTAGACGGGCCAACCGTTCCGGAGACTGCGTGACTCCGTATTATACAGCGACGATAGGCGAGCAAATTTCGGCCCTACATCTAGAGAATGAAATAGCAGTCCATATAAGCGCCGGAGTCCTACACACACACAACCAACTGCTGTCGCGGACCTCGAACACAATCAGCTATGTCAAACCACGTTTATCGACTTCACTCGACACTGGAACTGCCGCTCGAAACAGTCCATGACCACTTCGAGGACGCTGATCTCCCGGACGGGATAGAGGACATAGAGATAACCCGGCGGAACAACACCTTGATCCTGAAAGCCGTCGCGGACGACAAGAGCATCAGCAAGTACACGCCGACGGCACAGTTGAAAGCCAGCGTAACCGAAAACAGGGTGTACGAGGAAGAACCCGAGGAGCGACGCCAGAGCGGCCCGCAGTGGGGCGAAGAGGAGGAAGAGGAGATCGAATCCGAACTCGTCGAGTACGCCGCGTTCAAGGGCGACCGCGAAACCGTCCTCCAGAACTCGACGCTCCAGTACGAGATGTTCCTGGTTCTCTGTGACATCGCCCGGCAGGCCGAGAAAGGAACGCTGACGGCTATCACCGTCGAAGAAGACGAACTTCAGGCGACCCGCATCGTCGACAGCGAGGACCGCCCGGCATCGATAGAGGTCGTCGAGGGCCCCGGAGACGGCAACAAGGGCGAAAGCGGCGTCAACTGGCGCGACAACAAGTTCATCTCGGACTGAGTTCCCTTCTCCCGCGGCTATTCTCCCGTAACGACCCGTGTGGTACCATCTCGCAAGCGATCAGCGATAAGCGTCCATCAAACTTTTACCGCTCCTAATTATATCTAATTACGAGATGGCAGAGAACTTCCCCGACTACGTTAACGTCGACTACGAGGACGGCGAGGGCGAAGACCCCGCCGACTACCCGTCGGTAAACCACAAGATCGAGAAGGCCATCGAGGTTACGAAGACAGGCCTCGAAGAGTACGAGAACCCGGTCGTGATGTGGACCGGCGGCAAGGACTCGACGCTGACGCTTTACTTCGTCAAGGAGGTCGCCGACCGCTTCGACCTCGAAGTTCCGCCGGTCGTCTTCATCGACCACTACCAGCACTTCGACGAACTCATCGACTACGTCGACCACTGGGCCGACGAGTGGGACCTGGACGTCATCTGGGCCCGCAACGAGGACATCGGCGAGTACGTCGACGAGAACGGCCTCGAACCCGGCGACGACATCCCGATCGACGAACTCTCGGAGCACAACCAGCATCACGTCCGCAACATTCTGGAGTACGAGGAGGACGAGTTCCCGTTCCTGCTCGACACCTACGTCGGCAACCACCTGCTGAAGACCGTGGCGCTGAACGACGCTATCGAAGAGCACGATGTCGACGGCATCCTCTCCGGCGTCCGCTGGGACGAACAGGAGGCCCGCGCCGACGAAACGTTCTTCTCGCCGCGCCACGACCCCGATATCTACCCGCCGCACGACCGCGTCCAGCCGATCCTCCAGTTCGCCGAACCCGACGTCTGGGAGACGTTCTGGAACTTCGTCGTACCGGACACCGTCGAGGACTACCCGGACGAGGGGTACGTCCCGCAGGGTCAGGACGACCTCCCCGAAGGGATCGAGAAGGAGGACGTTCCCGTCTCGCCGAAGTACTTCGCCGGCTTCCGCTCGCTCGGCAGCGAGATCTCGACCGACAAGTCCGCCGAGGAGCCCGCCTGGCTGCAGGACATGGAGAACACGACCGAGCGCGCCGGCCGCGCCCAGGACAAGGAGGACCTGATGGAGCGCCTGCGCGACCTCGGTTACATGTAAGACGACCTTTTTTGACGCTCAGGTCGCCTTCGGCGACCACTCGCGCAAAAAAGCTCGGCCAAACAATCCCAGGCGCTCTCTACGGTCGCGCCCGGTGAAACGGCGGCGAAGCCGCCGTATGCCTTCCACGGCGAACCGCACTCTCCGTTCGCGCGGACGCTTTCCTTTGGCGGCTAATCGGCGACAGCCTGCCCTCCCCCGTACGCTCACCCGCTCGCCCTAGCGGCGAGCGCGTTCACGCCGGCTCGGCTGAGATGTGATCGAAACCGAAACGCGAATCGCACACCTCCCCCTCAGGGGCGTTTCGACTCCGGAGAACTCGTCTACTGCTCGGTTTCGCGGACGACGCCGTGGTCGACGGTCACCGTCTCCCACTCGTCGTCGGAGTGAGCGCCCTCTCGCTCCCGGGCGCTGGCGGCGACGCGGATGAACTCCGCGTTCTGCCGGGCTTTTTCGATAGTGTGGCCGCCGCAGTAGCTCAGGCCGGAGCGGATACCGGCGGCGAACTCCTCGGCGACGTCGACGAGCGGACCCTTGTACTCCGTGAGTCCCTCGACGCCCTCGTCGGCGTCGACGTCTACCTCCTTGTCCGAACGGTCCTCGTTCGCCGCGGTGGTGGCCATCCCGCGCGAGCGCTTGTACGTGCGGCCGTCGACGTCGACGACCTCGCCGGGGGCTTCCTCGGTGCCGGCGAAGAGGCTGCCCATCATCACCGAGTCCGCGCCGGCCATCAGCGCCTTCACCGCGTCGCCGGAGGAGCGGATACCGCCGTCGGCGATGATCGGGACGCCAAGGTCGTCGGCGACCGCTGCGCAGTCGTCGACTGCGGTGAGTTGCGGGACGCCGGCACCGGCGACCTTCCGCGTGGTGCAGTGCGATCCCGGTCCGATGCCGACTTTCACGCAGTCGGCACCGGCGCTGTAGAGGTCGCGGACGCCGTCCGGCGTTGCGACGTTTCCGACGACGAGATCGATGTCGCCGAACTCCTTCCGGAGACGGGAGACGACATCGAGACACGACTCCAGGTGGCCGTGAGCCACGTCGACCATCACGCAGTCGGTGCCCGCGTCGAGGACGGCTTCGGTCCGCTCCAGATAGTCTTCGTTGATCCCGATCGCCGCGCCGACCTGTTCGCCGGCGTCCGCCACGGCCCGCACTTCCGCCGCCTGTTCCTCGATACTAACGAACCGGTGGATCGTTCCGAATCCGCCGGCTTGCGAGAGGGCGATAGCCGCCTCGGACTCCGTGACGGTGTCCATCGGCGCGGACAGCAGGGGCGTTTCGAGTTCTAACTCGTCAGTGAGGGTTGTCGATATCTCAACGTCGTTTCGGGACTCGACGGGCGACCGCTGGGGCACCAGCAAGACGTCGCCGTACGAGAGTCCCGTTCGCAGGTTGTTCATACCGCCACTTGTGTATCGCACACAACGGCAAAAGCATACCGGACCGTCGGACTGCTGTGAGTCAGTTCCGGATAGCGCCGACACGGGGTCGGCGAACACCGGTACACAGTCACAACAGTCCGTATCAGTGCGTCGCGCGGTACTGTCCGTGTGCGACGCCGATGGCGAGACAGATCGCACCGAACACGACCATCGAGGGTAGCACCATCATCAACACGATCCGAGTCGTCATCATCGGTGTGACGATCAGACTTCCCACGCCAACGGCGATCAGAGCCACGAACGCGGCCGCCGTCTTGGACAGGTCGAACTCCATGTCCGTCATCTACGGGCGAGAAACACCTAATGGTTCCGAGATCAGCAGCTCACTTCGGCCTGATCAGGTCGGCGAGCGTCACTAACCCCCCGAGGATCCAGCCCAGGGGAACGGCGATGCCGAACCACATGCCGACGTAGCCCAGCCCCGACAGCGAGTATCGGGACCGAAGGAACTCGTTGATCCCGCCGACGTACAGTACGTTGTCGAGGAGCCAGATGGCGAGCGATTCGCTCTGGGGGAAGATCGTCTGTGCGAGCGTCGGGGAGTAAAGCGCCGCTACGACGGGCGGGAGGAAGACGGCGGTCATGCCGAACGGATAGCCGAGAAACACCGTCGTCTTCCGACCGCCGACCCGGGAGAACACCACGGCGAGCGCCGCCGATATGGTGGCCACGACGCCCGCCGCGCCCACGGCGAGAAAGCCGGTGCGCGAGAAGCGAAAGTGTGCAAACACCGTCAGTGCCCCCCAGATGAGAACGGAGACGGCGACGACGCCGAGAATGCCGATCCGAGTCGCAGTCCCGTCCGCCTTCCGCGCGTAGAACCGCGCCATGAACCCGAACAGCGCGAGCGGGTACAGCAAGGCGACTATCATCACCCCTAACGCGGCCCACAGACGATAGCCGATCCAGCCAGTCGTCGTGTTCGGCGTCCACTTGCCGAGCACCGAGTGCGTGGACGTGCGCTGCCGGGGGAAAACGAGTTCCATCCAGGTCTCGTGTAACCGGCGCAGATCCACCGATATCGCGTGAAAGACACCACCTCTGGTCTTTGACCCGGTAGCCATATGCACGTAGACAGGATCGCTCGGTTTCAACTTTCCGGCCTTCGGACCTACCAGGGAGCGAAGCCGGGGTCGACCTGCCGCTCCTGTCGGTCGATCCCGTCGATAGTCTCGATGTCGTCCTCGTCGAGTTCGATCGAGAGGCTACTCCAGTTGTCGCGGATGTGGTCCTCGCTGGTGGCCTTTGGGATCGGCGTGGCTCCCTTCTCGAGCAGCCACGCGAGACTCACCTGCGCCGCGCTCGCGTCGTGTTTCTTCGCGACCGCCTGGATCTCGGGCACGTCGAACACCCGGCCGCGCGCGAGCGGCGAGTACGCCACGAGGTTTACGTCCTCCCGTTCGGCGCACGCCTGGAGGTCCTCCTGGGGAAGCAGCGGGTGCATCTCGACCTGATTGGCGAAGATAGGCGCGTCACAGACCTCTGTTGCCTCCCGGACCTGCTCGGGTAGGAAGTTGCTCACGCCGACGCGGTCGATCAGGCCGTCGTCGTACAGTTCAGCGAACGCCGCCAGCGTGTCCTCAGCGTCGTACTCCCCGGACGGCCAGTGGACGTACAGCAGGTCGAGGTAGTCGACGCCGAGACGGTTCAGACTCTCGCGCGCCGTGTGGATCACGTCGTCGTACGAGAGGTTATCAGTCCAGATCTTCGTCGCAAGAAAGACGTCGTCGCGGTCGACGTCCGCCGCCGCTATCCCGTCGCCGACCTCGACCTCGTTGTCGTACGCCTGTGCGGTGTCGACGTGGCGATACCCCGTCTCCAGTGCGGTCTGTACGCTCTCGCGACACTGGTCCGGGTCGGTGTTTTGCCACGTACCCAGGCCGAGTCGCGGCATGCCATCGACGGACGGAACGCTATCCGGTGTCTGTTGCTCTTGAGACATACTGCAAGGAAGGGGCGTCACGCAAAAATGGGTTGTGAATGCGGAGAGAGACGACGGGGATGGAGAGGCGAAGTAGAACTACGAAAGGGCCACAGCCTACGGCGCTCGCGGCACAAAGGTCGTTCTAATACTTCGGCTCAGCGCCGGTTATCTCGTACACGTCGTCCATGATCGCGTCCCGGCGGTCCCGCCACTGGTCGAACCCGTCGGGGGAACTCGGGTACTCGTTGTACACCTCTTTCAGTCGCTCTGCGCACTCGTGGACCTTGTACAGTTCGTACAGCGTCTCCCAGTGCCCGAACGTCTTCAGGATGGTCTTGAATTTGAGGCCGAGACTCATCGACGAGGTCCCCTTACTGCCGAGCGCGTCGACGAGTTGCTGGCCCGGGAGCGAGGAGACGACGGCGACGAGTTCGTCGACTTCGTGAGCGCTTCCGAAGATGTTGTACAGGTCCATCGCGGCGAAGCGCTTCCCGAAGTCCTGCATGATGCGCTGGTTGTACTCCCAGAGGTTCGCCTCGCCCACGTCGTCTTTCTCGATAGCTTCGATCGCCTGTTGTGCGGCCCAATGTCCCGCTTTCGCCGCTCCCGGAATACCGCCGCCTGTGGTAGGGTTGACGTGGCCCGCGGCGTCGCCGACGGCGACGAACCCGGGTCCGGTTGCGGAGTCGTACGGCCGCCGTGTCGGGAGCGCAGCGCCGAGTTTATCTTCTACCTCCGCGCCGTCGAACTCCTCACGGTTCTCCAAGTCGCGTTTGAGAACGTCGACCAGTTCCATCGGTTCCTTGTTCATCTGGAACCCGAGACCGGCGTTGATCTCGGTTTCCGACCGCGGGAAGTACCAGAGATATCCGAGTTCCTCGGTCGGCTTGAAGACGATTGCGTCGTGCCACTCGACCGGGTCCTCGACGTGAACGATCTCGCGGTACGCGGAGCAAAACTGCGAGTAATCGACGTTCGTGTCGAACGTCGCGTCCTCCAGATCGGCCTTGTCCTGCAGAATAGAGAGCGCTCCCGCACCGTCGATGACGACGTTCGCCTCGTAGGTCAACGCCTCGCCTTTGCGCTTGGCGCGAACGCCCGTGACGCGTCCGTCCTCCTGTATCACGTCCTGTACGACCGTGTCGTACTCGATATCGGTTCCGATGCGGTCGGCCTCTTCCAGGAGGACTTCCCCGTAGCGGGTGCGGTCAAGAACGGCACCCGAGGCGGGCAACGGGATATCGATGTCGTCGCCGGAGTGAGGGTTCTCGAACACCGCGCGCTCGATGTTCTGGTTCTGGAACGACTCCTCCTTGAGATACTCCCGGTCGATCACGTCCGGGAACGTGTTTTTCCCCTTGATCGCATCGCCGCAGGCGATATGACCCGCCTCCTCCTCCGACTTCCGTTCTAACAGAGCGACATCTACCCCGCGGTCCGCCGCCGTCGCCGCGGCGAAGCAACCCGCGGTCCCACCACCGACGACGACGATGTCGTAGGTTTCAGTCATTATTGTCGCAGTTTCGCGTCCATCTCATAAAAAACGGGAGGGAACGAACTCCGCGGTCCCACCACACCGATAGCCGGAAGGAATATACCCGGGTACCACTCTGTCTCTGTACGATGTCGGGACCGATAGACCGGAAACGCGTCGCCGTTCTCGCGGTCGCCGTTTTGCTCGCTTCGAGCGGATGTATCGGATTCCTTCTCGGGAACGACTCGCTCGAATTCACCGCGTCGAACGCGACAGTGAGCGACGATGCCCTCGACGAAACCGGCTACTCGCTGAACGAGAGCCACGCCCTCGTGGAGAACCGAACGCTCGAAGACGCCGGCGACCGGGAGATAGTCGTCGAGAGTCACGTCAACGCCTACTCGAAGCGCGAAACGATCCTCGACGACAAACGGGAAGTCGGCAGGTTCACCGCCGTCGCAGTGCCGGAAGTCGAGGTGCTCGGGCGGTCGTTCAACCCCCTCGACGACATGTCAAACGCGGACCTTCTCGACGAGTTCCAGTCGCAAATGACTGCTAGCTCCCGGGACGCTGACTTCTCTGTCGACGAGGAAAAGCGTCTCGACGGTGTCCTCGGCGAACAGGTGAACGTGACGCGTTTCACCGGAACGACCCGATTCAACGACAAGGAGATAGAAGTCGCGGTGTACGCCACGAAAGTCAAACACGACGGTGACTGGGTCGTCATGCTCGGCGCACACCCGACCCAGCGGCCGGAGGGAGAACAGGACATCGAGACGCTGATGCAGTCGCTCGAACACGACGGCGGCGACTGACGCGGCGTCTTCTTTTATTAGTAGAGTCGTCGCTGGCGAGTGTCGAAAGCTCCGTTCTCTCGAACCGAAAAAAGTCGTTTTAGTCCGAACGGAAACCCCGTCGTTCTAGTAGAACTCCCGAACTAGGTCCATCGCGTCCTCGGGCGCGCCGTCGGGTATCTCGGACATGTTCGAGCCGATCCCGTGCAGGTCACTGTACGGCACGGAGTTTTCGTCCTTGTAGATGACTCCCTGATACTCCTTGTCGCCTTCCAGGATCTTCTCTTTGGCTGCCTCGCGGTCGTTCGGGTCGTGGTCCTCGTCGGCGAGGTCGACGATGGAATCGCGGAAGTAGTCGTAGGTGTCGACGTCGTTGAACGTCACGCAGGGGGAGTAGACGTTGACGAAGCCGAAGCCGTCGTGTTCGATGGCTTCCTTGACGATCTCGGTGTGGCGCTGGGAGTCCGACGAGAACGACTGCGCGATGAAGGTGCCGCCGGCGGCCAGCGAGAGCGCGAGCGGGTTGACCGGGGGCTGTTTCGGACCCTCGGGGGTCGTACTCGTCTCGAAGTCCTCGCGCGAGGTCGGCGAGGCCTGGCCCTTGGTGAGGCCGTAGATGCGGTTGTCCATGACGACGTAGGTCATGTCAACGTTCCGGCGGACGGCGTGGATAAAGTGGCCCGCGCCGATGGAGTAGCCGTCGCCGTCGCCGCCCGCGACCATCACTTCGAGGTTCGGGTTGGCGAGTTTGACGCCGGTGCCGACCGGGAGCGCGCGGCCGTGGACGCCGTGCAGGGCGTACGAATGCATGTACGTGCCTATCTTCCCGGAACAGCCGATACCGGCGCAGATGAACGTGTTGTCCGGGTCGTTGCCGGTTTCGGCGAGCGCTTTCATCATGCCGTTCATCGTGCCGAAGTCCCCGCATCCGGGACACCAGGTCGGCTGTTTGTCGGATTTGAAGTCCGTGAATCGAACGTCTGAGCTCATGCTTTTATCTCCTCCGTCAGGGTTGCCGCGATATCGTCTGCCAGCTCGTCCGCTTTGAAGCGGATGCCGTTGTACTTGTTCACGCGTTTCAGTCGGGTAAGGGTATCGTGCTCCAGCAGGTCGGCGAACTGACCCTGCTCGTTACACTCGACGACGATGACGTCGTCGGCGCTTTCGACCTCCTCGGAGAGGTCGGGACGCGGGAAGATGTACGGCACCGAGATGAAGCGTACGTCGATGCCGTCGTCTTCGAGGTACTCTAGGGCCTCGACCATCGCCCCTTCGTTCGACCCCCACGAGATGACGAGCGTGTCGGCGTCTTCGTCGCCGAACTCCCGGTAGTCGAACTCCTCTTCTTGCTTTGCCGTTTCGACTTTGCGGTTGCGCTTGTCGACCTGACTGACGCGCTCGTCGGTGTCCTCGGTCCGGCGGCCGAGTTCGTTGTGTTCGAGACCGGTCGACATGTGCGCGCCGCCCTCGGTGCCGGGGAACGCGCGCGGACTGACGCCGTCCGCGGCGTCGTAGTGCGGCTGGAAGCGGTCCTGTTCGTCGAGGTACTGGTCGATGTCGTCCTCGTCGACGACCTTTCCGCGGTCGACCTCGACGGCGTCCATATCGAACTCCTCGGGTCGGAACGTCTGTTCCGTCACCGCGAGCGCGAGGTCAGCGACCAGATACACCGGTAGCTGGTACTTCTCGGCGAGATTGAACGCCTCGACCGTCTTCTGGAAACACTCGGCGACGGTCGTCGGAGCGACGACGAAGCGTGGCACTTCACCGTGACCGCCGTAGAGGGCCATGTTGAGGTCGCCCTGCTCCTGCTTGGTCGGCATCCCCGTCGAGGGGCCCGAACGCATCACGTCACAGATGACCAGCGGCGTCTCGCTGGTCGCGACGAGGCCGAACGTCTCCGTCATCAGGTCGATGCCCGGACCCGAGGTTGCCGTCATCGCGCGAGCGCCGGAGCGGGCCGCACCGAGCGCCATGTTGATCGCGGAGAGTTCGTCCTCGGCCTGGACGACGTGGCCGCCGTACTTGTCGATACGACCGGTGAGATACTCCATGACGTCCGTCGCGGGCGTGATCGGGTAGCCGGAGTAGAACCGACAGCCGGCGGCGATAGCGCCCATTCCGATCGCCTCGTCGCCGTTCAGGAGGACGTAGTCCTCGTCGGTGGTGTCGAGGCTGTACTCCGGCAGGTCGTCGTAGTTCTCCTGGACGTACTCCTGACCCAGTCGAGCGGCCTGCTTGTTGTTCTCGACGAGTTTCTCGCCCTTGCTGGCGAAGCGCTTTTCGAGCGATTCGTCCAGGTTCTCGATGGGGAACGAGGCTATCTCACAGGCGGCACCCAGCGCAACGATGTTGCGCATGATCGCGCCGCCGGCGTCCTCGGCCAGCGACTTCAACGGAACGTCGACGCCGGTGACACCCTCGGGGATCTCGGCGTCCCAGGAGCGTTCGCCGTCGTAGATGACGATGCTGTCGTCGTGCAGTTCGTCGAGGTTCTCGTCGATGGTCCGCTGAGTCAACGCGACCAGAATGTCGAGTCGGTCGACAACGCTCTGGACGCGGTCGGTCGACGTCCGGATCTTGTAGGCGGTGTAGCCACCGCGGATCCGTGACGCGAAGTCTTTCGATGTGAAAACGTGTCGTCCTGCTCTGGAGAGTGCCTGCGCAAAGATCTTCCCGGTGGAAGCGATGCCGTCGCCAGCCTCCCCACCTATCGCCCAGTTCAGGTCGTCGGCCATATTGACGTATGAGTAGCCGTTACCAAATCAAAAGCCTTCTGAAACACCGACCTTACACGTCGGCGAGTAAACACGGCGACAGGAGGACTGAATCCTCCGTGTCCGCGGAAAGATACCGACGATACTGGCCCGAGCAGGCGGTTCGAACGCAGCGGCCCCTGTGGTCGAAAGGAAGGCCTTTGTCCGGCCCACCTGTACGGTTCCACATGAACGCAACACAAGTGTCGGTCCGGAACGTGCGGACCGTCGGCGACGAGACGGTCGCACTGGAACTCGAAACTCCGCCGGAGTTCGACGCGAAACCCGGTCAGTTCGTACTCCTGCGGGCGACAGTGGGCGGCGAGGACGTGTCACGTCACTACACGCTGTCGTCGGCCGACGTCGAGGAGACCTTCGAAATCACAGTCGGAGTCGACCCCGAGGGCGACCTGAGTCCGTGGCTCGCGGACCGCGAACCCGGCGACACGGTCATGGTAGAGGGACCGTTCGGCACGGTGTTTTACGAGAACGAGGACGTCGTGTTGCTCGCCGGTGGCCCCGGCGTCGGCCCCGCAGTCGGCATGGGCGAGCGAGCACTCGCGGACGGTCACGACGTGGCCGTCGTGTATCAAGACGACAGTCCCGCGCACGAGGACCGCCTCGCGACACTCGCCGCGGGCGGCGCGACAGTCATCATCACCGACGGTGAGATCGACGACGCCGTCGCGGAGGTCGTCGATGGCGGGCAAGTGTACGTGTTCGGCTTCCGCGAGTTCGTCGACGACTCCGTGGCGGCTATCGACTCGGCCGGCGGCGACTCCGACGACGCGAAGATAGAGAACTTCGGATGAGAGCAACTGACCGAGATCACTCACGTCGACGACCGGGTCCCGCAACTGCACCGCGGTGAAAGAACGTCGGGTTCTAAGTACCGGTGTTTCTTAGAAATCCTACATGTCTTTGGCGGAGCGGACCAGAGGGGCGGTCAACGGTCATTTCGCGCGCCTCCGGTCGAAGTACGGCGAATTCCGGGTAACCGGCGACACCGTCGAACTGCCGCGCGAGGAGTTCGAGGTCGCCCGCAGACGCGCCCGTAACGGGTACGTGGGCGGTGCGAGCGCGTTCGTCCACGACGACGACAGTCTGCTTCTGGTCCGGACCCGGGATACCGCCGACGCCTGGTGCGTTCCGGGGACGGCGATGGAAGGCGTGGAAACGCTCGAAACGGCGGCGGCCCGCGCCGTTCGCGACCACACTGCCGTCGAGTGCGCTATCAGCGATCTCTTCCAGGTGCGACGGCGACAGACGGTGGCGTCCGACGACCCCGACGGGCCGACGATACACAGTCTATGGGCGGTGTTCGATGCCGACTACGAGGCGGGAACGCCGGTCCCTGCGGACGAGTCAGTAACGGACGCCGCGTGGTGGTCACGACCGCCCGAAGCCGTCCACACGAGCGCTCAGTCTCGGATCCGGCAATGGGCCAGCGGGGCGAACCGGGTCACGCGGTGACGACAGTTCGCACCTACAGTCCGAGCGCCATCCTGAGCCTGTCGAGCAAACCCCCCTGAAGATCGAACACTGTCTCCATCTCCTCGTTCGAGAGTTCGAAGCCGAACACGTCGAGATTCTCGGCCATGTGGTCGCGACTGCTCGCTTTCGGGATAGCCGCGACGCGGTCCTGCTGGAGTAGCCAGCGCAGTGCGACCTGCGAGGGCGTCTTGTCGTAACGGTCACCGATCTCGGCGAGCGTCTCGTCGTCTGAGACTTTTCCCTTGGCGAGCGGACTGTACGCCGTTAGCAGAACGTCGGTGTCGATACAGAACGACAACAGGTCCGTCTGGTCGGTGTACGGGTGGTACTCGACCTGATTCGTGAGGATCGGCGTCTCCGAGGCGTCGATGGCCGCCCGCAGTCCGTCGACAGAGAAGTTACTGACGCCAATATGGCGGACTGTCTCCGCCTCCTGTAACTCGTTCATCGCACCGATAGTCTCGGCGACTGGAGCGTAGTCGCGCGGCGCGTGGATCAACAGGAGGTCGACGTACTCCGCGCCGAGGCGGTCGAGACTCGCCTCGAAGGACGCGTGAACGTCGTCGGGCGAGAGATTCGACGGGTCGATCTTGGTCGTGACGAACAGGTCCTCACGGTCGACCGGGTGGTCGCGAATGGCCGCGCCGACCGCCGCCTCGTTGTCGTACATCTGGGCCGTGTCCAGGTGTCGGTACCCCAGGTCGAGAGCGGTCTCGACGGCGTTCCGGCACTCCTCTCCTTCCATGCGGGCCGTCCCGAGGCCGAGCACCGGTACGTCAACGCCCTGGACGGTGACGGTTTCCATCGCTCGACGTACGGGCGCGACTCCAAAGAAACCGGTCGGTCCGCGTGACCGCTGTGGCGTCCGGTCAGTGCTCGACGAACTCGACGAGGATACCGCCGGTCGATTTCGGGTGGAGGAAGGCGACGTCGTGGCCCCACGCGCCGGGGCGGGGTTCGTCGTCGATCAGGTCGACACCGCGGTCGCGCGCGGCGTCCAGCGCCGCCTCGATGTCGTCGGTTTCCAGGGCGAGGTGGTGGATCCCCGGGCCGTTCCGGTCGAGATAGCGCGCGACGGTCCCATCGTCGATCGGTTCGAGCAACTCGAAGTAGCCGTTACCCAGGTCGAGGAAGACGACCCGGAGGTCGTCGAGGTCTTCCTCGTGGACGACCGGCGCGTCGAAGAGGTCGGCGTACAGGGCCGCGAGGTCGTCGGCGTCTTCGGTGGCGAGGCCGGCGTGGTCGAACTGCATGGCTGAGCGAACGCGGAGGAACCACTAATAGGAAGCGAACAGGCGACGCTCGGGTTCTCGGCGCGACGGTGCGTCGCACTCCCGCGCTGGCCGTCGTGCGACCGGATTCATACTGACTGACGCAAATCACTGAAGAATTTCGCGGGGGCGTCCCCGCGAAATGTCTGAAACAGGTACGTCCGACATATCAGGTCACGCCGACGGGTCACCTCGCCCTCGTACAAAAACCTGGGGTCAACCGACAGTAGCGCTTGCAACTGTTTACACATCCGACCGCATGCAACCGTGCGATCGAGTGTGGACAACCCGAAAGCGCTACTATAGCGTCCCGCCCGGACGATGCTCCCCGAAGACATCGCGAAGAACGTCACAGACCTCGCCGACCGTCGCGTACGCTTTCACGGCGTCGACGATGTACGGCATCACGTTTTCGTCGCCCTCGGCGGCCTCGCGGAGCGCGGCGAGTGCGGCCTCGGTCTCCTCGTCGTCCCTGTCGCTTTTGGCGGTCTCCAGTCGGTCTATCTGCCGGCGTTCGTCCTCTTCCGTGACCTCCTGAATGTCCATCTCGGGCTCCTCGTCGGTCTCGAACTCGTTGACGCCGACGATGATTCGGTCGCCTTCCTCTATCTCCTCCTGACGCTCGAACGCGGTGTCTTGGATCTGTCGCTGGACCCACTGTGATTCGACGGCGCGTAACATGCCGCCTTTCTCGTCGACGGTGTCCAGAATGTCGAACGCCTCCGATTCGAGTTCGTCGGTGAGGTTTTCGACGTAGTAGCTCCCGGCGAGTGGGTCGATGGTGTCGGCGGCCCCGGACTCGTGGGCGAGGATCTGCTGGGTGCGAAGCGCCGTGCGAACGCTCTCCTCGGTCGGGAGCGCCAGCGCCTCGTCCTTGCCGTTCGTGTGGAGGCTCTGGGTGCCGCCCAGGACGGCGGCGAGCGCCTGATAGGCGACGCGGACGACGTTGTTCTCGATCTGTTGGGCGGTGAGCGTCGACCCGGCGGTCTGGGTGTGAAACTTCAACTGCTTCGACTTGGGATCGTCCGCGTCGAAGCGCTCCTCCATGATCGTCGCCCACATCCGTCTGGCGGCCCGGAACTTCGCCGCCTCCTCGAAGATGTTGTTGTGGGCGTTGAAGAAAAAGGAGAGCTGGGGGGCGAACTCGTCGACGTCGAGGCCCGCATCGAGCGCCGCCTCGACGTACTCGATACCGTTACCGAGGGTGAACGCGAGTTCCTGTGCGGCCGTAGACCCCGCCTCGCGGATGTGATAGCCGGAGATAGAGATGGTGTTGAAGTTCGGCGTCTCGTCGGCACAAAAGTCGAAGATGTCGGTGATGATCCGCATCGACGGCTCCGGCGGGTAGATGTAGGTGTTGCGCGCGACGTACTCCTTCAGTAAGTCGTTCTGGATGGTGCCGCGCAGTTGCTCGCGGTCGACGCCCTGCCGGTCGCCGACGGCGATGTACATCGCGAGCAACACGGACGCGGGGGCGTTGATCGTCATCGATGTCGACACCTCGTCCAGCGGGATGCCGCCGAAGACGGTTTCCATGTCGTGCAGCGTGTCGATCGCGACGCCCGACTTGCCGACCTCGCCGGCGGCCATGGCGTTGTCGGAGTCGTACCCCATCTGGGTCGGCAGGTCGAACGCCATCGAGAGACCGGTCTGGCCCTCGTCGAGCAGGTAGTTGAACCGCTCGTTCGTCTCTTCGGGCGTCCCGAAACCCGCGTACTGCCGCATCGTCCACAGGCGGCCGCGATAGCCGGTCGAGTAGACGCCGCGAGTGTACGGCTCTCGCCCCGGATACCCCAGGTCGTCGTCGTAGTCCATGTCCGCCACGTCTTCGGGCGTGTACAGCCGGCTAACCGTCTGCCCGCCCGTGTCGGTGGTGAACTGCTCCTTGCGCTCCCCGAACCGCTCGACCGTCGGGTCGACGTCGTCCGCCTCCCACTCGGCCTTCGACTCGCGGATCGCTTCGAGGTCGTCCGAGTCGAACATTATTTTAACGGAAGGTTTCCACCGACCTTAATGGTTGACGGATCGAGCGGGTCGGCGGCGGTGCCACACGTTACCGGGTGTCGGAAACCGCCACCGGTCCGTTTTTGCTCGTGGACGACCGAGTTGCGAGTATGTCGACGCCCATCCCCGACGACGACGGCGATACCGACAGGCGACGGGCGGCGCTGTACATCGCGCCCTTTCTCGCTTTGGGTATCGGGAACCTGGTTCTGATCCTTCAGTGGGGCGTCAATCCGCTGTGGGGCTTCGCTATCCTGCCGCCGATACTCTTTATCACCGTCATCGGGTGGATAGCGTTCAAGGGCGGGTTCGTCCACGACCGCGAGAACGAACTGGCCGAGTGAAAGGCCACAGTCGCACTCACTGAGCCAACGGCGGAAACCGATCTCACCGCCCGGTGTCGTACTTGTACGACGTGTTTTCCGGATCAATACCGAAGTCCTCCGCGGACTCCTCCGGTTCGTCGTCCGCTTCTACCGTCGCGCCCTTGAATCGCTGGCGGAACCGATCCGGCATCACGAACTCCGAAACGGAGAGCACCATCGCGACGGCCTCGGGCGCGATGTCGTCGCGCTTACTTTCGAGGCGGTCCCGTAGCACGGCGGGCAGTTCGTCCTCGGCGATCCGCTCGAAGCCGAACTGCGCGAGGTAGGCTGGTTCGTCGACCAGCGAGTAGACGAACGAGAACCCCTCGTCGCGGGCGTGCTCGACCAGACGCTCGACGACGTGCGCCCCGACGCCGTTCCCTCGCCAGTCCTCGACGACGCCGATACTCGTCAGTTCGCAGACGTCGTCACCGTCCTCGACTTTGTGGATCCGGATGCGGCCGAACCCGGCCTTCTCCCCAGTCTCCTCGTCCAGCGCGATGACGTAGTCGCGGGAGCGAAACGCCGTTTCGTCCAGTCCCATCGCTTCGATGTGGTCGAGCAACCAGACCTCTTCCCTGTTTTTGGCCTCCCGGACGTACATGGATGGAAGTTTGTCCCCTGTGGTAAAAAGGGTGCCCCGACGCGGTCGGAAAAGTTCTTGGTCGATCCAATAAGAATCCCATACGAGGACCAACCATGGAATCACTTGCTGACGTGGACGAGGTCGTCCACACGCCGACACAGGAGTTCGTCGAATCTACGAACGTGTACGAGTTCATGCGGGAGTACGGCATGGAGGACTACGACGAACTGATCGCTCGGACCACCGGCGATGTCGAGGGGGTCGAGGAGTCCGGCGTCGACTGGTTCTGGGACGAAATGGTCGACTACCTCGACATCGAGTTCTACGAGGGGTACGACGAGGTCCGTGACGACTCGGACGGTCCCCAGTTCACCGACTGGTACCCGGGTGGAGAGATAAACATCGCGCACAACACGCTCGACCGCCACGCCGACCCCGAGAGCGAGACGCGGAACAAGGTGGCCTGTATCTGGGAGGGCGAGGACGGAGATATCCGGGAGATCACGTATCACGAACTCGCGCGGCAGTCGAACAAGGTCGCAAACGCTCTGGAAGAGCGGGGCGTCGGGACCGGCGACACCGTCGGCCTGTACATGCCGATGATCCCCGAGGTGATCTCTATCCTGTACGGCTGTTTCAAGGTCGGCGCTATCGCCGTTCCGATCTTCTCCGGGTTCGGCGTCGACGCGACCGCGACTCGCATCGAGGACAGCGAGTGTTCGGTCATGTTCACCGGCGACGGCTTCTACCGGCGCGGCAGCGAGGTGACGCTGAAGGGTGCTGCGGACGAGGCTATCGAAGAGGCGGGACACGTCGAACACACCATCGTCTACGACCGATTCGGTAGCGAGGCGGACGCCGAGAGCGACACCACGGGAGACAGCGGGACCGAGGCCTCGATTCCGTGGAACGACGACCGCGACGAGTGGTGGGACGACGCCGTCGAAACCGCCGCCGACGAGTACGAGACGAAGGAACTTCCGTCGGACCAGGAGGCGATGCTGCTCTACTCGTCCGGGACGACGGGGCGACCGAAAGGTATCGTCCACACCCACGCCGGCGTCCTCGCTCAGTGCGCCAAGGAGATCTACTTCGGCTTCGACCACAAGGACCACGACCGTTTCTTCTGGGTCAGCGACATCGGGTGGATGATGGGGCCGTGGACGCTGATCGGCAACCAGCATTTCGGCGGCACCGTGTTCATGTACGAGGGCGCGCCCGACTACCCCGAACCGGACCGCTTCTGGGAGATGATCGACCGCCACGGCCTGACGGTGTTCGGCATCTCGCCGACCGCCATCCGCGCCCTCCGCAAGCAGGGCGACCACTGGGTCGAGGGTCACGACCTCTCGACGCTCCGCCTGTTGGGGTCGACCGGCGAACCCTGGGACCCGGAGTCCTGGCAGTGGTTCCACGAGAACGTCGGCGGCGGTGACGCGCCGATCATCAACATCTCCGGCGGCACCGAGATCTGCGGCTGTTTCCTCATGCCGATGCCGATCCAGGACCTGAAACCGTGTACGCTCGGCGGCCCCGGTCTCGGCATGAACATCGACATCGTGGATCACAACGGCGAGTCCATCGCGGACACCCACGAGCGCGGATTCCTCGTCGCCCGCGACTCCTGTCCCAGCATGACGAAATCGCTGTGGGAGGGCGACGAGCGCTACCTGGAGGAGTACTGGTCGAACTGGGACGACCTCTGGGACCACGGCGACTGGGCGCAGAAGGACGAGGACGGCTTCTGGTTCCTCCACGGCCGCGCCGACGACGCACTGAACGTGGCCGGCCGCAAGGTCGGCCCCGCCGAGGTCGAGGGGGCGCTCATCGAACACCCTGACGTGAATCAGGCCGCCGCCGTCGGCGCGCCGGACGACACCACCGGCACCGCCGTCGTCACGTACGTCGTCACCGAGGACGGCGTCGAGGAGACCGACGAACTGCGCGACGAACTGCGGGCGCAGGTCGGCGAGGAACTCGGCAAACCGTTCCGCCCGCGCGAGGTGCTGTTCGTGGACGAGTTCCCCAAGACACAGAGCGGGAAGATCATCCGCCGCGCCATCGAGGCGACGTACACCGGCGAGGACCTCGGCGACATGAGCAGCATCGAGAACCCCGACGCGCTAGACGAGATAGACGCGGCGCGGTAGCGACGCCTGTCCGAGCACGGAGAGGTGGACATACCAACCTCCGGGTTTTGGGTGGTCCGGTTCGTTTAGTGACGTATGGGTAAATCTGGCACGCACGAGCGCCTCGAAGCACGGCCTATCGACGACGACTCGCTCATGTTCGTCGACGACGACCACTTCGTCGAAGAGACGGTCTGTCTCGTGACCGGGGCCGGGTCCGGTATCGGCCGGGCCACGGCAGTCGCGATGGCCGCGAACGGAACGACCGCCGTCGCGACGGACGTCGACGAGTCGGGACTCGCCGGAACGGCGGAGTTGGGCGACGAGATAGGCGTCGACGGCCGCGTCGAGACGGTCGCCGGCGACCTCACTGACGACGACGATATCGAGCGCATCGTCGAGACGGCGGCGGACCACGGAACGCTCCGCTACCTGGCGAACGTCGCGGGCATGCAACACATCGACGCCATCGAGGACTTTCCGATGGAGCAGTACGACCGGATGCACGACGTGATGCTACGGGCACCGCTGTATCTCGCGAAACGGACCATCCCGCACATCCGCGCGACCGACGACGGCGTCGGTGCCGTGGGAAACATGGCGTCGGTCCACGGCCACTACGTCACGTCCGACAAGGTCGGGTACAACGTCTCGAAGTTCGGCCTCCGGGGGCTGACGCAGTCGATCGCCGCCGAGGGGGGAGACGGACTGCGCTCGTTCTCGATCAGCACGGGGTACGTGAAGACGCCGCTTGTCACCGACCAGATACCAGACACCGCGGAGCAACGAGGCATCTCCGTCGACGAGGTCATCGACGACGTGATGCTCGGCCAGTCCCGCGTCACGGAGATGATGGATCCCGTCGACGTCGCCAACCTCTTCGTGTTCGGCTTCTCGAAACACGCGACGCATCTGAACGGCGGCGACCTGCTGTTCGACGGCGGCATGACGCTCACGTACGAATAGATGGTTTCGCGGCGTCTGGCTCGCCGTAGTCGGGAGAATACCGTCCCGCTACGACTCCCACTCGCGGCGTAACAGGCCGTACTGGACTCCGTCGCGGTACGCGCCGTCGACGTACCACGCGTTCCGCAGACGCGCCTCCTGCGTGAAGCCGAGCGATTCGAGCAGGCCGCGGGACGCCTCGTTGAAGCCGTACGCGCCCGCGCTGATGCCGTGGACCGGATGCGAGCGAAACACCGCGTCAACGACGAGTTCGACGGCTTCGCCGGCGTAGCCCTCGCCGTGGTAGTCCGGGTCGAGCCAGTAGCCGAGCCACGCCCGCTCCCTGTCGACGGCGCGGGCGTGGACCGCGCCGACGGGCGTCGTCTCCTCTTCGTCGGGGTCGCCAGCGGCCGCGCCCTCCTCGTCGAGACAGACGAGAAATCCGCGCGTTCCCTCGTTCTCGGTGTCGTTTTCGATCCGCTCTCGCACTTCGGCTTTCGTCTGGTGCGAGTCGATGCCGAGTGAGAACCGAACGCGAGGGTGGGTCGCACACGTCTGGACGAACTCCGCGTCCTCGCGTTCGACGGCACGCAGAGTGACGCGTTCACCGGCGTCGATGATCGGCCCCGGCATCACTCCCACTCGCGGCGCAACAGGCCGTACTGTATTTCGTCGCGGTACGCGCCGTCGATGTAGCGGCACTGTCGCTGCCGCGCCTCCTGCGTGAAGCCGAGCGATTCGAGCAGGCCGCGGGACGCCTCGTTGAAACCGTACGCGCCCGCACTGATGCCGTGGACCGGATGCGAACTGAAGATGTCGTCGACGGCGAGTCGGACCATCTCTTTCCCGTAGCCCTCCCCGTGGAACTCCGGAAGCAGCCAGTACGCCAGCCACGGCCGGTCGCCGTCGACGTGGCGCGCGCTCACCGAGCCGATCACCGTCGTTTCGTCCTCGTCCGGGTGTCCGGCGGCCGGGTCGTCGTCTACGCACGCGATGTACGCTACGGTGCTGTCGCTCTCTAGCCACTCTTCCATGCCCGATTCCAACTGTGCGCGACTGCTCGGAAAGACGGACCCGAGGGAAAACCGGATCCGGGGGTCTGTTTTCGACCGCTGGAGGACCGCGGCGTCCTCGCGCTCGACGGTACGCAAGACGACGCGCTCGCCGGCGGTGACGACGGGACCGGGCATCACCGGCCCTCCCACTCCTCGTGGAGCAAGCCGTACTGATACACGTCGCGGTACTCGCCCTCGACGAACAGAACCTCGCGGTTACGCCCCTCCTCGACGAAGCCGACCGCTTCGACGTGCTCGCGAGTCGCCTCGTCGCCAGCGACCACTTCGACGCCTATGGTGTTCGGGTCGTACGTCCGAAACACCGTGTCGACCGCCAGCGAGAGCGCCTCGACGCCGTAGCCCTCGCCGCGGAACGCCGGCGCGACCCAGTGATTGACGCCCGGCCGGTCACGGTCTACGTGGGTCACGGCGACGAACGCCACAGGGGTCGTCTCGTCCTCTTCGGGATGTCCCCAGGGTGCGTCGTCGTCGTCAACGCAGGCGAGATACGCCGCCGTGTCGCGCTCTTCGAGGTCGCCTTCGAGCAGTTCCTCGACCTCTGCGTGGTTCTTGTGACCGTGTTCCTGGAACCCGACACGCGCCCACGGGTCCGCGAAGAGTCGCTGTACGAACTCGGCGTCCTCTCGTTCGACGGTCCGCAACACGAGGTCGTCGCCGGCCTCGACTATCGGCCCCGGCATCAGTCGTCCTCCCACTCCTCGCGGAGCAGTCCGTACCAGACGACGTCGACGTGTTCGCCGTTCCGGAACCGCGCGTCGCGCAGTTGTCCCTCGTGCGTGAACCCGAGGTTCTCCAGAACGCCCACGGAGCCTTCGTTCGGCGCGAACGCCTGCGCCTGCAGTCCGCGGATCTCGTGTGCGTTGAACGCGTAGTCCACGAGGACGCCGACCGCCTCCGTGCCGTACCCCTCGCCCTGATACTCGGGGAGGATCCAGTACGATATCTCGGGACGCGTGTGGTGGAGGTTGCTCAGTCTCACTTTCCCGATGGGGGTCGGGTCGTCCCCGTCTTCGAGACAGACGAGGAGTCCGACGTTCAGCGGGTCACCCTCGTCATCTTCGATGTTTGCCTCGGCTTCAGTCTCGCTCTCGGGGCGGTTCAGGCCAAGCGTCACCCCTACATCCGGATGGTTGTGTCCTCGCTGAATGAACTCTGCGTCCTCGTGTTCGACCGTCCGGAGGGCGAGACGGTCGCCGCGACGGAAAACTGTCCCTGGCATGTCACAAAGATGAGACAGGGGCACTAAATCGGTTTCGGGAGAGTGGGTCGCATTGACGAACGACGGCTCGCCGCCGGACAGCGCGGCCATCGCGCAACTGGAAACGGCAGGGGTAGTCGACCGCGGGCCCGCTCAGCCGTCCGCAGGTCTGCTCAGTCGTCCGCAGGCCCGCTCAGTCGTCCGTCGGGGCCGCCCCGGGCGCTTCGTTCCCGACCCAGGTACCGCCCGTGAAGTCGACCGCGTGGTTCCACTTGGCGACCAGCGTCGTCACCGCAAGGTCACCGCTGATGTTCGTCATCGTCCGCATCCGGTCGAGGATGGGGTCGACGCCGGCGACGAAGCCGACTATCTCCAGCGGAAGCCCGAGTTGCGTGAGCACGAGCGTCAGCATGATGAGGCCGGTTCCGGGGACGCCCGCGGCCCCGACGCTCGCGAGCACGGCGATAGCAACGACGGTTAGCTGTTCGGTGATTGTCAGCGAGACGCCGGCGATGTTCGCGGCGAAGATGGCGACGACGCCTTGGTACATCGCCGTCCCGTCCATGTTGATCGTCGCGCCAAGCGGTAACGAGAAGCTGTAGACGCTCTCGTCGATCTGGAGGTTGTTCTCCGCGTTAGACATCGTCACCGGGAGCGTCCCGCTGGACGAACGGATGCTCAACGCGGTGATCAACGCTTCTTTCCCTCCGATGAGGAAACCACGCGGCGACTCGCCGACCAGCAGCGCGATGATGCCGCCGAGGTGAATCACGGCGATGTGGATCGTCACCGCCAGCGCCACCGCGAAGATGAGCATGGCAAAGGGGACGATAGCGTCGACGCCGGCCTGCCCGAACACCGCCGCCATCAGGGCGAACACCCCGATAACGCCGTACTCCATCACGCCCCAGACGATCTTGAACATCGCCTCGGCACCGGCCTCCATGATGTCGAATATCGTCTCTACGCCGCGGCGGACGTCTCCCTCGTCTAGTTCCTCCTGGAGCATCGCCAGCGCCAGGCCGAACACGATGGCGAAGAAGATGGTGGGCAACACGTTCCCCTCCGACATCGCAGCGATCGGGTTCTCCGGAACGATGCCCAGAAACACCTCCACGATGTCTGGCGCTTCCGCCTCCTGTGACTCCGCGTCCGTGAGTTCGAGGCCGGTACCCGGGTTCAGCAGGTTGCCGACCGCCAGACCGATGAACACCGCAAATGCCGACGTGATCGCGTAAAGCATCACGACCTGCCCGCCTATCTTTCCGAGACTGCTCGGCGAGAGTCGCCGCGCGCCCATCACCAGCGTGAACACGACGATGGGGATGATGAGCATGCTCAGCAGGCGAACGAACAGGTCCCCGAGCGGTTGCAGTCGCGTCGCCGGGTCACCCACAGCGAGTCCGAACAGTGACCCGAGGACGAACGCCGCCCCGATCCGGTACACAATCGGGATCGAACGGTACTGCCGCCAGTATCGCATCGTGCTACTAGTTGACATCTCTCGACATTCTGTTTCATCACATCTCCATATAAATTCATGTGGGGTATGGAGGTATACTATTGGCTGTCCCTGTTTCAGCTAGTTCGTGGGGCCGTTCGCGCCGCGGCGACCAGCCCGGTCCCGACCAGTCCGACCGCACCAGCGGCGACGAACGCCGGCGCGTAGGTGCCCGTCGCGTCGAACGTCAGTCCGGCCGCCCAGGGTGCGACCAGACCCGACACGGCGAACGAGAGCGAGACGAGGCCGAAGACCGCGTTCGGGTTCGCGGTCCCGAACAGGTCCGTCGTCAGCGGCGAGAGGAGTGCCCCGTTCCCCCCGTAGGCCACACCGTAGACGACGGCGAATGCGTACAGTCCTACCGCCGATTCGACAAGCGGCAGTGCGAGCGTCGACGCGCCCATCGCCGCCGAGCACGCGACGAACGTCCGGTGTCGACCGACCCTGTCCGCACCCCACCCCACGGCGATCCGGGCGACGCTCGTGGTCGCGCCGATAACGGCCAGCGCGAGCGCACCGGCTCGCTCCCCGATGCCGACCGCGCCGGCGTGGGCGACCACGTGAACGAAGACGACGTACAGCGTCGCGTAGACCAACACCCACCCGACGAACACGAGCAGGAACGTCCGCGAGGCCGCGACTGCGACGACCTCGTCGCGATAGACTGACCAGTCCGTGGGCGGGCGTTCCGGGTACCCCGTCGGGAACTCCACGCTCGCGTCGATACCTTGACTCGGGGGGTCGTCTGCGACCAGTGTCACTGCCACCGCCAGCAGGAGCGCCGCACCGAGAGCCACCGCCAGCAGGGCCGCCCGCCACCCGGCCGATGAGACGAGGACGCTCGCTGCCGGTGCGACCACGAGCATCCCGACGCCGAGACCGGCAGTCGCCACGCCGGCCGCGAGGCCGCGGCGTCGCCGGAACCACCGTGGGACGGTGGCGTACGAGACGACGTACACCGCGCCGAGGCCGACCGCCGTCAGCACTCCGTAGCTGAGAAGCAACGTCGGAAGCGACCGCGCCCGCGTCGCGAGCAGAGTCCCCGCGACGAAGAGGCCGCCGCCCAGCCCCAGCAACCGCCGGACGCCGTATCGGTCGGCCAGAACGCCGATCCCGGCGGCTGAGACGTAGATGACTGCCGTCTGGACGGAGAACACGAGCGACACGTCGGCGCGAGACAGTCCCAGATCGCGCTGGATCGGTTCCAGAAACACGCTGTACGAGTACGAGACGCCGAAGACGACGAGCGCGCCCAGGAAACACCCGGCGACGACCGACCACCCGCGGTAGACCCTCGCGCTATCGACCATCTATCCGACCGTGGTCTCGAAAAGATTTAAAACTATTATTGTTGCCCTTTTACTAGGTATGTCAACTGATACCACTTCAGCGGACGGCGAAAACGCGATAGAGCGTGCGGGGCGGCGACTGGCGGACGTCGTCGAACGGTGGATGCCGAGTCCGTTCCTGTTCGCGATCATCCTGACGTACGTGGTGTTCGTCGTCGGGATCGCGGTCGAGAACACCGGCCCCTTCGAGATGGTCGAATTCTGGGTCGACGGGTTCTGGGCCTTCCTCACGTTCGCGATGCAGATGGTACTCATCCTCATGACCGGTTTCGTGATAGCGTATCACCCACGGGTCAACGACCTGCTCCAGCGATTGGCGGCGATACCGAACGACGGCAAGCAGGCAGTCGTTCTCGTCGGCGTGTTCGCGATGGTGCTAGGGTGGATCCACTGGGGACTGAGTCTTATCGTCGGCGCTATCTTCGCCCGCGAGATGGGCAAGGCCGCCCACGAACGGGGAATCGAGGTCCACTACCCGCTGTTGTGCGTGGCGGGGTACATGGGTCTCGGCCTGACGTGGCACTGGGGTCTGTCCGGGTCCGCCCCGTTGCTTCTCAACACGCCGGGCAACGAGTTCGTCGAACTCGATATCCTCGGCGGTGTCGTCCCCACCAGCCAAACCATATTCAGCGCGTACGCGCTGACCTTGACCGCCCTCTCGATCCTCTTCGCAGCGGCCGTACTGTACCTGTTGACGCCTGGTCCGGAACGGTCCGAGGGCATCACGGAGTTCGTTCCGGAGACCGAACTGTTCGGCACGATATCAGACGGCGGCGAGCGGTCCGACGGTCCGGAAGCCTCCTCTGAGGACCGCTCTGACGGGGGCGAGGCGGTCGACGACGAGTCGGCCGCTGCCGAACCGGTCCCCGCCGAACGGATCGACAACAGCCGTATCCTGGGCGGAGTGATCGCGCTGACCGGCGTCGCGATGGTCGTCTACACGCTGGCAACCCAGGGGCTAGACGGGTGGAACCTCAACGTCGTCAACTTCGCGTTCCTGTTTTCCGGCCTGTTGATCTACCAGCGCCCGGCGCTCTACCGCGAGCGGTTCGGCGAGGCCGCGGAGGCCGCCGCCGGCATCATTCTGCTGTTTCCCTTCTTCGCGGGTATCCAGGGGATGATGAACGCGTCCGGCCTCTCCGAGACTATCGCCGAAACGCTGTTCGCGGTGTCGACACCGGCGACGTACCCCGTCATCGCCTGGATCACCGGCGCAGTCGTGAACATGTTCGTCCCCTCCGGCGGCGGCGAGTGGATAGTCATCGGACCGTCCGTGATCGAGGCGGCACAGGACCTCGGCGTTCCGGTCGGCAAGGCGACGATGGCCTACGCCGTCGGCGACGCTCACACGAACCTGTTCAACCCGTTCTGGGCGATCCCGCTACTCGCTATCACGGGCATCAAAGCCCGCGAGATGTTCGGCTACGCCATCGCGATGCTCATCGCGCTGATCCCCTTCCTCGCCGTCGTGTTGTTTGTCCTGCCGTACTGATCGAGGGCGTGCCGTTTTCTCTCGGCGACGCGTCGTCGACCGCTCCCATTGCTTCTGGCGCGACGAAACCGCCCGTAGCGCCGCTGATAGCCTACTTTGTAGAACAAAGTAGATTACAGCACAAACTTTATTGTGAGCCAGACCGATCGTGACGGTAGGCTCATGGCAGTGGAAACGTACGAGACATCGCACGACGGCGGGTGGGCCAGCCAGGTCCACGCGTTCACGGAACGATACCTGCGGGAGATAGCCCGGAGTCGCGTAATGCTGGCCTGGTCGGTCGGCTTTCCCGCTGTGTTTTACCTCCTGAACCTCGCGCTGTTTATCGATCTGAGCACCGTTCCCGACGAACTTCTCGGCCAGGTGAAAGGTGCGGTCGTGATCGGGTTCGGGACGTTCACAACGATCATCGTCTGCATCAGCGTGTTCGCGCAGTTACTGGTCAACGACATCGAGGCCGGTCGGTACGAGCAGTTCCGGTCGCTTCCCGTCTCACCCACTGCCGACCTGGTCGGTCGCATTCTGGCCGGCGTGATAGTCGCGCTCTCGGCGTTTCTCGTGATGCTCGGCATCGGCGTCCTGACCGGTGCCGAGTACGGCCTCCGCGACCCTGCATCGTTACCGCTCGCGTTGGGGGCGTTCATCGCTTTCGCGGTCCCCTGGCTGACGCTCGGACTCCTTCTCGGGGCTGTCCTGAGTGACGCCCGCTACGCGACTGTCATCTCGACCGTCGCCGCGCTGGTGCTTTACTTCGTTACGGGGTTCAACGGTGCCGAACCGTCCATGTTCGCCGCCGACGCGACGCTTCTCAACTACCTCCCGAACACCCTTCCCAACCGGTTTCTCAACTATCATCTAACGACTATCTCGAACTGGGGGGCGTCCGGCATGACGCCGCCGCCGGTGCCGGCCGGTCCCCGGTGGGTCGGTCTGCTCGCGGCGTACGGTGCTGGGAGCTTCCTCCTGGCACTCGGGATCATGCGTCGTCTGATCTACAAACGGGGTGTTCTGCCGTGAGTACCCCCGCGCTCCGCGCCGAAGGCGTCCGGAAGTCGTTCGGCAACGACGGCGTCGTCGACGACGTCGACCTCTCCGTCGAACCCGGCGAGATCCTACTGCTCATGGGCCCGAACGGAGTCGGTAAGACCGTGCTGCTGTCGTGTCTCGCCGGGAGTTCGCGACCCTCCTCGGGAACGGTGACAGTCGACGGACGAACTATCGGCGAGGACGGCGGCGAGACGCTGAGTTTCATGCTGCAAAACGCGATGAGTATCGGACGCCTCACCGGACGGGAGAACGCTCGGTTCTACTCGCGTCTGCATCCTCGCTTTACCGACCGCTGGCGTGAGGACGTCGCGGCGTTCGAACTCGAAGACGACCTCGACAAACTCGTCGAGAACTACTCGGAGGGGATGACCCGGAAACTCGAACTCGCACTCACGCTCAGCGTCGACGTGCCGCTCTACCTGCTCGATGAACCCACGGCCGGTATCGACCTCGCGATGCTCCAGCGCTTCCACGACCGCATCCTCGACGCCAACGACGAGGGCAAGACCTTCGTCATCGCGAGCCACCGTCCACAGGACGCCGAACTGGCCGACCGTATCGCGTTCATGGTCGACGGGACGGTGACCGCGACCGGTCCTCCGGACGAACTGCTTGCGTCGGTACCGCCTGTCGTCCGCGTTGCCGGACCGCGTGCGGCCACCGCCGCGAAGGACCACTTCGTCGGTGGCGAACTGTTTCACGCCGGAGCGGAGGCCCGCGGGTTCCTCGACCCGGAGAGCGACGTAAGCGACATCAAAGCCGTCCTGGCCGACGCCGAGTCCTCCGGTAGCGCCCGTGTGACGACAGCGGATCCGACGTACACCGACCTGTTCAACTACCACGTCCACCTCGACGGCGAGACGAACTGATAGGCGACGACGGCTGCGACCGCGGCCACGGTCGATCCCCGCGTCCGTGTTTTCTGGGTGGGCCGCGGCGTCGTGTCAGGTCGATCGAAGCGGAACAATCATACTGCGTCCCCCGCAACCTCCGGCGAAGCGACTGACGGCACATCATGTCAGAACAGGACGTCGACCCCCAGGACCTGCAGCGCGAACTGGACCAGATCAAGGGCGCGATGGGAATCGAGGAGCGATACCCCGGCCAGCGCCGGATGTGGCTGGTCTACGGCGTCGTCATCGGTCTCACGGCCATCATCACGAACGTCGCGTTCACCGCCGACCTGCCCAACGCCGCGTACATCGCTCTCTGGTACGGCATGGTCGGCGTCATCGCGGTAGCACAGTGGCGACTCGTCTCGAATGCGTCGACCGAACGCTCCTCGTCGGGGCTCGACTGGTGGATCCTTCTGACCGCGCTGATAGTTTCGCTCCACGCCATGTGGACCTCGCTGGGGCCGCTGATAGCCGAAAACTCCACTGGTGCCGCCCGCGGCGCGCACTACTTCAGTCACGTGCTGATCTTTCTCGGACTCGGACTGCTCGTCGCCGGGAACATACTCAAAGCCGAACGGATCCGGCGGCGCGACAGGTTACCGTTCTACGCGGGCGGGGTCTGGATGCTCGTACTGGGTGCGCTGTTACCCCACTCTCGATACCTCCAGCTAACCGGCTACGCGCTGTTCGGTGTCCTGTTTCTGATCCACTCTGTCGCCGCGTACGCGCTGACCAAGTGAGCCCATGGAGTTCGACAAACTCGTCCACCAGCCGACTCGGTTGCAGATATTCGCCTACCTCTACCGACACGGCGAGACAGGGTTCACCGAACTACAGGAGGAACTCGGGATCACGGAAGGGAATCTGGCCAGTCACCTCGGCACGATGGAGGACTCGGACGCCGTCGCAGTCGAGAAGGAGTTCGTCGACCGCAAACCGAAGACGACCTACCGGCTGACCGACGGGGGCGAGACGGCCTTCGAAGACCACATCGACAGGTTAGAGGCACTGATCGATGGGTTAGACGAGTGACCGCGCGGTGACGGCGTCGCGCGTCCTCGACCGTTCTGCGGCGACTACCGCGGTCGCGCTTCCTCGACCGGGATCGCCCGGTCGCTCTGGTCGTCTCCCGCGACGGAGGCCGTCGCGTCCACCTTCGTGCCGTCCGCGCCGTCGAACGCTATTGCCCCGCCGACGAGCAACGGCGCGACGACGCCCGCGACGACAGTGCCCGGGTCGGAAAACGGCGCGCGAACGGCGACGCGGTCGTCCGCGGTCAGTTCGTAGCCGTCGACGATCCGCTCCGCCGCCTCGAACAGGTCGCGGTGGGAGTAGGTCGCGTCACCCGTCGTCAACACCGGCGCGGTCGGGTCCCGTTCGACCGGAGGGAACGACGGGTTCTCGCTCCAGACGTCCCGCTCGAAGTGCGCCACGGCCGGGTCCGAAGGTTCCGTCCCGTAGCCGACGCGGTTCGTTCCGGCGGGTACCGCGGCGTCGTCGGCATCGGCCCCCGGGAGGACGAGCGCCTGGAGGTTGCTCGTCTCGCCGTCGTTCCAGCGTGAGACGCTGTCGAACAACGTCACGCCGCCCAGTAGCGCAGTGCCGAGAAACGAGAGTAGCGCTTGCGGGGCCTCGTCGTCGGCGACGAACACCGTAACGCTCTCCCTGACACCCTGGTGGCGCAGGAAGTTGCCCGTCTTCCAGGCCGTCGTACAGAAGCGGTGGTAGTCGTACGTCGGCCCGTCAGCTATCGAGAGCGCGGTCGCCTCGCTCCGCCGGTCACGAGCGACCAGATCGTCGAGCGTCTCCATGCCTGCGGCTTGGGACGGGGCCGAGAAAAGCGCGCCGGGACGCTACCGCGGTTCAGTCTGCTCGGCGACGCGGTCGGAACGCGTGACGCGTCGGCAGTCGAACAGTTGTTCCAGGGTTCGTAGTTCGTCCGGCCGTAGCCGATGCGTGTCGACAGTACAGACGAGTTGGGTACCGTCGTCGGCAATGCGACGGTGGAGCAGGTCGAAGAAGGCGAAAAGCGGGAAGAGGTCGCACTCCGGAACGAGTCCCGGGAGTTCGTCGATGGCAACCCAGACGCCCGCATCGTTCGCCTCCTCGATCGCCTCTGACACCGAAACGCCCAGTTCCGAGAGCCCCATCGACCCCCCTCCCCCCTCGGCCGGATCGATGGTGACGAGTTCCGCAGTACGGCCCCGATACCAGGACCCGACGGTAGTGGCCGCCTGCTCCGGTGCGACAGCGACGACTGTCTCGCACTGGGAGAGCGCGTCGAACGCCAGTTCTCGCTGCCCCGTACCGGACGGTCCGGCGACGAGGAAACTCTGCTCCGACGACGGGTCCGGTTCGTGCATGTACTGTGACATCCGGCAGCAGGTGATCCGGAACCACCTACCTTTGTTACACGTCGCCTAACGGACAGTAGAGAGCATCAAACCGGGGATCGTGACGGCGGCTGAGGCGTTCAAAACGAGTTCTTGATCTTCTCGAAGAACCCCTGTTCGACATCTATCTCCTCGCCTCCGGCCTCGGCGAACGCTTCGAGCGCCTCGCGCTGTTCCTCGTTCAGGCTCTCCGGCGTCACTACCTGCACCGTGACGTAGAGGTTGCCGTGGCCGCGCCGACGGAGGCGGGGCATCCCCTTCCCTTCCAGCTGGAACGTCTCTCCGCTCTGGGTTCCCGCGTCCACGTCGAGTTCGACGTCGCCCTCCATCGTCGGAACCGTGACCGTGTCGCCGAACGCCGCCTGCGGGAACGAGATTGCGTGGTGGTAGCGGAGGTCGTCGCCGTCGCGTTCGAAGTCGGGGTGGTCGGCGACGGACACCTCGATCAGGAGGTCGCCGTTCGGCCCGCCGTTCTCGCCCGGCGCGCCTTCGCCTTCCATCCGGAGGGTCTGTCCGTCGCGGATCCCTGGGGGGACCTCGACCGACAGGGACGCTTCGCGGCGGACCTTCCCCTGGCCGCGGCAGTCGCTACAGGTCTCCTCGTAGAGTTCGCCCTCGCCCTCGCACTGAGGACAGGTCGTCGTCTGCTGGACGCGGCCCAGCGGCGTCTGTTGAACCTGCGTCGTCTGCCCGCGACCGTTACACTCGGGGCAGGTCTGACTCTCGGTTCCCGGCGGATGACCCTCGCCGTTACAGGTGTCACAGCGCTCCGGTCGGCGAACGGTGACTGCCTTTTCGACGCCCTCGTACGCGTCTTCGAGGTCTATCTGGAGGCGCGTCCGCAGGTCCGACCCCTGTCGCGGTCGGTCGCGTCTGCCGCCGCCGCCGCTGCCGCCGAAGAACTGCTCGAAGATGTCGCCCATGCCGCCCGCGCCCCCACCGCCGCCGAACGGGCCGCCGCCACCGCCGAAGGGTCCGCCAGCGCCCCCGCCGCGGCCTTCGTCGAACCCGCCGCGTTTCTCGGCCTGTTCGAACCGCTCGTGGCCCATGCGGTCGTACGCGCGGCGCTTCTCCTCGTCGGTGAGCACTTCCTTCGCCTTCTTGGCTTTCTTGAACTTCTCCTCGGCGTTCGGTTCGTCGCTGACGTCCGGGTGGTACTTGCTCGCCATCTCGCGGTAGGCCTTCTGTATCTCCTCCTCGGACGCGTCCGTACTCACGCCGAGAACATCGTAGAAATCCTCGCTCATCAGTTGAGCGATCCTATACGGTTGAGCTACTTGAAAAGACTGGCTCGGGACCGTCAGGAGAATTGTCAAAGTCTCTACGTAAACGCCCTTCAGGGAACCTTGATATCCGTCTTTGCGGTATGGTGACGTATGGCAACCGAATCAGCAGAGTACGTCCGCGTCGCCGACCACGACGACCTCGTCGAGGAGGGTCGGGCGGTGACCACGGTCGAGGGACAACCGATGGCGCTGTTCCACCACGAGGGGGAGATCCGCGCCGTGAACAACCGCTGTCCGCACATGGGGTTCCCGCTGGCGAAAGGGACCGTCGAGGACGGGATACTCACCTGCCACTGGCATCACGCGAGGTTCGAACTCTCCTGCGGCGACACGTTCGACCCGTGGGCCGACGACGTCCAGACGTACCCGGTCGAGGTCCGGGACGGCGACGTGTACGTAGACCCGTATCCTGAACCCGACGAACCGCCGGTCGAACACTGGCAGAACCGTCTGGAAGCCGGACTCCGCGACGACCTCCGCCTCGTCATCGCCAAATCCGTCATCGGCCTGCTTGCGGACGACACCGACGAGCATAGCTCGTCGAGCCCCGGGACATCGTCCCGGCACGTCCCGTACACAGACCTCGTCAGAATCGGACTGGAGTTCGGCACGGAGTATCGCGCTGACGGGTGGGGGCCGGGCCTCGTCATCCTCGGCGCGATGGCGAACGTGTACGACGACGTTCGCCCCGAGGACCGCCGCCGGGCGCTCTACCGGGGTTTGCTCGAAGTCGCGGACGACACCAGCGGCGAACCGCCGCGGTTCGAACAACCGACGTTTTCCAACCCCGACCTCTCGAAGGACCGCCTGAAACAGTGGTTCCGGAAAACCGTCGAAGTACGCGACGACGACGGCGCGGAGCGCTGCCTCCGCACCGCCGTGGCGACGCTCGACCCGCCGGAAATCGCGGAGATACTTTACGCCGCGGGCACCGACCACGTCTACCTCGACTCCGGCCACACGCTCGATTTCGTCAACAAGGCGCTGGAGACCCTCGACCACGTCGGGTGGGAGCACGCCGAGCAGGCCGTTCCGACGCTCGTCCCGCGGTTCACGCAGGCGCGCCGCAGCGAGGAGCAGTCCGAGTGGCGACAGCCGATCGATCTGGGCGAACTGGTGTTCGAGTTTCACGGCGACCTCCCCGACCTGCTCGACGCGCGGGACGCCGGCGGCTGGGAACCGCAAGCGGGGTTCGTCGACAGGTTGCTCTCCGACGACCCGCACGATATCGTCGACGCCGTTCGCGGGGCTATCCGGAACGGCGCGACCGCCGAGCAACTGGCCTCTCGCGTCACGTTCGCGGCGGCGACGCGGGTCGTTCAGTTCGCGACCACCAACGAGTTCAACGATTGGAACACGGTCCATCACACGTTCAGCTACTGCAACGGCGTCCACGGTGGGGCCCGGCGCGTCGACGCGCCCGCGCTCTACCGCGGTGCGCTCCACGGCGCGATGAGCGTCTACCTCGACCGCTTCCTCAACACGCCGCCCGCGCCGATACCGGACGGCGACCCCGACGCGGACCCGGAAACAATCCCCGAGAAACTGCTGGAGACGTTCGACAAGGAGGGCGAAGTCGACACCGCCGGCCGACTCGTCGCGGACTACCTCGCGGCCGACGGCGACCCCGCCGCGCTCAAGGCGACGCTCGGGCGGGGACTCCTCCGTGAGGACGCCGGGTTCCACACGCTCCAGCACGTCGAAGCCGGGTTCGAGCAGTTCGACCTCGCGGACGACCCCGACGAAGCGAGCGTGTATCTGATGGCCCCGGCGCGCTACATGGCCGCGCACTTCCCCACGCGGCGCTCGGCCGAGCAGACGTTCACCATCGCCGAGCGACTCCACCAGGGGGAGCGGATCCACAAGTAACGACGACCTTTGTCACCTTCGGGGGTGAACTGTTTTCCCTTTAGATCCCCTGTACGGTTTCGATGAGGCCGACCGATTCGAGGACCATCCACGCGAGAAACAGCGCGTACAGGCCCAGGAAGCCAATGGCCTCGTTGTCGGTCAGTTCGAGATCCGTGCGGGTGAACACGATGAAAACGATAGTCGCGAACGCGAGAAACCCCATCGTCGGGATCGCCGCGAGGAAGTTGATAGTCGCCGATCCAGCTAGGAGGACGCCGACGGGGATGGCGACGAGCAGGTTGAACGTGTTGCTCCCGAGGACGTTCGTGAGACTGGTGACGTCCTCGCCGTTCGCGGCGGCGCGAACGCTGACGAACGCGTCGGGAAGGCTCGTCGCCGCGGCGATGACGGTTATCCCCCACAGGAAACTCGGCGTGTCGAAGATCGCTCCGAGAGTGAGCGCCGCCCGGATTATCCCTTCGACGCCGACTGCGATGAGGACCAGCGCCCCCGCGAGCGTCGCCCATTCCCGAAGCAGATTCACGTCGACGACCTCGGTAGCCGCGTGGTCGCTTGCGTCCTGCTGGTGGAGGAAGACGTAGACGCCGTACGTGGCGAGCGGAATGGCGGCGAGCGGCGGCGTGAGTATCGCGGCCCCGTTCGTCCCGCCGGGAACGTACGTCGCTCCGAGCGCGAACACGATAAAGAGGACGAGAACGCTGATGATGTAAAACTGGGCGTCCTTGTGGACGATGTCGCGGGTCGCTTCGAGTTGGTCGCTAAACAGCGCGGAGAGCGCCGGGATCACGAGGAGGTTGAAGATGGCGCTCCCGACGATGGCCCCGACGCCGAGGGAGAACTCGCCGTGGACCAGCGTGCTGATCACGACAGAACTCAGTTCGGGAAAGCTCGACCCGACGGCGACGACGATAGCGCCGTGTACGGCGACGGGCAACCCGTAGTACTTGCTGAGGCGTTCAGATGACCCTTCGAGGAGTTCGCTCCCCTTCCAGATGACGCCCGTCGCGACCACTGCAAGTGCAAGCGAGACGAGGATGCCGTTCATCTGTTGGTATTTGTCGGTTCCCAGTGAAAGACGTGTTCCATGCGACCGTTGAATGAGGGGGCGACCGGATACCGAGCCGGTCGTTTCCTCCAGAGACGCGGAGAGAGCATCTCAGTTGTCAACACCGTCGTGCTGACCCTCTCCGCCAGGGCTCAGAAATTCGTCACCTTGGACTGTATCCGTCCGTCGTCGATCTCGGATGTCACAGCATCGGAGTCACCGAAATACCGCGCCAGTTCGTCCATCCGGACCTCGTCGCTGTCGTGTAAATACGCGATCTCGGTGAGCGATAGCTCTTCGCCGCTATCCAGCTTGTTCCGTAACTGCTCGACGGTGAGACTCCGGAAAGTCAGGTCGAAATCGACGGTCGCGACGCGTTCGTCCGTCGCCTCGGCGACGTTGATCCCCTCTTTCAACACCGTTTCGAAGTCGAGTTCGGTATCGCCCGTCGCCTGATACAGAAAGGCGACGGCCGACACCAGCGCATCGAACGCTTCGGTCCCCTCCGTCTCAGCCAGCCGCTTCTCGAAGATGAGTTTCCGGTCGTGGTCCGTCAGTTCGCCGACGACGAGTTCGAAATCGAGAACGGCGTCGTAGATCCGGTCTCGGATCCGGGCTCGGGTGTTTCGCTCCGATTGCACGGTGGCGAGATCCGCCTCGCCGCGGAGGTACGCTCTGTCCGCCTGACTGAGAATACCGCGGTCACGACTATCTCCGTTCATAACCGGATACAGATTATAAGAATGCGTTCACACATATATAGATAACCTATTCTAGATTATCCACTAGATATCTTACAAAGTTATTATGTTTAGGGGTGCCGTCACGAGATTAGTATGACCGAACCGGAAACCGAAACTCGAACTGCCAATCACTCGAATCAGGCCTTCCATGCGATCGTACGCGCCGACACGATACAGCGGAGCATCGCGCTCGTCCACGCGCTGGTTGACGAGTGTCGCCTCCACCTCGACGCGGACGGGGTTCGGATCACAGCTATCGATCCCGCGACTGTGGCGGCGGTCGACCTGGAGTTGGGGAGCGCCGCGTTCGAGTCGTACGAGGCCACCGGCGGCCGTCTCGGCGTCGATCTCACGCGCCTCGACGAGATAGTCGGGCTCGCCGACCGCGACCAGTTCGTGCGGTTCGAACTCGACGCCGAGACGCGAACCCTACAGATCACGATCGACGATCTCGAATACACGCTGGGGCTTCTCGATCCCGAAACGATCCGGTCGCCGCCCGACCGGACGGATCTCGCCCTCGATTCCCCCGGAGAGGTCGTTCTCGCAGCAGAACAGATCGGCCGCGCCGTCAAGGCAGGGGAGATGGTCTCCGACCAGATCGCCTTCGGTATCGACGAATCTGCGGAAACGTTCTACGCGGAGGCTGAGGGCGACACCGACGACGTGTCGCTTGCGCAGGACGCGAACGAACTCGTCGAGTTTTCGCCGGCGGACGCACACTCGCTGTTCTCAGTAGAGTATCTGGCGGCTATCAATCGAGAGATGCCCAACGGAACGGAAGTCGACGTCCAGATCGGCACCGAGGAACCGCTCGTCGCCGATTTCGAGTTCGCCGAGGGCGACGGTTCCGTCACATATCTGGTCTCTCCTCGCATCGCGAACTACTGATACTGTCGGGCGAAGCCCACGAAGAACTTCGACACCCTGGAACGTCGAATCTCGTCACGAAGTTCTATCCGACAGTATGACGCCTCCGCGGCGATATCGGAAAGGACGACTCGCTACTGCTCGTCGTCGTCGCCTAACTGAAAAAGTTCGCTCCGCTCACGTTTTCAGACTCGGAAGCATCGGAGATGCTTCCAGCCTTCGGTCGCTCGTTTCTCTCACTCCCGAAGACACCGGGAGAGCAAAGCTCTCCCGAGCCGACGAGAACGACTCGACTCGCTACTGCTCGTCGTCGTCGTTCTCGTCGACGTCTTCGAAGTCCGCGTCGACGAACTCCTCGTCGTCGCCGGGCGCGCCGCCGGGGCCGCCCGCGGGACCGCCGGCCGGGCCGCCGCCCATTCCGCCAGCGCCGCCTGCGCCGGCCTGGGCCTGCTGCTGGTACATCTGCTTGCCGATCTCCTGAAGTTCCTTGCTCAGGGTCTCGGTAGCGTCCTCGATTTCCTCCTTGGAGGCGTCGTCGTCTTCGAGGGTGGCTTCGACGTTCTCGATCTCGGCTTCGATCGCTTCGCGGAGTTCCGCGTCGACTTCGTCCTCGTTCTCTTCCAGCAGGGTCTGTGCGCGCTGGACCGACGCTTCGGCCTCGTTACGGGCCTCGATGCGCTCGCGGCGGCGCTCGTCCTCTTCGGCGTGTTCCTCGGCTTCCTCCTGCATCTCCTCGATCTGTTCGTCGGACAGTCCGGCACCGCCCTCGATGGTGATCTCCTCGCTCTCGCCGGAGCCCTGGTCCTTGGCGGAGACGTTGACGATGCCGTTCTCGTCGATGGAGAACGTCACCTCGATCTGCGGCGTCCCTGCGGGGGCCGGCGGGATGCCGGTCAGGTGGAACTCGCCGAGCAGTTCGTTCTCCTCGGCTATCTCGCGTTCGCCCTGGAACACGCGGACCTGGACGGAGGTCTGGTTGTCCGCCGCGGTCGTGAAGATCTTCGACTCCTCGGTCGGGATCGTCGTGTTCTTCTCGATGAGGCGCTCGAACAGACCGCCCTTGACCTCGATACCGAGAGAAAGCGGCGTCACGTCGAGCAGAACGATGTCGTCGACGTCGCCGGAGAGGACGCCGCCTTGGATTGCCGCGCCCAGTGCAACCGCCTCGTCCGGGTTGACGTTTTTCTTCGGTTCCTGACCGGTGAGTGACTCGACTTGCTCCTCGACCTGCGGCATTCGGGTCGACCCGCCGACGAGCAGCACCTCGTCGATGTCGCTCTCGTCGTAGCCGGCGTCTTCGAGGGCCTGCTCCGTCGGACCGACCGTCCGCTCGATGAGGTCAGACGTGAGCGACTCGAACTTCGCGCGAGTCATCGACTTTTCGAGGTGGATGGGGCCGTCGTCGGTCGCCGTGATGAACGGCAGATTTATCTCGGTTTCCTTGCGCGATGAGAGTTCGATCTTCGCCTCCTCGGCGGCGTCTTTCAGTCGCTGGAGAGCCTGGCGGTCCTCGCGCAGGTCGATGCCGTGTTCGTCCTCGAACTCGTCGGCGAGCCAGTCGATAATAGCGCCGTCCCAGTCGTCACCGCCGAGGTCGTTGTCGCCGTTCGTCGCGACGACTTCGTAGACGCCGCCGCCGAGATCGAGAATAGAGACGTCGAACGTTCCGCCACCGAGGTCGTAGACGAGGACGGTCTGGTCGGACTCGTCGTCGAGACCGTACGCCATCGAGGCGGCCGTCGGTTCGTTGACGATCCGGTCTACTTCGAAGCCGGCTATCTCGCCGGCGTCTTTCGTCGCCTGACGCTGGCGGTCGTTGAAGTACGCCGGGACCGTGATGACGGCCTTCTCGATCTCGTCGCCGAGATACTCCTCGGCGTCTCGTTTGATCTTCTGAAGGATCATCGCCGAGAGTTCTTCCGGCGTGTACTCCTCGCCGTCTATCTCGACGGTGTAGTCCTCCTCCCCCATGTGGCGCTTGATGGACTGGATCGTCCGTTCCGGGTTCTGGACGGCCTGGTTCTTCGCTGGCTTTCCGATGAGTCGCTCGCCGTCGTCGGAGAACGAGACGACGGAGGGCGTCGTTCGTTCCCCTTCGCTGTTGACGATGATCTCCGGGTCACCGCCTTCCATCACTGCGAACGCACTGTTTGTCGTACCCAAGTCTATTCCGAGAATCTTGTTACTCGCCATCTTGAACAGTACTTGCTCACTCGTTGGTTTAAACCTTGCTACACACCCTGAACTGCCGAATAAAACTACGACGCAGCGTCTGGATTAAAGAAATCCGTGGGGAGTCGAACCCCCTCGACTTATATACGCGCTGTCAGTTGTCGCTCCCGTCTATCGCGTCGCTAATCTGGTTGTCGCTCGCCTCCGAAACGTCGCCGGTCCCTCGCTCGTCCGCGTCGTCGGACCCTTCGATTTCGCCGCCGAGTTCGATCGCTTCTGCCTCCTCGTCGGCGTCCACCTCGCCGCCGTCCGTTTTCTCGACGGAATCGCCGTTCGAGTCGGACGGTTCGCTCTCGTCGGCGTCCGGATCTGCCTCGACGTCGGCACTCCCGCCGCTCCCGTCGCTGACGGTGACCTGCGCCGTTTCGAGGACTTTCTCGCCCATCTCGTAGCCGGGTTTGTACACCTCGGCGATGGTGTCTTCCGGTTGGTCGCTCTCGACGCGCATCATCACCTCGTGTCGCTGGGGGTCGACCGCCTCGCCCGGTTCCGGGTCGACTTCGGAGACGTTCTCCCCGTCGAGCACGCGGTCGAACTCCTTCAGCGTCATTTTCACGCCCTCGCGGATGCTCTCGACGTCGTCGTGGTCCTCGTCTACGGCCCGCTTCAGGTTGTCCCGAACGTCGAGTAGTCGCTCGACGAGGTCCTCAGTCGCGCGGTCGCGGATCTGGTCCTGGCGCTTCTTCGCGCGTTTCTTGTAGTTCTGAAAGTCCGCCTGCTTGCGTTTCAGGCGGTCCTCTAGGTCCTCGATCTCCTCGTCGCGCTCCTCGGTCGCGGACTCCAGTTCGTCCACCCGTTCGTCGAGTTCGACCGCTTTCGAAAGCAGTGCGCCGACCTCCGCTCCGAGTTCGTCGTCGTACTCGGCGACCCTGTCCGGGAGGTCACTCAGCGTCGGTTCTGCCCCTCCGAGTTCGCGGTCCGTCGATTCGGACTCTGCCGGTGCTGACCGCTCCGGTTCAGACTCTATCGGTTCCGATCCCACCGATTCGGACTCCGTCGCTTCGGCGTCTTCCGGTTCCGTCTCCGCGTCTTCCGTCTCGGCGCCGGGGTCTCGTTCCCCCGTCGTGGCGTCCGGTCCCTCGTCTTCGCTCATTGCCCGAACGAAGACGGCCGGCGGGTTTAATACTTCATACTGACGGCCGTAAGTCATCGCCCGCTGTCGCAGAGACGCCTGTGGACTCTCCGGTCCGGGGAGGGCCGACACGTCAGAACCGGACGGGGACCGATTTAAACCAGTAGCGCCAACGAGCGGGCGTGGCCGCACTCACGCTTCGCTACGAGAACGGGACCGTTCGGATCGAGGGTGACGGGTGGTGTCCGCCGTTCGTCGAGAGCGACCCGCGGTCGGAAACCCGCCGCGCACCGGGATTCCGCTACGCCGACCTGCTGGCGGGCCTCGACGGTCGCGGCGTCACGTACGAGGACCGCGTGCTCGATGTCGACCCGCTGTCGAACCTCGACTCCGCGTACGAACTCCGGGCGTATCAGGCCGACGCGCTGGACGCCTGGCGGGATGCGGACGAACGCGGCGTCCTCGAACTGCCCACCGGCAGCGGAAAGACGGTCATCGCGATCAAAGCGCTCGAAGCCCTCTCGGTTCCGACGCTCGTCGTCGCCCCGACTATCGACCTGGTGACGCAGTGGCGGCGCGAACTGGAAACCGAGTTCGACCGCCCCGTCGGACAGCTCGGCGGCGGCGAGCAGCGGCTGGAACCGCTTACAGTCTCGACGTACGACTCGGCGTACCTGCGGGCCGACGACATCGGTAACCGCTTCGGCTTCGTCGTCTTCGACGAAGTGCACCACCTCGGCGGCGAGGGGTACCGCGAGATAGCTCGGCTCCTCCCCGCACCGCCGCGGATTGGACTGACGGCGACGTTCGAGCGACCGGACGACGCCCACGAGGTGATAGAGGAACTCATCGGTCCCGTCGTCTACCGCATCTCGCCGGAGGAACTCGCCGGCGACCACCTCGCGCCGTACGACGTCAAGCGGATATCCGTCTCGCTCAGCGACGCCGAGCGCGAGGAGTACGAGCGCCAGCAGGACGTTTTCACGGATTACCTCGTGCGGTCGAACATACAGATGCGAAGCGGGAGCGACTATCAGGAACTCGTCAAGCGCTCCGGGAACGACCCGGAGGCCCGCGAGGCGTTACTGGCCAAGCAACGCGCTCGCGAGATCATGATGGGTAGCGAGCGGAAAGTCGACCGTCTCGCCGATATCCTCGACGACCACCGCGAGGACCGCGTCATCCTGTTTACGGCCCACAACGACCTCGCCTACCGCATCTCGGAGCGGTTCCTGATCCCGGCGGTGACCCACCGCACGAGCGCCGCCGAGCGACGCGAGATCATCGAGCGGTTCCGCGACGGCACTTACTCGCGCATCGTCACGTCGAACGTGTTAGACGAGGGCGTCGACGTGCCGGATGCGAACGTCGCCGTGGTGCTCTCCGGCAGCGGCAGCGAGCGGGAGTTCACGCAGCGTCTCGGACGGATCCTGCGCCCGAAAGCGGACGGAGGGCGAGCGCTCCTCTACGAGATTGTGAGCGAGGAAACGGCGGAGGAGCGCGTGGCTTCTCGCCGTCGATGACCTTGTGTCATCGGAACGTGAGAAGTCACGTGCTTAGCGTGGCCTCTCGCCGCCGATGAGTTTGTCTCAGCGGAACGTGAGAGGACGCGCTGAGCTTGCGTATCGTCGGAGTACGGCTTCGGCAGCAGAGACGAACTCACTCCTCGATGGGCTCCCAGTTCGGGGCGATCCGCTTACTGTCCGCTTCGAGATATTCGCTGCGCTTTATGTCGAACACGAACTCGTAGGTCTCGCGCTCGCCGGGGTCGAGGCGGACAGTCTCTCGTTCGGCGTAGGTCGTTTCGTCGACGACCACTTTGAAGACGAGAACGGCCGCCTGGGGTTCTTCGGTCTCGTTCGTGACGGTAGACGTGACCGAGAGGTACCCGTCGTCCGTCTCGCCGTAATCCGTGGCGACGAAGGTAAAACCGTCCCCGGGAGAGGCTGTCGCAGTCAGATTGAGGGTGACGTTCCCCGACTCGGACGCGGTGGGGTAGTCGTCGGATTTGGGCGGCCCCTCGCGTGCCGACCACTCGTCGCGGTTCTTGCCACACCCCGCGAGCCCCGCAACGCCAGCGACGCCGAGCGCCCGGAGGAGTTCCCGCCGTTTCATATCCGCCACGTGGTAGCAGGGGGACGTATGCTTTGCGACCCGGACCGACCGCTTTTGACGCTGGCGCGTCGACTACCGGTCGGATGCTGACGAAGGACCTGCTTCGAGTCTCGCGCGCCGGCGGGGGCTACCGACCGCAGTTCGCCGGCCGCGAGCACAGACCGCTCGCCGCGAAAGTTCTCGGAACCTATCAGGGCCACGTCGGCGAGCAACGGAGCGACCTGCAGGACGCCCTGACCGACCTCGAACGCGAGAGCGAGGATTTCAAACTCGTCCGCGGCTTCGCGAAACTGCTGGAGCGGGAGGCGACGTTCGAAACGCGCGCGGGCGTCGACCCGGAGCGGGCGCGTCGGGAAACGTTCGCCGCCGCGGAGGCGGTCGGCGTGGTCGCTGAAGCGGAGCGAGACGCGGCGCTGTCCCAATCCGCGGAGTCGCTGGGTGCGGACCCCGCAACGGTCGAGACGGCGCTTTACGCAGACCGGGAGGACCGCCAGGTGCTCGCGTCGTTCGACGCGCGTTGGGACCCGGACGACCTGATCGCGCAGTACAACCTCTCGGTGGCCCAGACGGCCCTGTTCGACGCGACGGAGGTCCGCGTGCGTTCCTCGGACCCGAAGGCGCTCGTTTCCGCGGTAAAGCGCCTCCGCCTGATGTACGAGGTGTTGCGAACCGACTCGGGCGAGCGCGAGGTAGTCGTCACCGGGCCGACCCGCCTGTTCCGGTCGACGCGGCGCTACGGGACGCGGTTCGCTCGCTTGCTTCGCACCGTCGCGAAGGCTCGGGAGTGGCAACTGACCGCGACGATAGACGACCGGGGCACGGAGCGGGAGCTATCGCTGTCCGATTCCGACCCCGTTCGGCCCCTCGACGTGGAACCGGTGACCGACGTCACCTACGACAGCGGCGTCGAGGCGGACTTCGCGACGCGGTTCGAATCACTGGACCTGGACTGGAACCTCGTCCGCGAACCGGAGCCGCTGGCGGCCGGATCCCGCGTGATGATCCCGGATTTCGCGTTCGAGTACGAGCACGCGAACTTCCGTCTGTTCTTCGAGATAATGGGGTTCTGGACCCCCGAGTACGTCGAGAAGAAACTGTCACAGATGGACGCCGTCGAGGACGTGGAACTGCTCGTCGCCGCCGACGAGAGCCTCGGTGTCGGCGAGGCGATCGAGGCGAGAGACCATCGAGCGATCCTCTACTCCGGGACCGTCCGAATCAAGGATGTCCGTGACGCACTCCGACGGTACGAAACCGACCTCGTGGCCGAGAGTGCGGCGGCGCTCCCCGACGAACTCGTCCCCGAAGAGGACGTAGTGACGCTGGAAACGCTCGCCGACCGCCACGGCGTCAGCGAGGCGGCGATAGAGGGCAAGGCGTTTCCCGACCACGAGCGAGTCGGACGGACGCTGGTCCACCCGTCGGTGCTGTCGGACCTCCGCGAGCGGATCGAGGCCGGGATGGAACTCGACGAGGCAACCGCCGTACTCGAGGAGGCTGGTATCACCGACGCCAGCGCGGCGCTCGCGACCCTCGGTTACCGCGTCGAGTGGACTGGACTCGGCGGCGGAACGGTCCGCGAACGGTCCGAGTGACCCCGGCAGGTATAGGGAAGAACGTGGTTCGCTTTTCCCATGCTTGAGGACCGCTGTGGGTACGTACACGACGTCACAGCGATTCCAAACGTCGGTGAGACGACCTGCTGGCGTCCCACCTGGGGAGACCGCGACCGGTGCGTCTGGCACGCTGACGAGGACGGGAAACCAGCGAAGCTCTACTTCAGCGTCGTTACGTTCCCACGCTCGGATTCGGCGATATCAGCCCGGTCGGAAGCTTCGCGCGCTTTCTCGCCGGCGTGGAGTCGCTGCTTGGGTCGCTACTGCTCGCCTTGCTCGTGAACGTGCTGACCATGACGCCGCGGTGAGCGGGCGATACCGCTTTCCCGTCCGCTCAGAACTCCCGCCGCCGCCCCTTCGGGATCCGCGAGCGGAGTTCGCCGTGCAGGTAGAGGCCGACGCCGAGCGGGGCGTCCTCACCGGCTATCTCGTGCGCCGCGATGAGGTAACCCCAGTCGCCGTCCCAGTCGAGTTCCTGGTCCTCTCCCGCGACGAACCGCTCGGCCTGCTCCGAGGAGAGTCGGAGCACGTTCCGGTCCGCGTCAGCGCCGAATCGCTGGACGGCCTCCGTCGTCGGCTTCCAGTGTTCCTGACGGGTCCGCATGAACGTCAGCCCGAGGCCCTCGATCCGGATCGGCGAGTCGACATCGCCGGCGAACGCCCAGACCTTCCCCGCGCCTTTCTCCCAGAACGTGACCCCGTCGAACGTCTCGGGCGGGACGCCGAAGCGTTCGTCCCACCAGTCGAGGACCTCTCGGCGGGAGGCGCGGCCCTCCACTTCTCGGTCCGCGGGCGTCTCGGGGAGACGGTCGAACTGTTGGCCGTCATTGGTGCGGCCGTCGTCCGCCCGACCGCCGTCGGTCCGCAGTGGTTCGTCGCTCATGCCGTCACCTCCAACTTCGCGACGAAGAACCCGCCGGTGTCCTGGAAGTGGGGGTAGATGCGGGCGGCCTTCCGGACGCTGTCGTCGAACCTGTCGCCCTCCCACTCCGTGATGCCGGGCGCGTGTTCGATGTCTATGTCCATCTCGACGACGCGACAGTCCTCCTCGGCGATCACGTGGTCGAGAGCGGCCTCGTTCTCCTCTGGCGCGAACGTGCAGGTGGCGTAGACGACCGTGCCGCCCTCGCGGGTGGCCTGTACGGCGCGTCGGAGTATCCCCTTCTGGACGCCCGCGACGCTGTGGACGTGGTTTAACGACCACTCGTCGAACGTGTCCGGGTTCTTTCGAACCGTCCCCTCGCAGGAGCAGGGGACGTCGACCAGCGCGCGGTCGAACGGTTCGCCGTCGAACGGTTTCAGCGAGAAGTTCCGCGCGTCCCGGTTCGTGACGGCGACGTTCGAGACGCCCAGACGTTCGGCGTTCGACCGCAATGCCGAGAGGCGACCGAGGTTGTTGTCGTTGGCTACGAGCGTCCCGGTGTCCTCCATCAGGGCGGCGAGATGGGTCGTCTTGCTTCCGGGCGCGGCGCAGGCGTCCCAGACGCGCTCGCCGGGGTTCGGGTCGAGAACGACGGCGGGGAGCGACGACACCTCCTCCTGGCCCTGGACCCAGCCGTGGAAGTACGGCCAGGTGTTGCCGGGGCGGTCAGTCTCCACCGTCATGACGCGGTCGTTCCAGTCGGCCTGCTCCCAGCCGACGCCAGCCTCGTCGAACGCGGCGGTAACCCGCTCGGTCGACGACTTGATCGTGTTGACGCGGACGGCCGAGGGGAGCGGCCGCTCACACGCGTCGAGGAAAGCGTCGAAATCGTCGACGATGGGGCGATACCGTTCCAGTGGTTCCATTACCGGCGGATTCGCCCGGCGGTCGCAAGTGCGTTTCGAAGCGACCGTTCGCGGCCGCTGTCTCCTCCCCGCCGCGGTTCGCGACTACCCCCACGGTTAAGACTCGTCCCCGAAACGTCCAGTGTATGGCGCACGTCAAACTCCGCGGCGACGAGGCCGACTTCGAGGGAGCGTGGCTGGTCGAGGGAATGCCCGGCGTCGGTCTCGTCGGGAAGATAGCGACCGACCACATCGTCGAACAGTTCGACATGGAGTACTACGCGAGCGTACACTGCGACGGCATCCCGCGGATCGGCGTCTATCAGGACGGCGACCGGGCGGTCCGTCCGCCGGTCCGTCTGTACGCCGACAGGGAGCGCAACCTCCTCGCGCTCCAGAGCGACGTGCCGGTCTCCGCGGACACCGCAACCGACTTCGCCACCTGCGTCACGACGTGGCTCGAAGAGACGGGCGCCAAGCCGCTGTACCTCAGCGGACGCCCCGCCGAAAAAGACGGGAGTGCCCCGGACATGTTCGGCATCTCGACGGGCGACTCCGGCGGGATACTCGACGACCTGGACATCGGTACGCCGACCGAAAACGGGGCTATCGCGGGGCCGACAGGCGCGCTGATATCGCAGGCGGCCGAGCGCAACATCGACGGCGTCGGTCTGATAGTCGAGAGCGACCCGCAGTTCCCGGACCCGGAGGCGGCGCGGGTACTTATCGACCGCGGCATCGGTCCGGTCGCCGATATCGACCCGAACGTCTCCGACCTGGTCGACCGCGCCGAGGAGATCCAGAGCCAGAAGGAGCAACTCGCACAGCGGATGGGCGAAGCGAACGAGCAGGAGAGTTCGCAGGCTCAGCCGCTGCGAATGTTCCAGTGAGAGGGAAACGTTGTAACTGTGTCGCGGTGTTCGCCGACCCGCGTCGGTGAACTGCCGAACTGACTTGCGAGAGCTAGGGCCTCTCCGGTCCGACCGTCGACCGCCGAACTATCGCCGACTGCGATCGTAGTTTCTTTTGCGTCTGGCGGAACGACTGTGAACCATGAGCGACCTCGAAGCGGCAGTTGAGACGTTTCTCGACGATACGGACACGGTGTTCGGGGAGTACGAACAGGGTTACATGGACGCCGACGTTGCGCTCGACCGGATCGAGGACCACGTCGAGGAACTGCGCGAGGCCCGCGAGTAGAGCGGCGGTTCCGAACGGTCCCGGCCAGCCACACCATTTATCGTGGTCCGGTTTGTGTGAACAGAACATCATATGGCTCTCTCGGAGCAGCGACTCCTCGTCGTCGGCAACGAGAGGGTCGCGGACGGCGTCGCCGCGGCCGTTGACCGGTCCGTCACAGTCGACGACACCGCGGAGGCGCGCGCCGAACTCGATGCGGGCCGCTTCGACGGCGTTCTGGTCGAGAACGGCGTCGACGGGGCGACGGACCTGATCCGTTCGCTCGCCACCGCCGACGACGCCCCCGGCGTTCTGTTCGTGACCGACGGAGAGGAGGGGGTCGACGAGGCGTTACACGCTGGCGCTACGGACTACTTCCGCGTCGACGATCCGCCGCGCGTCGCCCGGGGCCGTGTCCGGGATATCACTACGTCCCGGGCGGCCCGCGACAGGGAACTGGAACGGTACCGGACGCTCGTCGAGACGGCCGGCGACGCGATGTACGCGCTCGACGAGAAGGGGCGGATCACGATGGTCAACGAGACTCACGTCGAGTTCACGAACAAGTCGCGAGAGGCCCTCATTGGGTCGCATCCCGGCGAACGCATCGGCGACGACGCCGTCGCGGAAGCGAAGTCGTTGATCGGGGAGATCCTCAGCGACGACGACCGGAAGCGCGGGCGACTGGAGTTCGCAATCGCGGACGCCGACGGCGAACTGCGGCAGTACGAGGACAACCTCGCCGTCCTCACCGACGACAACGGGGAACTCACAGGGTCAGTCGGCGTCATTCGCGACATCAGCGACCGGAAGAGACGAGAGCGGGAACTCGCCCGCTACCGAACGCTGGTCGAGGCCGTCGGCGACCCGATGTACATCCTCGACGAAGAGGGAGTCGTGACGATGGCTAACGAGGCAATGGCCGAGCATCTCGACTACGACCGTGCGGATATCGTCGGGACGCACACGAGCGAGTTCGTGGGCGACGGGGACTACGAGCGCGGGACCGAACTGCTCAGAGACCTGTACGAGGACGACGAACGCGACTGGGGGACCTATGAGATGGAAAGCGTCACTGCGAACGACGAGCGGATACTCACCGAAAACAACGTGGCAGTCCTCACCGACGACGGGAACTACGCGGGGTCGGTCGGTGTCATCCGCGACATCAGCGAGCGCAAACGCCGGATCGAGGCGCTCCGAGGGCAGAACGAACGTCTGGACGAGTTCGCCAGCGTCGTCGGCCACGACCTGCGTAACCCGCTGAACGTCATTCAGGGTCATCTGGACCTCGCCCGAAAGACGGGCGAAGCGGAGCACTTCGACGCGATCTGCGAGGGGGTCGACCGGATGGAGGACCTCCTCGATGAACTGCTTGCGCTCGCTCGCCAGGGGAAAGTCGTCAGCGACCCGGAGACGGTGTCGCTGGTCGAGGTTTCCCGGAACGCCTGGGACGGCGTGGCCACCGGCGATGCGACGCTGGAGTTGCCGGACGGCGACCCGACGGTCGAGGCCGACGGCACCCGCCTTCGGGAACTATTCGAGAACCTCTTCCGAAACACGGTCGAACACGCGGGTCCGGACGCGACGGTGCGCGTCGGCACGACTGGGGCGGGTTTCTACGTGGAGGACGACGGTCCCGGAATCCCCGTATCGGACTCGGAACGGGTGTTCGACCGGGGATACACGACGGCGGACGACGGCACCGGGCTCGGCCTGAACATCGTCAAGCGGATCGCCGAGGGGCACGGGTGGTCGGTGTCGGCGACGGTGAGCGGGGACGGCGACCGAACCGACACCGCCCGGTTACTCAGGGGCTCCGGGGACACCTCGGACCGGGAACGTGACTCCGAGACCGGCCGACACGCTACCACCGGCGGAACTGCGCTCGACGGAGATGCGGGCGGTACGCACCGGATGCAGTCCGGCGGTGGCGCACGTTTCGAGTTCCGGACGACCGTCACTCGTCGATGACCGAAGCCAGACCACGTATCGCTGACGGGAGACGGTCCACGCGTCGGTGACGGGAGCGGACCACGAACAGTTAAGCGGGCGGCGCTATCGGTATACTCCATGACGGAGTTCTCACACCGGGTCGAACAGGTGTCGATGAGCGGGATACGAGAAGTGTTCGAGGCTGCAAGCGAGGACGCGATCAACCTCGGTATCGGGCAACCGGACTTCCCGACCCCGAGCCACGCTCGGCAGGCCGCCGTCGAGGCCGTCGAGAACGGCAACGCCGACGCCTACACGTCGAACAAGGGGACGATCGGTCTCCGCGAGGCGATCAGCGCGAAGTACGACCGCGACGGAGCGTTTTCGGTCGACACCGACGACATCATCGCGACCTCGGGCGGGAGCGAGGCGCTCCACCTCGCGATCGAGGCTCACGTCGACCCCGGCGAAGAGGTTATCTTCCCGGACCCCGGGTTCGTTTCCTACGACGCCCTGACGCATCTCGCCGACGGCACGCCGAAGCCAGTCGGACTGCGCGAGGACCTCACTCTCGACCCCGCGACGGTCGAGGACGCGATCACCGACGACACTGCGGTCTTCATCGTCAACAGCCCTGCGAACCCGACCGGTGCGGTCCAGAGCGAGGACGATATCCGCGAGTTCGCCCGGATCGCGGACGAACACGACGTGCTCTGTATCTCCGACGAGGTGTACGAGTACATCGTCTTCGACGGCGAACACCACTCGCCGATGGCGTACGCGGAAAGCGACAACGTCGTCGTCGTCGGCGCGTGTTCGAAGACGTACTCGATGACAGGATGGCGACTCGGGTGGGTGACCGGGTCCAACGAGCGGATCGAGCGGATGCTCCGCGTCCACCAGTACATGCAGGCCTGCGCCAGCGCCCCGGCGCAGTTCGCCGCAGAGGCGGCCCTCACCGGCCCGCAGGAACCCGTCGACGAGATGGTGACCGCCTTCGAGGAGCGCCGCGACGTTTTGCTCGACGGCCTCGCGGACATCGGCCTCGACACCCCGACGCCTCGCGGCGCGTTCTACGCGATGCCGGAGGTTCCCGAGGGCTGGGTCGACGAGTGTATCGACCGCGGCGTCGTCGTCGTCCCCGGCGAGGCGTTCGGAGAACACGGCGAGGGCTACGCCCGCATCTCCTATGCGACGGGCATCGAGACGCTGAAAGAGGCGCTAGAGGTCATGGGCGAGGCGACGCGAGCGGTTCGCTGACGGAACGAACCGCTCAGTGTCAGTCCGGCCGTGTAGCCGGCCACGGGTCCGGTCGAATTCTCCGAACGCCCCGAACGTTATGTTCGGTCGAGTCCATGTTGAACCTATGGCCATCTCGCGCCGCGGTACCGGACCGGAACCGGCGCTTCGAGCGCTCCTTTCGCAGGTTCATCCGGTGTTCATGCTCCCGCCGCTGGCGGCGTCGCTGTTCGGCGGCGTCCTCGCGAGCGGCGTCGCCCCGGTCGTCGCGGGACTGCACGTCGTCGCGGTCTTCTCGGCGGTGTACACCGCCCACGTGAAGGACGGCTACGTCGACTTCCACGTCCGCGGCGAGGACGACGACCACCCGCTCACCGAGCGCGGATGCAAGGCCGCTCTCGCGGGGGTCTGCGTCCTGTTTGCGGTGTGTCTCGCCGGCCTCTGGGCGCTCGTCGGCGTCGGCGCGGCGCTGGTGACCCTGCCGACGTGGCTCATCGGTTACCACCACGCGCCGCAACTCGACATGAACCCCGTGACCGCGACGACGGGCTACCCGCTCGGCATCGTGTTCGCCATCGTCGGCGGTCACTACGTCCAGGCCGGCACGGTCGGCGCGACGGCGCTCGCGTTCGGCGTCGTCTTCCTCGTCTTGCTCTCCGGCGTCAAGGTGATAGACGACGCGCAGGATTACGAGTACGACCGATCCATCCGCAAGCGGACGGTTGCCGTCCTCCTCGGTAAAGAGCGGGCGCGGACGGTCGCGTTCCTGCTGATGGCGACCGCTCTGCTCGCCGTCGTCGCCTTCTCCGCGGCGGAACTGTTCCCCCCGTCCAGCGTCCTCGCCGTTCTCGCGTTCGGCGCTGTGGCACTCGTTGCCCGCCGCGCGGAACCGGAACTCGCCACGATGTTGCTCGTTCGCGGATCGTACGTGTTTCTCGCCGTCCTCGTCGCGGCGGTGTGGTTCGAACCGTTCGCGTAAACCAGTTTTATCCCGAACGACGGCGAACCAACGCGGATGAGCGACTGGCTGGACGACTCCGACGCGCTGGCGGAGCAGTACGCGGACGCATCGAACCTGAACGCGCGGGCGGCCCTCCACGAGCGGTACAGCACCGCGGACCACGACCTCCACCCCTGGCTCTTCGACCAGTTCGACCTGCCGCCGGAGGGCCGCGTCCTCACGCTCGGGTCCGGGCCGGGAGCGCTCTGGTCCGAGAACTGCGAGCGGATCCCGGACGGGGTAGACGTGACGGTGACTGATTTCTCGCCGGGGATGGTCGAAGCGGCCCGCAACAACCTCGCGGACTGCTCGCACGGGTTCGATTTCGAGGTGATGGACGCCGAGAACATCTCTTTCGGCGACGAGACGTTCGACATCGTGACCGCCAACCACATGCTGTATCACGTCCCGGACCGCGAGGCGGCGTTCGCGGAGATCCGTCGCGTGCTGAACTCCGGTGGTCGCCTCTACGCGTCGACCAACGGCGAGTCGAACATGCAGGCGCTGTACGACGTGATGGCCGAAATCGCCGGCGAGGCACTGCCGCGGGCCGCGGGGTTCGACCTGCAAAACGGGGCGGCACAGCTCGACCCGTTCTTCGAACGCGTCGAGCGCCGGACGTACGACGACGCTCTCGAAGTGACGGCGGTCGAACCGCTGGTCGAGTACGCGCTTTCCCGCGACGAGTTCGACGAGTCGGACCGCGACCCTCTCCGGAAGGCGTTCGCCGAGCGGTTCGAGGACGGCGTCTTTCGAGCCGAGAAGGACGTCGGCGTCTTCGTCGCGACGGCGTAACCGCCTGCCGTCGAGTCGAACGCCGGGCTCCGAGAGACGGGGCGGCTACTGCAAAGCGGGAGGTTCGAACTCGTCGTTCCCGCAGCTACAGCTACCGTCAGTTCCGACCGGTCGCAGGTTGTCGTCGTCGGTCAGTTGTGCGGGATAGATAGTACCGCACTCGGTACACCGCGCGAACGTCTGTGGGATCCCCCCGGCCTCTGGTTTGCGTTCCATTTACCGACCGACCGTACGACAGCACGGATTAAATGGTATCGTGAGGATGATAGTGAACGCAGAACTGTTGTAACTAGAGTTACAACACGTGATCGGCGAGGAGTAGAACGGCGGGCAGTAGAGAGGAGACTGGGAGGACAGTAGTGTGTAGAATGGACGGACGGCGGCGTGTCGAGGGGGAGGCCTGCGGCGTAGAACCGCGCTTTCTCAGCGGTCTCTTTCGTCCTCGACGAGCGCGCAGACCCGCTCCGCCGACCGGCCGTCGCGGTGGTCGAACATCTCGTCGCGGACGCGCCGCCGGTGGTCGGCGTCCGCGGACGGGTCCTCGAAACACCGGTCCAGCGCGGCCGTCAGGCCGTCGAAGTCGGTAGCGACGGGTCCCGGCGCGTACTCGTCGTACTCGAAGTAGAGGCCGTTCGCTTCCTCGAACGCCGGTAGGTCGTACGCGTAGAACGCTACGGGGCGGTCGAGCAGGAGGAACTCGAAGTAGATAGAGGAGTAGTCCGTCAGGAGCACGTCGACGTGTTCCAGCAGCGGGTACGGGTCCGCGTCCGACGGCAGCCGACGGATCTGATCGAAGTCGTCGAGGTCAACGTCGGGTTGGTCTGCGGGGTGAAACTTCAGCAGGAGCGCGGCGTCGCGGTCGGCGAGGTAGGCGTCGAGCGCCGCGAAGTCGAGAGCGGACGCCGGTGTGCGGTCCGGGTCGTTTCGGTACGTCGGGAAGTACGCGACGACGCGTTCGGCGTCGAAGTCCGCGATGTCGTCCAGTACGCGCCCGTCGAACCCCACCGTCGCGCCGGGAACGTCCCGCCACAGCACGTCCGTCCTGGGGTATCCCGTTACCGCCATCCGCGAGAGCGGGAGACGGAAGGCCGACGCGAAGTGCTCCGACACCCCTGCCGAGGTCACCGTCACCCAGTCGAACTGGCGGTAGACGTACCGTTTGGCGAGACGGTCCGGGAGCGAGGCGTCGGCGTACGCCGCGGAGTCGGTCGAGATTCGCTTCAGCGGCACACCGTGCCACAACTGGACGACCTCCGCGCCGCCGGTGGGCCAGATCGGAACGTCCGTCAGCGCCCCGGTGACGAACACTCGACCGGCCCGCAGAAGCGTCCAGATGCCGCGAAGGCTCGACGCGCGGCGAGCGCCGTACCCCTCGTCCCGGAGTTCGGAGACGAGGTCCTCGTCCTCGGTGATCCAGACGGGGCGAACGTCGGTGTCGTCCCGGTTCGCGACGTGCAGGAACTGATACTTCGTGTTCCCCTCGAACCCGGTTCCGCCGCGCGAGCCGAACGCCCACACGTCGTCGCGCCGCGGGAACAGAACGGCGAGACGGTGCGCAAGCAGCGACAGCAGGACCCCGAACGCGCCCATCCGCTCACTCCGGAATGGTCCGGGCCTGCCACATCTGACGCGCCCGTTGGAGGTCCGCGAAGTCGTCTATCTCGATCCAGTCGTCGCCCACCTCGACGATGCCGACGTCGATGTCGTCGAACGTCTCCCGAAAGGCGGCCTCGTACCACTCGTTTACCCGTCCCTCGTCGACGAACCGGTCGAGCGCGTCGACCACTCGCTTCGCTCCGCGCTCGTCGAATTTGCAGACGCCGATGTACTCGCCCGTCGCGCTGTCTATCTCCTTGCCGATGTCGACGACGGTGTCTCCGTCGGTGTCGACTTTCATCTCCTCCTCGCCGAGGTCTTTCTCGGCGTCGACGACGAGCGCGGACCCCTCCGCCGACTGCAGGCGGCCGAGGGCCGACCGCGGGAACATGGTGTCCGAGTTGATCAGCGTGAACCCGTCCCCGATGCGGTTGCGGGCGAGCCACAGCGAGTAGAGGTTGTTCGTCTCCCTGAACCGGTCGCTGTGGACGAACGACACCGACAGGTCGTCGTGGCCGACGAGAGAGGCCCGGATCTGGGCTTCCTCGAAGCCCGTGACGACGGTGAGGTCCTCGTACCCCGTCGCGGCGAGCGCGTCCGTGATGTGGTCGAGGATCGGTTTGTCGTCCACTGCTAACAGCGTCTTCGGCGTGTCCTCGGTCAGCGGCCGCAACCGGCGACCCAGGCCGGCGGCGAGTACGACCGCGTGGCTGTCTCCCCCCATGAGAGAAGCGGACAACGAATACGGTCAAAAGGGTCGGGTATGTCAATGGATATCAATTGAGATGTACGGACGGAGATGCAAGGGTCGGCGGAGAGACGCGAACGAAGATGGAAGGGATCGACGGCCGGCCGACTCCCCGTCGGCGAACGCAACCGAGAACGGACTGTCGGCTCACCTCACATACTGCCGGACGGAAGTCAGTGGAGAATTCCGCGGGGACGCGCCCGCGAAATATCTGCAACAGTTACGTCCGACAGTACCAGTCCCTTTCCCGAGCTATGACGGACCGAAACACACCCTGCGAAACGTAAAGTGGACGCGGCGGAGGATCGTCGTATGGAACTCGTCGAAGCCGGTGAGGAAGACCTCGACACGCTCGTCGACCGCTGGTATTCCCTCGCAAAAGCGATGGAACCGTACGACGAACTGAATGAACTCGCTTATGCGGAAATCACCGAAGTCCCTGACGACGGCTTCCGCGACCATCTCGACGACGACGAAATCACCGACTACCTCGTCGTTCACGAGGACGAGACGATCGGCTTTGTTACGCTTCGCGACGGCAACCACCCTTCCCGACAGTACTCTCAGTATCTCCGGATCGTGAACCTCGCTATCGACAGAGACCACCGGAACCAGGGTCACGGCTCGAAAGTCGTCGAGCGCGTCGTCGAGATGGCCCGCGACCAGGGGTGCGACCACGTCAAAGTTTCCTGCGAGTGGCAGAACGAAGACGCGCGCCGGTTCTACAGGGATACGGGGTTCCGACCGAAACAGGTCGACTACGCACGACCGTTAGAGTGACTCAAACCGGTTCCCGTACTGGCACCGTACCCGGCTGAAACGAGATAGAACGGCGGTTTGGCGTGTGCTGATTCCGTTAGTTAGTGCTCACGATCTTGATAACGTCGGCCTCTTCGAGTTCGTACCCGTCACTGATCTCCCGGCTGGTCTTTGCGTTCACTGCGTGGAGGTAGCCGTCGCCGATATCGCTGTGGACGGCGTAGGCCAGGTCGACGGGGGTCGACCCACGACGGAGAAGGAAGGCGTCGGGAAGCATGGTCCCCGTCGCGTCGGTCCACTTGGATGCGTCCTGAACGGGGTAGGCCGTCACCCGGTCGAGTAGGTCGTAGACGGCGTAGTTCAGGGCCGCCTGGACGCCGGTGCCGTCGTACTCGGCCGTCGCCTCGCGCAGGCCTTCGAGCGCCGTGCGCTGGTCGTCGCTCACGTCGCCGACGATGTCGAACGTCCCGTCGCCCGGGTCGTAGTCGACGACGCCCGCGTCCGCGGCGTTGCGAAGGGCGAGTTCGCCCTCCGCGGTAGTCGGGATGACGGGCTTGTCCAGTTCGAGCAACCGCTCGACGTTCTCCTCGGGGGCGACGTCTATCTTGTTCGCGGCGACGATGATGGGTTTCGTGCGCCTGCGAACGTCGCGTGCCAGTGCTTCCCTGTGTTCGTCGGTCCACTGCTGCGGTTCGTCCGGATACTCGATCGAGCGGAGGCTGGCGGCCACCTCGGCCTCCGTCGCACCGAACCCGGTGAGCATCTCCGCCAGCGCGTCGTCGATGTCGAAGTCGGGCGAGCGGGACTTGCGCATGACCGACTCCCAGTTCCGGTCGACGATGCTCGCGAGCCACAGGTCCATCTCCTCCTCGACGAAGTCGATGTCGTCCATCGGGTCGTGGTCGCCGATCTCGACGGGTTCGCCCTCCTCGTTGGTCGCGCCGCTCGCGTCGACGACGTTGATTATCGCGTCGGCGTTCGTGAGTTCGTCGAGGAACTGGTTGCCCAGGCCCCTCCCTTCGTGTGCCCCCGGGACGAGACCGGCGACGTCTAACAGTTCCACGGGGACGTAGCGCTTCCCGTCACGGCAGTTGTCGCTGTCACAGCGACGGTCGCGGTCGAGACAGGGACACGTCGTCCGGGCGTGGCTGACGCCGCGGTTCGCGTCGATCGTCGTGAACGGGTAGTTCGCGACGTCGACATCGGCCCGCGTCGCCGCGGTGTAGAACGTGGACTTGCCGGCGTTCGGTTTCCCGGCAAGCGCGATCGAGAGCATACGGGCCCTACCGCCGACGCCGAAAACTGCCTTTCGATCCTGCCGACCATCGGCCACCACGTGAACATCTCACAATCATGAATGTACATGGTGAGCAATACCGTTGGCAATTGGACTTCTCAGGTAGTCTGTGGTACAGTGCCGTAGCTGGCCTGTATACGCCAATATTGAACGGCCTAGAATGCACGTCGAATGCGGCGGTAGATTGTGCGGGATTCGCAATATCGGCGAAAGGTTTAAGTAGCTTTCGCCCTTGTCTATGGATAGGAAGCGTGGCTTCCGGTCTTCTTCGGGTTTTTCCCCACCGGCAGTCGCTGCCCTCTCACGGTACAAATCAATGACTGAAACAAGCATCCATACCGGCAACCAGAGGCGAGTAACGGACACTGAACGAGAAGAGGAGACAACAGAGGAGACCGAACACGAGCAGGTCTGTCCCGAGTGTTCGGGCGACCTCGTCACCGAAGGCAGCGAGACGATCTGTGCAGAGTGCGGTCTCGTCGTCGAAGAGGACAACGTCGACCGCGGTCCGGAGTGGCGCGCGTTCGACGCCAAGGAAAAAGACGAGAAATCCCGCGTCGGCGCACCGACGACGAAGATGATGCACGACGAGGGGCTCTCGACGAACATCGGCTGGCAGGACAAGGACGCCTACGGCAACTCACTGAACTCCCGCCAGCGCCAGAAGATGCAGCGCCTGCGCACCTGGAACGAGCGCTTCCGAACCCGCGACTCCCAGGAGCGCAACCTGAAGCAGGCACTCGGCGAGATCGATCGGATGGCGTCGGCGCTCGGCCTCCCGGAGAACGTCCGCGAGACCGCGTCCGTCATCTACCGCCGCGCGCTCGAAGAGGACCTGTTGCCCGGCCGCTCCATCGAGGGCGTCGCGACCAGCTCGCTGTACGCGGCTGCGCGGCAGGCCAACACGCCGCGAAGCATCGACGAAGTCGCCAACGTCAGCCGCATCGACGACCAGGAGTTCAAGCGGACGTACCGCTACATCGTCCGCGAACTCGGTCTCGAAGTCCAGCCGGCGGACCCCGAGAGCTACGTCGGCCGGTTCGCAAGCGACCTCGACATCTCGGACGAGGCCGAGCGGCGCGCCCGCCAGTTGCTCCAGAACGCGAAAGAAGAGGGCGTCCACAGCGGCAAGTCGCCCGTCGGCCTGGCCGCGGCGTCCGTCTACGCGGCCCCGCTGCTGACCAACGAGCAGATCACCCAGCGCGAAGTCAGCGAAGTGGCCGACATCAGTGAGGTCACCATCCGCAACCGCTACAAGGAACTGCTCGAAGCCGAAGGCACCATCACGCCCGCCTGATGACCGCAGTCGTTTTCACCGGCCCGTCTCTTCTCTCGGCCGACGCGTAACGCAGACGGAGACTCCGTCTATCGAACTCAGTGGTGCGTCTCGAACCATTCAGCGCCTAGCTCCGCGACCGTCTCCAGTTCGCCCTCCAGCGCGACGCCGTCGACGGGGCTGTCGAAGACGCCGTCTTCGCTATTTCGGTTCACGGCGACTCTCCCTGAAGGTACTGCATCGCTTCTTCGTCCGTCACCTGGCCGAAATCGCGGTAATACTGGCCGACGGCTCTGAACCCGCGCGGCGTTTCCAGCGCGTACACCGCGTCGGCCTCCGCCCGGAGTTCCGCGATCGAATCCGGCGATCCCACCGGAACCGCGAGCGCGACCCACGACGCCTCGGCGTCGCGGACCTGTCTGAGGCATGCGATCGCCGTCGCACCGGTGGCGACGCCGTCGTCGACTACTATCACCCGCTTTCCCCGCAACTCCACCGGTTCCTCCCGGTACGTCTGCGCTTTCTCGTGTGCGTTCTCGGCCTCGTTCCGCCGCTCCTGTTCGACGTACTCCTCGGAGATGCCTAGCCTGTCGATGAGGTCGTCGTTGCGGTAAACGCTCCCGTCGGCCGCCGCCGCACCGACGGCGAGTTCCGGGTTGTCCGGCGCGCCTATCTTCTGGACGACGACGATATCGAGCGGTGCTTGCAACCTTTCGGCCACGGGTGCGGCGACCGGCATCGCTCCCCGGGGAATGCCGAGGACCACGTCGGCGTCGACGCCTTCGCGGACGAGCAGGCCGGCGAGTTGCTGCCCCGCGTCAGTTCGGTTCTGGTACATTGTTTCCCCCCGATCGAAACAAACCTCCTGTCGCAAATATACTGTCGGGCGTCTCTGTTTCGGTGTTCTGTGCGGAAATCCGGCGAAGTGATGCGCGGCTTCACGCCCGTCAGAACGAACGGCCCCGTTGTCGTTCGTCTCTCTCGGTCCCGGCGTCGTACCACGACGGTAGTGTTAGAATACCAACAAAATTTACAAGTCTGAGAAGTACAAAAAACGCAGGAAGATGTCATTTTCTGTAGATCAATTCCCGATTCCATCTTTCACCGACGAGCTACAGATCCTACTGATAGAGGACGATCGAGCGTTTGCAGATCTTGCGGAAACGCGATTACGGAACAAGCTACCCGACGCACGGATCATCGTTCGAACCGACCCCGAAGCGGGACTGGAACTCGTCTCGTCGGACGATATCCATTGTGTCGTCAGCGATTACGACATGCCGACGCTAGACGGCATCGAACTTCTCAGGCGGGTCCGGAACGACTACCCGATGCTCCCGTTCATCCTGTTCACCGGGAAAGGAAGCGAAGAAGTCGCGGACGAGGCCATCTCCGAGGGCGTCTCGGACTACCTTCAGAAAGGCGGCACGTCCGACGTGTTCGAAATTCTGGCCAACCGCATTCAGAACCACATCGACAAGTATCAAACCGAACAGCGGCTCAAGCAGTGTTTCCAGGCTCTCGAATCCACGCAAGAGGGGATCGGAGTCATCAGTTCGGAGGGAACGTATCTGTACCTGAACGAGGCCTACGCATCCATCTACGGACGGTCGAAGGAAGACCTCATCGGACGGCACTGGGAAGAACTGTATCCCGACGAGGAGGTCGAACGGTTCCACGACGATATCCTCCCCGAGTTGAAAGACTGCGGCCACTGGTCGGGTACCGCAGTCGGTAAACGCTCCGACGGGAGTTCGATCTCGGAATCGCTCGTACTCACTCACCTCGAAGACGGGGCACACATCTGTAGTGTCCAGCGGCAGACTGACCAGTAGGACGTTTCTGAAAAGCGCAGACCACGGTCAGCGGTTCGACTGGGACGAGTTCGTCGACCGCGTCTGCGACCGTGCGGACGTCGAGGAGTCGGACGCTGTCTTCTATGCACAGGCTATCGTCGCGCTGGTCGGCGACCTCGTTCCGAGAAGCGAACTTGACGACGTGCACAACAGCCTGCCGGACGAGGAGTTCGACAACCTGTTCGGACTCGTCGGCGAGGAGGAGACGTTCGAGCGGGGGAGCGAGCGCCGCGAGCGAACGAACTGATCACTCGATCTCGCGGCCGTCCGGGCGGAACATCCGTATCTCGTCGCTCGCGCGCATCGCGCCGTCGACGGCGGCACCGTCAGCGAGTTCGAGCGACCCGCAGGAGACGTCGCCGAGCACCTCGGCGTCGGGGGCGAGTTCGACCTGGCCGTTCCGCGTCGTCACGTCGCCGTGGATCCGGGTCCCCTGGCCGACGTGGATGTCGCCGCGGGCGCGGAGGCTTCCGAACACGTTGTTGTCCTCGCCGACGGTTATCTCCTCGGCGCGGATGTTGCCGTGGATCCGGCAGTCGTCGCCGATGGTCGCGGGCGTCGAGACGCGCCACGCGTCGTCGTTGACGGTCGCGTTAGGCGGGACGACCAGCGGTTCGTGTTCGGGGTCATCGTCGTCGAATATTTCGGAGACGAGTTCCTGTGCGGCCTCGTCCTCGCCGATGCGCAGGAGTTGCGAGAGGTAGACGAACAGGAAGACGATGGTCGGCATCGGGTTCCGGATGACGATCCAGCCGTTGGCTTCGAACCCCTCCTCTATCTCGACGTCGTCGCCGATGTCCAGGTCGCCGCTGACCATTAACCGGCCGCCGACGTGGACCCGTTCGCCCAGGTAGGCGTCCTCGCCGACGAGGACGTTGCCGGCCACGTCACACCACATGTCGAGGCGAGAGTCGCCTTCCGCTTCGATATCGCCGCCGAAGCGAACTCCTTCCCCCGCAAGGACGTTCCGTCCTCGGACGCCGAACTCGACGGTGCTTCGGTTCCCGACGACGACGTCGCCGTCGGTCACGAGGTCGTGCTCCTCGACGGTGGTCCCGTCCGGGATGGCCAACTCGTCGAGGGGATTCGTACTCAAAGACACACTACACCCACTCCGTCCCGTGATAATAAACCCCCCGCGACCGTCTGACGACCGTCTGACGACGGCGCTGATCGACGGTCCGCCGCGCCTCGTCTCTCCGCGTTCCGCTTCTTCAGGTTTTTATCCGCAAGCGTCGTATCGGACGATATGACTACGCTCTCCTTCGACGACAAGGGTGTCGACGTGGTGTATCAGGGCACCGAGTTCCGTCTGGAGAAAGCCCTGATCGAGGACGCGATTCAGAAGGACTACCACGACGCGACCGACCACGAGGTGTTGCAGATAGTCGCGGAGAACCCGGACCTCAACGGCGAACCGCGCCGTATCGGTGACATCCTCCGATAGCGGCCGGACGCTCCAAGCACTTGGGGTGTGACTGGCCGCTCCCAGCGCTTCGGGACGACCGCTCGCTTACAGCGCTTCGGGGTCGAACCGACGGTTCTGTCCCTCCCACGCCTCGTGATCCGCCGTTCGCGTGTCGAGGTACACCTCCATCCCGTTCCCGTCGGGGTCGTCGAAGTACAGCGCCTTGCTGATACCGTGGTCGACCGGCGTGACTGTCACCTCACGGTCGCGCAGGCGACGGTAGACGGCCCGGAGCGCATCAGCCGTCTCCACTTCGAACGCCGCGTGGTACAGACCGATGCCGGGCCCAGGTCCCGGGGCGTCCTCGCCGACGCCCTGAAGGGCGACGTCGTGGTGGTGTTTCCCCCACGAGAGAAACGCGAACTGGCCGTATTCGTCCTCGACCTCCAGGCCCAGAACGTCTGTGTAGAACTGCACGGAACGGCTGACATCCCGGACCTTCAGATGGACGTGGCCGACCTGCGTCGGTCGCGACTCGCTCATACTGAATCTCCGACGTGACGGCTGAAAAGTCGACTGGCCGTTTCGGGTCTATCTCGACTGCCGCGTCACACGGCGGATCCGGCGTCCGTGAACCGGAACGAGAGGACCGCTTACTCGTCGTAGCGGTCCGCGGCCGATTCGAAACCGAGTTCCGACTGCTCCTTGCTCCGGCGTTCCTCCTTGGCGGCGATGGCGGCCGTGTCCGGTGACGCGTCGTCAGTGACTCGTGCCCAGGACTGGTGGACCTTTGCGTGACACCAACGACAGAGGTAGACGGTTATCTCGTGAGAAAGCGTGTCGCCGGCTTGCGAGTACGAGAGGTGGTGCTCTTCGAGCAGCGGACGCTCGTCCGAGTGCGCCATCCGGCGCTCGTCTAGGCCACAGCGGATGCACTCGCGGTCGCTGTTGCGCGACCGGAAGTGCGGGCAGTCCGCCCACGCCCAGTCGCCGCCTGGAGACCGGGCGCTGTCGACCGCCGACTCGTCGCGGTCGCTATCACCGCCCGGGCCTCGGCCGCTCGCCTCCTCTCCGGGACACGACACGTCGGCATCGGGGTCGACCACGGGACAGGCGAACTCGTCCTCGCGGCGCTTCCGGGCGAAGTCACGGTCCTGTTCGGGGTGGTCGAACGCGAACCGACAGCGACCGTCGTCGGTCAGGTGGTCGCAGACATCCGCGTGTTCGTACGGGTCGTCGACCCCGACGGAGGTTCCCTCGGGCGTCTTCTCCATACCCGGGGATCGGCGGCGAGCACTTTGATACTGTCGGACGGGCGCACCGCAACGCTTTTTCGCGCTCCGGAAGACCCTCGTTCGTGCGACTGGTTCACGATCCGGGCAGCGGCGGAAACGACAGCAGAGAGGGGGAGGCCAGCGGCGAGAGCGACTGTAACGGTCCTATCCGCACGCTCGCGACGAACGTCGAGACGGCGGACTCGTTCGGGACTCGGCTGCGCGGTCTGATGTTCCGCTCCGAGGTGCCGGCAGACTACGCACTCGTCTTTCCCTTCGACGGGACGAAGCGCCGCGGCATCCACACGCTGTTCGTCCGGGTACCTATCGACGTGATCTGGGTCGACGACGGCACCGTGACCCGGGTCGAGACGCTCGCCCCGTGGCGAAGCGTCGCCACCGCGACGGCAGACACCATCGTCGAACTCGCCGCGGGCGGCGCTGCGGACGTAAACGCCGGCGACACGGTCCGTATCGACGCTTGATCCGCCCCGTCGCAAAATCTGTCACAACGAACGGTTTATACGTCCCCTGGCGATAAGGAGCAACTGGTTACTCATGACCGGTGGCCGATTTATTCGGGGTTCCTCCCGAATCAACTAATCTCAAAGACGGTGCGGACGTACAGCTTCTCGATACGACGTTACGTGACGGGGAACAGGCACCCGGCATCTCGCTCACGCCTGACGAGAAGGCAGAAATAGCGGCGGCGCTCGACCGCGCCGACGTCTCCGTAATCGAGGCCGGAAGCGCCTGTACCGGCGAGGGCGAGCGCCGGACTATCCAGCGCGTGACCGACCTCGGTCTGGACGCGCGGATCACCAGCTTCGCCCGCGGGGTCCGCAACGATATCGACCTCGCGATAGACTGCGGCGTCGACGGCGTTAACCTCGTCGTCCCGGCGAGCGACCGCCACATCGAGACGAAGGTCGACACGACCCACGACGAGGTCGTGCGAGACACCGTGGACCTGGTCGAGTACGCGAAAGACCACGGCCTCTGGGTCGAAGTCATCGGCGAAGACGGGTCACGCGCGGACCTCGACTTCCTCGAACGCCTCATGGACGCGGCGCTCGACGCGGGCGCGGACCGCGTCTGCTACGCCGACACCGTGGGCCACGCCGGCCCCGAACGGGCGGTCGAGGCCATCTCTCGCCTCTCCGAACTGGGCCCGGTCAGCACGCACACCCACGACGACCTGGGTCTCGGCGTGACGAACGCACTCGCGAGCGTCGCCGCGGGCGCGGACCTGATTCACGCCACGGTCAACGGCCTCGGCGAACGCGCCGGCAACGTCGCGCTCGAAGAGGTCGCCATCGCGCTCGACCACTCCTACGACATCGAGACAGTCGACACGACGCAACTGTACGACCTGGGACAGACTGTCGCCCGCGCGACGGGCGTCCAGACCGCCCCGAACAAGGCGGTCACGGGCGCGAACGCGTTCACCCACGAGAGCGGCATCCACACCGACGGGACGCTCAAGGACGACCAGATGTACGAGCCGTACCCGCCGGAGAAGGTGGGCCGCGAGCGCCGGATCGTCCTGGGCAAACACACCGGACGCGCCGGTGCCCGCGCCGCCCTCGACGAACACGGTGTCGACGTCTCAGACGAGGAACTCACAGAGGTCGTCCAGCGCGTCAAGGAAATAGGCGACCGCGGCAAGCGCGTCACCGACGCCGACCTCCTTGCCATCGCCGAGGAAGTGACGGGGCGCGACCGCGAGCGCCGCGTCGAACTGAAGGGCCTCACCGCCGCCAGCGGCGGCGGCACTCCGACCGCCAGCGTCCGCCTCGAAGTCGACGGCGAGGAGCGCCTCGCCAGCGGCACCGGGAGCGGACCGGTCGACGCCGCCGTCACCGCCGTGCGCGAGGCGCTCGGCTCCGCCGCGAACGCCACGCTCGAATCATACCACGTCGACGCTATCACCGGCGGCACGGACGCCGTCGTCACGGTCGAGGTGGAAATGAGCCGCGGCGACCACTCCGTTACGGTGGCCGCGAACGACGCGGACATCACGGGCGCGAGCGTCCGTGCGATGGTCGACGCGCTCGACCGCCTGCTCACCGTTCCCGGCGAGGACGGACAGCCCGTTCTCGCGGACGACTGATAGGGACTGTTGTAACTGTGTACCGGTATTCGCCGACCCCGTGTCGGCGAAATACCGAAATGACTTACAACAGTTCCTATGAGCGGACATCGTTTCGTTTTTTCGAGGCCAGTCCACTATCGTTCGGTCGAGTGGATAGCAGGCCTGCAGGGAGGAAGATCGGCCGTCTGAAACCATATTGTCGGCATTTCGTCGATATCTGGTAACTACTCCGTCAGCAACAGATCTGTGTTTGTGACGTAGTATCATACGGATCCATGTTGGCCACGCTGACAGGGGATACCAGTGAAACTAGCACTCATCGCAGTCGGCCAGGCCGGCGGCAAGATCGTCGACGAGTTCTTGGCGTACGAGCAGCAGGCCGACGCGGACTTCATCACGGCGGCGACAGCGATCAACACTGCCAGACCCGACCTGGAGGGACTCGACTACGTGCCCGTCGAGAACCGCGTCCTCATCGGTCAGTCGCGGGTCGGCGGGCACGGCGTCGGTGCCGACAACGAACTCGGGGCGGAGATAGCCGCCGAGGAGTCGACGGAGATCGTCGCGGCGACCGACGACGTTCCGGTGAGTCACGTCGACGCGTTCCTGGTCGTCGCGGCGCTCGGCGGCGGCACCGGAAGCGGCGCGGGCCCAGTCATCGCCAAAGAACTGAAGCGAGTGTACACGACGCCGGTGTACGGACTCGGTATCCTGCCGGCCAGCGACGAGGGGGGTATCTACACGCTGAACGCCGCCCGCTCGTTCCAGACGTTCGTCCGAGAGGTGGACAACCTCCTCGTCTTCGACAACGACGCCTGGCGCAAATCCGGCGAGACGCTCACGGCGGGCTACGACGAGATCAACGAGGAGATCGCGCGTCGCTTCGGCGTCCTCTTCAGCGCCGGCGAGACGAACACCGACGACGCTATCGCCGAGAGCGTCGTCGACGCCAGCGAGATCGTCAACACGCTGAAAGCCAACGGCGTTTCCACGGTCGGCTACGCGTCCGAGGAACTCACGCCCGAAGAGGAGGACCCGGGCCTACTCTCCCGGTTCACCGGCGGGTCGGCGGAACCGGACCCCAGCGAGGCGGAAAACCGGATCAACAGTCTCATCCGGAAGGCGACGTTGGGACGGCTGACGCTGCCGTGTGACGTCGACAGCGCCGAGCGGTCACTGACGGTCGTCGCCGGACCGCCCGAGCACCTGAGCAGGAAAGGTATCGAGGAGGGGCGTCGCTGGCTCGAAGAGGAAACCGGGTCGATGGAGGTCCGGGGCGGCGACTACCCGCTCCAGTCCGACTCCGTCGCGGCGGCCGTGTTGCTCTCCGGTGTCACGGAAGTCCCGCGGGTCACGAAACTCCAGATAATCGCCAACGAGACTCAGGAGAACATCGAGGAGACGACGCAGGGGCCGGCGCAGGCTGAGGAGCAGTTGATCGGCGAACAGGGCGAGGACCTCGACCCGCTGTTCTAACAGTTCTCCACGCGGACGGCGAAACCGTCCGCTACTGAAACTGTTCGACGGCGATACGCTCGACTGACGCGAGCCACACACAGAGCGGTCGCTCGCGGCGTAATCTCGCTGAAAAGCGCCGAGGAGGAGATTTGAACTCCTGTGTCCTTGCGGACAGTTGCTCTCGAAGCAACCGCCTTGGCCGGGCTAGGCTACCTCGGCTTCATCCTTCGGTTCGGTGGTTTCGATGTTATGGGTTTCGGTTCGGGACCGGTTCCGAGAGTCTCCGCCACGAATAATAGGTGGGAGTGCGCACGGGACCCATGGACGTTCGCGAAGCGAACGAAGAAGCACAGGCCGTTCTCGATACGGTCGGCAAGGCGGTCATCGCTGACCGCGAATTTCTGGAAACGGTGTTACTCGGCGTCCTGGGCCGCGGACACGTGCTGCTCGAAGACGTTCCCGGCACGGGGAAAACGCTCACCGCCCGGTCGTACGCCGAGGCGCTCGGACTCACGTTCAGTCGCGTCCAGTTCACGCCGGACCTGCTACCGTCCGACGTGACCGGGACACACGTGTTCAACGAGGACACCGGCGAGTTCACCTTCAACGAGGGGCCGATCTTCGCCAACGTCGTTCTGGCCGACGAGATCAACCGCGCGCCGCCGAAAACTCAGGCCGCCCTGCTGGAAGCGATGGAGGAGGGTCAGGTGACCGTCGACGGCGACACCCACCCCCTGCCGGAGCCGTTTTTCGTCATCGCGACGCAGAACCCCGTCGAGCAGGAGGGGACGTTCCCGTTACCGGAGGCCCAGATCGACCGGTTCATGGTCAAGACGAGCCTCGGCTATCCGGAACTCGACGGCGAGGTGGAACTGCTCGAACGCCGGCGCTCCCGCGACACCCAGAGCCCCGACGCCGAACAGGTGCTGACGACTGATACCGTCCGAACCTTGCGGTCGGTACCGGAATCGGTCCGGATCGAGGACGAACTGCTGGAGTACGTCGCGAAGGTCGCCCGGGCGACCCGCGAGGACCGCCGCGCCGAGGTCGGCGTCTCCCCGCGTGGCACCCAGCGACTGTTCGAGACGGCCCGCGCGCAAGCGGTGCTCGCAAACCGCGACTACGTCACACCCGACGACATCAAGCGCGTGGCGCAACCGGTGCTCGCCCACCGTCTCGTGTTAACGCCCGACGCGACGGTCAACGACGTCGACAAACGCGCCGTGATAGAAAGCGTTCTCGACCAGGTGCCGGTGCCGACGATCGATTAGTTCCGCAGCACCGACGTCAACGCCACTGCCGAGAGGAGGAGAAAGACGAGCGCCGACAGCGGCATTCCGCCGCCGGCCACCGAATACAGGGCGAATCCGGCAAGCGATACGCCAAGGCCAAGCACCGCACTCCCGCCGACGTGGACGATCTCCGCCCGTCCGGTCGACGCTTCCCGGCCGAGTTGCTCGCCGAGGCTGACTGAGTTGTCGATGAGGTCCCACGCGACGACGGCACCGCTCACAACGAGGAGGACCACGACTGTCGGCGCGTTCTGGATCCCGGCGACGATCCCGCCGAGAAAGAGCAGTCCACCGGACCAAAACGCCGTGCGTCGCCACCCGCGAAGCATCGTGACGACCGCGGCGAACATGGACAGGACACCGAAGGGTGCCGCGAGTCCGGCGTACATGCCGGCCAGAAGGGTGAGAAGGCCGATCATAACGACCGCGGCGACGCCGCTGTGCAACGGCGGCAGGCGGTCTATCTCGCCCGTCATCGCGACCACCGCTGGGCGGCGCGGGCAAGCGTCGTCTCTACGTCCGTTCCCTCGGGCAGGTCGGCGACGCGGATGCCCGCCCCCCGCAGCGCGACGATACGAGCGATCCGTTCGGCGGCGACGAGTCGGTGTCCCGCGGTCTCGGTCGTCGTCGGGTCCGGGCTTATCACGGTGACGAGATGCCCGTGTGCGTCGAGAAGCCGTGCGAGGCGAACGATGCCATCGTCGCACAGCGGCGAGAACAGGATCACCTGCGCGTCGTCGGGGAGGCGTTTTCGAAGCCGCTTCGCCTGAATAGCGAAGTAAAACTCCCCATCGGGTATCTCCGCCGACAGAACCGGGTTCGACGTGAACAGTTCCTCGGCTCGTGCGCGCTGATCCGACCCGAGCCCCGGCGGAAGCCAGGCGTCGCCCGGACCGAACGCGGCGACCCCGACCCGGTTGCTCTCTTTGAGCAGTGCCGGAAACACCGACATTGCGGCCTGCACTGATCGGTCGACCGCGTGTGGTGCGTTCTCCGACGGCCGAAGATACGCGGCTTCTCGCGAATCGATCACGAGGACGGCCGTCGCGGACCGCTCCTGCCTGAACCGCAGCGTTGCGAGTTCGCCGGTCCGCGCGTGGCGGTTCCAGTCGATTCGGGAAAGCGAGTCTCCCGGGCGATACTCGCGGGTCGAATGGAACTCGATCCCCTCGCCGCCGTCCCGAGTTTCGACGCGGCCGGCGTGTCTCGTGGTGAGCGCTCGGAGCGCCATCGTCGAGATGGGTTGGAACTCCGGCTCGCAGACGATCTCGTCGGACGTAGACAGGGTGACACGGCGCTCGACAGTCCCGCTCATCCCACGCGCTATCGCGAGCAGGTGGTCGAACGTGTGCGTCCCGCGGCCCATCGTCACGGTGTAGTCGAACGACGCCGACTCTCCGGGGCGAAGCGCCGTCCCGAGACGCGGAACGCCGTCGGTCACTACCAGCGGTTCCGGCACGCCGTCGACGAGTCGGAGGTCGGGAAGGAACGACTCCCCTTCGTTCGTCACGGTGACGACGACGTCCACCTCGTCGCCCGGTTCCGGCGACTCGTCGGAGAGGGTCCGCGAGACCGACAGCGCCACGTCGGGTACTGTCCCCGCCTGTGCGTACGCGGCGTAAGCGACGCCGATAGCCCCGGCGAGCAGTAGCGACGGTCGACTCAACACTATCCCAGCACCGCCGGCGGCGAAGGCGACAGCGCTGATTCCGCGCCAGCGGTGGGTCGGTGCGTCCGTGGACTCGAGAACGGGTGAAGTGGCGTTTTCGTCCGTCCCGGCGCGTTCGTCCGCGTCGCGTTCCGCCGTTTCGCCGTCGCCTTCCGTCTCTTCGGAGACATCTCTCGCGTCCTGATCCGGTACGTCAGTCGGTCCTTCAGATTCGGTTGCGGATGCGCGGGATGTCATTCTCGGTCCACCCCGTGGAGGTCGGCGATAGCGTGCGCGGCGTGTCGTCGCTGTCGGTCGAAACGGAGGCGGAACGACATCGTGTGGCGGATTCTGGTCAGAACCGGTGTCGACTCCGGAACGTGGTCAGTGAAAAACGCGGCGGCAATGGGGTCGTCCGTCCAGGTCCCGCGTTCCAGTGCGTCGCGGGCCTCGTCCTCGGAACAGTCTTGAGCGTACACGATCCCCTCGATAGCGGCCGTTTCGAGGCGTTCGTCGATCCGCTTTTGCCGATCCGAATGGCGACGGTCGTGCGACCGGAGGTTGTGGCCGAGTTCGTCACCCGGCGTCGGCAGCGTCGGTCGGGTCTCGGGATCCGGCGTTTCGAACTCCACGACCTCTTTTCGTCGGCGGAGCTGTACGGCCCGAAACCCCTGTAAGAGTGCGATAGCGCCGACGATAGTGACGAACGCGTTAGGTGCGTTGATGAGGCCGGCGTACTCCGGGACGAACACCAGTACGAACCCCAGCGCAGCGGTCACGATGCCGATAGTCGCGACGAGTCCGCTGATCCTTCGGCCCATCACCAGTCACCCCCGTCGTCGGCGTACTCCGATTCGATCCGTCTGAGCGCCGCCAGCGCGCGCTGTTCCCGGTCGTCGGTCGGGTCTTTCCCGCCGTATCGGACCTCCTCGAACAGCCGGGTCAGTTCGTCCACGTCGCCATCTGTCATCCCCGCGTCCACCGCCGCGTCGGCGAACTCCGCGGGCGTACTCGACTCGGGCCGGTCGACGTCAAGATGGCCGGTCATCTCCCGCCAGGCGCGGTACACTTCGTTTTCGAGGTCGTCGGCGTCCTCGATTCTGTCGGCCGCTCGGCCCGCGGCGTTGCCGATCGCTGACCGTCGCTCCGCGTCCGTTTCCTCTGCGTCCGCGTCCTCGTCCCCGGTCGCATCCCTGCCGCTAAACACGTACAGGCCGACCACCATCCCGACGGTGAGAACGAGGACCACGAACAGGAGGATCGACGGGGTGGTGGGGTCAGTGATGTCGCCTTCGCCGTCCGTACCGAGCCCGCCGGATCCGCTCTCGCTCATGTTGATATCACCGTTGAGGGGTGCCGGTGGCGTCACGTCCGGCTGCGCCGGCCCCGCGCAACTGCCCATCAGGAACGCGAGGAACAGGAGGAGGATGACGGCCAACCCGACAGTGAGGCCGAACGCGACAACCGCGTCGTACTTGTGAGTGAGCCCGACAGCCGTGACGACTAAAATCCCGCCCGCGATCCAGAACGGCGTAGAGCCCGACAGCAGATCCACACAGAAAAACGGAACCCTCGGCACGTCAACACTACCGCCGCTGCCGCCGTCGCTACTACTTGACCCCTCTGAATCATCCGTCCCGTCGTGTCCCGCCCCTTCCGGTTGTGGTCCACCGCCGCTTTCGGTGTCAACCGGCGACGTAAGCGTCGCGGCTGCCACCGAAATGGCGAGAACGCAGATGATAGCGACGAGAATCGGACGGAGGGCCTCTCTATCCACAGGCGGTTTTGAAACACCGATGACTTAGGCTTTCTGCTTGTTTTCGGTGGAAAATAGAGGCTGCCATGGCAGCGAACCTGTCTCGACAGGTTAGTTCTGTCACGACGGCGCATTATTGGCCACTTAACGAAGTCGCGATCCTCGGGTGGCAGGAGCCGACAGATCCGGACCCTTTTGTCGCCTTTCGTCGGATCCCAGACCGTGACCCGAGCGACAGTGTGGAACGAGTTCCGCCACGAACGAGAGCACGACCAGGTCGCGGAGATATATCCGGACGGAATTCACGTCACCATCGCCGAGGCGCTCGAAGAGCGCGGTATCGACGCCGAGACAGCGACGCTCGACGAACCGGAGCACGGGCTACCCGAGGACACTCTCGACGACACCGACGTGTTGCTGTGGTGGGGCCACGACGCGCACGAGGAGGTGAGTGAGGCGGTCGTCGACCGCGTTCAGGACCGCGTCCTCGCAGGGATGGGTCTGGTCGTACTCCACTCGGGGCACTTTTCGAAACCGTTTCGGCGGCTCATGGGTACCAGCGGGACGTTACGGTGGCGCGAGGCCGCCGAGACGGAACGGCTCTGGACGGTGAACCCCGGCCACCCTATCGCCGACGGCGTCGGCGAGTACTTCGAGGTCGACGAGGCGGAGATGTACGGCGAACCCTTCGACATCCCCGCCCCCGACGAACTCGTCTTCACCTCGTGGTTCGAAGGCGGCGAGGTGTTCAGATCGGGCTGTTGTTTCTACCGCGGGAACGGCCGCCTGTTCTACTTCCGACCCGGCCACGAGACGTATCCGGTGTACCACGACGAGACCGTCCAGCGGGTGCTCGGTAACGCCGTCGAGTGGGCCGCTGACGGGAGCGACGCACCCGCGCCCGGCGTCGAAAACGTCGACCCTATCGAACCGATCGACACCGACGACGACCGGAGCGTCCACTGACGCATTCATCGGGACTACTGTAACTGTGTACCGGTATTCGCCGACGCGGGGTCGGTGAACTACCGAACTGACTTACAGCAGTCCCTATCAGGGCCGCACATCCCCGGAGCCACGGTCGTTCACCGACCGATTCAGGATCGTGGATTAACTGACCGGGCCACAAACTCTCTTCCGGCTCGATAGTGTACTCTCCGGCCATGTCGATGGAAAACGAATCCGCGCCGGATTTCGCCTTGGAAAGCACCGCAGGTGGAACCGTCAGGCTCTCGGAAACGCTGGAAGACGGGCCGGCTATCGTCCTCGTCAACCGCGGGCATTGGTGTAGTTTCTGCGCGGAGCAGCTGCAGACGTTCAGCGAGGTGTCCTACGATCTCTGGTTCAACGAAAACGTCGATATCCTCCCGGTCGTGACCGACACCGTCCCGAAACTCCGGGAGATGCGCGACCGGTTCGACTACGACTTCCAGTTGCTCGCCGACCCTGACGGCGATGTTGCGGAGCAGTACAGCGGTACCGAACAGACCAGTCACGGAATAACGGGTGTCGCCGCAACGTACGTCGTCGACGAGGGCGGGACGGTGCGGTACGAACAGGTGGCGGACGACCCCGCCGACCGGACGTACGGCAACTGGATCCGCTACTACATCCGCAACGACTACGAGGACCCATTCGGGGAGTAACGCCGGATCCACGGACCGAACCGCCGAAGATAACCGCCTGCCCTGAAACGGTCAGATCATGACCGAGAACGCATCCGACGGTCCATCTCCGTACGACCACGTGCGATCGGAGGACGGATCCCTTCCGGACGGCATCTACCGCGTAGTGGGAGTCGGGGCCGACGACGTGACGCTCCTTTTCGTCGCCGACGCCGCGGGAAGCCGGGTCCACGACGGCCGCGTCTTTACCGTCTCGCACGAACAGTACACGGACCTTCCCGCGGCACCAAACCCCGACGACGACGGTCTCTTCCGGCGATGGGGCCTCGTCGCCCTCGCAGGGGTGCTGTTCGCCGTCAGCCTCTCGTCAACTGCAACCGAGACGCTCGGCGTCTCGCAGTCGTTCATCAGAACCGTCGTCATCCTTCTGATCGCTCTTGACGTGGTCGATAAACTGCGGTGAAGGCAGTCGTCGCAACGGGCACGACGAGCGCTGTCGCGGCGTGGAGGTGACGAGGTGAACGGAGACAAACACCGCACCGCCCACCTGGACTCGTCTTTCGACGTGTTTGATACCGGCGTGTCGACAGAATATTTTAATACTATTATGTGAAAGTTTAAATACGGGGCGGCAGCAGGCCGGGGTATGTCCGATTCACCGTCACTGGAGCTCACGTCGGGTCAGAACCAGCGCCACGACGACGCCGACGAGGCCGTTCCGCCGCCGTTACCGCCCGACGATCCCGAGGCCTGGTACGCACCGACCGTTCGGGCCCAGTACGAACTCCGGCCTGACGTGGTCGCGACCGTCAGAGAGACCGACGACGCGTTCGCGTACGACGTGCGCGAACCGCGTCTCTCGACCGCCGACTGGCACGCGGTTGAACGTGTCCACGACCACTTCGACGGAGCGAACCTCCGTCGCCCCAGAACTCGGGAGGGCACCGCCGAGCGGATCGCCGACGGCTTCGCCGAAAAGTACCGACGGGCTCTCGAACGGTTAACGGACGAGACGCCGACGGCGCGCCGACGCGTGTCGTACTACGCGCTTCGGAACCTGTGCTGTCTCGGCGACCTGACCCCGCTTGCACTGGACGACTCGATCGAGGTTGCGGACACCGCGGGGGAACGGTTGGTTGTCCACACCGAGGACTACGCGCCAGCGACGACGGACCTGTCCGCCGACCCGGAGTACATAGAGCGATTCGTCAGCGAGCGGATCGACACGTACTCCGTCCCGTTTCGCGGGTTCGACGTACCCGTGGTCCTCTACCGCGAACGTCTCCTCGGCAACGACGCGTTCGCGGTGAAATACGCCGTTCTCGAACCTGATCTCCTGCCCGGAGACGAGGCGCTCGTCGAAGAGTGCAAGGAACGCATCTGGGAAGCGAACGTCGACGAGGTTATCGCCCCCGGGAGCGGCGGCGACGACGGCGATCCCCGCGAGGCGTTCATCCGGGACCGCTCAGCGAACTTTCTCTCCCGGAAACTCACCGCGCACAACACCCGCGAGTGGCTAGACGCCGCCGAGTATCGCGTCCGGTCCGCCCTGTCGGAGTACGGGTTCGGTGTCCCGCCGGTCGACGGCCGCTACGCCGACGACCGACTCTCCGATCTCGTCTACTACGTTCTGCGAGACTACGTCGGTCACGGGAAACTGACGATCCCGATCCGCGACCCACATCTGGAAGACGTCGAGGCGAACCGGGTCGGCGAACGGGTGAAGGTCGTCCCGCGGACGGGTGTCGACCACGATGGGCGAGTCCCGACGAATCTCGTCTTCGAGGACGAACGCGAGTTCGTCAACGTGGTCACACAGATCGCCGCCGCCGACGGAACCGAACTGAACGCCAGCAACCCGAGCGCGAAGGTGAACGTCCGACCGGAGGGCGTCGACGACGACGTGACGATCCGGTGTGCCGTCGCACTACCGGTGATCAGCGAGGACGGCCCGCACGTCTCTATCCGGAAGCAGGCACCCGACGCGATGACGCCGGTCGACCTGATAGACCGGGGCAGCCTCTCGACCGAACTGGTCGCTCTGCTGTGGCAACTGTACGAACACCACTGCGTCGTGCTGTTCTCCGGGCCGACCGGTGTCGGCAAGACCACGCTGATGAACGCACACATGCCGTTTATATCGTTCGAGGACCGGCCGATCAGCATCGACGAGGGGTCTCGGGAAGTGCGACTCCCCCACGAGACAGGCGTCTCCCTGACGACCCGCGACCACGAGAGCGACTTCAAGCAGGTGTCGATGGCCGACCTGATGACAGAATGCAACTATCTGAATCCGGACGTGGAAGTGATCGCCGAGATAAACACGCCCGAAAGCTTCCGGACGTTCGCGGAGACCCTTAACACCGGCCACGGCGTCATCGGAACCACCCATGCGGAAGACATCGAGAAACTCGTAAACCGTGTCGTCGAACAAGGGCTTCCCCCGTACCTTCTGGCCGAGATCGACCTGGTCGTGTTTCCGAAACACGTCGACGGTGACCGCTACGCCGGCCGCGTCGTCGAATTCCTCAGTGAACGAGAGTACCAGCGCCTAGACGATAGCCGACGTACCGACGACGACAGCGGGACGATCGAGAAAGGTGGGACGACGATCTGCTGGAACACGGTGGCCCGACGCGAGAGCGACGGGACCTTCGACTTCGGGTATACCCATCCGGACATGCCCGGCGGGAGCGAGACGCGGCGGAACGACGTTCGCGTGTTTCACCGCCTTGCCGACAGGACTGACCGCTCGGTCGAGGCCGTCGAGGCGGAGTTCCACCGGAAGCACGGATACGTTCAGTATCTCGAACACGAGGGCGTTCGAGATTTCGACGCGCTGTTTGATTTCCTCGCCGACCTGGAGACGAACGAGGCGGCGACGGTCGAACGAGCGACCAGTAGCCGGCGGCCGGCCGGTACTCCAACGAGCGATCCGACGGTGCCCTCGTCGCAGGAACGGCCGGACTCCGGGGGCTATCCCGAGGAGAGTATGAACAGATGACGGGGGCAGAGAGTCCGACACGGTCGGACCTGGCGCTCCGGTCAGCGGGAAGTCCGTCCGCCGTTTTCGACCGCGTGCTGTACGCTCTGTTCTCGCGACACGCCGACCGGGCGCGCCACGACGGCGACCGGAAACAGTACCGTGGCACCGACCTCCGCGTTAGCTTCGGCGTGTATGTCGCCAGGGTGTACGGCATCTCCTGGCTGTCGTTTGTCGCGCTCACGTTCGTCGGATTCGCCCTCGGAATGACTGTTCCGGACCAGACGGTCGCGGGGGTCAACGGGTTCTTGCAAAAGGGGATACCGGTACTAAACCGTCTGTCGGCCCCGTCACTGCCACGGACGGCAATCGCACTGGTCGTCGCGCTGGCGGTCGGCGGTGTCGGCAAGCGCGCGACGGTCGCGCTCGGCAGTCGGTATCTCAGCTGGCTTGCGCGTGCGCGGCGAGCGAGTATCCGTCGGACGCTCCCGGGCGCGGTCAGATACCTCCACGCGCTCTCGACCGGTAGCGGCGGACAGCGAGCCATGCTTCGCAAGGTCGCAAACAACCGGAACGCGTACGGCGAGACCGCCGTCGCCGTCCGCAAGGCGCTCAACAAAGCTGCCCTCACCGGAAGCCTCGACGAGGGATTGCGGATCGTCGCCCGCGACACGCCGTCGAGGAACGCCCTGGCTCCCTTCCTCATGAAGTTCCGCGAGCACGCCGACCAGGGAGCCGACGAACTGGCGAGTTACCTGCGTCTGGAAAGTCGGATGCTGTCACATCGACAGCAGCGATCGAGGGAGCAGGCCGCTGGCTTTCTCGAACTGATCGCGGAACTATTTATCGTACTGCTCGTACTGCCGGCCCTGCTCGTTATCGTGCTAACAGTGATGAGCGTGCTCTCACCGGAACTGAACCGACCGCTTATGACTCCACTGGGCTCGACCACGACCAGGGGTGCCCTGGTGTACGGAAGCGCCGGATTCGTTCTCGTCGTCGGCGGACTCGCGGCGGGACTCGTCGGTGCGCTCCGTCCCCCGGGACAGTCACTTCCGTCGTACCGACGGCCGGGGGGAACACTGGCGACGTTGAGAACGATCGGAACGAACCCGTCGAGCGCTGTGGTGGTCAGTGTTCCGTTCGCGGCCACTGCCGCGGGATTCCTCTGGTGGCTGTCGTACGACCTCGTCAACGTGGCGTTGTTGGGGTACGCGGCGTTCGCAATTCCGGTCGGTCTGGTGGCCGCTCGCCGAGCGCGCCTCGACGACGCGAAAGACCGGGAGATAAAGGACTTCATTCACGCCGTCTCCGGCCACGTCAGCCTCGGGCGCCCGTTCTCGGAAGCGACCGCTATCGTCGCGCGCGACGTCGACCTCGGCGCTCTCGATGACGACGTTGCGGACCTCGCGTTCAACGCGAACCTCACCACGTACGACGGCGATCTCAGAACCGCCGCACTCGACCGCTTCGTCGAACGAGTCGGAACCCCGCTCGCCGAACAGACGATGGGCCTGGTCACGGGTGCCCTAGACGCCGGCAGCGACGCCGAAGACGTCTTCGACACGCTTCAGACGGAAGTCGGCAGGCTCTATCACGAGAAGAAGGCGCTCCGGGATTCTATGCTGGTGTACGTCGCTGTCGGCTGGACGACGGCACTGCTCGTCGTCGGGATCGTCGTCGCGGTCGACGGCTACGTCATCGATGGGTTCACGCAGTTGTCCTCGGTGTCGAGCGTTTCGGGAGCGTCGACGCTCGATCCGAACGCGATAGAACCCGCCCGCGAGCGACATCGGTTCTACGTCGTGACCCAGGCGACGATGCTTGCGAGCGGGTGGTTCGCTGGCATGGCGAACCGCGGACGGTACGATGCACTGCTCCATTCGGGCTTGCTCGTCTGTATCGCGTACGTCGTCTTTTCGGGGGTGGGAATGACATGAGAGCGACGTCCGGTGGTCAGCGAGACCCGAACCGCGGTCAGTCCAACGTGATCGGCGTCGCGATACTGCTCGGCGTCACCGTCGTTGCGCTCGGTGCGCTGACCGCAAGCATCGGTGCAGTCATCGAGAGCAACGCCGCGACGGCCGACGCCGACCGCGTCGCGGACGGTCTGGACGAGGCGATACGTCCGGTCGAAACGACCGGGCACCACCGCGCTAGGGTGTCCGTCTCCGGCGGAGGGTTCCGTACGGAGCCGAGAGAATTACGGGTCCTCGACGAGACGGGTGTCGTAACGACGACCGAAGTCGGTGCGTTAGTGTACGAATCCGACGGCCGGACGGTCCGGACGGTCGGCGGAGCGATCCTCCGCGGCGGGACCGGCGGGTCGGAGATGTCGCGCCCGCCACAGATAACAGCAAGCAGACGGTCCGGTGGTGTCCTCGTGATCGGTGCCGCCCGTCTGAACGCCACCGGCGTCAGCACGGGCGGGACCGGTCGGACCGACCTCGTCTTTCGGTCGAACGTCTCTCACGACCGTCGGGCGCTCGGGGATGCGACGTATCGAATCGCGATAGAGACGGAGACGCCGACCGCATGGCGGTCGTACTTCGAAGACCTGAACGCGACCGTCGTCACCGTCGACCGCGATTTCGACGACGACGGCGTATCAAGCGTCGTCGCGCGGTTCGAGGGTGACAGGACGGCGTATCTGATCGTCCACGACCTGCGTCTGGAGGTGAACAATGGCTGACCGGGCGATGACGCCGGTCGTCGGGAAAGCCCTCGAAGCGACGATAGTCGTACTCTACATCGGTCTGTTGACGACGACGCTGTACGGCGGCGCTATCCCGGAGTATCAGACCGCTGCGGCAGAGGAAGTCGGGGACCGAACGCTGTCGAGAGCGAGCCACGGCGTCCAGCAGGCCGTCCCGGTGAGTGGCGCGGTACAGGAGGCGCGGATCCGGGTCGACCTGCCTGACAGGATCCGGGGAGAACCGTACCGAATTCGGGCCGACGGTGAATCGCTCGTTCTCGACCATCCCCACCCCGACGTGGGTGGTCGCTCTCGACTGTCGCTACCGGATTCTGTCGTTGCGGTTAGCGGCACCTGGCGGAGCGGAGCCGCGACAGTCGTGGTACTCGAACGTGTCGACAACGGGGTCGCCCTCCGACTGGAGGACGGGACATGACTCGCGGCCAGGCGAACATGCCCGCCCTGCTCGTCGCTTTGCTGGCGTTGACGGCTGTTGCCGGTATCGGAACGCTCGTCGCCGACGACGCCTTCGGAGGCGCGACGCGCGACGCCGACGGGCAGAGAATCGCGACTGGACTCTCCGAGCGACTCGTCAGAGCTGACAGCCCGCTCGCCGACCGCGCGAACGTGTTGAACGGGAGCGAAACGGCATCGTTGACGGCCGCTGAGCTGGAGTCGCTGTTTCCCGTCGTTCAGAACCGCTCCGTCCGAGTTGCCCTCGACGACGAGACGCTCGCCCAAACGGGGCGGGTAGACGGCGGAACGACCGTCCGACGGATCGTCCTCGTCGAGCGGCGTGAGGCGGTCACGATAACGCCCTCACTCGGTTCGAACAGCGAACAGTCGGTGACGCTTCCGCGGCGGACGGAAAACGTGACGGTAGAGCTATCACCGCCTGTCGGAACGACGGTCCGGACGGTCCGTGCGAACGGACGGGTCGTCTTACACGACGACTCCGGCCTCTCCGGAACCGAGACGGTCTCGGTGTCGCGCTACGAGACCACGGCGCTCACCTTCGAAGCGACGGACCGACTTCCGGACGGGAGCGTGACGGTGACGTACTACCCTTCACAGACCCGAAAGGCGGTGTTGGCGGTGACCGTCGATGGATAGAGCACAGCTCTCACTGCCGGCTATCGAGGTCGGTGTCGGAATCGTGCTCGTCGTCGGCGTCCTCACGACGTTCGCACTCGGAATCCCCGACGCGGACACGAACGAGCCCCAACTCGACGCGTACGCGGAGGACGCCGCGACCGTGCTCGCGAGCGAGTCGCCGCGTCATCAGGGTGCCACGCGGCTTGCAGAGGTGGTCCGCGCGCCGGAGACGTTCGAGCGCGAGAAGGCTGCGCTGGAACGCCGGGTCGACCGAATCCTGCCGGATAATCTGCTGTTCCGCGTCGAAACGCCGCAGGGAGCTATCGGCTACGAAAAACCGCCCGGGGTCGCGGTCGGATCAGCAACGGTGACGACGACCGGCGGCGACGTGACCATCCGGGTGTGGTACGCGTGACCCGCGAAGACCGCGGCCAACTCGTACTCGTCGCCGCCGCCGTCCTCGCTCTCGCACTGGTCCCCATCGCGTTCGCGTACCTCCAGTTAGGCTATCACGCCGATGTCCGAGCGAGCGTCGAGTACGACGACCCCCAGAGAAACGCCGAGCGATTGCTCGAACGAAGCGTGTACGAGGCCAGCGCGGACGTCCAGGGCGAATACGACTGGTGGCAGCGAGAGAACGTGGTCAGAGACGTCCGCGACGGTCTCCAGCCCGGTCTGGAAACGTTGCGTTCGGCCCGCGTGGAGTCGGGGACAGCCTACGAAGTGAGCTACAATCGGACGGCCGCCGAGCGGTGGGCGGGGGAGAACTGCCCGTCGGGTCCGAGCCGGGAATTCGGTCCTTGCGAGGCGATAGACGGCGTGGTCGTCCAAGAGCGCGCCGACGAGACGGACGTCCTCGCGGTAGTCGTCGACGTTCGTGTGACGACCGAACGCGGATGGTCACAGTCGACAGTAGTGGTGCGGTCGGTCGGGGAGACAGCGGACTCGTCGTAGTTTAAATCCATACTGTCGGCTCGCCACGTTCGCCACGGCCGAGGAACGGTCCGCAACCGGGACGGTCCACCCGTCGGTCCAGTTACAACCCAACCAGCGGCGCGAACACGGCCACTGCAACCAGTACGACCGTCAGAACGCTCGCGGAGTGGACGACGAGTACCCGCATCGGCCTCCCGAACGCACGACCGCGCAGCGCCGGGACCCATTGCAGTGTGATAGCCAGCACGCGACCGCCGTCCAGCGCGGTGACGGGAAGCGCGTTCATGAGCGTGACGTTGGCGTTGAGCAGGGCAACCCAGAAACAGAGGTTGGTGAGCGCGCCGAGCGACGCCACCGACGCCGCCGACGGTGCAGCGCCGTCGACGAACACCCACCCGAAGTACGTCACGTACGCCTCCGTGGGCGAGGCGGCAAACGGCGAGCGGAGCACGGCGAACGCGGCGGCGGCGACGAGCAGGTTGTGGAAGGTGCCGATGGCGTAGACGCGCAGTTTCGAGCGCGCGGACGCCGCGTCGAGAGCCTCGTCCGGAAGCACGTAGGCGGCGAGGGGGACAACGCCGAGAAAGAGCGCGATACCCCACTCGGTGACTGGGATTCCCTCGGCGCGGCAGGCCAGCGCGTGGCCTGCCTCGTGAACCACCGTCGCGACGAGGAGTGCGGCGACGATGTACGGCGCGGCGGCAACGGGCATGAACGCGTTGAGTCCGGGGATGGCGATGGTGTTCGCCGGGTCGTTCAAGGCGGTCGCGCGGGACTGGCCGAGCGCCAGATACGCTGCGGTCGCGACGAGCGCGAGCGCCGTCACCTGCAGGGAGACGAGAGTGACGACGCCGATGTCGCTCCAGCACTTCCAGAGCGGGCGGTCGGCGATGCCGTCGAGAGCGGTCGTCCCGCGCGAGGAGTGCCAGTAGAGGGTGAGAAAGCCGACTTTCAGACCGCGCGGGAGACGTTCGTTGATCGCCGTCTCCAGAGCGGTGACGTGACTCGATAGCGTCCGACTCATCGTTCGCCGGGTCGAACCGAACGGCCGTATAGTTATCGCCGCGAAACGGTCGGAACGAACAAGCGATAGACACGCCCGTTCGAAACGACATTTCAACTACTGCACCGATCACCTTCTATTCGCAAATTACCGGAGCAGTAACGGCGTCTACGCGGCGATTCCGCCCCGTCTTATGTTTGCTAGGAGTTCACACTCCGCATTCCCTAGTATTCACATTCGATGACGTTGAGAGGTCACAGTGAGTGGGTATGGGGGAACACAATCCCGCGAACGGAACGCTGGTATCGATAGTCATCACTGCGGTACTTCTCGGTAGCGTCTTCGCCGCCGTACCGGCCGCAGGTGCAACAACAGGGGTATCGTCGGATCAGGCGGCTGCGACGGACGCCCTTCAGGAGAACGACACGGCTGACGACGTGGATACGTACGCGGTTTCGCAGGGCGGTAACTGCGTCGAAGTTGTCCCGTACGGTGACGGAAGCGAGTCCGTCGAGGAGTTCTACCGCTACGGACTGCACTGGGGGCAGTACAGTTCCCAGGGGACTCTCGAAATGCAGGACGTAGACGAGAGTCAGTTGCTCATCCACGACGGGAGCGAAGGCGCGAGTATCGTCTTCGTCCACGCCGAAGTCGGTAGCGAGCGCGGCGGGGGCAAGGCCTCGGTGACGCTGACCGACGTCTCGCCCGATAGCGAGTGGGCCGTCAGGGACGACAACTACACGTACAACAACTCGGACAGCTTCAGCAAGGACGGCCGGGAGGCGCGTGCCGACTGGGTCTGGGAGGAAAACCGGACTGACGGCGGCGCGTACCGCGGATTGGAGGCGGGTGACTACGAGGCGGTTACTATCGAACCCGGGTTCAACGTGAACGCCCGTCACGGGTCGCTCGATACGCCGTTGGCAATCGACGTGTGGCGTCTCCGCAGCGCCGACGGCGAAACGGTCCAACTGGCGTTGAACGAACCGGTGACCGTCCGTCCGGGGTCCTGTGAAGGGGTGTCGACAGTGGTCACGACCGACAGTGACGACCGCTACAACGCGACGGCGCGCAACACGGTCGAGAGCGACAACGTGACGTTCGACACGTCGCTTACGGCCGCGACGGACGGCGTCACCCTCGACCGAGCGACTGTCGACCACGCGGACGGCCGATCGTGGTACCAGCTCCAGCTCCGCGCGTCGAACGAGAGCGTCGTGCCGGACGGTAGCGCGCCCGAGGAACCGCTCCTGTTCGTCGAATCGAACAGTCCCCAACTGGACGACAGTCGGGACGGCGTGCAGTACGCGGTTGACCTCGACGCGGAAACGCTCGCGGAGCAGGACGTTCGAGTCAGCGATGTCGCGATGTTCCAGTACCGCGACGGGGAGTGGCACCGCCTCGACCACCGGACGGACCGTCAAGGGGACACGTGGGAGCTCCGTTCGACTGACGCCGACGGGTTCGGACCCGTGGCCATCACCGAACTACAACCCGACTTCCGAACGCAGGACGTTACGGTGTCGGAATCGAAGATAGACGTCGGCGAGACGGTCGAGATAACGGCCACGTTGGTCAACGAAGGGGGCGGTAACGGAACGCACACCGTCGGACTCACGATGTTCGGGGAGACGGTCGACCAGCAGTCGGTCGCTATTCCTCCCGGGGAGACTCGGGAAGTGACGTTCACCCGGACGGTCGAATCACCCGGTACGTACACGATCGAGGTCGGTAACGGCAAGGCCGAACTCCGCGTCGAGGGGGACGGTAGCGGGGAGAATCAGAACAGCCTCCCCTCGTCGGGATCGATCCCGACTGAACTACTCGCCGGCGGCGTTATCGCTCTCCTCATCGTCGTCGGCGTCGGCTACCGCACCGGGTAGGTTCGCGAGTTCGTCGGCGAGCCCCCACTCCTGAGCGCGGTCGCGCGCCTCGGAACGCGCTTGCTCGCGTATCGCGGTTATCTTCTCTTCGTCGTCGAGAAACGCGGCGACTGCGTCCGGTCCGTCGGCGGCGGTGTCGCTTCCGCCGACGCGGTCCACGGGGGCAGCGTCGCGGGTTCGGTCTGCGAGCGACGGGTCGCCGGCGAGGCGTTCCGCTGGGAGTCCCGGGGCGACCCGAAGCGGCGGTGTGTCGTGAATTTCGGTCAGGTCGGTCGCGTCGAGTTCGAAGAGGTCGACGCTGTAGGGGCCTGGGACCGCGAGGTCCGCGAGCGCCGTTGCGCCGCCGGCGTCGGTCCTCGTGTGATAGGCGAGAACGGGGACGCCGGCCTCGAACGTGAGCACGCCCTGGCCGTCGGCGTCGAGGAGGAGCGCGTCCCGCGGTTCGAACACCGCGTACCCGGTAAGGTCCGTCTCCAGTGCGGTCGACAGCGTGGTCCCGGGGTCGGCGACCACCCGCGAACGCAGGAGTTGCCCGCGGGGGAGTTTCATGGCCTGTCCGGGACGACAGCGCTTCGGAAACGGTCCGCCACGGCCGTGGAGTCGCCCGCCCGCACGTCCAGCGTGTCGGCCGCATCGCGGTACGCGGCGGCCGCGGCGGAGTCGGGCGCGTGCGCCAGCAACGGCTCTCCGGCGTCGCGTGCGCCGTGGACCGCGTCGCTCTCTGGGACCGTCGCGAGCGTCGGCCCGTCGAAGTACTCCTCGGTCCGGTCGGCGATCCGCTCGACGGCGGCCTCGTCTCGCACCTTGTTGAAGAGAACGCCCGCGTTCCCCGTGCCGTACGACCGGGCGTATTCGCCGACCTTCAGGGCGTCCGAAAGCGCCGGAATAGTCGGCTGAAGCACGGTGACGATGCGGTCGGCCAGCACGATCGGGAGGACGGCGCTTTTCGACCCCAGCGCTGCCGGCGAGTCAAGTAGAAGAACGTCCGTTTCGGCCGCGAGCGACGCCACGACATCGCGGAGACGGTCGGGGTTCGCCGCCTCGAAGTCGGCCAGGTTCGTCCCGCAGGGGACGACTCGCATTCCGAACCGTTCGTACGTCGCGTCGTCGATAGCGGCGTCAGCCCCCTCGATCAGGAGGTCGTGTAACGTCACGTCGGCGTCTTCGAGTCCGGCGTGAAAGAGCAGGTTCGCAAGCCCCGTGTCCGCGTCGACGACCGTCACGTCGTACTCCTCCGCGAGCGCCATGCCGAGAGCGAGCGTGCTCGTCGTTTTCCCGGTCCCACCCTTTCCGCTCGCCACGGCGAACGCCTCGACCATTGCAGTTCAGTACAGGCGGTACGAGTGTTAAAATTTACCTTCCGGGTCGGTTCTCAGTCCTCGAAACCGGTGACGGGCGTATCGGCCGCTCCGAACGCCCTCAATGCGTCGAGATCGCAGTTCCCGGCGAGCAGATCCGCGGCGTCATCGTACGGCGTCGGCATCTCGTCCCTCCCGGGTCGCGACTCGTCGAACAGCGTCTCCAGAAACGCTTCCCGGGCCGCCTCGTTCTCGAACAGCCCGTGGAGATAGGTCCCGAGTACGTCACCGCGGGCCGCACCGCGACCGTCGAACGGCCGCGCTACGTCATCCACGGGGGTCGTCTCGCCCATGTGGATCTCGTAGCCCGACACCTCGGCGTCGGCGTCCGCCAGCGGCCCCGCACCGTCCAGATGGCGGGTCGTTCGCGTCACACGCTTCTCGGGCGAGAACTCTGTTTCGACGGGGAGGAGACCGAACCCGTCCACGGTGTCTCGCTCGTCCGTCGACTCCACTCCCGCGTTCGTGATCCGCTCCCCGAGCATCTGATAGCCTCCACAGAGACCCACAATCGGGCCGTCGAAGGCGGCCAACTCATCGTCGAACCCCGCCTCGCGGAGCGCGAGCAGGTCGTCGACGGTGTTTTTCGTTCCGGGCAGGACGACCGCGTCCGCGTGCCTACCGGCACGCTCCGAACTGGCGGCAGTCATAGCCCCGTCGGCGTCGTCGAGCGCCGCCTCGGGGGGGATGAACGCCACGCGGACGCCGGGTTCGCGCGCCAGCGGTTCGAAATCGGTGAAGTTGGAGATGCGGGGCGTCCGGGGTACGGCGACGGTGACCGCACGGTCTTCGTCCACCTCGTCGTCAGCGCCGCGAACATCGCGCTCGCCTACGGCGGGCAGCGACACGCTGTCCTCTTCGGGGAGCCCCGGATCGTCGTACGGGAGGACGCCGAGAACGGGGACGCCGGTTCGCTCCTCGAACGCTTCGACGCCGGGAGCGAGCAGCGACTCGTCCCCGCGGAACTTCGTGATGACGCAGCCGACGACCCGCTCGCGGACGTCGTCGGGCATCAGTTCGAGCGTCCCGACGAGGCTGGCGAAGACGCCGCCGCGCTCGATGTCGGCGACCAGAACCACGTCGGCGTCGCCGAACCGCGCCGCCTCGACGTTCGCGAGGTCGCGGTCGTGGAGGTTGATCTCCGCGATGGAGCCGGCACCCTCCGCGACGACCACCTCGTGGTCGCGGGCGAGTCGGCAGTGAGATTCGACCGCCGCGGCGCGGGCCTGGTCCCAGTACTCCTCGTAGTACGATTCGGCCTCGTAGTGGCCGACCGCTTCGCCCTGGATCACGAGTTGGCTCTCGCCCTCGCCGCGGGGTTTCAGCAGGACCGGATTGTGGTCGGTGGTCGCCGGCACCTCGGCGGCGCGGGCCTGTACGTACTGCGAGACGCCGATCTCGCCGAACGCGCCGGATTCGCCGTCGCCCGCTTTCGGCACCGCCTGGGCGTTGTTGCTCATGTTTTGCGCTTTGAACGGCGCGACGTCGACGCCCTGTCGCGCCAGCAGGCGACAGAGTCCCGCCGCGACGGTGCTCTTGCCGACGTGACTGGCGGTGCCCGCGACGAGGACTGTGCGTGCGTCGGGCGTCTCGCCGTCCGGGGACGGTGTCTCGCCGTCCCTCTCCTCTGTGTCGTCAGCCATCAGTACTCGGTGCCTTTGCGCGCCCCCTGTCCGTCATCGATAGGGTGCGTCTCCTTCCGGACCTCGGTGACGAGGTCGGCGCGGTCGGCGGCGTAGTCGGGGCGGTCGTGGCCGCCCGTCAGGACGAGTTCGAGATCGTCGGGTTTCGAGCCGATCAGATCGACGACCGTCTCTGGATCGACCAGTCCTCGGTTCGCGGCGTACAGAATTTCGTCGACGATCAGCATGTGAACGCGCTCGCCGTCGATCTGAGGGTCGGCGAGCAGGTCCCGCAACCGCGCGACGCCGCCTTCGGCCCGCGCCGCGTGTTCGTCGTCGTCGCTACCGTCGTGAAAGCCGTGCCAACCGTAGTGGCCGCTGTTCTCGTAGGAGAACCGCGGGAACGCCTCGATAGCGTTGTACTCCCCGCGAACGTCCTCGACGCTTCCCGCGCCGCCTTTCATGAACTGGAGCATGTGGACGCGGTAGCCGTGGCCTGCGGCGCGAAAGCCCATGCCCATCGCAGCGGTCGTTTTGCCCTTGCCGTCGCCCCAGAACGCTTGAACGAGTCCGAACTCCTCGGGGGATGCGGGGTCGATAGGCTGTTCGTCGACGGACGCGGCCTCTCGTGCCGACGAGGGCGAAGGAGTGTCGTCAGTCATGGTGTGTCGTGTCGGTTCGTCGCGTCGTGTCGCACCGACTCCTAGTTCGTATCTCCGCGCCGGGGATAAACAACGTTCCGGGTATGCGACGACTCGTTGCGGAGCGGGGCGATGGGTCTCCGTCTCGCGCCTCGGGACCAGCGTTTACCTGACTCCGCGTCGGAGTACGGATCGATGGAGGGGACTGGAGCGTATGACGGCGTGTTGATATACGACGGGGAGTGTCCGCTCTGCTCGGCCGCGGCCACGGCGTTGCGCCGCCTCCGGACTGTCGGTTCCGTCTCCTGGTACGACGATGCGGCGCAGGCGTTTCTCGCGGCGCAGTTCGGGGAGACGCCGTTCGCCCTGGTTTTCGTCGACCGCGAGACGGAGGCGGTCTACGCCGGCCGCGCCGCGGCGAGCGAACTCTGCGACCGGGCGGGGCTACCGGTACTTGTCCGGGACATCGTCGGCGAGAACTACGAAGCGATCGCGGACGGTATCCGTTCGGTCGCCGGACTCGACGGGTCGCCGGACCCCTATCACGGCGTCTATCCTCTGGCAGACGACGCCGCCGAGCGGTTCGACGCCCTCGCCGACGCCGCGGACGGGACCGTCCACGTGCCGCGGACGGAGCAGTAGAGCGCGCGTGGCTTTTCTAAACCCGAACTACTGTTTCACGGTTGGTAAAATATCGTTAAGTATCACGGTATCGTATTTGCTTTGGGGGATATCTAATGTCAGACGAAGACCCAGAACACGCCTCGGGGAGCATCTCCCCGGGCGATACGAGCCAGCGAGTGGGGATGGAAGTACTGCGCGAGCGAGGACTGGAACCGGAGGAGTTGCGCGAGAAACTGATCGACGCCATCGGCGCGGAGTTCACCACGTACTACTACTACACGAACCTCCGGATGCATCTCGCGGGCAACGAGGACTACAAGGAGATCACCGAAGACGCCCGTCTCGAGGACCGCGCACACTTCGAGTTGGTCGCCCCGCGCGTCTACGAACTGGGCGGTCACCTGCCCAACGACATCCGCGACTTCGCCGACCGGGCGTCCTGCCCGGACGCGGAACTGCCGGTGCCCTACGACGACGAGGGAGGGCAGTTGCAGATCGAAGATCTCACCGCAGAGGACGTGCTCGAAGTGCTTCTAGAGGCGGAGCGCTGCGCCATCCGCACCTGGTCGGAGGTCTGTGATATGACTCATGGAGTCGACCCGCGGACGTACGACATGGCCCAGCGCATCCTGCAAGAGGAGATCGAACACGAGGCCTGGTTCGTGGAACTCCTGAGTATGGAGCGCGACGGCGAGATCAACCCCGCCGGCCATTTCATCCGCGGCGAACCCGGCGACGCGCCGTACTCGACGAACCGCCGGTTCAACGACAGCGCCTGAGAGGGACTGTTGTACGTCAGTTCGGTATCTCGCCGACACGTGGTCGGCGATACCGGCACACAGCCAGGACCGTCCTTTCGAGTGGCCTGCGATCCGACAGGAGCCGCCATCCTCTTTTTCCTCTGTCGATAAACCCTCACGTGAGTAGTCACACGGTCGAGTTCGTCGTCCCGGACGAGTGCGATGTCGAACCGTCGGGCGAGACGGTCGCAATGGAGGTCCACGAGGACCAGTACCTGCTTGCGGCCGCCAGGAGCAACGGCCTGTGGCTCCCGGCGGACTGCCAGATGGGGTGGTGTACGGTCTGTGCCGCTCGCCTCCTCGAAGGCGAGGTCGACCAGTCCGACGCTCGTCGCTACTACGACGAGGACCGAGAGGCCGACCTCGTGCTGACCTGTGTCGCCAGGCCGCGCTCGGACCTCCGCCTGCGCGTCTGCCAGGAAGAGAGTATGCTAAACCACCGTTCCGACTTCGGCTTGCCGCCCGGGCGATCGAAGCGGTAGCCGGACCGGTGTCGAAGCGGTAGCCGGACCGGTGTCGAAGCGGTAGCCGGACCGGTGTCGAAGCGGTAGCCGGACCGGCGTCGAAGCGGGGAACGCCAGCGCGGTCGCCGCCCGTCACAACCGTTCGACGAACGCGTCGAACGCCCCGCTTTCGGGGTGGACGTGCGCGTACGTCCCGAGCGTACTGTACTCCGTGAGTCCGTCGCGCTCGTCGTCGATGCCGTCGCCGCGCACCACGTCGAACGCGAAACGGGCGTCCCGGTCCACATCGGCACTGGAGTAGTGGAACTCGTGTCCCCGCAGCGTCTCGCCCGCGTCGGCGGTGAGCGCATCGTCTCGCGCTTCCAGTTCGACGTGGTCGAGCGCCTGATAGCGGTCGTGCATCGACACGTCCGCGGGGAGGATACCGGCCATGTCGTGGCTGTCGGCGTCGTCGCCGGCGGGTTCGAGCGAGCGCGTGAGCGCCATCAGCCCCCCGCACTCGCCGAGAATCGGTAGGCCGTCGGCGGCGCGGTCGGCCAGCGTCGAAAGCGCGGGGGACGCGGCCAGGTCCGCTGCGTGGAGTTCGGGATACCCGCCCGGCAGGTACACACCGTCGCAGTCAGGCAGGTCGTCGCCAGCCGTCGGCGCGAACGTGACCACGTCGGCACGCTCCCGGAGGCGCTCTATCGTCGCCGGGTAGTAGAAGCAGAAGGCGGCGTCCTGTGCGACGGCGACGGTCGCGTCGCGGGTCGCGTGCGTCACCGCCACGTCGTCGGTCGGCGGCCGCGCCGGCGCGGAAGCCAGGTCGACCAGTCGCTCCGTCCGAACGTGTTCCGCCGCCGCGTCGAGCGCGTCCTCGGGGAGCGACGCCTCCCCGCCCATATGCAGGCCGAGGTGGCGGTCCGGTATTTCGAGGTCGTCGTTCGGCGGGATCCGCCCGAGGTACTCCAGGTCCTCCGGAAGCGCGTCGCGGATCCCCTGTTCGTGGCGGCCGCCGTGTGCGCGCTGGACGAGAACGCCGGCGACATCGATCTCCCGGCCGATCCGGTCGGCGTACTCCCGGAAGCCGAGCGCCGTCGCGGCGACGCTTTCCATCCCCGCTTTCGCGTCCGCGATGAGGACCACAGGTAATGAAAGCGCCTCGGCGACCATCGCGGTGCTGGAGCCGTCGCCGTCGTACAGCCCCATCACGCCCTCGACGACCGTCAGGTCGCCCTCGCCGCGGTAGTAGTTCCGGTGCAGGCCGTCCTCGCCTTCCAGCCACAGGTCGAGCGTCCGCGACGGCCGGCCCGCGATCGCTTCGTGGTGGCTCGGGTCGATGAAATCAGGGCCGGCCTTCGCGGGCTGGACCTCGTACCCCTCGCGCCGGAGCGCGCGGATCACAGTCAGCGTCGCAACGGTCTTGCCGACGCCTGAGCTCGTACCGCCGAGAACGACGCCGTTCACGGCTCGAACACCTCCACGTCCGTCTCGGCGACGGGAGCGACGCCATATCTGGCTCCGTCGACGGTGTCGGGGACCTGCTCGTCCGAGTACCGCGACGCCAGACTCGCCCGCACGGCGTCTCTGACGCAGGCCCGGGCCGACGCGCCGACCGCCGTGGCGCTCCCCGAGAACCGCGCGCGCTCGCCGTCCGGGTCACAGGCGGCGACGACGGCGTCGCTCGTCGTCCCGGGAAACCCTGTCTCACGGAGCAAAACCGTCGCCTTCGCCTCCGCGGCGACCGCGACGAGATTCGCCAACGCTCCGGACCCGAGCGAGCGTTCGGTCCCGACGAAGACGTTGACGGTCCCGGGACGCGGCCTCTCGTCGGAGGTGTCGGCGTCGCTCCCGTCCGCATCGGACGGGTCGAGCGGCGCTGGGTTCGACACCCCGACCGTCGCGACGGCCGAGACTGACCCGTGTTCGGCGACGCGGGCGTGGCGCTGGGAGACGCCGGTCAGCAGTGCGGGACCGCTCACGTCGTCCGCGTCGCTCGCTTCCGGACCGAATCCGGCGTCCCGTCGCCGTTCGACGACGTACGCGGTCAGGTCGGTCCACTCCCACTCCTCCGGTACGGTCACGTTGTACGCGGCGTTCGCGACCGTTTCGCCGCCGTCGAACCCCGTGCTGAGCCAGCGGGTTCCCGGCCGGCGGAGACGGGTAACGCCGTCTCGAACGGCCGTTTCAAACATCGGTCATCGCCTCCAGCAGTCGGTCGTTCTCCGCGGACGTTCGCACGGCGACGCGGACGTGCGAATCGAGGCCGCGAAACGTCGTCGCGTCCCGAACCGCGATCCCTCGTTCCCGCAACCGGGCCACCAGCACGTCCACGTCGCAGTCCCCCACGTCGACGAGCAGAAACGGCGCGTCGGACGGGCGGACGTCGTACTCGTCGTCCAGTGTCTCGCGCATCCTCTCGCGCTCCCGGTCGACGCGGCGACGGGTGGTTTCGGCGAACGCGGACTGCCGCAGACAGTGCGCGCCAACCGCCGCTGCCGGTGCTCCGAGCGTCCACGCGCGTCGGGCGTTTTCGAGACGGCCGAGTTCGTCTCCCGTCGCGGCGGCGAACCCGGCACGGAGACCGGGCAGTCCGTACAGTTTCGTCAGCGACCGCGCGACGACGACGCCGTCCGTTCCGGCCATCGACGGGCGGTCGGTGAAACCGAGAAACGCCTCGTCGACGAGCAGCGTCGTTCCCGCAGCGCGGCACCGCTCGGCGAACGCCCGCAACTCGTCGTGGTCGTACGCGTCCCCCGTCGGGTTGTTCGGGTTACAGACGATAGCGAGCGCGCGGCCCGCGGGGTCGGCGTCGAGGACCCCGTCCTGAGCGACGAAATCGGGGGTCGCGCCCTGCAGGCGCACCTCGCGTGCGTACTCACCGAAACTCGGCGCGGGGACGAGAACAGAGTCCCCCGCGTCGACGGTCGTCCCGATGGCCAGACGGATCGCCTCTAAACCGCCCGCGGTGGGCACGATACGCTCCGGGTCGCAGTCGAGCGAGTCGGCGGCGGCGCGGCGGAACTCGCCGTACCCGTCGTCCGGATACCGCCGTGCCGTCTCGAACGCCGACTCGTAGACGGAGACGGTGTCCGACGGGCACTCGGGGTTGACGTTCGCGCTGAAGTCGATCAGGGTTTCGTCGTCGCTGCCGCCGTGGGGGACCCGTCCGGTCGCGGCGGCGGTCTCGGGATTCATGGGGACCCGGACCCGTTTCTCTCACCGAGCAGTCCGTCGTAGACGGCTGCGATCCGGTTTCTGACCCGTTCCATCGAAACGCCGGTGCGGTCCGCGAGCGAGAGCGCACCGCCCATCCCGACGCCTTCCTTCGCCTCGCCGGCGACGTAGCGCTCCATCGCGACGTGGTCGCTCTCGTCGAACCCGGGGTCTGTCACGGTGAGGTCGAGGTCGAACGCGTCCGCCGCGCCGTCGAGGTCTACGCCCTCGTCCTCGGCGACGAAACTCGTCGTGGCGAGCGCCAGCGGCGCGTCGACGTCCGCGTGTCGGACCAGCGCCGCGGCGGCGAGCATCTGCGTCCCGCCGGCGAGCGTCACGGGCGTGTCCGAGCGAAGTGCGCCGACGGTCAGACCGGCGACGGTCGCCAGCACGGGGTCGCCGGCGTACCGCGCGGCGTACGCCGGTTCGCCGGACAGTTCGCCCGGTGTGAGGCCGTTTACAGCAAGCGCCTCGTCGACCACGTCGCGCTTCCGTTCGATCGGGTTCTCCGGGAGCGACGAGGAGACGCCGACCTCCTCGCCGAGCGCGGTGAGGACGCCGAGCGCCGTCGTCGTCCCGCCGGGGACTGTCTCACCGATCACGAGTTCGTCGTCCGGGAGCGCCCGGCCGAACTGTCGGGCGGCGGCGAAGGCCCCGGGCGCGGTGGGGACCGGGTCCTCCTCGCGGATGTCGTCGCCCGGGCGTGCACCGACGGTGACGGTCGGCGCTGCGGTGTTTTTCGCGAGGCCGCCGTCCACGACGGTCAGGTCGAACCCGACGAGGTCGCGGACCGCCCGGGTGACGACGGCGGGCGTCGGACAACCCGTCGGGCTCACTGGCACCGACGGCGCGCGGACGGTGTCGCCGTACGCGAGAACCTCCGCGTCGGCGCTCGGGGTGTGGACCATCAGGTCGGCGTCGGCACCAGCGGCGCTGATACCCTCGATGGCGGCGGTGCGGGTCGTCCCCGCTGCGAGGACGAACCTCACAGGAGCGCCTCCGCGATCTGTGCGTCTCTCTGCCGGTTCACGTTCACTGCGAGTCGTGCGTCGTATGTCGTGTACATCGTATCTGAATCCTCCGTCCCGGCGACGACGTTGACGCCAGTCGGCACGAGGCCGTCGAACTCGGTGTCGCAACTGACGCCGAGCAAGTCCTTGAGCGCGGCGGGAACGCAGACCGTCATCGACCCGTCGTCGCCGGAGTCACGGGCCGCGCGGTACGCCCGGAGGGTCGCGTCGACCGCGTCGCCGCCGAGCAGCGGCAGGTCCGAGGCGACGGTCAGGACGGGCGGGTCGACCGCATCGTCGGCGAGCGCCGCGTTCAGGTCGGCGACGTACCCGTCGCCCGCCGTCTCGATGGCGGGGAGTCCGAGGTCCTCGGTCGCGTGCGCGGCGGTCTCGGGTGCCTGCGGCGAGGTGACGGCGTAGGTCGTCTCGACCGCGCTGTCCGCCAGCGCGTCGGCGACGCGGTCGATCATCGGCCGCTCGCCGACCGGGAACAGCGGTTTCTCCGCGTCCGAATCGAGTCGCGTCCCCTCCCCGCCGCAGATCAGGAGAGCGTCCACGCGACCACCCCCGCGTGCAGACCGGCGACTCGGCCGAGTTCGTTCACAGCGCCGAAGACGTCGCCGCTGACGCCGCCGAGCGCACCGCGGGCCCGGCGCATCACCGCGACGGCAACGGCGAGCGCCCCGGCGAGTGCCGCTGCCGCGGCCGGCGACGGCCACGACAGTGCGACCGCCGGCGCGGCGGCGAGCGCGGGACGCGCGAACGACTCCGGCGTCGCGGGAGCCGTCAGCGCTGACCCGAGTCCCTCGTGCGTCGCCGTGCCGGCGCAGGCGAGCAGCGCCATCCCCGCCTTCGCGCCCACCTCGCTCGCGACGACGACGGCGACCGCCGTCGACGGCGATGAGCCGGCGAGGTCAGCCAGCGCGAGGCCGCCGAGTGCGAGTCCCGCGAGGACGACCGCGACCGCGAGGACGGCCCCGACGCCGACGGTCGTGTCTTTCATCGCCTCTCGGCGGCGGTCCGCGTCGCCGTGGACGACCGCCGCGTCGCCCAGGTCAGCGACGCCGTCGAGGTGATTGATCCCCGTGACGGCGTACACGGCGACGACGTACGCGAACGCGACGGTCGGGGCCAGCGGGGCGACCGCCGACGGGACGGCGACGAGCGGAACCGTCGAGGCCAGTGCGACGAGCGCGAAGGGAGCGGCGACGAGCGCCCCGACGAGATAGCCCGCGAGAGGAAACGTCGCCGGGGCGGTCTTGAACGCCTCCCAGGCCCGTTCGTCGCGCCCGACGGGCACGCGCGTCAGGAACCCGACCGCGCCGCGCAGCGCCGCGACGCCGTCGCCGACCCGGGAGACGGGTCCGCTCAGAGCCACGCCACCACCCCCGCGACGGCGTAGGAGAGCACGCCTGCCCGCGATACGATGCCGACGCCGCGGTGCGCCTCGTCGACGGACGGGAGCCGCCCCATCGCGTTCAGTTCGTACGCGCCGGGCTTCTCCAGGCGGACGTGGAGCGCGCCGGCGAGCGTCGCCATCGGCCAGCCGGCGTTCGGCGACTGCGGCGTCGCCGCCCACCGCCGCGCCGAACGAAGCGCATCGGGGTCGACCGCCGCGACGGCGACGGCGACCGCGGCGATCCGGGAGGGGATCCACATCACCGCGTCGTCCAGGCGCGCGCTGGCCCAGCCGACGGGTTTCGAGCGGTAGCCGAGCATCGAATCGAGCGTGTTGACCGCTTTGACCCACGCGGCGGCGGCGGCCGCGAGCGGCAGCGACACCGTCGCAACTGCGGCGAACGCGAAAAGCGGGGCGACCAGACCGTCCGCGAGGTTCTCCGCGGCGCTCTCGACGGCCGCGCTCCGCAGATGTTCCGGAGAGAGGTCGCTCGGGTCGCGGCCGGCGAGCGCCGGGAGTCGGTCGCGAGCGTCGGCCGGATCCGCCGCAGTCGCGTCTACGACGCCCCGCGCTTCTTCGAGGAGCATCCGGAGACTGGTCGACGCGAAAAGCGCCAGCCCGGCACCGACAGCGCCGGCGAACGGGTGGACTCGAACCGCGGCGAACACGACCACGCCGACAGCCCCAGCGGCGATCGCGGGGAGCACCACCGCAGCGACGCTCCCAACCAGCCGCGGCCGCGACCACTCGCGGTCGAACAGCGCGACGAGTCGGCCGAACCACACCACCGGATGCAGACTCTCCGGCGGTTCGGCGACCGCACGGTCGAGGGCGAACGCGAGCGCCACGGTGAGCGGTCCGGTCAGCGTCAGAGCGAGCGGACCGGTTAGCGACGGACCTCCCGGATCAGCCTGAAGCAGTTGGACGCTCGCCGTCACACGTTCTCCTCCAGCCATACCGGGAACTCGCTCAGCGGGACGTCCTCGACGGAGACGAACGTCCCGCCGCAGTTCTCGACCCCGGCGTCGGTTCTGGGGTCATCTCCTACGTGGATCAGGTCGGTGAGGTCGACGCCGGCGCGCCGCCCGACGGCCTCGAACGCCTTCGGGTGCGGCTTTCGCCAGCCACAACCGACGCTCGTCACCACAGCGTCGAACCGGTCGGGGTCTATCTCCGACCGAACCAGCGCGCGCCGGGCGAGTTCCGGCACGGAGCAGTTCGAGCAGAGAGCGACCGGTCCGCGGTCGGCGGCCGCCGCGACGGCGTCGCGGGCACCGTTTAGCGTGGTCACGTCCGGGTCGAAGGCCGACACGACGGCCCGGCGAGCGGCGTTGCCCACGGCGGCGTCGACGCCGCGACTCGACAGGGCCGCGGCGACGTGTGCGGGCAAGGGCACCTCCGCGCCGTCGGGCGCGTCGACGTGGCGCTCCCGGTAGGCCTCGTCCCAGTCTTCCGGGACGGGCACGTCCCTGGCGGCGAGTTCCCTGGCGACGGCTGACGCGGGGTCGGCGGGCCTGTCAGCGTCGACGAGCGTGCCGAAGAGGTCGAACGATACTGCCACTACTCCGAGACTAGTGCAAGCGCACTTGAATTCTCCGGGGTGACGCCGGGACAAGCGGAAAAGCGGTGACAGAATCAGACCTGCCTGCTGGACCGGCCCGGGGCGCACGCTCACCGTATCGTGTTCGCTGCGAGGTCCCGCGGGAAGTAGGTGAGACGTTCGGTACCGTCTTCGGTGACCGCGACGGTGTCGGAGTGGCGGTAGCCCGCGTTGTCGGTGTACAGTCCGGGTTCGATGGTGTATACGTGTCCGGGTGCCATCTCGCGGTCCCCTTCGTCGCGCCCGTCGACGGCGGCGCAGTGGTCGTCCCATCCGCGGTCGAGATACGGCGGTTCGTGCGCGCCGAGGCCGATGTTGTGCCCGACGTGGTGTTGCGCGAGGTCCGTGACGCCCTGTTCCTCGAAGTAGTCCCACACCGCCTCGTCGACGTAACTGACCGAGACGCCCGGGCCGAGCGCGTCGATTGCGACGGACTGGGCCTCGCACATCACCTCGAAGTAGTGTTCCTGCTCGTCGGTCGGGTCGCCGACGAACATCGTCCGTTCGAGTTCGGCCATGTAGCCGTCGACGGCCGCAGTCGCGCCGGTGATGAGAACGTCGCCGTCCTCCAGCCGTCGGTTGGCGGTGTGGCCGTGCGGGAGTCGCGTCTGTTCGCCGCTGATGAACCCCGCCGTGACGGGGCCGTCGCCGCGGGTCCGGGGCACGTAGCTGTCGCCGAGCGTGTCGAGCATAGCGCGGGAGGCTTCCAGCGAGGCGCGCTGGCTGACGGTCACGGGATGCGCGCCGACCTCGGCGTGGTCGGCGAGGTAGCGGTGGCCGAGGTTCGCCCAGCGCGCGGACTCGCGGATCAGGTCCACCTCGGCGTCCGACTTCGCCCAGCGCAGACGGTCGACCCAGGACTGCGTTTCGACCTCGACGAACTCCGTGAGCGGCGGGCCCTCGTACCCCATCGTTCCCGGCGCGCCCTCGGCGTCAGCGGCGACGCGGTCGGCGTCGAGGTCGTCGAGCATGCCCGCCACGGTCTCGACGGGAGCGCCGCCCGGGTAGTCGAAGTAGTGATAGACGGCGTCGATGCGCTCGTTGTCCTCGACGCGTCCGACTTCCAGGCGCGGCACGGTCACCGCGACGTGGTCCTCGGTCGCGGCGAGGACGACCGGTCGCTCCGTCTGAATGTGGTCGAAACCGGAGAGATACTCGATACTCGTCGCGCCGAACCAGACGCCTGCGTCGGCGTCGGCTTCGGCGAGGCGGTCGCGGACGGCCGCCAGGCGGGACGCGTACTCGCTCTCAGGAACGTGGGTCGGCATGAGGGTGTCGTCGGTCGGGGCGAGCAAAAACGTTCGCGTCGTGGAGGTTCGCCGTACATCTGGCGTTCGCCGTCCGTCCGCGGCGATCCCGCGTTTCGGCGTCCGGTTTCGGCGCTCGACGGGAAGAGATCGCTGGACAATGGGGCTCGCTGGGAAACAGGGTTCACTGGACACCGGCGCGAGGGGACGCTACGAGCGAACGATATCGAACTCGTGTTCGCCCCGTTCGTTCGCCTCAGCCAGTGCTTCGACCGCCGCGTCGAAGGTCTCGCGGTCGTCGACCGAGATCCGCTCGGGCATCGCGTCGGGGTCGTCGACCAGCGAGAACAGTCCGAGCGTCGCCTTCCCGAGCGCGCGGACCACGCGGCTCTCCGACGCCTCGACACGCTCCGAGGGCGTCGTCCAGTCGAAGACCAGATCGGCGCGAGCGTCGTCGACGTAGACGCGCCGGAGGTCGTCCAGCCCCGGTGACCGCTCTGGGGCACGGAACTCGTAGCAGGTGATAGCGTACTCGTCCCATTCGACCAGCGGGTCTTCGGGGACGACGACCGACGGCGTCCCGGCCAGCGCCTCGTTCGCGCGTGCCGGCGCGTCCGGGTCGACGTCGGCGTTCAGGTACTGCTGGGAGTGATGCGGCACCGACCGATAGAGACACTCGCCGTTTCGGACGACGCGGAGTTCGCCGACCTCGTACACTCGCCAGTGGTTCTCGCCCGCAGCGCCCCAGTTGTCGGGGCTCTCCGACTCCTCGACCGTCAGCGCATCGACCAGTGCGTCCGTCCCGTCCGGGAGATCGACACGGAACTCAGGGTCACCGCTCCCGTTGCGGACCTCGTCGTCCGGGACGCGTTCGAACCGTTCGTCGAGCAGTCGCTGGGTGTGCGGACTCAGGCCCCGGACAGACGTTCTCCCCCGGAGCGAGAGATGGGCGGCGTCGCTACGCTCCGCGACTGCCCCGGCGACTCGGTTTAGCGCTTCGACGCGTTGCTCGTCGGTGCCCCGACACAGCACTCTGTGCGTGACTGACCCACTCCCCGGATCCATACGTTCGATAGCGTATCCGGTGAAAATATGTGTTTCGGCATGGTCCGACCGCCGAGACTACGTTACTCGGTTTCGCCCATCTTCTCGTCGGACTTTACCTTTCGGCGCGCTCCCAGGCGACGGGGTCGACGCGTCGGGCCACGAGGACGAGCGTGACCGCGAGCGTCGCCGCCCCGACGGGAACGAGCCAGGCGAACACCGTGAGTAGGACGCCGCTAGCCTGAACGCCGAGGGCGAGCAGGATAACCGGGCCGCAGCAGGCGGTTCCCGACAGCAGCGCCGGGACGGACGCGACCAGTCCGGCCGTCGCCCGCGGCCCGCATGCGCTCGGACGGGTCAGCGCGAGGTACGACAGTGCCAGGTTCGCGCCGACCAGCGCGGCGAGGACGCTCCCGACGAGTGCGTTCCCGGGCGAGAACAGCAGGCGGACGTGCCAGAGGTCGACCAGCGCCACGGCCTCGAACGCGAACGGACCGACTCGCCGAAGCGCGGCCCCGACCGGGTCGCGAGCGACGACCAGACCGGTTCCCACACCCGACCGTGGCACGAGGTCGCCGAGCGCGAACAGGTAGGCGAGCAGGTAGGCGGTACCGGTCGCGACGGCGACGGCCGCGCCATCGCGGCGGGACAGCGCCTCGCGGACGACTGTCGCCGCGTGCCGAAGCGTCTCAGTCATGGAGCGTCGTCGAGGGGTAGAACCCGGCCCAGGCGAACCACATCGCGTCGTACGACAGGACGCGGTCCAGCGGGAGGTCGGACGGCGGATGCGCGTCGCCGTCCGGACCGACGATATCACTGTTCTCCGCGCGGAACGACGCGGCCTCCGGGTTCCGGTACACGTAGCCGACGTCCAGCGACGGGTCGTGAACCGCGAGGAAACGGGCGTCTCCGGCCGCCGCGGCAGCGATGCCGCTCTCGCGGAGCGCGTCCTTCTCGAACGCCGCGACGCCGTCGGTCGTTCGCCCCCCGACGACGACGGCTTTGTCGCCGAGGCGGTCGTCGCCGGAAAGCGGTTCGAACATCGTGCCGTCACCCGTGTAGTACCCGCTTTTGGGATTGTAACTACCGTACGGATCCATCCCGTAATCTCTGACGTGGCCGGTGTCTTCAGTCAGCACCGCCGTCTCGGGGTACGCCGCGCGCCACTGCTCCCAGGTTGTCCACGCGACCGGTAACTCCCGAAGCGTCTCTCCGGCGAGCGGTCCCTCGACGGCCGTCGCCAACATCTGGGGCCATCGGCTGTCGGTGCCGCGGTCGTACATCACGAGATTGCTGTTGAGCAGGTCGCCGGAGACGCCGAACGTCGTCTCCCCGCGCTCGAACCCCTGTGCCGTCCCCGTCAGCGGGCAGTAGGTGACGCTGACGGGGTCGCCGCCAACCTCGTCGTTGACTATCTCGTGATAGACGAGGATATACTGCGGGTAGGCGCGCGCCTCGCCACCCCTCGCGATGCCGAAGACCACGTCGCGGTCGATGAGTCGACCGTCGGCGGCGTCGGCGTCCTCGAATCTCGGCTCGTCGACGGAGGGGATCCCGTCCTTCGAAACGCCCCCGGAGACGACGTTCTCGGCGAGCGCCGTCGGCTCGTACTCCACGGGCAGAGCCCGATCGGCAAACGGCGGTGGAGTCCCGTCACCGCCGCGGTCGCCGCCGGTCAACTGGTTGACTGCGTCGAGACAGCCGGCCGTCCCCACGACGGCCGTCGCGGCGAGGAACGCCCGCCGCGTCCCGTGTGATCTCATGTCACTGTTTCGGTCCGCTGCGGAAGTAACCCTATCGTGAGCGTGTGCACCGCGCGCACGAGCGGCTGCCAACGCGACGGCCGACCCCTCTCGGTCAGGCTGTCAACAGAGCGGCTTCGGATCCACGCCGAGTTCGGTCAGCGAGTCGGCGTAGTCGTCGTACGCCACCTGGATCACGTATCCCGCCGTCGCGGACGCGCGTTCCCAGTCGTCGGCGTCCTCGCAGAGTTCGTCGAGCAGGTCCGTCCCGTCGTCGATGACCGCCCTCGTCTCCTCCTTGAGGTCCCGAAAGAGGTCCGCCGTCGTCCGGTCCGCCTCGTTGGTGAAGAAGTTGATCACCTGCGTGTGCGTCCGGACGCTGACGAGCGGTCGCCCGACCATCCCGCCGGCGACCCGGCTGACGGCGTCCTCGCGCCCGCGGAGGTACGCGTGCATCGGACCGCCGTCAACCGGTTCGAACTCGTCCGGCAGGCGCTCCGCGACGCGGTCGTAGTGGTCTCGCTCCTGAGCGGCGACCGCCTCGAAGGCCGTGCGGGCGCGGTCGTTCTCCTCGTCGTCGGCCCACTGACTGAACGTCCGCTCGGCGGCGTGTTCGCTGTTCCCTGCGGCCGTCAGCACGGTCGACTCGTCGAGTTCCGCGTCGGTTAGCGCGACGAGCAGTTTCGACGACCCGAGTCGGTCCAGTTCGGTTCGCTTGTCGTTCTCGACCGCCTCTCTGAGTTCCGCGGCGTTCATGCTCGCAATTATTACCGGGACCCGCTTGAACGTTCCCGTCGGCGCGGCCGCCGTCGGTCGCCGGCGATTTATCTCGCTGTCGGCCGTAGGGCAAGTATGAGCGACGCCGACACGATACCACCGCGGGAACTGGCAGAGCGAGTGCGCGCCGGCGACCACGTCTCCGTGCTCGACGTGCGAAACCGCGACGAGTTCGACGCGTGGCGCGTCGACGGGCCGAACGTCTCTGCGGCGCAGGTGCCGGAGAACCGCTTCGTCCAGGCCGAAGTCACCGGCGGCGCGGCCGATCTGGTCGACGGCCTCGCGGAACCGATCGTCGCCGTCTGCGGCCGGGGAGAAGCCAGCGACTACGCGGCCGGCCTCCTGCGCGAGGCCGGGGTCGACGCCGTGAACCTCGCCGGGGGGATGGACGCCTGGGCCAAGGTCCTCCTCGCCGCCGACGTTCCCACTGACGGACCGGCGTCGGTCGTCCAGTACCAGCGGCCCTCCAGCGGCTGTCTTGGCTATCTGGTTCACGACGGCGAACGGGCGGCAGTCGTCGACCCGCTCCGGGCGTTCGCGGACCGGTACGCGGCGGACGCCGACGCTCGGGGTCTCGACCTGTCGTACGCCGTCGACACGCACGTCCACGCCGACCACGTCAGCGGCGTTCGAGCGGTGGCCGAGGCGACCGGTGCCGACCCCGTCCTGCCCGCGGGTGCCGAGGACCGGGGTCTGGCGTTCGACGCGACGCTCGTCTCCGACGGGGACGCACTCGAACTGGGTGACGCCGCGCTCACTGCACTGCACGCCCCCGGACACACCAGCGAGATGACCGCGTTCCGCGTCGACGGCGTCGCCCTGACCGGCGACAGCCTCTTCCTCGACGGCGTCGCCCGCCCGGACCTGGAGGCGACGGCCGACCCCGAGGACGCGGCGGCGCGACTCCACCGGACGCTTCACGAGCGACTGTTCTCGCTTCCGGACGACACCACCGTCGCGCCGGGCCACTACGAACTCGACGCGCGCCCGGAGGCCGGCGACGCCTACGCCGCGCCGCTCGGCGACCTTCGGGACTCGGTACCGGCGCTCTCGATGGACGAGGCTGAGTTCGTGGCACACGCCACCGGAACGTCCGCCCCGCCCGCCAATCACGACCGGATCATCGCGGTCAATCTCGGCCGCGAGTCGGCGGACGACGAGACGGCGTTCGAACTCGAACTCGGACCGAACAACTGCGCCGCGAAGTGACCCCAGAAGAGTTATGCCGGCCGCACCTGAGACGCGCCGTATGAGCGAACGCGACGCCGTAGAGCGGTCCGACGCGCCGGTAACGATGGACACGCTTGTAGCGGACCTCCGAGACCTCGGTCTCGAAGCGGGCGATACGGTTGTCGTTCACTCGTCGCTCTCGGCGCTGGGGTGGGTTGCGGGCGGCGCGGCGACGGTCGTCGACGCCCTGATCGACGTCGTCACCGACGACGGGACGCTCGTGATGCCGACGCACTCCACGCAGCTCTCCGACCCGAAGTCGTGGGGGAACCCCCCGGTGCCCGAATCCTGGTACGACGACGTCAAGGAGGGGTCGGCGGCGTACCGCCCCGCAGTCACGCCGACGCGGGGGATGGGCGCTATCGCGGAATGCTTCCGGAACTACCCCGGCGTCCGGCGGAGTCGCCACCCCTGCCACTCGTTCGCGGCACGGGGAGCGGACGCCGTTGCAGTCACCGAGGGTCACGCTTACGACTACCCACTCGGGGAGGAGTCACCGCTCGCCCGGGTGTACGACCGCGACGGGTTGGTGTTGCTCCTCGGCGTCGACCACGATACCAACACGTCCCTGCATCTCGCCGAACACCGGGCGACGTACTCGAAGACTAAAACGGTCGACGGCGGACCGATCCTGGTGGACGGGGAGCGCCGCTGGCGGGCGTACGACGACATCGAGGGCGACACGAGCGACTTCTCGGACCTCGGGGCGGATTTCGAAGCGGCGACGGACGTTTCGACGGGCGCTGTCGGCGAGGGGTCGGCGACGCTCTGTTCGCAGGTCGACCTGGTCGACTTCGCCGTCGAGTGGTTCGCGGAGAACCGCGAGTGACTGTCCGCGAGAAGCGGTCGGCCCACAGAAGGTGACTGCGCGACGACCGGTCAGTCGTCCGCCGCGGCGGGGTCGCCGCCGGCGTCCGCGTCGACGTCTCCCTCGATGCTCGGGGGGTACTTTCCGCGGTCGAGTTTCAGATCCGACTGCGGGCGAGCCATGCACGTCAGCGCGTACGATTCGGCTTCCTCCTCCGTGAGCCCCCGGGCCGCCGGTTGCGTCACGTCGCCCTCGAGGATCTTCGCGGAACAGGCGAGACACATCCCCACCCGACAGGAGTACTCCTGAGCGATTCCTTCCTCGATACAGCGGCTCAGGATCGTCTCCTTGCCGGAAACCGTGATCTGCTCGCCGGTCCCGACGAACTCCACCGTGTACTCGGTCATAACGTCGGATACGAAAGGCCCCGACTAAACTCTTTATCACATCGTGTCCCCGCGAAAACGACGTATCCGGGTGTTCGCGTGGCCGAACCGGCGGGGGTACATAAAGAGTTTTCCTGTTCCGGGGTACACCAGAAGTCATGACCAGTAGCGAGGCCGGTACGGGAACCTCACGGACGGCCGGGACGCGACTCTACGACGTAGTGGTCGTCGGCGCGGGAACATCTGGCTGTTACGCCGCGGCGACTATCGCGAACGCGGGGTACGACGTCGTCATCGTCGAGCGCAAGACCGAGGAGGAGGCCGGACACATCGCCTGCGGCGACGCGCTCAAAGGCGCAGACGAGTTCCCCGAGGCGATCCCGAAGTCGAAGCTCGAACCTGCGATGACCAACACGGACGTCGACCACGGCCGGTTCGAGATCCCGCAGGAGGACACCGTTCTGGAGATCCCGGTCCCCGGGAAACTCGCGGTCATCGACCGCTGGGAGTACGGCCGCGCGATCATCGACGGCGCGGACGAGGCCGGCGCGCAGTTCCATTACGACACGGTCGTACAGGACGTGGTGCAGGACGATGACGGACGCGTCACGGGCGTCCGCGCCACGCGCCGCGGCGAGCCGCTGACCTACGAGTCAGACGTCGTCATCGACGCCGCGGGGGCGCTTTCCATCCTGCAGGACAAGGCCGATCTGGAGGACGCGTCGTTCGACACGAACGTCGATTACTCGCAGTTTTGCTCCGCGTACCGCGAGATCGTTCACGTCGACGAACCGGTGGAGTGGGACGACGCCCTCGTGTTCAAGCCGACCGAGCGCGCCGCCGGCTACCTCTGGTACTTCCCGCGTACCGACACCGAGATCAACGCCGGCCTCGGCTTCCAGATGACCGAGGAGCCGATGCAACTCGTCGACGACCTGAAAAAGGACCTGCGGGACCGCGAGGAGTTCGCCGGTGCCGAGGTCGAGGACAAACTCGGCGCTGCGCTCCCGACCCGGCGACCGTACGACTCGGCGGTCGCGCCCGGGTTCATGGCCGTCGGCGACGCCGCAGGCCACGTCAACCCCACCACCGGCGGCGGCATCGCGGGTGCCGCATACGCCGGGCAGTACGCGGCGGAGACTGCCGTCGACGCCATCGAAGACGGCGACGTGAGCGAGGCCAACCTCTGGGAGTACAACGAACGCGTGATGGACCACTTCGGGTCGCGGTACGCCGGACTCGACGTGTACAACATCCTCTCGACGGCGGTCGATGTCGACGAACTGATGGGCCTGCTCGCCGCCTTACCCGGCGACAAACTCGCCGAGGCGCTTTACTCCGGCAGTACGTCGATAGGCTGGAAGCTCAAACTCCAGACCGCGCTGAAGAGTTTCGGCTACTACGACATCATCTGGACGTTCTACAAGACGAAACAGTGTGCCGACGATATCATCGACCACTACGAGGACTACCCCTCCTCGCCGGACGCCTTCGACGCCTGGCAGTCCCGTCGCGACGACCTGATGGAGGACGTGTACGCGACGACCGGTGCGGATCCGAAGTACTAGAGCGGGCTTCCGCTTTGGACGTTGAACGGCACCGTCGACGCGGTGCCCCGCGTCACCGTCGCGATCCGCAACACGTAGGCGAACAGCACGGTGATCGGGAGAAACGCCGTCGCCGTCAGCAGGAAGATGGTGATCTCGAGAAACGGCGTCTGGAGCATCGGCCCGACGTTCTGCCCGTAGATCCACACCGAGATGAGCGCGGCGGCGATCGCCGGCACCCCGGTGTACAGCAGTTTCTTCGAGAGGTCCGCTAGTTCCCGTTGCATGTACAGCGTTTTGAAATACTTCCGGGCGACCCCGGCGTCCTCTAGGAGTTCTAGCAGTTCGTCGAGTTCGTCGAGGGCGTCGTCCGGAAGGTCGTCCCCGTGATCGCGACGGATCTGACGAGTGGTCCGGATATCGTCGCTGTAGTCGATCTCCATGATCGTAAGCAACGTGTCGAAACTGTCGTACTCGTTCCCCTCGATGGTCTCGGTCGCGAGGTCCGCCTGTTGTACGATGGAGTCGACGAATCGGTCGACGTCTGCACGGACCTCGTCGGAACACTCGTCGAGCGAGTTCCGGAGAGCGACTGCGCGGTCGCGCTTCACGTCGGTCAGGAAGTCGAGGAACTCCCCGGGCGTGGTCGGACTCACCTTGTCTCCAAACGCGTGCTCCTCTACTTCCTCCCGGTAGTCGATCACCTCGCTGACCCGATCGCGAACCTCATCGGGCGTGCCGAACTCTCGGGAGATGATCAGTTGGTTGATCGAGATGACGATGGTGATGAGCGTGATGTTGCCGCCGATGAAGTTCGAGAGCGACCGCGTCACCGAGTCGGGGTTCGTCACCGCGATCACGCCCGCGAGGCGGAGGACGGTGATCACGGCGAGAAAGGCGACGACGACGACGGCGGCGACCCGGTTACGGCTACCGGAAAGCAGGAACCACCGGCGGAGATCCCCGCGTCCCCAGCGCCGCAGTTCGTCGGGCGTCTCTTCGGACCTCGACATACCGGTCGTAGAACGCGTAGCGTGAAAAACGGCGGCCGGGTAGAGCGGTCGTTTCCCGCGCTCAGGGTCGCTGTTCGGCCGTCGCCGCGATCGCATCAGTCAGCACGTCGATACCGATGTCGAGCGTCGCCTCGTCCACGTCGAACGTCGGCGTGTGGTGGCCGCCCGGGTGGTCGGTGCCGATGGCGGCGTACGCGGCCAGACCGCCCTGTTTCTGCACGTGACGCATTAGATACGTCGCGTCCTCGCTCCCGCCGAGGTCGTCGCGGCGCGTCGCCCGGTCGACGTCGTGGTGTTTCGCGGCCACCCCCCGAACGATATCGACCAGTTCGGAGTCGCTCTTCGCGCTGGGGGCGTCCGCCATCGTTTCGAGGGAAACCTCGCAGTCGTGCATCTCCGCCGCCGCGCGGATCACGCGGTCGGCGTGGTCGGCCATGTACTCCTTCAGGTGAGTTTTCTCGCCGCGGACCTCCACTTCCATTTCGGCGTGTTCGGCGACGATGTTCGCGGCGGTCCCGCCCTCGATCCGGCCGGCGTTGACTCGCGTCGCGCCGTCCTCGTGGCGCGGGATCGCGTAGAGGTTCTGGACGGCGGCGGCGAGCGCCTGGTTCGCGTTTCTGCCGGCGTTCGGCTTCCCGCCTGCGTGGGCGGATTCGCCGGCGAACGCCACGTCGAAGTGCTGGACGGCGAGGAAGCCGTCGATACCGGCCACGACTTCGCCCGTCGGGTGGTCCAGACCGACGTGGAGAGCGAACAGGTAGTCGACACCGTCAGACTCCGTCTGCTGAGCAGTCGAGTCCTGCTCGACTACCCCGTCTAGGTGGCCGCTTTTCGCCATCGCCTTCCCGCCGCCGACGACTTCCTCTGCCGGTTGGAACAGCACTTTCAGGGTGCCCGAGAAGTCGGTGTCTGCGATGGCGTCGAGGACGCCGACGCCGATAGTCGCGTGGGCGTCGTGGCCGCAGGCGTGCATCGATCCCTCGTGTTCGGATCGGAACCCCTCTGTCGCCGGCAGATGGGTCGCGTCGTCGGTCGATTCCGTGATCGGGAGGCCGTCGATGTCGACTCTGAGCGCGACGGTCGGCCCGTCGCCGAGGTGGCGCTCCGCGATGAGACCCGTGTAGCCGCCCGCCAACTGCTCCAGAACGTCCTCGTCCGCGCCCGCTTCGCGAGCGCGTTCGTACGCCGCCTCGATGGCATCCTCGTCGGGGACACCCATGCGCTCGTCGGTCGCCAGCGCGTCCGGCCCGACGTGAAGGGCGTCAGTTCCGACACGCTCGACCGCTTCGACGATCCGGGCGGTCGTGTAGAACTCTCGCCACGCCTGCTCTGGGTGGCGGTGCAAGTCGCGTCTCAGATCGACGAACCGGTCGCCGGACTCCTGTTGTGACATACCGCGTTTCTAGACCGCCCCTCACTTAATCTGCCCGCCGTCTTCCCCGGGCGTCGTGTACGGGCCTGCTCGAGTTCCGTTTCGGTTTGCTGTAGTGCGTAAAGCAGCGAATACGTCATGCAAAAACGTTAAAATAGTTTGACGATGGTGTCCGTGTATGGCAGTCGGACCACCCGACGACGACGACACAGATATCGAACGGGAGATAGAAGAAGAGGAGATCGCCCGCGGAAAAAACGACATCGAGTTTTACGGCGGCAGGGCGATGAGCGCGTTTCCGATCGCCTTCTTCATCGCGTGGGCGATAGTCCAGAGCGGTCTGTTGCGCATCGGCGATACGACGGGTCTCGTCGCCGGGATGCTGATCGGTCTCATCCTCGGTCTGTTGTTCGTGAAGGGGTCGTGGAAGACCTACGCGAACACTATCTTCGAGGGAATGACCCAGCGGGTCGCCGCGACGGCCATCGTCGCGTGGCTCTGGGCCGGCATGTTCGCCGACACGATCCAGGCCGGCGGATTCGTCAGCGGTCTGGTGTGGGCGGCTGACACCGCACAGGTCGGTGCGACGCTGTTCCCGGCGATCACGTTCATTCTGGCTGGACTGCTCGCGACGGGGATCGGTACCGGATACGGCACGACGGTAGCGTTCACCGGTCTGTTCTTCCCGGCCGGGGTTCTCCTGGGAGCGAACCCCGTACTCCTGTTCGGCGCTATCCTCTCGGGCGCGGTGTTCGGCGACAACCTCGCGCCGGTCAGCGACACGACGATCGTCTCCGCAGTCACGCAGGACTCGGACATCGGGGGCGTCGTCGCCTCGCGGTTCAAGTACGCTATCGTCGCCGCAGTGGTAGCGTTCGCGGCGTACGTCGTCGCCGGGAACGTGATGGAAGGGATCGAGATCACCGGCGACGCCGCCCAGATCCTCGTCGAGGAGAGCGAACCCGCCGGTCTACTTCACCTGGTCTCCATGACCGTAGTGATCGCCACGGCCGTCGCCGGTCGGCACATCGTCGAGGCGATCTCGTGGGGGATAATCACCGCGGTGATCTTCAACGTCGTCTTCGGTCTCGCTCCGGTGTCTGACATGCTCCTCTTCCAGGCACCCGAGGACGCACCGATCGCCGAGCAGGTCGAGTTCCTCCCGTTCGTCGAAATCGTCGAGAGCGGCGAAGAGATAGTCAGCGGTAGCATCTACTCCGGTGCGCAAGGGTTCTTCCCGCTGATCGTGTTGACCCTGCTCATCGTCGCCGGCGCGCAGATCATGATCCGCGGCGGCGGGTTCGAGGCGCTCCAGAACTGGCTCCTCGACAACGTCGCCACGTCGGTTCGCCGCGCCGAGACGACGATGGTCGGCGGGACCGCGCTGGTCAACGGGATGATCACGATAAACACTGCGGCCGAGATCGCCATCGCGCCGTACATCGCCCGCATCGGCGAGCGGTTCAACATCAACGGCTACCGGCGCGCGAACATTCTGGACGCCAACACGTCGGCGCTCGGCTACATCTTCCCGTGGTCGGGCGGCGTGCTGGTCGGCTACGCGCAGATAACTCAGTTACCGGGTGAGTTCGAGTGGTTCACGCAGGACATGGTGGTCAATCCGGCGGACGTGTTCCCCTTCGTGTTCCACGGCTGGTTGCTCGTCGCGGTGTTCCTGATCGCGGCGATCACCGGATTCGGTCGGGAGTACGTTCACGACCGTGAGAGCGAGGAGGTGGCTCGCCTATGATAGAGAAGTACACGAGGGGCTGGTCGTTCCGCAGTGCAACGCCGTCGTTCGAGCCGGGACAGGAGATATCCGCCTTTCTCACCGGCGTCCGGGGTGACGATGTCGTCGCACGGGTCGGCGATTCGACGCTGGTGGTCGACGGTGCGACCCCCGACGACGTCGACAGGAAAGCGCGGATCAAAGTGACCGAGTTCGACGACAACGACCACGACGGACGAGCGGAACTGCTGGAACTGGTCGGCGAATCGGCGTTTTAACTCCCGCCTAGCGGGTTCACCTGTTCCAGTTCCGCTTCGACGTGGACGGACGATGGGAACTCCCGGTGTGTCACTCGCCGGGCCAGTTCGTCGTGTCCGTGGATCTCGAGTTCGCGGGCGTACACGACGTAGTCCCAGTCCGAAAACCGGCCGCCGCCGTCGACCCGTTTGTGCTGTGGGACCCGCAGTCTCGACGGCGGTTCGGAGTGGGGGCCTTTCAGTTCCGCGCCTTTGCGTTCGGCCGCGGAGCGGATGTCCTCGACGACTCGTTCGAGGGCGGCCCGGTCGCCGCTCTGGAGACGGAGTTTCGTGACGAAAGTCATCGTTATCGTAGCTGAGGGCCCTCCTCGGGTAAAAGCGTACCGTGACAGCACTGGGGCAGTCCCGGGTCCACGCTCCGGTATTCTCTTAAATGGTCACCGTTTAGGTAACGATAATGACGGTCGAAGCGACGAGCGCCGGCGCGATCCTCTTTCGGGATACGCGTGGTCGGCGCGAGTACCTCCTCCTGAAGAGCCGCCCCGGGGACTGGGAGTTTCCCAAAGGCGGCGTAGAGGGAGACGAGGAGCTACAGCAGACGGCGATACGAGAAGTACAGGAAGAAGCGGGTATCGAGGAGTTCCGCCTCCTCGACGGGTTCCGCAAGGATTACGACTACGTCTTCGAAGCCAACGGGAATACCATCCACAAGACAGTCCACCTGTTCATCGCGAAATCCTTCGAGGCGAGCGCGGAGCTCTCCCACGAACACCGCGACCTCCAGTGGCGGGATTACGAGCAGGCGTTCAACACGGTGACCCAGGACGGTCCCCGCGAGATACTCGAGGACGCACACGAGTTCCTCGACGAACGGCTGGAAGACGACGAAGACGACGAGGAAAGCGAAGAATAACCGCTTAACGGGGATACGTGACCGGCGGGACGCTCCGCTCGGTCGGCCGCGGATAGTGGCATCTGCGGCGTCGAGAACGGCACCGGCGGACCGAACCCGAACGCCTTAGCCGACGCGGCGACCACGGACTACCGTGTTACCCGGCGGTGACGCGGAGTTCGTCTTCGAGTTGCGGGTCTGTGGCTGGGCAGAACGCCACTGGCCCCCCGAGAGCGATGCGACCGACGACACGACCAGCGATGCGACCGACGACACGACCAGCGATGCGACCGACGACACGACCAGCGATGCGACCGACGACACGACCCATTTCGTCGCCCGCCAACTGGGAACCAAGCGGCGGCGCTGGGATACGGTGGTCGTGGAAACTGACCCGGCGGCCCTGAAGCGACGCGCCCGGTTCGGGCGCGACAGGCTGGACTCTGATCTCCTCCACGTCGTCCGTAACGCGCCGGTCGAGTGGGCCTGGTATCGCGACGCGCTCCCGCATCCGGGCTATCCCTGGCAGTACGTCCGCGAGGCGGTCCACCGCGCCGACGACCGCGGCGTTCTCGACACTCGGCGGAACGGCAACCGGATCGAGATCCGGCGGAAGTGGCCCTACCCGGACTGGGTCGACCGGATCGTCGCTATCGAAAATAAGCCAGACCTCGACGCCCGCGCCGCCCGCACGCTTCAACCGCAACTCGAGCGCGACATCGCGCTCTCGCTCGCGGACGAAGTGTGGGTCGCCACCCGGGAAACGGACAGACGAGTCGAACCCGCGATGCTCGAAGACATTCCTGTCGAAGCAGGCATTCTGACGGTCGACGGTTCCGCCGATTCGGCGACGGTCGGCTGGCACCCTCGATCGCTTTCGGTCGGGGAGCCCGGGACGCGAATCACCGACCGGCCTTCGAACAGCGAGTACGACCAGTCGGCGGCGCGGTTCGAGTACGTCGACCCGGACGAGAAGGCGACGAAGCGCCTGGAAATCGCCGAACGCGCGTACGAGCGAGGGTGGCGCTCCTACGCCGATACGATGCGTCCGGACTGCCGTCAGTTCGAACTGCGCGCGGAGAACGGCCAGTTTCTGCCGTGGTGCGCGGCGAAACACCGCTGTCAGACGGCGGCGGAGTGCTCCGGGACATGTTCGTCGTACGAGCCGGAACCGCCCGCCTGGCGACAGCGCGGATGGCCGATCGAGGGCGGCCCGGGCAAACGCCTACAGCAGTTGCTCGCGGAGCGCCGCGACCGGAAACGGCCCGGTGAGTAGCGCCGGCCGGCCGCAGGCCGACGGAACTACGTTCGTCTATATATCCGGTGATAGCGAAACGTTCGGTTCTTATACACGGCTAAGAGGCTGAACTACTTCGTCCCGAACGAGGACAGACCGCGGTAGTTCAGGGAACCCATGATAGAAACAAATCGCGCCGACCGCCAGAACGGAGTCCAAGCTATCGGTTCCAGTACAACCAGTCGACGCCACGAGTACGAACGGTACGTACTGTGGTACACGTCATGTGAAGACGGAGCCGTATCGCTGACGGATCTATCGACGGATCTCGTCTCCTGGGAGGAGACCGTACTGGGAGTCGAAAACCGAGGCAAGCGCCTCGACAGCGTACGGATCAAACTGTTCCACAAACACGTCCCTCGGCTGACCGACGACGGCGTCGTCGACTGGTACCGCGAGGACGGGACGATATACGTGGAACGCACCGCCGACGAGTGATGCCGTCGGCGGTCGTCGCGACAACCCGAACTCGCTATGCGGTCGTCGGGCACTAAGACAGGATCCATCGAGACTGCTGTAACTGTGTACCGGTATTCGCCGGCCCAGGTCAGCGAAACACCGAACTGACGTACAGCAGTCCCTATCAGTGGGCGGCGCTACGAGCGTTCGCGCTACTCTCCGGCCACTTCCACGTCGACTTCGTCGCGTTCGACTGCGAGCCTGAACGTCGGCACGGTCCGGTACTCCACCTCGACGACGTCCTTGCGTCGGAGACTCTGTAGCGCTGACCGAACCTGTTCTGTCCCCGGGTCAACGTCGAACGTCTCGCGGAGTTTGTGCAGGACGGAGACGACGCTCTCGGAGCGCTCGTCCGGTCCGGCGAGTACCTCGAACACCTGTGACTGCAGCTCCGGCACCCGGATCACGTCGGGCGTCTCCCCCTCCACCGCCTCGACGCCCGGCTCCACGTCGACGAGGTCAGCCGCTTCCGCCGTCGCGCGGATGAGGCTGTTGTCGTCGCGGTAGTAGTACTCCCCGAGTTCGTCTTCGAGGTACGAGTGAACCTCGCTACCGCTCTCTACGCCCCAGCGCTCCTGCAGTTCCGCGTTTTTCGTGGGTTGTAGCTCCACGACATCGGCGAGGCGCTCACGGGCTTCGTCCGAGAGAGTCATTATCGACGCTAAGCGGAGGCGCTATTTCTGTTTTCCGTACCAGTTCCGTCCCGGTCCGTTCAGCTGACGTATCTAGCGATATGTAAAAGTCCCTCGGCCACGTTACGGGAACACATGACACGAACAGTCACCCGAAACCAGATGGAATCGCTGCTGGACGACCTCTCCTATCCGGTGATGCGCATCGACGCCGCCCGTGAGTTCGCGGACGTGACGCTCCAACTCGGTGACGGCGAAGTGAACCTCGGGGGACTTGTCTCCGAGACGAAAAACGACGCGTTCGATTCGATAGACGACCTGAAAACCGAACTCGACGACGTTCTGGAGTCCGACCACGACGACGTTCTCCCGGGGGAGGTGACGGGTCTCTCCGGCCGGTCCGAGAGCGACGGGTAACCACGTGGTTTAAATCAGTTGGACCGTCTATCTGCACCCAGTAATGGAGTTTTGCGACGAGTGCGGCTCTATGATGAAAGCGGAGGACGGACTCTGGGTCTGTTCGAGCTGCGGTAACGAGCAGATAAAGGACCCGGACGCGAACTACGTCATCACCGACGACCAGGAGGTCAGCGAGGTTATCGAATCCAGCACGGAGGAGAGCGGCCTCCCCACCACCGATGCGCGCTGTCCCGAGTGCGACAACGACCAGGCGCACTGGTACATGCAACAGATCCGCGCCGCCGACGAGTCGGAGACGCGGTTTTTCATCTGTACCGAGTGCGAGCACAAGTGGCGCGAGGACGATCACTAACCGCGACCTTTTGCGCTGTGTAGCGGGAAACACGCCGCGTCGCGGCGGTTTCCCTTGACTCGGCAAAAGCTCGACCAAAATCACGGCGTCGCTCCCGTCGCAGCGCCGAGGCGCTGCGGTGCCCTCCTCGGACCGCTCACTCACTTCGTTCGCTCGCGGGTGCATTGCTTGACGACTACCTGCCCTTCCCCGAGTCGTGCGGCGCTCGCCGCGAGGGCTCGCGCCGCGCTCCCGGCCCGTAGATGGTAGTCTGTAGCATCGAACGAACAGGTATTTACACCGGTTCTGCATATCCCGCAGTCCATGACCTGGCGCGAAATCCGGCCGCTGGCGCTTGGGGCCGTTCGACGGGGGGACGAACTCATGCTCGCGGAGCATTACGACCCCGAGGAGGAGTACACGTTCTACCGGCCGCTCGGCGGCGGCATCGAGTTCGGCGAACACAGTGAGGAGGCAGTGGCGCGGGAGTTCGACGAGGAACTCGGCGTCGAACTCGACGAGATATCGTACGTCGACACGTACGAGCGCGTGTTCTCGTTCGCGGACAGCGCCGGCCACGAGATATGGCGCCTGTACGAGGTGAGCATCGTCGAGGACTGGCCGTACGAGCGAGAGCGGTTCACGGCGGAAGAGCCGGAACTCGACGAGACGTTCGAGGTCGTCTGGAAGGACGCGTCGGACTTCGAAGACGGGGAAGAGATCCTCTACCCGCCGGAACTGATCGACGACCTCACTCGCGCCGGGCGATAGTCAGGTAGCCGGTGTGGCCAACGGGACTCGTCGACGGACGGGACCCGCGGTCGTCTAAGTCCATCTCACGGTCGATGGTTTCGAGGGTCCGTACGTCCGCCAAGCCGACCGCTCTGGCCGTCATCGCGACTTCTCGCGTGTCCTCGACGAACGGCGAGTAGACGACGATGAAGCCGCCACGAACAAGGAGGTCGGGTGCGTGTTCGACCACGGCGGGCGCGTCCTCGGTGTCGAGCGTTATCACGTCGAACTGGCCGAGGTTGTCGAGTGCGTCGGTGACGTCGCCGGTCCGCACGTCGACGCAGTCCCCGACGTCCGCGGTTTCCATGTTCTCGCGGGCGACCGTTGCGAACTCCGCGTCGCGTTCGAACGTCAGCACGTCCGCGCCGATGCGTCCGAGATACGCCGCGAGGACGCCCGTCCCGGTGCCGGCGTCCAGCACCCTGTCCGCGGCCTCGACGCCCACTTCACCGACGATCCGTCCCACGTCGCGGGGAACCATCGGCGCACCGGTCCGGTCGAGGTGGTGAAACAGGTCCGGGCCGCGCAGGCGTCGAACCTGGAACTCGTCGCCGAGATGCGTCTCCAGCGTGTCGCCCGGCCGGACGTCCTCCGGCACATCGAGCACGCCGAGGTCGGTCTGGAGTTCTTCGCCCGGTTCTCTGAGATACTCGCGGTCGCCGTGAACGAGGACGACCGTCACTCTAGGCTGTCGACGGCCGCCGCGAGGTCGCCGTCGTTGTCTTCGAGCGCCTGACGCGCTTCGTCCTCGCCGGCACCGGTACGCTGTGCGACTATCATCACGTCGTCGTCAGGTATCTCGCCGGTTTCGCCGCTCTCGCTTTCGGTTTCGCCGCCGCTCTCGATGCTGCCGGCCGCGCCGGAATCGCGGGATTCGGGTTCGCCGACGACCTGATAGGTCTGTTGACCCTGCGCGTCCATGCGGGTCACTTCGGCGTCGTCGAACACGAGGTCCTCGTCTTCGGTTCGAATGATCACTTCTTGGGCGTCGAGCTCCTCGAAATCGATGCCCATCTGTTGCATCATCTGCTTCATCTTGCGGGGATCCATTCCCCCGCCGCCTCCTCCGAACATACTCGGAGGGTCACGTTACTCCGAGAAAAGACTGACGAACGTCATTCGCCGCCCGCGCCGACGCGCACCTTCACGGCCATCCCCGATTCGAAGTCGGTCATCGCGTCGGCGGAGAGTTCCGCGCGGCCGACGCCGAGCAGTTCGCCGGACCCGTGTACCACGAACACCTCGTCGTCGGGGCGGACGGCCGGATCGACCTCGTCGACGAACTTCGCGAAGACGTTGCGGCCGTCCCGGACGAACGGCTCACTCTCGTCGCCGACGACGACCCGCCCCGCGGGCGGTTCGAACGCCGCCGCGAGGCGACGGCCGCCAGCGAGTCCGAGCGTGAATCGACCGTCGGTCCCGTGCGAGACGAGGCGTCCCCCCGCCGCAATGACCTGCTGGGGGCGGCCGGTGCTGGTGCGTTTGATCTCCAGGTCCTCGTCGGGCGGAAACAGCGCCGCTCCGGCGCCGCTACCGAACTGGTAGTCTGCGACGGTGCTGAGGCGGGCGAGGTCGCGAGCGTCACCGGTCATCGGACGGTGTTTCGCGCCTGCATCCGAAAGCCCTTCGACACGCAGTCGCCGGGCCGCCTCGAACGTCATCGGGAAATCGCTTATACAGGTTCACGGTTATTGTCAACTCATACCACGCCGTCGTCGGGCGGTTTCAGAGAAAGCTATAAACCTTGAGTCCGTACTAACTGTCACTATGAACACGAAAAAAGTCGCGTTGGGGGTCGTGCTGCTGGCGGTGAGTAGCGCGATTCTCCTGGCTACTGGTGTACTGCGGGAAAGCGCCCTACTCATTCCGGCCGCTATTGCCTCACTCGGCATGGCCGCGGGCGCTTTGCTCGTCGGTACTGCGGGTAGCGGTCGCCCGGTGTAGTTTCTCCGCGCCCGGACAGCGAGGACGGCGGCCGGCGTTTACAACAGGAACGTATCGGACCGTTCGCTCAGGTCGATGAACTCGTCAGCGGCATCTAACAGGTCCTCGGACGCGGACTCGTTGAACCCCATCGCCTCGACGCGGACGCCCTCGTGACGAAGGTGCGAACAGAGTCGGGAGAAGTCGCCGTCGCCTGTACAGAGTATTATCGTATCGACGTGGGACGTAAGCGTCACCGCGTCGAGGCACATCCCGACGTCCCAGTCCGCCTTCTTCGACCCGTCTTGGAACGTCTTGATGTCCTTTATCTTCGTCTCGTAGCCGATATCGGTCAACGCGTCGAAGAAACTCTCCTCCTCGGGCGAGTCCGCGCGTATGACGTACGCGATGGCTCTGACGAGTTCGCGGTCCTGCACTCCCTTTTCGAGGAGTGCGGAGTAGTCGATGTTGCGACTGTAAATGCTTTGGGCGGTGTGATAGAGGTTCTGCGCGTCGGCGAGCATCGCCACGCGCTGGCCTGAATGGATATCTACCATACCCGAACGTGTGTCGGGGGCCAGTAAAATGGCTTCGGGGACGGACGTAGTAGGGCCCGCCCGCTTACGCCCACGCAGTCGTTGCCTTCACTTCCTCCCTGTCGTGGGCGGCGTGGAACACGTCGACCGGCGACGGCTGCTGGTTTAACCGGAGGCGGGCGCGGTACTCGATGGTCGACTCGCAGCTTCGGGCACAGGTATCCGACGGGTCCGTCGACACCCGCAGGATCGCCGACTCCTCATCGGATCCGACGGGCGGACTGAACACGGAGACAAACAACGGTTCGCAGGGATCGTTTGTCCGAATCCGGCCGGAGACGACGATCACCGCGTTCGAACGGAAGTCGACTGTCGCGGCGTTATCCGTCCCCCGGCAGCGGGCATCGATTCGGTCTATCGTCTTGTCCTCGGCACGGAACTTGTAGTTGTCATCGGAGCCGGTCAGCGCCGTACAGCCGGAACAGAGCGCTACGGCCGTCGTGAGGATCGTCCTCCGTGGGACGGACGAAAAGGACACGGATCGACGGTTCGCGCGCCCGGTGAAATTATTTTTGGTTTAATTCTGGGGGAATAATGTGCCCGGGTCCGGCGTCGTCAGTAACTCCGGAGCTTCTCGATACGCTTCTCGACCGGCGGGTGCGTCGCGAGGATCTTCTTCATGAGGCCGCCTTCGCTGTCGAAGATACAAAGTGCGCTCACGTCGTCGCCGACGCGGCTCTCGCGACCCTGGGAGCCGCGCTGGATCTTCTCCAAGGCGCGAGCGAGGGGGTCGCCGCTCCCGATGTACTGTGCCGCGTCACTGTCGGCCACGTACTCGCGGTACCGCGAGATGGCGAGCACGAACAGCATGACGAACATCTGGGTGAGGATACCCGCGATGTAGCCGAGCACGAAGTCGGCGATGTCGTTATCGCCCGAGAGCATCACAGCCCACTGGACCGCGATCCCGAAGATGGAGGCTATCGACTGTCCGAGCACCATCGTGATCACGTCGCGGTTGTCGATGTGTGCGAGTTCGTGCGCGATGACGCCTTCGAGTTCGTCGCGGTCGAGGAGTTGGATGAGTTCCCGCGAGACGACCACGACGCCCGCGCCGCGCCGCCCGGTCGCGAAGGCGTTCGGCACGCCCATGTCCGCGACCATTAGCTTCGGCTTGTCCATGTTCATCTCGAAGCAGATATCCTCGACCGTCTTGTGGATCCCCGAGTACTGCTGTTCGTCCATCTCTTCGGCCCCGACGCTTCGGAGCGACAGCCACTTGCCGACCTTGTACTGGAAGACGGCGAAGAGGACGGTACCGACGAGAACGAACGGCCATGCGCCCGTACCGAACAGCAGGAGCGCGAACCCGGCTCCTGCCAGATAAAACGCGAACAGAATGGTTCCGACGAACGCCATCCTGAGCTTGAGTCCTATATGTCTCATGCCCGAAAGTATCCCCCGGAGCGGTATAAATTTCTTGGTGAGACTATCGAGAGTTATTCTGTCAGCCGGGCGGTATACTCCCGAAGAGAAACTATCGTGGCGTTTGCAACTGTTTCAGATCACACGACTGTGTGCGATCAGGTGTGTATTGGCTTTCAGTGACTACTGTAGGGCATGGTCAACGTCCACGGCGGGGCGCGCTGTTGCCGCTCTCGCGGAGGCAGGTTTCGCGGAGTGCGCAAGTACTAAGCGTGAGCGTTCCCGATCTGTCGGTAATGGCAGACACCGCTCGTCCGCAGTTCGTTCGGTCGACGAGTGGTGCGGCCGCTATTCTGAAACCGAAAAAACGCGCGTGACCAGTGCTCGCGGCGAGGGTGGCGTCCTCGTCCCGGGTGCGTTCGAGGGCACCGCGCGGTAACCGTCACGCGGATCACCGACATCAGACACACTCACAGCAACGATCATGACACGCGATATCGACTTCGACGGCGTCTACCCGGCACTCACGACGCCGTTCGACGCGGACCAGAGCATCGACTTCGACCAACTACGCGCGGACGTACGGCGACTCGAAACCGCCGGCGTCGACGGCGTCGTCCCCGTCGGCTCCACGGGGGAGAGCGCGACGCTCACTCACGACGAACACGTCGAGGTCGTCGAGGCCGTCGTCGAGGCCGTCGAGGACGTTCCCGTCATCGCGGGCACCGGGAGCAACAACACCCGCGAGGCGCTCGAACTGTCCGAGCGCGCGGCCAACGCCGGTGCGGACGCGCTCTTGCTCATCTCGCCGTACTACAACAAGCCGGAACAGCAGGGCCTGGTCCGGCACTACGAGACCATCGCCGACGCCGTCGACCTGCCGCAGATAGTCTACAACGTCCCCTCGCGGACGGGTCGTAACGTCGACCCCGACACCGCCGCCGAACTGGCGACCCACGAGAACATCACGGGCTTCAAGGCCGCGAGCGGCGACCTCGGCCAGATAACCGAGATCGTCGAACGGACCCGCGACGAGCAGTTCGCCGTGCTCTCTGGCGACGACGCGCTGACGCTGCCGATGATCTCCGTCGGCGCTTCGGGCGCTATCAGCGTCGCCGGGAACGTCGAACCGGAGCGCACCTGCGCGATGGTCGGCGCGGCGCTGGCCGGCGATTACGAGCGCGCCCGGGCGATCCACCACGAACTCGGCGAACTGTTCCGCGCGCTGTTCGTCGAGACGAACCCCATCCCGGTCAAGGAGGCCATGCAGATCCGCGGTCACGGGTCGGCGCGCGTTCGCTCGCCGCTCACCCGCCTCTCCGAGACGCACCGCGACTACCTTCAGGACGTTCTCGACGACCTCGTCGACGAGGACCTAGAGGACGAGTACGCGGAGGTGGAGCGGTGACCGTCCGACTCGCGATCACCGGCGCGACCGGTCGGATGGGCCGGGAACTGATCGCCGAGGCGAACGGCCGCGACGACGCGGAGGTCGTTCTGGCGGTCAACCGCGACCCCGACGAGGGGACGGTCGAGGGCGTCGAAGTGGATGATGCCGCCGACTTCCCGGCGCTCGTCGCGGACCGAGAACCGAACGTCGTCGTCGACTTCACCGGTCCCGAGTCCAGCGTCGAGTACGTCGAGGCCGCGGCCGACGCCGGCATCCCGGCCGTCGTCGGCACGACCGGCTTCTCCGACGACCAGATAGACGCCCTCCGCGCGGCGAGCGATGAAGTGCCGGTGCTCAAGGCGGCCAACTTCGCCCGCGGCGTTCAGGCGCTGCTCGATGTCGTCGGCGACGCCGTCGCGAACCTGCCGGGCTACGACGTGGAACTCGTCGAGACCCACCACAACGCGAAGCGCGACGCTCCCAGCGGCACCGCGAAGTCCATTCTGGGGGAGATAGAGGGCGCTCGCCGAACCGCGGACGGGCAGACGGGCGAACAACGCGTCCACGGCCGCGAGGGCGAGGCTCCGCGCGAGGACGGCGAGATCGGCGTTCACGCGCTTCGGGCGGGCGACATCACCGGCGAGCACGAGGTGTTGATCGCCGGGAACCATGAGGAGGTACGGCTCACCCACCGCGCGGAGAGTCGCGGCGTGTTCGCCGCGGGCGCGGTGGACGCCGCGGTCTGGATAGCGCAACAGGAATACGGCTGGTACGACTTCGGTGACGTACTGGAGGAATCAGCATGAGTCAGGCGACGCTTCAATCGGAGATCGAGGACCTATGGCAGCGCTACCAGAACGACGAGATCGACGCAGAGAGCGCGGGCGCTGACGCCGCGGACACGCTCGAAGCGTTTCTGGATGCTCTGGAGGCGGGCGAGGTGCGCGCCGCGGAGAAGCAGGGAAGCGACTGGGTGGCCAACGAGTGGGTGAAAGAGGGGATCCTGCTCAACTTCGGCCTCCGCGAGACCGAACCGCGAGAGTACGGCGGCGTCCGGTACCACGACGTGCTTCCGCTGCGTGACACCGCGGACCTCGGCGAGCGCGGCACGCGTAACACCCCGGACGGCACCACGATCCGCCGCGGCGCGTACCTCGGTGAGGACTGCATCATGATGAGCCCGAGCTTCGTCAACGTCGGCGCGTACGTCGGCGACGGCACGCTCGTCGACTCGGCAGACACCGTCGGCTCCTGCGCGCAGATCGGCGAGAACGTCAAACTCGGCGCGAACACGCTGATCGGCGGCGTGCTCGAACCCGTCGAGGACGCCCCCGTCATCGTCGAGGACGACGTGTCCCTCGGCGCAGGCTGTCGAGTCACCAGCGGGTTCGTCGTCGGCGAGGGGTCGGTCGTCGGGGAGAACACGCTGCTGACGCCGCGGATCCCCGTCTACGACCTCGTCGAGGAGGAAGTCGTTTACGGCGAACTGCCGCCCGAACGCCGGGCGTTCACCCGCTTCGTCGAGTCGTCCGTCGGCGAGCACGACCTGTTCGAGGGCGGCGCGTACAAGCCGGCGGTGGTTGCAACGGACATCGAACAGCAGACGCTGGAAGCGTCCGCAAAGGAGGACACGCTTCGGGAATGAGCACGGCGAACCCGGCGGTGCGCAGGCTGGACGACTGGGACGCGGAGCGACTCCGCGCCCTCCGCGACGAGTACGACAGCCCGCTGTACGTCCTCGACCTGAACCGCGTCCGGGAGAACTACCGCCGCCTCGCGCGGGCGTTCCCCGACGCCGACGTGCGATACGCCGCGAAGGCGAACACGCTCAGACACGCGCTCGCGGCGCTCGGCGAGTCCGGCGCGGGGATCGAGTGCGCCTCGGCAGGCGAAGTCGCGCGGGCGCTCGACGCGCTCCGCGGCGTCGCCGACGACCCCGGGGCTCGGGTCCAGTACACTGCCGTCAACCCGCCGGACGTCGACCTCGACACCGTCGTGGAACTGTGGAACGACTTCTCCGCCCTCACGGTCACCGTCGGGGCCGAAGACACCGTCGACCGCCTCGAAGAACGGGGGTACGACGGTCGTCTCTGCGTCCGCGTGAACCCCGGTGTCGGCGCGGGCCACCACGAGAAGGTCCGCACCGGCGCGAACGCGAAGTTCGGCGTCCCGTACGACCGCGCGACGGACCTCCTCGCGGACGCCGCGGACCGCGGATTCGACGTGGTCGGTATCCACGCCCACGCCGGCAGCGGTATCTCCGGCGACGACCTCTCGGCGCACCGCGAACTCGTCTCGCGGATGGGCGACCTGGTGCGCGACTCGCCGGTCGACCTGGAGTTCGTCGACATCGGCGGCGGGTTCGGCGTGCCGTACGGACCGGACGAGAACCCGCTCGACCTCGACGCGGTCGCCGAGGCCACGCGCGAGGCGCTTGGCGACGTGGACGCCCGACTGGCTATCGAACCCGGGCGCTATCTCGTCGCGGACGCGGGCGTTCTGCTGACGGACGTAAACACGGTGAAAGAGACGGCGGCGACGACCGTCGTCGGCGTCGACGCGGGGATGACGACGCTGCTCCGGCCGGCGATGTACGACGCGTCTCACCGCATCCGGAACCTCGCGACGGACGCGGACGGCCGCGATACCGTCTCCCAGACCGTCACGGGTCCGATCTGCGAGAGCGCGGACGTGTTCGGCTCGGACCTCGACCTGCCCGCGCCGGAACGGGGCGACGTGCTCGCGCTCGGCAACGCCGGCGCGTACGGCTACGAGATGGCGAGCCAATACAACTCCCGGCCGCGCCCGGCGACGGTCGTGCTGGACCGCGGCGAGGCGTGTCTGGCACGCCGCCGGGAGACGGTAGACGACCTGACCAGACTGGAGGAATTATGATCCGCTACGAGAAGTACCACGGAACGGGTAACGACTTTGTGATCGTCGACGCGAGCGCCGATGTCCCGGACTGGAGCGCGTTCGCGACGGCCTACTGCGACCGCGAGACGGGCGTCGGCGCTGACGATCCGGACCGGGAGACGGGCGCTGACGGCGTGCTCGTCCTCGATCTGGACGCCGCCCCGACAGCACCCGAAGTCGAGATGCGACTCTACCAGCCGGACGGCGGCACCGCCGCGATGTGCGGCAACGGCGCGCGCTGCGTCGCGCGGTGGGTCGCCGACCGCACAGGCGCGGAAGAGGTGATCATCCACACGCCCGCCGGCACTCGTCGCGCGGAGGTCCACGGCGACGAGGTCGCGGTCGAGATGGGCGTCCCATCGTTCGATTCGGCCGACATCCCGCTCAACCGAGATCGCCCGCTGGTCGAGGAGCAGGTCGAAGGCTGGGAGGTGACGGCGCTGACGACCGGCGTCCCCCACGCGGTGATCTTCGTCGACGACGTTTCGGACGTCGACGTCGAGGCCGCCGCGCCCGCCGTCCGCCACGCCGACGTGTTCCCCGAGGGCGCGAACGTGAACTTCGCCGCCGAGACCGCATCCGGCTTCGACCAGCGAACCTTCGAGCGCGGCGTCGAGGGCGAGACGGACGCCTGCGGCACCGGTGCCGTCGCCGTCGCCGCGGCCGCCCGCCGCATCGGGCTGACCGACGACGAGTCGGTGTCAGTTTCGCCGCCCGGCGGCGACCTGACCGTGCTGATCCCGCGCAAGGGGCCCGCGGTGCTTCGCGGCCCCGTCACCCGCGAGTTCGAGGGCGAACTCTCGCCGACCCCGACCCAGCCATGACGTTCGACCCCGTCGACTTTCTGACGGACGCGGTCCCCATCGACTCCACCGAAACCGTAGAACCGATGCGGGAGTTCCTCGTCGGGACGCTTTCCGACCACGGCGTCGAGGCGACGGTCGACGACGCCGGCAACATCGTCGCCACCCGCGGGTCGGGCGACCCGCACGTCGTGTTGAACACGCACATCGACACCGTGCCGCCGCACGTGCCGTACGAGCGCGGACCGGCACGCGACGACGAGGCGACCGGCGGCGAGGTGATCCGCGGCCGCGGCTCCTGCGACGCGAAGGGGCCGCTCGCCGCGCTTCTCTCTGCGTTTCTCGCGGTCGACCCCGACGGCGGGCGAGTCACGCTCGCAGTCACGCCGGACGAGGAGACGCTGTCGACGGGCGCGGCGGCGCTTGACCTCGCTGCCGATTACTACGTCGTCGGCGAACCGACCGGTCTCGACGTGTGCAACGCCGCGAAGGGACGGTTCCAGGGGACGATCACGCTCGGCGGCGAGAACGCACACGCCGCGGAACCCGACGACGGCGTCAACGCCGTCTCGGCGCTCCGGGAGGTCGTCGACGCGCTGGAAACGTTCGACGGCCGCTCGGACGCGCCGGGCGTCCACGCCGACCTCGGCGGGCCGACGCTGACGCCGACGACCGTCGACGGCGGCACCGCGACGAACCAGATACCCGCCGAATGCGAGGTGGTCGTCGACCGCCGGAGCGTGCCGCCGGAGACGAGCGAGGGGTTTCGGTCGGCGATTTCGGCGCACCTGCGTGACTACGTCCCGGACGACGTGACCGTCACCTTCGACCTGACCGACCGCGAGAGCCCGTTTCTCGAAGCGTTCTCGACGCCGGCTGACGACCCGCTGGTGACGACGCTGGCGGCGGCGGCCGGCGGCGAGGTGCGGCCGTTCACCGCCGCGACGGAGGCGTCGTACTTCGCCGCGGACGCACCGACGGTCGTGTTCGGCCCGGGCTATCTCGCCGACGAGGAGGGTGCGGTGGCGCACTCGGACCGCGAGTACGTCCCCGTCGACGAGGTTCGCGAGGCGGCCGAGGCGGTGGAGGCGACGCTCGACGCCCTGCGTGACTGAGCGGTCGTCCCGAGCGGTCCACGGCCACGTTTTTCCCCGCAGTGGTCGACGCTACGAGCGTGACCCATCACGACCTCACCCACCCCGTCGAGACCGATATGCCGACGTTCCCCGGCGACCCGTCCGTGTCGGTCGACCCGCACGCTACCGTCGAGGCGGACGGCTACCGCGTCGGAGCGCTCTCGCTCGGAACACACGCCGGCACCCACGTCGACGCGCCGTGTCACACCGAACCCGACGGCGAGACGATAGACGACTACCCGGCGGAGACCTTCGTCTTCGACGCCGTCGTCGCCGACCTCCGCGGCCGCGACCCGCGGTCGGCGATCCGTCCCGACGACCTGCCGGACGCAGACGCCGAGATGGTCGTCCTCCGGACGGGATGGGCCGACCGCTGGGGCGAGGCGGCGTACTTCGACCACCCGTTTCTCTCGCCGGCCGCCGCGGACTACTGCGTCGAGCGGGGGTACCACGTCGGGACGGACGGCGCGAGCGTGGACCCGTCACCGTCCGCGAACGCGACGGCGGACGAACCGGCGGGCGTTCCGGCCCATCACGCCCTGCTCGGCGCGGACCGGTTTATCGTGGAGAACCTGACGAACCTCGGCGACCCGCCGGCCCGGTTCGAACTTCGGGCGTACCCGCTGCCGGTGAGCGACGGCGACGGGTCGCCGGTCCGCGCCGTCGCGGTAGTGGAGTGAGCGCCAAGCGCCGGCGGCCCGTCAGGGCGAACTGACTGTTCGGGACGGACCACCCCCGACCGCGGTCCGATGAACGGTAAATTCATCCGTTCACTGGTTGAAAATCACTGAATGGCCGCTATCGAGGTAAACGGCCTCACCAAGGACTACGGTGAGGTGCTCGCCAACGACGATGTCACGTTCGACGTCGCCGAGGGAGAGGTCTTCGGCTATCTGGGTCCGAACGGGGCCGGTAAGACGACGACGATCCGCACGCTGATGGGGTTCCAGTCGCCGACTGCGGGGTCCGGGACGCTCCTCGGCGCGGACGTGCGGACGGAAGAGGAACTGCTCGCGGCGAAGCGTCGGATCGGCTATCTACCGGCGACGCCGTCGTTCGACGAGACGGCGACGGGACAGCGGGTGCTTGACCTGCACGCGTCGATAAAGGGCGACGAGCGTCGCGACGAGTTGCTGGAACTATTCGACCCGCCGCTTTCCCGGCCGATCCGGGAGTATTCGACGGGAAACGCCCAGAAGCTCGGTCTCGTACAGGCGTTCATGCACGACCCCGACCTGGTAGTGATGGACGAACCGACCTCGGGGCTGGACCCGCTGATGCAGCGGCGCTTCGAGGAGTTCGTCCGCGCCGAGCGCAGCGCCGGGACGACGGTGTTTCTCTCCTCGCACGTGCTGAGCGAGGTGCGGCGGCTCTGTGACCGCGTCGGCGTCATCCGGGACGGCCGCATCGTCACCGTCGAGAGCGTCGCCGACCTGCTCGGACGGTCGGGCAAGTCGGTGCTGGCGCGGGTCGACGACCGGGTCGCGGCGGACGACGTGACGCTGTCGGGCGTTCACGACCTGTCGGTCAGGGACGCGACCGTCCCCGACGATTCGGCCGCCCCCGGCCCCGTCACCGAGCTAACGTTCACCTACACCGGCGACGTGAACGAACTGGTCGACTTCCTCGACCGCTTCGACCTGCTGGAACTCGACGTGGAAGAGGCACCGCTGGAGGACGTGTTCATGCGGTTTTACGGGGACGACTGATGCTCGAAATTGCCCGCTACGACGGCCGAAAGCGCCTGACAGGAGCGTTGGCGATGACCGTCGGCATCGCCGCACTGACGGCGATGTACGTCGGCCTGTTTCCGTCGATAACGTCGGCGGCAAACCTGGACGAGATCATCGCGGCCTACCCGCCCGCCTTTCGCGAGGCGTTCGACATCCGGACGATGAACACCATCGAGGGCTTTCTCGCCACGCAGCTGTACGCCTTCGCGTGGGTGATCCTGCTCGGCCTCTACTTCGCGTACGCTGCGGCCGGGCTGGTCGCGGCCGACGTGGAGCGCGGCCGGATGGACATGACTCTCTCGCTCCCCGTCTCGCGGGGCCGGGTCGTACTGGAGAAGTTCGCCTCGCTGAGCGTGCCGCTTTTCGTCGCCAACGCGGCGATGCCGGTCGTCGTGTTCGTCTCCACGCTCGCCATCGGCGAGGAGGTAGCGATGGAGCGCGTGCTGATGGCCCACGTCCTCTCGGTGCCGTACCTGCTCGCCTGCGCCGGGATCGGCCTCCTCGCATCGGTCGTCGTCGACCGCGCGTCGGTCGCCCAGCGGGCCGCCGCTGGAGCCGTGTTCGCGCTGTTTCTCGTCGAATCCGTGGTGGCGGGAACCGACCTCGAACCGCTGGGCGCGTTGTCGCCGACGCGGTACTACGTTCCCAGCGAGATACTGGTCGACGGAACCTACGACCTCGCCGGGGCGGCGGCCCTGCTGGCTGGGACGGCGGTTCTCGTGTTACTGAGTCGCGAGTGGTTCCGACGGAGAGACGTGTAAACGGCTTCAGCGACGCCGAGCGCGAGCGGATACGCACGCGATTGCGGATGGCCCGCTCGCACCTGTTCCGCCGCCCCCGACGGTGACAGCCGAATTCGAGCGACCGAGCGTCAGATACGTCTGTCCGACAGCGTGAGAGCGCGCCGGCCTACCGACCGCCGTCAGCGCCGTCGACCAGTTCGTCCGCGATGCCGGTGTAGCTGTCCGGCGAGAGCGCCCGCAGTTCTGCGCGCGTCTCGTCGTCGACGTCTAAGTCGTCGAACAGGTCGCGGAAGTCCTCGATGGCGACCGACTGCCCGCGAGTGATTTCCTTGACCTGCTCGTACGCGTCCTCGTGGCCCTCCCGCCGGAGGATGGTCTGGACCGCCTCGCCGATGACTTCGGGCGTTGCGTTCAGGTCGTCGCGCATCACCTGCTCGTTCGGAACGACCGTTTCCAGGCCAGAGAGCGCCTTCGAGTAGCCGATCAGGCAGTGTGCGAACGCCGCGCCGATGTTTCGCTTGACCGTCGAGTCAGAGAGGTCGCGCTGGAGGCGGGACTTCGTGATGTAGTCCGCGAGGAAAGAGAGGTCGCTGTTTGCCTTCGAGAGATTCCCTTCGCTGTTCTCGAAGTCGATGGGGTTGACCTTGTGCGGCATCGTCGACGACCCCGTCTCACCCTCGGTCGCTTTCTGTCCGAGGTAGCGGTCGCTGACGTACAGCCACACGTCCAGGTCGAGGTCGAGGAGAACGTTGTTCGCGCCGCGGAGCGCGTCGAACAGCTCAGCGAGGTCGTCACAGGGGTTGACCTGCGTCGTCAGGGGTTCGTATTTCATCCCGAGCCCGGTGACGAACTCCTCGGCGAACGCCTGCCAGTCGACGCCCGGGAAGGCGGCGACGTGGGCCGCGAAGGTGCCGCTCGCACCGCCGAGTTTCCCGCTGATGCCGTCGAGCGCCCGCCGGATACGTCCGGTCGCGCGCCCGAGACGAGCGGCGTAGACCGCCATCTCCTTGCCGAACGTAGTCGGCGTCGCGGGCTGGCCGTGGGTCCGGGCGAGCATCGGCAGGTCGCGGTACTCCCGGGCCATGTCGGCGACGGCGTCGCGGACGTCGCGGAGTTCCGACAGCAGTACCTCCTCGACGGCGGGGCCGACGAGCAGTCGGTGCGCGAGGTTGTTCACGTCCTCGCTGGTGAGTCCGAAGTGGATCCACGCGGAGACGTGGTCCATCTCGTCGGCCAGATGGTGACGGATGTAGTACTCGACGGCTTTCACGTCGTGGTTCGTCGCCTCGAACTCGCCGTAGCCCTCGGTCTCTAGCTGCTTGATCAGGCGGGCGTCCTCCTCCGCGAAGTCCTTGTACAGGACGCGGAGCGTCTGTCGCTCCCCGGTGTCGAGTTCCAGCGGCGTCGCGTCGAGGTCAGCGAGCGCGACCAGATACTCCACCTCGACGCGAACGCGGGCGCGCATCAACGCGGCCTCGCTCGCGTAGGGTGCCAGGGGCGCAGTCCGATTCGCATAGCGCCCGTCAAGCGGCGATACGGCGTGCAGGGATTCGGTCATACTCGTGGGTGCCGCGCGCCGAGGCAAAAGGATGACGAAACGCGAAGTGGCACGGACGTGGATATATGAATGGAAATCACAGACGATAATTCGGAAATTGTTCACGTACGTGGGTACAATTTCGCTCTCGACCGCAACTACTTTCCCGTCCGCGGGCTCGCTTCGAAACATGAACGTCGCAGGAATCGCCAGCAACCGCGGTCGAAACCTGATGCACATCGCCGACGAGTCGCCGGGCGACGCCGAGATCGCCGTCGTCCTGACCAACGACGCCGACGCGCCGGTTCTCGACGAGGCGGAGAAACGCGGCATTCCAACGGAGGCAGTCGAACGCACCGACGGCGAGGACCGCCGTTCGCACGAGCGCCGCGTCGTCGACGCCCTCGACGACTACGACGTCGATCTGGTCTGTCTCGACGGCTACATGCGCATCCTCTCGGACGAGTTCCTGGAGGCCGCACCGACGACGCTGAACGTCCACCCCTCGCTCCTGCCGTCGTTTCCTGGGACGGACGCCTGGGGAGACGCGCTCGACGCCGGCGTCGACATCACCGGCTGTACCGTCCACGTCGTCACCGACGCCACGGACGAGGACGGCGAGGTCGTCGACGAACTCGTCGACGCCGGCCCGGTCGTCACGCAGGAACCGGTCCCGGTGTACGAGGGCGACGACGAGGACGACCTCGCGGACCGAGTGCTGTACCAGGGCGAGTTCAAGGCGTACCCGCGCGCAGTGAAGTGGTTCGCCGAGGACCGCGTCGCGGTCGACCGCGACGCCAACGCCGTCAGCGTCGAGGGCGACGAGGCCGCCGACCTGCCCGACCGCCGCGTCACGAGCGAGGACCGCGCGGCTGACCTGCGATACGGCGAAAACCCCCATCAGGACGCCGCGCTGTACGCCGACCGCACCTGCGAGGAGGAAAGCGTCGTGGACGCACCCCAACTGAACGAGGGGGCGAAGGCGCTCAGCTACAACAACTACAACGACGCCGACGCCGCGTTGAATCTCGTCAAGGAGTTCGACCGCCCCGCCGCGGCCGTCATCAAACACACCAACCCGGCTGGCTGTGCCACCGCTGACTCGCTGGCCGAGGCGTACGAGCGCGCGCTGTCGACCGACGCCAAGAGCGCGTTCGGCGGCATCGTCGCCCTCAACCGCGAGTGCGACGGCGCAACCGCCGAGCAGGTTGTCGACTCGTTCAAGGAGGTCGTCGTCGCGCCGGGCTACACCGACGACGCGCTCGACACGCTGTTTGAGAAGGACAACCTGCGCGTGCTAGACGTCGGGCGCGGAACAGACGAGGGCGAGTTCGGCGAGATCAGCGAAGCCCACACCGAAAAGGACCTCGTCGGCGGCACGTTAGTCCAGGAGCGCGACCAGCAGGCGCCCGCTCCCGAGGACCTCGAAGTCGTCACCGAGCGCGACCCGACCGACGAGGAAGTCGAGTCGCTCCTGTTCGCCTGGCAGACGATCAAACACGTCAAATCCAACGCTATCCTGTTCGCGACGGGCACCGAGACGGTCGGCGTCGGCGCGGGACAGGTCTCGCGCGTGGACGCAGTCGAGATAGCGAAGATGAAAGCCGAGACGGACGCAGAGGGCAAGTCGGCCGACGGGGCGGTGATGGCCTCCGACGCGTTCTTCCCGTTCCCGGACGCCATCGAGGCCGCCGCCGAGGCCGGTATCGAGGCGGTCGTACAGCCGGGCGGGTCCGTCAACGACGACGACGTGATCGAGGCCGCGAACGAACACGATATGGCGATGGTGTTCACCGGCAGTCGGGCGTTCCGTCACGACTGAGCGGGACGCTATCGCTCTAGCAGCGTTTCGCCGACTCCCGGTCTGTCGGCGGAGACGACCGAGAGCGAGGATGGCCTGAACCCCGAGAGCAAGTGCGGCCGAGCCCCGAAAGCAATACCAAAACCACGGGTCGCAACACCCCGTTCCGAAGGGCTAAAGCGAGCGGCGGTTCCTTTCGCAGATATGGAGTATCACGAGGCGGCGAACTTCCTCTACGATCTGCGGCGGTTCGGCCCTCGACCGGGCACCGAGTCGACCGCGGATCTGCTCGACCACCTCGACATCGCGGACCCCCCGCGGTTCGTCCAGATCGCCGGGTCGAACGGCAAGGGAAGCACCGCGCGGATGGTCGAAAGCGTCCTCCGCGAGACGGGGCTGTCGGTGGGGCTGTACACGTCGCCGCATTTCGAGGACCTGCGCGAGCGCGTCCGCGTCGACGGGCGGAAAGTCCCCCGTACGGCCGTGGTGGAGTTCGCCGAGACGGTCCGGCCCTACGTCACCGACCGGGCGGCAAACGGCGAGTCGCCGACGTTCTTCGAGACCATGACGGCGCTTGCCGTCTGGCAGTTCGCCCGGCGGGACGTCGACGTGGCCGTGCTGGAAGTCGGCATCGGCGGCCGCCTCGACGCGACGAGCGCCGTCGATCCGGTCGCCAGCGCGGTGACCACCGTCGCGCTCGAACACACGAGCGTTCTGGGCGATACGGTCGAGGAGATCGCCCGCGACAAGGCCCACGTCGCGCCCGACGACGCGCCGCTGGTGACGGGAACGTCCGGGGACGCCCTCGACGCTCTCCGGGACGTGGCCGGCGATGTCGTTACCGTCGGCGGCGTCGACGCGAACGACAGCGGGGGCGACACCGACGTAACCGTCTCCTATCAGGGACGGGCGAACCACACCGAGGCGGGGATCACGATAGACGGGTCGGACTGGCGGGTCGAGACTCGCATCCCGACGCTCGGTGCGTACCAGGCGACGAACGCGGGCATCGCGAGCGTTCTCGCCCGGCAGGTCGCCGACGTGGACGAGACGGACCTCGCGCGCGGCCTCCGCAACGCGCACTGGCCAGGTCGGTTCGAGGTGATGAACGACTCCCCGCTGGTCGTTCTCGACGGCGCTCACAACCCCGACGCCTGTGAGCGGTTAGCGGCGACCGTCGACGAGTTCGACTACGACGACCTCCACCTCGTCTTCGGCGGGATGCACGACAAAGATCTCCGCGGGATGGCGGCCGCGTTGCCGACGCCCGACACGGTGACGACCTGCCAACCGACGCTCGACCGCGCTGAGGACGAGGACGTGCTCGCAACCGTATTCGAACGGGCGGGCGCTGGCGAGGTTCACTCCCGGAACTCCGTGGCGGGCGCGCTGGAGCGAACGCTGAAGCAGGCCGACGGGGACGACTTCGTTCTCGTGACCGGGTCGCTTTTCGTCGTCGCCGAGGCGCGGTCACGCTGGACGAGCACCCCGATCCCGAAGACCGTCCGCGATATCGACGACGCCCGAGAGACGCTTGCGGGCGCGGACGTCACGCCGCCCGGCGTCTGGCGGATGCGCGGCAAGGGCGTCCACCGCGTTCTGAAGGTTCGCGTTCAGCGCCGGCAGGCCCAATACCTGAAAGAGGAGATGCTGTCTCTCGGCGGCGAGTGTGCGATTTCGGGCCTGAACGAGCAAGAGGACGTCGTCGTCGACGCCGTCCTGATGGGCACGCTGGCGCAGTTCAAGCGCCTCGCCGAGAAGTTAGCCGACCAGCCCTACGGCCTCTCCGTGTTCGCCGACCAACTGCGGGACGCGCTCGACATCGAGACGCCGCCGCTGGAGCGTGAGTATCCGTGGAACGACGGGACCGCCGTGATGGGTATCCTGAACGTTACGCCGGATTCCTTCCACGACGGCGGCGAGTACAACCGCGTAGACGCCGCGGTCGAACGCGCCGAAGAGATGGTCGCAGACGGTGCTGACATCATCGATGTCGGCGGCGAGAGCACCCGCCCCGGCGCTGACCGCATCCCGGCGGACGCGGAGATCGACCGTGTCGTACCGGTGATCGAGTCGATCCGCGATCTCGACGCGATGGTCTCTATCGACACCCGAAAGGCTGCTGTGGCCGAAGCGGCCCTGTCTGCGGGCGCGGACATCATCAACGACGTGTCCGGCCTCGACGACCCCGAGATGCGCTTTGTCGCCGCCGACCACGACGCGCCGCTGGTCGTCATGCACAGCATCGACGCGCCCGTCGTCCCGGACCGCGACGTGACGTACGACGACGTCGTCGAGGACGTGATAACCCAGTTGCGCGAGCGCGTCCTCCTCGCGGAGAAGGCCGGACTCGACCGGGACCAGATCGTGGTCGACCCCGGCCTCGGATTCGGGAAGTCGGCGGCGGAGAACTTCGAACTCCTCGATAGGACCGACGAACTCCACGCCCTCGACTGTCCGGTCCTGATCGGCCACTCCCACAAGTCGATGTTCGAACGGGCGGGGTACGAACACGGCGACCGACTCGACCCCACCATAGCGGCGACCGCGCTGGCCGCCGAGCGCGGCGCTGACATCGTCCGCGTTCACGATGTCGAAGAAAACGCCGCCGCTGTCCGGGTCCACGAGGCGCTCGGTGGCGATCCGTACGACGGCGAGTAGCCGTCCGTTTTTCTCCCGGTTCCGGGCCGTTCGTTCCGGATTCCTGTCCTGTGGCCGTATCGTAGAAAAACGCTTTGACAACTGTTACCGTATCTCTTGACTGGAACAATGACTGCTATTGCCCGTCTCGAAGTCACACCGCTCTCGGACGACAGCATGACGAAGGAGATAGTGCAGGCGCTCGAAGCACTGGACCAGAAGGGCCTCACCTACGAGATGACGCCGACGGGGACGGTCATCGAGGCCGACTCCGCAGACGAGGCCTTCGAAGCGGCGAAGACAGCCCATCGGGCCATCGACGGCAAACGAGTCATCACGGAGGTCGAAGTCGACGACCAGCGCGACCGCTCGCAGGACATCGGGGACCGTATCGCCGCCGTCGAGAACGAACTCGGTCGACCGCCGCGGAGCAGCTAGAACAGCCCCACTCTCTCCTGGCGGTTCCCGTACCAGTCGAGATACTGTTCTACCACCTGCCCGCGGTCGAACGAACTGAGCGACTCGTCGACGGTCAGCCGTTCGAGGTCGCCCGCATCGGCGATGGCGGCGGCGAGTTCCTGTTCGCTGGTCGTCCGAAACCCCCGCGTGCGGTTCTCCACGAGTTCGTGCGCGCTGGAGGCAGCGTGGTACTCCACGATTCCGATACATCCCGACGCGAGCGCCCACAGCAGTTCCGTCGGAAACGCGCACTGTACGGCGGTCTGGACGAACACGTGCGCTCCCCGATAGATGGCGATCCGCTCGTCGCGAGCGCAGGAGCCAGCGAACTCGACCCGGTCGTCGATGCGGAGGTCCCGAACCTGCTGTTCGTACGCGTCGCGTTGCGGGCCGTCGCCGATCACCGTCGCGGACCAGTCTCGGTCCCGCAGCTCCGCCAACCCGAGCAGCATGCTCTCCAGGTTCGCGCCCTCGTCGAGGCGGCGGGCGTAGACGATGCTCCCCCGTTCGACCGGGTCGATGTCGCGAATGCGCTCGATGTCGATGCTGTCCGGTATCGCGCGGACATCGTTCTCGTCCGCGCCTATCTCGCGGACCTGCGTCTTGATGAGTCGCGACGGCGTGACGATCCCGTCCGACCGATTCACGGCCCAGCGCCGCGCTCTGGGACTTCCCGCCTCGGACTCGTCGTCGCCGTACCACTCGGTGACGAGCGGACACCGCGACAGGGTCGCACCGACGCTTGCCGGGGTCACCTGCGACGGCGGGAGCGCCCCCGCATGAACGACATCGGGGTTGACGATTCGCACGACGAACGGCAGCCGAAGCAGAAACGACCGCCGCGCCTCCGGATCGACGACGACGCCGTGATAGGTGATATCCCCCTCCTCCCGCCGGTCGCCCGAGTCCTCCCACCACTTCGAGCAGAGGACGTGAACATCGTGACCGCGGTCCGCGAGACCGTTCGCGACGTTGCGCAATCGCCGAAGCGCGTCGCTATCACGCTGTTTCCAGGTTTCCAACGAGACGACGGCGACCCGCATTTACACTGGGTCACGCATGGGGAAGTTAAAAATCCCGTCCGTTTGCGGCGGACGGACGCGAGTGCCTACTGCTGTCTACGTACGGCAAGCACAGCTCCGGCCGCGAGCGTCAGAAGTCCGCCGAGATTCGCCAGCGGTAGATTGGTGCTCGATGCGTTCTGGTTTTCGTTCTCGGCGACGAACGCGTTCCCGTTCCACTCGTACTTCACGAGTAACGTTTCTCCGCTCGGGCACGGGTTCGGCTGCGACACGCCAGAGATCGAGGTTCCTTCTCCGAAGGTGAACGAACCTCCGCTCCCTCCAGTGAACTGCTCAAACTCTCCGCCGCCGTAGACGACGACGGAACTAATCTCGACATCGGGTGATGACCAAGCCGCAGAGATCGGCTCACTCGTGTCGGTCGTTCCGTCCTCCGTCTTGTAACCTGTCGCCTGGACCGACGTATCGAAGTCTTCCGGGACTTCGGTGCCCTCCTCGATACACAGGGCAACGAAACTTATCGCCGGCTGTTGGCTATCGGTCGTAGTCGTGGTCGTGGTGGTCGGAGTAGTCGTTTCAGTCGTGGTCTGCGGAGTAGTCGTTTCGGTGGTCGTCTGTGGTGTGGTGGTTTCGGTGGTCGTCTGTGGTGTGGTGGTTTCGGTGGTCGTCTGTGGTGTGGTGGTTTCGGTGGTCGTCTGTGGTGTG
>NZ_JAXHGL010000003.1:501084-834051 GCF_034808085.1 Halostella sp. PRR32
GTGGTGGTTTCGGTGGTCGTCTGCGGCGTGGTCGTCGGCGTCGTGGTTTGCGGCGTGGTCGTCGTGTCCTGTTTCGTAGTAGTGTCGCGTTCAGTCGCGGTTTCCGTGGTCGTCTCTGTCGTCGTGTCAGCCGGTTCTTCCGTCGTCTTTTTCGGTTCCTCCCCGGCCGGACACTGACCGTTCACGATGTATGCGGCACCGCTGTTTTCGACGTCGCTGTCGTTGCGCGTCGCGCCGACTGCGATGTCCTCGTTGCCGTCGCCGCTGGTGTCGTTGACGTCCGAGACGGCGATGCCAGCGCGGTCGCCGGCACCTTCGCCGTGGAGCGTCGCCTCGGCGGTTTCGAGACTGCGGTTCTCCGCGAGGTTCTCGCCGCCGTAGACGAGGTAAGCGCTCCCGTGTTCGTTGCCGTTGGAGTCGCTGAACGGCGCGCCGACGAGCACGTCGTCGTACTCGTCGCAGGTCACGTCGCCGGACCCGGCCGAAGAGACCGACCATCCGGCGCGGTCGCCGTCGTCCTCGCCGGCGAGTCGCACGTCGGCGTCGCCGAGGTTCAGTTCGCTCGGCAGGTCGCCGCCGTGGACGACGTAGGCGGCACCGGCGGACGCGCCAGTGCTGTCGTTGAACGGCGCGCCGACGACCACGTCGCCGACTCCGTCGCCGTTCACGTCGCCGGCGTCGGAGAGCGACCATCCGGCCAGGTCGCCGGACGACTCGCCGCTCATCTTGACGGCTGCGTCCGCGAGCGAGGACTCGCCGTCGGCCTGGACCACGGCGTAGGCGGCACCGGCGTTGGAGGCGGTGCTGTTGTTGAACGGCGCGCCGACGAGGATGTCAGCGGCTCCGTCGCCGTTCACGTCGCCACCGTTCGCGACGGCCTGACCAGCGCGGTCGCCGGCCGACTCGCCGCGCATCGTCGCGTCGGCGTCAGTCGCCGAGAGCATCACGTCGCCGTCGATCTCGAAGGTGTATGCGGCACCGGCGTTCTGTCCGGCCCCGTCGTTACGCGGCGCGCCGACCGCGACGGCGTCAGTGCCGTCGTCGTTCGGGTCGACCGCGGCGACCGAGAGGCCGAACTGGTCGCCGGCCTCGGCACCGGTGAGTTTCACGTCGGCGTCGGAGAGGTTCATCGTCCCCGTCATGTCCGCCGCGCCGTAGACGACGTACACCGCTCCGGCGTCGTTGGCGGGGTCGTCGTGCAGCGGCGCGCCGACGATCAGGTCGCTATCGCCGTCGCCGTTGACGTCGCCCGACGCGACGCTGTATCCGGCCCAGTCACTGGCGCTCTCGCCCCGGAGCGTCAGGTCGGCGTCAGCGGCGTCGTACTCGCCGTCCTCGACGGGACCGGTGAAGAGGTACGCCGCCCCGCTTCTGGTGTCTGTGCTGTTGTTAAACGGCGCGCCGACGAGCACGTCGTCGTTACCGTCCCCATCTACGTCGCCGGCGGGAGCGATCGACGCTCCGAGTCTGTCGTCAGCGCCGTCGCCTCGTATCGTCACATCGGCATTAGAGAGGTTTGTTTCTCCGGAGAGTGTTCCACCCTCCTGTTGCTGTACGTTGTTCTGTCCGGAGACGCCGGCGTCCGCACTGTAGTCGCCGTCGCTGGCTACCGCGCCGATCGGACCGACTCCGATCGCGATCGCGCTCAGCGCGACCAGCGCTGCGAGAACGACTGCGCGTCTCCGTTCGTTTGCATCTGTCATTGGTACTCTTCCATCTCTTGGCGTCAATTCAGGGCCCCTTTGTTATGATCTGAGTCCCTTCGGTTCCGGTTAGATTATTTTCACGATCGGTCGGCGTCGATCTGAGTAACGGCGGGATATGGGATGAGGTAACACACATTGACTGACGGCCGTATCTGTACGCCTTCCTTTGGTAACGACGGATGTACATGACGACGTGACCTGAAACGGTGAGGAACAGTCGCAAAACTATTCATTACCTCGTCGGTGGGTGAAAGACCGCTACCGAATATCGCCGTCGGCGGTTAACGGTCGACCCGTCGTGACCCGAACTGCTTTCTTCCGGCCGAACGGAGTGTTCCCGTGAGCTACGACATCGAACGCTATCTCAACGTCAGGAAGGCGTACGGTGCTTCGTTCGACTCCGAGGGCGAGCGGCTCGCGTTCCTGCTCGATATCGTGAGAGTGCCGCAGGTTTGGACGCTCGACGAAGCGGGCGCGTGGCCGGAACAGCGCACGTTCTACGACGAGCGAGTCACCTTCGTCTCGTGGTCGCCGGAACGCGACGAACTCGTCTTCGGTATGGACGAGGGAGGCGACGAGCGCACGCAGTTTTTCCGCCTCGACGCCGCCGACGGAACGGTGTCGGCGCTGACCGAAACCCCCGAGTCGAAACACCGATGGGGCGGGTGGAGTCACGACGGCGAGCGGTTCGCGTTCGCCTCGAACCGACGGAACGAGGCCGTCTTCGACGTCTACGTGCAGGCGCGCGACGAAGCGGGAGACGACGCAACGCTCGTACACGAAGGCGACGGCTGGCTCTCGCTCGGCGGGTGGAGCCCGGACGACGACCGTCTGATCGTCTACGAGGCACACTCGAGTTTCGACCACGACCTCCACGTGCTCGACCTCGAATCCTGCGACTTGACGCATCTCACCCCGGAGACGGACGACGTTAGATACCGGAGTACAGAGTGGGCCCCCGACGGCGACGCGCTCTACCTCGTTACGGACGAGGGGAGCGACACGCTGTACCTCGCCCGTCTCGACCACGACACGCGCGAGATCGATGTCGTCGAAGACGGTGGGCAGTGGAACGTCGACGGCGTCGCGCTGGACGACGAGACCGGGCGACTCGCCTACTCGCGCAACGTCGATGGGTACACCGAACTCACCGTCGGCGAACTGGTGAACGAGACCGATATCGACGAGTTCCCCGACCCCGACCTGCCGGGCGGCGTCTGCGGCGGCGTCGACTTCGGTCCGGACGCCGAGCGCTTCGCGATCACCGCCAACGGCGACGCGACCAATCCGAACGTGTACGTCGTGGACGTAGAGACGGGCGAGGCCGAGCGCTGGACCGACGCGCCGACCGCCGGCATCCCCCGTGAGTCGTTCCGCGAGTCGGAGCTAGTTCGCGTGGAGAGTTCCGGTGTCGACGGGAGTCGACAGTCTGACCGCGGACCGGTGACTGATGAGACACTGGAGGTACCGGGCTTTTTCACCCTGCCCGAGGTCGCTGATGCGGGCGAGACTCCGGTCGTTGTCGACATTCACGGCGGCCCTGCGAGTCAGCGCCGGCCCTCCTTCAACGGCGTGAAGCAGTACTTCCTGAACCGCGGCTACGCCGTCTTCGAACCGAACGTCCGCGGCTCCTCGGGGTACGGTCGGGAGTACACTCACCTCGACGACGTACACAAACGCATGGACTCGGTCGCCGACGTGAAAGCGTGCGTCGAGTGGCTCTGCGACCACCCCGCGGTCGACCCTGACCGGATCGTCGCGAAGGGCGGCTCTTACGGGGGGTTCATGGTACTCGCCTGTCTCACGGAGTATCCCGACCTCTGGGCCGCCGGCGTCGATATCGTCGGGATCGCTAACTTCGTCACGTTCCTGGAAAACACCGGCGACTGGCGGCGAGAACTCCGAGAAGCGGAGTACGGCAGTCTCGACGATGACCGAGAGTTCCTGGCCGAGATCAGCCCTATCAACAACATCGAGAACATCGAGGCCCCGCTGTTCGTCCTCCACGGCGAGAACGACCCGCGCGTGCCCGTCGGCGAGGCCGAGCAGATCGCGGACCGGGCAGTCGATCAGGGTGTCCCGGTACGAACGCTGATCTTCGAGGACGAAGGCCACGGGTTCACGAAACTGGAAAACCGAATCGAGGCCTACTCCGCGATCGCCGACTTCCTCGACGAACACGTGTAGCGATGGAGTGGGACTCTATCACGACGGCCCACGACAGTGAAGCGTCTGGCTCGCGTCGGCTCACGCTCGTTTTGACGGTATAAATTAAGCTAAGTGGATTCCGTAAATACTATTGGTTGGACGAGTGACAGCCACCACAAGAGAACCCTGGCTCTCGGTTACCCGTACCAACTAAACTATGACTGCTATCGAAACCGACTCACTGACGAAGCGGTTCGGAGAGGACGTGTTAGCCGTCGATGACCTCACCCTAACGATCGAGGAGGGCGAGATATTCGGCTTCCTCGGCCCGAACGGTGCCGGGAAGTCGACGACGATCAATATGCTGCTCGATTTCATCCGGCCGACTGACGGCTCGGCGACGGTGCTCGGCCACGATGCTCAAAAGGAATCCGGTGCGATCCGGCGCAAAGTTGGCGTCCTCCCGGAAGGCGCGAACGTGTACGACAGACTGACCGGCCGCGAACACGTCGAGTGGGCGATCCGGACCAAAGGTGTCGACGACGACCCCGACGAGATCCTCGATAAGGTCGGTCTCGACCATGATGACGCAACCCGTCAAGCCGGCGGCTACTCGAAGGGGATGGCCCAGCGCCTCTCGTTCGGTATGGCGCTTGTCGGCGATCCCGAACTGCTGATCCTCGACGAGCCCTCCTCCGGGCTGGACCCGAACGGTATTCAGGAGATGCGCGACCTCATACGCGAGGAGGCCGCGAGCGGGACGACGGTGTTTTTCTCCAGTCACATCCTCCCCGAGGTCGAGGCGGTGTGTGACCGCGTCGGCATCATGAACGAGGGGCAACTGGCGACCGTCGACACCATCGAGAACCTGCGTGACAGTTCGGACGGCCAGGCAACCATCGACGTCGAACTCGGCGGGATTCCGGACCGGATCGACCTCTCCAGCGTTGACGGTGTCGTGCAGGCTGATGTCGATGACGGAACGGTGACTGTCGTCTGCGAGGACCCCTCCGTGAAAGTCGATGTCGTGACGACACTCGCCCAGCAGGCCGAAGTCGTCGACATCCTCTCCGAGGACACGTCGCTCGAAGAACTGTTCAACACGTACACGACTGGCGACGCCGGCAGTTCCGAAGAGCGCGTCTCCGATCCCGCCGAGGTGACAGCATGAGCATCGCGAACGTCGTCCGAAAGGACTTCAAAGACGTCCGGCGCGCGAAACTCGTCTGGGCACCCGCCGCGCTGTACACCATGTTCATGCTCCTGTTTTTCTGGGGGCAGAGCAACGGACCTGCCAACCCTAACTTCTACAGCCTGATCCAGGGGCTGGCCGGGATCGGCGGCGTCATGCTCATCCCGCTCATCGCACTGGTGGCGGCGTACCTTTCCATCGCCGGAGAGCGCGAGTCGGGGAGCATCAAGTTCCTGCTCGGACTCCCGAACTCCCGGTCCGACGTGGTTCTCGGTAAACTCCTCGCACGGTCTGCCGTGGTCGCGGCGGGGCTGTTGGTTTCGTTCGCCGTCGCCGTCCTCGCTGCGATGGTGTTCGTCCCGGACATGACGTTCGAATACGCCGACTACGCCGTGTTCGTCGCCCTGACGCTGCTGTACGCGTTGACGTACGTCGGAGTAGCAGTGAGTATCTCCGCCGTATCGTCGAGTCGCTCGCGTGCGATGGGCGGCGCTATCGGGTTCTTCTTCGTGTTCAACCTCGTCTGGAACTTCCTCCCGGTGAGCCCGAGAAACATGGTTCAGTTTCTGGCAGACAAACTCGGAACGGACGTGTCCCAGAACACGCTCGATCTAATCTGGGCGTCGAGTCCGACAGGCGCGTATTTCGGGTCGCTACAATTCCTCGACACGCCCCAGTTCGCCGGCGGGATGTCCGGCAGTTCGCCTTTCTACCTCGAAGCGTGGTTCATGGTCGTCATCCTCGTCGCGTGGCTGGTCGTCCCGCTCGCGCTGGGTATCTGGCGGTTCCAGCGCGCCGAACTCGGCTAACTCACCGCCTCCACATCCGTTTTACGAACCAATGACAGCAATCAAATCAGTTCCGGTGACGCACCGTCTCGACGAACACGCCGAACGCGAGCGTGACGCGATACCTGCCGAAACAACCTCCGGTACGGCGGTGGTCGCATGAGCATTGCGAACGTCGTCCGGAAGGACTTCAAGGACGTCCGGCGCGCGAAACTCGTCTGGGCTCCCGCCGCGCTGTACACGCTGTTCATGCTCCTGTTCTTCTGGGGACAGACCCAGGGTCCGGAGCCCGACTTCTATCAGGTGCTCTGGGGGCTCGTCGGCATCGGCGGAGCGCTGCTCGTCCCCCTCACCGCTCTGGTGGCGGCGTATCTCTCTATCGCCGGAGAGCGCGAGTCGGGGAGCATCAAGTGGCTGCTCGGACTGCCGAACTCGCGGACTGACGTCGTCCTCGGCAAACTCCTCTCCCGTTCGGCCGTCGTGGCCGCCGGTCTCCTGTTGTCGTTCGCCGTCGGCGTAGCCGCGGCAGCGGTACTCGTTCCCGACATGACGTTCGAGTACGACGAATACGCGCTGTTCGCCGCCGTGACGGTGCTTTACGCGCTGGCATACGTTTCGGTCGCCGTCGCCATCTCCGCCGCGTCGTCGAGTCGGTCCCGAGCGATGGGCAGCGCCATCGGCTTCTTCTTCGTGTTCAACCTCGTCTGGAACTTCCTCCCGGTCGGACCCGTTCAGATGATCGGGTTCCTGTCCGACGAGTTCGGCCTGGAGGTCTCGGACAGCGTCACCGAGTTGATCTTCAGTATCAGTCCGACGGGCGCGTACCTCAACGGCATCCTGAAACTGATCATGCCGGACCGGTTCAACGCTCAGGCCGGGGCCGTCGTCACGGACCCGCCGTTTTACATCGAGGGATGGTTCATGGTCATCATCCTCGCGGCGTGGGTCGTCGTTCCGCTTGCCCTCGGTGCCTGGCAGTTCAACCGTGCCGAACTGAGCTGAATCGGTTTAACACCCGACCCAGTACAGAAACTTCCACGCTATATGCAACAAATATTGTGAAGTGTATTTGAATACCAGCCCCGTCCGATCCCGTCTCAGATGACGCCCGTTTTCCTCGCCGCTTCGCGGGCGGCCCGCTCGTTCACGCCGTCGCCGAGGATCGTGTATCGGTCGCGTATCTCGTGGGCGGTTGTCAGCGCCTCTATCACCGTCGCGTCGTCGATGCCGAGTTCGCCGGCTGTCGTCGGGGCGTCGATGCTCGCCAGCGCGTCGCGGATGTCCCGCCAGATGCCGCGCTCACCCCCATGGAGATACGCGGTCACGATCGACCCGACGCCGACCTGATGCCCGTGTAGCGCCTCGTTGGGTGCGATGCGGTCTAACTGGTGCGAGAAGAGGTGTTCCGCGCCGCTGGCGGGCCGCGACGACCCGGCGATGGACATGGCGACGCCGCTGGAGACCAGCGCCTTCACGACGGCCCAGGCGGACTCCTCCAGACCGGGACGGACGGTGTCGGCGTTGTCGACCAGCATCTCGGCGGTCATCTCCGCCAGCGCGGCGGAGTACTCGGAGAACCGGACGTTTTTCAGGCGGTTGGCTAACCGCCAGTCCATCACTGCGGTGTAGTTGCTGATGATGTCGGCACAGCCAGCGGTGGTGAGTTCCCACGGTGCGTCGGCGAGTATCCCCGTGTCCGCGATGACCGCGAGCGGCGGTTCCGCGGCGACGCTGTGACGGGTGTCGCCTTCGGGGACGGAACCGCGGCCGCTCACGATGCCGTCGTGGCTCGCCGCGGTCGGGACGGAGACGAACCCGCGTCCGATATCTTCGCTCGCCATCTTCGCGATGTCGATCGGTTTGCCGCCGCCGACCCCGATGAGAAAGCCGGGATCGACATCGCGGGCCTTGTCGATGACTCTCTGTATCGCCTCGAAACTCGCCTCTTCGACGATCACCGTCTCGGGGTCGTTGCCCCGCGCCGCGAACGACTCGGCGATCTCCTCGCCGGCGATCGTCCAGGGAGTTGGGCTGCTGACGATGAGCGGCGTCCCCGTCAGGTGGAGCTCGTCGACCGCGTCGACCGTCTGGTCGAGAGCGCCGTGGCCCACAACGACGTTGCGGGGCAGGCGGATCCACGTCGACTTGTCGAACATACCTGTGTCCCTCTCGGCGGGGGATAAAGGGGTTTTCGTCGTCGCTACTCCGACGAACGACGCCTCATGGGGACTGTTGTAATTCAGTTCTGTATTTCGCCGACGCAGGGACGGCGAACACCGGGAAGCAGTTACAGAAACTCCCGGATTACAGCGTGTCCAGAACGCCGAGAATGCGCTCTTCGGCCTCGCGACTGGGGCCGTGTTCGCGCCCGTCGCGGTCGCTCTCCAGGTGGTCCTCGACGCTGCGGGCCATCGCCTCGTCGAGCGGCGTCGACTCCCACCCGAGGTCGGCCAGTTTGTTCGTATCGAGGATGTGCGGGTACTCCCGGTACAGGATGAAGTCGTCGAGCGCCAGATCCGCCGTCGCGAGTTCCCGCGCGCCGGCGTGGACAACTTCGACATCGGTCCCGAGGGCCGCGGCGATCAGGTCCACCATCTCCTCCAGCGTGACCATACGGCGGTCGCCGACGTTGTACGCCTCGCCCGCATCGCCCGACTCAGCGACGACGCGGATCGCGCTCGCCACGTCCTCGACGTAGGCGCGGTGCCAGACGTTCGTTCCGTCGCCCGGCACGACGACGCGGTCGTACTCGTTCGCGCGGTCTATCCAGTAGTCCAGGCGCTCGGTGTAGTCGTGCGGGCCGTAGACGATGCAGGGGCGGACGCTCATGGCGTTCACGCCGTTGTCGGCCGCCGCGAACACGGCCCGGTCCCCCTCGGCCTTCCGCGGGCCGTACGAGGAGTCCGAATCGTCTCTCGCCTGTTCGTCGGTGCATTCACAAAGCGGCGTTTCCCCCTCGCGCTTCGGCAGGTCCTCGCGACCGTAGGCGGACCCGCTGGAGACGAACACGTAGGCGTCGACGTCGTCGAATATCCGCGTCGCCGTCCGCACCTCTCTCGGCTTGTACGCGACGCAGTCGACGACGACATCCGGGTCGACTTCGCGGGCGGCCGCCGCCAGGTCGCCGTCGTCCGTCCGGTCGCCCTCGACATGAGACACGCCGTCCGAATCCGCAAACGGGTTCTCGTGGTTGCCCCGGTTGAAGACGGTGACCTCGTAGTCGTGTTCGCGGAACTCGTCGACGACGTGGCGGCCGATGAAACGCGTGCCGCCGATGACGAACAGGTGGTCCATACGTCCGGATGGGACGACGGCGGGCAAAACGGTGACGAATCGGTCGATTGATACTGTCGGCGGCCCCCAGCCTCGCCCGTGCCCGGAACGTACGTCCTCGTCGTGGCCCTCGACGAACCGGCGACCATCGAGGTCGGCGCGCTCGGCGACCGCGAGTTCGACGCTGGAACCTACGCCTACGTGGGGAGCACGTTCGGTCCCGGCGGCTTCTCGCGGGTCGACAGACACCGGGAGCTCGCGGCCGGCGAACGCGACGCCAGACACTGGCACATCGACTACCTGCTCGGTCACCCCGCAGCGTCGCTCGCTGAGGCAGTTACCTTTCCCGACGCCGACCTGGAGTGTCACCTCGCCGGCGCGCTCCCCGGCGAGCAGGTGTCTGGCGTGGGGGCCTCGGACTGCGACTGCGACGCGCACCTGCTCGCTGCGCCCGACCGCGGGGCGCTACTGTCGGCGGCGCGCGCGGAGCGTGACAGTCGGAACTGACCGGTGACGAATCGGCCCGTCGCCGACGACAAAAGACGACTGCGACCGCCTACTCTCAGTCGTCGGTCGACGCCGCGAAGCCGGACGACCCCGCCGTCGTACCGACCGTCGCGGGTTCGGGCGGTGACTCGCGGATGTCGTCTGCGCCCTCTTCAGTGATGACGCGGTGGTACGCGTCCGGCATCACCTTCACGAACCGGGAGAGCGACTCCTCCCAGTTCTGGAGCACCTCCTTGCCCTTCTCGCTGTCGGTGTAGGCGACGTGGTTCTCGACGAGGCGCTTCAGCATGCGCCGGTCCTTCTCCGAGAGCGAGTCGGCGAGGCTCACCATGCCGGTGTTGGCCTTCGACTCGAAGTCGCCGGACTCGTCCAGGACGTACGCGACGCCGCCGGACATGCCGGCCGCGAAGTTCTTTCCGGTGTCGCCTAACACGGCGACGGCACCGCCGGTCATGTACTCGCAGCCGTGGTCGCCGACGCCCTCGACGACGGCCGTGACGCCGGAGTTGCGGACGGCGAAGCGCTCGCCGGCGACGCCGTTGACGTATGCCTCGCCCTCCGTTGCACCGTAGAGCGCGACGTTGCCGATGCAGACGTTCTCGTCGGCCTCGTAGTTCGCGTTATCGGGCGTCGTCACCGAGAGCGTCCCGCCGGAGAGACCTTTGCCGACGTAATCGTTGGCCGCGCCGGTCAGGTGCATCGACACGCCGGACTGGAGGAACGCGCCGAAGCTCTGTCCGGCGGTCCCGCGGAGGTCGACGTCGACGGTGTCTTCCGGCAGACCGGCGACGCCGTACCGAGTCGATATCTCGTTCGAGAGCATCGCGCCGACCGCGCGGTCCGCGTTCGACACGTCGGTGACGATCTCGACCGGTTCCTGGTTCTCCAGTGCGGTCTCGGCCGCCTCGATCAGGTCGTGGTCGAGTTGCTCGTCTATCTCGTGGGTCTGTTCGCGGACCTTCCGGCGCTGGTCGCCGTCAGGCTCGGCGAGTACTCCGGAGAGGTCTACGTTGCGGGCCTTGGGGTGGTCGATGTCGTCGCGCTGGGAGAGGGCGTCGACGCGGCCGACCATCTCATCAACCGTCTCGAAGCCGAGTTCGGCCATGATCTCGCGGAGTTCCTGCGCGATGAACGTCATGTAGTTGATGACGTGTTCGGGCTCGCCCGGGAACCGCTCGCGGAGTTCCTCGCGCTGGGTGGCGACGCCGACCGGGCAGGTGTTCTTGTGACACTGTCGGGCCATCACGCAACCGCTGGTGACCAGTGACGCGGTGCCGAAGACGTACTCCTCGGCCCCGAGCAGCGCGCCGACCGCCACGTCGCGGCCAGTTTTCATCCCGCCGTCGACGGAGACGCGGATACGGTCGCGCAGGTCCGTCTCGACGAGCATCTGGTTCGCCTCCGCGAGGCCGAGTTCCCACGGCAGGCCGGCGTTCTTGATGGAGGTGCGCGGGCTCGCGCCCGTCCCGCCGGAGTGACCCGAGATGTGGACCACGTCGGCGTTTGCCTTTGCGACGCCGGCCGCGATGGTGCCGATGCCCGCCTCCGAGACGAGTTTGACGTTGATATCCGCCGCGGAGTTGGCGGCTTTCAGGTCGTGGATCAGCTGTTTCAGGTCCTCGATGGAGTAGATGTCGTGCAGCGGCGGCGGCGAGATGAGACCGACCCCCGGCGTCGCGTGCCGGACGTGGGCGATCATCTCGTTGACCTTCATCCCGGGCAGGTGGCCGCCTTCGCCGGGCTTTGACCCCTGCGCCATCTTGATCTGCAGTTCGTCGGCGTTCGTGAGGTACGACGACGTGACGCCGAAGCGGCCCGACGCCACCTGCTTGACGTTGCACTCCTTTTCGGTACCGAACCGCTCGGGGGGTTCGCCGCCCTCGCCGGTGTTCGACTTGCCGCCGAGGCGGTTCATCGCGATCGAGTTGTTCTCGTGAGCCTCCGGCGAGAGACTACCGAGACTCATCGCGGCGGTCGAGAAGCGCTCGACGATGTCGGCGACGGGTTCGACCGCCTCGATGGGGATCGGTTCGCGCCCGTCGGTGTCGAACTCCAGCAGTCCGCGCAGCGTCTGCAGGGTCTCGCCCTGGTCGTTGATCTGCTCGGCGAACTCCCGGTAGGTGTCGTAGTCGCCCTGTCGGACGGCCCGCTGTAACGTGCCGACGGTTTCGGGGTTCCACTGGTGGTGGATGCCGTCGGACCGGTGTTCGTACTCGCCGTAGCGGTCGATGTCCGCGCCGTCGAACGCTGATTCGTGGCGTGCTTCGAGGTCCTCCTCGATCTCCTCGATGCCGATGCCGCCGGTGCGGGACTCCGTGCCCGCGAAGTACTCGGCGACGAAGTCGTCGTCGAGGCCGACCGCCTCGAAGATCTGTGCGCCCTGGTAGCTCTCGACCGTGGAGATGCCCATCTTCGCCATCGTCTTCAGGAGGCCGTCCTCCAGCGCGCCGACGTACGCCCGGACGGCGTCCTCGACATCGGCCCCGTCCTCGCCTGCGACGAGGTCCGAAATGGTCTCGTACGCGAGGTACGGGTTGACGGCGTCAGCTCCGTAGCCGACGAGCGCCGCGAGGTGATGAACCGCACGCGGGTCGGCGGACTCGACGACGATCCCGGCGTGGTTGCGCAGGCCGTTCCGGACGAGGTGGTGGTGGACCGCGCCCATCGCCAGCAGGCTCGGGATCGGGACGCGGTCTGGCCCGGTCGCGCGGTCCGAGAGCACGACAACATCGTGGCCGTCTTCGATTGCCTTGCGGGCGTCGTCGCGCACGTCCTCGACGGCGGTTCGCAGGTCGGTGTCCGGGTCGTAGGTGATGTCGACAGTCGCCGAGGTGATCCCGTTCGCGGAGACGTTTCGGACGGCGGCCATCTCCGCGTCCGTGAGGACCGGCGAATCGGCGACCAGTTGCCGGGCGTGCTCCTGCGTCTCGTCGAGCAGATTGCGCTGGAAGCCCAGCCGCGACTCCATGCTCGTGACGAGTTCCTCCCGGATGTAGTCGAGCGGCGGGTTCGTCACCTGCGCGAACAGCTGTTTGAAGTAGGTGAACAGCGGGCGGTTGTAGTCCGACAGCACCGACAACGGCGTGTCGTCGCCCATCGACCCGACGGGGTCTTTCCCCTGTTTCATCATCGGCTCGATGAGGTTCTCCAGTTCGTCGTGGCTGTAGCCGTAGGTCGCCTGGTGAGCGCGGAGGTCCTCGGCGCTGGTCCGGGGCTCGTAGTCCTCGGTGTCGGCGACGGTGTCGAGTTGGACCTGCTCGGCATCGACCCACTCGCCGTACGTCTCGTCGGTGAGGTCGTCGAACACTTCCTCGTCGGGAACGACTCGGCCCTCCTCGGGGTCGGCCAGGAACAGTTGGCCGGGTTGGAGGCGGCCGCGCTCCGCTATCTCCGCGGGGTCGTGTTCGAGCGCGCCGGCCTCGCTGGCCATGACCAGCGTGTTGTCGGTCGTCACGTCGTACCGGCAGGGTCGCAGGCCGTTCCTGTCGAGCACCGCGCCGATGCGGTCGCCGTCGGTCGCCGCGACGAGAGCGGGGCCGTCCCACGGTTCGACGAGCGACGCGTGGTAGTCGTACCAGTCGCGGCGGCTCTCGTCCATGGCGTCGTCTCCCCGCCACGCCTCGGGGATGAGCATCCGCAGGGCGTGTGGGAGGTCGCGGCCGTCCTCCATCAGGAGTTCGAGCGCGTTGTCGACGGAGGCGGTGTCTGACTGCTCGGGGTCGTTGATGACGGGTTTGACCGTCTCTATCTCCTCGCCCAGCGTCTCGCTCGCGAGGTCCGTCTCGCGAGCGCGCATCCAGTTGATGTTGCCCTGAATGGTGTTGAACTCGCCGTTGTGGATGACGTTGCGGTACGGGTGTGCGAGATGCCACGCGCCGAGCGTGTTCGTCGAGAACCGGGCGTGGACCATCGCGAACGTCGACTTCACGCGCACGTCGGTGAGGTCGGGGTAGTAATCGGCGACCTGGTCGCCCTTCAGCAACCCCTTGTAGACGAGCGTCTTCCGGTCGAGCGAGCAGACGTAGAAGCGGTCGGATCCCGGTGGCCGCTCGTCCTCGATCCGGTTCTCAAGGGCGCGTCGCGCGACGTACAGCGCGCGGTCGAACTCGTCAGTCGTGAGAGTCGGCGCACGGACGAAACACTGGCGGACGTCCGGTTCGGAGTCGACTGCCGTCGCGCCGAGGCCGGCGTTGTTCGTCGGGACCTCCCGCCAGTCGAAGACGTCGAGTCCGTACGTCGCGAGCGTCTCCTCGACGACGCCGGTCAGCGCCGCCGCGTTCCCGTCCGCGGGAAAGAACATCGAACCGACGGCGTAGGTGTCCGGCACTGACCCGTCGAGAACGTCGTCGAAGAACTCGTGTGGGGTCTGTAAGAGGACGCCGGCACCGTCGCCTGTGCGTTCTTCCGCGCCGGTGGTGCCGCGGTGTTCGAGGTTTTCGAGTAGTTCGAGGCCGTCAGCGACGACGGCGTGACTGGTTCCGTCGTCCAGGTCCATGACGACGCCGACGCCGCAGTTGGACCGCTCGTCGGTCGGGTCGGCGAGTCCCTCGGGGCTGTCGGGGGATGGCTGTACACGTTGCTCGTTCATGGACAGTTCTGTGCTGTTCTCGAATAAGAGGCTACTCCTAAATGGCTAAGTGGAATATAATCCCACACTAGGTAATATATATCATACAAGTCCGGACACGGATATCAGGCGCGACGTACGTTCGCACGGGTACTGACGACGGCGTCGCGGACCGAACCCGGATCGAGCGGGCAGTTCCGAGTAAGAAGCCGTCAGAGGCCGCCCGTTCGTTTCTCGCGGACCGCCCGCTCGGCGCGACGCATCAGTTGCGCGTGACTGTCCCGAATCGGCTCCCCAGGGACGGACTCTCGGCGGACGTACGTGCCGTCCGACCGCATCTCCCAGGCGTTCCGGGTGTCCGACAGCGCCGTATCGAGGATGCGGTCGAGTTCCTCACGGAGCCGCGGGTCGTCGATCGGAACGACCGTCTCGACCCTGTTGTTTAGGTTACGGGTCATCCAGTCGGCCGAGCCGATGTAGTGTTCCGGCTCGCCGCCAGCATGGAACCGAAACACCCGGGAGTGTTCGAGGAACCGACCGACGATGCTGTACACGTCGATAGTCTCGCTGACTCCCGTCAGCCCGGGCCGGAGTCGGCAGATGTCCCGGACGACGAGGTCGATGTCGACGCCCGCCATCGAGGCTTCGTACAGTTCCCGGACGAGATCCGGGTCTTCGAGGCGGTTCATCTTGGCGGTGATGCTGGCGGGTTCGCCCGCTCTGGCGCGCTCGGCTTCGGCGCGGATCAGATCGACGAACCGCTCGCGCATGTTCCCCGGCGCGATCAGGAGCTTCCGGTACTCCTCGTGGAGCGAGTAGCCGGTGAAGTAGTTAAACAGTTTCACGAGGTCCTGTCCGACGCCGCGGTCGGCCGTAAGCAGTCCGAGGTCCTCGTACGTCTTGGCCGTCTCGGAGTGGTAGTTCCCCGTCCCGACGTGCGAGTACAACTGGACGCCGTCGCCCTCGTCCCGGACGACCAGTGACGTCTTCGTGTGAGTCTTGTAGCCGATAGTTCCGTAGGCGACGTGGATCCCCTCCTCCTCTAGACGCTTGGCCCACTCGAGGTTGTTCTCCTCGTCGAACCGGGCCTTCAGTTCGACCATTACCGCCACTTGCTTGCCGTTACGGGCGGCCTCGATGAGGCTTTCTATCACCTGCGAGTCGCTTGCAGTTCGGTAGATAGCCGCCTTGATGGCCAGCACGTCAGGGTCTCGGGCGGCCGTCTCCAGGAACCGCTGGACGGTCGCCTCGAAGGAGTGATAGGGGTGGTGGATCAGCACGTCGTCACGCCGGATTTCGGTGAAGATGTCGCTCCCTGCCGCGTCGCTGTCGGTCAACCGGGGGTGCGGCTGGGGCGTCCACTCGTCGAGTTTGAGATCCGGGCGGTCGAGTTCGGTCAGCGCCTCGAAGTCACGGAACTCCAGCGGCCCGCCCAGCCTGAACACCTCGCGGTCGTCGAGGTCGAGCTGTCGCTGCAGTATCGACAGCGCCGCCGCGGGCATGTCCGCTTCGACTTCGAGGCGAACGGCAGTCGCGAACCGCCGTTCGGCGATCACCTCCGCTATCATCTCGGTCAGGTCCTCGGCGACCTCCTCGTCCCGTCCGACCTCCGCGTTACGGGTCACTCGAAACATGCCGGTGTCGACGACCGTCACGTCCGGGAAGAGGAGGTTGAGGTTCGACCGTACGATCTGTTCCAGCGGGACGTACCGCTCGTCGCCGACCTCGACGAACCGGACGTGGTTTCGGGGGATCTTCACCCGGGAGAACGTAAGATCGTCTCCGGGCTCCTCGCGGGTGAGCACTGCGAGCGAGAGGCTCTGGTTCGAGATGAACGGGAACGGATGGGCCGGGTCGAACGTAAGCGGCGTCAGCGTCGGTAGCACGGAGTACTCGAAGTAGCTCCGGAGTTCCGACCGCTCCGTCGGCGACAGGTCGTCGTAGTCGGTGATGTGAATTCCGGCGTCGGCCAGGGCGGGCCGGATCGATTCCCGGTAACACTCCACCTGGCGTTCGAACATGGGTCTGGCCGTCTCTAGCACCTCGATCCACTGCTCCTCCGGTGTCCGCCCGTCGGGCGTGCGCTCCGTGATGCCGGCGGCCATCTGCTGTTTCAGGCCGCCGACGCGCTTTCGGAAGAACTCGTCCATGTTCCGCGTGAAGATGTCGAGGAACTTCACCCGCTCTAGCAGCGGGTTCTCCCGGTCGAGCGCCTCCGCCAGCACACGCCGCTGAAAGGCGAGTTCGCTCAGTTCCCGGTTGAGGTAGTACGCTGGGTCAGAGAGGTCGATCCCGGCCGGATCGGACGCGTCCGTTTCAGCGACGGGAACAGACTGCCCGCCGTCCGACGTGACTACGTCCGGAACGAGAGCCGTCGAATCGGTCGCCCGGTCCGCATCGGCCCCGGCGATATCCATCGACCGGCAGAGCGGACACTTCGAGTCGGCAGCGGGCACTTCCGTGCCACAGACAAGACACCGACGAATCTCCGGACACTGGCGGGTTTCCTGACACCGGCGAGTTTCCGGCTCTGTGTCGGCTGTGCCGGTCGTCTCCGACGACGCCGGTTCGTACTCCGTCAGGTCACCCCCCGATTCGACGGGATCCGCGTCGTCGTCCACCGCGTCTGGGGTACGTTCCTCGCTCATCGATGTTCGGCCTCGATGGAGGACGGCGAGAGTATCTTCTCGTCGCTCCGGGTTTCGTACGCTCGCTCGGCGGGAACGCTCACGAACTCGTCGGCGTAGTAGTCGTACGCCGTCAGGTCCCCCCCGTAGACACACCCCGTGTCGAGACCGAGTGCGGCCTCGCCGACGAACGGAGCGTCGAGGACGGTGTGGCCGAAGAACACGCGGGGCGATCCGGCGTACTGTTCGAACCAGAACGGGCCATCGTACCCCCGGCCCACCGGGATCGAACGCCGGGTCAGCAGGCCGTCCACGCTCTGGTCGACGAGCGGCCGCCGCGGGTCGACGCCGCCGTGGACCACTAGCGCATCGTCCCACGATATTGCGACGGGTAACGTCGAGAGGAAAGCGGCGTCGTCGTCGGTGAGTTCCGGAAGCCGCTTGTCACCGCGTAGCACCTTGTCCTCGTTGTTCCCGCGGACGCTGATCGCGTTGGGGGCGCTCCTGACGTGCCGGAGGACGCCCGGACTGTCCGGCCCTTTTCTGATCAGGTCGCCGACGAAGACGAGCAGGTCGTCGGTCGTCGGTTCGAGGGCGTCGAGTAGCGCCTCCAGTTCCCGCCGGCACCCGTGGACGTCGCCGACGACGTAGATGTCATCCCACCGGTCCGGATCGATGCGTCTGTGTCGAGTAGCGACTTCGCCGTCGAACTGGATTTCAGTCATTGCTTTTGTCATCACCGAGGCGAACTCCCGCGACCGCCGCCCCGACGGTGTCACTACTGTCCTCTCTCAGTAAATATTAGGAATTTTATATTATTGGTTTATATCGTACCGGACCGGTCCTTTCGTCTCAATACCGCTATTGAGTGGTACGTTCTGCACCGGGGACTGGTGGTCTAGCCGCTGGTCGACGTAGCGGTGGCCTCAACTATCGGACAGTAGCCTGTGCGAAGTCGATGGCGAACCCGGCCGCCTCCGGCGGCGACGGCCGCGTCCGAGCGATCGAGTATCACATAGTTCTGTCCGACAGTGTCGTCTCTCGTTTGAAATAGAGGGATGGAGAGACTCGGTCCTCGTACGGTACCGAACACACTGACAGCATTTACGTGACGAGCGGCCCGCACCTCACACGATGTCGTTCGCTTCGGTCCTCCGCGCCGCCTGGTACGTTCCGCTCACTCTCGTCCTCGCACCGGGCATCCTGACACACGAATACGCCCACGTGGCGGCCTGCCGCCTGACCGGCGTGAGAGTCCACTCGACGCCCTCGCTGAACCCCTTCGGAAAAGCGGCGTTCGTCGACCACGCGCCGACCGACCGGTTCGGAGCCGATTTCGCCATCGCCGTCGCGCCGTTCGTCGTCAACAGCGGCCTCGCCGTCGCCGCGTTCGGCGTCACACGGGCGCTCGGGTCGCCGCTGTCGCTCCCGTTTCTCTGGCTCGGCGGGTGTTTCGCGTGGACCGCGATACCGAGCCCATCCGACACCGACGGCCTGCTCGACGCGGCCGGCGGCCTCCCGCGACTGGCGCGGCCGGTCGGCTACCTGCTCGCAGCCCCGGTCCGCGTCGCGACGCTGCTCGCGGTCGAGGGGATCGGAAGCCTGGTCTGGACCGTCGCGCTGTACGTGGTTCTGGTGGGGTGAGCGTCAGTACGACTTCGCGAAGTAGGCCGTCTCCGTCGCCTCGTCGCCGCAGACGCCGCACTCGTCGCCGATCTGCTCTTCGCCGTCGTCGCCTTCAGCCGACTCCGCGGACGACGCGCCGTCCTCGTCGAGCGGAAGCATGACGATCTCGGCGGCGATCTCCTCTTTGATGGCCGTCTCGCACGCCTCGTCGCCGCACCACGGCGTCTTCACGTATCCGCCGTAGCGGCCGATCGTGCCCAGGATGTCCTCGGGGCTGTGGGCCTCGCGGACGTTCTCTTCTAGGTTCTCCTCGGCGGCGGCGTACAGCTTGTCGTACACGGTGTCGAAGTGTTCCTCGACCGTGTCCGCGATCCCCGAGCGGTCCTCCTCGACCGACTCGCCGTCGGGCCGGTGGACGACTGTCACGCGCTCGTCTTCGACCTCGTTGGGGCCGATCTCTAAGCGGACGGGAACGCCGTTCAACTCGTGTTCGTTGAACTTGAACCCGGGGTTGCGACCGTCGCGGTCGTCGAGTTCGACGCTGACGCCGGCGTCTTCGAGTTCGGCGGCGATCTCCGCGGAGTACTGGAGTACGTCGTCTTTGGTGTCTTCCTGCCAGATGGGGACGATGGCGACCTGGGTGGGCGCGACCGTCGGGGGCAAGACGAGCCCCTGGTCGTCGCTGTGCGTCATAATAAGCGCGCCGAGCGCGCGCCACGAGAGCCCCCACGAGGTGGTGTGGGCGACTCGCTCCTCCTCGTCCTCGTCGATGAAGGTGATGTCGAACGCCTCGGCGAAGGACTGGCCGAGGTAGTGGCTGGTTCCGCCCTGAACGGACTTGCCGTCCGGCATCAGCGCCTCGACGGTCGTCGTCGTGTCCGCGCCGGGGAACTTGTCGTGTTCCGGCTTGCGCCCGCGAAGGACCGGTATGGCCAGTTCGTCCTCGTAGATCCGCTCGTACTGGTCGAGACGCGTCATCGTCTCCGTCCAGGCCTCGTCCTCGGTCTCGTGGGCGGTGTGGCCCTCCTGCCAGAGGAACTCCTTCGTGCGGAAGAACGGCTTCGTCTCGGTTGCCTCCCACCGGACGACGCTGCACCACTGGTTCAGTCGCAGGGGCAGGTCGCGGTGGCTCCGCGTCCACTTGGCCATGAACGGCGCGATGATGCTCTCGCTCGTGGGACGGACGGCGAGGGGCTCTTCCAGTTCATCGTGTCCGCCCTTGGTGACCCACGCCACCTCGGGGTCGAACCCCTCGACGATGTCTTTCTCGCGTTCGAGGTAGCTCTCCGGGATGAACATCGGGAAGTAGGCGTTCGTTACGCCCGTCTCCTTGAACCAGCCGTCGAGACGGTCCTGTATCGCTTCCCAGAGGGCGTACCCGCGGGGGCGAGTAACGATGAATCCGCCCATCGGCGCGTAGTCGGCGAGGCCGGCCTTCTGGACGACCTCGGCGTACCAGTCGCCGGGGCTGTGCTCTTTGCTCTCGGTGATTCCGAGTTCCTGCTCGCCACTCATGGTTCTTCGTCGGGGGACCGGAGTAATAAACGCGCCGTGTTCGGGAGCGACTGAGAGGCGACCTCCGAACACGGTCCGGTCGGACTTCGGGGACAAAGAACTATAGTTTCTGGATGAAAACACCTGAAAGTATATGGCCCCTACCGATCGCACCCTCGACGCAGAGTCACAGAACGTCACGTCGACCTCCCTCGACGAGATATTCGGAACGCTTGCCAACGAAAAGCGTCGCTTTACTCTCTACTACCTCCGCGAACGTCCGACCACGACCGTCGACGAACTCGCGGACGTTCTTGCGACGAAGGCGCTGGTCGACACCCCGACGCTCTCGCTGTCCGGATACCGCGACGAGATGCTGATACGCCTCGACCACGTACACCTACAGAAACTCGAAGCTATGTCGCTCGTCACCTACGACCGCGAAACGGGGCGAGTCACGCTAGCAGCCCTCCCACCGGTCGTCGAATCGGTTCTGGATCACGCGATGCCGATGGAACGGGTCGACCTGGCCGACGCGTTCGATGTCGAAATCGGGTGAGGATCCGACCGCGGACGAGCAGTCAGAGCGACAGGACGTGGAGTCTCTGTCGGTGAGATATGCAAGCGTATTTCCCGCTAGGTGTGGTATGTTATAACCTTGCAATCCAACGGGGCGATACCTGCCCACTGAACGAGGATTCCCACTACGATGACCGTCACTGTCGGCGACCCGAACGACGTGTTCTGCGCGTTGAGCGATGCCCGTCGCCGTCACGTGCTGTATTACCTACTGGAACACGACGACGCATCGCTTGACGAGTTGGCCGATGTCATTTCGGGCTGGTTGACGGTAGGCCGCGGAATGACCACTACGCCGCACCGGCGAAACCGGATCCGTACCGACCTCCACCACGTTCACCTGCCGATGCTGGCCGACTTCGGGTTTCTGGAGTACGACTGGGAGTCTCACCATGTCGAACTCCGCGACCTCTCGGACGAGATCCATAAGTTGCTCGACGAGTCCCTTTCGGTCGAACGAGCACGAACGACCGAGACGCCGTCGCCACTCCGGTCACAGGGTGGATGAGTCGTGTTACTGCGGGACTTCGTCGACCGGATCGAACGACAGCGTCGCACGGTAGTCGAATACTCGCCGTCGGCCTCGTCCGACCTGGAGGCCCGACTCTCACTTCGAAACGTCGACGTGACTCACCGCCGTCTCCCCGATACCGGAACCGGAGGATTCGTCGTTGTCCGACGAGACGACGAGTTCCGGGGCACGGTGCCTCTCGAGACTATCGAACGCGCCCGTTCGCTGCCCGAGGGCCCGACTAACGCGGTCGACGACGCCGCCTTTCAGGAGTATCTCGACCTGTTCGACAAGACGGTGTTCGCGTCGTACGACCGCAGGCAGATGCTCGCCACCGCTCGCGAGATAGAGGACCGCGCCTGGCGCGTCGGTCGCGGAACGCTGTACGTCGGATTCCAGTCTCTCCCGGCCCTGAGAGACCAGGTATCGCTGTACGAATCGCTCGGCGAACGGGACGACCTCGCCGTCCGCGTTTACATTTCCGACGAGTGGGACGCGCCGGACATCGACGGTGTCACGGTCCAGACGGAATCAGCCGACGAGATCGGCGATTTCTGGTTTCTCGCCTTCGAGGGCGGCGGCGACGACGCGAACAAGTCCGCGCTGATCGCCGAGGAACGCACGCCCGACGAGTATTACGGCTTCTGGACGTACGACCCCGAACTGGTCGACGAGATAACGGCCTATCTCCGCGAGACGTACTAATCCACGCGGAACGGACTCGGCCCCTCGGTCCAGTTCCACCCCGGAAGCCGGGTCTGGAACCCCGCCGCGAGCGCGGCCTCCAGGTCGTCGCTCCCCGCCGTCGCGTCCTCGGGATGGTGGATGACGTCCGCGTAGTGGAAGGCGGCCTCACCGAGCAGTCCGAGCGGCTGGCCGCCGGCGATCATGCCTGCGAGCTGTCTGCCGAGCAGTTCGTCAGCGACGAACCCCGGGTAATCACCCTCGACGTCCAGTTCCCGGAGCGTGACGACGAACGCCGCAACGTTGACCGCGAGGTCGCCGTCAGCGAACACGGCGTCGACCTCCGTCCGGTACATCTCGGCGGTCACCGGATCGACGTCGGTGTCGAATATTTCGGTGAACTCCGCGCGGAGGTCGTTCAGTAACGGGACGACGACGTCCGCGCGCGAGCGCACCCAGTCGCGCTCGTCGGCGACAGTGTCGGGTGAGACGTGCATCGCCGCCCCGTACGGACGCGAGCGGCTTATACTGTCGGCCGACTTCGAAAACCGGAGATTCCAGCCGGCGGGGGACCGTCTCCGTCGACGCGCACCCGGTATTGCGAAGGCTTTTATAACAAGGAAGTAATATGCCCGAGTAAGCGGGTTCTCTCAGACCTTCCCGCAGCAAGTGGGACCCATCCCCGAGCGTATCGCAGAACGCGCCGCCCACAACATCACCGGGACGATATCCCTATGTATACAGTGTTACGACACAGTGGCGAACCGTCAAACAGCACGTCGACCAACGGCGTCGCTTCGACGGATCACCGTGCACTCGGTTCGGCGATGGCCCCGCGGACGAACGGGAGAACCTCGATAACGGATACGCTATCCAGCTCTCACTATGAGTTCAGTTGACCAACAACTCGACGATTTACGCACAGAGATAACGAGCGAACTGCCGAGCGACATCTCGGTGTCCGACGTGAAATACGAGGGCCCCGAACTCGTCGTCTACACCCGTGACCCGAAGAAGTTCGCGCAGAAAGGTGACCTTATCCGCCAACTCGCGAGTAAACTCCGTAAGCGGATCACCGTCCGGCCAGACCCCGACGTCCTCTCGAAGCCCCGCGACGCCCGCGAGGAGATCATGGCGGTCATCCCGGACGACGCCGGCGTCACGGATCTCGATTTCCACGCCGACACCGGCGAAGTCGTTATCGAGGCGGAAAAGCCCGGAATGGTGATCGGCCGTCACGGGAGCACGCTCCGAGATATCACCCAGAAGGTCGGCTGGACGCCCGAAGTCGTCCGAACGCCGCCCATCGAGTCCTCCACAGTGTCTAACGTCCGGAACTTCCTCAAGCAGGAACGCGACGAACGCCGCGACATCTTAGAGAAGGTCGGCCGCCAGATCCACAGAGAGGAGATGTCCGACGACGAGTACGTCCGCATCACCACGCTCGGCTGTTGCCGCGAGGTCGGCCGCGCCTCCTTCATCCTCTCGACGCCCGAAACGCGCATTCTCATCGACTGCGGCGACAAGCCTGGAGCAGAAGGCGAGGTCCCGTATCTGCAGGTGCCCGAAGCGCTCGGCGCGGGCGCACAGAACATCGACGCCGTCATCCTGACGCACGCCCACCTCGACCACTCGGCGCTCATCCCGCTTCTGTTCAAGTACGGCTACGACGGTCCCATCTACACGACCGAACCGACCCGCGACCTGATGGGCCTGCTCCAACTCGACTATCTGGACGTCGCCGCAAAGGAGGGCCGCGCGCCCCCGTACGACTCCGAGATGGTGCGCGAGGCGATCAAACACACCATCCCGCTCGAATACGGCGACGTCACCGACATCGCGCCGGACGTGAAGCTCACGCTGCACAACGCCGGCCACATTCTCGGCTCCGCAGTCACTCACTTCCACATCGGCGACGGCCTCTACAACGTCGCGTTCTCCGGCGACATCCACTACGACGACACGCGCCTGTTCAACGGCGCGGTCAACGACTTCCCGCGCGTCGAGACGCTCGTGCTGGAGTCGACCTACGGCGGCCGGAACGACTACCAGACCGACCAGGAGGACTCCGAGCGGAAACTGAAAGAGGTCATCAATCAGACGTACGACCGCGACGGGAAGATCCTCATCCCGGCGTTCGCGGTGGGACGTTCTCAGGAGATGATGCTCGTCCTCGAAGAGGCGATGCGGACCGGCGACATACCCGAGATGCCCGTCCATCTCGACGGGATGATCTGGGAGGCCACGGCTATCCACTCGACGTACCCCGAGTACCTCCGCGACGACCTCCGCGACCGCATCTTCCACGACGACGAGAACCCGTTCCTCGCCGAGCAGTTCAACCACATCGACGGCGGCGAGGAGGAACGCCGCGAGGTCGCCGACGGCGGCCCCTGCATCGTCCTCTCGACGTCGGGGATGGTCGAGGGCGGTCCGATCATGTCCTGGCTCCGCCACCTCGGCGGCGAGGCGGACAGCACGCTCACGTTCGTCGGCTACCAGGCACAGGGGACCCTCGGCCGACGCATCCAGAACGGCTGGGACGAGATCCCGGTCGACGACCGCGGCAACGGCCGCGGCAACACTCTCACGCTGGACATGGAGGTCGAGACCGTCGACGGCTTCTCCGGCCACGCCGACCGCCAGGGGCTGGAGAACTTCGTGAAGACGATGAATCCCCGCCCCGAGAAGGTGCTCTGCGTTCACGGCGACGAGTCCTCGACGCAGGACCTCTCGTCGGCGCTGTATCACGACTACAACATGCGGACGTTCGCGCCGAAGAACCTAGAGACCTTCCGCTTCGTCTGAAAGCCCTTGCGGCGGACTGGCGTCCGCCGCTGCGCCCTTTCAATGTCCACCGGGAGAGCGAAGCTCTCCCGAGCCTTCGCTCACTTCGTTCGCGAAGACGCCAACGAGCGCCGGAGGCGCTCGTTCCAGGCCCGCCAGTTTGCGCGAGCCTCCGCGGTCGCGGAGGCACGCTCCGGGTGCCTGCCCTCCCCCGTGCGCTCGGCATGAACGCCGAGCGCGGCCACCGCTCCGCGCCGCCCTTGACAGCTACCGCTCCGCGCCGCCTCCGTCCGCTCCGCATCGCTTCCGAAGTCGTTACTTCGCTGCCCCTCGTGCCCTCGCACATGACGAACGCGACGATACTGTTCGCACTGGCGGCGATGGTCTCGTGGGGCGTGTGGGCAGTGCTGGCGGACGTGGCGACGCGATACATCGACCCCGTCTCCGCGATGATCTTCTCCTACGCGACGAGCGTCGCCATCGCGCTGGCGTACGTCTTCGCGCGGGACCAGCCAGTAGCGACGGCGAAGACCGGCGTGGCGGTCGCCCTGGGTGCTGGCGTGTTCGCGGGCATCGCGGCCGTCGCCTTCTATGCGGGACTGGAGCGAGGGCAGACGAGCATAGTCACTACCGTCAGCGCGCTGTATTTCGTCGTCGCGGCAGTGCTGGGAATCGCCGTGCTGGGCGAATCCGTCGAGGCGACGGACGTCGCCGGCGTCGGGTTCGCCGTCCTCTCCGTCGTCCTGATAGCGCGTTAGTCCGCGTCGGTCCGCGCCTCCGCGGGGTCCTCTACCTCGCCCGTCGCCGGATAGACACCTGTCTGGTCACAGAGGTCCTCCATCGGACACGCCTCCGGCCCCTCCAGACAGGCCGGCTTGCGCGCCGTACAGTACTCGCGGCCGAACTGGATCATCGCCGTGTGACCGAAGCCGCACTTTTCGGCGGGTACGTCCCGCTCCAGTTCCGCGCGAACTCCTTCGTGGTCGGCGTCGGCCGGCGCGACGCCGAGTCGACGCGCGATGCGGTGGACGTGGGTGTCGACGGGGAACACGCCGCCGCGACCGCCCGAGAACAGCAGGACGCAGTCAGCCGTCTTCGGGCCGACGCCGGTGACCGAAAGGAGCGTGTCGCGGACCGCGGACGGGTCCCCCGACTGCACGAACTCGTCGAACGCAGTCTCGGAACCGTACTCTTCTAGGACCCACTCGGCGGTCTGAATGATGACCTCCGACTTCTGGTTGTACAGGCCCGCGCCGGAGATGGTTTCGGCGAGTTCGGACTGATCGGCGGCGGCGAGTCGCTCGGCGAGGTCGAGGTCTGCCCCGCCGTACCGTTCCATCAGCGCGTCGTGGGCCGGTTGGCTCGCCTTGTCGCTGGTGTTCTGGCTCAGGATAGTTCGGACTAAACACTCGAAGGCGTCGCGACCGCCGTACGCTTTCTGCCAGTACATCTCGCCGAGGCGGTCGACGACCGCCTCCGCGCGGGTACTCGCATCGCCGGCTGCCGTCTCGGCGAACTCGGTCCACCCCTCGTCGCCGCCGCTGATGTTCTCCGTCGGCTCAGCGTCCTCGGACATGCGTCGTAGTACGGGACCGAGCGCACAACTATCCACCGTGTTCAGTCACTCGCTCCGCGGTGAGGACGACGATGCCGCGGTCGGGTTCGTCGGGTGTTCGGTCGATAACTTCGTACCCCCGTTCCGCCAACGCCTCGCGAGTGTCTGACTCTGGCGTGCCGAAACAACCGTGGGTCTCGACGACGACGGACCGCGGGCGGGCGGTCATCGATTCGATGATCGCGGCTTCCGCGCCCTCACAGTCCAGTTCGAGGACATCACAGTCCGGGAGTGCCGACGGCGAGACTCGGTCTGTTCGGTCCCCTTCGCCGTCGATTTTCACGCCAGGTCCGACGAGTTTACGACGGACGGAGACTCTGTCTTCGACCTCGTTGAGCGACGCGGTGTGTCTGGCTATCTCGAACCGGTTGCGTGCCGGTTCGTACGTCGTGACGTGTCCGTCCGGCCCCGCGGCGCGAGCAGCGGCGACGCTCGTGACGCCGTAGCCGCCGCCGACCACGACGACCTCGTCGCCCGGTCCGACGCGCTCGCGCGTCGCGTCGACGACGGCCGCCTCGTAGTCGGGAAACGTGTCGGTCAAGTCGAGCAGACGGATGCGTCGCGACGCGACGCCGTTGAACACGCCGACTTTGTACGGCAGGTGCGGGCGGACGGCCCGGTTGTACGCGGTCTGGGCCTCTTCGCGGAGTTTCCCCGCCAGTGGCACGGTCATTCGGACGCTATTCGACGAGCGGCCACAAATAGGACGGGTACGGCCTTAAGTGGGAGATCGTGGTACGAGTGGGTATGTCTCTGGGGGACTGGTTGGGGGAAACGTACCGTCGGTTCGGAGCGGAGGACCCCGTCACTGCGCTTCGGGAGTCGACCGACGAACTGTACCGCGGCGGATTACGACGCCTCGACGCAGTCTGGCGGTTCGCGCCCACGGTTTACGACCGCGAGTGGGACCTCCTGGTCGTCCTCGACGGCTGTCGGGCCGACCTGATGGCTTCTGTGGCGTCCGACTACCGTTTTCTCGACCGACCGCGGCGAGTCGCCTCGCCGGCGAGCCACTCACACGATTGGCTGGAGCGGACGTTCGGCACGGCCGACGAGGCGGCGGTCGCGGAGACGGCGTACGTCACCGCGAACCCGTTCTCCGACGAACTGCTCGACCCGAACCGGTTCGCCGCACTGGACGAGGTGTGGCGGTACGCCTGGGACGCCGAGCGGGAGACCGTCCCTCCGAGACCCGTCACCGACCGCACGATCACGCTGATGCGCGATTGCGACCCGGAACGGGTCGTCGCCCACTACATGCAACCGCACTTTCCCTCCATCCCCGATCCGGGCGTCGGCGCTGGGTTCCAGCGCGAGGACGCGGGCTGGTTGCCCGGTAACGCGTGGGAGAAACTCCGAGATGGGGAGGTGTCGGAGGAACGGCTCTGGACCGCGTACCGGAACAACCTCGAACACGTCCTCGACGACGTCGCCGTTCTCCTGGAGAACGCCGACGCGGAGCGAGCAGTCGTCACCGCCGACCACGGCAACGCCCTCGGCGAGTGGGGCGTGTACGGTCACCCGCGACGGATGCCGCTCCCGTCGCTGCATCTGGTCCCGTGGTACGAGACGACGGCGACCGACGCGGGCGGTTACGACCCCGCGACCTACGACCAGTCGGCGGGGGAGTCAGTCGGCGAGAAGCTTCGGGACCTCGGTTATCTGGCGGACTGACGGCGTCACGCTACTTCGACGGTGACAGTCAGTTCCGCGCCGTCGGCCAGCGCGTCGACGAGGCCGCGGTCGAACCCGCTGGCGGCGAACCCCGCACCGAGCAGGAACGTCCGGTCGTCCACGTAGTTGCTCGTGCGGCCGACCATGCTCCGGTCGCTCGTCAGTTCGAGGTCGGGGTCGCCGCGGCCGCGGACCGTCTCCGAGTAGCCCGCCGCCTCGAAGGTAGCGGTGATCGTGGCCTCGGGGTCGCGGCACGCCTCGACGAACGCGGGATCGAAGTCGGCCGGGGAACGGTCGGCTTCGACGGCGAGGATACAGTCGCCGGCGGGGGTGAGATAGTCGTCCGTCGTCACCTCGAACGTGCTCGTATGCGCTGCGGTCACGTTCTCGTGACCGCGAGCGTGTACGGTTTCTTTCATGGACGGCGCTTGCCGACCGGCGCACTTATACTGTCTGCTGTAATCCGCGGAAGGATTTCGGCCAGATAAGATGTCCGAAGTTATAGCCGACGGTAGTGTCGCAGTCACTGAAACGATTCACACGCTGATCGCATCGCTGACGTACGAGCAGGTGTGCCTTGACTTTCATACGGACTGTTGTAAGTCATTTCCGGATAGCGCCGACACGGGGTCGGCGTATATCGGTAAACAGCTACAACAGTCCGTATCAGTTGCTACTGTAGCGGGAGCGTTTGACGACCGTCACCGTGACGGCCCCGCAGTCGCACTCGTAGGCGCGGCGAACGCCCCCGTCTCGCTCCATCTCCAGCATCAGAGCGTCGTCGCTGAGCGCGCGGTCGCATTCGCCGTCCTCGCACGTCGGGGAAAGCCGTTCCAGCATATCCGGACGTTCACCACCCCCGTACGTTAAAGCGACCCGTCCCCGGAGTGAAAGTGAAAGTGAAAGCGGAGACACGACGTAAAGACTATTTCACCCGGGTCCGGTGTCGTGGGTAGTGATGACGGGCGCGTGGACGGCAGCGGCGGTCGATCCGCACGACGACGGGGAGCCACCGGACGCTGACGAGTGGGTTGACGTGACCGTCCCGGGGAGACCGGAACGGTTCGCCGGCGAGGACGCGGTCGCCTACCGGCTCCGATTCGACGACCCCCGCGCGAGCGACACGCAGCGGACGCTACTCGAACTTCGAGGGCTGTTCGCTCGGGCGAGCATCTGGATGAACGGCGAGTTACTGGGCGAACACGACGCGTACTTCGTACCGGCTCGGTTCGAGTTCGACCCGGCTGAGCGAAACGAACTCGTCGTGGAGTGTCACGCCCCGCAAGACGCTTTCGGCGGCGTCCAGACGACCGACCTGCTTCCCGAAGACGCCGCAGTTCCGGGTATCTGGTGGGACGCACGCGTCCGCGTCCGCCCGGAGACGTTTCTCGACGGGATGACCGTCAGGCCGCGTATCGAGGACGACGGGGCTGTCATCGAAGCGGCGGTGACGGTCGATGCCGCCGCAAAACTCGACGACCGAGTCACCTTTTCGACGCGGCCGGAGGGGTTCCGCGGTGGGGGGACGATGGAGCAGGCGAGCGTCACCGCTGCGGCGGGCGAGCGGACGACGCTGACCCGGGAGATACGGGTGCGGGACCCGTCGCGGTGGTGGCCGCACGACTACGGCTCGCAACACCGCTACACCGTCCGCGCCAAACTCGGCGAGACGAGCGTCAGCGAAACGACCGGTCTCCGGACGGTCGAGTACGGCGACGACGGTCTGTTCGTGAACGGTCAGCGCGTGAGCGCACGCGGGGTTAACGTGTTACCGTCGGACGACCCCGCGACGGATGTCGAGCGCGCGGCCGCGGCGAACGCTAACCTCGTTCGAGCGCACGCACACGTGCCGCCGCACGACCTTCACGAGGCGTGTGACGACGCGGGAGTGCTCGTCTGGCAGGACCTCCCTCTCACGGGCGACCGCGAGTACGATGTCGACCGGGGTGAAGCTCTCGCGACGGCGCTGGCCGACGAGTACGGGCATCATCCGAGCGTCTCTCTCTACGGCGTCCACGATGACCCGCGGTCGCCGTTCGCGGCTCCCGTCAGCGGCGGACGAGTCGGCAGATACCGCTTCCGCTGGCGGGCCTGGCGGACGGACTACGACCACGGCTCCGACGAAGCGGTTGCGGACGCGTTTCCGGCGGACGCGCCGGTCATCCCCGTCGCCGGACCGCCGGGGACAGCGCCGGACGCCGCACACCTCTACCCGGGGTGGAAGTACGGCACGGCGACGGACGCCGAATGGCTTCTCGACCGATATCCGGATCTGGGCGACATCGTGGGCGAGTACGGTGCGGGGTCACTCGCGTTCGGCGGCGACGCTACGGGAGGAGACGACGTGCCGGGGTTCGACGCCGACGCTCACGAGATGAAGGTCGGCGACGACGACCCCGAAATGTCGCAGTCCTACCAGGCCGCGACGCTGAAGACGGTGACCGAGACGCTCCGCCGACGCGGCACGGACGTACTCGCGGCGTTCGCGCTCAGGGATACAGCTCCGGACGCGGGGATGGGTGTCCTCGCTCACGACGGCTCGGAGAAATCCGGGTACGAGGCACTCGCCCAGTCGTTCGAGCCTGTCCAGGCCGTTCTGGATTCGCCGCCGGAGGCCGGCTCTGTCGGGGTTACCGTCGTCAACGACGGGCCGGACGCGGTCGAACCGACGCTCGCCTGGACCGCAGGCAACGCCGAGGGAACCGAGGACGTGACCGTCGACGCTCACGATACGGTCGCCGCCGGGACGGCGGACGTACCGCGGGACGCGGAGGCGGTCGAACTGCTGTTGACCCTGTCCGATCGAACCGTGTTCAACGCCTACCGTTTATAACTCGCTCCCATCGTGTGACAACCGTTTACACGTCTCTCTGGCCGCGTGGCAACTGTTTTCAGGGGATAACCGACCGGTACTTTTATACCTATCACGGGACTATTAACGGTTACCAGAACGTCACCGGCGTTCCGGTAGAATCGCTCGCTCGACCAACATGACAGGGAATCCTTATCCACGGTCAGTTACACACGGTCAGCGACGACTATCTCCGCCGGTGCGGGTATGGCACAGAGGTTTGACTAACACATGGTAGACGAAACACAGAACGTAGAACTCACAGAGGACGATCTCGAAAACAAAGCCAAAGGGCAGCTCATCAAACTCGCCGGTCAGCTCCGAGACCGACGGAACGACCTGAACCAGATGGCCTCGGAACGAGCGTCCAACCGCGACGACCTCAACGCGAAAACTCGCGAGAAGGTCGACGAGGCGCAGGAACACCGCGAGAAACGCGACGAGCTCAACGAACTCGTTCAAGAGCACAAAGAGCAGCGCAACGAACTCAACGCGAAGGCGAACGAGCTCTTCGACAAGGTCGAGGAGATGAAATCCGACCTCGAACTCGACGAGGGCAAGGACCTCGAAGAACTCGAAAGCGAGATCGAGGACCTCGAATTCAAGCAACAGACCGAGGTGCTCTCGACGGAAGACGAGCGCGAACTCATCGAGAAGATCGAGGACAAGCGCGAGGAGTACCAGCAGCGCAAGGAAAAGCTCGACCAGAACGACGACCTCGAGGAGTACGTCGAGAAGGCGGAATCCGTCCGCTCGGAAGCCTCCAAACACCACCAGAAGGTCACTGAACTCGCGGACAAGGCCCAGGAACATCACAACGAGATGATCGAGGCCTACCGCGAAGCCGACGACATCCGTGACGAGGCCGACGAGATGCACGAGAAGTTCGTCCAGGCCCAGGAGGCCGCCGACCAGCACCACGAGGACTTCGTTCGCGTCCAGAAGCGACTGCGCGAACTCGACAAGCAGGAAGAGGAAGAGCGTCAGTCCGAGCGCGAGAAGAAAGAGCAGGAAGCCAAAGAGGAAGCCGAGGAGATCTACCAGAAGTTCAAGGACGGCGAGACCCTCGACACCGAGGACCTGATGAAGCTCCAGAAGACGGGGCTGCTGTAAACGGCTACGATTTTGCTGTTCTCTCTGCTGTGTACGGTTCGGTAGCGCCAGCGCCGGCGAAGTCTCAGGGGAGTTGTCGTAACTGCGTTACCGGTAGTTGCTGAGCCTACATCGGCGGACTCCCGAACTGAATGACAGCCATCCCTCTCAGTGAATTCACCGATCAAGCGGGGCGATACCGCGATCGGTTTTTCGTGAATGTGGTGAGACGGGAGACGGTCTGTATCGGGATTTCACGTGTTAGCCTCCGCCCCGAGTTAATATTTCATATAAAATCGTCGCTCGGACCTCGGAACTGTCTAGCATTTACAGGTTCTTCCCCGGATCTAATTACGGACAGGGTTATAGACACATGGTAACAATTAACATGATTCTGGCTGCGGATCACACTGGCCGAACTACACGAACCGACACATCAGTTGTGTATCCTTACCTCCTGTAGCTGTCCTTTCTCGCCTGGGTACGGCGCTTTTGTTAAGTGTTGAAACGGTTACGGCGGTTTATCTCCGGATGAGGTGTAGCGATCGTTGCGGCGCGCCAGCAACAGGTGAAACAATGACGGGATCTACGGAGGGGGAGACAGGGGAATCGTCAGACGAACTGTTCAGTGAATGGTCCGGCTTCGAGCGGCGGTCTCTCCTGAAAGCGCTCGGCGTGGGAGCGACGCTCTCGCTCGGCGGCGGAACGGCAGCGGCCACGGGTGTCGGGGTCACAGGCCGAGAGGACGGGGGAGCCGACTCGGACCAGATCGACCCGGTGTTCGGGTATTCGACGACGGATATCGAGGAAATTCCCGAGGGACTCGAACCGGACCACGAGGTCCAGCTACTCGTTGCTCCGCCGTCGGGGCCGACCAGCCCGCCGTTTCTCTACTTCGAGCCGACTGGGCTTCAGATCCAGTCCGGCGATATCGTCCAGTTCTCCGTGATGAGCCCCGACCACTCAGTCACGGCATTCCATCCCGATATCGGCCATAGTCGGCGGGTACCGGAGGGCTCCGAACCGTTTTCATCGCCGGTCCTCGGCCCCGGTTCGGCCTGGCTGTACCGGTTCGAGGAAGAGGGCGTGTACGATATGTACTGCGGCCCGCATTTCCTTCTCGGCATGGTGATGCGGCTCGTCGTCGGCGACCTCGCCGAGGAGGACATCCCGGAGTACGCGACGAGAGACGAGGGCGTCGCGGGAAGAGAGCAGTTCGAGGCTGGGCTCAATCGAGCGAGCGAGCAGAACGAGAACTGCGAGTGGCCGTTCGTTCTGCCGGCCGAAGTCCTCGGAGCGGACGCGCTGGACACGATGAACATTCAGGAGGCAGGCAAAGTGCAGTTCAGCACTATCGCCGAGGAACTCGGCTACGAGTTCGTGCCGCCGGAAGAACGGGAAGCGCCCGCCGACAACGAGACGGTAGAGGGCAACGCCACTGCTGATGGCAACGTGACCGGCGGTAACGCCTCGAACGGGACCGACGGAGGCTACGGCGGCTAATACTGCCGGACGGGACTTCGTGACGAGATTCGACACACCGGATATCGACAGTCTTCGTGGGTCCGTCCGACAGTGTAAGGGGTCGTGTCACGTCCTGTGTGTCGGGTCTCTCCGTTTTTTAGGTCCGCTGGTGACCGGCCAGTCCGCTGGGACCGCTCACAACGCGTACTCTCGGAGGGTCTACCCTTTTCCGTTGCCGCCCGCAACACGACGGCAGGTGATCCCATGGAAGGCACGCTACGGTCGCTCGCGCAGATCGGAATCGTCGTCGTCGGAGCACTCGTCGCCGCCGCGGTCGGCGTTGCACTGTTCGTCGTACTGCCGGACCGAGTGCCGTCGGTCGGTCTCGTCGCCGTCGTCCTCGTCATCGTGACGGCGCTCGTAGGCTTGCGGATAGCGAGTAGCCTCGCGGAGACGGTGTTTCCCTCGTACAACGTCGGCGAAGTCGAGGTAACGGGTCCGATCACCGCCGACGGCGGCGGGATGCCGCTACGGCCCGGCGGGGCGTCCGCGGACGACCTCGTCGAACAGATAGAGCGGGCGGACGCCGACGGCAACGCCGAGGCGCTCGTCGTGACGCTGAACACGCCGGGCGGCCAACCGGTCGCGAGCGACGATATCCGCCGCGCAGTCGCGGAGTTCGACGGTCCGACGGTCGCCCACGCCAAGGACATCTGCGCCAGCGGCGGCTACATGATCGCGTGCGGTAGCGACGAGTTCGTCTCCCACGAGGACAGCCTCGTCGGTAGCATCGGCGTCATCGCCAACCAGCGGAAGTTCGCCGACTTCGCCGACCGCTACGGCGTCGACTTAGAGCGGTTCGTCGGCGGAGAGTACAAAGACACCTTGGACCCGATGAAGCCACTCTCCGACGACGAGCGGGCGTACTTCCAAAACGTCATCGACAGCAGCTACGAGAGCTTCGTCGACCTCGTCGCGGAGAGCCGCGACGTGGACCGCGAGTTCGTCGCGGACACGGAGGCCCGGATCTACCACGGCCGCCAGGCCGAGGCGAACGGACTGGTCGACGCGCTCGGCGACCGCAACGCCGTCGAGGACCGCCTCGCCGAGCGCGCCGGCCTCGACGAAGTCTCGGTCAAACAGTTCGAACCCGAACGCGGGATCGGCGAGAAGCTCAGTATCGGCACACAGACAGTCGCCCGGGCGTTCGGCCGCGGCGTGGCAGGCGTTATCGCCGACCGCGACGGCTCAGCCGTGGAGTTTCGATTCAAGTAAGTCGGGGATTTTTATTCTACCGCTGCGTGGTCGGATACACCGTGACCACGCTCGTGGTGTGTGTCGACCGTACGGACGACATCGTCCGGAAGACGGGCCTGTCGACGCCCGTCTCCGGGTGGGAGGCGGTTCATTCGCTCGTCACCGACGTCGGTCTCGCTGACCCGGAAGATTCCAGCGTCAACTGTCTACTCGAATCGCTTCGCGTCGCCCGCGACCTCCGGGACGACGACGACGAGTCGGTCGTCGCCGTCGTCTCCGGCGGGAGTGACAACGTCGTCGGTGCGGACCGGTCGGTCGCGAGCCAACTCGACGAGTTGGTGGCGGAGTACGACCCGGATTCGGCCGTCGTGGTAATCGACAGCGCCGAGGACGAGCGACTGGTTCCTATCGTCGAAAGCCGCCTCCGTGTGGACTCCGTCGACCGCGTCGTCGTCCGACAGGCCCGCGACATCGAGTCGACGTACTACCTGCTCAAGCAGTTTCTCGCCGACGAAGAACTGCGTCAGACCGTCCTCGTCCCGATCGGTCTCGCCCTTCTGGTGGCTCCGATACTGTCGATGCTTGCGGGGCCGGCGATCGCCGTTTCTGCTATCACCGCCGTTATCGGCGTGTTTCTGCTGTACAAGGGCCTCGGCGTCGACGAGTACCTCACCGACCTCGCCGTCCGGGTTCAGGAGTCGCTTTACTCCGGGCGAGTCTCTATCGTCACGTACGTCGTCGCCGCGGGCCTCTCGCTGGTCGGCGTGTTCGTCGGCGCGCTCGGCGTGTCGAATCTCGCTATGGAGGGTGGCGTTCTCATCCCGGCGATGCAGTTCGCTCACGACAGCGTTCCGTGGCTGGCGATGGCCGCTCTCGCCGCAAGCACAGGCCGTCTGCTGGACGTCGCCATCCAGAAAGACAGCGTTCGGAGCTCCTACCTGAACATCCCGTTCGGCGTCGTCGCGGTCGGCCTCGTCGTCCGCGGGTTCTCGGCGTACTTCCTCGAACGCGCCGACATCCTCGACCCGTTTCAGGTCCCCGCGCTCCAGCTAGGCGTCGTCTCCGTCTCGTCGTTTTCCCTCTCGGCGGGCGAACATCTCGCGGTGTTCGTCGTCGTCGGCGTGCTCGTCAGTCTGGTCGGCGTCAGGGTCGCCTCGTATCTCGGCGGCACCAGCATCGACGAGGACGAGTTCTCGCGTAGCGACAGTTCGTAGCTGGTTTACCCGCCCCGCCGGTAGGTCGACTATGAGCGACGAGAACGCGGGCGCATGGATCAGCCTCTTCTCCGGCGGCAAGGACTCCTCGTGGGCGCTGTATCAGGCGTTGGAACGAGGCTACCCCGTCGGCCGCCTCGTCACGGTCCACCCCGACGACGATTCGTACATGTATCACGTGCCGGCGACGGACCTCGCGACGCTCGCGGCGGAGAGCGTCGGTATCCCGCTGGTCGACGTCCGTCCCGACGACCTCGGTGCGGCGACCGCGGACGATTCCGGGCCGCAGGGTGACGCCGAACTCGAACCGCTGGAGGCCGCGCTCGTCGAACTGGACGAGGAGCTAGACGGCGGTATCGCAGGCGTCACCGCGGGTGCTGTCGAGAGTGAGTACCAGACCAGCCGGATCGAGGCGATGTGCGACCGCCTCGACGTCGACCTGTTCGCCCCCCTCTGGCAGCGCGACCCCGAGACGCTCGCCGAGGAGATGTTAGACGCGGGGTTCGAGATCACGGTCGTTCAGGTCGCGGCGTACGGCCTCGACGAGTCGTGGCTCGGCCGGACGCTCGACCGCGAGGCGCTCGATGACCTCCGGGACCTCAACGAGGAGTACGGGGTCCACGTCCTCGGCGAGGGCGGCGAGTTCGAGACGCTGGTGACCGACGGCCCCCACATGGACCGTCCTATCGAACTGGAGTACGAGCGCGAGTGGGACGGGTCGCGAGGCACGCTGAAGATATCCGACGCGCGGTTAGGGTGAGATCAATCCCCGTTCCGGATCTCGGTGTGCGCGCCGATGAGCGCGCCGGCCAGATCGAGGTTGTGGAGGTCGGTTTCGCGGTCGATGATCGAATCCCGAATGTCCGCGCCGTGTAGCGACGCGTCCGGGAAGATGATCGAGGAGTCGACGTTCGAGTCGACGAGTTCCGCGCCGCTCATGACGTGGACGTTCTCGCCGACCGACGTGTTTTCGATGGTCGCGTCCTCGGCGATACGGTTGTCGCCGTTCAGGTGCCACGCCACCGCGTCGAGGTAGCTCTCCGGCGTGCCGATGTCGAACCACGCGTCGTCGAACGTGTAGGCGTACACCGGTTGGCGGTGCTGGAGCCACTGGACGAACCAGCCAGGTTCGTCCGGATTGTTGTCGTTGACGAGATACTCGTCCAGGGCGTCGAGCGTGTCGGCGGTGAACGCGTAACAGGCGATAGAGACGAGCGTGCTGTTGGGGTCGTCGGGTTTCTCCTGAAAGTCGACGATCTGATCGCCTTCGAGGTCGACCAGTCCGTACGACTTCGCGAGTTCTTTCGACCCCACATCGTAGGCGGCGAGCGTCGGTTCACCCTTCCGCGCGAAGAAATCGATGAAGTCCGAGATATCGAAACTGATCAGGTTATCGCCTGCGATGACGAGCAGGTCGTCGTCGACGCCCTCGCGGTCGACTAGCTGTGCGAGCGCGCCGACGACGCCGAACTTCTCGTCTTCCTCCGCGGTGTCTTCGATGGAGAGTACGGGTTTGTCGAACTCGCTCTCCGCGAGGTGGCGTTGAAAGTCCTCGGCGAAGCGTTCGTTCGTACTGACGTAGACGTCCTCGATACGGTCGTCGTCCTCTAACTCCTCGAAGATCTGGTCGATGACCGTCGAGTCGCCGATCGGCAGAAACATTTTCGGCCGATTCTTCGTGATCGGCCAGAGGCGAGTGGCATATCCCCCGGCAAGTACGACAGCATCCATACCTTGACCGTCAACGGCGCGTGGTAAGTCCTTTATCCTTCGTTATATACTGGCGGTTCCGACAACCGGCGGCCGTGCCGCCGATAGCACCACCTTCTATTACCCTCGGACCCGTTGCGGGAATCGATAAATGAAATCGGAAGACGAGATCCGGACGCGGATCGAGGCGCTGGAGGACAAGTACGACGCGAACGACCCGCCGACCACGCCCGTCGAGGACGAGATGGAAGTCGAACTCCTCCGCGCTATCGCGGAACTGGAGTGGGCGCTCGACGAACGCGACGAGCCGCCGTATTTCACGCGGTAGCCCACCACGTTTTTTCGACTCGCGTTCGTTCGCTACTCTCTCGAACCACTCGGCCAAAAAAGCTCCTTCGTCGCCTCGCATGCATCGCGCCGCGCTCTCGGCCTCGCCTCTCCGGGTCACTGTTTTATCCCCGGCGGTCCGAGTCAGCGATATGCGCGAGGCAGATGCTACGACGCGCGAGCGGATGGCCGACCGATTGCGCGACGAGACCCTGTCGCTCTCCGCGCTCGCGACGGAGTTCGACACTACCGCCGATGTCGCCCTGAACCACGTCCAACACGTCGCGCGCTCGCTCGACGGAACGGACGAACAACTGCTCGCCGCGCCGCCGGAGTGTCGGGACTGCGGCTTCACCGACTTCGACGACGTGGCTAACCGCCCGTCGCGCTGTCCCGAATGTAAGAGCGAGGCCGTAGAGGAGCCGTCGTTCAAGGTCGAGTGAGCCGGAACCGTCCGGACCGTTTCAACTGTAACTGAGTCCGGTACGCCCCTTCCTCAGCGAGCGTCGAAGACGCGAGCAGGGAGGATACACCGCCCGCCCGTCTTGTTTCAGTTCCCTGAGAAGTCGATCCGAGCGCCCGACGAGAGGTCAACGTCGTCCGACGGCCCGAGCGAGTCGAACTCGAAGCGGTCGTCGGTGAGGTAGACGCCGCCGTCGACGACGGTCACGTCGACCGAATCCAGCGTCGCGCCCTGGCAGGGGCCGTGCGTACACTCGCCGTCGGACGCGCGGAAGGTCGCGCCGTGTTTCTCGCAGAGTATCTCGCCGTCCCGCATCGTCGCGCCCGACCCCTTGTCGAGACGGACGTCGGTCCAGTGCTGGCAGTAGTTCCGCCAGGCCGCGACTGCGTCCTCGTCGGCGCCCTCGCGGCCGAGTCGCGTCAGTACGACCTCCGACTCGTCGAACCCTTCCCGGACGGTACAGAGGAGCGTTCCGTCGCCGGGCACGTCGTCTACGGCGGCGATCCGGTCGTCGTCGTTCATGTGTTCCAGTGAGCGGCCGCACCGTTTGAATCGTCCGAAACGGGACGCGTCGCTAGTAATGGCGGCGCTCGACGAGTTTGTCGAACAGCGTCGAGAGCAGTCGCGTGACGGGACCGCCGCCGACCTCGATGCCGTCGACGGTGGCGACGGGTCGGACCTCCCACGTCGTGTTGGTGAGAAACGCCTCCTCGGCACCGCGGACGTCCTCCGGACTGTACCGACCCGTCTGGAGGGGAACGTCGGTCTCGTCCTCGACGAGGTCCGCGACGACCGCCCGAGTGACTCCGGGCAGGAGCGGCAGGTCTTCGCTCGGCATGTGCAATCCCTCGTCGTCGACGAAGAAGAGGTTGCTCGTCGCTCCCTCCGCGACGTTGCCGTCGACGTCGCGCAGGAGCGCCTCGTCGGCTTCGACGAGTTCCTGCCGGGCGAGTATCCCGTTCAGGTAGTTGTGCGTCTTCGCGTCGGCGGGCATCGCGGACTCGGGCGGTTTCCGGGTCTTAACAGTCTGAACGTCGGCCGGGGCGTCCCACACTGCCGGCCCCTCGGTGCCGCCGCGCGGGAGTTCCTTTGTGATGATCACCACCGTCGGGTCCACGTCATCGCTCGGCGTCAGTTTCCCCGGTTGGACGCCGCGCGTGACGGAGAGGCGGACGTACGCGTCGGTCAGCCCGTTCGCGTCGAGCACCTCCTGCACGCGGACGCGGAGGTCGCCGTCCGAGAGGCCGTGGTCGATACCGAGCGTCTCGCAGGTCCGTTCCAGCCGGTCGACGTGGGCCCGCCACTCGAACACGTCGCCGCCGTAGGCCCGCAGCGTCTCGAATGCGGCGTCGCCGTACTGGAACCCGCGGTCGCGGACGCTCACCGTCGCTTCCCCTGCCGGAACGAGGTCGCCGTTCACGTGGTACTGCATACGAAGTTCCGTATCAACTGTTTGCCGACGCCGAGCGACCGCGCGGTCGCGCCGCCGTCGACGGGGTGGTTCTCGCTCGTTGCGGCGCTGTCGCCGGCCGACGCCGTCCGCCCGGCGGTACCGGTGAGGATGCTCTCGGGGTGGAACTGTACGCCGACCTGCGGTTTCGACTCGTGGCGGACGCCCATCAACACGCCTCGGTCGTCGTCGGTACGCGCCGTCTCGACGAGCGGGTCCGGCAGGTCGCCGCGCTCGACGGCGAGCGAGTGATACCGCCCGACATCGAAGGGGTCTGACAGCCCCTCGAAGATACCGTCGCCGTCGTGAGTGACCCGCGACGGTTTCCCGTGGACGACCTCCGGGGCGTGGCGGACCGGCGCGCCGTGGGCCGCACAGAGCGCCTGGTGGCCCAGGCAGACGCCGAGTGCCGGGTACTCCGTCTCGGCGAAGAGCGGCAGTGAAACGCCCGCTTCCGCCGGCGTGCCCGGCCCGGGCGAAACGACGACGCCGTCGGGGTCCAGTTCGCGGATCCCGTCGACATCTATCTCGTCGTTTCGCCGGACGACCACGCCGTCACCGTCGCCGCCGCGGTCTCTCACCGCTTCGCCGACGAACTGCACGAGATTGTAGGCGAAGGAGTCGTAGTTATCGACGACGAGGATCACGACTTATCGCCCTCCGTCTCGACGCCGCGTCGCTCGTCCGCGGGACCGTCCGCCGACTCGACACTCAGTTCCGCGCGCTCGCCGAGCGCCTCGTCGACTGCGGTGACCAGCGCGCGGGCCTTGTCCAGCGTCTCGTCGTATTCGCTGTGGGGGTCGGAGTCGTGGACGACGCCCGCGCCGACGCGGAGGTGGTACTCGTCGCCGCGGCGAACCAGCGTCCGGATAACGATGTTGAGCGTCGCGCGCCCGTCGAATCCGAAGATACCGATACTTCCGGTGTACGGGCCGCGTCGGGTCGTCTCAACCTCGTCGATGATCTCCATCGTCCGGGGTTTCGGCGCGCCGGTGATAGTTCCGCCGGGGAACGTCGCCGCGATAGCGTCTGCGAGCGTCGCGCCGTCGCGCAGCCGGCCCGTGACGAGCGAGACCAGATGCATCACCTCCGAGTACCGGTCGACGCGGCGGTACTCCTCGACCTCGACGGAGCCGTACTCGCTCACCTTGCCGAGGTCGTTCCGTTCGAGGTCGACGAGCATCGCGTGCTCCGCGCGTTCTTTCTCGTCCGACAGCAGGTCGGCCGCCAGCCGTTCGTCCGCCTCCGCAGTCTCGCCGCGGGGCCGCGTCCCTGCGATCGGTTCCGTTCGGATCTCGTCGCCGTTTCGCTCCAGCAGGAGTTCCGGGCTGGCGCTGATGAGGTCGGCACTCGGGAACTCCAGCAGGGCCGAGTACGGCGCGGGATTGACCGTCCGGAGCGCGTCGAACGCGGCGACCGGATGCACCGCAGCGGGTGCGGTCAGACGCTGGGAGACGTTCGCCTGGAACGTGTCGCCTTCGCGGACGTACTCCTTGACGGTCCGAACGCGGTCGGCGTACGCCTCGCGGCCGCAGTCGCTCTCGAACGTCGCCAGGTCGTCGGTCACTGACGGTCGGCCGACGGAGGGGTCGCCGTCGCGGACGGCCGTCGCGAGTTCGAGCGCGCGGTCCCGGCCGCGTTCGTACGCCGCGTCCGCGGCCGCATCGCCGACTCGCGGACAGGCGGTCACCCGAAGCGTCACCCGGTCGCCTTGCCGCGGCTCTTCCCACGCCGCGATCTGGTCGTACGCGGCGACCTGCAGGCGCGGAAGACCGCGGTCGTCAGCGGCGAGTCCCGGCAGGTCCTCCAGTTCCCTCGCGATGTCGTAGGAGAGCCATCCCACGACGCCGCAGGGGTACGGAACGTCGCAGTCGCCCCGGACGAGCGTTTCGCCGTCGAGGAGTCCGTCGAGCGCGTCGAGAGACGGCGACGCCGCGGCCGGTCCGTCGTCTCCCGACGCCGCCCGCGGTGGCGCTGGCGCGGTCTCCGCGTCGGGGGAGACGGTCAGGCGCTCTACCGGGTCGACCCCGAAATACCCCCATCCAGACTGCCCGCCGGTGGTCGCGAGATAGGCGTCGCCACCGTCGTCCTGTCGCGCGCGACGGTACGCTGTGAACGGGTCTTCGACGGCGACGCGGACCTCGACGGGAACGCGTGCCCCCGCCGGCGCGTCCGCCGCCGCCCGGCGGAACGCCCCGCGGTCGGTCGCCACGGTGGGGTCGGTCATAGCAGAGAAGAGATCGCCGGTCACGGATCGTCTCGCGGGTTACCGGACCTCGGCCCGCTGGACCCACTCGCTCAGACGCTTCTCGGAGAGATCGGTCTCCTCCGCGAGGGACTCCGCGTCGGCCTCAGCCAGTTGGTCCACGGTGTCGATACCGACGTTGGAGAGGCGTTCGGCGTACGCCGGGCCGATGCCCTTGATCACGTCCGTCGGTTCGCCGTCAGCCGATTCGTCGCCCGTCTCCGTTTCCGTCGCCGCTTCGTCGCCGGATTCGTCGACGGCGTCCTCACCGTCTTCGACGTCCGACTCCGATTCGGCTGTTGGTTCTGACGCCGCTTCGTCCGCTGTCGCGGGCCCGTCGTCCGCGTCCTCCTCGGCCTCTTCGATAGCGTCGGTCGGTTCAGTCGCCGGTTCGTCGTCAGTCGGTTCGGTGGGCGTCGCCGGTTCGCTCTCGGCGGACGCGCCGGCGGTTCCGGCCTCGTCGCCGGTCCCTTTCACCGCGTCCTCCGACTCGGTGTCCGGCGTCGCCGGTTCGCGCTCGACGGTCACGCCGATGTCGCGCTCTCGGTCGGCGTCGGACTCCGAATCGTCGAACCCGAGCAACGACTTCAGCTTTTTCAGCACCATTGGCTGACAATAGATTACCGCCCCACTTAAACTCGTCCGCCTCTGGCCGGAGAGCGCGGCGACCACTGATACAGAGTACGGCTACCCGTTCGTACTGAGTATGACCCGCCTATTCGGGCCGGGCGCGGTCGCCCGGCCGAGCGTCGGAGCGTCCATTCGGCCGACACGGGTCCTCTCGCTCAGAGTCGGGAGCGCAGCGCCGCGTTCATCGCGTCGACGGGTGCCTCGTGGCCGGTCCATCGCTCGAACGCCGCTGCACCCTGATACAGGAGCATCCACGCACCGTCGACAGTCGTCGCTCCGGCGTCTTCGGCGTCCCGAAGGAGGCGGGTTTCCAGCGGCGAGTACACTGCGTCTAACACGGTTAAGTCGCCGTGAATCGCGCTCGCCGCGACGGGCGAGGCGTCCTCCTCCATCCCAACGCTCGTCGCGTTGACGAGGACGTCCGCATCCGCGAGCAGGTCCGGGACGGCGTCGAGTTCGTGACCCGACGCGTTCGGCACCGACTCGGCCAGGTCGCGGGCCGACGATGCGGTGCGGTTGGCGATCCGCACCGACGACCCGGCGTCAGAGAGCGCGAACGCGGTGGCGCGCCCCGCGCCGCCGGCACCGACGACGACCGCCGTCGCGCCGTCGAGATCCGCACCGTGTTCGACGAGCGACCGGCGAACGCCCGCGGCGTCCGTGTTGTGTCCGGTCGGACGGTCGCCGGTGAAGTCTATCGTGTTGACCGCACCGATGCGCGCCGCGAGGTCGTCCGCGTCGACGACATCTACGACGTCCTGTTTGAACGGGATGGTGACGTTCAGTCCGGTCACGCCGAGTGCGTCCGCGCCGCGTACCGCGTCGGCGATACCGTCTTTCGCCGGTTCGAACGTAACGTACCGCGCGTCAATATCGAGCGCGTCGTAGGCCGCCTCGTGCATCGGCGGCGAGAGCGAGTGAGAAACGGGGTTTCCGACGAGTCCGAATACGTCCATACGCTCCGGAGTGGGTCTGTGCGCATAACTCATACGTTCTCCGGACAACGCAAGAACTACGGTTCCTCTGCATGACGACCGATCTGATGAACGATCGGTTACGACATCCGCTTGTCGCCGTAGTGGTCACAGTTATCGCGACGCTCCCCTGGGTTTTCGTCTACCTGATGAACAGTACGGAGGCCCTCGGTCACGTACAGACCGTCGCGATAAGCGGTCTCTCCGTTCTCGGCGCGTCGTTCCTCCTCGCGTGGGGAGCAGAGACCGCCGAAAAGGACGTGCCGCGCGCGTTCGCTATCGCCGTCCTCGCGATCCTCGCGGTCGCGCCGGAGTACGCGGTGGACGCGCTCTACGCGTGGAAGGCCGGACAGGGGCAGGTGGGTGCCGGCGACCTTGCCGTGGCGAACATGACCGGTGCGAATCGGATCCTCATCGGTCTGGGCTGGTCCGGTATCGCGCTGTTTTCCATCTATCGGGCGAAGGCGAGCGGCGACGTCGCCGTCGAGCACAACGACGGCTTTCTCACGGACACCGTCCTCCTCGACCGGAGCATCGCTACGGAGGTCTGTTTCCTCGCGCTGGCGACGGTATGGGCCTTCTTCGTCCCGCTCAACGGCGGGATCGACATCCTCGACATGCTGATCCTCGTCGGCATTTACGTCGCCTACATCGGGATCGTCATCCGCGGCGACCCCGAGGAGGAAGAGGTACACGTCGGCGTCCCGGCGTACCTCCAGAAAACGCCTGCATCGGTCCGGATACCGTCCGTACTCCTCCTCTTCGGCTACTCCGGCTTTCTCATCTTCACCGCCGTCGAACCGTTCGCGCACGGCCTCGAAGAGATCGGCGTACAGTACGGCATTCCCGAGTTCTTCATGATCCAGTGGATCGCGCCGCTTGCGAGCGAGAGCCCGGAACTCATCGTCACCGCGTATCTGGTGAACAAGGCGCGGACCACCGCGGCGTTCAACGCGCTCATCTCGTCGAAACTCAACCAGTGGACGCTGCTCATCGGGACGCTCGGCATCGTGTTCAGCATCTCGCAGGGCGCGTACGGCGTGCTAGAGTTCAACTCGAAGCAGGCCGCTGAGATATGGATCACCGCGGCTCAGAGCTTCTTCGCCCTCGCCGTGCTGATCAACTTCCGCATCTCGATGCGCGAGGCGGTCGCCCTCTTGGTCCTGTTCATCTCGCAGGTCGGCATCGAGTATCTGCATATCCGGGGGACCATAGAGTTCATCACCACCTACGACCTGCTCATCGTCTACACCGTCATCTACATGCTCATCGGCGGCGCGATGTTCGTCACCAGAATGGACGACGTTCGGACGGTCGGCAGACTGGCCCGGGCGAACGCCCTGAACGAGCAACCAGTCGCCGAGTCTGACTGACCGTACTATCAGCTAAACCGCACGTACAGACCGTTTCGACACGCTTTTTCCCCGGGCACGGGATACCTTCGGCAGTGATAGCGATCGTCGTTAGCCGCGCCGATGAAGCCTCCGAACACATCGGCGAACGCCTGCTGGAACTAGGTGAGTGGAAACGCCGCGTCGACGATAGCCGCCCGGACGCGGACGGCGGCGGCGCATGCTACCGGACCGACGGGTTCGAACTCCGGACGTTCGACGACCTCCACCTGAACGTCGAGGACGCCGCGGCGGCGTTCGACGACCCCGACGCACTCGTGTTCGCCTCCCGGCACTCAGGCGAGACCGGACCGCTCCTGACGGCACATTTCACCGGTAACTTCGGGCCGGCGGAGTTCGGCGGCGAGGCCGGTGCGCTCGCGGAAGCGTGTCCGAACGCCCACGCCCGGTGCGTCGAGTCGTTCGCCGAACACGCGCCCGAGGGGTACGGCGTCGGGATCGAGTGTACGCACCACGGCCCGAGTCGCGTCGGCGTCCCCTCGATGTTCGTCGAACTCGGCAGCGACGAGGCCGAGTGGCGCGACCCCGCGGGTGCCCGCGCCGTCGCTCGGGCCATCCTCGACCTGCGCGGGACGACCCCGCACCGCGACCGAACAGTCGTCGGGTTCGGCGGCGGTCACTACGCCCCGCGGTTCACCCGGATCGTCCGCGAGACGGACTGGGCGGTCGGTCACATCGCCGCGGACTGGTGCGTAGACGCGATGGGATCACCGGAAGCCAACCGCGACGTGGTTCGGCGGACGTTCGAACGGAGCGGCACAGAGTACGCGGTGGTCGACGGCGACTACCCGGAACTGGAGCGGACTATCGAGGATCTGGGCTACCGCGTCGTCAGCGAAACCTGGGTGCGAGAGGTCGACGACCGACCGCTCCCGCTCGTCGAACGGGTCGAGTCGGCCCTCGACAGCATCGACGACGGACTACGGTTCGGCGACCGCGACGAACCGGCCCCGGGCGAATTCGATGTCGTCTCGCTCCCCGATGAACTGCTCGCCGAGGCCCAGGCGATAGACCCCGACGCCACGCGCGCGGCCGTCGCGTCCGCTACGGTTGCGTTCGAGACGGTCGAGAACGGCACCAGGGCCCAGGGGCGCGCGGCCGTCCCTACCGGGACAGACACCGCTGATCTCGCGGACGCGCTGACGGCGATACTGTCCGAAAAGTACGACCGAGTCGCCCGAAACGGCGACGCTCTCGTGGCCACTGAGACGGTGTTCGACCCGGAACTTGCCGCGAAACTGGGCGTCCCCGAAGGGCCGGCGTTCGGTGCCCTGGCGGACGGCGAGTCCGTCACCGTCGACGGCGAACCGATCCCCCCCGAGGTCGTTCACACCGAACGGACGCACCGATTCGATCTTTAACCGAACCCTAACTTGTCAGACGCCTGTCCGACCCGCGGGGGGAAAGGTAATTAACCTGCATCAAATAGTGGGTCCCAAGAATGGACTCGATCGTAGACGAAGCAATCGACGAAGCCGAAGAAGACGGGGCCGGCCCACAGGAGGACCCGGGGGCTCGCAACGTGAACCCGTCGGGGAAGATGACCGACGACGAGCTAGAGGACGTTCTCCAGGAACTCCAGACGAACATCACCGTCGTCGGCTGCGGCGGTGCGGGCGGCAACACCGTCGACCGGATGGCCGAGGAAGGCATTCACGGCGCGAAACTCGTCGCCGCGAACACGGACGTTCAGCATCTCGTCGGCATCGAGGCGGACACGAAGATCCTGATGGGCGAACAGAAGACCGAGGGGCGCGGTGCCGGGTCGCTCCCGCAGGTCGGCGAGGAAGCCGCGATCGAATCGCAAGAGGAGATCATCGACTCCATCGACGGGTCCGACATGGTGTTCGTCACCGCCGGTCTCGGCGGCGGAACTGGAACCGGTAGCGCTCCCGTCGTGGCGAAGGCGGCCCGCGAGTCCGGCGCGCTGACTATCTCCATCGTGACGACGCCGTTTACCGCCGAAGGCGAGGTGCGCCGTACCAACGCCGAGGCGGGCCTCGAACGCCTTCGCGACGTGAGCGACACGGTCATCGTCGTGCCGAACGACCGACTGCTCGACTCCGTCGGCAAACTCCCCGTTCGGCAGGCGTTCAAAGTGGCCGACGAAGTGCTGATGCGCTCGGTGAAAGGGATCACCGAACTCATCACCAAGCCCGGGCTGGTCAACCTGGACTTCGCGGACGTCCGCACCGTGATGGAACGCGGCGGCGTCGCGATGATCGGCTTAGGCGAATCCGACTCCGACGCGAAAGCGCAGGACTCCGTCAAGACCGCGTTGCGGTCGCCGCTGCTCGACGTCGACATCTCCGGCGCGAACTCAGCGCTGGTCAACGTCACCGGCGGACAGGACATGTCCATCGAGGAGGCGGAAGGCGTCGTCGAGGAGATCTACGACCGTATCGACCCCGACGCTCGCATCATCTGGGGCACCTCCATCGACGAGACGCTGGAAGGCTCCATGCGGACCATGATCGTCGTCACCGGCGTCGAATCGCCCCAGATCTACGGCCGTAACGAGGCGGCCCAAGAAGAGGCCGCACAGCAGGCCGAAGATATCGACTACGTGGAATAACGTGACGATCACGGATCCGCTCCGCCCCGTAGCAATAGATAGAAAAAGGCGCGTCCGTAAGCTCTCTCCATGAAAGTACCATACGACATCACATCGTACGTGCGGGTGCTCAAGCTGGCGAGTACCCCCTCCTGGGACGAGTTCTCCCAGATCGCAAAGATCGCCGGTGCCGGCATCCTGCTCGTCGGCCTGCTCGGCTTCGTCATCTTCCTGCTGATGACGTTCGTCCAGGGGGTCTGACCATGCCGGTCTACGCCGTCAAGACCACCGCGAGCCAGGAACGAACCGTCGCGGACATGATCATGAACCGTGAGGAAAACGACATCCACGCGGCGCTCGCGCCCGACTCGCTGACGAGTTACGTGATGGTCGAGGCGGAGGACGACGCCATCATCTCCCGCGTTCTGGAAGAGATCCCTCACGCGCGAAGCATGGTCCCCGGCGAGAGCGACATCTCCGAGGTGGAGCATTTCCTCTCGCCCAAACCGGACGTGGAGGGGATCGCCGAAGGCGACATCGTCGAACTCATCGCCGGACCGTTCAAAGGCGAGAAGGCGCAGGTCCAGCGTATCGACGAGGGGAAAGACCAGGTCACCGTCGAGTTGTACGAGGCGACCGTCCCGATTCCGGTCACCGTCCGCGGCGACCAGATCCGCGTACTGGACTCCGAGGAACGCTAACGCGCTCCGCTGATCCCTGATTCGCTCCGCTCGTCAGGGCTCAGAAAGCGGTAGTCGACAGAACGCGGTCCCGGTTCGATTTTCAGTGAGCGATCGTTTTCTACAGTCCGTCCGAGTAGACAAACAGCCGATGTAGCCGTCACCCTACTCCTCGTTCAACTGGTCGACGACGCGCTGTAAGTCGGCCTCGTGTTCGATGGCTTCTTTCACCTGTTCGCGCTGGCGCACTTCTTCGGAGTCGGCACCGTAGGCGCGGACGTACTCGGCGCGGGTGTGTTCCTCGAAAGCGTGGCGAATAGCGAGATAGCCGTCGGGGACGACGACGCCGCAAACCTTACACTCGCGGCGCTCGTGCTCGTTCGTCTGGTGGACGATCGCGCTCTCGGCGTCGTCGAACACGTCTCCGCATCCGTCGATACCACATTCCCAGACCATTGCCCGAACGTCGGGTCCCTGCCGTAAAGGCTTTTCCGACTGACGAGGCGTCGAACCAGAACCCATAATGTGACCCCCCTAAAAGTGGTGTGCGTGACAGCGAGCGACGAGTGGCTGGTCGATATGCACGTGAAAGTGCTCGACGACGAGGTAGTTCGGCGCGCGAAAGCGAGCGGGTTAGACGCCCTGGTGTACGCGCCGCACTTCACGCGCCTCCCCGAAATCGAGGCGACGGCGTCGGCGTACTCCGACGACGAACTGCGCGTCTTCCCCGCACGCGAGGTGTTCACTGGCACGTGGCGGAACCGACAGCACGTCCTCGCACTGGGACTCTCCGACCCAGTCCCGGATTTCATCACGCTCGACGGGGCGATGACCGAGTTCGAGCGCCAGGACGCGACGGTGCTCGTCCCGCATCCGGAGTTTCTGAACGTCAGCCTCGACGAAGCGGCGATCCAGCGCTACCGGGACGAGATCGCCGCCATCGAGACGTACAACCCGAAGGTGACGGACCGGAGTAACCGCCGAAGTCGGACCATCGCCGCGCGGCAGGACCTGCCGCCGTTCGGATCGTCGTACGCTCACCTACCGGGAACCGTCGGAGCGGCCTGGACGGCGTTCGACGGCGAGGCTCTCGGCGACGAGGTGACGGAGTCGTCGCTGACAGCGGCGCTCGAAGCGGGCGATGTCAGCCGAACCGGACACCGAAACGGACTGTCGCACTACGGCCGACGTCTCGCCGAGCGGGCCCACCTGGGCTGGGAGAACACCTGGGCGAAGGTCGACCGACTGTTCCTCTCCGGCACCGAACCGACGCATCCCGACCACATCGCGTACGACGGGGCGTTCGACGACGTTGCGGTGTACTGACCGTCGGCGGCACTGTCGACCCCGAACAGTAGATTCTTTGACGACCGCGCCGTACGGGGATGCGTGCCGATCGACTGGCTCTGGTCGGTTCCCCGGTGGTTGCTGGTCGGCCTCGCGCTCGGCGCGGCGTTCAGTCTGGTCGTCGCCGGCGTGTTCGTCGCCGGGCGGCGACTGTTCCCCGAGTCGACGACAGGACCGACGGGACCGACGGACGGGTTCACCGGAGAGAGCAAGCGCCGGGCAGAGATACGCGACTACCTCCGCGAGATCGGCGAACCCTACGCGGAGGACCACGCCGTGCGGGGACAGCGTGTCGCCTTCTATCTCCCCCACCGCGACGTCGCGGTCACGTTCGACGCCCACGCGTACTTCAGGATCGACACCACGGACACCGACGCCGTCCTAATCGAACACGAACTGCCCGGTGCCCATCTCGGCGGTCGTCTCCCGTTCGACACGCCGGAGCGAAAGCGAGAACCGGACATTGCGGACGGGATCAGTGCCGCGTTCGAAGCGCTGGGGCTCCCTCCTGGTGCGAGTGCCGACGAGGTGAAGGCGGCCTATCGGGAGCAGGTCAAAGAGACGCATCCCGACCACGGCGGCGACGAGAAATCGTTCCGGCGGGTCAGAGAGGCGTACGCGAGAGCCAGAGAGCACTCGAAACGGACCTGATCACGTCGCGTCCGACACTTCGTACGCGACGTCGGCGTCTCGGAGGGCGTCGGTCACGCGCCCGACGTTGTCGGCGGTCGCCACGACGACCGCGTCCAGACCGCGACTCGCGGCGTCCGCCGCGACCTCGCCGGCCGCGAACGTGGTGTCCGGGCTGACATCCGCACGCCGGAGCGCGGCGACCGCTTCCACGCCGGCGGCGGCGACCGTGTCCGCGGCCGCACAGCCTTCGACAAGCGCCGTCCCGTCGACCGCGCGACTCCCGCCCGACCGAACCGGCGGCACCTGCAGGACGGTGACGGTACCGGGGTCGAGGTCGATTATCCCTTCGAACCCGGTGACGCCGACGTCCTCGTCTTCCGCGGCGCTCGTCGTCGCGATACCCGTCGCTGGTCCCTCTCCGCCGGGCGTCGCGTGAAAGAGGCCGTCGCGCATCGAGAGCGTGACCGTCTCGCCTTCATCGATGTCCGCGGTAGCGATAGCGGCGTCTTCCTGTACGCTTCCGAGAATGTCCTCGGTGACGTGTTCGGCGAACCGCTGGACGTCCGTCGCCGCCTGTAGTAACCAGTCCACGCCTTCTTTTGTCACGCGGTAGCGCGACCGGCCCTCCTTCTCGACCAGCGAGTCGTCGACGAGTTCGCGGATGTACTCGCTGACTGCCTGGCTGGTGACGCCGACCGACTCGGCGATCTCGCCCTGGCTTACGGCGGGTTGCCGGTCCGCGATCTCGACGAGGATACGAAACCGCGTCGCGGCCCGCTTGTTCTCTAGGACGTCGGCCATGTCCCCACAGTCGTCGCCCCCGGATAAAAACCCTGACGACCGACACGCCCGACATCGCCGGATCGGACCGGGGTGGGACGCGGTTGTGCGTCCGCGACGGGATGCCGTCAACATTTTATTTCGACGTTCCTATGGATACAGACGTGATCGCCCTCTCTATTCCCGGGGTATTTGCCCCCCTCGCGTCGGTCTCCGACGCGTTAGCCTGGACAGTGGTGGCCGCCTTCGTCGTCGCGTCTGCGCTCACTTGGGCCGGCCGCCGGACTGCGGCCCGCTCTCTCGCGAGCGCCACGTGGGTGTTGTTCGGCGTCTTCTGGCTGTCAGTGTTCCCGACGTTCTGGTTCGAGATGAAAAGCGCCATCGAGGGGTCGCTCTCCCTCGTCGCCGTCCCGGCCTGCGTGTACACGGGGTATCTGCTGTACGACGGCCGCGAATCGCTCCTGACGCTGTCGCACGCGGTCGGCGTGATGGGTCTCATCTACCTGCCCGCCGAAACGGTTCCGCTGTTCCGGCGGTTCCTCGTCGAGACGGTCGCGGCCCAGACGTACGCCGTCATCACGGCGCTTGGCTACTCGCCGGAGTTCATCCCCGTGGACAAGGACGTCGCCGTCCAGGGGTATCTGAGCATGTTCGTCTTCGAGGACGCGACGGGCCACACGTACACGACCCACATCGTCACCGCCTGTACGGGCATCGGGAGCATGTCTATCTTCGGCGGCCTCATCGCCGCGGTTCGAGCGCCGCTCCGCCGGAAGGCGAAGGCGCTCGGCATCGCGGTGGCGATAATCTGGGTGTTGAACATCGCCCGCAACGTGTTCATCGCCGTCGCCTTCGGCCGGCAGTGGTTCCAGCAGGAGATATTCATCACTATCGCGACCGAGTACGCGGGCTATCAGGACCCGAAACTGGCCTCGTACTTCATCGCCGACCGCGTCGTTAGCCAGAGCCTCTCGGTCGTCGCGCTCGTCGCCATCACCTGGCTGGTCGTCCGCGAACTGCCGGAACTGTTAGACGTTATCGAGGAGGCGCTGTTCGTGGTGACCGGGACGGAGTACGACCTCGCCGACGCCCTGGGTCAGCCAGTCCGCGCGGACGGCGGCCCGGACGAATGAAGTTCCGGGACCGAGCGTGTTACTTCCCGGGGGCTGACGCTCTCGTTCTCTCCGACGTTCACGTCGGCAAGGCCGCCGCCTCTAACGTCGAGTTCCCGCTGGGCGAGCGGTCGGCCCTCGCGGACCGCGTCGACGCCTTGCTCGACGAGTTCGCCCCCGACGAGGTGGTGATCGCCGGGGATCTGCTTCAGGCGTTCGACCGCGTTCCGCACGGGGTGACCGAAACCGTCGACCGGGTCCGCGCGACGGTTCGAGACCGGGGGGCCGACCTCGTCGTCACGCCCGGCAACCACGACAGGCAGATAGACGCGGTGTACGACGGACCCGCGCCCGACGAGTACCGACTCGCGGACGGCGAGACGGTCGTCTGTCACGGCCACGAGGAACCGTCCGCGGACGCACGGCGGTACGTCGTCGGCCACGACCATCCGGCGGTCGAGATAGAGGGCAAGAAACGCTACTGCTATCTCGTCGGCGAGCGCCTCTACCGCGACGCCGACGTCGTGATGCTCCCGGCGTTTACACGTCTCGCGGCGGGCGTGACGATCAACGGGATGGGGACGCGGGATTTCGCGTCGCCGCTCGTAACTGACGCCGACGCCGTCCGACCGGTGGTCCGGGACCCGGACACGGGGGAGACGCTGGAGTTCCCTCCGCTCGGCCAGTTACGGCCGCACCTGTAAGTCGTCTATCGCCGCTTCCGCCGCGCGACGGCCGCTCTCCATCGCCGCGTTGATCGACGACCACCCGGTGTAGTCTCCGGCCAGGTAAACCGGCCCCTCGGGCGTCCGGACGCCGGGGAGCGACTCGCGGAACCCCGGCGGCTGGCGGAACTGGGCGAACGGGACCCGCTCCGTCCGCACTAGCTCCAGGTCGGCGAAGCTGTGTTCGGGGTACCACGACGCCAGCGCCTCGTGAGTCAGGTCCGCGAGTTCGCCGTCGCTCTCGGCTCGCTCGCCGAGGAAGGTGACCGAAAGCAGCGTTGTATCGTCCGGCGAGTACTCGGGCGCGACGGCCGAGAGGTCGACGACGTGGTTCGGGTCCTCGCCGGCGGCGTTGAGGATCAGGCGCTTCCCGGCGTCGATCCGCTTTGCGGCGGGATAGGCGTAGTACTGAGTAACGCAGCCGCGGGCGTCGGTCGGAACGGACTCGATGCCGGTCAGATCGCGGGCAGACCTGGGGTCGGTCGCCACGACGACGGCGTCGGCGTCGACCGATTCCCCGTCGAGCGCCGCCGTCACGCCGTCGCCGGTCCGGTCGACGGACTCGACCTCGGAGTCGGTTTCGACCGTCGCGCCGGCCGCCTCAGCCCGGTCAGCGAGTTGGCGGGGGATCGCTCCCATCCCGGTAGCGGGGACGGCTATCGCCCCGTTCGAGAGCGCTCGAAAGGTGTACTCGAAGACGCGTTTCGAGGTCGAGAGCGAGCGGTCAAGCGTGATCCCGCCGTAGAACGGCGCGGCGAAGTGCTCGATGAACCCCTCGGAGAAGCCGTATTCGCGTAGATACCGGCCGATAGACGCGTCGGGGCCCGCGAATATCTCCTCGCGGGACCTCTTCGCCAGTTCCCGGCGGAGTTTCAGCGTCAGGAGCTTATCGCGGACGGTCACTTCGCGGTTGAACAGGGACTCCGTCAGCGCGCCGAAGTCGCGCAGCGGGTCCGAGAGAATAGAGCGTTCGCCGGGCCGGGCGATGCACGCGCCCGGTGTGAACCGGCGGAGGTCGAGCGTGCCGAAATCCAGTTCGCGCCGTGCGGCGGGGTAGGACGTAAACAGCACCTGAAACCCGCGGTCGAAGACGAACCCGCCCTCCCGATGGGTCCGGACCCGACCGCCGACGGTCCCCTCGCGCTCGTACAGTGTAACGTCGACCCCGGCCTCGGCGAGATGGCGCGAGGCGACCAACCCTGCGAGGCCGCCGCCGGCCACGACGACAGTCGCGTCTTCGGTCATGCCAGAGACGTAGGGCGGCCGCTACAAAACGGCTGTGAGACGTTCGTCCGTTCGGACTACGGGACGGATGCGCTGACAAACGAAGCGATGTCGCGGAGCAGTCGGCCACCTGTTCCCGGACATACGACGGAGAGATGTGCGGTGAATGTCACCTGCTATGCAATTGACGGAACTCATTTAACCAGCCACTTCCGCCTAGAGGGTGTGTCACCGCCAGAATCGCATGGCGATGTCCACGCCGAAACACTGGCGCTCTTCGACTCGCGTGACGACCCGTCCGAACCGCTCACGACTCGGGAAGTCGCCGACGCTCTCGACTGTGCGAGCGGGACTGCGACCGACCGTCTGGAGAAACTCGCCGTCAACGGCGACCTGAGGGCGAAACGGGTGGGCGATGGGGACGCCATCTGGTGGCGACCTCCGTGGGCTAGTCTCTTCCCTGAAATGCCCAGTCCGGACGAGAGCGGACTGCCGTCGTTAGTGAGTGACGCCTTGGACAGCGCTAGCATCGGCGTGTTCGTTCTCGACGCGGACTTCACGGTCGCGTGGGTAAACGAAGCGGCCAGCCGCTACTTCGGCATCGACCGATCCGACGCTATCGGGCGAGATAAGCGACAACTCATTCGTGAGTCGATCACTGACGCCGTCTCGAACACGGACGAGTTCATCGACACGGTCCTCGCTACCTACGACAACAACACGTACGACGAAACGTTCGAGTGCCGGATCACTCCCGGCGACGACGGCGAGAGCCACTGGCTCGAACATCACAGCAAGCCCATCGAATCGGGGCGGTACGCCGGCGGCCGCGTCGAGTTTTACTACGACATCACCGACCGGAAACTGGCAAACGATGAACAGCAACTCCAGTTGTCGGTGAGCCGCTCGATCGCGAACGCCGAGTCGCTTGAGGACGGCCTGCGAACGGCGCTCGAAGACGTCTGTGAGTGGACCGACTGGACGGGCGGGCAGGCGTGGGTCCCGAGCGGCGACGGGTCAGTCGAGCGATTGACCGACGCGTCCGTCGAGTCGTCGGCGTTTGCAGCCTTCGGCGAAGCGTCGACTGACTTCACGTTCGGTCCCGGCGAAGGGATACCGGGCCGGGTTCTGGAAACGTCGGAGCCGGTCTGGTTCCCGGACGTATCGGCAGTCCCGGAAACCGTCTATCCCCGTACCGATCTGGCGGACGAAGTCGGGATGAAAGCTGGTCTGGGCGTCCCCGTTATCGTCGACGGCGAGGTCGCGGTCGTCCTCGAATTCTACATGTTCGAACGCCGGACGGCCGACGAGCGCCAGGTCGACACCGTCAGTTCGGTCGCCGCGGAACTCGGCAGCTTCGTCGCCCAGAAACGGGCCGAGGACGCTCTCAACCGCGAGCGAGTCCTCCTCGAACAGATGATGGAGTCCGCACCGGTCGGTATCTCGGTACTCTCGTCAAACGGCGAGATCGATCGGGCTAATTCGCGTTCACTGGCCTTACGCGGCCTTTCTGACGAGGATATCGAGCGGTTCCACGTCGGCGACCAGACGTTTTACGACCAGGCCGGTGAGCCGATACCGTTCGAGGATCAACCGTTTGCGAAGGTGATCGAGACCGGCGAGCCAGTCTACGACTGGACGGCTCAGGTCGAACTTCCGGACCGTTTCAGTCGATCTATCTCGATCAACGCAGCGCCGATCCTGAACAGCGACGGGGACATCGAACAGGTAGTGACCGTCGAAGAGGACATAACGGAAATCCGGGAACAGTACCGGGCGATAACGGAGGCGGCGAGCGACGTAATCATCACCGTCGACGAGACCAGTACGGTCCGGTCGGTGAATCCGGCTGTCGCCGACGTGTTCGGATACAGTCAGGCGGAACTCACCGGTGAACCGCTGGCTAAACTCATGCCCGAGGACCTGACCGAACAACACGACGAAGCATTGCGGCGATATCTCGAAACGGGTGAGCGTACCATCGACTGGGACTACGTCGAACTTCCCGGAGTGCGCGCGGACGGAACGGACGTCCCGCTGGCGATTTCGTTCAGCGAGATCGAGCATGAGGGTGACACGCTTTTCACCGGCATCATCAGGGACATCACCGAGCGAAAGGAACGCGAATCGGAACTCGAACTGTTCCGGAATCTCATCGACCACTCCAACGACGGGGTGTTCGTCATCGACCCCGAAACGGCGCAGTTTCTGGACATCAACGATACGGCCTGCCATCGACTCGGCCGCGACCGGGCGGAACTGCTCGACATGACGGTACTGGACATCGAGACGAATCTCCCCGACTTCGATGCTTTCCGGGACCACGTCAAAGAACTCCGGGCGAAGGACTCACTGACGTTCGAGGGGGCTCACCGGCGGGCGGACGGAACAACCGTCCCCGTAGAGGTCAACGTCACTCACGTGGAACTCGACCAGGAGTACATGCTCGCCGTCGCCCGAGACATCACCGAGCGCATGAAGTACCAGCGAAAACTCGAGGAGTCCAACGAGCGCCTCGAACAGTTCGCGTACGCGGCTTCGCACGACCTCAAAGAACCGCTTCGGATGGTTTCGAGCTACCTCCAGTTGATCGAGAAACGGTACGCCGACGAACTCGACGAGGACGGACAGGAGTTTCTCGACTTTGCGGTCGACGGGGCCGACCGGATGGGCGAGATGATCGACGGATTACTTGAGTACTCCCGAGTCGACACGCAGGGCGAACCGCTCGAACCGGTCGAACTGGACGCGGTCGTAGAGGATGTCCTCGAAGACCTACAGTTCCGTATCGAGGAAAGCGACGCCGAGATAACGACGGAGTCACTGCCGCGCGTAGAGGGCGACGCCAGCCAACTGCGGCAGGTGTTCCAGAACCTCGTCAGTAACGCGATCGAATACAGCGACGACGGACCGCTGCGGATCCACATCTCCGGCGAAACCGAGGGGAACAAGCAAACGATCTCCGTCTCCGACAACGGGATCGGTATCGACCCCGACGACACCGAACGGATATTCCGGGTGTTCCAGCGACTACACAGTCCGGAGGAACACGCCGGAACCGGCATCGGTCTGGCGCTCTCTCGGCGTATCGTCGAACGCCACGGCGGCGACATTTGGGTCGACTCCGAACCCGGAGAGGGATCGACGTTCTCGTTCACGCTGCCGCCGGCTGAGGACTGATCCGCGCGCCTTGCCGTGCCGTTGAGGTGATCCTGACGAGACTGTTTTCAGACCCGACCGCACCGCCGACGAGGCCGACGCGACGGCGACGGAGAGACAGGACTTAGGTGCCGGCACGGCAACTCCCCGCTATGGACACGACGGAGGCGTTCGTCGGACTGGAGTGCCTGGACTGCGGCGAGACGTTCGACGCCGAGACGGCGACTCACCGCTGCCCCGACTGCGGCGGTATACTCGACCCGACCTACGACTACGACGCAGTCGAGTTAGACCGCGACACGCTCGCCGAGCGACCGTTCGAAACGATGTGGCGCTACGAGGAACTGCTCCCGTTCACGCGGGACGCTGCCGTGACGATGGACGAGGGGGCGACCCAACTCGTCGAGTGTCCCGACCTGGCCGACGAACTCGGCGTCGGGCGCGTCCTGCTCAAAGACGAGGGGCGTAATCCGACCGGGACGTTCAAGGACCGCGGGCAGACGGTCGCCGTCACCGCCGCCGCACAGCACGAGGCGGAGGACGTGGCGCTCGCCTCCGCGGGCAACGCCGGGCAGGCCGCGTCGGCGTACGCCGCCCGCGCTGGCCTCGACTCGCACGTCTTTCTCCCCTCGCGCGCCGGGTTCACGAACAAGGCGATGGTGAACGTCCACGGCGGCGACATGACCGTCGTTGGCGGTCGCATCGGCGACGCCGGCGCGGCCTACGATGACGCGATGGCCGACAACGACGACTGGTACTCGCTCCAGACGTTCCAGACGCCTTACCGCCACGAGGGGAAAAAGACGATGCTGTACGAGATAGTCGAACAGGAGGACTGGACGGTTCCGGACGCCGTTGTCTACCCGACCGGCGGCGGCGTTGGCCTCGTCGGCATGCACAAGGGCGCGAAGGAACTTCGTGATCTGGGGCTGACCGACGAACTGCCGGCGATGTACGCCGCGCAGTCGGCGGGGTGTGCGCCTATCGTCGACGCGTTCGAGCGCGGCCTCGACCGCCACGAACCGACGGAGACGCCCGACACCATCTGCGGCGGCATCGAGATCCCGGACCCGGGCGCGAGTCCGCTGATCCTCGATGCGCTCCGCGAGAGCGGCGGCGGTGCGGTCGCGACCGACGACTCCGAGATCCTTGAAAGCGCCATCGCCGTCGCCCAGAACGAAGGGCTGGAGATGGGAGCGACCTGCGCGGCGGCGGCAAGCGGCGCGTGGGAACTCTCGGAACGGGGCGAGTTCGACGAGGACGACACCGTTGTTCTGCTGAACACCGGCGCGGGCAACAAGGACGACGACATCCTGCGGAGCCACCTGATGGGACAGGGCGTATAACACGACGCTTTGCGCTGTCGTTCGGAAACCGCTCCGCTGTTCCAGCGACGACGAGACGGCTCGGCCGTCTCGAACCACCGCGTGCCGAGCGGTCCGCCGGCGGCGGGCCGCTCGCAGTCCTCGCAGAACGCTCGACCGAACTCACTCCTTTCGCTACGTTCGCGCCGTTCAGTGGTCGTACTCAAGAACCCGAGATCCGTGGCATCGCTGGGATCTGCGATTTCCGCTGAGACCGCTCCTGCGCTCGTTCGCGGGTACATCGCTTGCAGAAGCCCTGCCCTCCCCCGTCGACGCGCGCCTCGGCGGTCGGCGACGCGCGTCCGGCCGACCTCTCAGCGACACAATGTTTTGACTGCAAAACACTTATGTTTAGACGTGTCTAATCCTTGGTTGAGAATGTTGAGCGACGTGATGGAAGATTATCTGAAAGCGATCTACTATTTGGAGCGAGACGAGGGCGCGCCCATCGGAACGTCGCGGCTCGCGGAGTATCTGGACGTTACCGCGCCCACTGTCACCAGCATGGTCGACAGTCTGGAGGAGCGCGGACTGGTGGACCGCGAGAAGTACAAGGGCGTCGAACTGACGACGGACGGCGAGACTGTCGCGGTGGAGGTTGTTCGCCATCACCGACTACTGGAGGCGTATCTCACCGAACACCTCGACTACGACTGGACAGAGGTCCACGACGAGGCCGACGCGCTGGAACACCACATCAGCGAGGAGTTCGAGCGCCGGGTCGCGAACGCGCTCGGGGACCCGGAGGTCGACCCGCACGGCGATCCGATCCCGAGTCCGGATCTGACACCGCCCGACGAGGGAACCGGAACGCGCCTCGACGAACACGGCGAGAACGAACGGCTCAAAGTCGAACGCGTGAGCGACCGGGACGCCGACGAACTGGCCTACCTGCAGGACGCCGGCGTCGTCCCCGGAACGGTGCTCGAAATCACCGATGTCGCGCCGTTCGGGATGGTGACCGTCGATGTCGACGGGGACGAACAGAGCCTCCCGGAGTCCGTCGCCCGTTCGATCCGCGTGTCGGTTGCGACCGATAGCGACGAGTCGGTAGTCGAGGAAGCATGACAAGTTGGATCGACGTGCTCGTCATCGCGTTCACGGCCCAACTGCTCGCGCTTCCGGGCGAGAAGGGACAGTTCGTCATCGCCGGGCTTGCGACGAAGTACCGCCCCGTCATCGTCGTCGCGGGTGCCGCGTGTGCGTTTGCCGGATGGACCGTTCTTGAGATAGCCCTGGGCCGGGCGCTTCAGGGGGCCCTCCCCGAAACGTACCTCGACATCGCCACCGCCGTCCTGTTCGTCCTGTTCGCGGGGATGCTTCTCTACTCGATCCCCGAGACGGACGCTCCGATGATCACCGACGGCGGCCTGCTAACTGATATCGACGTCGCTGGCGACGGTCGGGCCGCCGGGTTCGTTCCGTCCTTTTCTGTGATGGCGCTCGGCGAGTTCGGCGACAAGACCCAACTGATAACTATCGGCCTCGCCGCGCAGTACGCCGCCGGGTCGGCTATCTGGGCGGGCGAAATGCTGGCTATCGTCCCCGTGAGCATGGTCAACGCCTACTGCTTCCACCGCTTCGCTCACGCGTTGGAGGAGTACAACGTCAAGCGGTATCTCTACCTGCTCTCCGCGGTCGTCTTCCTGGCTTTCGCCGCCGACATCACTGCCGACCTGACGTTCGGCGTCTCCGTGCTTCCGCTGTAGGCTCCCGTGCGGACGAAGCGGCGACTCCGACCGCTGTCGGACGGTTTTTCACGGCTCACCGGGGTATGTATGGGTATGTCGATGCTGACGTCCGCCGTCGCTGGAGTCGTCTTCGGAGTCGCCCTCGCCGCTCCGCCGGGCCCGATGAACGCGATTATCGCCGAAGAGAGCGTTCTGCGGGGATGGCGGTCGGGGTTCTGGGCCGGACTCGGCGCGATGACGGCGGACGCAGTCTTCTTCGTGCTGGCGCTGTTCGGGGTCGTCGCCGTCGTCGAGCGCCTTCCGACGCTACGAGCGGCGATGGTCGGCGTCGGCGGACTGTTGATGCTTTACTTCGCCTACGGCGCGTTCACGGATGCGTCGGGCGGGTTCACCGGCGATCCGGCAGAGACGGACAAGGGGTTCCGCAAGGCGTTCGTACTGGCGCTGACGAACCCGTACCAGATCGTCTTCTGGTTGACACTCGGCGTTGGCCTGTTAGAGCCCGGAACACTCGACGTGTTCGCTCCGGTGCCGTACGTCGGCGAGGCGCTCGCAGGGACGTTCGTCGTCGAAACGGGATCGCCGGCGCTTCTGGTCGGATTCTTCGGCGGGATCGTGCTCTGGATCGTGGGATTCCCTGCGGCGCTCGTGAGCGCCGGACGACGGACCGACGCGTTCGCGCCCGCCGTGGCGTACGTGAGCGCCGCCGTGCTGGCCGGGTTCGGTGTCGTCTTCCTGTCGGATGCCGCCGGAACGCTGCTTTAAAACGCCGGTTCGTCTATCGCGGACACTTCGTCCGAGAGCCACTCCCGGAACCATTTGACGCGCTTGAGTCGGCGGTAGGCGATGCTCTCGGCCGTGTCGGTCTGGACGCGGTCGGCGGCGTCCCGACCGCGTTCGAGGACGCGTTCGACCATCTCGGCGGCGTCCATGTGGGTCCGTGCCTCGTACCCCATCCGCAGCAACATCAGCGCGGTCCCGTTCGCGCCGACCTTGTCGAGCAGGTCGGCCTCGACGAGACACTGCGTCTCTAACGGCAGGTCCGAGAGGTCGCCCTGATAGGAGTGTTCGGCGACGGAGTTACACACGGCGTCGACGAACGACTGCGGGTAGTCTCCGCGGGACTGCAGATACTCGCGGGCGACGCGGGCACCTTCCTCGGCGTGGATGTCCTGTTCGGCGTCCAGTTTGGCGACGTCGTGAAACAGCGCGGCGACGCGAGTGACGTCGACGTCTGCCCCTTCGGCCCGTGCGATTTCCTCCGCGAGTTCGACGACGTTCAGGATGTGGTTGTGGCGGTAGTCTGCGGAGTGCCAGGGATACCATCGCATCCGTCCCCCCTCGTCCTCGTTTTCGACACTGGCCGAGAGATACTCGAAGACAAAGGCGGCCATCCGGTCGAGTTCCTCGTCGGTAACGCGGGACTCCTTTATCTCAACCCCCACGATACCACCCCCATAGCGTAGATCCGTTACTCATTGGTGTGTATACAAACGTTTGTTCGACTCTTTAGCGTTACGACACCTCGAATGATACTGTCTGCCGTCCCTGTTTCAACTAGGACGGCCCCGCAATTTTCGGGGCCGTCCCCACGAAACGCTTCGCTGACAACCGCACGTCAGTGTATAAGTACCGTCGAATCCTGACACCGGACGTGACCGAACCGCTCTATCTCGATCTATCGGAAAAGTGCGAGTTCGAGGCGACCGTCGAGCGCGTCGCCGACGACAGCATCGTCCTCGACAGGACGCTGTTCTATCCGGAAGGCGGCGGACAACCTCCTGACGAGGGGACGCTCTCCGCCGACGGCCGGACGTGGCGCGTGACGGATGTACAGAAGCGAGACACTATTTATCACGCCGTCGACGGGGAGCCGCCGGCGGCGGGGATGGCCGTCTCCGGCGAACTCGATTGGGACCGTCGCCGGGCGCACATGCGCTATCACACCGCCCAGCACCTCCTCTCGGCGCTGTTGCTGGCTGAGTACGACGCGGAGACGACAGGTAATCAGCTGTACGCCGACCGGGCCCGGATCGACTGCGCGTACGACCGCTTCACGGAGACGGATCTCGCGGACATCACGGCGCGGATGAACGAACTGATCGAGCGGTCCATTCCGGTCGAGTGGTACGAACTGGACAGGGATGTAGCAGAGGAACGCCTCGACCCTGACCGCACCCGGATCCACCTGCTGCCCGACAGCATCACCGAGGTCCGGATCGTGGAGATAGGGGAGTACGACCGCACCGCCTGCGCCGGCACTCACGTCTCGAACACCGCCGAGATCGGTCGGTTCGAGGCGACGGGTCGGGAGACGAAGGGACCAGAGGAGGAACGGCTCTCGTTTTCCCTGTCGTCGTAGTTCCTCCCGCCCGCCGACCGCGAACCGCCACAGCGTTTTCCCCGCGGCCGGCCGAACCGTCACGCATGAACGTGCGACAGGTCATCCCGCGCGACGCCATCCCGAGCGTGGACGACCCCGAGTTCGTCGACGAGTACGACGGTGACCCGGACGACCGGGTCGTCGCGCTTACGGACGCGACACCGCCGAAGGCCTATCCGGTACGGTACCTGCACTATCACGAGATAGTCAACGACGTGATCGCGACGCCCGAGGGCGACCGTCCCGTCGCCGTCACCTGGTGTCCGCTCTGCGGTAGCGCCGTCGTCTACGACCGCGAGGTCGGCAGGGGGACCTCTGTCGACTCCCCGATGGGATCGGACGGCGGATCGAAAGTCTCGACTTTCGGAGTCTCGGGAAAACTGGCCGACGACGACCTGGTGATGTACGACCGCGAAACCGAAAGCGAGTGGAAGCAATCGAGCGGCGAGGCCATCGCGGGCGTTCTGGCGGGGGAGAGCCTGCAGGTTCTCCCGGCCGCGATGACGACCTGGGAGCGGTTTCGCGATTCGAACCCGGACGGCGTCGTTCTGGCGCCCCCCGGCGGCGAGAGCGAGGCCAGCGGCGAGGGTTCCGACCCCGAACCGATCGAGTACGACCAGGCTCCGTACGAGTCGTACTTCGAGACTGAGGGGTTCGGTCTGGCGGCACACCGTGGCGGCGACGGAGAGCGTGAGTGGGATCATCCGAACCTCGACCCGAAGGACGTCGTCCTCGGAATCGAACGCGGCGGCGACGCCCTCGGCGTTCCCCGTCGCCGCATCGAGGAGGCCGGCGGCGTCGTCCACGTCGCGGTCGGTGGGGCGGAGATAGCGGTCTTCTCGACGGCCGATGGCATCCACGCGTTCGAGACGGGTCTGCAGTTCGACCCCGTCGACACCGACTCCGCGGACGGAGAACGGTTTTACGCGGACGGCACGCGCTGGTCCGGAGCGACCGGGGAGAGCCGGGACGGTCGGTCGCTGGACAGGGCCCCGACGCGCCGCCTGTTCGCGTTCGCATGGCGCGACGACCACGGGGACGCGTTTTTCGGGTCCGACGACCGCGACGCGGCGTAGGCGCTGGCTTCCGGTGCCGTACACGGTGCATTACTAATGCGATACCGCTTCTTGAACTGAGTGTGCCGTGGCTGGGTACGTGCGAGAGCCCACCGGCTTTGCCGGCCCCGGGAACGGGTTGTAGGTTCGACTCCTACCCGCGGCGTCGCTGTGACGGTCCGTTCGACTGAGCCGTAGCAGTCCTACCGGAACCGCTCACCGATCTCTGTTGTCACTCTAATCGCCACGACTGTTGTCACTCTAGTAACAACAGATCTGTTCGGATCGTGCGAATGACAATCAGCTTAAAAGAGGCCTGCCAGTACCCGATAGGTAGTGATGGACCGCTTGCAGCGATTTAGCGGGACTGGAACCGTCCGAACTGATGGGGGTGATCGTTCGGTCGACGAGTTGAGCGAGGCGCTCGCTGACCCACGACGACGGATCGTCGTTAGCGCGCTTCTCGACGCCGACAGTTCTGTCCCTGTCGCAGATATCGTCGACCGGATCGCCGACGAGAAACAGAGAGATGCTGACCGCGACGGTTCACCGCCGGACCGCCAGCGGATCCGGACCTCGCTCGTACAGGTCCACATCCCGAAGCTCTTCAGGGCGAACGTCGCGAGTCACGACGACGACGCCGGGACAGTCGTCCCGAAACCGGCGTTGGACGACACGCGGGCGTTGTTGAAACCAGCTGATAGCTCAGGCGGGTCGGTATAACTGATTGTATGAGGGACTACTAGTATGACATCCGACGATGACGCTGTCACGGCGCTCGAATCGGTTGGTTTGACCGAGTACGAGGCTCGCTGTTTCGTCGGGCTCTCTCGGATACGCAAAGGCACCGCCAAGGAGATAAGCCAACTCTCGGACGTGCCACGGTCGCGCGTGTACGACGCCCTCGAACGCCTGCACGAACGCGGCCTGGTCGACGTCCAACAGTCCGAACCGCGGGAGTACCAGGCGGTCGAAACTGAGACAGCCCTCTCCGTGTTCGACCGCGACTTTCGGACGACTCTGGACGAGGTCGACGAGGCGCTGGGCAACGTCGACACCGACCGTCGGCTGGAGAAACAGGGTGTCTGGGCAATCGCGAATCGGGACCACGTGATCGACCGCACCGAGACCCTCCTCGACGACGCCGAGACGGAAGTGTATCTCCTCGTCGGTCACGAGGCGGGCGTCGACGAGGAAGTGTTCGACAAGATCGACGAACTCGCACGGAACGACGTCGACGTCCTCGTCGAGGTCCCGTCCGAGTCGGCCAAAAAACAGGTTCTGGACGTGATCCCGGCCGCGACGGTGTCCGTGTACGAGTCGCTCGACGTGATGCCACCCGAACAGGGGCACAAACCGAGCCACATCGTCATGGTCGACCGCAACGCGATCCTTCTGAGCGCCGCACGGGAGGGCGACCTTCCCGGCGTCACCGAACAGACGGGCATCTGGTGTCGCGGCGTCGACCACGGGCTGCTGGTGTGGATCCGCGGTCTGTTGACCGCGAGGATCGACGACAGTGACGCGTTCGATTACCGCGGAGAGATCGGACTGACCTCCGACGAAGACGCGGCGAGAACCGAAGACGGATCCGACGGGGGCTGACCGGCGACGCGGGTCACCGTACCGACGTGTCGTCCCGCCCCAGAGACCTACAGCGAAACCGACGACAGGTCGGCGTCGACGTCGTCGACGTGTTCGTTGAACGCCTCGACGAACCCGACGACGCCGTCGAGGTTCGCCCGGAGGTCCGCTGGCGACGGCGGGCCGTACTGCGAGAGTATGTAGATGCCGCCGTCGCCGCCCACGCGGAGGTACGAGGTTTCGGACCCGTCTCGCTTCAGTTTCCAGCGTTTCCCGTCGACACGGGCGGTGAACTCGCCGTAGTCGCTCCCCTCGTACCGGTGGAGTTCGCCGGCCATCGCGTTCGCTACCTCGCGGACCTGTGCGACGATCCTGTCGCGCTCGGCGGCGACTTCCTGAGTTGATTCCACCGCCGGGAACGAGGCGGATACGTCGTCCAGAGTGCCCTCTAACGACCGTACGTACTCGTTCCACGCCGCGACGAACGCGTCGTAGTCCTCCATCGCCTCTGCGAGTTCGTCTGGATCCGGTGGCTGTTGTGTCGATACGACGTACGTCTCGCCGCCGGAACGGCCGGAAAACCGGAGGTACTGGAGGACGCCGGCCTCGTACTTGATCGCCCACTCCCCGGCGTCGGTACTGAACGTTTCCGTTCCGTAGTCGTCGCCCCGAAGCAGCGCAAGTTCGCGCGCTATCTGGCCCGCGTGGTCGGTTACACGCGCGACGACCTCGTCGCGTCGCTCTGCGGCCGTCTGGGCGTCAGCCACGTCCGCGTCGGTTCCCTCAGTCATCCGTTTCGAGGACGGGTGCTGCGGGGATAACTTCGTCGGACGGTTCGCTTTCGGGTCGTCGCGGGAACTCAGCAGTCGCTACCGACTTCCGTACGGAAGTCAGTCGGACGTCTGTCGCTTCTGCGACTGACTCCCGCTAGCGGTGTCGTACGGCACGTCCACGCAGACATCCCCCGCGCTGTCGACGGTGATACTGTACTGTTCGTACCTGAACTCGACGGTAGTCTCGTCCGGGTGAGAACTCCGGAGGAACGCGTCGAGCGCGTCGAGGTCGATGGCGTCGTAAAGCGGCGGTTCGAGATCTGTCGGGTCTACGTCTTCGATGCTTGCGATCCGTTTCGCGATTTCGACTCCGACTGGCCCCTCGCTGTGCATAACACCTCTTCTGCCCGCCGATACATAAATCATGTTGGCCGATTGATATTCACCACCACAGAAGGTGAAAACCTGCACGCAAGCGCCTAGTTGTCCCGGGGCAGACTAGACTTCCCGTCGGCACGAACCGGACGGCTAGAGCGGTGCCATCAGACCTGTTCTCTAGCGGTAGCAAGGACGGCCCGGACGGCCGCGGCGTCGTTTAGCTCACACCGCTTCTCGTCGTGGTCGTAGCTCACGACCCCCGCCTCAGCCAGTCGCGGCAGGTGATTATGGCAGAGCGCTATCCGGGCGCTGGACAGCGAAGCCGAGTCCCGACGCTCAGCGATCCGCTCCGCGAGTTCGCGGACGGTGACCGTCACGTCCGATTCGAGTTCGTCGATAACGGTCCGTCTGTGCGGATGTGCGAGCAGATCGAACACTTCGTCGAACTCTTCTATCGTCCGTTCGCGGGAGACCGCGGTGAGGTTTTCAGCGTTCATATATCTTCACCTTCCGGAGTGGTGAATTCCTATCTCATAGTTCACGGCACAACCTATAAAAACTTCACCCCAACTGTTTAGCGTTCCAGAGAGTGAACGCTGTCTCCGTCGCTATCGACCCGACGCGATGAGGCGCTCTCGGAGGCGGGGCAGCGACTACCGCTCCGAGAGACTGCACCGTCTGAGTTCGAACGCTCCGTCGGTCCGGGCCACTTCCGCGAACAGTTCGCGCTCGTCTCCGTCGTCCAGAATATCGACGTACCGGCACGTCCCGAAGCTGTCGAGCCCGGTTTCGCCGCCGCTGACGGGTGCAGAGAGTGCGGGTTCGTCGGGGGTGGTGTCGACCGGCCGCCGGAGGTCCCGGGCTATCGCGACGCCGGTCCGGAGGTTCCACGTCGCGCCGTAATCGCCGGTGGCGCTCCCGTCGTAGAAGACGAGCCACACGGGGGCGTCCGGCGCGGGGCAGACCGCAGTGACGCGGGTGTGGTGGTCGTGCCATCCACTCCGGCCGAGGACCGGGTTGGTCTCCGCGCGCGTCCAGGTTTCGCCGTCCGCGCTCGTCGCCAGGTGGGCCTGCTCGGAGACGCCGTCGTGGCCCGCGTAGAACATGTAGTAACGGCCGCCGAGCGTGACGATACAGGGGTCCTTGACGGTCTCCTCGTCGGTCGTTCCCGGTTCCGGGACGAGTACGTCCCGTGCGGTGCCCGGGTCGAATCCGGACGGATCCGCTGCGGCGTCGAGTTTCTGGACGGTCCAGTCGTTCTCGCCGTGTTCCACGGGAAGATAGCAGTGCAGGTCGTCGGTCCGCGGGTCAGTGACCAGCGCGGGGCGCTCGACGCTGACCGCGCCGAGGGCGTCCGCCGTGAGACGGACTCGCTCGTCGAACTCGTCCGGTGCAGTCCGCTCGTACACAGCAACAGCGTAGCCCCGCCTTTCGGGGTCGCGCCACCGGACGGCGAGATAGGTCGTTCCGTCGTGCCGGTGGACGCAGGGCGCTCCGACCCAGTGGCCCTCGCCCCCGTCCGACGGTTCGAACACCGTTTCCGCGCCGTCGAGGTCGACCGCCGGAAGGCGTGCGTACCCGGTCATCACCGGTCACCTTCGGGTGCGGCAGCCTCCGATTCGGCCTGCTCACCCGTCGCGATCCGCTGCCCCGTGTCGGCGTCGAAGGGGTGGAGTCGCTCGGGTGGGAACCGGACCGCCAGCGTTTCGCCGACGCTGACGGAACTGCGTCCGGGGACTCGGGCGGTGATTTCCGGACAGCCCGCCGCTTCGAGGTAGACGTACCTGTCCGCGCCGCGGAACTCGTCGAAGGCGACGGTCGCGTCGAACCAGCCGTCGTCCCGACGCCGCTCGGGTTCTACCTCGACGTGTTCGGGGCGGATACCGAGCACCACCGCGCTGTCGTCCTCGATGCCGCCGACACCGACGGGCACGGTCTGTGAGTCGTTGGTCTCCTCGCCTGCGGGTTCGACTCCCGCGGTCGCGGCCTGTGGGTCGGCAGCGTCTTCGTCACTCCCTATCTCCACTGTATCCACGTCGGAATCGTACCGTCCGCGGAGGAGGTTCATCGCGGGACTACCGACGAACCCCGCAACGAACACCGACGCGGGCGACCGGTAGACTTCCTCGGGAGTCCCGACCTGCGCTATCCGGCCGTCCCGTACGACGGCCACGCGGTCACCCATGGTCAGCGCCTCGGCTTGGTCGTGCGTGACGTGAACCGTCGTGACGCCGAGGTCGTCCTGTAGGCGGGCAATTTCCGTCCGCATCCGCTCGCGGAGGCTCGCGTCGAGGTTCGCTAGCGGTTCGTCGAGCAGGAACGCCGCGGGTTCGGTGACGATCGCGCGACCCAGCGCGACGCGCTGTTTCTGCCCGCCCGAGAGTTCGTCGATGGACCGGTCTACCAGCCCGCCGATCTCCAGTATCTCGGACACGTCCTGAACGCGGTCGTCGGCGTCGTCGTACCCCTGCATCCGGAGGTCGAACGAGAGGTTCTCGCGGACGGTCAGGTGCGGAAACAGCGCGAAGTCCTGAAAGACGAGGCTGACGTCGCGCTTGCGGGCGGGCAGGTCGGTCACGCGTCGTCCGTCGATCACTACCTCGCCAGCATCGGGGTGCTCCAGGCCGGCTATCGTCCGGAGCAACGTCGTCTTCCCGCATCCGGACGGGCCGACAAGGACGAGCAACTCCCCGTCGCGGACGCGGAGGTCGACGCCCGTCACCGCCGTCACTCCGTCGTACGATACGTCGATACCGTCGAGTTCGATGTCGGTCATGGTCGGTCACTCTCGGTGTCTGTCGCCGTCATCTCCGCCCTCCGCCGAACCGGCCCGAAAGCCCGGCGACGAACTGGCGCTGGAAGGCGGCGACCAACACCAGTACTGGGACCATTGCCCAGAGGCTCGCCGCGCCGAGAAGCGGCCAGTTCACGACCCCTCTGCGGGAGATGAACTCGTAGAGCCCCACCGGGAACGTCCACACCGCCTGGCTGGACGTGAACGTGAGCGGGATGACGAACTGGTTCCACGAGACTACGAACGCGAAGACGGCCGTCGCCCCGACGGCGGGACGCGCCAGCGGGAGGACAACGAGAAACGCCCGCAGTCGCGTCGCGCCGCCGACGCGGGCGGCTTCTTCGAGTCCCTCCGGGAGGGTGTCGAAGTACTCCTTGATCAGCCAGATACCGACGGGGACGACCATCACGGTGTCAGTGACTATCACAACGGCCAGCGTGTCGAGTAGCCCGGCGGCCGCAAACAGTTGATACAGCGGCGTGACGAGGGCGAGCAGGGGTATCATCTGGACGAGTAGTACCGCGAGCATGAACGCTCGCTCGTACCGCAGGTCGTATCGGGAGAGCGCGTACCCCGCCGGCGTCGCGATGACGACGGCCAGAACCACCGTCAGGGCGGAGACGACGACGCTGTTTACGAAGTACGTCGGGAACGCGGTTTCGGCGAGGACGGCAGTCAGGTTATCGAATGTCACCCGGCCGGGAAACAGCGGCGGCGGCACTTCGATCCCCTCCTGTGGACGGAACGCGGCCGAGAACAGCCAGTACAGCGGGAGCGCGATGAACGCCGCGCTCGTCGCGAGGGTGACCACCGTCGCGGCACGGGCGGCCGTCCGCTCCGGGTAACGACGGGCGGCACGCAGTCGGTCGCGAGCGTGATACCGCAACGCTATCAGACGAGACCTCATCGCGCACCCCCGTTTCCACGGTCGAACGCGACCAGATAGAGCGCGACGACGGCGACGTTGAGTCCGAACAGGATCACCGCAACAGCGTTGGCCCGCCCGAACGCCCCCACGTCGAACGCCGTCTCGTACATGTACAGCGACAGCACCTCGGTCGCGTGGAGCGGACCGCCGCCGGTCATGACGAAGACGATGTCGAAGACGTTCACGGTGAACAGTGTGACCAGCACGAGGTTCATAGCGACGAACGGCCACAGCAGCGGGACGGTAACGTGGCGGACGGTCTGGACCGGGGACGCGCCTCCGACGTCGGCGGCCTCGTACAGTCGCGACGGGATGCTCTGGAGGCCACTGGTCTGGAAGATGAGCGAGAACGGGACCCCGCGCCAGACGGTGGCGACGATGACGGCGGCCATCGCCCACCGGGTGCTGTTGAGCCAGGTCGGCGGGGTCGCGACGCCGAGCGCCCGCAACGTCTCGTTGACGATCCCCATCCGCGGGTGGAACATGAACTGCCACGAGAAAGCGACGATGACGCCCGTCGTCGCCCACGGGAGGACGAACGCCAACCGGAACAAGCGCGTCAATCGACCGCCGAGCCACCGCCGTTCGAGCAACAGCGCGAGCCCCAGGCCCACGGCGACCTGTCCCAGCACGCTCGCGCCGACGAACACGACGGTGTTTCGCATCACCGTCGCGAAAACGGGGTCCGAGACGACGGTGGCGTAGTTCGACACCCCGACGAACTGCTGGTCGGACAGGTTGATGAGTACCACCTCGTGGAGGCTGAGTTCGACTGCCCGGACGACCGGATACACGACGAGAGAAGCGACGAGAGCGAGCGCGGGGACGAGAAAGAGATACGGGAGACGACGGTCGACGGCCTCGAAGACGCGTTCCGTTAGAGTGAGGGCCGGTTCTCGGCGGTCGGCTATAGCGCCGTCCGGTTCTCGCCGAGCGACTGTAGCGCCGTCCGGTTCTCGGTGGTCGGGTCGCGTGGTCCCGGCGTCGTCAGTCATCCGAGTTTCGACCGTACCTCCTCTGCGGCCGCGTTCAGCGCCGTCTCGGGCGCTTGCTCGTCGAACGCTACCTGCTGGAGGGCGGGCCCGAGCGAGTCGGCGACGACCGGCCAGTTCCGGACGGGCCGTAGCCTCGTTTCGGACAGGATGTCGCGGACGGTATCGGCGTAGAGGATCTCGGCCCACACCTCGTCCTCGTCCTGAAGCGACTCTCTGGTTGGGATCTCTCCGGCCTCGGCGGCGAGGTGTTGCATGAACTCCCGCTCCGTCGCGATTCGGAGGAAGTCCCGCACGACGCCGGGATGGTCGGTGTCCTCGAACGCGGTCCACACGTGGCCGCCGCTCATCGTCGCCGTCTCTCCCCCCGCCGGCCGAGGTGTGGGCGCGAAGCCGAACCGCTCGACCATCTCGGAGTTTTCGTTGCCGAGGTTGCGCCAGAAGTAGTCCAGCCACGACCCCTCGACGACGGTGATGGCGTACTGCCCCTGAAGGAACTCGCGGGCGGTCTGTGCGCTGTTTCGGTACGCCGGGTCCGGCGGACCCACGCGCCGGCCGTTGTAGAGGTCGTCGAGGAACGCGGCGGCTGACGCGCCCGGCAATTCCTGAAAGCGGGGTTCGGTGCCGTCGTCGCTCATCACGCTCCCGCCCGCCGAGAAGAGGTTCACGGTCCAGCGGCCGCCGTTGACGAACTGGGTCGCGCCGTACCTGCCGGGCGGGTCGTGGAGGGTCTCGGCGGCGTCTAACAGTTCCGGCCACGTCTCCGGCGGCGATTCGGGGTCGAGACCCGCGTCCTCGAACGCCGCTTTGTTCCAGTACATCCCGCGAACGTCTGTCGTCGTCGGAAAGGCGTACTGATGCCCGTCGAATCGAGTGGTTTCGACGAACGGGTCGAGGAAGTCGTCGAGGTCGGTGTCGTCCGCCACCGCGTCCAGTTCGAGGAGAACGCCGGCGTCGACGAACGCGCCGAGCCATATCTGGTCGAGCGCCGCGATGTCGGGCGCGTTCCCGCCGCCGACGCGCCTCTGTAACTGGCTCCGCATGTTCTCGTAGGGGATCTGGGTGAACTGGAGGTCGACCTCGTCGTCGTACGCCGCGTTCAGTTCGTCGACGATAGGCTGGAACATCGCTTTCGTCCGTGCGCCGGCTACCTCGACGTATTCGAGCGTGATACCGGTACCACCGCTAGTCCCCAGAATCCGCGAACACCCCGAGATCCCCGCGAGGCCGCTACTCCCCACTGCAGCGAGTAGCGACCGCCTGCTTGCGGTCGGCCGCTCGGCGGAATGTCCAGCGGCAAACATCTTCGTCAACCACAGGAACTCCCTCCCGCATAAACGTAGGGAATCGGACGACAGTGCAGCTGTTGACCACCACGTGTAGTGGTGAATATAAAAACCCTTTTGGCGCTCCCCTCGGAGTCGGGACTGTGAACACTCTGGTGGACGGCGTGACGTACCTCGTCGCCGACGAGCGATCCGACGCGGGAGGGCTGTACCACGGCGATACGCGCTATCTCCTCCCGTTGGCCGCGGATGTTGCGGGGATCGATCTGACGCTGGTCAGCGACGACCGCCGCCCGCCGACGCGACGGACGAGACGGTACGCGAGCGTCGGAACGACGGTAAACGAGATCTCCGACACCGTCACGACCAAGCACGCGACCGTCGCCCTGACCCGCCGACAGACGGTCAGCGAAGGCGCGGTAGTCGAGCAGTTCGACCTGCACAACCACTTCCCGGAGGAGCGAACGTTCGAGGTCACGGTTCGCTTTGACGCCGATTTTACCGACATCTTCGAGGTCCGCGGGATCCACGAGGCGACCGACCGAGCGGTCAGTACGACCGTCGACGACCGCACCGTCACGTTCGCCTCCGACCAGGCGGACGGGAACGGGGGGACGACACTCTTGGAGACGACAGTTACGTTCGACGCCGAACCGACGCGTCTCGACCACTGCACGGCGACGTTTTCCCCGACGCTCTCGCCGCAGGAGCGCTGGCGTACCACCGTCGAGGTTGTCCCCCGCGGCGAGTCCACCGTTCGGGCGACGCCGTCACCTGCAGGCGACGGAGCGGCGGAAAGCGGTGAGGGGGCAGTCGGCGAGACGAGCAACGGCGACAGTGACGAACCACTCAGCGAGACGAGTAACGGCGACGCTCACCGCGAGCGCGTGGCGGGTGACGAGGGACGCCCGGAAACTCGCAGCGACGGCCCGTTCATCCTGGACGGGCCGATCCGTACCGGGAACGCGGAGTACGACCGGATCTTTCGACAGGCTCGCCGGGACGTATCGGCACTGACGACCGTCACCGATCAGGGGCCGGTGCCCCTCGCCGGCGCTCCCTGGTTCGTCACAGTGTTCGGCCGCGACTCCCTGCTTTCCTCGTACTCGCTGTTGCCGGTCGCGCCGGCGCTCGCCCGGGGAACGGTCCGGTATCTGGCGGCCCGACAGGGCACCTGTACCGACGAACGCCGCGATGAGTCACCGGGGAAGATCCTTCACGAGATCCGGCGTGGAGAACTCGCCCGGACTGGTGCTATCCCGCAGACTCCCTACTACGGCTCCGTCGACGCGACGCCGCTGTGGGCGGTACTGCTCCACGAAACGTGGCGATGGACCGGTGACGACGAACTCGTGACGGACCTGTGGGGCGCTCTCGACGCCGCTCTGGACTGGATCGAACGGCAGGTTGAGGCCGTCGGGGACAACCCGTTTCTCTACTACCGGGAACTCGGCCTCGGCGGCGTCGTCCACAAGGTGTGGCGCGACAGCGCGAACGGGGTCCAGCACACGGACGGCACGCAGGCGTCGCCGCCGCTCGCCAGCGCTGCGGTACAGGGGTACGTGTACGACGCGCTGACGAGAGCGGCGGAGTTGGCGTCCGCCGTTCGCGGTGACGACGAGCTAGCGAGCGATCTCACGGCCCGCGCGGCGGCGCTCGCGGCGCGGTTCGACGAGGCGTTCTGGATGCCCGACCGGGAGTTCTACGCCGCCGCGCTGACCGTCGACGGACGGCAGGTCGACACGGTCATCTCGACGGTCGGTCACTGTCTCTGGTCGGGCATCGTCCCGGACCGCCGGGGCGACGCCGTGGCGGACCGCCTGCTGGACCCTGCCCTGTTCTCGGGGTGGGGCCTCAGAACTCTGAGCGCGGACGACGACGGGTACAGCCCCGTCTCGTACCACGCCGGCGGGGTGTGGCCTCACGACAACGCGCTGGTCGCTCTCGGTCTGGCACGCTACGAGCGCCACGACGACGCCGAAACCGTCGCCGCGGCTCAACTCGACGCGCTGTCTCGGATCGACGGAGAGAGCGCGCCGGAACTGTTCTGCGGGTTCGACGGCGTCGTGGACCCCGTTCCGTACCCGTCCGCCTGCCGACCGCAGGCCTGGGCGGCGGCCGCACCGTTCGCCTTCCTTCGGGCCGTGTTCGACCTCGCCCCGGCACCGCTCGATCCCTGTTCCGTCCGGGAGTCGGACGCGTTCAGTTCGAACGCGGCCGTCCCAGTTGTCGATGCGTGGGAATGACCGATACTTGCGGCTGTACGTCCTTGTAGACGTTCGCCGTACCGATCCGGCGAAGCCCCACAATCGGTTACAGCCGACAGTACGTGATACCATTGACCACTGTCTTCGAAGGTTATTTGACCGAACCGGGTAGTGCACACAGCATGAACCGAGACCGACGGCAGAGTTGTCAGCGCGGGGGAGGGACCGGGGGAGCGTAGATGGACGACTCGATCGTCGACCTCCTGCAAGAGATCGGTCTGACTGAGTATCAGTCGCGCGCCTACGTCGCCGCAGTGAGTCTCGGCACCGCTCGCCTGTCGGCGTTGTCCGACGAATCGGACATCCCGCAACAGCGGATCTACGACGTGGTCGACGACCTCAAGAAACTCGGCCTTCTCGAAATCCACGAGGGGAGCGGTGGGAAAGAGGCCGTGGCCGTGCCGCCGGAAGTGGGGCTGACCGAACTGAAAGAGCAACGCTTGGACCGGTTCGAGTCAAACGTCGACACCGCGATAGCCGACCTCGGACAGCGGTTCGACGAGGTCGACACGTCGATGGGCTTTGTCACCGTCGTGAACCACGAATCGTCGACGCGTCGCCACATCCGTGATGCGGTAGAGAGCGCGGAGTGGTGGCTCTTTCTCTCGTTGCCGATGGACTGGTACGCCGACCTGCGCGGGGACATCCGCTCGGCGCTAGAGCGCGGCGTGACCGTCCGCTTGCTCGTCCAGGCGGACGATAGGGCAACGGTCGAGGACGCGGCGTTTCCCGACGGGTTGGTCGTCCGTCACCGACCGTCGGCTGACCTGGTCGTCGCCGCCGACCGGGAGTACGGCGTCTTCCGCGGCCTCGCGTCGCCTGCTGTGACCCGCCCGTCGCTGATCACGAGAGACGAGAGCATGGTCGAGATGTTCCAGCGGTACAGCGAGCAGTTCTGGATGGGGTCGAAACGGATTCAGACTGAGTTCTCTTATCCCCGGCGCTATCTCACACCCTGGCGAGCTATCATCGACCACATCGACCTTATGGGTAGTCAGCAGGGCGAACCGGAACAGTCGGACGGACAGGAACCGCAAGTCAGCGGTGACATCAGTGTGTACGTCGAGGGTCACAACACCGACACGGGTCGCAGCGGAACCTGGGAGGGTCAAGTAGTGGACTACGTGTTCGAAAGCTCGTTAGACGCCGAGGAGACGTTCGTCCTTCCCGAGGTGGCGCGTCTCGTCGTCGAGACGGACGACGGTCAGGTGACCGTTGGCGGGTGGGACGCGATTCTGGAAGACGTCGCCGCTCACGGGCTCGAAATTCGTCGCCCGTAACGCGAACGTTCGGCAGCGGTGCGGGTCGATGGGTTCGGGTCCCTGATCGGAACTTGCGTTCTCTCCGGAGGTCGACACCACAAGGAATTCGTAGCGGTGCTTCCCAGAGAGCGTATGGAATTGGACCGTGACGCACTCCCTCCGCGTCGTTGGCTCGTCCGGGGCGCCCTCGCAGTGTTCGTCTGCGTCCTCCTCGCACCGGGCGTGTACGCCGCGTTCAACCCGCAGTCGGTCGAACTCGGCCCCGGGACAGTCGAGCGAACGGCCGATAACGAGACGTACGTCAGCATTCAGGGGTTCCACTTCGACGGCACCGGTGACCCCAAAAAGCCCGCCCGTCTCGTCGCCGCCGACGAGAACGCCGAACTCCTCTGGAACTTCGACGGCGAGGAGGTCGGCGCGCGCTGGTTCTACGACGTTGACCCGATGGCGAACGGGAACCTCTTCGTTACTTCCACCAATCCCGGCGGAACCGTCGTCTTCGAGTTCGACCCGGAGACGAACGAACCGGTCTGGACCGAACAGTACGACCTAGAGGACACCCACAACGTGGATTACATCTCCGACGACCGATTGCTCGTCGCCAACATGCGCGAGTACGAGAACGGCGTCAGCAACGACCGCCTGTTCATCGCGGACAACGCGACCGGCGAGACTGAGTGGGAATGGCAGTTCCGCGACCACTACTCCGAGGACACGGACGGCGGGTTCGGCGAGGACTGGACCCACGTCAACGACGCTGAAGTGATCGGCGACGGCGACCGGTACGTCCTGGCGTCGCCGCGGAACTTCGACCAGTCGATAGTCATCGACCGCGAGACCGACGAGATCGTCATGCGACTCGGCGAGGACGACAACCACGATATCCTCTTCGAACAGCACAACCCGGACTACTTCGAACGGGCGGACGGGACGCCGGTCATGGTCGTCGCCGACAGCGAGAACGACCGCGTCGTCGAGTACGAACGGAACTGCGGCGACGCGGACCCCCGACTCGGAGCCGGGACGCCGCCGGATGAATGTTCGTGGGAACGAACCTGGTCGGTCGACGGGTTCAACTGGCCCCGCGACGCCGACCGCCTGGAGAACGGGAACACGCTCGTCACGGACACGCTGAACCACCGCGTCGTCGAAGTGACGCCCCAGGGTGAGGTCGTCTGGGAGTTCCACGCCGGGTGGGCCCCGTACGACGCCGAACGAGGGGAGAAAGGGTCGAACGGACCGGCAATAAGCGAACAGGGTGCGTCGGGGAGCTACACGGTACACGGCGGTGACGACGAGGGGCCGGCGGGCCGCTACACCGTCGCCGACGCGATCATCGACGTGGGCTCGGGAACGGTCATCGAGGACGAGACGAACGAACTGGCGACCCGCTGGGCGCATGTCGAACCGTGGGTCCGACCGGTGTGGATGGACTCGTGGACGGCGCTTTCAGTGGCTCTCGGTGGCGTCCTCGCCGTCTTCTGGGGGCTCAGCGAGGTAGTCTTCAACCGCCGTCGCCTGTTCGCTGCCGTCCGCAACCGCTTCGACCGCTTCAGCAGTCAGGTACGCGACTGAGAACCGGAGCAGTCCGCTTTTTCGCTTCACTCTCCGGTTCGCTCTCGGCTTCAGCACTGGCAACTCTCCGACACATCTCTCGCGTCCACTGGCGACTTCCCACACCCTCGGCTGACGGCTCCGTGTAAACGCTCGAAACGGCAGGTGTACTCCTCTTCTCAACTCCACTGGCGGTACGCCAGTGCCGCCAGTGCGACCACCACGACGCTCCCGGCTGCGAGGGGAACAACCGGAATTTCGGTTCCGTCACCCGTGACGATACTGCCGTTCGACATCGAAACGCCGCTCGTTTCCTCCTTCGAGTCGCCGTTCGTTTGACGGGCGAATTCGTACATCGACGCCGCGCACTTCTCGATGTCCTCGCCGGTGAAGTTAGCGCCCCCGCGGGCCTCGTAGCTCCCGTTTGCACCAAGTTCGCGCATCGTCGGCCCGTCGGACTCGTCGACGTTACCCCGCTCGGCGTCGTACGGTTCCCACGGCGTGTACACCTCCCAGACGACCTCGCCCTGGGGGTTCACCTCGACCAGTCGGTGGCCCATCCGGTCGGCGATGAGCGTGTTCCCGTTCTCCAGGCGGTCGGCGTCTCGCGGTTCGTCCATCCCTGTCACCGCCCAGACGCGGTCCCACGACTCCGTCTCGTCGTCGTACGCGTACTCGACGACGCGGTCGTTCTCGCTGTCGGCGACCAGCACGGTTCGCTCGCCGTCGGGGCCACGCAGGTGGTCCGGGTTGTGCTGTTCGTTCAGTATGTCGTAGTTGTCGTCCTCGCCGAGCATGAGGTCTACCTCGCCCGTCGTTCGGTTGACGAACGCGACCTGGTCGAAGTTCCGAACCGAGATCATGAACTGGTCGTCGCCGACGGCTTCGACGTCGTTGAGATGAGTCCAGTCCTCGGCGGGACCGCCGCCGCTCTCGGGGAACACCTCGGGGTGGTCCTCGAACCGCCACTCCCAGACGACCTCACCGCGGGTCCGGTTGTACACGAGGAGACGCTCGTGCCCCTCGCCCTTGTCCGCGATCACTATCTCGTGTTCGTTGAGTCGGTCGGCGTCGTGGGCGTCGATCACATGCGGGTTCTCGTCGCTTTCCGGTTCTTCGAACCGCTCCAGCCAGACGTACTCGTTCTCGTCCGGGTCCAGACGGCCGACCAGCGAGACGCCGTGTTCGGTCGTCGCGAACAGGAGGTCGCCGTTGTCCATCGGGTCGACGTCGTAGGCCCACGAACGGCCGTGAGCGGACGCGTTCCGCGCCCACTCGAACGAACCGTTCGGCGCGAACGAGACGAGCATGGCCGGTTTCTTCACGTATCCGTCGTCCGTCAGCCGGATCCCCTGGATGCTTATCAGGGTCTCCTCGTCGGGTTGCTCCGTCATCGTTCCCACGCAGGGGTTGGGTGGACCGTCAGGGCTCGATTCCTGTGTGGCGTCCGCCACGACGGTGGCGGGCATAGCCATCGCCGGGACCGACAGCACGACCACTATTCCGAGTAGGAGGGTACGCATATACGGTCAGTGAGAGGCATTCGTAATGAATCTTCTCTGACCGACCGCCGAAAACGACCCGCCCACCGCGAGACGAATCCAACGAGGATACCAGAAGGGATGGCGCGACGGATCGAAACTCCGATGCGAGGCATATCGACAGACAGCAACGCGACCGGATCGCGTCGAAAGGCAACACTGTGGTCGTTCCCGGAACGGACGACGAATCGGCCGCGTACTGGCTCGTCTCCGAAGACGGCGAGGAGTCCCCGGTCGGGAGTCATACGGACCGTAAACGGGAGCCCGAACCGCGGCCGCCGCGCCCGACTCTACTGCGATGTCGGACACGTTTGACCGGATCTCCACCGCCGGGCTGTCGCTCTGTTATTACGACAGCTTGATACGAGGGGCGGAGAAACCACGGTTCAGTGCCGAGTAGCGAGCGTCCACAGGAAACAGTCGAGACCGGCAGGACGACCGCCAGCGACCGATCAGGGACGGGTCTGATCGTGGGAGCGAGCCTCATGTCGATCGCCCTCGGTGCGTACGAACTCGTCCCGGCGAGCGTGACGCCGTTGATCCGGAAATCTCTCGGCGTCGGTCCGTCTTCCGCGGGACTCGTCGTCAGCGTCATGTTCGGAACTGCCGTCGTCGCGAGCGTCCCCGTCGGTATCGTCCTCGACCGAACCAACTCCCGCCGGGCGGTCGCGGTCGCCGTCGGCGTCCTCCTGATCGCCGGTATCTGGGGCTGGTTTGCCGCAACCGCTGGTTCGTTCCGGTCACTGCTCGCCTCGCGGGTGCTTGGCGGCATCGCCTACGTCGTCGTCTGGAACGCCGGCATCGACATCGTCGGCCGGGCGTTCGACGCCAGCCGCCAGGCGTCGGCCGTCGCGACGTTCACCGCCAGCGGGCCTATCGGCTTCGCCATCGGACAGGGAACGGGTCCGATCGTCGCCGCGACGTTCGGCTGGCCGGCGGTGTTTCCCGTATTTACCGGCCTCGCCGTCGTCGGACTGGCTGTGTTCTGGCCGACCAGCCGCGGGCTGGGACGAGCCACGGATACGCCGACGCCGACGCTGCAGGATCTCCGGTCCGTCGTCACGAACCGACAGGTCCTGCTCGTCTGCGGGCTCGGGTTTCTCGGCTACGCGCTCTATCTCTTCGTCAACAGCTGGGCACCGTCGTACTTCGCAGAGGAAGTCCACCTGTCGCTGGCGGTCAGCGGCGCGCTCACCGCGCTGTTTCCCGCAGTCGGCGCGCTCTCGCGAATGACCGGCGGCGTCCTGTCTGACCGTCTGTTCGGCGGTCGTCGCAGACCGGTCATCCTGCTTTCGTTCCTCGTCGCCGCGCCGGTCATCGCCGGGTTCACCGCCATCCGGACCGTCCCCGTGGTCGTCGCCGCGCTCCTCGTTGCGGGGTTCGCGATCCAGCTCTGTCTCGGTCTCGTGTTCGCCTACGTCCGCGAACTCGTCGCGCCGGAAGTGGCCGCCACGGCCGTCGCCCTCCTGACCAGCATCGGCCTCGCCGGCGCGTTCGTCGCTCCCATCGCCGCCGGCGCGCTGATCGGAGCGACGGGCTACGGGACGGCGTTCGTGGTGGCGGGAGCCGTGGGCGTCGTCGGTATAGCGCTCGCGTGGTTCGCACCGGAACCGTAGTTTCGACAGCGGAGCGTTCGGCTGTCTCCGAAGTGATCTAAGAACGGTGTTATTGTCCCGGGCGGGTCAAATCCTCTCGTCCTTTGGGTTTTTGGGTGCGGAATCCGCGAGGAGACTCGCCGCTAGCGTAGTTGCTCACGGCAGAAGTAGTCCCGGGCGGATTCGAACCGCCGTCGTGGGCTCCAAAGGCCCATATGATTGGCCACTACACCACGGGACTGCACTGTCTGCTTTCCGGTCCCGCAACGCTTCCGCGTTCGCGACTTCTAGGGGACTTCGGATAACAGTACTCGCCTGGTCCGTTTATGAGTTACCGTTTCGTCCGACGGAACCGCCGCTCAGTCAGCACTCTCGACGACCGGTTCGAGATACTCGCACTTGTCTTCCCCGGCATCGAAGCAGTCGGGACATTCCGCACGGCGGTCGATGATGGTGTCGAGTCGCTCCGCGACGGTGTCGTCGATGACGCTCTCCAGGGCGCGGGCCTCGCCGCGGAAGTCCTCGACTTCGAGGACGTTGGCGAGGAAGCGCTCGATGATGCAGTAGGTCTGGAGCGCGTCCTCGGCCTGTGCGATGCCCTCGTCGGTGAGCGTGACGCCCTTGTACTTCTCGTGGTCGGCCATGCCCCGCTCTTCGAGCTTTCCAATCATCTCGTTGACGCTGGCGGGGCTGACATCCAGCATGTCTGCGAGCGTTCCCGTCGCTGCCGGACCGTCCTCCAGTCGCTGTGCGAGGTAGATCGCCTTTAGATACTGGTCTCCCGTGTTCATGCGTTACCCCCTCGCCGCCGATGTGTGTCCCAGTTCATTCTCGCCGCTCCATGATCTCTGTGACTTCTTCGACGCCCTCTTCCTCCTCCGCTCGGATCGACTTCAGCGTGTCGAGGAGTCGGTCGCGGTCGACGGCGTAGTCGGCGTCGCTCGCCTCGACCGCCTCGATGAGGTCGTCGTAGAACTTGTAGGCCGTCTCTTCGTTACAGAGCGCATCGTACAGCACTCCGTCGAAATCGTCCGGACTCGTCTGGCCGTACTGGGCCTCGACCAGTCGTTCGATCTCCTCGTAAGCGACGGTGTCCGCGTCGAGTTCTTCGACCAATCCTTCCAGCCGTTCCCGGTGCTCCTCGGACTCCTCGGCGGCGTGTTCGAGCAAGTGGACTATCTCGTCGCCGAGTTCCTCCCGTTCGTCCGCAGCGAGGGATTCGAGGTGGCGATAGGCGCGCGCCTCGACCACTTCCTCCAGCACGACACCTATCTGGAGGAGTCGCGCGAGCTGGTGGTCAGTCGAGACACGTTGACCCAGACTCATATCTACCGTTCAGTGCGGGGGTCACTTAACCCTCCCTACTTTACCGAACTGCGAAACCGGGGAGAAAACAGGTCACGTCTCGGTACTCGCGGACTACGCCGGCCGTGTTCCCGCGGTCACGAAATGGCCGCTTTACTCGCGCAGCCTGGCCGCGACGAGATCCGTCAGATCGTCGCGGAGTTCGTCGACGGCGACCTCTTCGAGCACTGGCACGAAGAAGCCCTCGACGAGCATGTTCTCCGCGCTCTCGGGGTCCGTCCCGCGGGTTTCCATGTAGAACAGGTCTTCGTCGCTGACCTGCCCGACCGTGGCGCTGTGAGACGCCTCGGTGTCGTGGTTGTTGATGATCAGTTTCGGGGACGCGTCGGCCTCGCTCTCGTCCGAGAGCATCAGCGTGTTCTCGCGCTGGTAGGAGTTGGTGTCCCACGCGTCGCTGCCGACGTCCTGAACGCCCTCGTAGACGGAGCGCGCCTCGTCGTCGAGGGCACCGCGCGTCACGAGGTCGGCCGTCGTGTGCTCGGCCTCGTGCCAGACGCGGGCGTTCACGTCGAAGTGCTGGTCCCCGTGACCGAAGAACGCACCGACGATCTGGCTCTCCGAGGAGTCGCCTTTCAGGTACGTCTCGACGGAGCTTTTTGTCAGCCGGGAGCCGATGTTGCCCTCGATCCAGTCGATGGTGGCGTACGTGTCGGCGTGACCGCGCTTGAGCGTGTAGTTGTACGTCTCCTCGTCGACGTTCTGGAGGGAGCCGTACTGGACGTTGCTGTTCTCGCCGGCCGCGACCTCGACGATGCCGGAGTAGTAGCGTTCGCCGTCCACGTCCTCGCCGGTGGACTGCCGTTCGAGGATCGTGACCGAGGCGGACTTCTCGGTGATGACGAGCGTGTAGTTGAACAGTGACTGGCTGTTCATCTCGGTGCGGATCTTCACGTCCTCGGCGTCGACGCCTTCGGGGACGTAGACGACCGTCCCGGTGCTAAACAGCGCCGTCGACAGCGCCGTCAGGTAGTTGTCCTGCGGGTCGACGACGGAGCCGAAGTGCTCCTTGAGGAGCTCCTCGTGTTCGTCGACGGCCTCGGCAAACGGCAGAACCTCTGCCTCGTCCGGACCGACCTGGTCCTTGTTCTCGGCGGCGTTGAGCGGGTCGACGAACCCTTCGAAATCGAGGTCGTGGAGGTTCGTCCACTCGCGGCCGGGCGTCCGGATGACGCTCGGCATCGCCAGGTCGTCCAGCGCGTCGAGCGCCTCCAGCCGCGTTTCGAGGAGCCACTCCGGCTCCCCGAGCGATTCCGAGATCTCTCGTACCGTACCCTCGTCGAGGGCGGCGTGTACCTGCGTACTCATGTTATCCGAGGCTCCCTTCCATTTCGAGCTCGATGAGGCGGTTGAGCTCGACCGCGTACTCGATGGGCAGTTCTTCCGTGATGGGCTCGATGAACCCGGCGACGATCATCTGCTTGGCGTCGTCGTCGTCCAGTCCGCGGGACTGGAGGTAGAAGACGTCCTCGTCGCCGATCTTCCCGACGGTCGCCTCGTGGGCGACATCGACTTTCGACTCCTGGATCTCCATGTACGGCATGGTGTCCGACGTGGACTCGTTGTCGAACATCAGCGCGTCGCACTCGACGGACGTGGAGGAGCCCTCCGCGCCGTCGGCGATGTGGACGAGACCGCGGTAGTTCGTGCGGCCGCCGTCTTTCGCGATAGATTTGGACTCGATGGTGGACTTGGTGTTCGGCGCGTTGTGGTACACCTTCGCGCCGGTGTCGATGTCTTGGCCCTCGCCCGCGAAGGCGATGGTGATGTGATTGTCAGTCGCGCCGCGGCCCTTGAGGATGGTCGACGGGTACAGCATGGTCGCTTTCGAACCCATGCTACCGGAGACCCACTCCATCGTGCCGCCCTTCTCGCAGATGGCGCGCTTGGTGTTTAGGTTGTACGTGTTCTTCGACCAGTTCTGCACGGTCGAGTACTGAACGTGGGCGTCCTCGCCGACGAACACCTCGACGCCGCCGGAGTGGAGGTTGTGGCTGCCGTACTTCGGGGCGGAACAGCCCTCGATGTAGTGGACTTCGGAGCCTTCCTCGGCGATGATGAGTGTGTGTTCGAACTGGCCCATCCCCTCGCTGTTCATTCGGAAGTACGCCTGAACGGGCATCTCGACTGTGACGTCCTCGGGGACGTACACGAACGAGCCGCCGGACCAGACAGCGCCGTGCAGCGCGGCGAATTTGTTGTCGCTCGGGGGGACGCACTTCGTCATGAAGTACTCCTTGACGAGTTCGGGGTGCTCCCGAACGGCCTCGTCCATGTTACAGAAGACGACGCCTTTCTCCTCCCACTGCTCCTGCATGTTCTGGTAGACGACTTCGCTCTCGTACTGAGCGCCGACGCCCGAAAGCGCCTTGCGCTCCGCTTCGGGGATGCCGAGCTGTTCGAAGGTGTCCTGAATGTCTTCGGGGAGGTCGTCCCAGTCGTCAGCGCCGGAGCGCTTGTCGACGTCCGGTCGGATGTACGGTACGATCTCCTCGATATCCAGCTCCGTCAGGTCCGGCTGGCCGGGCCAGTCGGTCGGGAGCGGCATCTCGTGGTACTGCTTCAGCGAGCGGAGGCGGCGCTCCAGCATCCACTCGGGCTCGTCCTTGTCGTCGCTGATCATCCGGACGACTTCTTCGGTCAGTCCCTTGCCCGAGGTCACCGCCGCGCTTTCTTCTTTCTTGAATTCGAAGCGCTTCTCGGTGTCGGTCTCTTTTAGGTGGTCTTGTTCTGAGCTCATTGTTGATATTATCGTTTAAGGTTCTGGGCTTATAGCGTTGGTTCTAGTTGAATCCGGTTACGCCGTCTCGTAGAACTCTTCGCGCACCCAGTCGTACCCGTTGTCTTCGAGTTTCTCTGCGAGTTCCGCACCGCCGCTCTTGGCGACCTTCCCGTCCAGCATGACGTGGACGTGGTCGGGTTCGACGTAATCTAAGATCCGCTGGTAGTGAGTGATCTGGAGAATGCCGGTGCCCTGCTCGTCGCGGAGGGCGTTGATGCCCTTCGAGACGTCCTGCAGGCGGTCGATGTCGAGGCCCGAGTCGATCTCGTCGAGCACGGCGACCTCGGGTTCGAGGATAGCTGCCTGGAGGACCTCGTTTTGCTTCTTCTCACCGCCGGAGAAGCCGGCGTTGAGGTAGCGCTGGGCGAACTTCTCGTCCATGTCGAGCTGTTCCATCTTCTCGGAGAGGATCTGCTGGAACTCGGCGACGCCGACTTCGCCCTCGTCCGCGGGACCTTCCATCGGGGAGGTGTCGTAGCCCGCTTCCTCCTCTTCCTCTTCGTGTTCGTCCTCGTCTTCGAACAGCTCTTCCCGCTCTTCGAGTTTGGCGTTGAGAGCCGTGCGGAGGAAGTTCGTCATCGTGACGCCCTCGATCTCGGCGGGGTACTGGAAGCCGAGGAACACGCCGAGCGCGGCGCGCTCGTTCGGTTCCAGGTCGAGCAGATCCCAGGTACGCTTGTCCTCCGGGATCTCGAACGCCCCGCCGAAGTCGCCATCTTCGAGGTGAAGGAGCACTTCTCCCTCGGTGACTTCGTAGGCCGGGTGACCGGCGATAACCTTGGCCGTCGTCGACTTTCCGCTCCCGTTCGGTCCCATCAGGGCGTGGATCTCGCCCGACTTCACCTCGAGGTCGACCCCGTCGAGAATCTGCTCGTCTACGCCCTCTTCAGCGACTTCCGCGTGGAGATTGTTGAGTTCTAATGTTGCCATGCTGGATGTTCCTCTGGTGTCTGAACGAAGGTCAGTGCGCCCCATAATGCTTTCGCATTTCGCCGTATTCGATTTCGTTGTCGGGAAAATAGATTTTCTATTACGGAAACGATCACCGGCCGTTTGCCTGATCGATCCGGGTCCGTTCGGACACGCGAACGTGTCACATGAAACTGCTCAGCCCCGTCTGCTCCTGTCCTGACTTGACCTCGTCCCAGGAGATATCGAGAGCTTCGAGAATGCGTGCTATCGGTCCCTTGAGCGTCTTGTCGAGCATCTTGTCCCAGTCGATCTCGAACTCCTCGGGGATCTGGTCCGCGTACTCGAAGCAGATGACGTCCGGGTCGCTCTTGAACGCGCCGTACACCGGGTCGCGTTGCGGGTCGAACCCTTCCTCCGCTTCCAGACGGCGGAAGAAGTCGGGGTGTACTTTCTCCAGGTAGAGCCGTTTCGGTTTGCTCCCGCGGGCGAAGTTCGTTCCGAGCAGGGCGTTCGCGTACTTCGCTCCCCGGACCTGCGCGGTGTCCGTGTCGTAGTTGTTCAGACGCTTGCCGATGCCGCCGGGGATCCCCACGTCGTCCAGATTGACGTTGCCGCTCTGGTAATCCTCGATGACCTCGTGGACGTAGTCCTTGACGGCTTCCTTGTCCTTCCCGTGGACGATCATGTCGATAACCTGCTTCTGGACGCGTTTCGTGATCGGCGCGATGTCCGAGCGCTGGTACTCGAACCCCGTGATGTCGACGTCGTCGACTTCCTTGCCCTCCTTCCAGACGATGTGGCCCGCGTAGCGTTTCTTCTTGCCCGCCTGGAAGAAGCGCCGATAGAGTTTCTCGAACTCGATCTGGAAGCGGTGTTCCCGAGCGTTCAGTTCCTCGCTCGCGAACTCGTCGTACGACCCGTTGATGTGTTCCTCGATCTCGAATGACTGCTCGATGGCCTCGTCGACGGAGATGTCGCCGCCGAGTTCGAGCATGACGCTATCGGTGTCGCCGTACGCCACGTCGTAGCCGATCTCGTTGGCCGCTTCCTCGGTGAAGTTGATCACCTCGCGACCCGTCGCCGTCACCGCCGCGCCCATCTCCTTGTCGTAGAGGCGGAACCGGTCCCACCCGAGAACGCCGTACAACGAGTTCATTATCACCTTCACCGCGGCCTGCTGGCGGTCGAACAGGTCGTACCGCTCGCTGTCGGGGTCGTGTTCGCTTCGCATCGCCTTTTTCTGTTCGCGCTCCTCCAGCAACTCGTCGACCATCTCCCGGATGATGCCGTCCGGTTCCTTCCGGAAGTGGGTGCCGTTGGGAGCGACGAACGTGTCGCCGTCGTACGTCTGGGGGTCGACTTTCGTCTCCGGTGACGCGTTCGTCGTCACCATGCACATCGGGTACAGCGACTTCAGGTCGAGGACGGTGACGTTCTCGCGGACGCCCGTGATCGGTTCGAACACCGCGCCGCCCTCGTAATCCTCGCTTTCCTGTTGTCCCTTCGAGGGGAGGGCGAAGTTGCCGTGGACCTTGTGCAGAACGTACAGGTCCACCGCGTCGCCGGGCGTCGTCGCGTCCTCTAGCTTACACCCGACGAACGCGCGCACCTCGTCCCAGAACGCGATGATGTCTTGCTTCCGGTCGAGTTCGACGCACAGTTCCACGTCCTTGACGTTGTATTCGAGCAACTGCTTCGGGTCGTTCTCCCAGAGGTCGCCGATGTCGCCCGTGTACCGCTCCTTGCCGACGCCGAGTTCAGTCTCGCCGACGGCGTCCAGTCGGTACGACTCCAGTTCGGTGAACTGCGTCCGCTTGTAGGCGTACAGCAGGTCGAAAACGACCCGTCCCTTGATGTCCGGGCCACCCCAGTCGCTGCGCCACACCTCGTCGACGCGCGAGAGGCGGTCGATGGAGAGGTCGTACTCGTGGTCGTAGCTCTGGAGGACTTCCATGCGGTCGAGGAAGTACGGAGCGTCGAAGTCCTCGAAGTTCCATCCGGTCAACACGTCGGGGTCCGTCTCCTCGATATAGCTCACGAACGCGTCGAGCATCCCCTCCTCCTCGTCGAACGTCCGAACCTCGATGTCTGCGTCCTCGCGCATCGGGTCGTAGTCCGACAGTGACTCGGGCGCATCGACGCCGCCGACCGGCGCGTCGTACAGCCAGGCGACGTACTGCTCGTCGTACGTGTCGTAGCTGGTGAGACAGATGATCGGTTCCTCGCCGTCCTCCGGGAACCCCGAGCGGTCGTCGACCTCGATGTCGAAGACGTTCACTCGCGGGTCCGAATCGCCCTCGACGGGTTCGACCTCCTCGTGCGGGACACGTATCGTGTCGTCGTTCGCACGGCGCTCGGGGACGCGGATCCCGTTACCGATGTCCTTGTCGATGAGAAACCGGTTCGGGAAGAGGATGTCCGCCTCGTAATGCTCGAACCGGTCCCGGATGTTCCCGACGTCTCGGGGCGTCCGGCCGTAGATCTTCGTCAGTTTCTCGCCGCGGATGCTCTCGTGGCCCTCCTCCCAGCCGGTGATCCGACCGTCGTCGAGTTTCTCGTCGTCCAGCGTATCCGTCGGCGCGTAAAAATACGGCTGAAAGCCCAGAACCTCGACGTGTTCTATCCTCTCGTCCGCAGTACGGCCGAACACGTGGATGATCGGTCGCTCGTCTTCGCCGCTTCCGGCGATGGTGTAGTCCACCTGCATCACCGTGAGATCGACCGTCCCCCGGGCGTCCGGGACTGCCTCCTCCAGTGGATCGACGACCTCCGAGGTCGGCTGTCCGCCGTTGCCGGCGACGGCCTGCGCCTCCCCGGCGGGACGCTCGCCGCCTCCGTCCTCGAACTCGCCGAGCCCTGTCTGGCCCGAATCAGTCATGTACTGCGGGTTAGAACCCGCCGATAAAAACGTCTGGGTTACCGTCCTCGGCCGTCTTCCGACGGCCGGGTTTCATCTCCCTGCCGGAACGTGTAACACAGACGGCAACAAGACCTTTAATGTGGTAACACTTAACATAATCTGGAGGAGAAGATGTCTGACCACGCAAGCGCTCACGGCGAGCACAGTGCGGACCTGCCCGAACCGGACGGCGTTGACTCGGTCGAAGCGTACGAGACCGAGAACGGAGTCGTATTTTACGACGCCGAGAACCCGCTTGCGTGGCTCGAGACAGCCGAGACGGTCTCGCTTCGCGATCAAGCGTAGTTCGGTCCGGAACGCATAACCGGCCGACTGACCGATCTTCTTTCATGCGAACCGTACGCGACGAGTCGGGCGACCGATACCTGCTGTTGAAGCAGTCGGGCGAGAGCAGTCGCGTCCGTGACCCGGCGACCGGCGAGGAGCGCTACGTCGACAACGATGCTCTGAGCGTCGTCGAGGGCGAGTCGCCGCTCGCGACCTCGGCCCGCGGCGTTCCCGAAGACGTCCGTCGGGTCATCGCCGCCGTTCACGACGACCGCTCGCTGGGGCTGCTTGCCGAGATAGCCGACCGCGGCCCGGTCGGCATCCGCGAACTGCTCGACGCCTACGACCTCTGCGAGAGCGACCTCCACGGCCTGCTCGCGGAGTTTCGCGCCGCCGGCCTGGTCGAGGAAGCGCGCGTCGCCGGGGAACGGGGGTACGACGCGACGGAGACTGCGACGGCCGCCCTCGACGCTCTGCGGGACTGATACTGACGGAAAACCGTCAGCGTGCGAACCACTGGGAACGCGACGACAGATACTGAACTATTCGACGGCGGCTATCTCGGGGCGCTCTCTCGTCACCGTCGACCGGTTGCTCGTCGCGTCTTTCTCCACCCGAACGATGTCGTCTGCGGCTCCGACTAGCTCGTCGTCGTGGCTCACTACGACGATCTGTTCGACGCCTAACTGCCGCATCGAGTCGATGAGGTCGACCAGCCGCGACACGTGTCCGGAGTCGAGGAAGACGGTCGGCTCGTCGAGGATGAGCGGCGGCATCGGTGCCGCACCCTCGATGCCCTCAGACAGCAGGCGGTAGATGGCACAGCGCAGGCTCAGGTTGAACAGCGCGCGCTCGCCGCCGGACAGCTGTTCCGGGTCGAGCGTCTCGCCGTCTTTCTGGTAGACCGTGAGTTCGTACTCGCCGTCGAGTTCGATGTGCGCGTAGGAGTCGTTCTGGTAGACCAGTTCGAACGTCTCGTTGACCATCCGCTCTAACGTCTCGACGTTCCGCTGGCGGAGTTCCGCCCGAAGGTCGCCGTACATCGCCTGTAGACGCTCGGCCTCGTCGTACAGTCCCGCGAGCCGTTCGCGGCGCTGTTCCAGCGATTCCCGTTTCGCTCGCAGTTCGTCTAGCTCGTCGAGTTCGTTTTTGACGCCGCCGATATCGCTCCCGAGTTCGTCGCGTCTGTCGCGCAGTTCGCCGAGTTGCTCCGTCACGTCCTCGATGTAGCCGCTCGCCCGTTCTTTCTCCTCGCGAGCCTCCGCTACGCGGTCCTCGTCGACGGCGTCGTCGAGTTCCTGTTTGCGCTCACGCTTCTCCGAGAGGCGTTCGCGACGCTCGTCGTTGAGTTGGTCCTTGCTCTCGCGGCGTTCCCGGACCTCCTCGATGGCGTCACCCGCGTCCTCGATGGTTTCGACCACGGCCGAGAGCGACTCCAGACGCTCGCGTTGCTCCCGGATATCGCCGCGCTGTCGGTTGATCGCTGCGATCTGTTCGCGTTTCTCGTTCGCGGCTTCTTCCGTCTCCGCGGCCGTCTCGCGTTTCTCAGCCGCGTCCTCGTCGAGTTCGGCCGCTCGCTCCCGGAGTTCGTCGCGTCGGGTGCGTTTCCCGTCGACCGTCTCCTCTTTCTCAGAGAGCAACTGCGTCAGGTTCGAGCGGTTCTCTCGCATGCGCTCGACGGCGTCTTCGGCCTCGACGAGCGTCTCGGCAGTCTGGATGTCGTCGTCGAGCGCGTCGATCTGGTCCTCCAGGTCATCCCGTTCGGCCTCCAGGTCGTCTATCGTCTCGCGGAGGTCGTCTATCGATTCGACGTGGGGCGAGTCCTCGACAGGCTGACCGCACTCCGGGCATTTGCCCTCGGCGAGAAGCCTCTCGGCCTCGTCCAACTGTTCGCGTTTGGCGTCTAGCGTCGCCGCTATCTCCTGTTTGTCTGCCCGGAGGTCGTCGCGCTCGTCCTCCAGGTCTGCAAGGCGGTCCCCGGCCTCGCCGAAATCGACCGGCGCGTCGTCGAAGACGGCACGCTTCGCGTCGATGTCGTCGTCGAGTTCCTCGACCTTCTCGCGGCGTTCGGCGACTGTCGCTTCCGCCTCGTCTATCTCGTCGTTGAGTTCGGCCGCTCGCTCCCGTTTCTCCGTCGCCTCGGCTTCGAGTTCGGCGGCCCGTTCGCTGAGGCTTTCGGCTTCGCTCTCGCGGTCGTTGATCGCAACGCGGATCTCCTCTAAGTCGTCGCGAAGCGACTCGTCACGCTCGTCTAACTCGCCGAGGCGCTCCTCGATCCGTTCCGGGTCGGCCTCGTCGAGATCCGTTTCCGCGAGCAGTTCGTCGCGCTCCTCGCGGGCGGTTTCCCGGCGCTCGCGGTGCTCGACCAGTTGTTCCGTGAGCGCCTCTCGTTCCCGCTCGGTGTCGGCGATGGTCTCGCGAAGCTCCGCGATGTCGTCCTCGATGCGTTCGAGTTCCTCGCGTTTCTCTTCGTGTTCGGCGAGGATCTCCGCTGTCTCCTCTAATGACGCCTCGGCCTTCTCTTTCTGGTCCTCGAAGCGCTCTATCTCCGCCGTGACCTCCTTTCGCTCCGTTTCGAGTTCGTTCAGGCGCGCCGGGAGGTCTTTCCCCTCCTTTGTTTCGATGCGGTCTTCGAGACCGGAGAGCTCGCCGCGGAGTTCCGAGAGCACGTCGTCGATGCCGAGGCGGGCCTCGCTGGCGCGTTCGCGGTACTCCTCGAGTTTGCCGAGTTGGAGGAGGTCGTCGATCATGTCCTGACGGTCGCTCGGCGACGCGTGAATGAGTTTGTTGACCTCTCCCTGGCGGACGTACGCGCAGTTGACGAACGCCTCGGCGTCCATCCGCAGCAACGACGTTATCTCGGCTCGAACGGCCTGTGCGCCCTCTATCGTTTCGTCCGGGGTTTCCAACACGCACGTCGCGGTCTTTGCGCGTTCTCCCGAGAACCGAACGCGGCGCTCGATACCGTACGCGCCCCCGTCGTGGCTGAAGTCGAGTTCGACCTCGGCCTCCTCCTCGCCGTTGGTGATCACGTCTTCCAGGTTCCGGTCGTCGAGCGCCTTCGACCCGTACAGCGCGAAAAAGCACGCTTCGAGCAAGGAGGATTTCCCGCTCCCGTTGACGCCGTGGATGACACTGACGCCCCTGTCGAGGCGCAGTTCGGCGTCCGCGTAGCACTTGAAGTTCCGGAGACGCACGCGCTCGAACTTCACAGGTACTCCTCCATCGACGACTGACCGTCGCTGTCGGCGGACGCGGCTGCTTCTCCGTCGTGGGTCTCGTCGGTTTCACTGACCGACTTGCCATCGTCCGGCGCTACTTCCTCGATTTCTTCGGGGGCTTCCTCGTCGGGTCCTGAATCGAACGCCGCGGCGTCCTCGTCGAGCAGGCCGCGGACGCGCCGGGACACTTCGTCTCGGACGTTCGAGTCGGCGACCTTGCTCGCTCGCACGGTTTCGTCGACGTCGTGGGCCGCTTCGCTGAGTCCCATCTCCCGGACTCGCCTGCGGACGGCGTCATCGGGGTCGGCAAAGGACACTGACACCTCCCCGTCTTCGTCGTCCCGGTCCCGTCGGTCGTTGACCCGTGCAACGAGTGCGCCCGCTTCCGTGGCAAACTCCTCGATCACGGCGGGCGTTATCGGCTCTCCGTCGCCGTCGACGGTGACGAGGACGACGGCGTCTTCCAGTTCGTGCTGGCGTACCTGTTCTCGAACGCGCTCGACGCCCTCGTTCTCAGCGAGTTCGACATCGACGAAGGCGAAGTCCCGGGTCGCGTCGAGGCCGCGGCGGGTTATCGCTACGTCGTCTCCGGGTGAATCCATCCCCTCGTCGGCGGTGCCGAACCTGACGATGTTGTACCCCCTGTCCTCGCGTTCGTCCGCACTCGCCCGTTCCGTCGACCCGCAGTAGGTCACCCAGGCACCCTCGACCTTGGACTTGCCCGGCGTATGGTTGTCGCCGAGTAACATCGCGTCGAAATCGACGGTCGCCTCTGAAAGCACCGTCTCCGTGTCCCAGTCCGCGTACGCGAACGGTTCGAACAGGCCGTGGGCGACCAGCGCCGCGTGGTCGGCGTCGTGTGGTTCGAAGTCGTACGCCAGATCGTCGCGGCGCGACTCGGGCACGTAGTCGAGCCCGTAGAACGCGGTGTCGTCTATCACGAACGGTTCGTCGTCGAGCCGAGTAGCGAGCCCGAGGTCCTCGAACAGGTCGAGCCACTGGCCGTCTCGTTTCCCCTCGTGGTTTCCGACGACTGCGAGAAACGGGATGTCAGCGTCCCGAAGCGAGCGCAACGCTGCGACAGTCCCTTGCAGGTCCCGCAGGTCGGGACGGCGGTCGTGAAAGAGGTCGCCGGCGTGGACGACTGCTGCGATGTCGTCTTCGCGTGCGTCCTCGATAACTTGTTCGAATGCTCGTAGGAAGTCCCGCCGCCGCTCGGGCGAGTGGTACTGCTGGTACCCGATGTGGGTGTCGCCCGTGTGAATCACCCGTGTCATGTATCCCTCCTTTGGCGATCTCTTCTTAAATCGGTTCCGCGACCGCAGTGAAACTGATCGCCGTCCGCCGTGCGGTGACGTGCTTCCGCTGGTCCACGCTCGTCAGTTGCGACGCGGCGAAACCGCTGATACGTCGCAAGCGCCCGTTGGCCGCGACGTTTCGTCTCGCGGTCCGGCACACGTTCGACGGCCCGTCGCAACCGGGTGAGGCCGACCGTTTCGTCGAAGGCGGCCGCGCGGTCAATATCCTCGACTGCGGCGGCGGCGATGTCGATCACGTCTCGGTGGTCCGCCGTCTCGCTGTCTGGTTCGTTCGCCCCACTCGCGGTGCCGTCGGCAGTCCCGCGTTCGTCTTCCGGATCGGTACTCGCATCGCTCACACAGGCGTCGCGGGCTAACGCGGCGAGCGCTCGTTTCGCCGTCGGGACGTCGACCACGCCGGGTCTGGACCCGGCATGGTATATAAACTCTACGAGTGGCTCACACTGTCGACTGTAATCCCTCGAAGAATATCGGACCTCGTGGGTCAGATTAGCTTTCCGAAGCTACAGCCGACAGTCTCAGTCGAGGGCGTGTTCTCCCTCGGAACGGACAATCATTCCAGAGCGAGTGTGTACAGTCGCTTGCGCGCGTCGGAGAAGGAAAAACGCGAATCGACGACGTCTGCGTCTTCGAGGCGGTTCAGCGCGTACCGGACGGTACGGGGCGGGAGAAGGGTTTCTTCCGCGAGTTGACTCTGTGTGAGCGTGTCGTTGTACTCTAATACCTTCGCCACGAGTTTTGCGCTCGGCGGCAGGTCGCGAACGTCGTCCCAGGTACCTCCCGTTTCACTTTCTTCTGGCTGTGCTGACTCTGATGCTCCCATCGGTACCTGCACTGTTGTGAATACAGGCTAATAATATTTCTCCTTTCTATATATTACTGTTGGGTATTCATACACGAACGGGGTGGCGGTAGTTTTGTGATGTGTCACCGTTGTTCGTGGGTACTCACCCGCAGGCTTTTATGAGTCAACCCCTTATGCCGTGGTGATGACCGACACCGTGGAAGACGTCGATCTCCCGTACGACGAGGAGGAGGCGTCGCAACAGGAGAAAATAGAGGCGTTACGCGAACGCCTGGAAGTTCTGGAGTCTCAAAACGAGGAGATGCGGGACAAACTCCTCGACGCGAACGCCGAGAACAACAAGTATCAGCAGAAACTCGAACGACTCACCCACGAGAACAAGAAGCTCAAGCAGTCGCCGCTGTTCGTCGCCACCGTTCAGGAAGTCACGGACGAAGGCGTCATCATCAAACAGCACGGCAACAATCAGGAAGCGCTGACCGAGGTCACGGACGAGATGCGGGAGGACATCGAACCGGACAGCAGGGTCGCGGTCAACAACTCTCTCTCTATCGTGAAGGCCCTCGACAACGAGACGGACGTCCGCGCTCGCGTGATGGAGGTCAGCGAGAGCCCCGATGTCACCTACAGCGACATCGGCGGCCTCGAAGAGCAGATGCAGGAAGTCCGCGAAACCGTCGAGATGCCGCTCAACAAGCCCGGCGCGTTCGACAAGGTCGGGATCGAACCCCCGAGCGGCGTCCTCCTCTATGGCCCGCCGGGCACCGGTAAGACGATGCTGGCGAAAGCGGTCGCGAACGAGACGGACGCCACGTTCATCAAGATGGCCGGCTCCGAACTCGTCCACAAGTTCATCGGCGAGGGCGCGAAACTCGTCCGCGACCTCTTCGAGGTCGCTCGCGAGCACGAACCAGCCGTGATCTTCATCGACGAGATAGACGCGATCGCGGCAAAGCGGACGGAGTCGAAGACCTCCGGCGACGCCGAGGTCCAGCGGACGATGATGCAACTGCTCTCGGAGATGGACGGCTTCGAGGACCGCGGCGAGATCCGCATCATCGCGGCGACGAACCGCTTCGACATGCTCGACCGCGCCATCCTCCGGCCCGGTCGCTTCGACCGTCTCATCGAAGTGCCCAAGCCCGACAACGAGGGTCGTGAGATCATCTTCCAGATCCACACCCGCGACATGAACACCGCAGACGACGTCGACTTCACCGCGCTCGCCGAGATGGCACAGGAAGCGAGCGGGGCCGACATCAAGGCCATCTGTACCGAGGCCGGGATGTTCGCCATCCGCGACGACCGGACCGACATCCGCCAGTCCGACTTCGAGGAAGCCTACGAAAAGATCGAGTCGGAGTCCGAGGAAGAGACGGTGTCGAAGACGTTCGCCTGACGCGACCTTTTACGCTGTCGTTCGGAAAACCCGAATCGACTTCCGCGGTGACGAGACGGTGATCGTCTCGAACGACTTCGCGCCGAGTTCGCTCGACTCGGCAAAAGCTCGACTAAAACCACTCCTCTTCTGCTTCGGTCCGTTCAGTCATCGGACCGGTCGCAGATCTATTGCTTGATGGCTGCCAGCCCTTCCCCGTCATCGCGCGACGCTCGACGAACCGCCGAGCGCCGCGCTCCCGACCGTCGGTCGGGGTCGTCGAGACTGCTGTCACTGTGTGCCGGTGTCTGCCGTCCCGGTCGGCGAACTCCCGAACTGACGTACGTCTTATCAGGGCCTACAGCGAGACGAACAGCAGGTACGGCAGGCCGAACAGTATCGCCGTCATCGCCACGAGGATGATCGCGTAGCCGACTCCGGTACCGAGCGCAGTCATCCACGCCGGGTGGTTGAACTCGTCGAAGGCGTTTGGCATGCTCCGACTGTCGTCTGGCCGGCGCTTAATCTTACCGCTTCCCCGGAAGCGACTCCGGACCGCTTTTATCCGCTGACCGGGTATGAGTGCGTAATGACGAGGATCGTCGTGGTTGACAACCACGGACAGTTCACGCATCTCGAACAGCGCGCGCTCCGCGACATGGGAGTCGACACCGACCTCATCGACAACGACACGCCGCCGGAAGAGATAGACGCCGACGGCGTTGTCCTCTCCGGCGGCCCGGACATGGACGACATCGGTCGGAGCGCGGAGTACCTGGAGGCGGACGTACCGGTACTGGGGATCTGTCTCGGCATGCAGATCATGGCGGACGAACTCGGCGGGCGAGTCGGCGGCGGCGAGTACGGCGGGTACGCCGATGTCACCGTCGACATACTGAACGAGGACGACCCGTTGACCGGGTCGCTCGCGCCCGAGACGCGCGTGTGGGCGAGTCACGCGGACGAGGTCAAAGAGCTCCCCGACGGGTTCGAACTCACGGGACGAAGCGACGTCTGTGACGTGGAAGCGATGAGCGACGCGGACCGCGACCTCTACGGCGTCCAGTGGCATCCGGAGGTCGCACACACCGCCGAGGGCGAGGAACTGTTCGAGAACTTCCGGCAGATCTGTGAGAGCTACAGTACCGCTCGCAAGTCGTCTCACGCCTGATCGAACGCCGGTAACTGAACGCGAGGGCGGGTGCGATCGACACTACATCTTTACTATCTACGGGCGAGAACCCGAAACTAATGACAGCGACGCAAGGTGACCTTGCGAGTCTCTCCCGCTACGTCTTTCGCGCGCCGCGGTGGCATGCGAGTCTGGCGTTCGCGCTCGTCGTCGCCGCCGTCACGGGCGTCGGCGTCTTCGACAACACGTATCTGCTGGAGGACGTCTGGCAGGGGGTCTTCTTCGTCGGCGTGCCGACCGTCGCGGCGAGTTTCCTGACCAGCAGCGTCGACCGCTCGCTCGGCGGACAGCTAACGCCGAACCGGTCGTCGCTACTTGCGCTCATCTGTGAGGTGTTCGTCGTCGCCGTGCTGGTCGGTGCCGGCGTCGTCGCCGCGCTCTCCCCGTTCGGCCTGAATTTCGTCTTCGACGCTTTCCTGGCGGCGCTCGCCGGGATATTCGCCTTTCGCCTGCTCGTCGTGATGGCGGTGTCGAGTCACGGCGTACTGGTCGCTTCCATCCCGGCGAGCATCCAGACCGCCGCCGCGGCCGTCATGCTGTTCGTGTACAGCGGGACGATGCGGTATTTCGCGGTCGAGGGCCGTCTGGTCGAAGCGTTCCTCTCGCGACAGGGGCAGGCACCCCCCGAACTGAACGTCGTCGTCCCCAGCGACTTCGGGCTACTACTCGCCATCTGTGTCGTTTACGGCGCGGCGGTGTACGCGTTCGTCCGGACCATCGACCGGCCGTGGCAACGGAGCCTGGGCGTAAGCGTGCTCGACTTTCTCGGCGGGTTTATCGGCCACATCGCCGACGGGACCCGCGAACTCGAAGACTTCTTCGAGGAGATCGGCGAGGAGGCTGTCGTCCCGGTCACCGTCTGTTCGGTTCGCCGCCCCGGTGGCGACGAGAAAGCCCGGTTCGTCCTGCCGATGATCCACCCGGGTCCGATGGGCGAGATCGGCGGGGGTAACCTGCCCGTTCGAGTCGCCCAGCAGGCGGAGGGGCTCGGGTTCCCGCCGCACGCGACCGCCGGCCACGACTTCAACCTCGTCACCGAGCGGGAGGTCGACACCGTCGTCGACGCCGCCGACCGCGCGATGGCGGACATCGACTACACCGACCGCGCGACCCGGAGCGTCCGCGTGGACGAAGGCGACGCCTCGCTGTTGGCGCAGGCGGTCGGTGACGACCTCCTATCGACTATCACCTACTCGCCCTCCTTCGCCGACGACGTTTCCTACGCCGTCGGCCTCGCGGCGGCCGCGGAAGCCCGGTCCGGCGGGGTCGAGGACGTCCTCCTCGCTGACGCGCACAACTGCAACGACGGCCTGCAGGGCGACGACCTCGGTCACGTCACCCCGGGAAGCGAGCGAGCCTTCGAGACGCAGGAAGCCGCCGCGCGGGCCGGAGAGACGCTGGTCGACGCGCCGCGGGCACCGCTTCGTGTCGGCGTCGCCTGGGACGAGACGCCCTGGGAGCCCGACGACGGGATCGGTCCGCTCGGCGTCAGAGTGGCCGTGTTCGAAGTGGACGACCAGTTAACGGCGTACGTCCTGATCGACGGGAACAACATGGAACCGGGCCTCCGCGACCGCCTCGTTACGGGCATCACCGGGGCCGATCAGATCGAAGTGATGACGACCGACACGCACGTCGTCAACCAGGTCGAGGCGACGAACCAGGTGGGCGAAGCGATTCCCGACGGAAAACTGCTCGACCTGATCAGCCGACTCGTCGACGAGGCCGTCGACGACGTCGAACCGGTCGAGGCCGGGATAGCGAGCGAGCGCGCGGCCGTCACCGTGTTCGGTAACGACCGGACGGAGACGCTCGCCAGCACTGCCAACGCGATGGTGTCGATGGGTGGCGGTCTCGCGGCGGCGACGACACTGGTCGCGATGATCGTGAGCGTACTCATCTTCCTGATCGCGTAACACGACCGTTTTCGGCGTCTGGAACGCTCCGCGTGCCGCTCGTCCACGGATGAAACGGCGGTAGCTGTAGGATTGCGCTACGAACTACCGTTACGGCAGCGAAAACCCCCTCAGGCCGAATCGAAGAGATCGTCGACCGCGCCGCGCGCGGCGAGCGCGGCGTCGTCTGCGACGCGGTCCTCGTCGGCGTCTCCGTCAGGGGCGTGGACGTACACGTCGACTTCGAGGATCTCGTCCTCGAACGTCACCGTTACGTCCAGGTCGTCGATATCTGAGTTTTTGAACCGCGATAAAACGACGTTCTCGGCCGCCTCGGCGGCGGTCTGTACGACTTCGTCGTCAGTCGGCATTTATGCGCCGCCGGCGCCGCCGCCCATTCCGCCCATCGGGCCGCCGCCACCGCCGCCACCGAGCATCTGCTGGAGTTCCTGCTGCAGTTCCTCGAACTGCTCTTGCACGCGCTCCTCCTGCTTTTCGAGGGTCTCGACGCGGATCTCGAGGCTCTCGGTCTTCTCTTCGAGGTCGTCTTGCGCCTCGTCGTAATCGGTCGCGACGAGCAGTTCGCCGACCTCTCGGTACATCTGTGTGTCCTCGCTGATGTCGCCGAGTTCGTCGAGAGCGTTCTGTGCCTCGGTCAGTTGCGTCTCGGCCTCGTTTTTCTGGACGGCGACCTGCTGGGCCGTCTCCTGAAGGTCCTGCAGTTCTTCGAGTTTTTCCTGTGCTTCCGGCGGCAGATTACCCTGCATATTCTGAGGGTCGTTCCCCGCATTGAAAAACCCCCGCTTTATCACTTCGGCAGAAGAGGCGACGCCTGTCGTTACTGTTAAGGGCGTTATTTATGAATATAAATAGGCATGAGTAGCGACGACACGAGCCGGCAGGAGCCTCCCCGCCCGGCCCCGTTCGTTCGGGGCGACCAAGACGAAACGCGATCCGAGACGCTCTCAATGAGTGCAGTGTTCGAGTTGATGGCGGAACGTCGTCGCAGATACGCCCTCTACCACCTCGTCGACGCGGACAGTCCGGTCGATTTTGACGACCTCGTCGACGCCGTCGTCGACTGGGAGACGGGCGATCTCGACCCGCCGCGCGGCCACGAGAGTCGGGTGTTGTCGTCGCTACACCACTCACACCTGCAGCGTCTGGAGACGGAAGGCGTCGTGGCGTACGACGCTGACACCGGTCTCGTCTGGTATCTCGGATCTGAAAAACTCGAAGCCCAACTCTCGGAGAGCAGAGACGCGGAACTTCCGTAACCTTCCCTACGTCAGACGGTCTCCCGGAACCGCACGTTCGAGCGTTCGTTCCGCCGCGTCGACGAGCGAGAGCCACGTGTTCAGGCCCGCCCGGAGGGCAACGAGGTCCGACGCTTCGACAGTGACGGTCACCGTTGCAGCGGTCCGCGACACCGTCGTCGTCGAGCGATCGCCCGCTATCTCGCCGACTTCTTGGCAGACGCTCCGCTCGACGATTCGAGCGCGTTCGGGAGACGCGTAGTCGAACGCGAGCGTCGTCTCGTGAACGAACGACGCCACGTTACTCGACGTCGACTTCCTTGACGTCGCGACTCCGCTCTTTCAGCAGTACGCGGTGACCGCAGTAGGGACACCGAACTCCGCCGTACTCGTCGAGTTCGACGTCGCGCTTACAGCGAGAGCACTTGTAGCTCATTCTTCGTCAGCCAGTGCGGCGCGGATCGAACGGGTAACAGTTCGTCCGCCGGGGGTCTGGGGTCGGTACGTCCCGCCCGCGAACTTGTACCCGCACTTGCCGCACTGCCAGATGCCTGTTCCCTGTCGGTCGACGGCGTCGGTGCCGCAGTCCGGGCAGGTGTGGTCGTCGTTCATATCCGACTCTATCTCGGCGACTCGGCGTCGGGCGACGCGACCGTAGCGCGCACCGAAGCGCCCAGCACTACCGGTTCGTCGTTTTCCGTCTTCGGCCATAGTACCGTCACGTAACCGAAGCGCGCAAATAAAGGCTACGAGTTGGATTCCCCGTCCACCGGCAGCGTCAAGATCTCGTGGGTGATGAGACAGAGCGCGCCGACGAACCCGACGACCCAGAGAAACGATCCCCCTCCGCCCGTCCCGAACGCTCGTGCGCCCGCTTCGAGAACGATCCCGCTCGACGCGACGAGCGGGATCGCAACGAGCACCGCGTCGTACCGAGAGGCCATCGTCTAATTATATCTAATTACAGCTAAAAAGGCGTTGGGGGGCCGGTGAGAATTGGACCGACCCCGCTCGCCGACAGAGCCGCTGGGGTTACTGTAACTCCGCTTCGGCGAGTGCGTCGTTCAGGTCCTCTCGAACCCGCTCACCGGTGTCGCGGTCGCGGGCCGTCGTCACTACCCGGTTTTCCTGAACGCTCGACCCGTTGCGGATCAACAGGCGGACGTTACCGTTCCCGTCGGACCGGGTCGCTTTCGCGCGGAGACCGGACTGCGACCCCTTCCCGCCGGCGTCGATCGGACCGGGTACTATCTTCTTGACGTGCGGATGTCCCGCGACAGTCTGGACGGCGCGCCTGCCCGCCCGCCCGCCGATGAGCGTGGTGTGCGTGCCGCCGATCTTCTCTCTCGGTGCGGCGTCGACGACCTCCAGCGCGGCGGTTCCCTGCCTGTCGAGTACCGCCTGGACCGGGTCCTCCTCCTCGACGCGGTAGAACTCGTGGTGGAGTTGCTCCCGCGTCGATCGCAACACTTCGCGGTGACCGGCGGCGAACACCTCCTCCGGCCGCTTGCGCCGCACCTCGTCGGCGATGCGCCCGGCGAAGTTTCGGAGTTCGATCACGCCGGTCTCCTCGCCGTCCTCGGGGCTCGTAGTTATCGTCGTCGTCGCGACGACGGCGTCCTCGTCTAGCATCGTCACCGACGCTCGGTCCCGGTCGATGTCGAGAACGACCGCGTCGGCGTTCGGCGTCCGGCAGACCAGACAGTAGTCGCCCGGTCGCTCCAGCGGGGACGCGCACTGCCGACAGTCCATGACCGATGGTAACTGCGCGCCGGATAAAACACGCCCGCTTCTCGTATCTCCGGGGGAGTCGTTCACTCGAACCCGGATCGACTACCCGACGTCCTGGCCCGTCGCTGATCGTGTGCCGACCTCGCTCCCGCAGTTGCGGCAGTACCGAGCGCCGTCGGCCAGCACGACGCCGCACTCCGGGCAGGAGTGCGGCCCGTCCGAGTCGTGGGGAAGTTTCTCGCCGCACGTTCGGCAGAACTCGGCGTCTGCTGCGGCCGCTTCGCCGCAGTTCGGACACGCGCGGGCCGACTCCCACAGGACCCGCCGTTGCGAGTCGTTCAGATACTTGTAGGCCGCGTAAACCGCGTTGAGGACGCCGAACGACCACCAGGCGGTGAGAAGAGCGATGACGACGTGGACGCCCAGGTCGCCGTAGTTCCGGTTCACGAGGACGACGCGGTCGGGCGACTCGTCCTCGATAGCCCATCCTGCCTGCAGCGCCTGGTCTATCTCGCGCCGAAGCCGTTCACTTCGCATATGTGCCCTTCCACACGAACGAATAAATGGGTCGGCCAGGTTCAGTCTCGGCCCCGTCATGTCGCCGACCGTCCGCGCGGCGAAGCGACCACCGTTATGATGTTGCGAAAGTCCCGTTCGCCGTCACCCGAGATGTAGCGGATCGCCTTTCAGATACTCGCGCAGGACGACGGTCGCGTACGACCCTTTCGGCAGAGTGAACGAGAACCTGAGCGGGTCGCACTCCACGTCGAGATGGGTGTGGACCAGGACCGCCCGTCTGGTCCCGGTCGACTCGAACTCGCCCGGCAGATCGAAATCGGCCGGCGCGAGGTCGAGGTCGTCGAGAACGTCCCGTTCGATCTCGCCCGGTTCGCCGTCCCCGAGTTCCGTCTCCGTTCCGATCAGGGGTGCAGTGACGAACGCCCTGCGGCGTTCGCAGTGGCGGGCAACGGTGTCGACGCGACGCTCGGTGACGCGCTGGAGGCGGTCCGTGTCAGGCAGGGCGAGGCCGTCCGGCGCGTCGGTGTCCGCGAAGCAAGCGACGTCTCCCTCCACAGGGCGGTCGAACGGGAGACCGCGTTCCAGTCGCTCGCTCAGGATCCGGTTGAACGCGTACGACTGCGCGGCGTGGACGAACAGGCGCTGGAGGTTCGACGGGACCGTCTCCAGCGCCGCGCGGAAGTCCGCCGGGTCCTCGCCGCCGTTGTCCGCGAGTTCGTGCAGCATCGACCGCTCGTAGCCGAGGCGGCGCGGGAACTCCTCCAGCGCGGCCGTCCAGTCACGGTTCTCCTCGACGAAGCGGCGGGCGTCCTGCGTCCCTTCGGGTTCGCTCTCGCGGGGGTTGCCGAGGTAGGCCATCACGGCTTCCTCCCACTCCTCGCGGACGACGCACAGACCGACCTCGTGGGTGACCGGTCGCTTGCTTCCGAACCGCTGCTGGCCGAAGAAGTTGGGGACCGCGGCCGACCCGCCGCCGAACTCGCGGAGGGCCGCGGTGATCGCGTCCGCGTTTTCGGGCGCGTCCGGGTCGGAAACGACGATGTCGAACGCGTTGCCCGCCAGGTCGCCGAACTGGATGGCTCGCCCGGCGCGGCCAACGACGTCTATGGCAGCGTCGCGGATGTCGGGGAGGTCGGCCGGTTCGACTCCCTTCACGCTGAACAGTTGCGTCGTTACCGCGTACTTGTCCTTGGTTCCGGCCCAGGAGACCCGTTCGCGGCTGATCCCTATCGCGTCCGAGAGGCGCTTGGCGAAGTCGTTCGTATCCCAGCCAGAGAGAGTGACTCGGAGAACCAGATGGTTGTACGTCCCCGAGTCAGCGTCGACCGGTTCCGTGTCGAACCGTTCGAGTTCCTCGACGCGGAAGTCGGTTTCCTCGGCGCGGAGTCTTCCGCCGGTCCCGTCCGCGTCGCTGACGTAATACTCCATGCCGACTGCACGCTCGATATCGTGCGGCGACCGCATCAGCGACCACCTCCCGGCGAACGACGGATTGCGTCCATAGAGAGTGGTGTCGCCGCGGGGCATAAGGGCTGACCGGTCCGCGCTGGAACCGACGTGAAGTCCCGCGCACTGGGCCGGCGGTCGCAGTCAGAGTACACTGTCGGCTGTCCCTGCTCGTACAGGAGTCGCTGAGTCAGTGTACCGGATCCGGTTGCTGATGCTGGCAGATATCCGACAATAGCCGACAGCGTCTCTTACTCGTTCGATGTCGTCATCGCCTGCACAGTGACGGATCCGTTGGCCGCGACGGTGACGGCACAGCCGTTCGATTCGAAGGTGACGGATCCAGTGTTTCGGTTCGTCGACGACGTGTCGTCGAAGATCGTTTCGAGCGCGTCGGGGTCGACGGCGTCGTGAAGCGGTTCGAGATCGAGGAGATCCGCGTCGAGTTCGTCCGCGATAGCGTGGAGAACCGACTCGGTTACGCTCCGGGAGTCCTGTGGGGCCTGTTCCGTACCGAGTGTCGTACTCATCACTCCTTCCGAAGAGCGGCACGGGTATAGTGGTTCCATCTTGCTCAATAGCCTCGCTGGAATCGGATGGCTATGAGTATAGTATCCGGTGGGATCAGACTCTTCCGACGTGCCCGGAATGAAACAGCCAAGATGGAATTTAGGGAGGAGAAGCGCCCTCTCGACGCCGGTTTCGTCTCGGACGTGACTGAGGCGGACGGTGCTGACAGGTCCGCGCTCTAGAACAGCGAGAGGTCACCAGTTACTTTGTCGACGATGGCCTCGTCGCCGGGACCCACCGCCAGTGCTGTGACGGTACCAGGGTCCAACTGAGTGTGGCCGGCGTCGCGAACGATGGCGTGGGGCAGTCCCTCGCGCTCCGCGACGTCTGCGAGTTCGAACAGTTGCGACTCGCCGCTTCCCTTGAGGACGACCTTCTTCTGGCCGTCGCCTTTCCATCGCTTGCGGGTCCGCTTGTCCGCGTCCTGGTAGGCCGAAAGCGACGCATGTGCGACCTGTGCGGCGAGTTTTCCCTGTCCCATGCCGATGTCTGTGCGAGCGACGATCGCCTGTTTCATGCCCGGTACGATGGCGGGAACGCCTTTAGCCCTGACCATCGCTCTCGGGCACCGTCGAAGCCCGTCGGGAAAGCGGCACTCGGGGAGTCGATCACTCGGTCTCGTCGTACATATCTCCGACGTTTTCTTTCAGTTCGTAGGTCAACACCCGCTCGGTAAACGTCGCGAAGCCGTGGTCGATCCCGTCGCTCCACGCCGCGGTTTCGTTCGGCACACCCGGTAGCTGTTCGTCGTGCGTAGCGCTCACCAGCACCGGTCCCCGGTCCGCCATTAGCAGCCGCCCGATCTGCGGGCTCTCGCTCATCGAGGTGAACCACTCGATCAGTCCGGTGGTGAAGATGACGGCATCTATCTCGGCGTCGTTGATGCGCTCCCGAACCGATTCGACGACGGTACCGACGTGGAGGGTGACGCCGCGCTCGGTGGCATCGGCGAGCGCGGCGACGACGTCCTCGTCGAGTAACCCCTCGTCCAGCAGTATCAACACCAGTTCGTCGCTCGCGCCGTCGACGATATCGATCACCCGACCGGTCACCTGTTCGTGGTCGCTGATCGCCCACACCGCCTGTTGGGCTTCCTTGTACGCCGGCTCCAGCTGTCGGAGCGACCGTTCGACCGTCTCGAAATACGACTCGTACTCCTTCCGGAGTATCCTGATCGCGCTGTCGATCGAAACGCTCTGGTACGTCCGCGGTTCGCCCTCCTCCATCGCCACTAACCCTTTCTTCTGGAGCTTCTCCACCGTCTCGTACACCCGCGACCGCGGAATGTCGGCGACTTTCCCCACCTCTTTGGCCGTCCCGTGAGGGATCCGCGTGAGCGCGACGAAACACCGTGCTTCGTATGCGGTCAAACCGAGCTGCTCAAGTGCGCTTATCGCGGCCTGTGCCTCGTCCATATCGTCCGTACGGGACGTGTTCGGTAGTGCCTTCGGGTGGTGTTTCTCCCGGACGCCGTCCTCTCCGTCTTGCGCGACGACCGCCGCCGCTACGTCCCCGCGCCGACCCGGACGAACGACTGTTCGCCGACTGTCTCCCGCGAACTGCGACCGGCGAACGCCGGCGGATCGGTCCGCCGGTCGCCGGTCGTCGGTTGGCTCTGACGCGACGCCCGGACCGGGGAATTTAGGCCCCTCCGCTCGCTCCTTCACCGTATGATACTCTCGGACGCGGACATCCTCCGCCGGCTCGAAGCGGGAGACCTCGCCGTCGAGCCGCTGGAGGACCCCGACCTACAGATCCAGCCGGCGAGCATCGACCTCCGACTCGGCCGCGAGTTCCTGGAGTTCCAGCGAACGAACATTCCCTGTATCCACCCCGACGCGGAGTGGGAGGTAGACGAGTACGTCGACGAGACGGTCGTCGACGAGGGCGAGGAGTTCATCCTCCACCCCGGCGATTTCGTCCTCGGGACGACGAAAGAGCGCGTCGACATCCCGGCGGACCTCCTCGCGCACGTACAGGGCCGTTCTTCGCTCGGCCGCCTGGCGATCGTGGTACACGCGACGGCGGGCGTCGTCGACCCGGGGTACCGCGGCCAGATAACGCTCGAACTGTCGAATCTCGGCACCGCACCCGTGGCGCTGACGCCCGGCATGCGCATCTCACAGCTCATCTTCACTGAGATGAAATCCGCGGCGGAGCGCCCGTACGGCAGCGGCCGCGGGTCGAAATACCAGGACCAGGACGGGCCACAGGCGTCGCGCATCGGCGGCGACCGGGAGTTCGGCGGCGACCAATGAAGTTTATCGAGGAGATCGTCGTCGAGGAGTTCCTCCCGACGTTCCGGTCGATGCTCGCGGAGGACCTGCGCGATCGCGGGCTGACCCAGAGCGAGGTCGCCGAAGCGCTCGGGATCAGCCAGTCGGCCGTTTCGAAGTACGCCCACGGCGACGTGGCACGCCGCGAGGTGATCCTGGAGGACGAGCGCGTCCGCGAACTCGTCGAACGGATCGGCGAGGGGATGACCGACGGCGAGATGCGACCGGTGCAGGCACTCGTCGAGACGGAGGTGTTGATCCGGCGTCTGGAAAACGGCGACGTACTGGCGTCGCTGCACGAGGAGGCCGTCCCCGAACTCTCGGAGTACGGCGGCGGCTTCAACATTCACGACCCGGAAAGCGAACTCCGGACGACGGAGCGCGTGCTCGCATCGGTCCGGCGGGGGCTGCGCCGCCTGGAAAACACCAGCGGGTTCGCCACGCTCATTCCCGACGTGGGGTCGAACCTCGTCGCTTGTACGCCCGGCGCGACGGACGTCGACGACGTCGCGGGCGTCCCCGGTCGGATCTTCGACGTGAAGGGTCAGGCGACCGTGCCGGGCGACCCCGAGTTCGGCGTCAGTGAACACGTCGCCACCGTCCTCCTCGCGGCCCGCCGCGCGGGCAGCGACGCACGGGCGGCGCTGAACGTCCGGTACGACCCCGACATCGTCGAACGTCTGGTGAACGACGGCTACCAGACCGTCGAGTTCGATGGCGAAACGTCCACGGAAGAGGCGGTGAAAGCGGCGCTCTCGGACGCGGACGACGCCGACGCGCTCTACCAGAGCGGCGGGTACGGAATAGAGCCGATCGTCTACGTCTTGGGGCCGGACGCCGAGACGGTCGTCGAGCGCGTTCGAGGGCTGGTGTAATGTCGGGGGCGTCGTCCGCGCAGGCGTTTTACGGCCGCTGGGCGGCGCTGTACGACGCCGTCGCCAGACACACGCCCGGCGTTGCGCGTCTCCGCGAGCGGGCCGCGTCGGCGCTCCGGCTCTCCGCCGGCGACACCGTCGTCGAAATGGGCTGCGGGACCGGCGCAAACCTCCCGTACCTCCGCGAGCAGGTCGGTCCGGACGGGACCGTCGTCGGCGTCGATTTCACTGGCCCTATTCTCGACCGGGCGCGGGACCTCGTCGAACGGCGCGGGTGGGAGAACGTCCACGTCGTCCGCGGCGACGCGACGAGGCCGCCGATCACCGACAGCGTCGACGGGATCCTCTCGACGTTCGTTGTCGGGATGCTGGCGGAACCGGCCGGAACCGTCGACGACTGGTGTGACCTCCTGAACGCCGGCGGTCACCTGGTTCTGGTCGACGCCGCGGAGAGCGACCGGTGGTACGCCGCGCCGATAAACGCCGCGTTCCGCGCAGTCACCGTCCTCTCGACGCCGCCGACGCTCAGGGTTCGGTACGAGAACTCGCCGCACGAGTCGCTCGTGCGGCGGGTCACGGACGCCAGAGACGCGCTTCGGGCGCGCTCGGCCGCCGTCGCTCACGAAGACCACTGGGCCGGGATCGTTCGCCTGACCGGCGGCCGGATCGACTGATCCGGTCGCGTATCTGGCGGTGGTCGCGCGAACTATTCGGCGGATATGGCGGTGGTCACGCGAGTCGTCTGACGAACCCGGTGCGACCACCCGGCGGCGACCGCTCTCGATAGCTGGTCCCGGCCGGTCGAAAGGTCGTGCCCGGCGGTAGTATTTTGGTCGCTCTAGTCGATACTGACGTATGGCGACTCGTAGGCGTCTCGCCGCCCTGATACTCGTCCTCTCCGTGGTCCTCTCCGGATGCGCGGCAGATTCGGCCGCCTTCCAAACGACGGCCGACGAAAACGACACGAACACGACCACGGAGACGACGGTCGCCCCGACGACGACGGAAGTCAACGTCACGGAAAAGTACTCGGTCCCCGTCGAGGGTGACGACCTCCCGGTCGACGCCGACCGAACGTTCGCCCGCGTGCAGGCGCTCGTCGGGACGAACGTCGAACCGCAGTCAGTGACGGTCCGTGAGGGGACGGCACGGTCGAACACCGCCGACTACTACACGTCCCGGTCGTTCTTCCGGATCATGGGTCTCGACGAGACGAACTACTCGACGAAGGGGGCAAGCGGGGTAACGTACAGGGACGGAGAAGTGCGGCTCACGACCCGCGAGGCGTCCGATGCAGAGGTCGAACGCGTTCTCGCCCACGAGTTCATCCACACCGTTCAGATGCGGTCGGGGATGACAGAAAGTCTGAACAGGGAGTCTGCAGTGAGTCGGTCGACAGACGCCTCGCTGGTTCGCCAGGCGCTCGTCGAGGGAGGCGCAGTGTACGTCACCGACAGCTACTCCGAGCAGTTCCAGTCGCCGACGGTACATCAGTCGGACGTCGTCGCGGAGGAATACGAGAGCGGTCCCGCCGGCAACCGCTATCTCTGGGCACCCTATCACTTCGGCTACCGATACGTCGCCGCGACGGTCGACTCGCCGGACGAACTCGACACGGCGTACGAAAACCACCCCGAGACCACGGAGCAGTTGATCCACAACTACGGCCCGGCGGAGGAACCGGCCCTCGACCTCGAACTGTCGACCGACGATTCCGGAAGCTGGTTCCGAACCGACGCTGACACGAAAGGAGAACTCGTAACTCGCATCGTTCTCCGGAGCCAACTCTCCCGGGCGCGCGCTGCCGCGGCGGCGTCCGGGTGGGGGAACGACCGCCTGTACGTGTACGAACACAGTTCCGGCAGAACGACAGGGCTCGCCTGGGCGCTCCGCTGGGACGATGCCGACGAAGCCGACGAAGCGCAGGCGGCCTTCCGGTCGTACGCGGCGAAACACGGCGACGACTCCGAGGCGTCGGTACAGGTCGAACGCGTCACCCGTGAAACGCTGGTGGTGTTCGCCGGCGACGACGAGTTCGTCGACAACGCTTACGCCGCCGGCAGCGACGACGAGGTCGAGGTCGCCATCGACAACCGAACGACCGCCGGCGCGGACGTGGCGTTCCCGGCGGGACCCGCACCGAACGACGGTGGCGGGACCACGACGGGCGTCTACAGTAGTCCCTGAAACGATTCATACGCTGATCGCATCGCTGTCGTCCGATCCAGATCTGCATTGACTTTCAGTGGGTACTATAGGCCGCTTCGGCAATGCGACGCGTTACTCCGTGTGGTCCGGTCGCCGTCCAGCCCGGTCCGCGGACCGAGGGGCGAGACCACCACTGTTTTGTTCAAACGAGCCGTTTTGGCAACTAACATGCGTGTGAAGGCTCTCGTCGTCGTGTTGCTCCTCCTCGTCTCCGGATGTTCTGCTCCGTTCCTCGGTGACACCACCACCGACGCCGAGACGGAGGTCCTGAACGAGTCGACGGTCGACGCCACGACGACCGATGCTCCGATGACCGAAACCACGACTACGACTGACACTCTCGGTGGGGACGAATACGACGTGACGGTCCAGAACGGCACGCTCGGTGTCGACGAAGACAAAGCGTACGGACGCACTCAGTCGCTGCTCGGTACCGACATCGAACCGCGACCCGTCGAGGTACGCAACCTGACCGAGCGCCGAGGGTTCGCTCCCGGTGCAAACGACTTCTTCGCGACGATGGGCGTCGGGAACGCGTCGTTCGACGAGGACACGGCCGGCGGCCTCACGACGACGAGCGGTGCCGTCTACATCCACCCCGGGAACGGTTCGCCCGGAGAGGTCGAGCAGGTGCTCGTCCACGAGTACGTCCACGCGGCTCAGTTCAACGGGAACATGCTGCCGTGGATCGACGCCCTCGAACAGCCGCGATTGACCAACGACCTCGTCCAGACCCGCCTCTCGCTGGTCGAAGGCGGAGCGGTGTACGTCTCCGACGTGTACACCGACCAGCATCTCGATGTCGCCCCGAGTTCGACTCGGATCGCGGACGAGTACGACTCCGGGTCGACGGCGGAACGGCTGTTCCTGGCCCGGTACCACTTCGGCAATCAGTACGTCGCCAACGAGATCGACGACCCATCCGAACTCGAGACGGTGTACGAGGACTACCCGCGCACCACCGAGCAACTCCTTCATCCGGGCTCCGACGACGTGGAACGGAACCTGAACGTGGCTGTCGACGACGCCGGCGAGTGGCGCACTGCCGGTAACGACACGATAGGCGAACTCACCACGCGCGTCCTCCTCTCCGGCGAACTCGACGACGACACCGCGAGCCAGGCCGCGGCGGGGTGGGGGACCGACGACGTGGTGATACTCCGGAACGACGACCAGCGGGCGTACATCTGGGCCTTCCGCATGGACGACACGAGCGAGGCCGACGAACTGGCGGCCGCGATGGAGACGTTCGCGGATGCCCGCAACGCCGATAGCGACGCGATGTTCGCGGTCGATCGACCGACGGGCGAGACGGTCGTTCTGACCGCCGCGCCGGACTCGTTCGACGCCGCGGTCGAGGGCGAGAACGGCTCCGTGACGGTGACCGTCGAGTAGGAGAACCGCACTTGTGGCCGCTGGCCGTACGCTTTCGTCGCCGAGACCGGTCAGAACGGGCAACAGTCACGGGGAGTGAACCTCGCAGATCCGGACTGTGTCTCCGCACCGACCCGAACATTTACTTCGTCCGTGACAGTAATGCCGAACAGAGCTGACCGATGATCGTTTCTCTCTGCCCCTGAGTTGGCCGTCGTCTCGCTTCGTCCCCGAGGCGGACCAGCTCCGGCTTTCGTTGCATCAGTAGCCTACCGACTATCAGAGAGATATCATGCCAAGACCGACATTCATCGATTGCGACCGCCTCGACCTCAAGCCACCCGACGAGGAAGACATCGAATTCCTCCGAGAAGGAGTGAACCACCCGAAAGTCCGTCAGTACATCAGCGCGTTCAGGACGCCGTACACGGAGGACCGCTACCGGGACGAGCTGTGGCCGATAGATAGCGACGGGGACGGCGTCTCGCTACTCGCCGTTCCGAACGACGGCGAGTTCTCGGGGGACCCGGTGGGGTCGGTACAGTTGTATCCCCTCAACGACGCGGACGGCTACGCGAACTTCGGCGTCTGGTTCCATCCGACGGCGTGGGGAGAAGGATACGCGCTCGAAGCCGGCGCGCACCTCATCGAATACGGGTTTCGGGACCTTCGGTTGCACCGCGTCTCGGCGACCGCGATGGCCCGGAACGAAGCCTCCAGAACGCTCTGCGAGCGGCTCGGATTCGTCCACGAAGGTACCACCCGTGAGACGCAGTTCGCCGACGGCGAGTACGCGGACGTCGAGCGATACGGACTGCTGGTCGACGAGTGGGGCGGCCCCGAGGAGATACTCGACGGGTGACGGCGACGGTAGGTTACGCCTCGTACCGCTCGGCGTGCCTCGCGCAGAACTCGGGGTCGCGTAACTGCGCCTTCACGACGCCGTCCTGACGGTGGGGGTTCGAGAGGCGACAGCGCTCGTCGTCGCAAAAGCCCTCGCCGGTCGCCGCGAGATGGACCGCCTGCAGGACGTACCCTTTGAGTGCCTCGGTCGTCCGCGGGTCGCCGTCGACGAGGAACTCGCCGTCGACCTGGTTCTCCAGCACCTCGCGCGGCGGGGCATCGCCTGACAGCATCGCGTGCTTTTGCTTCTCGCGGTAGTACGACTCGGGCTTTGCGGGGGCCTCGTAGAGCCCCGGCACGGACACCAGCGAGGGCTGGCCGAGCACGTTCACGCGCTTGTGCCAGCGGCCGTCGTGGTCTCCCCAGGTGCCGACGACGCGGTCCAGCAGGGCGATGTGGAGGCTGTCGAGCGCGCGTTCCTCCCGCGGAAGCGCGGCGTTCAGCGCCCGCTGGACGGCGACGCCGTCGTAGAGTACGCCGCCCTCGCGCTCGGGGTGGTCCAATGCGCGCTCCTCGTATCGGACGATCCCCAACATTGTGTTCCCGGTTTCGCGCTCGTACGGGTCGAGAACGCGCGCCTCGGCAAACTGCTCGGCAAGGTCGCTGTCTGATCCCCCGCGGTGGACATCGAGAAACCGTTTCCGGACGCGCACGCCAGCGTCGACTCGCTCTCGAAGCCAGTCAGCGACGGCGTCGGTGTCGACCGGCGGCGCTCCGTCGTACGCCGGCGGCCGGTAGAGCGTGACCTCGTCGACCATATGCCTCGGTGGTACCACTGGATGAAACAAGTTGCGGTCCGGCCAAAGCGGATCGCGGTCCGGGTCTTTTTGCGTTCGACGACCGGAGTGTCGGTATGGTCGACGCTCGCGAGTACCACGAACGGACGAAACACAGTCCGCGGAGCGTTCGCGAGGACGACTTCGTGCTCGATCACGACAACCGCCCGCGGCCGTACAAGACGTACGAGGACCTGCCGAAGCGCTCGTTCCCGGCGATTCGGCCGGCGCAGGGAGCGACGCTTAGCGCGGTCGCCGAATCTACCGCGGACCCGCTTGCAGACGCCGAACAGGTCCCGCGGACGGACCTCGACCGCGAGACGCTGGCGACGATCTGCTACCATGCGAACGGCGTCGTGAAAACCATCGACCATCAGCGGCGGACGCTGCGCTTCCGGGCCGCCTCCTGTACGGGGAAACTGTACCACGTCGACCTCTATCTCGTCTGCGGCGACTGCGACGGACTGCCGGCGGGCGTTTACCACTTCGACCCCTCGACGTTCGCGTTGGATGTCGTTCGCGAGGGCGATTACCGCGGCGTCCTCGCCGAGGCGACCGGAGGACAGAATGGGGTCGCGAACGCTCCCGCCACCGTCGTCACCACGTCGACGTGGTGGCGCAACGCCTGGAAGTACCGCGACCGAACCTATCGCCACGCGTTCTGGGACTCCGGCACGGTCCTCGCGAACCTGCTGGGGGCGGCCCACGCGCTCGACTACCGGGCCGAGGTCGTCGCAGGATTCGCCGACGACCCGGTGGCGACGCTCCTCGGCGTCGACCCGACCGAGGAGGCACCGCTGGAACTCGTCCCGGTCGGCGGTGCAGGTAGCACGAAGGAGCCCCCCTCCGATGCTCCGGCGGTCGACCCCATCGCCCCCGAGACGGTACCGCTGTCGGCCGACCCCGTGGACTATCCGCTGATCCACGACGCCTGGGAACAGAGCGCGCTCCCCGACGGCGACGCCGCACGCGAGTGGCGGGAGCGCTGTCGCGAGGCGCGCGGTGCGAGCACTGTCGAAGCCGTGGACGACGGTGGCGGCGAGCGCGTCGCCCTCGACCCGGTCGACCACGAGACGGCGTCGGCCCGGCCGCTCCACGAGACGATACGACGCCGCGGGTCGTGTCGGGAGTTCGCCGACGAGGGACCGTCCCGGCGACAGGTCGGAACCGTCCTCGACCGCGCGACCCGCGGCGTTCCCGGCGACTGGAACGACGGACGCGCGTCGGGGCTCGCGTTCAACGACGCCTACGTCCTCTCGACGGGCGTCGAGGGCATCCCCGACGGGACCTACCAGTTCCGCGGCGACGAGTCGGCGCTGGAGCGTCTCGGCGACGCGGACCGGCGGACGAAACAGCATCTCGCTCTGGACCAGCGCTGGGCCGGCGACGCCCACGTGAACGTCTACCTCCTCGCGAACGCCGACGAACTGGTTGACCGACTGGGCAACCGCGGCTATCGCCTCGCCCAGTTAGAAGCCGGCATCGCACTCGGTCGACTGTATCTCGCGACCTACGCTCACCGCGATCTGGGCGGGACGGGTCTCACGTTCTACGACGACGGAGTGACGGAACATCTCTCTCCGCGTGCGACAAGAGAGACGCCGATGTGTCTGTTCGCGTTCGGCCGGCGGGACGACTGACCCCGGACCGTCGGCCGGCAGGCTACAGTCGCCGCTCCCGGCCCACCGTCTCCAGCGCCGTCTCGACGTCCACGTACCGCGTCTCGCCGTCGCGGGACTCCAGTTCGACCTCGCCGGTCTCCAGGAAGCGGTTCCCCAGCACGACCTTCGTGGGGATCCCGAGCAGGTCGCTCTCGGCGAAGCGCTCGCCGATGGTCCGGTCGCCGTCGTACAGGAGGACGTCGTCGCGGGCCTCGTGGATCCGGTCCGCGGCCGCCCGGACCTCGCCCTCGTAGCGGAGGGGGATCACCGACGCGGCGAAGGGGGCGACGCTCCCCTCGTCCGAGACGGGCCACCGACAGCCGTCCGCGTCGGCGTACTGTTCGATGAGCGTCTGGACGACCCTCGTGACCCCGATCCCGTAACTCCCCATCTCAACGTGGACCCGCGCCCCGTCGGCCAGATCGACCGTCAGGTCCATCGCCTCGGAGTACCGCGTCCCGAGCCGGAAGACGTGACCGACCTCGATGCCCTCGCTCGCGCCGAGCGCGCCGCCGCAGTCGGGGCAGTCGTCGCCCGCCGCGGCGTCGTCGAACGCGGGGTGCTCGTCGGTGAGACCGTACCGGCAGTCCGCCGACCCGCAGTACAGCAGGTCGCAGGTCCCCTCGTCGACGGGCGCGACGAACTCCTCGGACCCGGTCCCGCCCATGACGCCGTCGTCGGCCTCGCTCACGACGAACTCGACGCCGAGCGCCTCGAAGATCCGTCGGTAGGCGTCGCGGACGCGCTCGTACCACTCGGCCAGGGAGTCGCGGTCCGCGTGGAGGCTGTAGGCGTCCTTCATCGTGAACTCCTTCGTCCGGAGCAGGCCGTTTCTGGCGTGGTCGTCGCGGTGCTTCGCGCCCACCTGATAGAGCAGGATGGGGAGGTCGTCGTACGACCGCACGCGGCCGTCGACGAGGTCCACGACGCCCTCCTCGTGGGAGGGCGCGAGACACATGTCCGCCCCGTCGCGGTTCTCGAAGGTGAACATCTCGTCCTCGAAGTTCTCCCACCGGCCGCTTCGCTCCCAGGCGGACCGGTACTGCAACTGGGGCAGGCTGATCCGCTGGCCGCCGATGGCCTCCATCTCCCGCTCGACCGTCCGGATCACCTTTCGCCGGACGCGCTCGCCAGCGGGGGCAAACGCGTACACGCCGCTTCCCAGTCGCTCTACCAGGCCGGCGCGGTGCGCGAGCTCGACCGCCTCCCGGTCGTGGTCGCCGGCCTCGCGGCTGGTGGGGAGGTACGCCTCGCTACGCCGCACGGGACTCACCCCCGTTCGCGGCGGTCGTCGCGCTACGGCTACTCGTGACGATACGGCAGAACCAGTGTGCTCGCTCCTCGATACGGCTATCGCGGAACCCAGCCGCGGGCCACACCGGACCCGCGGTTGGAATCGCAAGCGTTCGCTGTTCGAAGCATCGAGCGTTCCTTTTCGGCGTCCCGACAAAGCGTTTTCGGGGGTTTGTGATGGAGACTCATGGGAAATGAGGCGGATGTCCGTGCGAATCCCTCTGAAAAGCCAAGCGACCTGATAAACGAGCGTACGGCGGCGAAGCCGTCTCATCATCTCGGAAGACTTCCGGTCTTCCGACGAGTCCGCAGGAGCAAAGCTCCTGCGAGATCACGAAAGAGCGCTTTGCGCTCTTTCGAACGCCGGAAAAAGGTCGTCGTTCCTAGTCGTCAGCAACCGCCCGACTCGTCACGTCGACGTCCTCGGCGTCGATGCCGAGTTCGTCGATAGCGGTCTGTGCGGCGCGCTTGCCGGAGATGAGCATCGCGCCGAACGTCGGGCCCATCCGCGGCAGGCCGTAGGTCGTCGCGGTCGCCATGCCGGTGACGACGAGGCCGTCGTGGGCGAGACCGGTGTGTTCGACGACGGCGTCCTCGGACTTGCCGACCCACATCGAGTCGTGGCCGGGCGAGTCGTGACCGGGCGCACCGTAGGTGTCGTCGCCGGTGCTGTCCATGCCGCTGGCTTCCTCTTCTAGGCCGGGGGCGTTCAGGACGCCGCGCTCGTCGAGTTTCTTGACGGCCATCGCTTCGTGACCAGTCGCGTCGATGACGAGGTCGGCCTCGACGGCGATGGGGTCGACGCAGGTGATCTCACGCGGGAGCGCGTGGACCGGCGTCCAGTTCATGACGATACCGCCGACGCGGTGGTCCTCGCGGATCACGATGTCGGTGAACTCCGTCATGTTCTGCATCTTCGCGCCGGCGTCGCAGGCGGCCTTGATGAGGCCGGAACAGGCCTCGGGTCCGTTCGCGACGTAGAGTCCGTCGGAGTCCTGGGACTGCTTGTAGTCTACTTCGAGTTCTTCGAGCACCTGCTGGGCCGGGTCCCGAACGGTGACCTTGTTCATCAGGAAGCCGCCCAGCCAGAAGCCGCCCCCGAGGTAGTTGTTCTTCTCGACGACCATCACCTGCACGCCGCGCTCGGCGAGTTCCTTGGCCGCCATCAGCCCCGACGGTCCGCCCCCGACGATGATAACGTCCGAATCCGAGAAGTCCATGAACTCCTCGGTCCACTCCTGTCCGATGGCGCGCGTGACCTCTGCCTCGCCCACGTCACTGAACTCGTCGAACTGATCTGATTCGCTCATACTACTTAGTAATACTACGGGGTGGTTAAAGGTGTTGCGTTGTGACGCGCTGCCGGCAGTGAGTCAGGTTCCGTCCCCGACATTCTATGGCTGTAGCGGGAGTACAACCAATTCGTATTCTAAACTTGTCAATAGTGTGTGCGTACCGATCTCATCATTGAGCCGCTGATCCGTCTATAATATCGATTACCTGTGGACATTCGTGATGTTTATATCATTTAGAAAACACTCTTCAGTGCGGGGGAAGTACGTCCGTGTATGTACTGGAAACACCCCCGAAACGAGAGCGATGCCGAGCACAAAAAGCGCGAGACGAAGTCCGGAACGGACTGGTCGTTCATCGCGGCGATGATGGGCGCCTCGTAATCTATCTCAGTTCTCCGCGCACCGTCGGTAGCGGCAGAATGACAGTGTCGGGTTTCTCACCTCCCATCGAGCGGTAGAATCCTCGCCGCTCGACCGCATTCAGGCGGGCATCTCCATGAGGTCGCGGTCCTGGTCCGACGGATACGTGTCGCGGCCGAGCGCCGCGTTCGCCGGACAGTACTGCGTCGTCGCCGTGTACAGTAACTCGCTCCCGCCGAGAAGCGTAAGGACCCGAGTCGCGCGGGAGCGGTTCGCGGTCAGCGCGAGTAAAACGAGCGCAGTTCCGGCGATGAGGCGCGCGATACGTTCGGTATCACCGACGTTTTTCGCCATGGTCGCGATTCCACACCGAGCGAGAAAACTGTTTGCCGGGAAAGATGGCAACTCTACCCGGCGGCGGACTGTCGTAGGTTTGCCGAACGAAGCCCGTATCCCGTAGTCGGGATCGTTTGCTGTCTTCCCTTCCTCCGAATGCTCTGCTATCCGAAATGCTTTACTTTCTTGTAGTGTCTGGTGGAAATATGGGCGACCGCTCGTGGCTCTCTGCAGTGACACTCGCATTGCTCCTCCTCGTCGCCGGGTGCGCCGCGCCGTACGCGTCCGATACGGCGACGGAATCTCCGGATACCGAGACGACTGATCCGTCACAGCGCACGTCAACCGAAACGGCGCGCGACGCGACATCGTCGGACACATCCGACGAGAAGGCCGGTTCCGAGCCGGGAATCGACTCGCCGAACGGAACGGGCACCGCGGTCGGACAGAGCGAGCGAGTAGTCGTCAAAAACGGGTCGTTGTCCGTCAACGCAACCGAAGTGTACCAGCGCGTCGAGCGCCTGATGGGCGTCGACGCCGACACCCCGACAGTGCAGATCAGACAGCTCGGCGCTGCTGACTTCTCAAGGGGACGAGTCTCTCCGCGGTACCGTGCGCTGGGTTATCAGTCGGACCCCGGAAACGGGTCACGGTGCGGGAGTTTCGCCCCGGCCTACGCGGCAAGCGACGAAGTTATCATCTCGCCAGGCAACCTCACCGAAACCGGCGCAGAACTCGTTCTCGCCCACGAGTACGTTCACATCATCCAGCGAAACGTCGAGGGGTACGACAACCTCAGTGCCGTCGGCAGCCACGGGTTGAGACGCGCCGTGACCGAGGGTACCGCAGTGTACGTCGCAGACGCCTACGCCCGGAAGTACGACAAGTCGTGGCACGACACGACGCCGCTCGGCATACGGGAGTGTCTCTACCGAAGCGTGGGCGACACCGGGCGGGAACTGTCCGGGCGCTACTACTTCGGCGGCCGCTACTTCGACCAGCGCCTGAACTCGTCGACGGATATCTCGTCCGTCTATCGCTCGCCGCCGAACACGACGGAACAGCTCGTGCACGGTCTGGCTCCGTCGGCCGAACCGCCGGTGGATCTGTCCGTGACGTTCGAAGGCACCGAGTCCTGGCAGGCGAACCGCCCGGAACGGATGGGTGAACTCGGCGTCAGAACCTGGTTGCACACGGAACTGCCGCAAGACCGCGTGGACGCCGCCGCGACCGGCTGGGGTAACGACACCCTCGCCTCGTTCGGTGAGGAAAATCGGACCGGCGTCACCTGGGTGACTCGGTGGGACACGTCGTCCGACGCCGACGAGTTCGCCGACGCGGTCGATGATATCGGCGGAGAGTTGGAGACTGCTGATGTCGCCACCCTACGGCACGTTCGCGTATCGGAACGAACCGTCGTCGTGTTCGCGGGCAACGAGTCGTTCGTCGACGGTGCCGAAGCGACCGGAAATGGCGGGAACGTGACCGTCACCGCGCCTCGCGGGCCGTCGGACGAGATCTCGTCCGCTCGCCGGGGGCCGCCGGTCGTCTCCTGAGGACGGGACAGCGACGGCGGATCTACGCGGTCGAAGCGAGAGAGCCATCCGTCAGGGCGACGAGTCGCCGCGGCGTATCCGCCGCTCGGCCGCGTCGAGCGCCTCGTCAGCGTCGAACTCGTCGACGATCCGGCGGAGTTCGGACTCGTCGGCGTCCGCGAGTTCCCTGGCGTGACGCGTCATGTTCGGCACCGCGCGGAGGACGTTGTCGACGACCGGAACGGCGGCGACCTGCGGCGAGCGCGACAACGGGTTCAGGTCGATCACTATCTCGGTCTTGCCCATCTCGCCCAGCGCCTCGGCGCGGTCGCCGTCCTCCAGAGGGACAAGAACAACGTCCGCGGCGTAGATGCCGTCCTCGTCTACTTTCGCGCGCTCGTGGTTCAGACCTGGAATGCGGGCGTCTGCCGTCAACCCCTTCACGTCCTCCGCACCGTGTTCGCGCAGGTGGTCCGCGATGGCCTGGATCCGTTCCTCCGTGCGGTTGAACAGGTTGACCTCCAGGTCGGCGTCGACGGCGTCGGCCAACTCGACTATCTCGCCCGGCACGAGCGCGGCCACGTTGCCGTTCACCGAGAGGACGGGACGGTCCGCGAGCAGGAGTTGCGCGGCCGCAGCGCGTTCCGCCTCGTCTGCGCTCGGGGTCGTCTCCTCGCCGAGCAGGTAGTCGAAAGCGCTCCCTCGACCCTCAGCGTGTACGCCCTGCAGGTGCGTGATCCCCTTTTCGACCCCGGACTCGATGCGGTGTCTGCTTACCAGATCCTCGTACCGCGGGTGGTCCTTCGGGATCTCATCCTCGTCGGTGACGTCCGCCGGAACCGTCTCGTCGTCGCTCACGGCCGAACGTGTGCGAGCGTTTCAAAAAAGTGCCGCGATCGAATCCGTCGCCGTCCGCGGTGGTTCACTGCGCGACCGTCTGGTGTCCGTCGGCGGCCCGTTCGCGGACCGTCTAGATACTTCCATTGCCTCCTCTATCCGAGCTAGCCGAGTAGCACCTTCAACGCGGTATCGCGCCCGCAGAGTGGGTGTGACAGACTTCCGGGTCGTACCCCGCGTCCGAGAGTCCGGTTCCGAGCGCGAACACAGTCTCCCCGAGCATCGCCATCGACGCCTCGCCGTCGACTTCGCCGACGTCGCGGATCGCATCGCGGACCGTCTCGGTCAGCAGTCCCGCCTCGCGGGCGAACCGGCGCGAGGCGTAGATGAAACTCGTCAGCGTCGGCTCTCCGACGACGAGAGAGAGCGCTTCCGTTCCCGCCTGCTCCAGTGCCTCGGTGTTGCCGCCGATCACCGTCTTCGTCGGGAGTTCGCCGAAAGTGACGTACTCTACCCTGGCGCGTCGCGGGATCCCGTCGAGCAAGTTGTCCTGCGGTCCGCCCGGTTCGAGACGGATCGGGATACCGCCGCGAGCCTGCGCGACGACGTCGCCCAGTCCCGTTCCGGACTGTACCTCTGCTCCGTGGGCGATGGTGATAAGCTCGTTCTCGGAGAGCTGTCGCGAGAAGCGGCGGTTGGCGGCGAGCGCCGTCCCGAGCGCCATCGCGCCGGAGACGCCGAACCCAGCGCCTATCGGTACCTCGGCCTCCGCAGAGACCCGCGCGGACACGTCGAGCGCGTCGAGGACGCGTTCGACGGGTTCCATCTCGATACTCGTGTCGTCCAGGTACACTTCCGTTCGGTCGGCGGGGCGGACCTTGACCGTCACGCCGTCCGAGAGCGTCAGCCCCGCGCCCTGCGAGCCGGCCTTCGTCGGGTCGTCGTGCTCTTGAGGCGTGAAAAAGCCCGTGATGTGTCCCGGAACGAAGGCGCTCGCCGCGTCGTCGCTCATTGCAACTACATCGGAGCGACCGTCGTTAACCGTTTTCCATCTGCTCCGCGGCGCATGCGTCCAGCAGTTCCACGACCGGTAAGACTCGAACGGATGAACGAGAAACACGATAGCTATCGCGACGGCGATAGCCTCCGCCATCAGCGGCGCGAGCAGTCCGGTGACGACCAGCGCCAGGTCGTAGAGATCCAGCGCTATCTGTAGCCACGTGCGACGAACTGCGAAAGACGCGTTGAGCGTGCTGAGACGGCTCCTATCAGGCAATCACGAACGACCTTTTTGCGATTCGTCGTGGTACCAACTGACTGTACGTTCGACAAGTGCCCGTCTCAGATACGTAATGCTCCGGCACATCTTCTGCAGACGAGCGGCCGTTGCGAGCGCTTTCGTCGCTGTGGATTGCGCGGAGCGCAACGACGCCCGCGAGCAGACGACAACCGCGGCGAGAGAGCCGCCGCCCGTAGCCGACAGTGTTCCGGACCTGCCGGTCGAGGAACGCGTGGCCGAGTTAGCGGCCGAGTATCCCGAACCGGTGAGCGACGCGCCGCCGGAACTGGCGGTAACGCTGCTCGACAGTACTAGCGGCCCGTTCGGGACGTACTACGATTTCGCGGACTGGGCGCGGGCGTACGCAGACGGCGAACTGTCCGCCGTCGAGTACGGCGAGATGGTCGCCGGCACCGTCGAGACGGAGGCGGCCATCGCTATCGCTCCGGCTCGGAGACCTCTCCGTTCGAACACATGAGTTCACCAGAAACCCACCAGACTCCGTACGAGGCCATCCTCGACCAGGAGATAGAGACGGGATTAGAAGAACTGAACCGATCGACGACCGGCATCTTCCTCTCGGCGCTGTCGGCCGGCCTCGACATCGGATTCGGCCCGCTGTTGATGGCGGTGATGGTGACGTTGGCCGGCGGCAGTTACAGCGTCGCGACGACGGAGATCCTCGTGGCCAATATGTACGCCGTCGGCTTCATCTTCGTCGTCCTCGGCCGCTCGGAGCTGTTTACCGAACACACGACGCTCGCGGTGCTTCCGGTGCTTGGCGGACAGGCGACGGTCAAACAACTCGGCCGCCTCTGGATGCTCGTCTACTCGGCGAACGTGGTCGGCGGTGCGGCCTTCGCCGTGCTGATGGTCACTATCATGCCGTCGGTCGGCACGATCGAGCCCCACGCGTTCGAGGAGATCGCGCTGACGTACACGACACAGGACATCGTGACGCTGGTCGCAGGCGGCGTCCTCGCCGGCTGGATGATGGGGCTGGTCTCGTGGCTGGTCAGCGCCGCCCAGGAGTCTATCAGCCGCACCTTCTTCGTCTGGCTCGTCACGACGGCTATCGGACTAGCGCACCTGCCTCACTGCATCGCCGGCAACGTCGAGATAGTCGCCGGCCTGATGGCGTCGTCCGAGGTCGTCTTCATGGACTACGCGGAGTTCCTGCTCGCCGCGACCGTCGGCAACGCTATCGGCGGTACCGTCTTCGTCGCGCTGCTGAAGTACGGCCACGTCGTCCGCGGTTCGCAGTAGAGCGGTCCGAAAATCCGTACCGTCCCGTTGACCCGGCGTCTTGCTCAGAGGCTCAGACGCTGACGGTCTCGCGGGAACGCCGTTGGACTTCGCTCCGCTCATCCAACGAGCACCCGCTCGACAGGCACGTTTTCCCCTACGGCGAGAGACGCTGACGGTCTCGCGGGAACGCCGTTGGACTTCGCTCCGCTCGTCCAACGAGCACCCGCTCGACAGCTACCGACCAGTCCTACGGACTGAGTCGCTGACGGTCTCGCGGGAACAGCACCGCTTCGCGGATGTTGTCGAGACCGAGCATCGTCATGACGAGGCGCTCGCCACCGAGACCCCATCCGGCGTGCGGCGGCATGCCGTACTTGAACATCTTGGTGTAGTACTCGAACGCGTCGGGGTCGAGTCCCTGCTGTTCGAACCCTGCGACCAGGTGGTCGTATCGGTGTTCGCGCTGACCGCCGGAGACGAGTTCCATCGACGGATGCATCAGGTCGAATCCGGTCGAGAGCGTTTCGTCGTCGTCGTGGTCCTTGATGTAGAACGGCTTGATCTCGCTGGGCCAGTCGGTGATGAAGTAGTGTTCACCGACTTCCTCGCCGAGAGCGTGCTCGCCCTCAGTGGGAAGGTCGTCGCCCCAGACGAGTTGCTCGTCGAGTTCGCCCGTCGCGTTGATGCGCTCGATGGCCTCCTCGTACGTGAGACGGGGGAAGTCGCCCGAAGGCGCTTCGAAGTCCTCGTAGCCGAGCGTCTCCAGTTGCTCCTGGCAGTTCTCGGCGACGCCCTCGTAGGCGGCTCTGACGACCGCTTCGCAGGCGTCCATCGCGTCCGAGTGGTCGTAGAAGGCGCTCTCGAAGTCGATCGAGGTCGCCTCGTTGAGGTGTCGCGGCGTGTTGTGTTCCTCGGCACGGAAGATCGGGCCGATCTCGAAGACGCGTTCGAGGCCGGAGCCGACCATCAACTGCTTGAACAGCTGCGGGCTCTGGTTCATGAACGCCTCCTGCCCGAAGTACGTGATTGGGAACAGCTCCGTCCCGCCCTCAGTACCGGTCGCGACGATCTTCGGCGTGTTGATCTCGGTACAGTTCAGGTCGCGGAACTGCTCGCGGACTGCGCGGAGGACCTCGGCGCGGATCTCGAAGATGGCTTTCGACTCCTCCATGCGCAGGTCGAGCGTCCGGTTATCCAGTCGCGTCGAGATGTCGGCGTCGACCTTGCCCGACGGGTCGAGCGGCAGTTCCGGGTCGGCCGGAGCGATGACTTCGACGTCCTCGGGAACTATCTCGACGCCCGTCGGGGCGCGCTCTTCCTCCTCGACGGCACCGGAGACCTGCACCACGCTCTCGCGGTTGACGTTGACGCCAGTCTCCACGAGGTCGTCGTCCATCTCGTCTTTCTCGAACTTGACCTGGATCTTGCCGGTCGTGTCCCGAACGATGAGGAATGCGATGCCGCCGAGGTCGCGGATCTCGTGTGCCCACCCGGCGACGGTGACAGTGTCGCCCGGTTCGGCGTCCGCGGTGTAAGTCCTGTTCTCCATACCATCCCGTTCTGCCGGCCCAGTCTTAAAAACCGTCTTTTCACTCGTCGCCTGTCAGCCCGCCACAGTGGAAAGAACTACTTTCCGGGGACTGATTACCCGGACGTATGAACGAGGACCCGCTCGACGACCTCGACAAGCGGATCATCCACACGCTTCAGAGGGACGCTCGCAAGACATCCGCGAGCACGATCGCCGAGGAAGCCGACGTTTCCGCAAGCACGGTCCGAAACCGCATCCGAAATCTGGAGGAGACCGGCATACTCACCGGGTACAATCCCGAGGTTAACTACGAGAAAGCGGGTTATCAGTTGCTGACGCTTATCATCTGTACCGCACCGATCCCGAAGCGCGAGGAACTCGCGCAGGAAGCCCTCGAAGTCCCCGGCGTCGTCGCCGTCAGGGAAGTCATGACCGGCACCGAAAACGTCCACGTCGAGGCGATCGGCACCGACGGCGACGACCTGAGCAGGATCGGTCAGGACCTGAACGCGATCGGCCTGGAAATCGTCGACGAGGACCTGATCCGCAACGAGTACGAGAACCCGTTCCACGGGTTCGAGGTCGACGGACTGTAACTGCTTTTTTGGTTCTCTCCGGCGTTCTGATCGCTTTGGCAGAACTCGTTCCCTCTGAGGGGTCCCGGCCACACGTACCGCTGAGCGCCGGCCCCCGAACGATCAGTCCTAGAGGACGATACAACAAAATAAGGTAATTATACTGCTGAATCCGCAATTCAACCGGACTGTTTATCGTGTCCCGGGAACTACAACCGGGTACGGAGACAGACAATGTCATCGACGCAGCCACGCCTCTACCGGTTCGTGACCGCACGGATGTCCGCTCACAGACCACACCGCGTTCCGGACCGGGGCCATGGCTAAGAACCAACAGCTACCCGCCGGCGAGAACGAGAGGTCCGCGGCCGACTCGGGAATCTACGTCGTCGGCGACGACAGTATCGCTATCGGTCTCGCCAGAAAACTGGCCGACCGCACACCGACTGTATTCGTCAGCGCGGACGATTCGTTCGCCGAAGCCGCCGAGCGCGCCGACCTCGACGCACGACGCGCGGACGTGACCGACCCGTGGTCGCTAGACACCGTCGGTATCCGGGGCGCTGACACCGTTGTAGCTGCCTCCCGGCGTGACGACCGGAACATTCTCACCGCACAGATCGTCCGAACGAGGTTCGACGTGGACGACGTCGTCGTCCGACTCGACGACCCGACCAACAGCGACGCGTTCGACGATATCGACGTCCGGACGGTCTGTCTGACCTCGGTTCTCGCGAACGAGATAGCCGACCAGTTGACGCAGTAAACCATGACGAAGGAACTAGAACGAGATCTCGGGTTGTTCGCAGTGATCGCTATCAGTATCGGCGCGATGGTGGGGAGCGGGATATTCATCCTCCCCGGCCTCGCACTCAAGACAGCAGGGCCGGCCGTCATACTCGCGTATCTGCTCGCCGGCGTCCTCGTCTTGCCCGCGGCGCTGAGCAAAGCGGAGATGGCGACCGCGATGCCGGAAGCCGGCGGGACGTACATCTACATCGAGCGCGGAATGGGGCCGCTGCTGGGCACGATCGCAGGCGTCGGTACCTGGTTTTCGCTATCGTTCAAAGGCGCGCTCGCGCTCGTCGGCGGCGTTCCGTACCTGCTCTACCTGTTCGACCTCCCGGTCAAACCGGTCGCGATCGGACTTGCGGCCGTCCTCATCGCGGTCAATCTCTTCGGCGCGAAACAGACCGGCCGCCTCCAGATCGGTATCGTCGTCGTGATGCTCGCGGCGATGGTGTGGTTCGTCGTCGGCGGGCTACCCTCCACGACAGCGTCGTACTACGGGGGGTTCTTCGACAAGGGGTCGAACGGCCTCCTCGCGGCGAGCGGTCTCGTCTTCGTCTCGTACGCGGGCGTGACCAAGATCGCGAGCGTCGCGGAGGAGGTCGAAGACCCCGACCGGAACATCCCGCTCGGGATCCTCATCTCGCTCGTCTTCACGACGCTCCTGTACGTACTTATCGTCGTCGTGATGGTCGGTGTGACCCCGCCCGACCTCCTCAGCGACTCCGGCGTCCCGATGATCCACGCGGCCGAGGCGACGCTCGCCTGGCCGGGCGTCGTCGCTATCATCGTCGCGGCGGTCCTGGCTCTCATCAGCACCGCAAACGCCGGTATCCTCTCATCGTCGCGATACCCCTTCGCGATGGCGCGGGACGACCTCGCGCCCGAATCGCTCACAGAGATCCACGAGAACTGGGGGACGCCGGTCCGGGCGATCACGCTCACCGGGGGCGTGATGCTCGTACTCATCGCGTTCGTCCCGATCCTCGAGATCGCAAAACTGGCGAGCGCCTTCCAGATCATCGTGTTCGCGCTGGTCAACGGCGCGGTCGTGGCGTTCCGCGAGGGGAACGTCGGCGAGTACGACCCCAGTTTCGAATCACCGCTGTACCCGTGGACACAGATCGTGGGTATCCTCGGCGGCCTCCTGCTCATCGGCTACATGGGAACTATGCCGCTGGTCGGTGCGGTCGTCATCACCGTCGGGTCCGGACTGTGGTACTTCTACTACGCCCGCGACAACGTCGACCGCGAGGGTGCCGCGACGGACGTCGTCCGGCGCTCCGTCGGCAAGCGGGCCGTCGAACGGACGAAGTCGACCTTCGAGGACGTCGACGGCTACGAAGTGCTGGTCGCCGTTACCGAGACGACGGACGAAGCGCGCGAACGCTCGCTCATCCGGATCGCCGCCGACATCGCCCGCGAGAACGACGGGAGCGTCACGATCGTGCGGTTCGACGAGGTTCCCGACCAGGCGCCGCTGCAACAGGCGTCGCAGACGCAGTCCCCGGCTGACGTCGAGTTCGAACGTCGTACGTCGGACCTCACCGCCGAGTTCGACGTTCCGGTACAGTACGGCGAGATCGTCAGCCACGACACCGAGCGAGCGATCGTCAACTTCGCGGAGCACGAGGAGGCCGACTTCCTCCTTCTCGAACGAGCGGACGACCCGCTATACGCCCCGCTTCTCGGTTCGAACATCGAGTGGGTCTCGCGCCACGCTCCGTGCGACGTGTTGCTGATCGAAGAGCGCGATCTGGCCGGGATCGACGCGATCACCGTCGTCACGGACCGCGGTCCGTTCGACCCGCAGAAGATCGCCATCGCTGACGCGCTGGCGAGCGAGGCCGGGGCACGCATCGACCTGCTCTATCCGGTAGAGCGCAACGCAACGACGGCGCAGCGAGAGACCGTCGAGGACTATCTCTCGGAGCTTGAATCGCTCTGCTCCGTGCCGGTGAAACGCTCGGTTGTCTCGACCGACGACCCCACGGAGGACTTCGTCGCTGTGACGGATCCCGCCGACGTGTTGATCATCGGAACGGACGGCGGCCGGATCCACGGGAACCTGTTCGGACGGCCGGCGGACTGGATCGTAGATAAAGTCGACTGCACGGCGATCCAGGTCCAGCCAAACGGCTCTCGGCCGGGGTTGTTCCGTCGCCTCTTCGAACGGGTCGTGTTCTGACGAGTCGGGCCGCCAGTATCAGTTCGCGTCTTTGGCGCCGTTTACCGTCGCCGCCACGGCGTCGACGCCGTCCGCGTGGACCAGGTCGCCGACGACCACCACGTCGGCGTGTTCGGCCATTCCGTTCGCGGAGTCGTAGTCGTGGATACCACCGCCGTAGAACAGCGTCGCCTCGTCCAGCGCGCCCGCCGCGGCGCGGACCGTCTCGGGGTCGCCAAGCGTGCCCGAGTACTCGACGTACACTATCTCCTGACCGAACATCTCCTCGGCCACCTCAGCGTAGGCGGCGACGTCGTCGGGACCGAGGTCACAGTCCGCCTCCGTGTACGTGGCGACGCTCGCCTCGGGATTCATCACGATGTACGCCTCCGTCGTGATGCGGTCCCACGGCAGGTTTTCCTCTAACCGTGCCCACTCCTTGTGCGCGCCGACGGTCCAGAACGGGTCGCCCGCGTTGAACACCGTCGGGATGAGATACCCGTCGAGGGCATCGTCGTTGACGGCCACTTCCGGCGCGCTCGGTTCGAGATACAGCGGCACGTCGTACGTCGCGCAGGCGTCTATCACGCGCTGCATCTTGTCGGTGGTCATGCCGGTCGTCCCACCGATCTCGATGGCGTCAGTCCCGGTCGCACAGACGTCCTCGTACGTTTCTCCCTCGACGAGGTCCTTGTCCGGATCTATCTTCACGATGTGGTCCCAGTCGGCCCACGGTGCGGTCATATCCGTTCAATCAGAAAGGTCGGCTAAAACCCCTTCGAAAGGTTCGGTTCGCGGGACGTGCGCGTCAATATTTTCTGCACGGGGGTCCGGGGTGAACGTATGGAACGCGAGACGATCCAGTCAGGAACGGAGTGGGAGTCGACCGTCGGCTATTCGCGCGCTGTCCGGGCAGGTGACGAGATCCACGTTTCTGGCACGACTGCGACGGACGACGACGGGGATCTCGTCGGCGTCGGCGACCCGTACGCCCAGGCCGAGCAAGCGCTCTCGAACGTCGACGGGCGCTGGAACGACTCGACGCGACCCGTGCGGACGTGGTCCGAACACGGCTGTTCGTCACAGACGTAGACCGGTGGGACGAGATCGGTCGCGCGCATCGGGAGTACTTCGACGACGTGCGCCCGGCGACCAGCATGGTGCAGGTCGAGCGATTGGTCGACCCGGAGATGGTCGTAGAAGTGGAGGCGGTGGCGAAAGTGAAGACGGAGTAGTCGGTGCGTCAGAGTCCCGAACCTCGGAGGTATCCGGAACCGTTGACCGCGTTCAGCCTTCGATGTCGTCTACACTCCGCCCGGTGAACGAGCGCGAACCGTACCGGACGATGACGTACCGAGCGTCGTCGGGTATGTCGACCGTGATCGAATCGCCCTCCTCGACGGTCGTTCCGGACTCGCCCCAGTCGACGGCGTTTTCGCCGGACCGAGTCGGGAACGCGACGGTTAGCTCACCCGCGTCGACGGGTTCGCCGCCGTCGTGCGTGACCTCGACCTGGTCTCCGTCAACCCGCTCGAATTTGACGGATACGTTCGGGAGAACCGTTTGTCGGGTCATTTCGATCGTCTCGTTACCTCCTGTCCACTTCACCGCCACCTCGGAACCGATATCGGCGTCGAGTTCGATGCGGTCGCCCTCGGACAGTTCGTCGTACGTTTCGCCGAACTGGGTCGACGCTCGTTCGTCGTCGACCAGCACTTGATACTTGTCGACATCGCTCTCTATGGCGGAGCGGCCGTGGTCACCGCCGTACACGAGGTACGTCGTCTGGTCCTCCCGGCGGACGTAGAAGTACCCCGGCGGGCGGACGTGGAACGAGAAGACGCTCGTCCCGTAGCTCGAATTGCCTTCCGTGACGGTCGCCATGACCGACACCCAGTCGCTGATAGTCACGTCCTCGACGACGATCTCGTCGCCCGTCGTCAGCGTCTCGTGGTACTCCGAGAGCGGCACCTCGTCGTTCTCGCTGCTCCGCCGATCGTCGCGCGAGCGGTGCTGAAGTTCGAGGCCTTCCGTATCGGCCTGCTGTTCGCCGGTGTACGTGATCGTCAGTTCCGACGTGTCCGGATCGTAGTCCGATTCGAACGCCGATCTGTCGTGAACGATCTCCCGGGCGAGGTAATCGAACGTCTCCTCGTCGTCCGGGTCCTCCCACCGGACGCGGACGTGCGAGAACGGGGCGGCGGTGATGGTTATCTCGTCGCCGTTTTCGACGGTATCGTACTCGTCTTCGAACTGTACGGGCGCTTCCTCGCCTTCGACCTCGATCGTCAGCGTCGACGCGTCGACGGCTTCGTCGCCCCGGTGGCGGAGCGTCGCTTCGCCAGTCTCGTCGTCGTATTCGACCCAGAGCCGCGCGTCCGGCGACGCCTCGTAATCCGGCCGGGGTGGCCGTTCGTACACGACGGTCACGACGCCGCGACGGCCGTCCTGCTCGATGCTTTGCTCTTTGACTCCGTCGCCCCAGTTGTCGTCGACCATGGACCGGAGCTTGCTCTCGTCGACCGAAGACTCGTCGTCGAACAGCACAACGGTCGTGATCCGTCGGGTCCGTTCCTCGATCTGCGTCGTTGCGTACGCGGTCGCGTCGACGCTGTCAGCGTCGAGCGAGTCGGCGAGGCTCGCCCGGTTCTCGTCATGGTCGCCTCTGAAGACCCGGACGTACTGTTCGTCGGTGAGAGGTTTCAGAACCGCAGTCACGGACTCGTCCTCGGAGAGGTTCTCGATCGAACCCTTAGCGGCGGCCCGTGCGGCGTCGAGACCGGCGTCCCACGCACCGCCGTCCGTCAGTCCGCGCGCGCTGATGTGCCGACCGTCCGTCGTCGTCGACGCCGTATTGTCCGGCGCGTCGATGTCGGAGCTGTTGAACGACCCAGCAAGACAGACGATCTGTCCGTCGCGGTCTCCGTACGTTGCGGCGACGGCCCTGTCGATATTCGACAGGCCGAGTCCGTACTGCTCGGAGAGGCCCGCGCCGTAGCGGCCCTCTTCCTCCGGCGAGAGCACGTATACGCGAGTCGCCTCGTTGCCCTCGATAGCCGAGGGAAGCGCGCCGAGCGCGGTGACGAGCCCGTCCGGGAGGGACTCGTTCTCACCGTCCTGGCCGTCGGTAGTCGTAGTCTCGTCCATCGATCGCGTGTCGTCTGCACGGGACAGACAGCCCGCTGCAAGCGTGAAGCCGCCCGCTACGAGCAGACTGCGTCGGTTGGTGGGGACCATCGGCTACGTCTTCTCTATCCACATAAATAAAACCAACTATGATATCGTCTGAGCAGAAGTTGGCATCGCCTACGCTTCCGCCTGCCAGTCTTCGATCCGGTCGGCGCTGACGCCCTCGACGTCCGCGGCGACCGCGTCGGGGTCGGCGTCGGTCAGGTCGTCCAGGCTCTCGATGCCGGCCTCGACGAGTTTCTCTGCGGTTTTCGCTCCGAGACCGTCGAGCGCTTCGAGGTCCGTGCCGGAGTCGCTCTCGCGGGCCTGATACTCGCGGTAGTTGCAGATAGGACAGCCGAGTTCCCAGGGCTCGTCGTCGCCGTTGTGGACGTGTAGTTCCGGCAGGTCGTGTTCGTCACAGCGGTCGTCGGTGACCTCGATCTCGCCGCGGCGCGGGAGCGGCAGCGAGTAGTCGCAGTCCGGGTAGCGGGTGCAGCCGACCAGCCGAGAGCCGTTTCGGAGCTGTTTGATGACGAGTTCGCCGTCGTGGTCATCGTGGCAGTTCGGACAGTCGCCGATAACCGGTCCTTCGCCGGCCTCGTCGGCCTTGCACTGCGGGCAGCCGTGGACGAACGTCTGCCGCCCAGCGAGCATCTTCACGTGCTGGAGTTCGTGCTCCTCGCACTGCTCGTCCAGGATGAGCGGCTTACCCGTGTTTGGCAGCGGGAGCGTGTACTCGCAGTCGGGATAGCCGTCGCAGCCGACGAACGCGGATCCGTGAGAGCTGCGGCGCACGAGCAGGTCGTGGTCGGACTCCGGACAGGGGCCGAGCGTCTTATCGGCTTTCAGTGACTTCCGGAGGTGATCCCCGATCTCCTCCCGGGAATCGATCAGCGACTCGAACACCGTCTCCAGCATCTCGCGAGACTCCTCCGTGACGTCGTCGAGCGTCGCCTTGCCCTCCGCGATCGCGGTCATGTCGGCCTCTAGCTGGCTGGTCATCTCCTCGCTCGTCACGCGGTCGGCGAACTCCTCGGCCGCTTCGACGACGGCCATCGCTAGCTGGGTGGGCCGCGGCGGGTCGTTCTCGACGTAGCCGCGGTCGTACAGCTTTTCGATGGTGTTGTGGCGGGTCGACTTCGTCCCGATCCCCATGTCCTCCATCGTCTCGATGAGCCGAGACTGGCCGTAGCGGCGGGGTGGCTGGGTCTGCTTTTCCTCCATACGGACGTCGGTAACCGACAGCTCTTCGCCCACGTCGACGTCGGGCACGTAGTTCTCGCTCGTGGAGAGGTACGGGTAGACGTCGTGGTAGCCCGGTTCGACCAGACGCTTGCCGTTGGCCTTCAGCGTGAGGCCGTCCGTGACCGCGACGACTTTGAGGTGTTCCCAGGTCGCGGCCTCGGCGACGGTTGCGAAAAACCGCCTGACGACGAGTTCGTAAACCTCCCACTCGTCGTCGCTCAGTTCGCCTGCGCCGGGATGTTCGCCGGTGGGGTGGATCGGCGGGTGGTCGGTCGTCTCCTCGTCGCCGCGGGTTGGGTCGATGCCGTCGAGTTCGAGCAGCGACTCGGCGTCGTCGCCGAAATCGCCGTGTCCGACGAACTCGTCGAGGAGCGCTTCCGGATCCAGGTCGTCGGGGTAGACCGTGTTGTCCGTCCGCGGGTAGGTGATGAACCCCTCGGTGTAGAGGTCCTCGGCGATACTCATCGCACGCTGTGCGGAGTAGCCGAGGCTGCCGGCCGCGCGGATGAACTGCGTGGTGTTGAACGGTGCCGGGGGCGCGTCCGTTCGCGTGCGGCGGTTGACGCTGTCGACGGTGACCGCGTCCGCTTCGGCCAGCGTCGCGTGCGCCGCGTCGGCGTTGTCCTCGTCCCAGACACGTTCGGCCTCGTTGCCGTCCTCGTCGCGGTAGAAGTACTGAGCCTCGAACGCGTCGTCTTGCTCGCCCGTCGCCTTCAGCAGGTCTGCGTACAGTTCCCAGTAGTCCTCGGGGTCGAACGCCTGGATCTCGCGCTCGCGGTCGACGATGAGTTTCAGCGTCGGCGACTGCACGCGGCCGACACTGATGAAGTCCTCGCCGAGTTGCCCCGCGGTGAGCGAGAGAAAACGCGTCAGCGCCGCACCCCAGATCAGGTCGATTATCTGGCGGGCCTCGCCCGCCGCCGCGAGGTCGAAGTCGAGGTCCTCGGGATTCGCGAACGCGTCAGTGACTTCGTTTTCCGTGATCGATGAGAAGCGGACCCGCTTGATCGGAACGTCCTCGTTCACGTCGCGGACGAGTTCGTACGCCTCCTTGCCGATGAGTTCGCCCTCGCGGTCGTAGTCCGTGGCGATGGTGACCGCGTCGGCCTCCCGGGCGAGTAGTCGGAGCGTCCGGACGATGTTCTCCTGAGTCGGCTTCTTCTCGATGCTCGCGTCGATCAGTTCGACCGGCTCAACGTCGCGCCAGTCGCTGTACTCGTCGGGGAAGTCGACGCCGACCACGTGGCCGGAGAGGCCGACGCAGCGCTTCCCGCCCCACTTGTAGACGTTGACGCCGTTGCGCCGTTCGGCGTCGGCGCTCTCGCCGCTCAGGATGTCCGCGATCCGTCGCGCGGCGTTGTCTTTCTCCGTTATTATCAACTCCACCGCGTACCACCCCGTCGTCGATCCTGTGTCGTCATTCGACACTGGTTAGGCCCACGCCGGCCCTAAACCTTTCGGGGTAAATCGCCGGAAAGCGCGGGTGTGCGGGCGTATGCGCTCGGATACGTGCGTCCGTGCGCGACGACTAACCGGTGGTCGGTGACGGTGATCATCGGATGTCGGTAGTGATGATCATCGTATGTCGCTGATGGTGATCATCGTATGTCGCTGATGGCGGCCACTGACCGACTGTATCGGTGATCGCTGACAGTCAGAGACCGCTGGCCGATAGCTGACGGCGGTCGGTCACGGCGTTCGACCGGCGGCGCGTCACGATCAGTCGTCCAGTTCGGCGCGCAGCAGTTCGTTGACGGTGCCGGGGTCGGCGCTCCCGCCCGTCTCCTGCATGACCTGGCCGACGAGGAAGTTGATCGCGCCGTCGTCGCCGTCGTAGTAGTCCTCGACTGCGTCGGGGTTGTCGGCGACCGCCGCCTCGACGGCCTGTTGGACTTCGCCTTCGCCCGTTTTGCCCAGCCCCTCCTCCTCGACGACCGAGTCGGGGTCGGTGCCGTCGTCTAGCATCCGACGGAGCACCGTCTCGCGGGCGTTCTTGGCGGTTATATCGTCCTCGGCGACGAGTTCGACCAACCGGTGGACCTCGTCGAGTCGGTTCTCGACGTCCGTTATCTCTATGTCGCGGTAGTTGAGTTCCCCGAGCAGGTTGTCGGCGACCCACGTCGCCGCGAGGTCCGGGTCGAACTCGCCCGCCAGGTCCTCGTAGAAGTCCGCCACCTGCTTCGTCGAGGTGAGTTTCGACGCGGCCTCCCCGCTCAGGTCGTACTCGTCGCGGAACCGCTCGCGGCGTGCGTCGGGGAGTTCCGGGATATCGATCTGCTCTTTCCAGTCGGCGACCTGTAGCGGCGGCAGGTCGGCCTCGCGGAAGTAGCGGTAATCCTTCTCCTCCTCCTTCGAGCGCATCGAGACGGTGATGCCGCGGGACTCGTCCCAGTGGCGCGTCTCCTGTTCGACTTCGCGGCCGCGCTGGACGGCGTTTTTCTGGCGTGTCTCCTCGTAGGCCAGCGCCTTCTCCGCGCCCTTGTGGCTGGTGATGTTTTTCACCTCGGTGCGGTTGGCCGCGTCGAGCGCCGACTCGTCGATGTCGCCGTCATCGCCGACCTCCTCGCCGGGGACCAGACTGAGGTTGGCGTCGACCCGGAGGCTGCCGTCGCGCGTGCTGTCGAACACGCCGAGATACTCCAGCACTTCTTCGAGTTTGGCGAGGAACGAGCGCACCTCGTCCGCCCCGCGGAAGTCGGGCCGCGTCACTATCTCCATCAGCGGCGTTCCAGCGCGGTTGTAGTTGATAAGCGTGTACTCCGCCGTGTCGATGCTCCCGCCCTGGTGCTGGAGGCTTCCGGGGTCTTCCTCCAGATGTGCCCGGCGAATGCCGACGGTCCGGCGCTCGCCGCTTTCCGAGAACGTCAGTTCGCCGTCCTGACAGATCGGGGCGTCGTACTGCGTGATCTGGAAGTTCCTCGGCAGGTCCGGGTAGTAGTAGTTCTTCCGGTGAAAGGCCGTCTCCTCCGGGATATCGGCGTCTATCGCCTTCCCGATTTTGACGGCGGCCTCGACTGCGCCCTCGTTGAGAACGGGGAGGGCACCCGGGAGGCCGAGACAGACGGGACAGGTGCGCGTGTTCGGTTCGGCGTCCGACGCGTCGGTCGAACAGCCACAGAAGATCTTCGTGTCCGTCTCCAGTTGGACGTGGACTTCCAACCCGATGACAGTCACGAGTTCCTCAGATCGGGCTGCCTGTGCGGTCATTACGCCTCGGTTCGGTGCGGGTCGGTTAAAGGCTAACGGGAACAGTCGCTCCGTCTCGCGCCTACTGCCGTCCCGGCCCGGCGGAATAATGTCACAATTCTTTTATATGTCTGACACACGTTTATGGATCCGGAACTGTCCTTTTACTCGTATGGCCGGTAACAGAGTCGAGGAACTGGAGGCGACCGTCGCGGAACTGGAGTCGACGGTCAAAGGACTGACCGAGGAACTGGTCGAAACGAAAGAGCGAATCCGAGTACTGGAGTCGGAACTCGACGCCGAAACGCCGTCGCGGTCCGCCGACGTACGGGCCGCACCGACCCAGGAAGCCGCTCCTGACGAGGTTCAGGAAGCGGCGTCCGAAGCGGCTAAGGAGGGTGAACCCCAGGGGGAAAACGAGGAGGAAGAAACGGACGACTCCGGACTGGGCGACGACATCATCGTGGCGTAGTCGGGGGTTCGTCCGCCCCACGAGCAACCCATGCACATCAAAGAGCTCGTCCTTGAAAACTTCAAAAGCTTCGGGCGGAAGACCCGGATCCCGTTTTACGAGGACTTCACGACCGTCAGCGGCCCGAACGGTTCGGGAAAGAGTAACATTATCGACGCGGTGCTTTTCGCGCTCGGCCTGGCCAGAGCGCGAGGTATCCGCGCGCAGAAACTCACCGACCTGATCTACAACCCCGGTCACGAGGACGGCGGGTCGGCCGGCGGCGGCGCTCGCGAGGCGAGCGTCACGGTCATCCTCGACAACGAGGACCGGACGGTCGAGCGCGCACAGGTCGTCAACGCCGCCGGCAGCGAGGACGTCGGCGACGTCGACGAGATAACGATCAAGCGACGCGTCAAGGAGACCGAGGACAACTACTACTCCTACTACTATCTGAACGGCCGCTCCGTCAACCTCTCCGACATCCAGAACCTGCTGGCGAGCGCCGGCGTCACGCCGGAGGGGTACAACGTCGTCATGCAGGGCGACGTGACCGGCATCATCAACATGACGCCGCACGAGCGCCGGGAGATAATCGACGAGATAGCCGGCGTCGCGGAGTTCGACGCGAAGAAAGAAGACGCCTTCGAGGAACTGGAAGTCGTCGAGGAACGCATCGACGAGGCGGAGCTACGCATCGAGGAGAAGGCCCAGCGCCTCGAACAGTTGAGCGACGAGCGAGAGGCGGCACTCGAATACCAGTCGCTTCGGGAGGACAAAGAGGAGTACGAGGGCTATCTCAAGGCCGCCGAACTGGAGGACAAGCGCGAGGGTCTGGTAGAGACGCGCGAGGACGTCGAGCGCAGAGACGCCGAACTCGACGAACTCCAGCGCGCTCTGGACGAAAAGCAGGGCAAAGTCGTCCGCCTGCAAGAGGACCTGGAGGATTTAAACGCCGAGATAGAGCGGAAAGGCGAGGACGAACAGCTCCGGATCAAAAGCGAGATAGAGGAGATCAAAGGCGAGATATCGCGGCTAGAGGACAAGATCGACGCGGCCGAGGAAGCCGTCGAGGACGCCGAACAGACCCGCCGCGAGGCGTTCGTCGAGGTCGACCGGAAACAGGAGGAGGTCGGCGAACTGGAGAGCGACATCCGCGAGACGAAGTTGGAGAAGTCGTCGGTCAAGGCCGACGTTCAGGAGCGGGAGTCGGAGATAGAGACGCTTCAGACCGAGATAGACGCCATCGACACCGAGTACGACGAGGTGAAAGCCGAACTCCAGGAGCGAAAGGAGGAACTGGAGGAGCGCAAGACGGAGAAAAACGACCTCCAACGCGAGCAGGACCGCCTGCTCGACGAGGCGCGACGCCGGTCGAACGCGATAAGCGAGACGGAAAACGAGATAGACGACGCCCGCGACGAGTTGCCGGAACTCCAGGCCGAACTGGAGGACCTGCGGGACGAACTCGCGAAGGCACGCAAGAACGAGGACAACATCGCAGGCGTCGTCGAGGACCTCAAACGCGAGAAGCGCGAGTTACAGGACGATATCGAGGACGTAGAGGACAGCCTCCAGGCCAAACAACAAGAGTACGCGGAACTCGAAGCGCGCGCCGACGAGAGCGGCGACTCCTCGTACGGCCGCGCGGTCTCGACAGTACTGAACGCCGGCAAGGGCGGCGTCCACGGCACCGTTGGCCAACTCGGGAGCGTGGACGAACGCTACGCGACGGCCTGCGAGACGGCGGCGGGCGGCCGCCTCGCGAACGTGGTCGTCGACGACGACGGCGTCGGCCAGGAGTGCATCGAGTATCTCAAATCGAAGAACGCGGGGCGGGCGACGTTCCTGCCGATCACCGAGATGCACAACCGTTCGCTTCCGTCCGCACCGAACGACCCGGGCGTAGTCGACTTCGCGTACAACCTCGTCGATTTCGCCGACGAACACGCGGGCGTGTTCTCGTACGTCCTCGGCGACACGCTGGTCGTCGAGAACATGGACACGGCCCGCGAGTACATGGGCGACTACCGCCTCGTGACGCTGTCCGGCGAACTCGTCGAGAAAAGCGGCGCGATGACCGGCGGGTCGAAAAGCGGCTCGCGCTACTCCTTCTCGAAGACCGGGAAGGGCCAGCTAGAGCGCGTCGCCGAGGAGATAACGGCCCTGCAGGACGAACGGGACTCGCTCCGCGAGGACCTCCGCGGCGTCGAGGAGCGACTCGACGACGCGCGCGACCGGCAGACGGAGGCCGCCGACCAGGTTCGGTCCATCGAGAGCGAGATCGAATCGACCGAGACGGAGTACGGGTCGGTCGAGGAACGGATCGCCGATATGGAGGACGAACTCGACGAACTCCGCGCGGAACGCGACGACGTCGACGACCGGATGCAGGAGATCGAAAACGAGATCGGAGAGAAAGACGAGGAGATCGCGGCCGTCGAGGGGGAGATCCACGAACTCGAAGACGAACTCGCGGACTCGCGGATCCCCGAACTCACCGCCGAGATCGAGGAACTTGAGAGCGAGATAGACGAGTTCGAGCAGCGGCTCTCGGACCTCGACGGCGACCTGAACGAGTACCAGCTAGAGAAACAGTACGCAGAGGAGTCTATCGAGGAACTCCACGAGACCATAGAGGAGGCCCAGAACCGCAAAGCCGAGAAGGAGGCCGCGATAGCGGAGTACGAGGCCGAGATCGACGACCACGAGGAGAAACTCGACGGGAAGCGCGAGGCCGTCGAGGAACTGGAAGCTGAACTCGCGGAGCTGAAAGGCGAACGCGAAGACCTCAAAGACGATCTGCGCGAGGCCAAGGCGGTCCGCGACGAACAGCGGGAGAAAGTCGACACCGTCGAAACCAAACTGAAGAGCCTCCGCGAGCGCGAAGAGCAACTGGAGTGGGAGATTGAGGAACTCGAATCCGAGGTCGGCGACTACGACCCGGAGGACGTTCCGGACCACGACGAGGTCGAGGCCAACATCGCGCGGCTCGAAACGGAGATGGAGTCGCTCGAACCGGTGAACATGCTCGCTATCGAGGAGTACGACGAGGTGCAGGAGGACCTCGACGAACTCGAAGCGGGCAAGGCGACGCTCGTCGAGGAGCGCGACGGCATCCGGGAGCGTATCGATTCCTACGAGGCCCAGAAGAGAGAGACGTTCATGGAGGCGTTCGAGGCGATCAACGAGCAGTTCGAGGATATCTTCGCCCGCCTCTCCTCCGGGTCGGGGACGCTCCACCTGGAGAACGAGGACGACCCGTTCGACGACGGCCTGACGATGAAGGCCCAGCCCGCGGACAAACCGATCCAGCGCCTGGACGCGATGTCCGGCGGCGAGAAGTCGCTGACGGCGCTTGCCTTTATCTTCGCGATCCAGCGGTACAACCCCGCGCCGTTCTACGCGCTGGACGAGGTCGACGCCTTTCTCGACGCGGCGAACGCCGAACGCGTCGGCGAGATGGTCGACGAACTCGCCGGCGAGGCGCAGTTCGTCGTCGTTTCGCACCGCTCGGCGATGCTCGACCGCTCGGAGCGCGCCATCGGCGTGACGATGCAGGACGACAACGTTAGCGCGGTGACCGGTATCGACCTGAGCGGGGACGGGGTGCCCGCGGATGACTAATCAGCGAGCGGACGACGCGGCCCGCGAGGAAGGCGACGAAGACATCCCGTTGAACATCGCGGGCCACGACGACCGCGACCCGCCGGGGACGGACGAGAGCGCGCTCCCCGGCGGCGAGAGCGAGGACGGCGACGGGGAAAGAACCGACAGCAACGGTGACGCTTCCGCAGGTGTCGACGAACTCGTGCCCGAGGAGGAAACCGACGAGGACGAGGTCGAACCCGTCGAGTTGCTCGTCCAGTTGGCGAAGGAAGACGAGATAGACCCGTGGGACATCGACATCGTCGCGGTGACCGACAAGTTCCTCGACCGACTGGACGAGGTCGACCTGCGAACGTCCGGTCGGGCGCTGTTCTACGCGAGCGTTCTCCTGCGGATGAAAGGCGACGGCCTGCTTTCGGAGGACGAACCGGAGGACGACGAGCCCGAACCGTGGGAAGCGCCGCTGGAGGGCGAGGGCGAGACACCCCCGCCGGATCATGACCCGGTCGAAGGGTTAGAGCGCGAGATGGAACGCCGACTGGACCGAAAGCGGGCCCGCGGGACGCCGGAGACGCTTGACGAACTCGTCCGGGAGCTACGGGAAGCCGAGCGCGACTCGCGATGGAAGGAGTCCCGCGAGTACGACACCAGCGACTCCGCGTCGGGGTTTCAGCGGGGCACGCAGACGCTCGACTATCGCAGCGGTGACGACATGCGCGTCGACGACGAACCGACGCAAGACGAGGTCACGAGCAACACGCACGAGGAGGACATCGAGACGGTGATCGACGACGTCCGGTCGACGCTGTCGGAGCAGTACGACGCCGGCCGAGACGAAGTGCTGTACGCGGAGATAGAGGATGCAGGCGGCACGCGCGTTCAGACGTTTCTCGCCCTGCTCTTTCTCTCGAACCGGGGGCAGGTTCGCCTCCAGCAGGACGAACTGTTCGGCGACCTCTGGGTGCAGGACCCGAACTCGGGGACCGCCTCCGACGGAGCGGTCGCGGACTGACCCCGCGGCTGTACCGTCGTGAGAAGAGTCGATATCTCGGCGGTGCAGCCGTTCTTCAGTGGCGCACAGGCGACAGTACGACCGAGCGCCCGACCAGCGGGCTGCGTTCGGGTCCGGATGCGAAAACCCATGTTAACATTCACCATAACACTGATAGCCTAGCGTCGCGTACGTCCGCGCATGACTCCAACGAAAATCCGTGAACGTCTCTCCGAAGTCGACGACAAAGTCGACCCGGAGGAGTACGTCGCCGCACTGCAGTACGTCCGGGGGCACCCGGAACGAACGGCCCGAGAGTAAGCAGGTGTTAGTCGGGGTTGTCGACGGGGAACTGCGTAAACGGTCGACTCTTTTTACTGGGTCAACGGCGACTGATCGAACGGGGGAAAGTATGGCAGATTCACCAGACAGAGATACGACGGCCGACACGACAACGACCGGTGACCAGCGAGCGACGGACGACCGTCGAACCGTCGACGACCGCACCGTCGACCTCCGCGGATCGAAACTACTTGCCGGTCTCGCGTCGCTGATCGGGGGCTGGATAGCCGTCTCACCCTTCGTGTACGGTGACCTCGGTGGGGCCACGCAGTTAGACGCCGCCGGGTGGAACAACATCATCATCGGCGCGGCGATATTCCTCGTCGCCGGATACAACTTCTACCGGATGTCGAAGGATATGAACGTGAGCGAGGCGGCCGCCGGACTGACTCTACTGCTCGGCCTCTGGATCGTCGTCTCGGCTATCGCCGTGTTCGACATGGGGACGACGGGACTGTTGTGGAGCACGGTCGTCAGCGGTCTGGTCGCCGCGGCTATCGGCGGGTACAACGCGTACAAAGGCCGGCAGGCCCGCGATACTCGGACGGCGGCCCGGACGACGTGATCAGTCCGCCGTCCGCTCCGTGGTCGACCAGGCCTGCGTGACGCGGTGGGATGCGATGTGGTACTGTGTAGCGAGAACTGCGAACGCGACGAGCGACAGCGCGAACAGCGCCGGGTAAACCAGAGAGACGTGGTGGTAGAAACCGTTGAGTAACTGTGCGACGGCGACGAGGACGGGAACCACCGAATAGGTGATCGTACGGCCCGGATCCGCCCGAGCCAGCGCGAAAAAGTCCGATTCCATCATGGTAAGCTTCTCTTTCCGAGGGAAGGTGACTACTGCCATGAGCCTTCTGGTCGGGTAATCGTCGCAAGGGTGAGATGTCCCCGTGCGGAACGCGTCGCGCGAAGCGAACGCATCGTCGCCTGCGACTCGCACTTGCGACTGGACGCCGCTGACGAACGCCGACACCTCGGGGTGTAGATTCTCTGTACGGGAGACAGCCGGCAGTATCAGCGATAGTCGTCGACGAGCAGGTCGACGCGCTCTCTGATCTCCTCGGGGACGGCCTCGGGGGGCGTGTTGATAGCGCCGTCGAGCGTCGACCCGCAGTCGCACGCTCGGTCGTCGGGCAGTTCTCGGACCGCCCGTTCGACGACCTCTTTGATAGCGCCCTCGTTCGCCGCGGCGTTTTCGAGCACCTCCTGCAGGCTCACTTCGCTGTCGGCCTTCCAGACGTCGTAATCCGTGACGCCGGTTACCGTCGCGTAACACAGTTCCGCCTCTCGCGCGAGTTTCGCCTCCGGGATGGCCGTCATCCCGACCACGTCCCAGTCCTGCGCGCGGTAAAACTCGCTCTCGGCGCGCGTCGAGTACTGCGGCCCCTCGATACAGACGTAGGTACCGCCGACTTCACAGTCCGCGTCGGTCGCACGGGTCGACTCGCCGAGATGGTCGACCATGTGGGGGCAGTACGGTTCCGCAAACGCCGCGTGGACGACTATCCCGTCGTCGAAAAACGTCGGGGTCCGGTGTTTCGTTCGGTCGAACGTCTGGTCCGGGACGACCAGGGTCCGCGGCGGGAGGTCCTCGCGGAGGCTCCCGACCGCATTGCTCGACAGCACGCGTTCGACGCCGAGTTGCTTCAGCGCGTGCACGTTGGCGCGGTAGGGAACCTCCGTCGGTGAGTACTGGTGGTCGCGGCCGTGTCGCGGCAGGAACGCCACCTCCCGTCCGGCGAGTTCCCCGACCGTGATGGGCGCGCTCGGGTCGCCGAAAGGCGTCGAGATGTCTTCCTCTCGGACGTTCTCCAGCGGGAGGGCCTCGTAGATGCCGCTGCCGCCGATAAAGCCTATCATGGTCGGGACTGCGTCCCGGGACTACAAAAATCGGTCCCTCGTCGCGGGGCGCCGGTACTCGGAGTTCCCGCTGGCCTCCGCAACGCGCGCCGGGCCGCCTCAGTGTGCGAGCGTCCAGGTCCCGTCCTCACCCTCGATTTCGCCGCGGCGCTCCATCTCGGAGAGCACCTCGTCAAGGCGGTCCGGTTGCGCTATCTCCATCTCGATCCGTTGGACGTCGTGGTACTCCGCGAGGTAGTGACGCACGTCCTCGCGGTCGAACGTCTCCTGGTCGGCCTTCTCCATGACGCCGGCTGTCAGTTCGATCATGTCCTCGATGAAGTTCCACGGATAGACCATCCACGTCCACTCCGTCAGCCGCTCGCCGACGTACTCCGGTTCGAACTCGCTGGTCTGGAGCAACTGGAGCGTCGCGGTCCGGACCTCGCCGGGGTTGCGCTCCCTGACGTACTCGTCCGCGCGCTTGATCGACCCGCCAGTGTCGGCGATGTCGTCGATGATGAGTACGTCCTTGCCTTCGACGCTCCCCTCCGGCATCGGATAGCGGACCTGCGGTTCGTCGGCCTTCTCGGCGGTGCCGACGTAATGTTCCATCTTCAGACTGGTGAGATCGTCGAGGCCGAGGAAGTCACAGATGCACCGCCCGGCGAACCACCCGCCGCGGGCTAACGCGACGATCACGTCGGGTTCGAACTCGTCGTCCCTGACCTCGGAACTCACGTCCCGGCAGAGCCCGTAAATGTACTCCCAGTTGGTGATCGTGCAGTCGAAGTCCTCCGGAAGGTCGCTCATGGACGGCAGTCGCGCGCCTCGACACTTAACCGTTTACAGGAAAGCGAGAGAAAGGTTTTATTCCGAGAAGTAAAGTCGGTTCAGATATGGTCGTCCGCCACAGTACGACTCGCCGTGCAGTCGTCGCCGCGGTCGCCGCCGCTCTCTCCGGGTGCGCGTCGTCCGACGAGTCCCCGTCGACGGAGACTACCGCGAACCGGTCATCTACACCGTCTACCACCGGTGAGAACACCACCACCGAACAGGAGTCGACCGACCCGCCTGAATCGCCTGACGAAGTCGCGAGAGCGTTCGTGACGCGGCTGAACGAAGGTGAGTTCCAGGGCGCGGCGGACCTGTTCGACGATGCCCTCTCCCGACAGGTGTCTGCCACGCAACTACAGGGTATCTGGTCGCGACTCCAGGCGTCGCTCGGGCCGTTCGAGGAGATATCGGCCGTCGAACGTCGGTCGGACCCGCCGCGCGCCGAGGTCATCGTCAGAGTCGCGTTCGAGAACGGTTCTCGGGCCGTTCGTCTCGTCGTCGACGACGAGAACGCTATCGCGGGACTGCTGTTTCTCGAACCGTACTCCCCGCCGACCTACGCCGACCAGTCGGCGTTCACGGAACGCGAACTCACCCTCGACGGGGACTGCGAACTCGGAGCCACGCTCTCGGTTCCCGACGGCGACGGCCCGTTCCCAGGTGTCGTGATCGTCCACGGGTCAGGCCCACAGGACCGCGACGGCACTATCGGCGTCAACAAGGTGTATCAGGACCTCGCGTGGGGACTCGCCTCGAACGGCGTCGCAGTCCTCCGGTACGACAAACGGACCTACGAGTGTTCAGTGTCGCCCGAGGAGGCGACGGTCGACCGTGTCGTCACGGACGACGCGCTCGCGGCGGTCGCGAAACTCCGCGACGCCGCCCCCGTCCGGCCGGACGGCGTCGCCGTCGTCGGCCACAGTTTCGGCGGCGCTGTCGCGCCCCGTATCGCCGAGCGGGACGGGAACCTGTCCGGGATCGCCATGCTCGCGGGGAACGCCAGACCGTTGTATCAGCTTCTGCCCGAACAGAACCGGTACATCGCGGAACTCGACGGAACCGTCACCGACGCCGAGCAAGAGCGGATCGAGCGGTTCGAGGAGGCTGTCCGCCGCCTCGACGAGGGCGAGGTCGACCCGGAAGAAACGATAGCGGGGCAACCGGCGCGGTTCTGGCTCAGTGTGAAAGAGTACGACCAGGTCGAGACTGCGGCGGGCCTCGACATCCCGCGGCTGGTCTGTCAGGGGAAGCGGGACTGGCAAGTCAGCCCCGACGCGGATTTCGAGCGGTGGCGGTCCGCGCTGGGCGACGAGGCGACGTACCGGCTGTACGACCGACTCAACCACCTGTTCATGCCGGGGGAGGGACAGTCGACGCCGGTGAAGCAGATACAGACGGGCAACGTCGCCGAGTCCGTCGTCGACGACGTTGCGGCGTGGCTACCTAGCGATACGTAGAGGGTATCGCACGTCGGTCGGCGTCCGTCGCGAATCCGCTATCGCACTTCGTTGCGACCCGGCTATCGCACTTCACGTTAGGTCCCTCGCACCAGATTCATGTCGGGGCCGGGAGACACCACGAGCATGGACAGCGTACGCGCCCTGCAGGTCGACGCCTTCACCGACGAACCGCTCTCGGGAAACGCCGCGGGGGTGGTTCCGGACGGCGACGGCCTCACGGAGGCACAGATGCAGGCTATCGCCCGCGAGTTCTCTCTCAGCGAGACGGCGTTTCTGCTCCCGAGCGGTCCCGCCGACCGAAAGGTGCGGTATTTCACGCCGTCTCAGGAGGTGGACCTGTGCGGTCACGCGACTATCGCCGCCCACGCGCATCTCCACGAGGACGGCGTGATCGAGGCGGGCACGCACACGCTTGAGACGAACGTGGGCGTCCTCGACATCGAGGTCGCCGAGGACGGAGCGGTGTGGATGACGCAGGACGACCCGACGGTCCGTCCGGTCGACGTCGACTACGAGCGACTCGCGACCGTTCTCGGCGTGCCGGTCGGATCCCTCCAGGACGTCGGCGCGGACATGCCGTCGGCAGTCGCGTCCACGGGACTTCCCTTCCTCGTCGTCCCCGTGAACTTTCTCGAACACGTCGGAAACGCTGACCCCGACATGGCGGCCGTCGAGGAACTCTGCGAGGAGTACGATGCGACTGGCCTCTACGCGTTCACCTTCGACACGCTGGAGGGGGATGCGACGTTGCACGCGCGGATGTTCGCACCGGGGGCAGGCGTGTCCGAGGACCCGGTCACTGGAACGGCGAGCGGAGCGGCGGGCGCGTACCTTCGTGAGGTCAGCGCCTTCGACGGCGAACTGCCCGACGAGATGGTGTTCGAACAGGGCCACTTCGTGGACCGCCCCGGCAGAGTCCGGGTCCGCGTCGGCGAAACGGTCCGCGTCGGCGGCGACGCCGCCACTGCGATAGACGGAACGCTGTCGGTGCCGGCCGCGGACGACGACGACATACTGGAGGCGTAGAAGACGTCGGACGGTTGCGCCGCGGTCGAGGAACGCGGCTATGCGTCGATGGGCGACGGAGCATCTGGCCTCCTCACTCTGATAGCCGCTGTCACTTTTGCTTGCACGGCGGTAATCGAACGACTGAGAGCCAGAACTGCTGGAGAGACTGGATCGCTTCGATGAACTCACTGGGGTCGACCGGTTTCGTCAGGAACGCGTTCGCCTGCAGTTCGTAGGATTTGACGATATCCTCCTGGGCTTCCGAGCTTGTAAGAACAATTACTGGAAGGCACTTCAGGTCGGGATCGTTGCGGATCTCCTTGAGCACCTCGTCGCCGTCCTTCCGCGGGAGATTGAGGTCGAGGAGGACCACATCCGGACACGGCGCGTCCTCGTAGTCCCCGCGTTGATGGAGGAAATCGAGCGCTTCGACCCCGTCGGTCGCGACGTGGAGTGTGTTGGCGATCTGACCCTCCTTGAATGCCTCTTCCGTTAGCCGGACATCTCCCGGATTGTCCTCGACGAGGAGTATCTCTGCTCGGTCAGCGGAAGAGTTCTGGTCACTCACTGTATGTGCTTTCGGCGGGCAGGGTGAATGAAAACGTCGATCCCTCCCCAACCGCTGAGTCGACCCATATCTCCCCGTCGTGGCGCTCGGCGATGCGCTCACAGAGCGCGAGCCCGATCCCCGTCCCCGAGTGGGTATCCGACGCGTGGAGGCTCTGGAACACATCGAATACCCTGTCCGCGTCGTCCGGGTCGATGCCGATCCCATCGTCGCTGACCGATATCACCCACTCAGAACCGTTCCGTTCGGCCGAGACGTCTATTCGAGGGCGCTCCTCGCCGCTGTACTCGATGGCGTTGGAGAGTAGGTTCTGAAACACCTGACGCAACTGCCCCTCGTCACCCTCGACGCATGGAAGTGGGTCTGCCGTGATCTCGGCGCCGCTTTCCTCGATCCGCACTTTGAGATCCGAGCGGACATCGGCGAAGATTTCCTCCAGTTCGACGGCCTCGAACTGGTTTCCTCGCATATCGACCCGAGAGTACTTGAGCAGTCCGTTGATCATGTCGCGCATTCGGTCGGCCCCGTCGACTGCGAAGTCGATGAACTCCTGACCGTCCTCGTCGAGTTCGTCGGCGTACCGTTTCTCGATCAACTGGAGGTAGCTCGACACCATTCGAAGAGGCTCCTGAAGGTCGTGGGAGGCCGCGTAGGCGAACTGTTCCAGGCGCTCGTTGGACGTTTCGAGTTCGTCGATCAGCTCTTCGAGTCGCTGCTCGCGCTCGACCTGTTCGGTAATGTCCTGTGCCGCCCCACGGAACGAAACGACGTCGCCGTCGACGGTCTCCGGTATCCCCTGAAGCCGAAGCCAACGCATCTCTCCACTGTCCGTACAGACTCGGACATCTGCGTCGAAGGGGTCGCCGGAGGCGAGCGCGTCCTCGACGGCATCCTCGACGATCGGCTGGTCGTCCTCGTGGTACATGTCGATGGCCTCGTTCAGCGGTGGTTCCCCGTCGTCGGGCAGATCCAGAACTTCGAAGATGTGGTCGGTCCAGAACACGTCCTGCGTCTGCGGGTCGATCTCCCAGCCGCCGACGTCCGCGATACGTTCAGTCTTCTCGAGCAGGTCGAGTGTCCGTTCGAGTTCGGCTTCGCGTTCGACCTGCTCCGTGATGTCCTGGGTGAAACTTAGCCCGGCGAATATCTCGTCGTCGGCGTCGCGTAGCGGTGTCACCCACACCTGCCAGTGTCGGCCCCCGAATTCGGTTCTCGCGCTATCGGTCGCGCCGTCCTCGACGGCGGCGCGGAACAGCGGTTCGAGATCCTCGACTGTGTCCGGCGGGAATATCTCCGTCATTCTTTCGCCTTCGAGTCGGTTCGAGCTTGGCAGAGTGTCACCGAGTACGGCCCCTGCAGTCAGCGTGTACCGGAGGTCAGGGTCGTACACCCCGACTGCACCGTTCGGGAAGTGCTCGGCGAGCGTCCGGTAGCGCCGCTCGCTTTCCTCTAACTGACGCTCGCGCTCCTTTCGCTCGGTGATGTCCTGACCAGTACCGACGATGCGGCTGATCTCGCTGTCCTCGTCGTACACTCTGGTCCCTTTGGCGTGGACCCATCGGATTTCGCCGTCGGGGCGGACGATCCGGAACTCCCCGTCGAAATCATTCTCCGGGAGCGCCGTGAACTCCTCCCGAACGCGCTCGTGATCGTCGGGATGGACCACATCGAGAAACGACAGCGGCTCGTCGTACAGGCACTTCCGATCGATCTCCCACACTCTCTCGAACGCGGGGTTGATGTAGATGAACTCCTCGGCGTCAGGCGTGGCCATCCAGACGACCTCCTCTAAGTTCTCCGCGAGTATCCGGAACTTCGCCTCGCTCTCGCGAAGTTCGTGTTCGGCCTCCCGTCGCTCGGTGATGTCCTGTACGACGAGCATTCCCGCGGAGACCTCGCCCTCGCTGTCCCTGACGGGGAGCGTGTTGGCGTGGAGATACCGGCCCCCGTATTCGACTTCGAAGGTGTTCGTTTCGCCCTCGAGGGCGGCCAGGTAATACGGCTCGATATCGTCGAGCAGGCTGTCCGGATGAATATCGTAGATGTGGCTTCCGACGCGGTTCTGCGGTGAGATGTCGAGCGCGTCTAGGAGTTGTCCACCGACAGCGGTGTAACGCAGGTCTCGGTCGAACAGTCCGACCGACCCGTTCGGGAAGTTCTCGACGAGCGTCCGGTACCGACGCTCTGACTCCTCTACCTTCCGTTGCTGTTCGATCCGTTCAGTGATGTCCCGGACGACGCCGACGTGTCTCTCCTCGCCGTCGCCAACCTGAAGCGTCGAGAAGGTTCTCTCTGTGGGGACGGAGGTACCGTCCGCCGTCTGGATAACCGCTTTCATCGTTCGGTCGGTCCCTTCTCCGTCCATCGTTGTCCGCCTCTCTCGGGACTGTTCGATCGCGTCCTCGTCGACGAGCGAGGCGTGTTCGCCGACCAGTGTCTCGTGGTCGTAGCCGGTTAGGTCCGCGTACGCGTCGTTAACCATCGTGAACCGTCCGTCATCGTCTGTCACGTAGATCCCGTGGTCGATCGTTTCGACGATCGTCTCGTATCTTGCCAGTTCGCGCTCGCGCTCCGTGCGCTCGGTGATGTCCTGAGACATCCCGAGTGCGGCGAGTATCTCGCCGTCGTCGTCCCGAACCGGGACGAACTGGAACTGGAAGACCCCGTCACCGAGTTCGGTCTCGAACGTATTCGACTCTCCCTCTAGCGCGGTCTCGTACCGCGGAGCGAGGTCGTCGGCCAACTCCTCCGGGAGCGCCTCGTGGACCGACTGCCCCTCTATCTCGTCGATGGGTACCCCGGCCACGTCCAGCGGACTCCCGCCGACCGTCCGATAGCGGAGGTCCTCGCCGACGAGGGAGACGGCCCCGTTCGGGAAGTGCTCGGCGAGCGTCCGGTACCGGCGCTCGGATTCCTCGAGTTCGCGCTCGTGCTGTCTGCGTTCTGTGATGTCGCGGTCCGAGACGATCAGCGACACGACCTCGCCCTCGTCGTTCGTGACGGGTCTGAAGACGCCGTTGAGGACGTACTCCGTGCCGTCCGGCCGTGTGAGTTCGGCCTCGAAATCGACGTACTCGCCGCCTGCGGCGCGCTCGACCCACTGCTCGACGTCCGACTGTACTCCGTCGTCTTCTTGCCACCACGGCGTCTCCCAGATCGCCTCGCCGGTGACGTCGTCGAGGTCGGCGTCGATGTACTCCATCGCCGTCTGGTTGATATCGAGCACCGTCCCGTCGGGTTCGAGCAAACCGGCGAGGATGTTCGGGTCCTCGAAGACGGCTTCGAACTGGCGCTCTTTCCGACGGAGTTCCCGCTGGTACTCCGTCTGTTCGGTGATGTTGCGAACGACGCAGACGTATCGCCCATCGTCAAGTTCCGTCAGGGATAGATCCTGCGGAAACGAACTGCCGTCCTTGCAGAGTGCGGTCGCCTCGCCCCGCCAGCTACCCTCCTCGAACAGCGCCGGCAGAACCTCTGATTCGAAACGTTCGATCTCGTCGTCGTCGTAGCACAGTCGCCAGGATTCGCCAAGGAACGTCTCGGGGTCGTCGTAGCCGTAAATATCGGCGTGGGCCTGGTTGGCGAACACGTACTCCTCGTTCTCGTCGAGGATCGCGACCCCGTCGACGGTGTTCTCTCTCGCCGCCGAGCGGGCCGCGAGTTCTCGCTCGCTCTCCGTCTCGCCCGTTCGGGACCGTTCGTCATGCTCGCGAACGGTCCCGACGACGCCCTGTACGGTGTCGTCCGCTTCGAGCGGGTTCACCCGTACCTCACAGGGAACCAGTTGTCCCCCGGCAGTTCGAACGTCAAGTTCGTAACGTTCACCTCGGTCGCCGGGATCGGTGCGGATCCGCTCTATCTCGCGTTCGAGGGCCGGACAGTTGTCGTGGAGTTCGGAGACGTGTTCGCCGAGGAGGTCCTCTCGCGCGTATCCGGTCATCTCGACCAGAACGTCGTTGACCGCGGCGAACTGACCGTCGGCATCGAGTTGATAGATCCCGTCGCCGATCGCGTTCACGAGCGTTTGATAGCGTTCGCGGGCCTCTGTGTCGTCTATGTCGCCCCAGAACGCCGCTCCAGAGGCCTCAGCCCGTTTGCTCATATGGACGGTAAAACACTTCGAGATGGATAAGACTCCTGTCCGGTAATCGTACCACCGAGAGGCGAATATTTCTCGACGGAACCCGCTCCGGGCTTCCGACACTACTCCTCGATCCGGCGGACGACGGCGATATCTGTGTACCCCGACCGGCCGCGGCCGACACGGAAAGCGTATTATGTTCCCGGGCGTCGCCGTGCGTATGCCTGGAGCACGCGTTACGAGCGGTGAGCGGGTCACGCTCCGGACGATCGAACGAGAGGACATCCCGTTCCACCAGCGGGCCTTCGCGAACCCCGAGATCCGGTATCCGACCGGCAACCCGGTCAGGAACCAAGAGCAGACCGAAGTATCGGACCAAGACGACGGTAGCGACAGCTTCCTCGTCTGTCTCGACGGGGACGATGCCGGCCCCGGACAGCCGGACGAGGACGACGTGCAACGGATCGGCGCAATGTACGTCGGAGACGTCGATTACCGGCGTCCGGAACTGGGCTACTGGCTCGCTCCGGAAGCCCACGGCGAGGGCTACGGCGCGGAGGCAGTCTCGCTCGCGATCGACTACGTCTTCCGGACGTACGACCACCCCGCCGTGGGTGCGGGGGCGTACGACTTCAACGACGCGTCCCGCGGTCTGCTGGAGTCACTCGGGTTCACTGAGGAAGGCTGCATCCGCAAGGACCGGTTCGTCGACGGGGAATACGTCGACCTGGTACAGTACGGGCTACTCCGTCAGGAGTGGCGTGAACGAAAATAACAGACTCGTATCGGCCGAGACTGCTACAGTTCGGCTCCGCAGTTCATACAGAACGACACCGACTCCTTGTTTCGGTGCCCGCAGTCGCCGCAGGCGACACCGTCCGCTGCCGCGTCGCCGGTGTCGCCGGCGCTGGTCGCGGTTTCGTCGTCGGCTGTCGCCGCGCCAGCATCGCCGGCAGCGCCGTTGTCCGCCGAACCGGCTTCGGCGTCCGCACCGGCATCTGCCGACGCCGTCCCGGTTCGAACTGTCTCGTCGTCTCCGTGGGCGGCCGGCGTCCCCGTTCGCGTTCCGGTGGTCGGCGACCCCCCGTCGGGTTCGTCGGCGACGTTCGACTCGTCCATCTCCTCGTTTACACCGGCGGATGGTCCGGTCGTTTCACCCACGGTAGCTCCCGGACCGGACGACCCGCTCACAGTAGCTCCCGTTCCGGTCGTCTCGCTCACAGTAACCCCCGGCCTGGACGACCCGCTCACACCGGCGTCCGGTCCGACCGGACCGGACGGATCGCGCCGGCCGTTCGGTTCCGCAGCGGCGGTGTCGCCGTGAACTCCGTCGTCGACGGCGGCCCGGATCTCCTCTCGGATCACCGTCTGGTCGACGACGCTCGTCTCCTCGTCGATGACGCTTGACATCGTCCAGTAGAACGCGGCGGACTTGCCGATCTGCCAGACGAGAACGCCGACGACCGCCGAGACGGCGGCGAGCGGTACGTTGGCCGCCGCCCGAGCCTCGTCGACCGCTCCCGTGTTCCCCAACTCGTTGAAGAGGATATCGAGGGACTCACCGAGGCCTGCCGATATCCCGGCGATGGCGATCGCCATACCGACGACGAACGACCCCGACGCGAGGAGGCGGTAGTACGCCGCCCATCTCACTGCCACTTTCGTATCCATATCACATATGACAGTACTCGTCCGTTAAAACGTCTTTGTCGGGATAGATACTGCCGGGAGACACGGTAGACCGGACGACAACGCGGATCCGCGGTGCGGAAGACGTACTCGATACTGAGTAGGAACTCTGACATCGAAGAACGTACTCGCTTTCGAGTTGGAACTATTCCCCACCGTTCGCAAAGTACTTTACTGGCGTCGTGGTGTTTTCGGACACAGTATGCCAGTATTGTCACTGGAGGAGACCGGGGCCGAAGACATCGACGCCGTTGGCGGGAAGGGAGCCTCACTCGGCGAACTTACGGGTGCCGGGCTGCCGGTGCCGCCCGGATTCGTCGTCACTGCTGGAACTTACAGGACGTTCATCGAGGAGGCAGGTATCGACGAAGAACTGTTCGAGGTGGTCGACGTCGACGTGGAGGATTCCGCCGCACTGTCCGAGGCCGCGGACCGCGCACAGGAACTGATCCTTGGCGCGGAGTTCCCCGAGTTCCTCCGGGAGGAGGTACTCGGCGCGTACGCGGATCTGGGTGACGGGAACGCGTTCGTCGCGGTGCGCTCCTCGGCCACCGCGGAGGACCTTCCGGACGCGAGTTTCGCGGGCCAACAGGAGACGTACCTCAACATCACCGCGGAGGACCTGCTCGACCGCGTGCGCGAGTGCTGGGCGTCGCTTTTTACCCAGCGTGCGATCTACTATCGGCAGAACCAAGGGTTCGACCACAGCGCCGTCAACATCGCCGTGGTCATCCAGCAGATGGTCGACGCCGAGAAAAGCGGGGTCATGTTCACCAGCCACCCGTCGACGGGCGACCCTCGAATGATCATCGAGTCCGCGTGGGGTCTGGGTGAGGCGGTCGTCTCCGGGTCGGTGTCGCCGGATAACTACGTCATCGACCGCGAGAGCGGGAGCACCGAGGAGATCACCGTCGCGGAGAAGAAAGTGATGCACGTCCGGGACGAGGAGACCGGCGAAACGGTCGAGCGGCCCGTCCCCGACGAGAAACGCGAACAGCGCGTCCTCTCGGACGAGGAACTCGACAGCCTCCGGCAGATGGGCGAACGGGTCGAGGACCACTACGGCACGCCGCAGGACGTCGAGTGGGCCATTTACGAGGGTGACGTGTACATGCTCCAGTCGCGGCCGATAACGACTATCGACGACGGCGACATCGGCGAGGCCGAGGAGTCCCGTATCGACGGCGACATCGGGACCGACGCCAAGGCCGAGGCGTCCACGGACGGGAGCGGGGCCGTCAAAAGCGCGAGTAACGGGTCCGACGCTCGCGACGACGTACTCGTCAGCGGTCTCGGGTCCAGTCCCGGCGCGGCGAGCGGTGCGGTGCGTATCGTCGGTAAACTGGACGAACTCGACAAGGTGGGCGACGGCGACATCATCGTCACCGAGATGACGACGCCCGACATGGTGCCGGCGATGAAGCGGGCGTCCGGCATCGTCACGGACGAGGGCGGGATGACCAGCCACGCCGCCATCGTTTCACGGGAACTCGGCGTCCCCGCCGTCGTGGGAGCCAGCAACGCCACGACGGTGCTTTCCGACGGCCAGTTCGTCACGCTGGACGGCGACAAAGGGGCCGTCAGGGAGGGCCACGAGCAGCAGGAAAAACAGCGGGAACCGATCGAGGACGCACGCCCGGAGACGCCGGTGAAGCCCATGACCGCGACGGAGGTCAAGGTAAACGTCTCCATCCCCGAGGCGGCCGAACGCGCGGCGGCCACCGGCGCGGACGGCGTCGGCCTGCTTCGGATCGAGCACATGATCCTCTCGCTCGGACAGACGCCCACCAAATACATCGAGGAAAACAGCGAGCGCGCCTACGTCGACGAGATAGTCGACGGCGTCCAGCGCGTAGCCGAGGAGTTCTACCCGCGCCCGGTCCGGACCCGGTCGCTCGACGCGCCGACCGACGAGTTCCGCGAACTCGAAGGCGGCGAGGACGAACCAGAGGAACACAACCCGATGCTCGGCTACCGCGGTATCCGCCGCAGCCTCGATACGCCGGAACTGTTCAAACTCGAACTCGAAGCGTTCCGGCGACTGTACGAGATGGGGTACGACAACGTCGAGATGATGTTCCCGCTGGTCAACGACGCCGAGGACGTGCTTCGGACGAAGAAGCTCATGGAAGACGTCGGGATCGACCCCGAGAAACGAACGTGGGGCGTGATGATCGAGACGCCCGCGTCGGCGCTCGGCGTCGAGAAGATGGCCGAAGCGGGCATCGACTTCGCTAGCTTCGGCACGAACGACCTCACGCAGTACACCCTCGCGGTCGACCGTAACAACGGGAACGTCGCGGACCGCTTCGACGAACTTCACCCCGCCGTTCTCGACCTCATCGGAACGACTATCGAGACCTGCAGGGAGTACGACGTCGATACGAGCATCTGCGGACAGGCCGGATCCAAGCCGAAGATGGTGCAGTTCCTCGTCAACGAGGGCGTCAGTTCCATCTCGGCGAACATCGACGCGGTTCGCGACGTGCAACACGAGGTCAAACGCGTCGAGCAGAAACTGATGCTGGAATCGGTCAGATAGCGCCGGACGGAGAGCCGTCCCGTTCGGAGCCAGTTCTTTTTGTCTCTCGGCGCGCGAGAAACGTGTAATGGAGAGATCGTGGGCTATCGTTTTCGTGGTCGCGCTGGTCGCTCTCGCGGGATGCGGCGGTATCTTCGGCGACGGACCATGGCCCGACGATGCGTCGGCGCACCCGCCGGGCGTGTCGCCGTCTGGTCTCGAAGACGCGAGTTCGCTGTCGTCGGCGCACAACGAAAGCCTGGTCGACGAGTCGTACGAACTCACCGTGAACCAGGAGGTGACGTTCATCCGGGACAACCGGAACGTTACGACCGGCTCCGAACGCGTTGTCACGATGGCCGACGACGGCGAGTTTCTCGTCGAAGCGAGAACGCACGGTTCCGAGACGGTGAACGAGACGATCTGGGCGAACGGGTCGACGGCGTACGTCCGTACCGAACAGGACGACGAGGTCCAGTACGACCGCCGGGACGCGTCGCGGTTCCGGTCACAGCTCTCCGGGTACAGCCTGCTCTACGAATACCTCGCCGCGGGCGAGTTCGATGTCACGTCCGTCGACCGACGCGACGGCCGGACGTTCGTTACACTGCAGGCAAACGAGTTCTCGGGGGGAGGGATCGGCACTAACTTCCAGACCGTCCAGACCTACGAGGCGAGGGCGGTCGTCGACGAGAGGGGGCAGATCCACGAACTGACAGTCCACATCGAGGGGTCCCAGAGCGGGACGCCCGTGGTGCTTGACATCACGCTCCAACTCGACACCGACGGCTCAGCCGACGTATCGCGACCGGACTGGGTCGACGAGGCGCGAGAACGCAATCACTAAACGGCCGTCGCGGGTATCGGTACCCATGCGAGCCGAGCCGCAGGACTTCGGCCGGGTTCTCTCTTCGATGTGTACGGAACCGCATCCGGCCGCCCGCGAGGCAGCCGAGCGCTTCCTCGCGACGAACCCCGGCGACCCCGGAACGTACGAGACGGTTTCCGAACTGGAACAGCAAGTAGTCGACGCGCTCGGGACGATAACCGGTGTTGACGACCCCGCTGGCTACGTCGCAAGCGGCGGCACCGAGGCCAACATTCAGGCGCTCAGGGTTGCACGTAACGTCGCCGGCGGCGCGCCGAACGTCGTCGCCCCCGAGAGCGTTCACTTCAGCTTTCAGAAAGCTGCTGGCCTCCTCGACGTGGACCTGCGGCTGGCACCGCTCGACGACGACTACCGCGCCGACGTAGCCGCCGTCCGTGACCTGGTCGATGACGAGACGGCGCTCGTCGTCGGGGTCGCCGGCACGACGGAGTACGGCCGAGTCGACCCGATTCCGGCGCTGGGCCGGGTCGCCGGCGAGGTCGACGCCCTGTTACACGTCGACGCCGCGTGGGGCGGGTTCGCGCTTCCGTTTACCGACCGCGAGTGGAACTTCTCGCACGCCCCGGTCGACACGATGACTATCGATCCGCATAAACTCGGCCAGGCGGCGATCCCGGCCGGCGGATTCCTCGCCCGCGATGATGCGTTACTCGACGCGCTCGCCGTCGATACACCGTATCTGGAGTCGACCAAACAGGCGACGCTGACGGGGACGCGCAGCGGCGCGGGCGTCGCCAGCGCGGCGGCGGCTATCGAGGAACTGTGGCCGGACGGTTACCGCGAGCAGTACGAACGCTCCCTGGCGAACGCGGAGTGGTTAGCCGACGCACTCGAAGACTGCGGCTACGACGTCGTCGACCCGGAACTACCGCTGGTGTCGGCCGACGTGCCGACGCCGGAGTTCGAGGCGCTGCGGGACGCCGGATGGAAGCTATCGCGGACCGGCGACGACGAACTCCGCGTGGTCTGCATGCCACACGTCACTCGGGAGATGCTCGAGGCGTTCGTCGACGACGTGAACGCGGTTCGTCAGCAACGAAACGTCAATACTTAGGGGGTCCCCTTCACATCTCACGTACGTGACGTTCCCCGCCGGCCCTGCGGTCGACGCCCTCCTCACGTCAGCCCTCGAACCCGTCAGAGTTCAACTGATCGGTCCCGATTTCAGCGCCGTCGAAACAGCTGTCAGGACAGCGACCGGAGTGAGCGGTCTATTGTTGATCCTGCTCTACTCGTTTCTCATCGCGTTCGTCCTCCCGCTCCCGAGTGAGGTCGTTCTCATCCCCGGCTACGCCGGGATGGGGTTCGCGCTCCCGTCCTCCGTCCAGTTCTCGCTCGTCATCCTCGTCAGCGCCATCGGCAAAGCGGCCGGAAGCGTCCTCGCGTTCCATCTTGGCCAGGAAGCGAAGCAGGCCGGCCCGGTCGTCAGATACCTCCGCCAGTCCCGATTCGAGATAGTCGAGTACTCGGAGAAACGGGCCGTCGAACTGGCGCGAGAGTACGGGTACGCGGGGCTGGCGCTCGCGCTCTGTGTCCCGGGGTTTCCGGACACTATCTCTATCTACGCGTTCGCGGTGCTAGAGCGCGACTACTACCGGTTCGCGGTAGCGACGTTCGCCGGGAGCGTCGGTCGCCTGCTCGTCACGATGGGGGTAGCCGGTAGCGCGGTCTCCATTTTCGGTCTGTGACCGTCCGCCAACGATGTGGCGTCTTCCGGTTCCGACTACAGGCGGGTGCTCGTTCTATACACACGTCGTGCCGGGCCCCGTCGGGTGGCGTGTCGCGACCGGACCGGTCAGACACTGTCGGCCGCGCGTCGTTGAACGGGTACGCTGGCCGGCCCACCGGCTACACACAGACAGTGATAGACGGCAGTAAACGGTCGCTCCGCGGCGCAAGCGCCTGTTCGTCCAGCCGGTGCCGATAGCAAAGTGACGCGTTCACTGGGGTCAGGCGGACGACCGAAATCGGCGGGTTTTACACCCGCAACGCAGAGAGAGCATAGTATGAGCCACGATGAGTTCCCTACTGACGACCCTGCAGTGGTGACGTGCGGGCTGCCGTACGCGAACGGCGACCTGCACATCGGACACCTGCGGACGTACGTCGGCGGCGACGTGTTCTCGCGCGCGCTGGAGACGATCGGTCAGGAGACGGCGTTCGTCTCCGGCTCCGACATGCACGGCACTCCCATCGTCGTCCAGGCCGAACAGGAGGGCGTCGACCCCGAGGAGTTCGCCCTCGACTGGCACGAACAGTACCGCGAGACGTTCCCGAAGTTCGCCGTCGACTTCGACAACTACGGTCACACCCACGACGAGACGAACACGGAACTCACACTCGAAATCGTCGAGAAGTTGGAGGAGGAAGGGTACGTGTACGAGAAGGAGATCAAAGTGGCATGGGACCCCGAGAACGACCAGCCGCTTCCCGACCGCTACGTCGAAGGGACCTGTCCCTACTGCGGCGAGCAGGCCCGCGGCGACGAGTGCGACGAGGGGTGCGGTCGCCATCTCGAACCCGGCGAGATCGAGGATCCGGTCAGCACTATCACCGGCAATCCCGCGGAGTACCGCGACCGGACGCACAAGTTCTTCCGCGTCTCGGAGCTCTCGGACTACCTGACCGAGTTCCTCGACCGCCTCGGAGGGACCTCGAACGCCCAGAACCAGCCCCGCGAGTGGATCGAGTCCGGCCTGCAGGACTGGTGTATCTCCCGCGACCTCGACTGGGGGATCGACTATCCGGGCGAGGAGGACCTCGTGCTGTACGTCTGGGTCGACGCGCCAATCGAGTACGTCGCCTCCACGAAGCAGTACACCGAGCGCGTCGGGAAAGAGGAGTACGACTGGGAGGAACCGTGGAAAGGCGACGGAGAGATCGTCCACATCATCGGCCGGGACATCATCCAGCACCACACCATCTTCTGGCCGGCGATGCTCCGCGTCGCCGACTACAACGAGCCCCGCGCCGTCATGGCGAGCGGGTTCATGACGCTCAACGGTCAGGGCTTTTCCACCTCGCGCAACCGCGCGGTGTGGGCCCGCGAATACCTGGACGAGGGGTTCCACGAGGACCTCCTGCGGTACTATCTCGCCACGAACGGCGGGTTCCAGCAGGACGTCGACTTCTCCTGGGAGAAGTTCCAGGAGCGCGTAAACGGCGAACTCGTCGGCACCGTCGGCAACTTCCTCTACCGGAGCATGCTGTTTGCGTACCGGAACTACGAGGGGACGCCGGACGCCGACGTGTCGGACGAGGTGCGCGAGCGTATCGAGGACGCCGTCGACGAGTTCCGCGGGGCGCTCAACGACTACTCGCCGCGGAAGGCGAGCGAGGCGGCCATCGACCTCTCGCGGTTCGGAAACGAGTACATCCAGCGAAACGAACCCTGGAAGCTCGTCGACGAATCGCCGGACGAGGCCGAGCAGGTCATCCGCGACTGCGTCCAGATCGCCAAGGCCGTCGCGGTCCTGATGGAACCGTTCACGCCGGGCAAGGCCCAGCGCCTCTGGGAGCAACTCGGCGAGAGCGGCAGCGTCGGCGACGCCACGGTCGAGGCGACGCTCGAAGCGCCTCCCGAAACGTTCGACGAACCCGACGAACTGTTCGACCAGATCGAAGACGACCGCGTCGAGGACCTCAACGAGAAACTCGAATCGCGCGTCGAGGAGGCGACCGAAAGCGACGAAAGGGTTGACGAGGAAAGCGAAAACGAGATGTCAGACGAGGACAGCGCGGACGCCGACTTCGAACCGCTCGCCGATGACCGCATCAGCTTCGACGAGTTCAAATCGGTCGACATGCGCGTCGGCCACATCGAAGACGCCGAGGGGATCGAGGGCGCGGACGACCTCGTCCGCCTCGAAGTCGACGTCGGCCCCGAGACCCGCCAGATCGTCGCCGGGCTCAAGCAACTACACGACGTCGACGACCTGCCCGGGACCGACGTGGTCGTCCTCGTCAATCTGGAAGCGGCGGAACTGTTCGGCGTCGAGAGCAACGGCATGGTGCTCGCGGCGGGCGAGCAGGCCGACCTGCTCACCACCCACGAGGACGCCGAGCCGGGGACGAAGATCCGGTAGAGCATCCGGCAGTACGCCGGCTGAAATCCCTTTTCTAACGCGTTACAGTCTGTACGAATCGATCCGCCGCGCCGCGACGAGGTACGCGACGGGGACCGCCGCGAGGACGAGGACGACGAGGAACCAGCCGACCGATTCGAGCGTCGACGCGGACGGTGTGAGACCGAACGGCAACCGCTCGGACAGGAGGACGCTCCCGATTCGACGGGCCGTCAGCGAGGCGGTGAACACGGCACCGACCTGACCGACGGTCAGCAGCAACGAGAACAGGCCGAACGCGGCCTTGCTCGGAAGGACCGCCGACCGTGAAGCCGTCACATCGATCGATTCGAACCGGGGAAACAGCGCCCCGAACCCCGCGGCCAGGACGGAGCCAGCGACGACGCCGACGGGAGCGGCGACAGTGACGGCTACCGCCTCCGCGCGGGGAACCCCCGCGGTGGTCGCGGTCCAGGCGGCCCCGAGCGTCGTCAGCGGTGCGACGAGCAGTACTGCGGCGAGGACCGTCCCGCGGACCGCGGTCCGGCCGTCCGACCGTGCGGTCAGTAGCGTCGGTAGCGTCGCGCCCTGATTGCCGAGCACGTTGAGCGGCGACGCGGCACCCGCCGCCCACGCGCCGTAGAAAACCACCAGCCAGGGCGCGTACCAGGGGAGCGACCCGCTTGTGAGCAACTGCTCGAACAGGGGAAACGCGAACAGCAGGGGCACCGCGACGAACAGCGACTGCATCGGCGCGCGGTAGGCTCGCACCAGCGTCACGGCGGCGACCCCGGCGGTGCCCTGCCGCCGACAGACGGTCGATAGCAGCCGTCCGAGGCGTCCTGCCGGAGCGGTCCCCGCATCTTCGGGTTCTGTCGCCTGCGCGCCGTTGTCTTCCGCGCGGTCGACGTACCACGCGTACCGCGCGGCCCTCACGGTGGCGAGGACGCCCACGGGGAACAGGACGGCGGCCAGCGACACTGCGCCGACGGCCGCAAGCGACGACGCCGACGCTCCCGGCGTGGTGAGCAGTGCGAGGTCGTCGAGCCATCCCAGCGGCGAGGCGAGGACAGCCGGTTCGATGGTTTGGGCGACGGTGACGAACTCGCCGCTGAACATGAGCCAGAAGTAGATCGCGCCCGCGGCGACGCCCAGGACGGGCTTGAGCCGGGAGAGCGTCTCGGACCGCCGGAAGACGCCTTTGAGGAACAGCCCGACCGGATACCCCACTGCGCACGACGAGAACAGGACGACGGCACCGGCCGCGACGCCGCCGGCGAACGGGAGCGGCGTCCCCGCGCCGACAGACAGCCCGGCGTACACGACGGCGACCGGGTAGGCGATCCAGGGGATATACTGGGCCAGACTCGACAGGAAGAGACCGCCCGCGACGTCTTTGGGCGGCCGGATCGTCAACATTCCGTCGGCGTTGTCTACCTCGCCGTAGGAGCCGACGCCGCTGACGACCATGAACGCCGCCAGGAACACCCAGGTAGCGGCCGCGGCGAGGGGTGCGTGGCTCAGAGCGGCGTCGTCGCCCGCCGCGAGCGACGCGCCAACGTCCCGAGCCGCGTCGAACGCGAGCGGAGACACGACGACGAACCCCAGGACGCCGACCGCGAGGAGCGCGAGCCAGACGTCCTGGTCGCGTATCTTGCGGGCCGCCCGACGGAGTTCGGTCTTGGCGATAACGGCGCTGATGGCAAGTGCCGGAAGCGCCCCGTCTCGGGACGACTTGGTTTCGCCCGCGGAACTCATCGTTTAACCGTTCTTTCGCCGTCGTCCGCGGCGACGTCCTCGCGAATGAGGTCGAGAAACGCCGTTTCGAGGTCCACTTCGTTGGTGGACTCCGCGCGCTGTTTCAGCGCCGAGGGCGACCCTTCGGCGACGAGTTCGCCGTCGTCGATGACTCCGACTTCGTCGGCGAGTTCGTCCACCACGGGGAGGATATGCGTCGAGAGGAACACCGTCATGTCCCTCTCGGCGAGTTCGGCGAGGGTGTCCCGCATCGTCCGAGCGGCGCGCGGATCGAGGCCGCTCGTCGGTTCGTCGAGGAGGACCACATCCGGGTCGTGCAGTATCGTCCCGATGACGCCGACTTTCTTTCGCATCCCCGTCGAGTACGATGACACTCGACGGTCGGCGTCGGCCGCGAGGTCGAACCGGTCGAGCAACCGCTCGATGCGGTCGGTCGCCTCGGCCTCGGGGAGTTCGTGCAGGCGGGCGACGTACCGGAGGTGTTCCCGCCCCGTGAGTTCGTCGAACACCGGCGGATCCGCGGGCAAAAAGCCGATCCGCTCAGTGATTCCCGCGCGGTCAGTGAGTGACGCGCCGCTCACCGTCGCGGTGCCCGCCGTCGGCTTCGCCAGCGTTGTTAGCATTCGCATCGTCGTGGTCTTGCCCGCACCGTTCGGGCCGAGGAAGCCGTACACCGTCCCGGACGGGATCGACAGCGACAAGTCGGAGACCGCCACTTCCTCGCCGTACCGTTTCGTGAGTCCGTCGGCGACGATGGCCGCGTTGGTCATCGGTTATCACCCGACTGGAGACGCTGTGGACCGCACGACGCACCGAAGTGCGTCGGTAAACGGTCATCTCTGGAGGTCCGTTCCATGGTCGAATTAAATTCAACGGGGCAACAAATGCATTCCGTACCGGCCCGGAGAAAACGCTCTTCGATACTGCCTTCGGGGGTTGCGGGAGGCCGCGGCGTCAGATATCGTCGACGAGTTCGGCGAAGTTATCGGTATCCTCTATCGCCATCGTCTGGGTGTCGAGGCCGTGGCGTTCGATGGACAGCGCGACCTGGAAGGCGTCGTCCTGGTCCTCTACATCGTATATGACGATGAAATCGTACTCGCCGAGCGTCGCGTAGGACTCTTTGAGTTCGGCGTCGTGGTTGGTCTCTATCTCTGCAGCGATCTCCCCCCACAGCGTCGCGAGTTCCTGTACGTTCTGGAAATCGCGGTCGGTGACCGTCGTCATCGCTGCGTATTTTGGCATGAGCGGGACTGCAACGGCAACGCGGAAAACCGTTCTCCCGACGGCACGCGGAACGCCGTCCTTTTTGACGCAGACGGCGTAGCCGGAACGCATGAGAAACGCGAAGATCGTTTGCACCCTCGGGCCGGCGTCGGACTCGCGGGAGACGATCCGGAATCTGGCGGACGCCGGTATGACGGTGGCCCGCCTCAACGCGAGCCACGGCTCGCACGAGGACCGCGCGGCCCTCGTCGACCGAGTCCGGTCAGTCGACGACGAGACGGAGAACCCGCTCGCAGTGATGGTCGACCTCCAGGGGCCTGAGATACGGACCGCGCCCATCGACGACACCGTTCACCTCGACTCGGGAAGCGAGATCCGGTTCGTTCAGGGCGAAACCGCGACGCCCGAGGAGGTCGGCCTCTCGCTGCCCATCGAGGGCGTCGAACCCGGCGACAGCATCCTGCTCGACGACGGCCGCATCCAGACGACTGTCCAGCGTGTGGAGGGCGACGCGGTCGTGGCCCGCGTCGACGACGGCGGCGACCTCGCCGGTCGGAAGGGCGTCAACATCCCCGGCGTCGACCTCGACCTCGACGTCGTGACGGAGAAAGACCGCAGGGACCTCGAACTCGCCGCGGAGCGTGACGCCGACTTCGTCGCGGCCTCATTCGTCCGCGACGCGGACGACGTGTACGAGGTCGGCGGCGTTCTGGAGGAGCTAAACGCCGACATCCCGATCATCGCCAAGATAGAGCGGGCGGGTGCAGTCGAGAACCTCGACGGGATAATCGACGCCGCGTACGGCGTAATGGTCGCCCGCGGCGACCTCGGCGTTGAGTGCCCGATGGAGGACGTGCCGATGATCCAAAAGCGCATCATCCGGAACTGTCGCGACGCGGGCGTGCCGGTCATCACCGCGACGGAGATGCTCGACTCGATGGTCCACGCCCGTCGGCCGACCCGCGCGGAGGCGTCCGACGTGGCAAACGCCGTCATCGACGGGACCGACGGCGTGATGCTGTCGGGAGAGACCGCCATCGGTGACCACCCCGTTCGCGTCGTCGAGGCGATGGACCGCATCGTTCGGCAGGTCGAACGCAGCGCGGAGTACGAGGAACTGCGCGAGCAGCGCGTCCCGGCCGCCGCGGACGCCCGCACCGACGCGCTCGCGCGGTCGGCCCGCTACCTCGCGCGAGACATCGGCGCGAGCGCTATCGTGGCGGCCAGCGAGTCCGGATACACCGCGCTGAAAACCGCGAAGTTCCGCCCGGGCGTCCCCGTCGTCGCGTCGACGCCGAACGACCGGGTCCGACGGCAACTCGCGCTGTCGTGGGGCGTCAACGCCCAGTACGCGCCCCTCTCCGACGAGGGGGCGGACGCGGTCATCGAGAACGCGGTGCAGGCGGCGCTGAACGCCGGCGTCGCCGAGAGCGGCGATACGGTCGTCGTGCTCTCGGGCATGATGACTGAACTCGAAGGCGCGAGCACGACGAACATGCTCAAGGTCCACGTCGCCGCCGAGACGCTCGCGACGGGCCGGAGCGTGGTCGGCGACCGCGTTATCGGCCCGGTCGCACGCACCGCGGACGGGGACCTGTCGTCGGTGCCGGAGGGAGCGATCCTGACGCTCGACGAGACGTTCGACGGCGAGTTCGCCGGAGACACCGCGAAGTTGGGCGGCGTGGTGGATGCCTCGCCCGGCGTGACCGGCTACCCGGCAATGGTCGCGCGGGAACTCGGGATCCCGATGATAAGCGACGCGACGCTCGAGGTCCCCGACGGAACTGTCGTCACGCTCGACGCCGAGCGCGGCGTCGTCTACGAGGGTGACGTCGCGTCGGCAGAGGCGGACCGAATCCGCTGACCGCGGTGTCGACCCGCGGACTTTTCACTCCGGCGGGGGAACGACCAGCTATGACCGCAGGTCCGGGAGCCGACGGCGGTGACGACGCCGCACTCGACGACAGAAGCCCCGCGTCCGACGGCGAGAACGGAGCGGGAGACAGCGAACCCACCACGCCCGACGAGCGGAGCGACGCGACCGACGATGAACGAACTGACCGCGACGGGGAGTCCGACGGATGGAAGTTCGGACTCGACGAGGTCGACGAGGACGGCGTCGTCGACGACCGGGAGTCGATAGAACCGGGGTCGCCGACGCTCGAGAACTCCCTTTTCGTCCTCCTCGGCGCTCTCGTTACGATCGGGATCATCGTCCGCGTAGCGATGGTTTTCGCCGTCTGACCCGATCGGAGCGCTCGGCGCTTCGATCCTGGGATGTCCTGCAAAACTGTTAATCAACAGGGGTTCTAACAGTCTGACATGGCCCCGACTCTACTGCAGGTCCTGGGCGGTGAGGGCAGTCTCCCCCTCCTGTTGACCGTCGCAGGATTTATACTCGTCATCATGGAGGCGTTCGCTCCGGGCGCGCATTTCATCGTTCTCGGTGTCGCCCTGCTCCTGGCTGGACTCCTCGGTCTCGCGCTCGGCAGTCTGGCGTCGCCGCTCGTTCTCGCCGGTCTCGTGTTCGCTATCGGGGCGGTCTCGCTGTTCGTCTACCGCGAGTTCGACTTCTACGGCGGCAAAGGGGCCGGCCAGACCAGCGACTCTGACGACCTCGCCGGCAAGACCGGCCGTGTCACCGAGCGAGTGACCGAAACGGGTGGCGAGGTAAAACTCAAAAACGCCGGGTTCAACCCCTACTACCGGGCTCGAAGCCTGGACGGCGACATCGACGAGGGCGAGGAGGTCATCGTCGTCGACCCCGGTGGCGGGAACGTCGTCACCGTCCAGTCGGTCGAAACTGACCAACGGGACAACATAGACCGTGAACTCGCCCGCGAACGCGCCGGCGAGAGCGACTCGCCCGACGACGCGTCGACGAGCGGTGACGCCGGTGACGGGGCGATCGGCGACGACGCACCTGCGGACGACGATACCGATCTTGACGGCTCAGACACGGACTCCATCGAAACGGACGCCGAGCGAGAGAGTACGGGCTAACGTCAGCGGTCAACGCCTTTCAACACGGGAACGCTTTTTACGTCCCTGTCCTAAGGTAACAATATGTCGTCACTGACAGTCCTGCAATCGGGGCTCGCGCCCAGTCTGACGCTCGTCGCCCTGCTGTTTCTGGTGCTAGCGATCGTCACCGTATACAGCATGGTCGAGATCGTCGACGCGACCGAGAAGCGAGCGTTGACGGTGTTCGGCGAGTACCGGAAGCTGCTCGAACCCGGTATCAACATCGTTCCGCCGTTCGTCAGCAACACGCACCGCTTCGACATGCGGACACAGACACTCGACGTCCCTCGACAGGAAGCGATCACGCGTGACAACTCCCCCGTCACGGCCGACGCCGTCGTGTACATCAAGGTGATGGACGCGAAGAAAGCCTTTCTCGAAGTCGAAGATTACAAGCGCGCCGTCTCCAACCTCGCCCAGACGACGCTTCGTGCCGTCCTGGGCGACATGGAACTCGACGACACGCTGAACAAGCGCCAGCAGATCAACTCGAAGATCCGCACGGAACTCGACGAGCCCACGGACGAGTGGGGGATCCGCGTCGAGAGTGTGGAGGTCCGCGAGGTCAACCCCTCGAAAGACGTTCAGCAGGCGATGGAGCAACAGACGTCCGCGGAGCGCCGCCGCCGCGCCATGATCCTCGAAGCGCAGGGTGAACGACGGAGCGCCGTCGAAGAGGCGGAAGGCGAGAAGCAGTCCAACATCATCCGCGCGCAGGGTGAAAAGCAGAGCCAGATCCTCGAAGCGCAGGGTGATGCTGTGTCGACCGTCCTTCGCGCCAAGTCGGCGGAGTCGATGGGCGAACGCGCCGTCATCGACAAAGGAATGGAGACGCTCGAATCCATCGGACACGGCGAGTCCACCACGTTCGTCATGCCGCAGGAACTCACCTCGTTGGTCGGTCGGTACGGCAAGCACCTAACCGGCAGCGACGTGAAGGGGAACGGCGACGTTCTCAACAGCCTCGACTTCGACGAGGAAACCCGGCAGATGCTCGGTCTGGACGATATCGACAAGATCCTCGGCCAGATCGACGAGGAGGCAGAGATGGACGTCGAAGCGATGGAACAGGAGGCCCAGGCCATCAAGGAGGGTCAGGACCCGGCCGATATCCGCGACCCCAACAAGGTCATAGAGGAGATGGACAAGGACTTCGAGGGCGAGGAACGAACCGAGGGCGAGTCGACTGACGACTAGCGAAGACATTATACGCCCCACGGTGCAAGAGCGAGTGAATGCCCGGTTCCCGCGACGTCGACGAGAGCAAGCGTGCCACGCTTCGGCGGTTCGCCGCGTTCGGAGCGGCGAGTCCGCTGACGCGGTTCCGAGACGACGCTGACGACGGGGACCGGAACGACGCCCGCGACGCTATCGCCGGCTATCTCACGACGACGCCGGGCGCACACTTCTCCAAGGTCCGTGACGACCTCCAGCTAGGCACAGGCGAAACCCAGCACCACCTCCGGGAACTGGAATCGAACGGAGCCGTCGAGAGCCGGAAAGACGGCGACTATCGGCGGTTTTTCCCCGCCGGCCGGTTTTCGGAGTTCGAACAGGTGGCGCTGGGCTACCTCCGACGGGATACGGCCCGCGGAATGTTGCTCGAACTCCTCCGAACTCCTGATGCCACCGGGTCCGATCTGGCGAACGCACTGGACGTTTCACGTCCGACAGTCAGCAAGTACGCGGGCGAACTGGAGACTGCGGGACTGCTATCACGCGAGGACGGGTACGCCGTCGAGGAGCCCGAGACGGTGCTGACGCTTCTCGTCCGGTACGCCGACTCGTTCGACGCGGACGCGGTTGCCTTCGCGGCGACGGCGGACGACCTGATCCGGTTCGACCCCTGAAATTTTCCCGCTCGACGGCACACCGTTGGCGAAGGACACCGTTGCCGTACCGGCGGAAACTGGGAACTCGGGCCGGCCGTCCTCGCACATCTCTCCGACAGCTACCGGACAGTCAACCTGAACCGGGGGAACGCGGCGAGGAGACCGCCGGCGTGTATCCCCGCTGAACGACGCCGTCCGGATCGTTCGGTGCGCCGTCGAACTCGGCTTCGACAGCAACGAGCGATTCTGGGCGATCACCGGCGACACGACGGCCACGCTACCGAGTGCGGACATCGCCGAACGACTGTACTCAGATGGAACGACGAGCGTCGCTGTCAGGACACGAGAGCCTGATCAGCGCGGAAAAAGCGGAGACCGTTCTGGGGTGGACCGCCGAGCGGTCGTGGCGGGACCTGCGGTGACCGACCGTTAGTTCGGAGGGTTTGTCGTAACTGTGTATCGGTATTCGCCGACCCCCGTCGAAGAGACCGAACTGAATCACGACAGTTCCTATTAGACGCTGACTTTCCAGGTCGTACTGGAGGAGTATCCCCACTTCTCGACGTCCACGTCGCACGTTCCGTTCTGGATGGCGGTCATGTTGGTGCCGACTTCCTTCGCGGTCATGTCGAGTTCGTCGCCGATGAGTCGCGATTTGAAGTAGGTCTTCGTCTCGGCTTTCTCGCGGAGATACTGGAGGATGCGCGACTGCTTGTCGTTCAGGTCGGCGGTCGTGGAGGCGGTTGTGCTCATACTTACTCCGATGGTAGTTGCACCCTTAGTGGGTTTGGTACACGAGGTTAATCCGCCGCAGTCTTGCGATTATCAACATCCGTAATCGGCGTCCGAACCGAGAACGACGACCGGTTGGTACGGGAAGGAAACCGGGGCTTACCGGCGCAGTCGAACCGAAAGCAGAGGAGGAGTTCCCGAAACAGCGGCGACACGATCCGGATTCGAACCGGGTGCAGAGAGTGCGATCACGGCCCCGTTGCGTCTCCGAATCCAGAAAGTTCTTGGTCGCACGCCCGCGACTGGCGACAATGAATCGACGGGCGGTCGAAGTCAGCGTCGTCCTCCCCGCGTACAACGAGGAGGCGACGATCCGTTCCACGGTCGAGACGACCGTGGCCGCGCTCGCCGGCTTTCTCCCGCGGGACGGGTTCGAGGTGATCGTCGCGGAGGACGGCTGTGACGACCGCACCCCCGAGATCGCGGACGAACTCGCGGCCGACGACGAGCGCGTTCGGCATTTCCACAGCGACGAGCGACTCGGACGCGGCGGTGCGCTCGAACGCGCGTTCGAGGCCGCCGAGGGGGAGACGCTGGTCTATTTCGACACAGACCTGGCGACGGACATGCGCCACCTCGAAGAACTCGTCGAGAGCGTCCGATCGGGCGAGTACGACGTGGCGACGGGGTCGCGGTGGATCGACGGTCGGGAGGCCGACCGTCCGGCGAAACGGGGCGTACCGAGCAAGGGGTTCAACTTCCTCGTTCGCCGCTTTCTGTCGTCGTCGCTGCGGGACCATCAGTGCGGGTTCAAGGCGTTCGACCGGGACGCGCTGTTTGCGCTTCTCGACGACGTGGAGGACGACCACTGGTTCTGGGACACCGAGGTACTCGTCCGCGCCCAGCGGGCGGGCTACCGCATCAAGGAGTTCCCCGTCGAGTGGACGCCGAAAGGCGACACGAAAGTCGACCTCGTCCGGGACGTGTTCGGGATGGGGAGCCAGATCCTTCGAACCTGGTGGCAAGTCGCCGTCAGCCCCCGGATCGACCGCCGCGTAACCGTCGTCACTGGGACGCTGCTGACGGTCGTGGCGATAGCCCTGATGACCCAGTATCTCGACCCGTCGACGGTGCTTTCTCACGTGGCTGCCGCCGACCGCGGGCTGGTCGCTCTGTCCGCGGTGATCTACCTGCTCTCGTGGCCGCTCCGCGGGGCGCGCTACCGCGATATCCTTACGGAACTGGGGTATACGGAACGGATAGGCTTCCTGACGGGGGCCATATTCATCAGTCAGACCGGGAACCTCGTGTTCCCCGCCCGAGCGGGCGACGCTGTCCGGGCGTACGTCGTGAAGGCCCGGCGGTCGATCCCGTACCCGACAGGGTTCGCGTCGTTGGCCGTCGAGCGCGTGTTCGACCTCCTCACCATCACGGCGCTCGCGGGCAGCGTTCTGATCGGTCTCGTCGTGACCGGTGAGGCGGGCACACTCCAGTCGGCCGTCCTCGGCACCGACAGCGAAAGCGGGCGGCTCGCAGTCGCCGTGGCGGCCGGGGTCGGCGGAGCCGCAATCGCCGCCGTTGCGCTCATCGTCGCCACCGCGCGCTCGGACCGGAACCTCGTCCGCGAAGGCGTCTCTCGCCTCAGTTCGGACAGCTATGCGCGGTACGTATCGGGCGTGATAGAGCAGTTCGCCGGCGACGTTCAGACGGTCGCGAGCGACAGTCGCTCCTTCGCTCGGGTAGGCATAACCAGCCTCCTCATCTGGGGGCTTGACGTAGTGACGGCTATTGTCGTGCTGGCGGCGTTCGACGGCGTCTCGCTCGCGCTTCCGACGCTCGTCGCCGTCGGATTCTTCGCCGTCAGCGTGGGCAACCTCGCCAAGGTGTTGCCGCTCTCGCCGGGAGGCGTCGGGCTGTACGAAGGGGCGTTCACCGTGCTGGTCGTCGGTCTGACGCCGATAGGCTGGTCCGTCGCCGTCGGCGCGGCCATCGTCGACCACGCGGTGAAAAACGCCGTCACCGTGGTCGGCGGCCTCGCGTCGATGATCGCGCTCAACGTGTCGCTGACGACGGCCGTCGAAGAGAGCGCCGAGGCCCGCGAGAGCCCCACAGCCGACACCGAATGACGATAGCAATCACTGAAAGTCAATGTACACCAGATCACACGACTGCGATGCGATCTGCGTGTAAACCGTTTCAGTAATCACTATCGTACTTGTCCGTGACGAACGGCCCCAGCGCCCCGGCGACGGCGTGGGTCAGCGCTGACTCCCTGTCGATAATACCGTTCGTCAGCGCACCCGCTGCGCCCTGGCGCTCCGCGACGTTCTCGGCGTCGAGCAGGTCGTCCATCACGGGCCCGAGTTCCTCGCCGGCGCGCACGCGCTCTGCCACGTCGTCGGGTAGACGGAGGCTCGGCCCCCCGCCGCGGCCCGTCCGGACGCCGTCGGTGACGGCCGCCCACATGACGAGAAAGAGGTCGTTACCGCCATCGATAGTCGCGACGCCGCCTTCAATGCCGACGCCGAGGTCGTACTCACCGGAACGGAGCGCTCGTCGGGCGCGGTTTTTCGCACCGTCGACTGTCTCACCGTGTCCGCGCGGTTGTTCGCTCACACCCGATTCGACTGGGACCGGAACGATATCGACGTTGCCGAGGCCTGCAAACGCCGCTTCGGTCGCTTTGACTTTCACCGGGTTCTCGCTTCCCAGGCTGACGCGCATACTGTACTGACGGGATCTCGTCGGTGAAGAATGTCGTGGGGTTGTCCCCGAAACGGCGGAAACAGGGCCGTCCGACAGCGACACTCGACTAACGCCGAGTACCGCTCCGTTTGTGGGGTCGATCATCCTGTTTGAATCTTTCCTTTATTACCGCTCAAACCGCTACGGATAGCCGTTTCACCGGTAACTTCTTCGAAATACCGAAACGTTTATATGAGGTCGTTCCAAAGTCCGTACAAGGAACCATCTCCGGGATTTTTCCATCGAATCCTGCCCGGACAGCTTCCGCCCTCTCGTACAAATGACCGAGAACACCCGAACACGCGCACGCAACCAAGCGGACGAAAGCGAGACCGAAACACAGGACGAGACGCTGTCGTGTCCCGAATGCGGGGGGCAGCTCGTCAACGACGAAGAACACGGCGAGACGGTCTGTAACGACTGCGGTCTCGTCGTCGAGGAAGATTCGGTCGACCGCGGTCCGGAATGGCGTGCGTTCGACGCACAGGAGAAAAACCAGAAGAGTCGGGTCGGCGCGCCCACGACGAACACGATGCACGACAAGGGCCTGTCGACCAACATCGACTGGCGCAACAAGGACGCATACGGCAACTCCCTCGGCTCGCGCCAGCGCGAGAAGATGCAGCGTCTTCGCAAGTGGAACGAGCGCTTCCGGACCCGGGACAGCAAGGAGCGCAACCTGAAGCAGGCGCTCGGCGAGATCGACCGGATGGCGTCGGCGCTTGGCCTCCCGGAGAACGTCCGTGAGACCGCGTCCGTCATCTACCGCCGCGCACTCGAAGAGGACCTGCTGCCGGGCCGCTCTATCGAGGGCGTCTCAACCGCTTGCGTTTACGCCGCCGCGCGCCAGGCTGGCGTGCCGCGCAGTCTCGACGAAATCGCCGAAGTGAGCCGCGTCGAGAAAAACGAGGTCGCCCGCACGTACCGCTACGTCGTCCGGGAACTGGGCCTGCAGGTCCAGCCGGCCGACCCCGAGAGCTACGTCCCGCGGTTCGCGTCGGGGCTCGACCTCTCGGACGAGGCCGAACACCGCGCCCGAAAGCTGCTCCAGAACGCCAAGGAGAAGGGCGTCCACAGCGGCAAGTCGCCGGTCGGCCTCGCGGCCGCCGCCGTCTACGCCGCAGCCCTGCTGACCAACGAGAAGACCACGCAGGCCGCCGTCAGCGAGGTCGCGGACATCTCCGAGGTCACCATCCGCAACCGCTACCACGAGTTGCTCGAAGCCGAAGAGAGTCTGGGTCTGGCATAGCGGCCGTTTGCGCTGCGGTCGCGCGTCTTCGGCGCTCCCGCGACAAAAACTCGACCGAACCTACTCCCGTTTCACTTCGCTCGCTATGCTCGCGCCGTTCACTCGTCGTGCTCAAAACCCGCGTATTTTTGCCATCGCGGAAATCGAAGGTTTCCACTGAGACCGATCGCGGGAATCACGCTCGTCCGCTGGCCTGCCCTTCCCCGTACACGGACACGCTCCGCCCTGCAGAGCGGTCCGTCTCGGCCGGCATAGTCCGCCAAGCGCATCACTGGCAGCTCTCTCCTAGTCCGTCGAATCGAACATATGGTTCCTGACAGTGAGACAGCGTCTCGCGGGCACTTGACTCACGAAACGTATATCCGTCATCGCAACTGGTGTTCTGGTAATGACTGACCTCCAGTACAAGTGTACGAACTGCAGTCGCGAACTGAGCTACCAGACCACCAAACACAACGGCTGTCCGGACTGCGGGTTCGTACCGCTCCACAGCGCGGACTGATCCGAGTCCAGCGACGACGGACAGTCGTTCGGAAGACGATCACAGCGGGCCGTACGCACACCCTGCAGCGAAACATCCCCTTTTTGCCGCACGCGCTCCAGATCTAACCATGAACTTCGACTCCTTCGTCCTCGCGGCGGCGACCGCCGACCTCGACGACGAGGCAGCCGCTCGCGAACACGCAGACGCCGTCGAGTTCCGGATGGACCTCGCGGACGACCCGCTGGACCAACTCGACGCGTACGACGGCGTCCTCCCGATCATCGCTACCAACCGCGCCGAGTGGGAGGGCGGTGAAGCCGACGACGCCGGCCGCCTCGATGACCTCGCGACGGCATCGGAGTACGACATCGTCGAGGCCGTCGACGTGGAACTGAACGCCGTGCGACACGGCGGCGGCAGCGGCGTGGTCGAACACGCCAGGGACCACGACGCCACCGCCATCGCGTCGCTACACGATTTCGACGGGACGCCCACGGCAGACGAGATGCGGGAGATGCTCGCCGACGCCGTGGCCAACGCCGACGTTGGCAAGCTAGCCGTCACGGCGACCGACCCCGCCGACGTGCTGACGGTGCTGATGCTCACCCGGGAGTTCACCGCGCAGGGCGAGACGGTTGCGACGATGGCGATGGGTGAGCCCGGCCGTCACTCACGGGCCGTCGCACCGGTGTACGGGTCCAGTATTGGCTATGCGCCGGTCCACTCCGACGAGGCGACCGCGCCCGGCCAGTACGACCTGGCGACGCTTCGTGACCTGGTCGAGCAGTTGCGCTCGAAACCCGAAGCTTAACCATCGGCCGGTTGGTATGAGCGGGCAACATGGGTCGTTTACGGTCAGCGGTCGCAGTCGGCCTCGCGCTTCTGTTTCCCGGTCTGGGACACCTGTACCTGCGTCAGTGGGTGCGGGCGATACTCTGGTCGGCGCTCTGGATCCTGGCGGCGCTGCTTTTGCTCCCCGACCCGGCGACGGGCGGAACGTCGGCGGAACGGATGCTGTCGACCGTCGAGAGCATGTCGCTTCAGGCGCAGTTCGTCCTGCTGTCGCTGATACTGTTCAACGTGATCGACGCCTTCGTCATCTCGGTCCAGCAGGCGCGGTACGACCCGGACGCGGTCCACTGTCCGCAGTGCGGCGGGGAAATCGACGAGGACATCGACTTCTGTCACTGGTGTACAACGCGTCTCGGCAACCCGAGCGAGGAGGAGTCGACTACTTTTCGATGATGCTCTCCTCGACTGCCTCGCCGAAGTGACGGGCAGTGTCCTCGTAGTAGACTTTGAGTCGGTCGTCCGTTTCGAGGTCGGTGACGGCCTTGCGACCGTCCTCGGCGGCGACTTTGACGGTCTCCGCGTTCTGTATGAGCGTCTCGAAGCGGTCGCCGTTATCGGCTTCTAGTTCGACCCGGAACATCGGGCGCTGTTCGATCTTCGCCCGACCGACGATGGCCTCTCTAGTGTTTCCGTCAGTGTCGACTATCTGGACTTCGTCGCCGCTGCGGATCTCCGAGAGGTATTTCGTGCCGCCGTCGGGCGTGCGGACGTACGCGTGAACCGCGCCGGCGTTGACGCGGAACGGGCGCGAGGCAACGTACGGCGACTCGGCGGTCTCGGCGTGGACGAACACGAGGCCGCGGGACATCGACCCGACGAGCATTCCCTCGTCGTGGTCCATCAGCGACCCCGTGTCGACGCAGACGCGGTCGGCGCTCCCGGCGCGTTCGACCTCGCGCACGGTCGCCCACTCCAGGTCGAGCGTCTCGCGTTCGGCCTCGTCGCGCACGGCGACGGTCTCTCGTATCTGGTCTGGGTCGTCGGTGTCAAGCAACACGGCGTCCGCGCCGATCTCCAGCGTTTCGAAGGCGGTCTTCGCCTCCTCCGCCGTCGTGACGCCGGCGATCAGTTCCGTCTCGTCGCCGATGCGGGCGATGAGGTTCTCCAGCGGAATGATCGTCCAGTCCTCGCCGACGACGATAGTGTAGTCTGCCTCGTCCGCGGCGGCCTCGGCGAACGCCTCGTACTCCTCGTCGAAGATGCGGACGTACGCGCCGTTCGCCCGTTCGTCATCGCGGCGCAGCGTCGACAGGTCGGCCGACCCGGAGTAGTCGGCAGGTAGGTCGACCGTCCCGTCGCCCTCGCCGTCCTTGCCGACGACGTAGGCGTCGGCCTCCGCCGCGTCCTCGGACTCGGGGTCGTCGATCACGTCCACGTCCCCACCGGTACGGAACGCGGCCACGTTGACATCGCCGAGTTCGCGCACTCGCCCGACGTCGCCTTCGTCGACGAGTACCCAGTCCACGCCGGACTCCAGACCGGCGGTGATCCGCCTGCGTCGCGCATCCCAGTCGCCGACGCTCTCGTCGGCTTTGAGCCACACTGATCGTGTCATATTGCACCACTCGAATGGGGCGGGCATGAACGTGGCGGAATCGGCATTAACCGGTGACCCACAGGTCGGCGACCGTCCCGCCGTCTCAGCAGATCTGCCAGCCGCCGTCGACGTGGACCAGTTCGCCGGTCACGTAACCGGCCTGCTCGCTGGCGAGAAAGAGCGCGGCTCCGGCGAGGTCCTCCGGCCTTCCCGCACGGCCCTGCGGAACCGGCTTGAGAAAGTCGCCTCCCTCCGCTTCCTCGGTCCACCCCTCGTCGATCTCGGTCGCGATCTGGCCGGGCGCGATGCCGTTTACTCGGATCCCGTCCTCGGCCAGTTCGAGTGCCGCGCCGCGGGTGATCATCCGTACCGCGCCCTTAGAGGTGTCGTAGGCGACCTGGCCGTGCTGTGCGAGGTTCGAACTGATCGACGCCGTGTTGACGATCGCGCCGGGGTCGTCGCGCTCTATCATGTCGTTGGCGGCGACCTGACAGCCGACGAACACGCCGCGGACGTTCACGCCGAGCAGTCGGTCGAGTTCGGTCGGGTCGGTTTCGCGGATCGACCCTCCGCCGAAGACGCCGGCGTTGTTGACCATCACGTCGACGCCGCCGAACTCGCGGGCAGCCTCGACGAGCGAGCGCACCTCGTCCGGCGCGGACACGTCCGTCCGAACGAACTCCGCGTGCCCGCCGGCGTCCTCGATCGCTTCGTGCGTCGGCAGGTCAGCATCGACGTCTTTGGGTTCTTCGCGCAGGTCAGCGACGATGACTGTCGCTCCCGCGTCGCCGAACGCCGTCGCGATGGCTCGGCCGATACCCGAACTGCCGCCGGTTACTATCACTGTTTCGTCCGTGAAGTCGAAGGTCGTCTGGCCCATGGCGACGCGTACGAGCGTGAGCGAGAAAAACGGTAGGGAAACTTACGCTTCGACGGCCAGACCGGAGTCACGAAGCGCCTCGTCGGCGCTGGCGTCGTCGTGGACGACGTCGGCGATGGCCCGCGCGATGCCCTCCGGGTCGTCGTGCTGGAAGACGGAGCGACCCATCGAGACCCCGGATCCGCCGGCGTCCATCACGCCGCGGACCATCTCCAGCGTCTCGCGGTCGGTGCCTTTGCTCCCGCCCGCGATGACGACCGGAAGGCGGGTCGCCTCGACGACGCGTTCGAAACTCTCCGCGTCGCCGCTGTAGCCGGTTTTGACGATGTCGGCACCGACCTCTTCGGCGAGGCGGACGGCGTGGCCAAGCGCTTCGGGGTCTTTCGAGTCCACGCCGGGGCCGCGGGCGTACGCCATCGCGAACACGGGCATTCCGAGTCGGTCGGCCTCTGCGGTGAGTTCGCCGAGATCCGCTATCTGGTCCGGTTCGTGGTCGCTCCCGACGTTGATGTGGAAGGAGACGGCGTCCGCGCCGGCCCGGACCGCTTCCTCGACGGTTCCGGTTACGCGCTTGTCAGCCTGGTCCGGTCCGATCGTCGTAGAGCCGTTCAGGTGGACGATGTACCCCCGTCCGTTCTTGTTATCGTGGACGCGTGGTGCGATACCTTTCTGGGTGAGCACCGCGTCCGCGCCGCCACGAGTCACCGCGTCGATGGTCGACTCGATGCGTTTCAGGCCCGTTACCGGGCCGAGCGTGATGCCGTGGTCCATCGGGACGATGACGTAGTTCCCGTCTGTCCCGATGCGGTCGAGACGCGCGTCGATGCCGGAACTCATGGTGTGTGAATGACTATCATGCCTGCGTTATGTGTGTTCGGGTTCTGGCACGCGTTGCGCGTAGCCGGACTCCGCGCCCTCCGTGAGTTCGCGGGCCTTCGCTTCGAGGTCCACCGCCACGTCCTCGGCGGGGCGGCCCTCCCTGTGGCCCTCGGCGACGATGTCGACGAGCGCGGACCCGACGATGATTCCGTCGGCACCGCCCGCGACGATTCGCTCGGCGTGTTCGCCGGTCTTGATGCCGAAGCCGACCGCTTTGGGAACGTCCCACTCTGTCAGCCTGGCGAGCGCGTCGCCGGTCTTGTCGCTTACGTCGTCGCGCGCGCCGGTAACACCCAGACGCGCCTGGACGTACACGTAGCCCGACACCTGCTCCATGATGCGTTCGAGTCGTTCGCCCTCAGTCGTCGGCGCGACGATGAACACGAGGTCGAGGCCGAGGTCGTCGCAGGCGTCGCGGAGCGGACCGGCCTCCTCCGCGGGCAGGTCCGGAACGACGATACCCTCGATGCCGACCTCTGCGGCGCGCTCGACGAACGGGCGCGGGCCCGCGTCCGAACCGAACTGGTAGATGAGGTTGTAGTACGTCATGCAGACCAGCGGCACGTCCACGTCTAACTCCTCGACGAACTCGAAGTACGTCTCGGGGGTCATCCCCGCCTCCAGCGCGCGGGTCACCGCACCCTGGATGGTCGGCCCTTCAGCGACGGGTTCGGAGAACGGCAGGCCGAGTTCGATCACGTCCGCGCCGCCGCGGGCCAGCGCCTCGACGTACGCCTTCGAGGACTCGTAGTCCGGGTCCCCGACCGCAAGATACGGGACGAACGCGGGGCCGTCCGCGAACGCCTCGTCGATGCGGCTCACAGTCCACCTCCGGTGAACACGTCCATGTCCGGCGCGGCGGCGATGTCTCGTTTCCCGGTTTCCTCGATCACCGATTCGAGGTCCTTGTCCCCGCGCCCCGAGACGTTGATGATCGTCACGTCGCCGAGTTTCTCCGGGTTCTCGTGGGCGAACCCGAACGCGTGGGCGGTCTCCAGCGCCGGGATGATCCCCTCGTCCTGCGAGAGGCGGTGGAACGCTTCCAGCGCCGCGTCGTCGTCGACGGTGACGGGCGTGACGCGGTTTTCGTCGACGAGGTGGGCCAGTTCCGGGCCGACGCCGGCGTAGTCGAGCCCCGAGGAGACGCTGTGAGATTCCATGATCTGGCCGTCGGTGTCTTGCAGGAGCTTGGTGCGCGCGCCGTGGAGAACGCCCTCGTCGCCTGTCGACAGCGACGCAGAGTTAGGCGCGACGCCCTCCTCCTCGTTCACTTCCAGCGAACTCCCACCGGCCTCGACGGCGTAGAGGTCGACCTCCGCGTCTTGGGTGAACTCGTGGAACGCCCCCATCGTGTTCGACCCGCCGCCGGCGCAAGCGAGGACGCTATCGGGGAGTTGTCCGGCCTGCTCACGGATCTGCCCGCGGGCCTCCTCGCTGATCACCGACTGGAAGTCCCGGACCATCCGCGGGAACGGGTGCGGGCCGACGACGCTCCCGATGACGTAGTGAGTGTCCTCGACGTTCGTCGCCCAGTCGCGCATCGTCTCGTTTATCGCCTCCTTCAGCGTCCCGCGGCCGATCGTGACGGGGTTTACCTCGGTCCCGTTGAGCCGCATCCGGAACACGTTGGGTCGCTGGCGGTTGATGTCGCGCTCGCCCATGTACACCTCGCAGGGCATTCCGAGGTGGGCAGCGGCCATCGCCGTCGCGGTGCCGTGTTGTCCTGCGCCGGTCTCGGCGACGATCCGCTCCTTGCCCATGTACTTCGCGAGCAACACCTGCCCCAGCGCGTTGTTCAGCTTGTGCGCGCCGCCGTGGACGAGGTCCTCGCGCTTGAGATACACCTCGCTGTCGTAGCGCTCCGACAGCTGTTCGGCGTGCTGGAGCGGCGTCGGCCGTCCGCCGAAGTCCCGGAGCCGACGCCGGAACTCGTCCATGAAGCCGTCCTCGTTGTCGAGGACGTAGCGCTCGTAGGCGTCCTCCAGTTCCTCTATCGCCGGCATCAGCGCCTCCGGCACGTACTGTCCCCCGTACTCTCCGAACTTGCTCGTACTCATCGTGTTAGTCTCTCCGTGTTCGCCCGCGGGTCGCCGTCCATGATCGCGGAGCCGACGAGCAGTCCGTCGGCCCCGGCGTCTCGCATCCGCGTCACGTCGTCTCGCGTCGCTATACCGCTCTCGGCAATGAGTGTCACGTCTCGCGGTGCCGCGGGCGCGACCCGCTCGAACGTCCCCAGGTCGACCTCTAGCTTCGCCAGGTCGCGGTTGTTCACGCCGACGATATCGGCGTCCGCCGCGACTGCCCGCTCGAGTTCCTCTCGCGTGTGGACCTCCACGAGAACTTCGAATCCGCGGTCGCGCGCGGCGGCGATCAGGTCCGCCAGGTCGTCGCCGACGAACCGCGCGATGAGGAGGACGACGTCCGCCTCGACCGTGTCTAACTGCGCTTCGCGCAGGACGAAATCCTTCCGCAACACGGGCACGTCCACCGCTGCCCGGACCCGCCGCAGGTTCTCTGGCGACCCGTCGAAATGCTCTGGTTCGGTCAGTACGGACAGCGCCGCCGCGCCGCCCTCGACCATCGCGGTCGCCAACTCGACCGGGTCCGCCTCCGTCTTCCCCTCGGTCGTCGGACTCGTGGGCTTTACCTCCGCTATCACCGGCGCGCGGTCGTCGGCTTCGGCGGCCGCCAGCGCGTCCGGCAGCGACCGGGCGTCGACCGAGAGCCGCTCTCGGCTCTCGTCTCCGCGCTCTCTGGCGGTGTCCAGAATGGAGCGAACCGCCGGTGCGACCTCGTCAGCGTTCATCATCGTACATTAACGGACGGATTTGTACATAAGACTTGCGGGAACAGCGCGGCAGTAAATTAATAATTGGATAGTATAGCGCATAGTACGAGTGGAAAGTAACTATATATGGACAGACGAACACTCCTCAAATCCGGGGCCGGGATCGCAGGCGCGGCCAGTCTCTCCGGGATCTGGTGGGGCACGCGGGACGATCTATCGGTACGCGTGACGAACACCGCCCGAGAACTCGAGGACGTGACACTCACGGTCCGGACGCCCGACGGCGAGCGCGTGTACCGAGACGCGTTCGAGGTTCCCGAAGATCAAACCGTCGAACGGCACGATATCGTGAGTCCCGGCGAGTACGAAGTTGCTATCTCTGCCGGCGGACACGCGTTCGAGCGCACCTATGACCTGCAGTTCTGTCACGACCCGCTGGTCTACGTCGACGTCGGTCCCGGCTCCCTCATTGGCATGGGTTCACACTGTCGCAGACTGTGGTGAGTCGTAACGACAGTCACCGACACGGGGTCGGCGAACACCGGTACACAGTTACAACAGACCCTATCAGACCATATCTCCTTTCCCGCGGCCTGACGGGTTCTGTTCGAGCGTCGGGATCTCGCCCGTCTCGGCGAGGCTCTGGAAGCGGTCGAGCGACTTCTCGGCGATAGTCCCGGGCACGATGTCGAAAGCGTCCATCACGGCGTTGCTCACCGAACCGCCCGGCGGGTCGAAACGGAAGCGGACCGTCACCTCCGTCCCCCGGTCGTCCGGTGCCGGGCCGAAGCGCACCGAACCCTCGTTGGGTAGCGTCGCGCCCTCCAGCGACTCCCACTCTACGAGTTCGCCGGGCCGGTCCGTCACGACTCGTGCGTCCCACGCAAGCACCCGGCCGAGCGGCCCACGAACTTCCCAGTGCTGGCGGTTTTCGCCCGTCGGCGTCACGTCCGCGAAGTGCGCCATGATCCGCGGCAGTTGCTCCGGGTCGCGCCACATCTCGTAGAGTTCCTCCGCCGGCCGTCCGATGGTGACGGAGCGTTCGACTTCCGTCGCCTCGGGGGGCGCGCCGGTCTCGTCGCGTCCGAGAACCGCGCCGCTCGCATCCGCGCCCCGCGCGGTCGAACGTTTCCCCCTGACCCCGCGGTACGCGAGCCAGCCGCCGACGGCCGCAAGCACCGCGCCGCCGAGCGACCGCCGTTTGATGCCGGCCGCGACGAGCGCTCCGCCGACCGCCGCCGCGCCGACTCGTTCGGCGGTGTGAACGTCCACGCCAGTCGGCTGGTCGGCCCGCACGTCCGCCACGTCCCGCGACTCGTCGCCGGACTCTGGTGGCCGCGCGGTCATCGTGATGCCCCCGCGTCGCTCAGATAGTTTCGTCCCGATTCGTCGGCCCTCTCGACTACCGCATCGAGTGATACTGACGGACGGAAGCCAGTGGCGAATTTCGCGGAGACGTTCCCGCGGAATATCTGAAACAGTTCCGTCCGACAGTATGACCCTTTGATGATGGCGCTCAGTAGCATACGGTATCTCCCCCACCGTACTACTCCACAGGACCGGCATTGTATGTTGGCCCGGGGGAACAACGCCACGGCTCGAACCGGGCGAATGTTCAAGGCCTCGACGGTCCTCCACCGGTACATGGAAGACGCCGGCATCTATGCGCGGGAATCGCCGTATCTAGAGCGATTCGTACAGATAGGTATCGCCAGCGGACGGGTTATGAGCGTCTCGTTCCCTTCGGCTCCCGAGGACAACGCGGACGGTGAACACGAACTGCTCGACCGTGTCTTCGCGTACCTCCAGGGCGAAACGGACGATTTCGCGGACGTTCAGGTCGCGCTCACGGTCCCGACCGACCAGCGGGCGGTACTGGAGACGGTCCGGGACGTGCCGTACGGGGAGCAACTGACGGTCGAAGCGCTCGCCCGGATGACACCGGGGCTCAGCGGCGACGAGGAGGACGACCAGCGGACGGTTCGAACGGCGCTTTCGGAGAACCCCGCGCCGCTCCTGATTCCGGACCACCGCGTGCGCGACGGGCCGAGCGCCGCCCCGCCGCCGGTCGAGCAGCGACTGCGGTCGCTAGAGGGACTCTAGGCGCGGCCGCACGAACATCTCGAAGAGATACAGCGAGAGCGCGGCGAGAGCGAGCAGCGTCACCCCGCCGTCGCCGATGGCGGCGTCCTCGACGATGAGGACGTACCCCTGTACGAGACCGGTGAGGACGAACAGTCCACCGGCGACCCGCAGCCCCATTTCGTCGGGGTTGCGGACGCGCAGCAGTACGCCGAACGCGACCATCACCAGCGAGAAGGCCAGGTCAGTGAGTACGCCCGCCGTCGCGTTGCCCGTTGCGACTGCGACCGCGGCGATGACCAGATAGACCAGGCCGACCGCAAGCGTCAGCGTGCGGACGTTCAGATATCCTGTCGGACGTAACTGTTTCATGTATCTCGCGGGGATGGCCCCGCGACAGTCTTCACTGACGAGATCTCGTCAGCGTATTCGTCCAGCGGAGTCACGTTCGGACCGACTCAGAGCGGCCGGAAGTGCCTTTCGACGAATCCGGGCTACGTCCAGTCGACGCCGACCCCTTCGTGGACGACGAACTCCAGTGCGTTCACCAGGTAGTGTGCGACGACGACGGTGAACAGGCTTCCGGTGACGATGAACGCCGCCGCGAGCACGAACCCGAGCGTTCCCGTGACGGCGATACCGCCGGGGCCCTGCATACCGTGACCGATAGCGAACGCGACCGTCGAGAAGACGGCCATCGTCCACGGCGAAACGGCGAAGCCCGTCGAGATAACGCCGATGAGCGCCGCCCGGAACAGCAGTTCCTCGAAGACGGCGATCACGGGTAGGACGGTCCCGAGCAGGACCACCCACCCCGTCAGCGAGTCCGGAGCGAGCAGTTCCCGGAGTCCGTCGTCCGTGTCGAAACCCAGTCGCTGGAACAGCATCGCGGTCCCCTCGTTCGCGGCGTAGAGCGTCAGACCGAGGCCAACTCCGATCAACAGCGCGGGCCATCCCGTATTCCCCGGTGCCGTCGTGACGCCTAGCGCCGACATCGGTATCTGCGTGTACCAGGCCGCCCCTACGAGCAACGCCCCCAGTAACCCCTGCGAGAACGCGACGTTGACCAGCAACGCCCCGGTGGAGAATTCGATATCGTCCTCGTCAGTCCGGGCCGTCTCGTGGGACGGCGTGCCGGGCGGAAACGGGTTCCGGCTCTCGCCGTCGGACTGACGGGCCCGCGGCTCGGTCGGTGCGTCCCCACCGAGCCCCGGATCCGTTCCCTGTCCGTCACCGTCTACGCTCGGTCTCGGAACGCGTTGGTCGTCCGAGGATTCGACGGGTGCGGGTCCGGGAGACGGTTCGGACGGTGACTCTGAGGGGGATTCCCGGGTGACAAACTCCGTCTCGTCGGTGGGGAGACCGGCCGCACCGCTGTCGTCGGTCATCGCTGACTGCGTCGCTCGGGAGAGTAACAGCAAAAGCGAAAGAACGACGAGCGAAAAACCCGCGAACGCCGTCGCATCGAACTGCGACGAGGTCGTGCTCGCTTCGCTCGCCAAGACCGCCCAGTCAGGCACGGTCGGGCCTACTGCGGACTGGGGCTACCGCGGCCGACCTGCCGTTCGAGGGCCGAACCGGTGATGCTCTTGATACGCTCGACGAGACCGTCGTTTTCGGTTTCGCCGGCGAGTGCGACCTCCAGCACTTCGCTGAGGTGCGAGACCGGGATGATCTCGATCTGCTCCTCGTACTCGTCTTCGATCATCACGTCCTGCTCGTTCGCGGCCGGGATGATAACCGTATCGAGGCCGGACTTGGCGGCCGCCTCGATCTTGTGCGTGACGCCGCCGACCGGGAGCACGTCGCCCCGGACCGACAGCGACCCGGTCATCGCCAGGTCCTGTCTGACCGGCGCGTTCTCAAGCGCGGAGATGACGGCCGTCGCCACCGTGATAGAGGCGGAGTCGCCGTCGACGCCCTGCTGGCCCGCCTGAACGAACTGGATGTGAACGTCCTTCTCCGAGATGTCCTCGTCGGAGAACTTCTTGATGATGGCGGAGACGTTCTGGACGGCCTCCTCGGCCATCTCCTGCAGTTTCCCGGTGGCGATCACCTGTCCGGGGCCCTGGCTGGGTGTGACCTCGGCCATCACGGGGAGGACAATACCGCTGTCCTCGCCCATGACCGCGAGGCCGTTGACGCGGCCAACCACGTCGCCCTCGGAGACGGTGAGTTCGTAGTCCTTGCGCCGCTCGATGTAGTCGTCGGCGAGTTGCTGTTCGATGGAGCGACTGCGGCGCTTCGCCTGAAGCACGTGGTCGCGGGTGGTGAACTCGGCGTCCTCGGCGCGGGCGATGTCGCCCGCGACCCGCACCAGGCCGCCGAGGTCGCGCAGTTTCAGCGTCAGGTGACCCTTGCGTCCCGCGCGGCGCTTGGCTTCGAGGATGACCTCCTCGATCGCTTCCTGCGTGTAATGCGGCAGGCGGCCGTCCTTCTTGACCTCCTGTGCGATGAAGCGCGCGTACTTGCGCCGCATCTCGGGGGTCTCCTCGATGGTGTCGTCCATGTACACCTCGTACCCGTACCCCTTGATGCGGGAGCGGAGCGCGGGGTGCATGTTCTCCATCGCGTCGAGGTTCCCCGCCGCGATCATGATGAAGTCACAGGGGACTGGCTCGGTCTGGACCATCGCACCCGAGGAGCGCTCGGACTGGCCGGTGATGCCGAACTCGCCCTCCTGGATCGCGGTCATCAGCTTCTGCTGGCTCCGGATATCCAGCGTGTTCATCTCGTCGATGTACAGCACGCCCTTGTTCGCCTTGTGGATCGCGCCGGGTTCGACGCGGTCGTGGCTGGGCGTCTCCATGCCGCCGGACTGGAACGGGTCGTGGCGGACGTCGCCCAGCAGTGCGCCGGCGTGAGCGCCGGTCGCGTCCTCGAACGGCGCGGTCTGCTCGTCGGCGGCGTTGACGATGAGGTTCGGGATCATCGCGTCGCTTCCGCGGTTGGAGTAGCGGAAGGCGAGGTAGACGACACCCGCTGCGAGGATGCCGAGCAGGATGCTAGCGGGGGAAAGGAGCGTGTAGCCGAGCACGATCGCGATGATGATCCACATCAGGAACGACCGCATCCGGTTTTTCTTCCGGGCTTCGTCCTTGTGGGCCTCGACGATCTGCTCGCCTTTCCCGGCGGGAACGGTTCGGACCTTCGGCTCGTTACCGTCGTCCGGGTTGTGGTAGACGAGAACGTCCTGCAGGTCCTCCTTCGGAAGGAGTTCGCTCATCGCCTTCGCGAGCATCGACTTCCCCGTTCCGGGGGAGCCGATCATCATCACGTGGCGCCGCTGCTTGGCGGCTTTCTTGACGATGTCGCGGGCGTTATCCTGACCGATCACCTGGTCGACGAGTTGGTCCGGCACGTCGATGTCTTCGGTCGACTCTATCTGGAGGCCGCCGAGGAGGTCGTCCTCGTCGACGTCGTCAGCTATCTCCGCGTCGACCTCACTACCGAGCTCTGTCTGTGACTCCTCGTCACCCGTACCGATATCAGACACTTGCGAGTCTGTCTCGTCTCCGGGCGCCGAAGATTCGTCCGGGCTTGGATCGACGCCGCTTCCCTCGTTCCGGTGGTCCTCGTCCCCATCGCGGGGATCGCGGTTCACCGGTTCGGGAGAAACGTCGTCTGGGTCCGTGTCGTTACTCATAGAATGTCGTTACTGGCTAAATCGAAGGGAGGAGAACTGATATACTTTCCCCCCTCTATCAATCGTTCATCGAATGGCGAAAACGGTACACAGAGGCCTACAAGCGACAGTATAGCACAAAAACCCGAACTCGCCACCCTTATAAACCGACAGGTCGCACCTACTGAGTATGATACGGGGGTTCTACATCGGCCGATTCCAACCCTTCCACAACGGCCACTTCAACATGGTGCAGGAGATAGCCGAGGACGTAGACGAGTTAGTCCTCGGAATCGGGAGCGCCGGCGACTCCCACAGCAAACACGACCCGTTCACCGCCGGCGAGCGGGTCATGATGGTGACGAAGTCGCTCGTCGACATCGACCTCGTGACCTACGCCGTCCCCATCGAGGATCTGGAACGCAACTCGGTGTGGGTCAGCCACGTCCAGAGCATGAGTCCGGAGTTCGACGTCGCGTACTCGAACAACCCGCTGGTGATCCAACTGTTCGAAGAGGCGGGCGTCGAAGTGCGTCAGTCACCCATGTTCAACCGGGAGGTGCTGGAAGGTCAGGAAGTCCGCGAGCGGATGATCAAGGGGAAAAACTGGAAATCGCTACTTCCCGATCCCGTCGTCGAAGTCGTCGAGGAGACGAACGGCATCGAGCGCTTACAGCGCGTGAGTGAAACGGACAGCAACGGGAACTGAGCATCCGAACCGACACAGCATGATTACGCTCGCCTCCGACTTCGGGTCGCCGTATCCCGCCGCGATGAAAGGCGTGATACTCCGGCGGACGGAGGCCCGACTCGTCGACGTCGCCCACGACCTACCGCGTCAGGACGTTCGCGCGGCGGCGTTCTGGTTACGTGAGGTACTCCCGTGGTTCCCGCCGGCAGTCCACCTCGCCGTTATCGACCCCGGCGTCGGTACGGAGCGCACAGCCATGGTCGCACGAGCGGGCGGTCACGCGCTGGTCGGACCTGACAACGGCGTTCTGGTCCCGGCAGCGCGGGAACTACTCGGCGAGGATAGCCGGGTAGAGTACTTCGCGATCGACGACGAGGGCGCCGCCAGTAGCACGTTCCACGGCCGCGACGTGTTCGCGCCGGCCGCGGCAGAGGTCCACGAAGTCGGTGTCGACGACCTCGACTCTCTCGGCCGACTGACCCCCGTCGACGAGTACGAGGACCTCTCTTTTCCCAAGCCGACCGTCGCGGACGACGCGGTCGTCGGCGAGGTGCTCGTCGTGGACGACTTCGGCAATGCGATCACCAACGTTCCGGGCGACGTGATCGAAGGCGTCGAACAGGTGCGCGTAAACGGCCAGTCGGTGCCCGTCGGCGAGACGTTCGCCGCCGTGCCGCCGGGCCAGTGGCTGGTCACGGTCGGCAGTCACGGTAACGTCGAGTTAGACGTGAATCGGGGCCGCGGCGACGAGGCGTTCGGTGTCGCCGCGGGCGACGAGGTGCGCCTGACGTTCGACTGATGCCCCGGTGATCCAGTACCGGTGCGGCCAGGGCGGTTCGGGGGTCCGCTCTCGGACGGGGAGCGGTCACTCCGCCGAGATGACGTCGTCGATGCGAGCGATCATCGTCGCCGCCTCCACAGCAGACTCGACCGCCTCTCTCTTGACCGCGGCGGGGTCGACGACGCCCGCCTCGACGGGGTCGCCGATCTCGCCGGTTCGCTCCGTCGCGATGATGCCCGCTCGTCCGTGAGCGTCGTACGTCGCCCGCAGGTCGACGAGCGCGTCGATCGGGTCCATTCCGGTGTTTTCGGCGAGAGTTCGGGGGAGCACGTCGACCGCGTCGGCGAACGCTTCGATGGCGAGTTGCCTCCGGCCCTCGGTCCCCGTCGCAGCGTCGCGGACGGCGTCCGCGATAGCGATCTCCGTTGCGCCGGCTCCGGGGACGACCCCGCCGGTCTCGATCGCGGCCGCGACGACGTCGACCGCGTCCGTGATCGCGCGCTCCAGTTCGTCGGCGACGTGTTCGGTGCCGCCGCGCACGAAGAGGCTGACGGCCTCGGCCGCCGAACCGCCCTCGATGAACGCCAGTTCGTCCTCGCCGAACGTCTCCGTTCGGACGCGGTCAGCCGTACCGAAGTCCTCCTCACTGAGGTCGTCGAGCGCTCCGATCCGGCTCGCACCGGTTGCGCGGGCGATCCCCTGCGCGTCGCCGTCAGAGAGGCTCTCGAACGCGAGAATGCCGCGTTTGCCGAGATAGCCTGCGACGCGGTCGTCGATATCGCCGGTCGAGAAGACCACGTCCACCCCGGCGTCGTCGAGCGTCTCCGCGTACTCGCGTAGTTCGCGCTCCCCGGACTCTCGGGCGGCGGTCAACTGGTCGACTGAATCCACCGAGAACTCCGCGCCGACGTTACCGGTTCGGACTTCGAGGTCGACGTCGAGGACGGCGATAGTAGCGTTCTCGACTTCCGACGGCATCGCGTCGGTCGCCGGATCCTCTTCGAGAACGATCCCCTCGACGAGTTCGGTCGCCGTCGAACTCGCGCCGACGCGAGCGTAGACCGTGACGGCGTCCCGGTCGACGACGCCGTTTCGCTCCGCGTGACGGACCGCGTCGACGACGGACTCCGCGAGGCTGCTCGCGGCGACGCCGCCCGTTCCTTTGCCGGTCATGCTGCTCTGGGCGACCTGCGCCAGCAGGTCGTCGTCGACCTCGACGTCGAGCGCCGTCTCCTCGACGGTTTCGACCGCGATCTCGGCGGCCTCGTGGTACCCCTCGACTATCGTCGTCGGATGGATGTCGTCTTCGAGAAGGGTCTCGGCCTTCGCGAGCAACTGGCCGGCGAGGACGGCGGCGGTCGTCGTGCCGTCTCCGACTTCGTCCTCCTGACTCTCGGCGACTTCGACTATCATCTCGGCGGCGGGATGCTCGATATCCATCTCCTGAAGGATGGTCGCGCCGTCGTTCGTGATGACGACATCGCCGTCGCTGACGAGCATCTTGTCCATCCCTCGGGGGCCGAGCGTAGTGCGGACCGACTCGTTGACCGCTTTCCCGGCCGAAATGTTCGACTGCTGCGCGTCTTCACCGTGTGTTCGTTGGCTGTCCTCCGACAGCACGAACATGGGCCGTCCACCCATGCGCTGCTGGGGGTTCGAATCTGCCATGGTGAATCCTCGGAGAGGAATCGTTTGCGGTTCTATATAAAATTTCTGTTAGCGGATCTGATGGGAACGGGACACTGAAGGGGGCTTTCCGCCGCTCTGGTCCGTCTGCGGTGGAGAGTGTCCCCGCGGCCGCGTCAGAAACCAACCGGTATTCAAAAATACCGTGAAACGGAAATGAAGAACAGATGTTAGAGTTGGAACACCGGTTCCGCGTGGTCGACAGTCACGCGCGCCTGAACACGGACGACGAGTCGGCGGTTCGCGGCCGGGCGATCACGCCGGACAACCTGGAGCGGGAGATGCATCAGGCCGGCGTCGTCCGCTCGGTGGTGTTCCCGGACGTTCCGGACGACCAGCGATATCTGCAGGCAAACAACGCCGTCGCGAGGCTCTCAGTCGAACGGCCGTTCGTCGCGTTCGCACGCATTAACGGGCCGCGCAGCCCCGGCGATTCGACCGGAGCGCGTCTCCGTAATCTCGCGGCCTCACGCGAGGAGTGGCATATCTCCCCCGACGACGTCGAACAGTACGCCTACGACGACCGCTTCCACGGGTTCAAACTCGACCCCGCGACGGACGGCCTCCCCGACGACGACGTGTTAGACGTACTGGAGTCCGTCGACCTCCCCGTCCTCGTCCACGGCGGCGAGTCCTGTCCGCCAGACGTGATCGAGGACGCTCTGCTGGATCGCTCGTTTCCCGTCATCGTCTCGCACTTCGGCGGGCATCCGCTGAACCGCGACCTGATGGGCGAGGCCATCGACCTGCTGAACCGCTACGACGACTACTACCTCGACACGAGTTTCGTTCGCTATCGCGAGCAACTGGAGCGCGCCCTCCTCGAACATCCCGACCGCGTCCTGTTCGGCAGCGGCGCGCCATCCACTCACCCCAACGTCGGCGTCATGGAGATACTGACGCTCGACGTTTCCGAGGACAAGATGCGCCGAGCGTTCTCGAAAAACGCGGCGCGAGTAATCGACGCGCTCGGTGCCGAGAGCGAGCAGTAACGCCCCCACAGCGGCCGTCCGTCTCTCACGCGATCTCCGTCCGATACACGTTCGCCGTCCAGGTCGTCCCGCCGATTTCGATCTCCTCTCGGCCGACACGGTCGAAATGCTTCTCGTAGAACGCGTTTCCGACCTCGTTCTCGTCGAGGACCTTCTCCTCGATGCACTCGACGTCTTGCTCCGCCAGGCTCTCGGCCACGCAGTCGAGGAGTCGCTTTCCGAGCCCCTGTCCCCACCAGTCCGGGTCGAGATAGATGCTGAGTTCTCCCTCCACGTCGATATCCGAGGGGCCGCCGGAGGCGTAGCCGACGATAGTTCCGTCGTCCTCGGCGACGAAGAGGCTCCGCTTCGAGGACGCTATCGTCCGGCCGAGAACCTCGTCTGAGTAGTGGACAGCTAACATCTCGTCCAGCGCGTCCTCCGGAAGCACTCCTCCGTACGCACCGCCCCATGCGCGTCGTGCGACCCGCTGGATACCGTCGATATCTCCGCGTTCAGCCGGTCGAATAGTGGCTTCGTCTGCCATGATCCTCTGTGGCACGTACTGGGCAAAAAATCGCGGGGCGAGTTCTCCGAGATGATCGGTTCCGTCAGTGCAAAACACCGCGGGGTTCGAGACAGTGCAGTTGGAGACACCGCGGTTCGGACTCCGCGACGTAGAGTCGACCGACAACTCGCCGGAGTTCGGCGGGGTGTGCGTTCCAGGGGTCCTGGCCGGCCACGATTTGCCGGAAGACCCGTTTTTCTCGTCTTCCGAACCCTCGCTTGTGAGGGCAGAGAGCAGGCCGTCAGGCAGTTACGCACGCAGAGCCACCGTGAGCGAACGAGAGAAACGAGTGAGCGAGCGGGATTTTTTGGCCGAGCTTTTTGCCGGGAGAGGTCGCACTTTGTGCGACCCGACCGGGAAAAGGGTCGCTTCAGAAGGTTTCTTCGATGATCTCGCCAACCGCGAAGTTGGATTTGACCTCCGTGATTTCGACCTTCACGCGCTCGCCGACGTCGGCACCGGGGACGATGATGACGTACCCCCGCTCGACGCGGGCGATGCCGTCGCCCTGCTTGCCGATGTCTTCGATCTCGACGTAGCGCGTCTCGTTGATCTCGACGGGCGGTTGCGGTTCCGGCGGCGCACCGGTCGATGCGTCATCGGAATCGTCCGCTTCCTCGCTAGAGATGAGTGCGACGCGATAAGTTTCGCCAGGTTTCACGGAACCGGTTTCGATTTCGCGACGCGGGACCTCCACGACGTAGCTGTCGTCTTGGACGGTCACGTCGGCGCTGAACAGACACAGGAGTTCATCAGAGATTTCCAAGGTTAGACCTCCACGATAAATCTTGGAGCCATACATTAAAGAAGTATCGCCGGTCAGCGGGGTTTTTACCGCTTTCGCAGGGTTCCGTCGGGGGATTTCGCCCCTTCGGAGTCGTGTACTACTACCTCGCCCGGAGCTGAGTCCGCCGGTTCGTACTCGTCGCGGACGTCGATCGCCTCGTCCAGTTCGCGGACGGCCCGTTCTTTCAGCGCCGCGGCCAGGTCCTCGGCGTCCTCCCGCGAAATGTCCCGGCCGAGACCCTCGCACTCGTGAGCGCGGACGAGGCCGGACTCGTCGACGGCCTCGCCCATCGGCTGGCTCGTTCCGGCGAGTGCGACGCTGAACGGGTACGTTCGACAGATAAGCGGCCGGTCCTCGTGGACTGTACACCCGCCGACGCCGTCCGCGTCTTCGGTGTAAAAGGTGCAGTCGCCGCAGCCGTCGGTTTGGAGCGCCCACTCGAACGTCTCGCCTTCGGTCCCGTCCGCCGTCTCCGTCAGGCCGTACGGCATCGGTCGAGCGACGTCGCGCCAGTCCCGTTCGGTCGAGTCGCCCGGGGACTCGGCGTCCTGCAGTTCGCGTACCTCGTCCGGAAACACCGTCGCGGTGTGCGGGTCGGCCTCGTCGGCCTTGCAGCACGCCCCACAGCGGGTGCACTCGAAGCCGATCGACTCGATGGCGTCGGCGAGGTCGTCGACATCGAGGTCGCGGGCGCGGTCGAGTTCGGCTTCGAGGCTCTCCATGCTCGTCCGTACTCGCGGGTACTCAAAAGGAGTGCGGTCAGCGAACGGGTCCCGTCACGCCGTGCGGTACCGTTCGCCCTCGCGCCGGACCAATCCCTTCTCGTCTAACGTGTCGAGTACGTCGTACAGGGTCATCCGCTTCATGTCGAGTTCCGCGGAGAGGTCGCCGACCGTCTCGCAGTCCGTGACTCGAAGGTAGTAGTAGACGAGTTTCGTCTGCGACGACTGGAGGTCGCCCGGCATCCGTCGCTGGGCGACGGCCTCGGGATCGGTTGGGTACGACGTGAAGTCCATACCGTTTTGACTGACGCGTCCTCCCGCCAAGAACCTATTCGATTGTTTATTATAAATTCCGCTCTGGAGGCTTACACCTCGGGGACGCCAGTTCCCCGTCCCACTCGACGCGACCCTCGACGGCCAGTTTCTCCAGGTGAGCCTCGACGGTCCGGACCGCCATTTCGCGGACGCCGGTGAGGTCCTTTTCGTACGCTGCGTCGACGATGTCGACCAGCGTTCGCGCGCCGCCGCGAACCGCCGTTTCGATGCGGCGCTCGCGGTCGCGGCGGTGTGAAACGAGACGAGCTAACGTCTCACGAGGTGCCTTGATCGCCGGGCCGTGACCGGGAAGCAGTCGCTCGGGGTCCTGTGCGTGCAACCGCCGAAGGGCGATGAGATAGGCGCGCATGTCCCCGTCGGGCGCGGTGACGGCGACGCTCCCCTCGGCCACGGCGAGGTCGCCGACGAGCACCGTGTCGTCGATGCGAAACGCGACGTGGTCGGACGCGTGCCCGGGGGTGTCGAGAGCGATCGCGCCGTCCGTTCCGGGGAGATCGCTCCCTGGACGAAACGTCTTATCGGGGGCGACACCCGCCGTCCGCTCGAACCGGTCCTCGCGGCCGGCGCGACACCAGACAGTGGCGTCGAGCGCGTCGGCGTAGTGCGCAACGCCGCCGACGTGGTCCGGGTGTGCGTGCGTGACGGCGACGTGAGCCACGGACCGCTCGTCGACAGCTGCGTCTAACTCGTCGGTCCTGCCGGCCGGGTCAACGAGCAGCGCATCCTCGGACCCAACCACGTACGCGTTCGTGGCACCGCCGGGTGCGCGGTCGTACGGGACAGCCGTCCGCTCTATTCCAGTCATGCTCCGGCGTTCGGTGGCGAAGACAAAAGGCTGGCCGGTCGATGGGTGAGAGAGTCAGTTGTTCAGGAAGTAGACCTGCTTTCGCGCGTCCTGAAACGAGTACCGTGAGTTGACGAGTTCGTCGTCTTCGAGGCGGTTCAACGCGTACCGAACGGTACGGTCGGGCAGTAACGATTCCTCGGCGAGTTGTCCCTGGGACAGGGGTGCGTCGGATTCGAGGACCTTCGCGACGAGTTTCGCACTCGGCGGGAGTTCGTAGAGACGGTCGCGGAATTCTGAATCTGATAAGGCTTCGTCATCAGTTTCTTTCGAGCGCTCCTCCTGCGTACTGGTGCTCATGGACTCTATTCGACAAAGGTGGTAAGTAAAGCTTGGCTATATGGGGGTCCTAACAATGCACAGAATATTAGGTGTATTATTATCGTAATAGGTGGGTTGTAGAAGACTTTTGTTTCGCCTGTCGAGAGACGATATGTATGAGTGAGATTCCGGAGACACACCGCGACCTGTTCGAGAAGAAGACGTTCGGGCATTTCGTGACGGACGACCCCGACGGGAGGCCGCAGGTTTCGCCAGTGTGGGTCGACTACGACGAAGAAGCGGGGTCGATGCTCGTCAATACGGCGCGAGGGCGACGAAAGGAACGGAACGTCGAGGAAGGGACGACAGTGGCGCTGTCGATGCTCGACCCCGACGACCCGTATCGCTATCTCTCTGTTACCGGAACAGTCGATGCCGTCACTACTGAGGGTGCGGTCGACCATATCGACGAACTCGCACGTCGGTACATGGGTGTCGACGAATATCCGAACCACGGCGAGGAGTCGGGTGAACGAGTCCTCATACGGATACGACCCGAGACGGTCCGTTCCGGCGGGGATTAACGGCCGCTCGGGTTTCGGTACTGGCCCATCGGCGATTCGCAATCGGGACAGTGGACGCGAAGCAGGTTCCCTCGCTCGTGCCTGACGAGACTGTCTACGTCGTGGGTCGTACCGCACTTGGTGCATTTCGGCATACGCCGATCTACGGTACCGAATAACAAGGAATTTCGGTCAGTAAGTCGGAACGACTCCAGTACCGTTTTATCCTATGGAACGAGAACTCACTACAGCGTGAAGGGACAGGAGTGGTACCAGGAGTCCGATGTCGCCGAGGAGTACGAAGAAAAGCGTTTCTCGCGCGGGGGAAGACTCATCGACCGTCGCGAGAAGGAAGCTGTTCTCGACGCTATCGGACCTGTCGAGGGCAAGCGCGTTCTCGAAATCGCCTGTGGAACGGGCCGGTTCACCGTGATGCTCGCGGAGCGCGGTGCGGACGTAGTCGGACTCGATATCTCGGGGCCGATGCTCCAGCAGGGCCGGGAGAAAGCCAAGTCGGCAGGCGTCGAGGAGTCGCTGGAATTCATGCGGGGCGACGCCGGGCGCCTTCCGTTCCCGGACGACCACTTCGACACGGTGTTCGCGATGCGGTTTTTCCACCTCGCGGACACCCCTGCGGCGTTTCTCAGCGAGATGCGTCGCGTCTCGAAGGAGCAGGTGTTTTTCGACACGTTCAACCGATTTAGCAGCCGCAGCGTCTACAACTGGCTGTTGCCGATGGGGTCGCGGCTCTACTCGCAAACGGAGGTGCTCTCGTTGCTCGACCGGGCCGGTCTGTCGCTCGTTGGCGACGAACACGATTTCGTTCTCCCCTACGGCTTTTACAGGAAGATACCGAACAGCATGGCCAGCGCGTTTCGGTCGCTGGACACCGCAGTCCATCGATCGCCAGTCGGCGACAGCCTCGCTTCCGTTTCCTACTGGAACGCGTCGGTCGTGTGAACGCCTTGGCTGGTATCCAGTGATCTTTTAATCATTCACTCTCCTACAGGGTGGTATGGAGCTCTCGGTAGTCGTCCCGACACTGAACGGCCGAGAGCAACTGAAACGGAGCCTGGACGCGATAAACGACCACGTTCCGGCCGCGGAGACTATCGTTGTCAACGGCCCGTCCTCGGACGGGACGACCGGTATGATCCGCGAACGCGAAGACGTAGACGTCCTCCTCGAACTCTCGGACCGGAACGTCAACGTCGCCCGGAACGCCGGTATCGGCGTCGCGACGGGTGACGCTGTCGGCCTGATAAGCTACCGGCTGGCGGTCGAACCGTCCTGGTACGAGGCTGCCGCCGACGCGCTCGTTGACGGCGCTGACGCCGTTACCGGACCGACACACCGCACGCTGCGCGCCGGGATGACGACCGAGTCCGAGGAGACCCGCACGTACGCCGGTCGTTCGGTCTCTTTCTGTAACGGGGACAACGTCGTGTTCGACCGGGACGCTATCGAGGCTATCGACGGGTTCGACGAGTACCTCGAAACCGGCGGGGCCCGCGACGTATCCCATCGACTCGCGGCGGTCGACCGGTCAGTCACCTGGGCTCCCGAGATGAGCGTCCGCGGCGAGTACGGGGCTGACGGCGGCCGAACGCAGTACGACTGGGGGTGGCGCCACCAGTCGGTGGCCTATCAGCTCTGCAAGAACTACGGCGTCCACCACAGCACGATCCGCCGAATGACCGGACTCGCGCTGAGAGACGCCGCGGGCGTCGCGAAGGACGTGTTCCGCGGCGATGTCGAACTGAGCGCCTGGCTCGGCAACGGTCGAACGGTGATGGGTGGTGTCCTCCGCGGCTGTAAGGACGGGTTCGCGGCCCGTTCGCGCGACGGCACCGCGGCGAAGAATCCAAACGGTCTCGCCGACCGCCATGACCGGGTCGTGGAACTGTACGACTGGCGTTAGGCCCCCACGCTGCTTGCGGTAGTTCGGCTCAGTCACACTGTCCCCGTAGCTCTTCTGCCGTTCGCGCTATCTCTACGACTGGGACTCGACTTCGAGCGCGCGCTGTTGGAGGTGGTCGACGACGGCAGGGTCGACCGTCCAGAGCCCGTAGTACGTGTTCGACCCGCGTTCCGTCGCGACGAGTGCGCCTTTCGCCGCATCGTTGCCAGCGCCGTCGAAGATGACGAGCCAGGTGCCCGTCAGGGCGTGGCTTCCCTCGGGGCGGACAGTGAGGGCCTCTCGGCTTCCGGGCGTCCACTCCGGTTGGTCGAACACCGTCACGTCCACTCCGGCGTCGGCGATACTCTCGTACAGGTTCCACTGGTCGTCCATCATCGAGAGGCGCTGGTGGCCCGTCGCGTACAGTTTGCCGTCGCCGGCCCACCACGCCTTCTTCTCGATGCGCTGGGAGAGCGTTCGCATCCCCTCCCGGTCGTCGTAGTCCGCGATGAAGACGGTGTCCGCCGGTTGTGCACCCATCACCGTCCCGTCTATGTCCGCGACCGACCGGTCGCCGTGGAGGATCGGCCCGTCGATCAACACGTCGTCGTGCATGACGGCGAACTCCGTTCCGGTGTCCCTGAGCGTCTCGCCCTGGGTCACCGATTCGACGTCGAAAAAGGCGGAGAGCTCTTCGCCCAGTGCCGCTACCACGTCGTCCGGACAGTCGGAGTTGAAGACGGCGAGCGTCAGCCTCTCGGGGACGGTGTCGCTGTCTAGCCGTCGCTGTCTGAAGATATCTCCGTCAGTCATTCCCTTGGCGGAAACACCACAGCGACTCCAATAAGTTTCGTTGCGAGCGATCCCACCTGTCGAGACGGTGTTAGTCCGCGCCTTCCGGCGACCGCACCGTCGCGAACTTGCCCAGGTCGGCGTCTACCCCGACCTCGGCCGTCGACTCGTACGGACGGTTAACGACGATGTCGCCCGCGCTGCTCCTGCCGACGCCCGGTATCGCCCTGAGTTCGTCCATCGACGCGCTGTTGACATCGAGGGGGTAGGGGACGCCGGTGACGGAACGGTAGCCGTGGCCGACGATGGAAACGTCGATGGTCCGGCCGAGTTCTCGCTTGCCGGGGATACCGACGAGCAGCGGGTAGGTGCCGAGTTGCCGGCCGAACGTCTTGCCGTCCTGATGGTACTCCAGCGTAACGTCCGGCAGGACGGTTCCCGGCGGGGCGACGCGCTGGAGCATCGGATTGTCTATCTCCTCACGGACCTCCTGTTTGTACTGCTTGAACTGCTGCTTGTGGTCCTGTGCGAGTTCCGCGCCCGTCTCGGCCATATCGGTGCCCTCGAACGCCATCACCTGACGGATGTTCACGCGGCGGAGCATCAGCCCCTCGTCGTAGACGCGCTGGAGGAACTGCCTGTTGTGCTCGAACGTCTCCTTCCGTTCGCCTTTCAGTCCGTGGACGAGGTTGATACCGGGCAGGAGTTTCGGAAGGCGGTTCGGAGCGTCGTCGCCGGTCGAGGGGCCCGTCGCGTCGCTCCCCTCTCCCGGCCGCCATCCGGCCTCTTCGTTGACGATCTTGACCGCTTCGAAGCACTCCTCGGCGGAGACGTTGAGGTTGTTCTCCTCCTGTACGAGCGGGTCCGCGGATTCGAGACCGAACGCCGCCGTGTCCCCGGGCGTGTTGTGCTCCGCGATGACCCGGATACCCTCGCGAGCCTTCTCGGGCCACTTCACGACCGTGATGGGGTTCATATTGTCGAGGTGAAGCGTTTCGAGGTCGGGTGCCACCTCGCGGATGCCGCCGTAGAGGTCGCGGAGCGCGTCCGGGTTCGGCGCTTCGCCGTCGCCGCCGTAGGCGAGGATGTCGGCCTGGCGACCGAGGCGGAAATGCTGGACGCCGCGGTCGGAGAGCGCGTCCACCTCGTCGACTACGCTCTCGGGCGGACGGAAATCGGGGTCGCCGTACATCGGTTCCGTACAGAACGAACAGCGGTACGGACAGCCGCGAGACGTTTCTAGTTCCGCGATGAGGTAGTCGGGGTGGTTCGGATGCTGTTCCACGATAAACGCCCCCTTGCGCGCCCAGCGCGTCTCCTCGGGGACGCCGCGGTAGCGGTCCTCGAACCCTTCGAGCCCGTTCGAGACGATGTCGTACGCCGCGGCCTCCACGTCGGCCATGGCGAGGAAGTCGAAATCCAGGTCGTCGCGTTCGGTTTCGCTTGCGCCCTCGTTCGCGTCGCCGACGCCGAAGCGGACCGGACCGCCCATCAGCGAGGTGCCGTCGGCGGTCCACGCGAGTTCGCGCACCTCGTCGGGTTCGGCCGGTGTGCCGCCGACGTACTTCCCGGGGACGGTCATCCCCCCGGTGTAGCAGAGCAGGTCCGCTTCTTCGACGTCGCGCCACTTGTGGCGGTCGTCGCGGAGTTCGTCGATGGTGTGGTACGTGATGTTCTCCGACGGGACGCCCGCGTCGACGAGCGCGCCGGCTGTGTACCGGGGGTACGTCGAGACGTACGGCGGGACCCCGAAATGCGCTGGCTCGTCGACGTAACCGTCGACGATGGTCACGGAGAGGTCGGCGGGGTCTGTCATACGTCTCCGTTGACGCTCGACGGGTAAAACGGTGCGGAAACGGACGGTGTGGAATCCGGCAGAGCCCGAGACTCTCAGTCCGGGCGTCGGCAACGCCATACCCTGCCGCAAACGGTTTCCCCGTACCGAGATAACTCTGATCTATGCCAAAGACCGAGGAGATCAAGTGCACGAACGAGAACTGCGAACTCGACATGTTCGAGAACCACTACACCTACGACGTGCCCGACGACCTGAGCGTCGACGACCTCGTCTGTCCGTACTGCGCCGAGACGGAGAGCCTGCAGCTGATCGAACTGTGAGCGGGGCGGCGACGGCCGCTCGCGTTCGGAGAACGCGTCAGACTTAGGCGTCTGCGGCCCGTCATTCGGAACAAGATGACACTGCGTGAGATCGGCAAGTCGGTCAGCGACTCGGTCGTCAAGCGAGTCGGCCGGGCGGCCAGTCGCATTCAGGAGTCGCGGTCGCTCACGGCGGACGTACTTGAGAGCGACGAGGCGTTTCTGGTCGTGTTCGACGCACCGGGTACCACGAGCAGCGACGTTCAGGTGCGGTTCGTCGACGACGCCGTGATGGTCCGTATCGACCGGTTCCGGGAGTACCGCGAGGGGTACGAGATGCGGTTCCCCGGCCGCGGCCTCTCGCTGGACGGCCGCGCGGAACTGCCCGACGGAGCCGATGTCGTCCCCGGCGAGTCGACGGCGACGCTCACCGGTTCGGGAGAACTCCGCGTTCGCCTGCCGAAATCCGACCCCGTCGGCGGAGACGGCACCACTGGTTCCGAAACCGCCGACGCCCCGACGGACGCGTAACTACTGCCGCGACTGACGCGTAACTACTCGGAGACGGTCATTCCTTCGACGATGTCGAACTCCTCGTCGCCAGTAAAGCGAGTCGGATCGTAGTCGGGGATGCCTTCCTCGCCGAGTATCGTTTCGGCGGCGACCTCGCCGAGCGCCGACGAGCGCATGAAGCCGTGGCCCTGGAACCCGGTGGCGACGTAGATCCCGTCGCGGAGTTCGCCGAGCAACGGGTTGCGGTCCGGCGTCGCGGTACAGAGGCCGGCCCAGGCGTCCGTCACGTCGGCGTCGACGCCGACGCGATGTGCGAGGCCGTCCCGCATCGACGACACGAACGCGTCGTCGCCGTCCCGTTTCCAGTCGTCGGGGTCGCTTTCGACCTCCTCGGTCCCGTCGCCCGCGAGCAGACCGTCGCCGTACGGCCGAAGGTAGAACCCGCCCGTCGCGTCGTAGGTCATCGGCACCGCCGGACCGTCCTCGTTCGAGCGACCGCTCGGCCCGCCAGCCGTCGTTAGCGCCTGTACGCGGTACGGTTTCAGCGCGATCGGGATCCCCGCTTCGGACAGGATCCGTTTCGTCTGTGCCCCGGCGGCGACGAGGACGGCGTCGAACCCGCGATGCTCACCGTCGCCTTCGGCGGAACCGCCGCCGCCCTGGGCTGTCTTCGACGACCTGGTAGTGACACCCGGCGGGTCGGCCGTGAGTGACACTTCGACGCCGGTTTCGATCCGCGCGCCGGCCTGGCGCGCTTTCTCGGCGAGCAGTGGCGGGTACGTCTCCGGGCGTACCCGCCCGGCGTTTCGCGCGACGGCGGCGACGGCGATGTCGTCAGTCCGCAGCGCCGGCCACTCCGCAGACAGCTCCTCCGGGTCGACCAGCGCCGCGTCCCGCCCGTGGGATCGCATTCTGGGGACCTGCTCACGGATAGCGTCCGCGCGGCGTTCGTCGCCCTCGCGCGCCAGCCAGACGTACGGCGTCACCTCGAACGAGAAGTCGCCCTCCCCCGAGAATTCGCGGAAGCGCTCGACGGCGCGGTCGGCGACGCGAGCGTCGACGCTGTCGGCGAACGCGTCGTAAACGATCCCCGCCGCGCGACCCGTGCTGCCGGCGGCTATCTCCCCGCGTTCGAACAGCGTGACGTCCGTTCCGCGCTCTGCGAGGTCGTAGGCGGCTGTCGTGCCGACGGCACCGCCGCCGACCACAGCAACGTGCTTGGCCATACGTAGCGGTCGGACGGGGTCCACTTACGCGTACCGCCGGAGAGCGACACTGCGGGCATTACGATGGATGTTGGTGCTTGATACGCTCGGCGACCGTCCCCGGGACCGGCGTCCCGCAGTCCTTGCATTTCCAGGTCGGGTAGACGCCGCCTTGCTCCTTCCGCATGTCCTGTCTGTACTGGAGGGTTGCACCGCAGGTACACCGGTGAGTGGCGGTGGACATAGTCGACGGGAGTTCACGGAGGAAAATAAGTGTCGCGCCGCTCCCGACAACGGCAGGAAATCGAGCGGCGAACGCGTCTCCACAGCGGAAAGGAACGCTCGGTTGGGGACCGACCTGTTAACCGGAAGAGCGTAATTGCCGTCCCACCTAAAGCTGTCACTAGACGGGTCGACGGACCCCGTGGGAATTGGTCGCTTTCGCCGCGCATTCCGGAGATTTGCGCCGCGCGCCCAAGCCTTATTATTGTCTAGTCCAATCATCTTTCGAGAGAAGTAATTAATGTTAGACAATACCCCAAAGCACGGCATGGGCGACCCGAACTTCGACGCCGTACGAGACGCGTTGACGACGAACTCCGGCGAGCCAGTGCTGGACGACCAGAACTCCCGCACTGCCAGCCCCGAGGGGTCGATGCGTATGGACGACTACCTGGAGAAGACGGCCCAGGTTAACCGGGTACGTACCACGGAGGTAGCCGGATAATGAGAGGGCGTAATCACGACTGGTGGCCGAACCAGTTGAACTTGGAGGTTCTCGACCAGAACTCCCATGAAGTCGGTCCGATGGACGAGGACTTCGATTACGCCGAGGAGTTCCAGAAACTCGACCTCGAAGCGGTGAAGTCGGACCTCGAAGAACTGATGACGACTCCGCAGGACTGGTGGCCGGCCGACTACGGCCACTACGGGCCGCTGTTCATTCGAATGGCCTGGCACAGCGCCGGCACGTACCGCACCAGCGACGGCCGCGGCGGCGCGTCCGGCGGTACGCAGCGCTTTGCGCCCCTCAACAGTTGGCCCGACAACGCGAACCTCGACAAGGCGCGCCGGCTGCTCTTGCCGATCAAGCAGAAGTACGGTCGAAAACTCTCGTGGGCCGACCTGATAGTCCTGGCCGGGAACGTCGCCATCGAGTCGATGGGCTTCGAGACGTTCGGCTTCGCCGGCGGGCGCGAGGACGCCTTCGAGCCCGACGACTCCGTCTACTGGGGCCCCGAGGAGGAGTGGGAAGCGAACGAGCGCTTCGACGAACCCGGAGAACTCGATACGGGGCTCGGCGCGTCCGTGATGGGGCTCATCTACGTGAATCCGGAGGGCCCTGACGGCCAGCCGGACCCGAAGGCCTCGGCGAAGAACATCCGTCAGACGTTCTCCCGGATGGCGATGAACGACAAACAGACGGCCGCGCTCATCGCCGGCGGACACACGTTCGGGAAAGTCCACGGCGCAGACAACCCCGACGATGTACTCGGCCCCGAACCGGAGGCGGCCCCCATCGAGAACCAGGGACTCGGCTGGCAGAACGATGCCACCGAAGACGGCGAGGTCACCACCAGCGGTATCGAGGGGCCCTGGACGCAGTCCCCGACTTGGTGGGACATGGGGTACATCAACAACCTGCTCGACTACGAGTGGGAGCCCGAGAAGGGGCCCGGCGGTGCCTGGCAGTGGACCCCCAAGAGCGAAGAGCTAGCGGACTCCGCACCGGACGCACAGGACCCGGACGAAGGGGTCACGCCGATGATGCTCACGACCGACATCGCCCTCAAGCGGGACCCCGACTACCGGGAGATAATGGAGACGTTCCAGGAGAGCCCGATGGAGTTCGGAAAGGCGTTCCAGAAAGCCTGGTACAAGCTGATTCACCGCGACATGGGGCCGCCGACGCGGTTCCTCGGCCCGGAAGTTCCGGACGAGGAGATGCTGTGGCAAGACCCTATCCCCGAAGCCGACTACGACCGTATCGGGGACGAGGAGGTCGCCGAACTCAAGGAGGAGATCCTCGGGTCGGACCTGTCGGTCCCCCAACTGGTCAAGACCGCCTGGGCGTCGGCGTCGACGTACCGCGACAGCGACAAGCGCGGCGGAGCGAACGGCGCGCGCATCCGCCTCGAACCCCAGCGGAACTGGGAGGTGAACGAACCGGAGGAGCTGTCGACCGTACTGGAGACCCTCGAAGGGATTCAGGAGGACTTCAACGGCTCGCAGTCCGACGGGACGCGTGTCTCGCTCGCCGACCTCATCGTTCTGGGCGGCAACGCAGCCGTCGAGAAGGCGGCGGCAGACGCCGGGTACGACGTGGAAGTCCCGTTCGAGCCGGGACGAACCGACGCTTCCCAGGAACAGACCGACGTCGAATCGTTCGACGCGCTCAAACCGAAGGTAGACGGGTTCCGTAACTACTTCGGACACGAGTACGACCATCCGGCGGAGGAGTTGCTGGTGGACAAGTCGCAGCTACTGAACCTGACTGCGTCCGAGATGACGGTTCTGGTCGGCGGCATGCGCGCGCTTGACGCGAACTACCAGCAGTCCGACCTCGGCGTCTTCACAGACCGGCCGGGGACGCTGACCAACGACTTCTTCGTGAACCTGCTCGACATGGGCACGGAGTGGGAGCCTGCCTCGGAAGCCGAAAACGTGTACGAGGGGCGCGACCGTGCCACGGGCGAACTCAAGTGGAAGGGCACCCGCGTGGACCTCATCTTCGGTTCGAACTCCCGGCTTCGCGCCATTTCGGAGGTTTACGGAAGCGACGACGCGGAGGAGAAGTTCGTGCGCGACTTCGTGGAGACGTGGGAGAAAGTGATGAAACTCGACCGCTTCGACCTCGAGTAAACGCGCGGTCTTTCGCCGCGCTATCGCTGTAACGAGCCGACTGCGTCGCCGTTCTTTCCTCGGCCTGTGACTCTCGACCGGAGTCGCTACGCCCGTCTCTCGAACGCGTCGACCCCGCGGGCGGGATAGCCCACGACGGTCGTCGCACCGGCGTCTTTCAACTCGGCGACGCGCTCACGAACCGTCTCGGGCGTCCCGACGAGCGCGTAATCGCGAGTCGCCCGCAGCAACACGTCCCGAGCGCGGCCCGTCGCCTCGCTGTCGGTAGCCGCGCCGTCGGGAAGCGCGCGAGCGACGGGTTTGCGTCGCGCCGAGTAGTCGCCGACAGCGTCGAGGACGGCGTCTTCGTCGTCGGTCAGTACGGTCGGCGCGTAGATGACGACGTCCGCGTCGAGTCCCGCCGCGCGGAGCGCCCTGAGGTCGCGGGTAGTCGACCGCGAGAGGAGTTCGTACTGGGGGCCGCCTGCCGCCAGTGCGATGCGTTCGACGCTCTCCGTCCCGACCCAGGCGTCGGTCGCGCGCTCTTTCGCCGTTCCGAGGCGAGGAGCGACGGCCCGACTCCGCTCCGCTTCCGAAAGGTAGGCCGGGTGGCCCGCGACGAGGACGCGACGAACGCCCTCGGGTATCCAGTCGGTCAGCGAGTCGTCGCCGAGCGGGTCGAAACCGTCCGCTCGTACCGGCGTCGTCAGAAACACCTCGTGGCCCTCGGCGAGCGACGCAAGGGTTTCGGCGTCCGGGAGGTGTTCGCGGCCCTCGTAGTCGACCGCGACTGTTTCGAACGGGAGATCGCTCGCTCGCTCGACGGCGCACTCAGTCGGCTTGAGCGCAATGGCGTCGAGTCCCGTCGCGGTGGCTGACTCGGACCCAGTCAGCATCGTCGATCACCCGTAGAACGCCGGTTAGAAATACTATCGCCCGTGCGGAACGCGACCCATCGTCTGTGAGACCATGTAGCCACTTCTGAGAGGGACCCGCAAAAGGGTATCGTTCCGTACGAAGATTAGCCGGCGACGGGAGCCGACAGGTGTCAGCCAACGCGCCCGCGTTGTTGCACATCCTCTTTTGTCGGAACTCGGATCGGATTGACCACGAGTCGGATCGGACACGAGATCAGACCCGCGAACTCGGGTCGATCCGTTCCGGCGCACGCCAGTCGGTGGTCAGTTCGAAAAAGTCGACGACGATGCGGCCGGTCGCACCCCAGACGGTGTAGCCGTCGACGCGAAAGTAGTGGATGACGACCTCGCCGTAGTGGGGGTGTTCCCGGCGTTCGTAGTCGTAGTTGGCGTCGTCGAGCATGTCGGCGACGCTGAGGACCGCGATCTCCGCCACTTCGCCGTCGTCGGGTTCGTACTCGCGGTCCGGGACCCGGGAGACGAACGGTGTCACTGAGTATTCGGTGACAGTCCGGATGTCGTCGATCCTGCCGAGCACTTCGGTCTCCTCGGGGTCCAGTCCGATCTCCTCTCGGGCCTCCCGGAGCGCGGTCGCCTGCAGGTCCTCGTCCTCGGGTTCGCGGCCGCCGCCGGGGAAACTCATCTGGCCGGGATGCTCACCGAGGTGTTCGGCCCGCTTCGTGAACAGGAGGTGTGCCTCGTCGTCGCGTTCGACGACGGGAATGAGGACCGCGGCGTCGTACTTCTCGCCGGTCACCGCCCGCGGCGTGTACTCTGCGACACGGTCCAGGTCCAGTTGCATAGCCGTTCGTCCGAAGTACGTGGCCGGTCCCTCTTATCCTCGCCGGTCGAGGTCCGCTCGCATCTCGTCGAGCGACACCGGCGACCACGCCTCGACGTCGTAACTGACATCGATCAGCGTCTCCAGTCGGTCCCCGTCGCCGTCCTCGAGCGCGGCGTCCGCGTCCGCGCGGAGTCGCTCTCGCGTTCGTTCGCCCAGCGCCTCGCGGTCGACCGTCCGCTCCTCGACGTCCATGATGTGCGGCAGGTCTTCGGCGTTCGCGGGAAGCGTCGGAAACGCAGTCGGTCCGGCGACCAGTAGGTCGTCGTACTCGACGAGATGATAGCCGTCGACGGCCTCGTCGACCGCCGCCGCGCTCTCTGCCTCCTCGAACTCCCTGCCCTCGCGGTAGGCGAGTTCCGAGAGCGCGTTCAGGAGTTCGTCCCGAGACAGCGCGCCGAAAAGATCGACGATACCGGCGAGTTCGTCGTGCGTCAGGTCCATACGCTGGGTATGCGGCTACCCCGGGATGAGCGTTCGGGCTTTACGTCGCGGTGAGTACGGACAGCACCACACGTTGTCGAAGGTCCCTATCAGCGGGTCTCAGATCTAACTCGGTCTATCGCCTCAGCGGACGCGTTCGCCACTGTTTCGGGCTCTATCGCCGTTTCCGACCACGCCGGCAGGCGGTCGTCCAGGCTGGGTTCCCGGACGGCGTCGGCGTAGTCGGCGACCTGCTCGCGTTCGGCGGTTGGGTCGTACGAGAGGCCGTTGAACGAGGCGTCCGCGGCGTACTGCCGGACGAACTCCGCCGCGACGTCGCGGTAGCGGTCGGCCAGCGTGTCGTAGTCGGGCGTTACGCCGTGGTCCTCGACGACGCGGAACAGCGCGTCCCCCACCTGTCGGGACATCTCGGCGAGGCCGGTCGGGCCCGAGACGGCCCGGTGGTCGTGTTCGTGGCGGCCCAGGTCGACCTGCGCGGTGCCCTCGAAGCCGGCGGCGTCGAACGCGTCGCCGAGCGTCCCGACCTCCAGCCCCCAGGCGCGCGGTGGGCGCAGGGACCGGGCGAGGTCGGCAGTCAGCGCGAACTCGCCGGCCAGCGCGTACCGGAACGCGCCGAGATAGTCGAGGACGGGGGCGTCGTGCGCGTCGGCGAGTGTCCGAACCAGCGGCGCGTAGAACAGGCGGAACAGCCGCCCGTAGAGTCGGTCGTTCTCCACCCGGGCGTAGTACCCCTTCGAGAACGCGTACCCGTCTGAGAGCGGCGCGAGCAGGCGCGGCACGTGCGACGCCGAGTAACTCTTCGCGTCGGCGTCGTGGACGGTGACGTACTCCGCGGACCGTGCCGCGACGCCGAGTGCCAGCCACACGTCTCGGCCTTTCCCGAACCCGTCGTTTAGCCCGGCGTCGTCTAGCACCGCCTCGACGGCGGGGGCGTTACACCACAGCAGGTCGACCGGCGCGTCGAACGACGACAGCCACGCGGCGAACTCCGGGACGCGTTCCGCGGGCGCTCGTAGCGCGACGACGATACGCTTGGGGTCGACCGTCGAGAGCGTCGACAGCACGCGCTCGGCGGCGAGGCCCGCGTACTCCCGGTCGGTCATCGGTACGACGACCGCGGCCCTGTCGGTCGGTGCCGCCGGCGACGGGTCGTCGAACGCGTGCAGCGTCGTGACCCGCTCCTGAACGTACTCCATCACACGTGCCTTGGACTACGGAATGAAAACGCCGACGACTCACACCGGCGACGCACCGCGGGGCAACCGTTCGGTCACGTACAGACCGAACAGGACGACGAGAATGGCCAACAGGCCGACGGAAAACAGGCGAAACAGCGCGTCGAAGGCGAATCCGGCGTCGGTCAGCGCGCCGAGGACGGCGCTCCCGGTCGCCTGTACGAGCATCATCGTCCCGCTGTACAGCGCGTAGGCGCTCGCCCTGTTCTCGTCCGGCAGTGAGTCGAGCAGGTAGATGTCGAGCGCGGGAAAGAGGCTGTGGACGACGTAGCCGAGAATCACGCTGACAGCGACGACCGTCCACAGCGACCCGACCGCTGTCAGCGCCAACAGACTGGCGATGAACCCCCCGAGGATCGTCAGCATCAGCGGCACGTACGGGACCCGCTCGGCGACGCGACCCGTGAGGACGAACGCCGGCACCCCGGCGGCGAACACGCCGGTCAGGACGTTCCGCGCCACCGCTTCGGACAGCCCTTTCACCTCGACGAGGTACGTCACGTAGAAATTGAACACGCCGTTCCAGACGAACCCCGTCGCGCCGATTATCGCGACGCCGGTGAGGATTATCGGCCACTGCTGGGTGAGCGCGCCGACGAAGTCCTTGTCGTCGCGGCCGGCCTCGGGCATCTCCGCACGGCGAGCGATCAGGAAGAAGACGACGGTCGTCGCCGCGGCGACGCCGCCGATGAGCCAGAACACGGCGCGCCAGTCGGTCACAAGGAGGACGCCGCCGACCACCAGCGGCGCGCTGACGGCGGCGAGTTGGCTCGACATCCCGTGAATACCGATGGCGCGGCCGACCCGGTCGGGGAACAGTTCGCTCACGAGCGGATTGGCGGCGATGAAGTACGCGCCGCTCGTCAACCCCATTAGCAACGCGCCCGCGGCCAGCGTCGCGAACGAATCCGCGACGGCGGTCACTGCGGCGGCGACGGTGAGTAACGCGCCGGACCCGAGGACGACCGTGTGGCGCGGCACCTTCGTGAGCAGGTATCCGGTGGGCATCCGCGGGACGGCGCTTCCCACCCAGGCCATCGTCACGACGAGGCCGATAGTTCCGCCGGAAAACCCGAACGCCGCTCGCAGCGGTTCGACGAGGGGTGCGAACACCACGCGGGCGATGTTGACGAGAAACACCATGGTACACAGCGACCCGAACAGCCGTCCGCGCCCCGAAAACGACCGGGCTTTCCCTTGGCTCGATAGCACGAGTGAGAGTACATCAGATGCCGCTTCAAGGCTTTCGAAACGAATGGTTCAGGGGTGGTTTTTTGACAGGGTGTCACATACGTTCCGAATATGAAATCCGTTCGGAAGGCGCTTCGCGACGGTGACCTGGTCAAAGACACGTACGGACGGTTGAAGTGCCAGGCGTGTGAGCAGGACCTCACGACGAAAAACGACCCTTCCGAGATAGGGACCGTGCGGTCCTGTCCCGAGTGTGACGGGGAGTGGAAAGAACTGTAGCGTCTTGATTCACCGTCGACGGACGGGACGTCCCGGTCCGACGAAACTCCGACCGTTTCTATCTAACTCTCACTGACGGACCTCCGGTCACCGCGACGGTCACTCGAAGACCGCGTCGAACGCGTCAGCACCGAGCGGGTCGAACGTACCGGCGTCGACGTTTTCCTCGACGTGTTCGGGCGAACTCGCCCCGACGAGCGAACAGGTGACGCCCGGCGCGCTCCGCGCGAAGTTGATCGCGCGCTGGGCCGTCGTGTCTCCGGACAGTTGAGCGGCTACCTCCTCAGGGATATCGCCAGCCAGTTGCCCCTGAGCGAGGCTCGCGCTCGTAAAGACGTTCAGGCCCGCTTCCCGGGCGAACTGGAGCGCGCTCTGCCGACCTTCTGGCGAATCGTGACTCTCGACGGTGAACGCATCGGCCATCACGACGTTGAACGGTAACTGGATCGCGCGCAGCCCCGTCGAGGCGTTGTCCGCGTCGTCCGCGGCGGCGCGCGCCCGGGACACTACTTCCGGCAGCGAGAGGTACTTCTCGTGGTCCGGCGGAACGCGAAAGGCGTCCCACGTCGCGACGCCGTACGCGTCGATATCCCCCTCGTCGACCCGGTGTTCGAGGCGACGGAAGGCCGACTCCAACTGGTCGTACACTTCCTCCCTGGACCGCGTCCGCAGTTGCGTCTCGGGGTTGTGGACGTAGTACAGGTCGATCGTGTCCACGTCGAGATTCGCCAGCGAGCGGTCCACCTGGTCGTCGAGGTACATCGGTGCGATGCAGTGACTCCCCCGAACGAGTTCATCCGGTTCGATCAGTCCGGTGTCGACGTACTCCTCCCGGACGTACGCACCCGGGTCCGCCGGTTTCTCGCCGTCGAACGGGACGAACCCGCCCTTGGTGGCGACGAGCACGGCGTCGCGGTCGACGTCCGCGTCGTCGAGCGCTCGGCCGACGACGCGTTCGCTCCGCTGACAGCGGTAGTTGATCGCGGTGTCGACGACGTTGCTACCGCGCTCCAGTGCAGTGACGATCGATTCCCGGTAGCCGGCGTCGACGTCGTCGGTCGGGTCGCCGAGATACGTCCCCACGCCGATGCTAGAGACGACGCCGTCACCGTACCGCCGGAAGTACGTCCGCCCGAACGAATCGCCGAACCTGTCCCGGTACTCCCAGGTCCCGTTTCCCGTGGCCATGTCACCTGGTACGGTCGGGCGAGGAAAAGGGTCACTGGTTTCGAAGGCTGAACGCCTACACTTCGCCGTCGAGGGCACCGAACAGACGGTCGACGAACTCGTCTCGCGAGATGCCCTCCGACGGACCGATCCCCGCCATGTGTTCGATCGACACCTGTCCGCCACCCATTCTGGCGTGCCCGCCCGCGTCTGCCATCGGGATGTCATCGACGACCGCTCGAAGCGCCTCGCCCATGTGGACGCGGTCGTCCCGCGACCGGCCCGAGAGGTGGAGGGTCCCTTCGTGGTCGCCGAAGACGACGACAGCGGTCACCCCTTCTAGACTGGTTAGTTCGTCCGCCGCCTGCGGAATAGCGTCGACGACCGGGACCTCGCCCACGTCACAGACGGCGAACGACCGGCGGACCTCGCGGTCGTAGATGGCGCGGGCTTTCGTCTCCAGCACGTCGGCACTGACCTGCGGGTTCGCGATACGGTCCAGAACCCCCTGGTCGACGCCCGGGTAGAGGTACGCGCAGGCGTCGAATTCGGCCGCGGAACATCCCTTCGTCAGATGGTTCGTGTCGGACTGGATCCCGTAGAGAAGTCCAGTCGCTAACTGCTCGGAGACCTCTATGTCCGCGTCGCTCTCGCCGTTGTCGGGGTTCGTCTCCGCTTCGAGCGTCTCGAAGTACTCGGCCAGTATCGTGGCACAGGCCCCGTAGTCGGTTCGGACGTCGGTGAACTCGTCCCCGGTGCCGTTCCCCGGGTGGTGGTCGATGACGGCGAACGGTTCGATCGCCGACGACCCGTCGAACCCGCGCGGGGCGTTGTGGTCGACCAGAACGACGTCGTCGCTGGCGATGTCGCCGGCGCGTTCGACGCGTTCGAAGTCGAGTTCCAGAACGGTCTGGAACGCGCGGTTCTCCTGATGGCGGATCTCGCCGGGATACTGCAGCGTCGCTTCGGTATCGACTACGTCCGCGAGATCTGCCACTGCCATCGCGGACGACATCGCGTCCGGGTCCGGGTTCGGATGCATCAGCACCGACACGTGGTCGCGGTCCGCCAGCGCGCGCTTGAACCGTTCCCCGGGCGTCCGTCGAAGCCACGAGATAGCGAACCCGAAAACGATCAGTGCAACGAGGACGCCCACCGCGATCAGGGCGAGTTCGACCGTGCTCAGCGAATCCACCCACCCCTGAACGGCTTCGACCTGCAGAGCGGACGGCCTTCCTCTCAGCGACCTCATATCTTCTGGCTCTTTATGAATGACCAAGAACTTTCCCCTACAGTTGCTCCTTCCGGTAAGTTTCGACCGCGTCCTGGTACCCCTCCTTGAAGGTCGGATACGCGAACGTGTACCCGAGACCATGGAGCCTGTCGTTCGAACACCGTTTGCTCGTTTGCAGTCGCCGTCGAACGGTTTCGGAGAGGTCGTTCTCGGCCAATCGCTCCGCTTTGGTTCGCTTCGCCGGGCGGTCGACACCGCATTCCGTCGCGAGCCAGTCCGCGAACTCCCATTTCGAGACCGGTTCGTCGTCGACGACGACGACGGCATCGCCCCGCGCCAGGTCTTCCGTCAGGAGATGTCGAACCGCGCCCGCGGCGTCGTCGCGGTGGACCATGTTCAGAAACCCCTCCGTCACCGGCCCCTCGACGTAGCGGCGGAGTCGATACCGGTTCGGGCCGTACAGACCCGCGAACCGAGCGACAGTTCCGTCGATCCCGTACTCGTCGGCGAACTCGCGGGCGATCCGCTCGGCCTCGACCAGCACTCTCGTCTTCTCCGTCGTCGGGTCGAGCGGCGTCGTTTCGTCGACCCAGTCGCCGCCGTGGTCGCCGTACACGCCGGTGGAGGAGGTGTACACTAGCCTTTCGGGCGACTGTCGTCGCTCGCCGAACGTCTTAATCGCCGTTCGGAGCCCGTCGACGTACACCCGGCGCGCCGCGTCCGCGCCGCGACCGCCGGAACTCGCCGCGAAGACGAGCGCGTCCACGTCGGGGACGCGTTCGAGCGATCCGGCGTCGGTGACGTCCGCCTGAACGGCGTCCAATTCCGCCGCGCGGACCGCGTCGATGCCGTCGTCCGACCGTCTGACGCCGAGGACGTCGTGGCCCGAGTCGCGCAACTGTCTACCGAGTTCGAGGCCGACGTATCCGCATCCGAGGATCGCGACCTTCATGGGTGACAGTTCGCGCCCCGATACGTAGAAGCTACGACTGCTCGACCGCGGCGAACGGTCGAACTTGCAGAGCCGGTTCACGACAGCCTCATCGCTTTGCTGTGTGGATGGTTCGGCCGAACTGACGCTATCGCTGGTTGCTCGCGATGACGTGCTGGATGTGGACGAACTCCTCGAAGCTCATCGGCGCTCTTCGCTCTATTTTCTGCTGGATCTCTTTCGGATCGAGCTCTAACGTCAGTCCCCGGGAGACAGCATCAACGTCCATCACGCCCGTCGTCATCCCCAGCAGGAGATGCTCGCAGGCTATTTCGCGGACGGTCTCGGCGTCAGGCGCGTCGTCCGCGAACGCCAGTATCGCTGACGCTTCCTCCAGCGACAGTGACGGTGACTCGCCGTCTGCGAGCGCCTGCAGGGTCGCGCGCTCGACTGCGGTCTCCGCTTCGATGCTGTCGACGCCGGCCGTCTCGATGACGCCGGCGAGGTCAGACTCGTACTCCGCCCGGAGGTCCGCAGGCGTCAGTCCGTCGACGTCCATCCGTTGCTCGTAGAACATGCCCGATGATAGGCGATCACCGTACAAGTGGTTATCACATCGCGGTGGCGTTGTGTCCGGCGTTCGGCCATCCCGGAGATTCTTCGACGCGCCCGCCGTCCACGTCGCCGACCCCGCTCCCGCCTGGAGGAACGACGACGAGAACAGTCGTCGCCGCGCTGAAACTCACTCTCGTCGACTGCCCGAGACGCTCGCGCCGCCCGTCGTTGTCGACATCGACTGAAACTTTCGACCCGTCTCGCGAGTACGCGACGGTGCCGCCGGGCGCAGTCGGTGCGTCGCGACCGGTCCGGACGGTAAAGCGAGCGTACCGTCCGGAGATGTCGACCTGCCAGGCGTTCGCTGTCGCGTACCAGAATCCCGGGATCGGCGTGACCGGGACGCCCGACGGGACCGCTCCGCGTGCCCGCGAGAGACGGTCCGCGACGCGGTCGGATGCCGATTCGAGGCCGCGACTCGCGGCGTCGCTGATCCGGGTTCGGACCGTCTCACGGAGCGCATCGGCGGTGTCCCGAACCGGGCCTTCCGGTGGCCTTACGGCTGTTTCCGCTGTCGCGTCCGTCATCGTCACGTCGAGGCGCGTACGGATCCGGTCCGCCCAGGCGGCGCTGTCAGGCGTCGCAGTCCGGTCAGCGGCGGCGTCGGCCGCCGGTCTCGCGGCCGACCCGTTCGTCACCGCCAGCGCGAGCGTCGCCGTCGAATTCCACTCGTCGTAGCCGTCCGTGACGACCTCACGACTCGTTTCCTCGTCCAGCGAGGTCGCCGCCGCCAGTTCCATCACCGTTTCGTCCGTGGCGTTCCCCAGTGCGGTTTCGACGGCGTCTCTGAGGTCGTCACGCTGGGCCCTCAGTTCCTCGTCGTCGACGGCGGCGAGGGCACGGTTCGTCTCGTGGAGCGTCCGTGCGGCGGTCCGAAGGCTGACGCGCGTCGTATCGTCGACGAACTGCTCGGCGATCCGGTCACCGATCTCGTCGTACGGGAGCGTCACCGCGTTCTTGTTCCGGACGGCCAATGCGTGGTAGGGCCCGTCCTGTCGGATCGCCGGTATGCGTTCGTCGTCGATAGATTCGACCGTGAGATACGACGGCGCGCCGTCGACGCGCACCGTCATCGCCCCGCCGTCCGACGAAACGAGATGCCGACCGGGGCGTGTGACCGATTCTCGGGCAGCGATCAGGTCGTCGAGGCGGTCGCCAGTCACGGAACCCAGTTTGTCCAGCACGTCGTTGAACTCGCCTTGCGTCTCGTCGATGGCGTCCGCCTGTCGGTCGAGCAGTTCTATTGTACGGTCGACGTACGCGGCGCGTGCCGCCACCCGCGCCCTGTCGGCGACCCCGTCGTACCGGTTCGGCGCGTCGACGAGGTCGGAACGCCGCGATCGGAGTTCCGCGGCGAGATCCCCGGAGGGGTTCGCTCGCGTGCCGAGCGCCCCTCGTTCGACAGTGACGGTGACGTTGCTGATCCGGTCGCGAAGGCTCCGCAGGTCGTCGTACACCCAGTCGCCCAGACCAGGCGGTTTATCGCCGACGACAGCGGTGCCCGTTTCGACGCCTTCGTTCTCGACAGCCGCTATCGCCAGGTCGTTCGCACCGCCGCTATCAGTTACGAGCCGCTCCACTCCCTGTCTCGCAACGGATCCCAGGTTGGGGCCGTTCAGTGCGCCGCCGCGTTCGTGGACGGCAGCGATCGGGCGGTCCGGCACCCGACCACCGGCAGCGTGTGTTCCGACGACCCGAAGACCGACGCGATGACGCGTCGTCCACCGGTCGACGGTCGTTCTCGTCTCGTTGTCGCGCGTCCACTCGCGGTGAGCGACGTGGCGCTCGGCCACTACCCTCCGGTACGTCATTAGTTCGTGCCAACCGTCCGCCACGTTCGGCGCGTCGGCACGGCCGGTTTCGACGTCGTACGTCGTTTCGGTCGACGTACCGTTGAGCTGCCACCCCTCCCCGCGGGGCTCCGTCCGCGGCCGAACATCCGCGTACGTGGTGTCGACCGTCGTCGTGAGGCGTGTCTCTGCCGTGTAACTCTCATCGAGTACAGTCCCGATATCCGGGCCGCTGGTGCCTGTTAGCAGGTCGTACATCGCTACGTCGGCCGTCCGGTTCACGCCGACGGTCATCGCCGTAGACGGGGACAGTCGATTCGACGCGTTGTCGACCTGGGCGGCGATGGAACTGTTCGGCGGGTCCCCCTCTCCGAGAACGTAGTTCACCCACTCTTTGCCCTCCGTGTCGGTTCCAACCAGAGCGTCGGTGATTCCGACCCGCGCCGTACCGCGTGCGAGACCGACCCGCCCCATCGGATCCGTGCGTCCGAATACGTCCCGCTGGGTCTGCAGCGCCGCGCCGTTCGCCGCGAGTTCGACGTGTCGGTTTGCGAGGACGTTACCGATCGGACCGCCGCCGTACTGGGCGTACCCGCGGGCCCAAGTCATGGCGTAGAGCCTCGCGGTGACGCGCCGTCCGAACCCAGTTCCGTCGAGCGCCCCTCGATTCAGTTGGGTCTGATACCGCTCGACTCTGTCGTGAAGCAACAGCGCAGGCGTCGGCACCGTCACTCGGATCGAACGTTCCCTGCTCGATATCTCTTGGCCGTCGCGCTCGGCGACGAGCGTGACACCATCGATGACGACGTCGAGTCGCCCTTCCCCGTCGCGCTCGACTGAGACGCGCCGCTTGGCTTCCCTGAGCGTGCTTGCATCGGTCACTGGCGGGAGCGACGCCCGGACATCGACGCTTCGAACGCGTTCGTCGACGGTGTCGAGACGGGAGTTCACCGTCCGATAGATCCGTATTCTGAGGTAGTCGCGAAACGGCGTGGAGTCGTTCAGAACGCGGCCGTACGTCGTGTTGGCTGGCGTTACGACGGGGTTAGCTGCCGCGCGTCTGCTCGCATCGGCAACTGAATCCCTGATAACGGTCTGGGTGGCAGCGTCTCCGCGGTCGAGTGCTGCGGCGGCGTCGATATCGGCGTGTCCCCGGTCCCGGTTCGTCATCGTTACGGCGAGTGTCGCACTGCTGACCAGCAACAGAACGCCGATCAGCGCGAACGGAACGCGGCCACGTCGGTCTTCGGCCAGTCTCATCGCTCCCACGTCCTGACGACGATTCGTACTTCACCCACCGAAACGGCCTCCGCGGCCGACTGCGGCGTGTCGAACTGATCGGTGAAATCACCGACCGTCCGGTCGACCAGCGCAGCGGTGAGGCGCTCGTTCGTGCGCCGGACCCGTTCCGGGTCGTCATTGTCTACTCGTGAGTCGAACAATGTCGCTGCGCGGCGGTACCGTTCCGCTGTCGCTCGCTTCGTCTGGGGGTCCTGTAACGACACCGACGCTTCCTCCGGCGGGAACAGCGCACCGACGACGCCGCGTGCCGTCACGCGAGCAACTCCTCGGAACCCGTCGCTCGCCGCTCTGACGGCATCGTTCCGGTTAGTAGATGAATCGGACGGAACCGTGAGCGTCGCGACGTGGACGTCCGCGTTCGGCGGTGGCACGTCGCCGGCAGTCACCGTTCCCTTTACCGGCGAATTCGGGTACGGTTCCCACGTCGCCCGGACCGTGACTGAGACGTTCGGGCGGGCGACTGCGCTTTCGACGACGGCGGTCACCTCTCGCTCGAACGCGTCGCTATCGTCCGAAAGTTGGTGACCATAGACGGTCATGTTCGCCACCGCCGCATCGGCGAGGAGTTCGGCGAGTGTTCCCTGTGTGGACCGTTCTACGTCTCCGTTCGGGGTCGCGAGCGTGTAGTCTACTCGCGCTGTGCTCGATCCGACAACGTCGGCCGTCTCGTCGGCGGTGTCCGGACGCGACGGGTCGGTGTCCGCCGGCACGTAGGCGAGCGTCGCGACAGCACTGCTGACGAGCAACAGGCAAAGCACCGCGTCGACGACCGTACTGACGCCGCGGTCGGTCACGACCACACCTCCACGCGGAGGCGACCAGCCCGGATCCGACCCGGCCCGACGCGAACGCTCGCGCTCCGCGACGCCGACACCGCGTCCGGCGGGGCTTCGGGGCCAGCAGTCCAGATCTCGCCTTCGTCTTCGCCGGCCGAGTCAGTTCTGTTCTGCGTCGACACTGATGCCCCGCCCGTCACGGTGATCCGGATCTCCCGACCGTCTGGGGCGGCGTCGAGGCCGTCCGAGAGGTTCGCCGGTGCAAGTACGCCAGCCTCCGAGACGGCGTTCCACACTCGACGCAGCGTCGGATCGGCGCCACGGTCCTCTTCGACGCCCAACGTCGTGTCGACTGCACCGGCGTACAAAGCGAGACCGGTGCCGACGACGAACAACGCAGCGAGGACGGCAAGCGGTTCCGTCTGCGCCCTACGCGCCGACCAGTGTGACATGGAGACCCCTCCAGGTGACGTTTCTGACGATGATTCGGTCGTCGGCGCTCTCCCACGTCGCCTCCCGACTCCTGCTCTCGGCGACCTCCCCTCTGAAGGCGGCCTGTGTGACGAACACCTTCGACGGGTCGGCCCCACGTAACACCTCCTGTAGCTTCGACCCGTCGGACACTGGAGCCACGGGCCCGTGCGTGAACGTCGCACGGGTGGTGCCACCGTCTCCGCGTAAAGCGATCCTGAACGGCCCGAGGAGAACACGGTCGGCAGATATCGGGTGTTCGGCCGTTCCCGACGTGTCCGACGCGGCGAGGGCGTCGACAGTGTCGGCCGCTCCGGACGCGTCGGGCGGGGCGTGTGACGGGAGTTCAGTGGCGACGCCGAAAAACGCCAGACTTGCCAGCGCGACGCCGATAGTTAGGTACCACGTGTCGACAGGAGTGTCGAACATGGCCCGCCTTCGCCGCCCTATCCCTCTTAAACCCTCAGACCAGTAGCCCCCCGACAGCGAACGCGGCGAGATAGACGAGCGTAGCAGCACACAGCGATTTCCCCACGCGGTACCCGACAAGCGGTCGGTCTAACCCGCGTTCGAGACCTGTTCCGACTGCGGCGAGAACGACAGCGAGGAAGAGAACGTAGACGCCGACAGCGAGGCCGAGGCCCGTCGGCGGAAGCGCCGTCCCTCCGAGGTCACTCCCGCCGATCCCGCCGGCCAGTGAGACGGTGACGCCCGCCACGAGCGGCCCGAAGACGCTCGCCGTCGTCTGGAGCGTACCGGTCACTCGGGCGAGTTCGTGTCGGGCCTCGCGTTCGACCGACTGGAGTTCCTCGACGTGGTCCGCCATCGCGACGACGGCCTGACCGGCCGGCCGCCCCTCGCTTGCCGCGAGCGACAGGAGCGCGGCGGTGCTTCGAGTCCGCGGGCTCGGCACGTCAGCGAGCGCTCCGTACTCACCGAGAAACGATTCGCGGACGCCCACGCCGACCTGTCGTTGCCTTCGAACGGCGGCGGTCAGCACCTCGCCCGTTTCGTCCGACAGTTCGTCGCCAGCCTGCTCGATGGCCGTCTCGACCGCAGCGCCCTCACCGACGCGCCGCCCGATCAGGTACAGCGCATCGACGAGTCCTGATTCCACTGCCCGGACGTGCGCTCGAACCGAGGTGATCGGCCGGTACCAGGCGACGAGCGTCGCGCCGACGCCCACGCCGACGAGTGCTATCGGGGCGGTCCAGACCGAGAGAAACGCCGCGGCAGCGACCGCTGCGGCGACCCCTGTGAGTGTCCCGAACGCGAGTGGAGGCCACCGCCGGTCCGGCACGTCCGGGTGTGACCGCGTCACCGCCGGCGGCGGGAACGCGACGGGACGACGGAGGAGCAACCAACCGCTCGCGCCGACGAGTACCAGCGGAAGCGCAACGTCGTACACGACCACGAACAACGGGAGAGAGACGGGCGCGCCGGCGACGCTCGCTGCGGGCACGACGGCGACGAGAGCGAGCGGTAACAGGACGCCGAACGCGTACAGTCCGGTCGCCGGCGCGTGGATGTCGCTTGCGAACGCCGCCATCCGGTCTCTGGTCCCGTCAAGTACCGCAGTCAGGGCGCGATTCAGCGTCCGCGACCGCTCCCCCGGCGGGGCGTTCGCCGCCGCCGTGAGCAGGTGCGTCGAGCGAACCAGTGCCGGGAACCACTCTTCCCACTCGTCGGCGAACCCGGCGAGGCCCGCTCGCGGCGTCCCCGCCGCACTCCGGACGTGCGCTCGGAGGCTCGTCGCGAGGGGGCCACGTCCGGTCCGCGCGGCGAACGCCGTCGCCGTCTCCGGGGCGGGCGTGATCCGCATCCGCAACACCGCTCGCCCGACGATCCCCGGCGCGTCTCCTAACGCGGCCGTTCGACGGGCGGCCGCGAGAACGACCGGGCCGCGGTGGACCGCGTGGGCCACGCCCAACGCGACCGCCAGTCCGAACACGACCGTTGCCGGCCGAACGGAGGGTGGAACCAGAAGAACTACTGGCGCTGCGAGGACCGCAACGACGAGCGCCGCGCCGTATCCGGCGCTGACCACAGTGTCCGCGTCGACAGTCGCATCGAGGAACCCGAGCGACCGGCGCAGGTCGTCGCTCGCGGTCCCGCCGTACGGCGACCACCGAGCGAGCGTTCGTAGTAGCTCGCTCAGCATGGTCCAGACGACCGATGACGGGCGTAGGCTCGGGTGACGTCCGCCGGCCGGGTTCGCTCTTCTGCTGCGAGTCGAGCGAGGAGGTCCTCGCGGGTCGCGATCTGCTCCCGAACATCCGCGTACGTCTCGTCCGGTCGGGCGAGCGCAGAGACGAGATGGCTCTCTCCCCTGTCGATCCGCCCAGTCGCGGCAAGTTCATCGCCGTCGACGGCGTACAGCGGGGCGAACCGGACACCGTCGTCGCGGTTGATCACTTCTTCTATCGCTCGCACTCGCCTGGCGCGTCCGTCGCCCTCCCGGTACGCTTCGACCGTGACGACGAGGTCCGTCGTGGCGAACGACGAGGAAGGAACGCCGAGATCGGAGACGACGCGTTCTCTGACGCTCTCTCCGCCGTTTCCGTGGATGGTGCCGAGCACGGCGCTTTCGTTCGCGCCGACGCGCATCGCTTCGTAGAGCACCTGTGCTTCCTCGCCGCGTACCTCGCCGAGGACCAGCGCGCCTTCCCCCAGACGAAGGGCGGTTCGGAGCGCTGCGGTCGGCGTGATCCCCGGACCGTCGTCGACCGTGGTTCGAATCGCCTGCACGTCACGCCCGGCACGCCGGAGGGCGCGTGCTGGTAACTCCGGCGTGTCCTCGATGGCGACGACGCGCGTCTCTGCCGCTATCTCCCAGAGGAGCGCTCCGAGCGTTGTCGTCTTTCCCGCGCCTCTCGCGCCGGCGACTAGACCGGCCCCGCCACGCGCGACGGCGAGCGAGAGCAACCCGGCGGCTCCGGCCGTGAACGTTCCGTTCGCGACGAGCCCCGGGAGCGTCCAGATGTCCTCGCCGTGGTCGCGGAACGCGAACGCGACGCCGTCGCTGACCGGGTCGGTGACGCCGGCGACCCGTATCTGCTCCCCGTCTGTCGTCTCCGCCGCTGCGTCGAGGGTCGGAGCGGCTCGCGAGAACGCTCTGCCGCTGGTTCGACGGAACCGCGAGGCTAACGCGGCCGCACCGTCCGCTGTGAGGCGGACGTTCGACCGCATCGTTTCACCGTCGACGACGACGCGGAGCGCGTTCTCGGTCACCGGCGCGGTCGCGTACACGTCCGAGAGGGCGGGGTCGGCGAACAGGTCTTCGAGGACGCCGAATCCGCGGGAGTGCTTCCGGAGGATCGCGGTCAGCGTCGCCGTCGGAGCGTCTTCCTCGGCGACGCGTCTGACGGCCCGACCCGGTGCGCGGTCGCCGCCGCGAACGGTTCCAGTCGCCAGCGCCTCGTACGCGTCAGCGAGCGTCGCCGTCGCATCGGAAGACAGATCGGCCTCGACCGGCGTCAGATGGTACGCTCGGAGGGCATCGTCCTCCCGAGCGTACACCCTGACTCTCCCCTCGGTGTCTATCCCGTACCCATCGTCGAGCCGAGCGCCTCCCGGCGGTCGCGACCGGACCCGCGACCCGGATACGACGACGCCCACGGACGGGCGAAGAGCGGCCTGGTAGCTCTCGACTCCGGTCGCCAGTTCGAGCAGACCGGTTTCGGCGGCGGCGTCGCTGATCGGGTCCGTCCGCGCCTCGGCGTCTCGCGCCGCTCGCAACGGATCGGCCGTTGTACGGTCGGCAAGCGCGTCGTCTCGGAACGCGATCGTCTCCGCGAAGCGACCGGCTGCGACCAACAGGGCCGCGCTCTCGTCCTCGTAGGCCCGTTCGACGCCGTCGGATCTGGTCACGACCGTTTCCGCGTCCCGGTCCGTCAGCGCGGTCACCGCCGTCTCGCGACAGTCCGTCTCGTCGGCGAGACGTCCGTCGCCGTCGCATTCGTCCGAATCGATGATCAGACGGTCGCCCTCGAACGACGGTCGACACCCGCAGGGGCGTTCGTCGTCCGAGCGAAACCGGTCGAAGATCGCTTCCATGCGACACCGTCCCCGCGGTCTGGTATCTAAACCCTCGGACGGTCGACGACCACGGTCCGGTTCCCGTCGTCCCGAACGAGGCGAAGGCGTAGGTCGTGTTCGCCCGCCCGTCGGATGTCTATCGGACCGTTGCGGGGACGCATCGCGAGGTCTAGCGTGCAGACACGTTCCCGCCGGCCGTCGACCTTGTACGTGACTCTCCCGCGCGCCGAGCCGTCGGGCGGAGCGCGGATCGCGAGGAAGTCGACGCCCGCACGCCACCAGCCTCGTTCGGGGATCCGCACCGTGACGGTCCGTTGCGGCGCGTTCGACTCGGTCCAGGCCGTTTCCTCCCTTTCGAGCAACGCCGCGGCGCTCCGTTCGAGTTCGTCGACCTCGCCCCGGAGATGCGTGTCGCTTGCTCGCTCGCGACCGGCGTCAACCGCCGGCAGCGCCGCCGCGACGAGCGCGGTAGCGAGGACGGCCGCGATAACGACTCGAACCGTCACAGTGCGTCTCGCAGGCGGGCAACGATGCCGCTGTCGCGTCCACGACGCTCGCTGTTTCTGGCGACGCCGTCTTCGGCGGAACCCGCGGGAGTCGTGCCCGCCGGTTCCGACGATCGACTCCCGCCCTCACGCTCGTGGCGAGGCGGCGCTCTGTCGCCGCCAGCCGGCGAACTGTCACCGTCGATCAGTGGTCCGTCGCTGCGTGTTCGCCGTCGGTTCTCGCCGCCCGGCTGATCGTTTTGGGTCGCCTCGATGTCGTCGAGGCGGGCTTCCAGCGCGTCGACGCCGGCGACCGCGGCGTTCGCACGCTGTTCGACATCTTCGTTCACCGACCGGACGTTTCCGACGTAGCCGCGGACCGCCTGCACTGCGGCGTCTAGCTCCTCGATCCGGTCCTCGGCGGCGTCTAACCGCTCCGCGAGGTTGTCGACCTGTTCGACGACCTCGCCGTCGGCCGCGAGCGAGGTGAGGTCTGCATCTGTCTCCGTGAGCGCGCGTTCGACCGCATCCAGCCGTTCTTCCACGTCGTCGGGCATGGATACGGGTGGTCTCCCCTTCCCGGATAAACCTGTAGCGGGACGCCGCCGAAGGGGGAACGTTCAACTATTGACCCTGCAAAAGGAAACCGTATGAAAGTCGTCCTGATTGGCGTCGGCCAGGCCGGGGGAAAGCTCACCCAGGCACTGGTCGAGTTTGACCAACGGATGGGATTCGATGCGGTTCGCGGAGCGCTCGCAGTCAACTCCGCAAAGACGGACCTCCAGTCTCTCGACCTCGACACCGTTCTCATCGGCCAGGACCGCGTGAAAGGCCACGGCGTCGGCGGAGACAACGAACTCGGCGCGGAGATCATGCAGACCGACGTGACCGAAGTGATGGACAACATCGACGGCCGCATCACCGCGGAGGCCGATGCCGTCGTCATCGTCGCGGGCCTCGGCGGCGGCACCGGAAGCGGCGGTGCGCCGGTTCTCGCGAAAGAACTCAACCGCGTGTACAGTATGCCTATCTACGCGCTCGGCGTCCTCCCCGGGCGCGGTGAAGGCGCGATGTACCAGGCTAACGCTGGCCGGTCGCTCAAGACGCTAGTCCGCGAAGCCGACGCGACGGTGCTCGTCGACAACGACGCCTGGCACGGCGCGGGCGAGAGCGTCGAGGAGGCGTTCGACGCCATCAACGAAGCGATCGCACAGCGCGTCGGCCTCCTGTTCGCTTCCGGCGAAGCCGTCGACGGCGTCGCGGAGAGCGTCGTCGACTCCAGCGAGGTGATAAACACGCTCCGCGAGGGCGGTATCGCCGCCCTCGGCTACGCGAGCGCCGAGGCCAGCGAGGACAGCGGCGAGAACGTAAACACCGTCACGAGCGTCACTCGCAAGGCGCTGTTGACGGGGACCAGTCTTCCCCAGGCGGTGACGGCGGACTCCGCACTGCTCGTGGTCGCCGGAAAGTCCGAACGGATCCCCCGGAAAGGTGTCGAACGGGCGCGAAGCTGGGTCGAGGAGGAGACCGGAAGCATGCAGGTCCGCGGCGGCGACTTCCCCCTCGACAGCGACCATCTCGCGTCGCTCGTCCTGCTTGGCGGCGTCGAGCGCGGTCAGCGCATCGAGGAGTTCATGGAACGGGCCCGCGAGGCCCAGGAGCGACAGCTACAGGAGACGGCCGACCACGCGGAGGCCTTCCAGAGCGACGAACTTGACGACCTGTTCTGAACGCACAAGATTCAAGCGGCGGGGGCTGTTGAGACACAGGAAATACACGGTCGAACGGAGAGGTGAGCGCTTCACTCTCCGCCGAGAGCGACCGAATGGACCGCCACATGTCGAGCAAACAGTTCAAGGACCCGGTACACGGGTACGTCGAGGTTGCCGAACCGATAGTGAAGCGTCTCATTGACACACCCGCGTTCCAGCGGCAGCGACACGTCCGACAGCTGTCGGCGACGTATCTGGTGTACCCCTCCGCGAATCACACTCGGTTCGAACACGCGCTTGGCGTGTTCCACCTCGCCAAGCAGGTGTTCCAGAGCCTCCGTTCCCAGCGCCGGTTCGCGGCGGGAGCCTCCGAGGCTCACCTCGACACAGTCGAGGATACGCTCAAGTGCGCGGCCCTTCTTCACGACGTAGGGCATCCACCGCTGTCGCATCTGGGCGAACACCATCTGGACGCTGCCGACCTCCGGTGCCGTCTCGACGATGCCGGACTCGTCGGCGCGTTCGAGGCTGCCGGCATCGACGTGGGCAGGGCGGACGGGCCGTTTCGCCGCGCCAGCCCCCACGAACTGCTCGGGTGTCTCGTGATCCTGACGACGTATTCGGCGGACCTCCGGGAACTCGGTGTCGACCCGTTCGAAGTGTGTGCGTACATTCTCGGATACAGCCTCACTTACGAGCGGGAGGGCGACCGTCACTTCGGGGTCGCGGCGGAAGTGTTGCACTCGCCTATCGACGTCGACAGGTTAGATTACATCATTCGCGACAGTCGGATGACCGGCGCGGAGGTGTTGAGCGTCGACACGGCGCGGATGATCGACGCCTACACGGCCGTTCCGGACGCCGGACTCGCGCTTCGGGACAAGGCGCTGTCGACAGTCGGCAACTATCTCGAAGGGCGGGTGGCGCTGTACATGTGGGTGACCCAGCACCACAAGTCCGTGTACGCTAACGTCTTGCTTCGGGCGATGCTCGACGAGTTCGCCACGCTGGTCGACGAGCGACCTATCACCGCGGACAAGATACTCGACGACTACGTCGACGACTACTATGCGATGGAGCGGATACGTGCGACGGCCCGCAAGCATCCGGACTCGGTGCTTTCCGCTCTCCACGAGCGGTTTCGCGCCAGGCGTTTCCCGGAGTCGTGCTGGAAACACGGCGTCGGATACGACGAATCAGTCGAGGTCACCGACGACATGGAGGCGTTCTCCGAGTGGTTGCTCCGCAACGCCGACGCGCTCGAAACCGACCTCGCGGCGGTGCTCGACCTGCCGGTTCACGAGGTGTGGATAGAGAAATCCTACGTGCCGGAGTACGAACCGGGGGCGCTGATGGACATCCCGATCGCACATCGAGAGTCGACTCGTTCGGTCGCCGAAACCGGACTGTACGGGAACCGGGAGTTCGAGGGAACGATCCCGTTCGTGTTCGTCCCGGAGGGACACAAGTGGGCGGCGATCGACCACTTGAACGCCGAATTCGCCCGATCACGCGCGGCCGAACCCAGCTAAACCAGGCTCGCGCCGTCGAACTCGCTGCGCTCGTAGTCGACGTCCATCAGGTCGAGGATAGTCGGCGTGATGTCGAAGAGGTCGACCTCGCTAATGGTGGCTTCGGGGTCGTCGACGAACAGCGTCGCGTTGTCGAAGCTGTGCATCCCGTTGCGCGGACCCGTGTCGAATATCTCGTCGTGGCCTTTGAACCCGGCCTTCAGGTCGAAGCCGTAATTGGGGATCACGGTCAGGTCCGGGGCGATGTCGTCGTGGTCGCCGCGGAACGCGTGTTCCTTCTCGACGACGCGGTCACAGACGGGGTTCCCGTTCGGCCCTTCGAGCGATTCCAGTTTCTCCTTGAGTTCCTGGCGGACGTCCTCGTACTCCTCCTCGGGGACGCTTCCGCGCGGTTCGCGTCCTTCGAGATTGATGTAGAAGCGACCGGGGATGAGCGAGTACGCCTTCGTCCCGTCGGCGATGTCGTCGAGTTCCTCGTGGTCGGTCTCAGCATACTCCAGCCAGCCTTCCTGTTCGAGCCACTCGTTGAAGTGGACCTCGTAGTCGAGGCTGGTGAACCCGTGGTCGCTGGCGACCATCATCGTCACGTCGTCGTCGAGCATCTCTCGGAGTCGGCCGAGATACTCGTCGAGTTTGCGGTAGAAGTCGAGGAACTCCTCTTTGTACTCGCCGTCTCGTTCGTAATGCTTGTAGAGGAAGTGGTTGACGCGGTCGGTCGTCATGAAGACGCCGAAAAACAGGTCCCAGTCGTCCTGTTCGATGTAGTTCTTGAACGCCTCGAAGCGCGCATCGAGCGTCGCGTGTGCGTTTTCGATGAAGTCCGATTTGTCGTCTTTGTGGCCGAGTTTCGCGTTCGTGTCGATCTTGTAATCGATGCGCTGGAGGAACTCGGCCAGATCGTCGGGGTACGCCGCCTTGTCGATGCCGGGGGAGAGAAAGCCCGAAACCATGCGCTGGACGTTTCGCTGGGGCGGGAACGTGACGGGGACGTTCATCACTGTCGCGTCGCGGCCAGCCTCCTGAATTCGGTCCCAGACCCGGTCGGCCTGCACGTCGCGACCCATCGGGACGTAGGTGTCGTATGATCCGATCTCGCGGTCCTGGAAGCCGTATACCCCGGTTTCGCCGGGGTTCTTCCCGGTAGTCAGGCTCGGCCAACAGGCGCTAGACTCGGGAGGGACGATACTATCGATGGGGCCGGCGCTCCCCTTGTCCGCTATCGCGGCCAGGTTCTCGAACTCGTCGAAATGGTCCGAAAGCATGCTGTACGGCACACCGTCGATGCCGAAGAAGGCGACGCGCGGGTCGTCGTCACCGCGGATTCTATCGAAGAGGCCCATATCTCTTCTACCAATGCACGGCCATAAGAACCTTCTTTTCAAGGGCGAATTCCGCCGTCGGTCGGCGGTACCGTCCAAATTTGCTGGCGCTACACGCCGTTCCGACGGTCGTCGACCGGAGAGTCGGCGTACAGCGTGGCCGTTGCCGGCCATGAATTTTATCAGAACGGGTATGTATACCTGATTATGGTACCGGACGCGGCGTACGTGAAGGTGCTCTACGCCGTTTCGACGTCGTTAACCGTGGTTTTGGGATGGGTCGTCTGGAAGCACCGCGAGAAGTCGGGGGCGGTCCCGCTGTTCGGCAGTATTGCCGGCGCGGCGTGGTGGTCCGCGGGGCTCTTCCTCTCGTCCGTGGTTTCGGACCCCGACCTCTCGATCCTGTTGGGTCGGTTCTATTTCGTCGGGGTCGTTACCATGGTCGCCTCTATCGCCCTGTTCGCGCTGGAGTACACGGGACGCGAGCATCTCGTCACGCGCCGAACCGTCGCCCTGCTCTCGATCCATCCGGTCGCCGTGGTGTTCCTCGCGTTCGTAAACCCCGGAAACGTGTTCTACGCGTCGATAGTCGCCGACCCGTCCGCGGTGACTGGCTTCTCGGTAGAGCGGGCGATCGGCTTCTGGATCCACGTCGCGTACTCCTACGGGGTCACGCTGTTCGTGGCCGTCCTCGTGTTCGAAATGCTCTACCGGTCCCGCGCGCTTTACCGGGGACAGATCGTGGTGCTTGCCGCCGCGGTTCTCTCGCCCGCCGCAGCCAACCTCCCCACACTGCTTAACGTCGTCTCGTTCGATACCACGCCGATCGGATTCGTCGCGTCGAACGCGCTGTTCACGCTGGCGATAACGCGCTACCGACTGATCGACCTCGCGCCGATCGCGCGGGACCGCGTCCTCGACACCGTCGAAGACGCGGTGTACGTCGTCGACCGCGACCACCGCATCGTCGACGTGAATCCGTCCGCGAGGGAACTCGCCGAGCGGACGTCTGGCGCGGACGAACTCGTCGGACGTGACATCAGCGATCTCCTTAGCCCGTTACCCGAAGCGTACGAACTGTACCGCGACATCGTCGAGACCGGCGAGGAACAGACCACCGAGTTCCCGTTGGACGGCCGCCACTACGACATCGAGGCGACGACGATAGACGACAGCCGAGGTAGCCACGTCGGCTGGCTGTTTCTCGTCCGTGATATCACGGTCCGCAAGCGACGCGAGCAGGAACTGAAGCGGCGCAACGAGCAGCTAAACGAGTTCGCGAGCGTCGTCTCTCACGACCTTCGCAACCCGTTGAACGTCGCCGACGGCTACGTCGACCTCGCCCGAACAACGGGGGACGTTTCCCATTTAGAAGAGGTCGACGCCACGCTCGACCGGATGGAGGCGATCATCGACGACGTGCTCGCCCTCGCTCGGGAAGGAGAGGGCGTTACAGACCCGACCCCAGTCGGCCTGCAGTCCGTTGCAGAGGCGGCATGGGGGAACGTCGATACGGCGGACGGAACGCTTCGCATCGTCGACGACGTGACGATCAGCGCGGACCGAGACCGCCTCGCCCGCCTTCTGGAGAACCTCTTTCGCAATTCCATCGAACACGGACTCTCGGACCTCAGTGACGAGAAACAGTTCGTCGGAATCGAGGTCGGAACACTGGGTGAGAGTAGCAGAACGACCGGATTCTACGTCGCCGATGACGGCCCCGGGATCCCCGAGTCGAAACTCGATCAGGTGTTCGAGAGCGGCTACACGACTGCTGAGGACGGCACCGGATTCGGCCTGGCGATCGTAAAACAGATCGCCGACGCGCACGGCTGGAACTGCAGCGCCACTGAGAGCGACCGAGGCGGAGCGCGGATCGAAATACGGGGCGTTACAGCCCGTTTAGACGAACAAAACTGATCCCGGACGACCGACGGCTATCGCACTCACTCGTGGTCAGCGAGCGGCCGACCGCAGCGGGGACAGTCCGTCGTCTCCAGGTCGAAGTTTTCGGGAACGACGGTAGGGTGATTCATGCCGACGTTATCGCCGCTCCGGGCGTCTGATTCGTCCGGAGCGCCGTGGGCATCGACGTCGCTAGTAGTAGCCATCGTGTTCGATACCAGTGGTCCCACCCTCAAAAAATTACTCATAATTATAACACATCCCGGATCGCGAGGCGATAACTCGAACGTATTTTGTTGCGGTGGAGCGAAGGGGCGGTATGCTCGAACGAAACGTCGGGGGTAACGACCGCCTCGCGCGGATCGGGTTCGGGTCGGTGTTCGCGTTCGTCGGCGTCGTCGCGGCGGTCGCGCTCCGGGAGCCGCTCGTCGGCGCGCTGGTTGCGCTCTTCGGCGGTGGTCTGCTCGCCTCAGGCGTCGCCTGTCGCTGTATGGTGAACGAACTCCTCGACATCGACACGGCCGAATAACGGGTCGGGTGTGTTCGCGGTCGTCAGAAACGTCCCCAAGAATCGCCGGTCGGTTCCGGCAGTGAGTTTAGAAGTTCTCCTCGTAGAGTTCCATCGCGTGCTCGATCGCGTCTTTCGCCGCGGCCTTGTCCTCCCAGCCCAGCGTCTCGACTTCCTTGCCCTCCTCGAGGTTTTTGTACGTCGAGAAGAACTCGTCTATCTCGTCGAGTCGCTGTTGCGGGATGTCCTCGATATCTTCGATGTGGTCCCAGCGCGGGTCCTCCGTGGGGACGGCGATGACCTTGTCGTCTTGCTCGCCGTCGTCGTCCATCTTCATCAGAGCGACGGGGCGGGCCTCGATTATACAACCGGGGAACGTCTGGTCTTCCACGAGGACGAGAACGTCGAACGGGTCCTCGTCGTCGTAGTACGACTGCGGGATGAACCCGTAATCCGACGGGTAGTGAACGTTGCTGTGGAGGACGCGGTCCAGAACGACGCCGGGTACGTCCTTGTCGTACTCGTACTTGTTCCGTTCGCCCTTGAGGCACTCGACGACGGCGTAGATCTCTTCCGGCGGGTTCGGTCCGGTTTCCATGTCTTCCCAGAGATTCGTCATACGGAGGCGAATCGAACCGGTGGCCAAAAAGTACTTTCGACACTCCCTCGGAGTTCCGACGACCCGACGGAAATCCACGTGACGCGTTCACAAACTGTTTGAGTGACCTGAGAGATACCCAGAGACACAATACCCAGTAATCGGTACGGATGCGTGTCGTTTTACTGTGCGGTGGGTCCGTCCTAAATAGTAACAAAGGTGATAGTTAAGAAGTGTTAAATAGTTGTGTGACATTTACCGACCTATGTCAGAGGCACAGACAATCACTGACGATTCGGGCATCGTTCGCGACCTAACCGCATTCCAACAGAACATTCTCGTAATACTGGCAGAGGAGCCACGGTACGGTCTCGCTATAAAACGGGAACTCGAGGATTACTACGGGTCGGAAGTGAACCACGGGCGTCTGTACCCCAACCTCGACGAACTAGTCGAGATCGGGCTGGTCGAAAAGAGCGAACTCGACAAACGTACCAATGAGTACGGTCTGACAGACGTCGGACATGAGGCGGTCCTCGACCAGCTAAACTGGACGCTGTCGAAGGTCGTCACGGACGACGAGACCGCAAACGAGATTCAGGATCTCGTCGACGAAAAGCGCTAGAAATCGGTTCCGGGCATCCGTTTTTCTTCGACGTCGAACGCGATCTGTAGCGACTGCTCTACGACCGCCGCCTGTGCCTCAGTCGGCCACACGTTTCGCGGATAGTAGTCGTCGAGGAACTCCCGGATCTCTTCGTCCGTCGCCGACTCCAGCGGACGCGCGTAGTAGTTCCCCATAAAATCCGCAAACGCACGAACGTTCGCCGCGTGATCGTCCCCGTGTGCTTTACGGACCCGTTCGACGACCTCCGCGTTGTGTTCCTCCACGGCGTCCCAATCGTCCGGATGGTCCGCGCCGTCGAGTTGGATCTCCACTGCGCGGTCGGTGTCTTCGATCCGGTCCGGATGGATCTTCCCGTCCGAAACCCACTCGTCGGGGTGGAGAACGAGGACGTCTCGCGCGTCCTCGTTTCGGACACGCGCGTGGAAGTCATGCTCCGCGAGTCGTTCGTCGCGGTCCTCGCGGTAGGCGTCAGCCTCGCTCTCGTCGATAGATTCGCGCGCACGGCGAGTCAACCGCGTTGCGTTCTCGATGACGCTATCCGGTAGTTCAGGCATCGTCGAGCGCCTCGTTTGCGAGTTGGTCCGCTCGCTCATTTACCTCTCTCGGAACGTGCTGGAGCGACCAGTCTTCGAACCTGTCCAGCAGTTCGCGGACCGTAACGCGTCGCTCGCGCAGGTCAGGGTCGTTCGTATCCCACTCGCCGCGAACCTGTTTGACGGCCAACTGGGAGTCGACGCGCACGTCGACGGTGTCGAACCCGTACTCCCGCGCCGCTTCGAGCGCTCGGATCAGTGCCTCGTACTCCGCGCGGTTGTTCGTCGTCTCACCGATCCGGTCATTCCCCTCGGCGATGATACCGTCGCTCGTAACGATCACCCATCCGACCGCCGCCGGACCGGGATTCCCACGGCTCGCACCGTCCGAGTACACGTGCGCGCGGCCCCCTTCGTCGCGCAGGACCGCTTCGATGTCCTGCGGGTCGGACCCCTGTATGACTATCTTGTCCTCGTACGCGATCGCCGTTGCGCCCCCGTGTGACGCACGCCACCGTTCGTGATCGGTGTTTCCCTCTTCGACTTTTGCACCCGCGTCGAGCAGTGTTTCCCGCGCGGCCGCCACGTCACACTCGATAACCGGCATTGACCGAAGGTGAAGCGATCCCGAATTTAACGGTTCCGGTATCGAGAGATGACGGCGAATACACCCCGTCGTATTCCCGCGATTCCCGTTATACACCGATCTAGACATTTCATGAAATCTAGGGGACTAACCGAGGGTTTAAGTCCGTTGGTCATACTACTATAAAAGTGCGATGACACGGTCCACCCGCCAGCGGGAGCGCGAGCTTGAGACGGAGGAATCTGAGGAGCAAGAGGGTGTACGAGAGTGCCCCGAATGCGAGTCCGAAAACCTCGTCAAGAGCTCTGATAGGGGAGAACTCGTCTGCGAGGACTGCGGTCTGGTCGTCGAGGAGGAGAAGATCGATCCGGGTCCGGAGTGGCGGGCGTTCAACCACCAGGAGCGTCAGGAGAAGTCCCGCGTGGGAGCACCCACGACACAAACGATGCACGACAAGGGACTGACGACGACTATCGACTGGAAGGACAAGGACGCCTACGGACGCTCTATTTCCTCGAAGAAACGCAGTCAGATGCACCGCCTGCGCAAGTGGCAGGAACGCATCCGGACCAAAGACGCCGGCGAACGCAATCTGCAGTTCGCACTGAGCGAGATCGACCGCATGGCGAGCGCACTCGGTGTGCCGCGCTCGGTTCGGGAGGTCGCAAGCGTCATCTACCGACGCGCGCTCAAGGAGGACCTCATCCGCGGCCGCTCCATCGAGGGCGTCGCGACGAGTGCCCTCTACGCGGCGTGCCGCAAGGAAGGAATTCCCCGAAGCCTCGAAGAGATATCGGAGGTATCCCGCGTCGAACGAAAAGAGATCGGCCGTACGTATCGTTACATCTCCCAGGAACTCGGTCTGGAGATGAAACCCGTCGACCCCAAGAAGTACGTTCCCCGTTTCTGTTCCGAACTCGAACTCAGCGAGGAAGTACAGACCAAGGCAAACGAGATAATCGAGACGACAGCCGAGGAAGGCCTGCTCTCGGGTAAGTCGCCCACCGGTTACGCGGCCGCCGCCATCTACGCGGCGTCGCTTCTGTGTAACGAGAAAAAGACCCAGCGCGAGGTCGCCGACGTCGCACAGGTAACTGAGGTCACTATCCGGAACCGGTATCAAGAGCAGATCGAAGCGATGGGCATCCACAGCTAACTTCGCCCATCGTCGTCGCTTCCAGTTCTCAAGGACTTGCTACCGGCCGGTCAGTGCTCGCTGATTCCCGCTGTCGGTCGACGCAGACCACAGGTTTATCTTCGAAAGCGGGACCAGACGACCCGTGACGTAACCGTCGACGCGAGGCGATCAGCGGTCGTGCGGTGCCGTCGCCTCGCGGAGCGTGGCACCGCCTGTTCGCCACATCAGTACTATCGACTGTAACTGCGCGCTCGTCGTCACCGTCCAGACTACGGTCAGGGACTGACGGCAGACGGTAAAGATTCATGGTCGTCAGTCGCCAAGGACCGGTGAATGCGGCTTGACGATTTCATCGAGGATCTGGAACCTGACGCGGCCGTCCGAAAGCGTCAGCTCGCCGAGGAGAAGTCCTACGAGATCACGGACTATCTGGAGGGGTTCGAATCTCGGTTCGAGGAGACGATTCAGGGCGACGCGATGTTCGGTAGCACTTCGCCGTCCATCTTCGTCGGCCGCTCGAACTATCCGAGCGTCTCGACTGGGCTCCTCTCGCCCGTCGACCACGAGACGGACGCCGAGGAGTTCGTCACCGACGCCAACTGGTACGAGCAACGCTACGGTATCGATGACGTGTTCCAGCGCCGCACTAACCTGCTCAACTCCCGTCGACAGTCGAAGGTCGACGTCGAGGACGTCTGGGACGGGTTCGTCGGAACCCAGCGCGAGGTCGCTATCGCGGACAGACCGGTCGACGTGGAGATCGGCCTCGACGACCGTCCCGAGATAGATTTCGACCTCGGCGAGGGCGTCGCCACGCCGACCGGGCCGAACGCCAGCGCCGAATCCGTCGACCTCGCGGAGAACCCGCACGTCCCGCGCGCCGTCGAGAAGACTCTCGAAGACGACGACTGGCAGGCCCAGGGCGCGATGACCTATCTCTATCGCCGAGGGTTCGACGTGTACGAGATAAATACGATCCTCTCGGCCGGCGCGCTCGGCCGCGGCGAGAACCGCCGTCTCGTCCCGACCCGATGGTCGATCACGGCCGTCGACGACACCGTCGGGCAGTATCTCCGGGGCCGGATCCGAGACGCGCCGAGCATCGACAAGCCGCAGGTCTGGGAGAACGAGTACATGGGCAACCGGTACTGGGTGCTCCTCGCGCCCGGTCAGTGGGAGTTCGAACTCGTCGAGATGAAGGCACCGGGAAGCATCTGGAACCCGGATCCCGAAGGAGACACCTGGATGGCCAGCGCGTCGGAGGGGTACGAGGGCCGATCGGGATACGTCGACGAGACGGCTGGCGCGTACTACGCTTCCCGTCTCGGCGTCCTCGAACACCTAGAGTCTATCGGCAGACAGGCGAAATGCCTCGTCCTCCGCGAGGTGTCCGACGACTACTGGGCGCCCGTCGGCGTCTGGCAGATACGTGAGAGCATACGAAACGCCTTCGACACTGAACACGGCGAGGCCCAGACTTTCCACGAGGCTGTCACCGCCGTCGCGTCGCAACTCCCGGTGTCACTCGGTGCACTCCGCCGCAAGTCGGAGATGGTTGCGGGCCTGCAGGCGACGCTGTCGGACTTCTGAAACCGGTCTTTATCGGTTCACGTGGACTATCTTGTGTTCGGGGGATTTCAATGGGTGCTACCGACGAAGAGGACGAACTCGAATCGCTACCCGGGGAACCGCTGTCGCTATGGCTAGATACCACGCCGGAGACCGACTTCGATCCGCTCGACAGCGACGTGCGCGTGGACACGGCGGTCGTAGGTGGCGGCATCGCAGGGATCACCACAGCGACGCATCTGCAGGAAGCAGGACAGTCGGTCGCGGTCCTCGAAGCCGACCGTGTCGTGAAGGCGGTAACTGGCCACACGACAGCGAAGGTGACGTCCCAGCACGGCCTGATCTACGACCATCTCGTCTCGGACGTCGGCGTGGACGCGGCGCGCACCTACGCGGAAGCGAACGAGGCCGCAGTCGAGGACATCGCGTCGCGCGTCGACGAACGAGACATCGACTGCGACTTCCGGCGACAGTCGGCCTACACCTACGTCACCTCGCCGGAGAAGCGCAGATCAGTGCGAGAGGAAGTTTCGGCCGCGAGGCGAGCCGGGATCGACGCCGAGTTCGTGGAGGACACTCCCCTTCCCTACGATGTCGAGTGTGCGGTTCGCTTCGACGACCAGGCGCAGTTCCATCCGCGGAAGTACCTCCTCGATCTCGTCGAGGACGTTCCAGGCGACGGAAGCCACGTCTTCGAAGAGACGCGCGTCACCGACGTGAACGACGGAGACCCCTGTACGGTCGAGACGGAACGCGGAACCGTGCGCGCCGAGTCGGTCGTCGTCGCCACACATTTCCCCGTCTTCGACCACAACTTCTACTTCGCTCGGCAGTTCCCAAAGCGGTCGTACGTCCTCGCTGCGCGCCTGAATGAATCGCCACCGGAAGGGATGCACTACCGCGACGAGGAGCCGTATTTTTCCGTCCGGACTCAACCCGGCGGCGACGAGGCGTTCGTGTTCGTCGGCGGACAGAATCACAAAACCGGCCAGGGCGGCAGTACGGAGAAGCGATACCGGGAGCTCGCTAGCGAGGCGCGCGAGCGGTTCGACGTTCGCTCGTTCGAGTACCGGTGGTCGACACAGGACTACCGAACCGCGGACCGGATCCCGTACATCGGCCCGCTCGGACCGAACACCGACGACCTCTACGTTGCGACGGGGTTCGGCGGGTGGGGGATGACGGGGAGCACGGTCGCCGCGATGATCCTCTCGGACATGATCACCGGCGAGCCGAACCCGTGGGCCAACGTTTTCGATCCCTCGCGGGTCGACGTGCGCTCGCAGGCGAAAGAACTCGTGACAGAAAACGCGGCTGTCGCGAGGGAGTTCGTCGGCGACTGGGCGACGAAACCGCTGACGAGCGTCGTCTCGCTTTCGCCGGGCGACGCGACGGTCACGCGAGAGGGCGGCAAGGTGGTCGGCACGTACCGCGACGGAGACGGAGATGAGTACAAAGTGTCCGCAGTCTGTCCGCACATGGGCTGTCTACTGGAGTGGAACGACGGCGAACGGTCCTGGGACTGCCCGTGCCACGGTTCTCGGTTCACCTACGACGGAGTGGTGATGGAGGGGCCGGCCAACAGCGACCTGCCGCGCCCCGACCGGAACGAGTAGCGGTCCGCCCGGAACCCACGGGGACTGTTGGAAGTCAGTTCGATAGTTCGCGGGTCACGTCGGCGAATCCCGGTCTACGGTTACACCAATCCCTATCAGAGGTTCGCGAACGCTTCGTCGACCATCTCGCCCGTGTCCGCGACGATGTCGGCCCAGGCTTCGTCGTCGGGAGCCATCCCGACGAGACGTGCTATCTTCATGATGCTGACGTGGTACACCTGCTGGACGCCCGAATCCCGTTCCCAGACGATCACGTTACAGGGGAACAGCCCGCCGATCTCCAGCGTCTCGTCTAGCGCGCGGTCGGCCATCTCCGGATTGCACGCACCGAGAACGTAGTAGGGGTCGCGGTCCGCATCGACTTTCTCGTTCAGTAGCTCAGACGGCGAGAACTCCGCGGGGATCCCGAACCCGGCGTCGGTGAACGTCTCGCGGACGTGCTCGACCGCCGCCTCGTGGTCCATCTCCAGTGTCGCGCGCTTGCGGCCGATGTCCTCGTCGGTCAGCGTCTCTGGGTCGTACGGAAGCGTCATAGACGACCGTTGGCGGGCCACCGGCAAAACGACGGCGGGAGCGACGCGGTGCCCGGCTACAGCGGCAGCGGTATCCACCGAAGCCACCGCACTACCGTCTCAGGCGGGAGAAGCGGCGGATGAAGCACCAGCCAGTCGAGCAAGACGAGGCCGGCACCGTGGGCCACCACCGACGGGAGAATGGAGTTGCTCTTGTAGTCGACCGCACCGAACAGCACGTCCGTCGGTCCGGAGAGGAGGAACTCGATCGGCGGCTTGTGAAAGTGATGGAGCATGTACACGACGGGGCTGATGAACACGCTCGCAAATCCGATGTCGCGCACGCCGACACAGAGCAGACCGCGGTAGTACGTCTCGGCGGCCAGCGCCAGGACGAACAGTTTGATAGCGTGCGGGAGGAACTCCCCCGGTGCGGTCGTCGTCTCCCACATCGGGTAGAACCCGCGTATCGATGGGAGCGAGGACCCGACGAGATAAAACGGGAGCACGAACGCCGCGAGCAGCGCTGTGTTTCGAAGTGCGGTTCGGTCGACGCGCCAGCCTATCTGCCGGCCGTGACTCAGCCCCAGAGCAAGGGGGCCGACGATGAAAAGCAGCGTGTCCAGCACGACGCGCCTGTTTATCCCGGGCTCGACCGTCTGCATCCACGCGACGGTCAGTACGGCACCGAACAGCAACGACTTCTGCACCCAGGAAAGCGAAACGGCGAAGCGGCGGACGGCGTCGACGCTCACGTTACTCGTCGGCGGTTGGAACGGGGCCGGTACCGACGACGCTCTCTACCTCGTCGACGAACCCCTGCCGTCGGTCGTAGTACGTCGTCGACGTCTCTGGGAGGACGTCGGAAAGCGTCTGCGGCCCGTCCGGCGTCCGGATGGTGGTTTCGCCCTCTAGGCGGTCTATCTCGCTACGCTCTTTCGGCCAGGTCAGTCGCGAGGCGACGCGGGCTATCGGAGCGCCTTCCACGGGTTCGCCGTCACCGAGTTCGACGGCGGGCGCTTCCTCTTTTTCCTCGTCGTCGTCAGCCATGTTCCTGCGTTCGAAAGCGCAGCGATTAGTCCTTTCGCTTCCGTCGACAGATGTCTGACGTAGTGTTTTGTGTGAGGCGTGTAAATAGGGTGATATGGCTAGCCTCGAAGATGTCTACGAGGGGCACGTAGGGGAGGTACAGAGCGTTCGTCGCCTGTATCTGGGGACGGGACTCTTTCTCGTGGGGGCGGTACTCGCTGTCGTCGGCATGGTCGTCGGTGCGGCGAACCCGCTCTCCGGGGTCGGCGTCTCGCAGTTCCAGAGCAGACTCATCGCCGGCGTCCTCGGCGGCGTCGGCTTTCCGACCGTCGTGTTGGGCGTGTTCACCGTCCTTCCGGCGGAGACGCGCATCCGCGCCGCAGCGGCCATCGGCGCGAGCGTCACCGCCCTCGGCGTTGCCCTGTTCTGGTACGCGTATCCGGACCACTGGGCCGGGTACGGCGACGACCTCACCCTGCACGTCACTACCGTCTACTTCCTGGGCGTGATCACCCTGATCGGCTGTCTGTTCGCGGGTATCGCGACGCTCAAACGGCGGAACGACCCCGGCGGAACGGTACAACTGGAAGTGACGAAACAGGGCGAGACGAAAGTCGTCGAGGTCGACCGTTCGGAACTCGACGGCGGACTCGGCGGCGTCGGGATGCTCGGCGGGACACCGGACGGCGACGTGGAGACGCAGACGAACCGGACCGCCTCGACGCGCACGGGTGGCGAGACGACCCGATCTCGGGGGTCCGGAACTCGAAATAGCACCGGTGCCGGCGCGACCCCCACGAGCGACGGCGGGTCGGCCGCCAGTGATATCACGTCACCGCTCGACGGCGGGTCGACTACCACCAGTTCCGGGCGTGCCGGCAGTCCCGCGGCTGACGATGGCGAAGTGATGGACGACGGGCCGTCGCCGACGGAACTGACGGACACCTACTGCGGCAACTGCGAGCACTTCGAGTACGTCCGCACGGGGCAGGGGATGCAGCCGTACTGCCAGTATTACGGGGAGCGGATGGACGACATGGAAGCCTGCGACCAGTGGGAACCGAACAACTAGCTCCCGTCCCCTACAGCGACGCCAGCGTGTTCTCGACTCGATCCCAGTGGCTCCCTTTCCAGAAGCACTGGCTACAGACCGTACACTGCCAGACGCGCTCTTCGTCCGGGGGCGGCGCGTACTCGGGAGTGTCGTCCTCGACTCGTTCGAGACGACCGTTACACCGGCCGCACCGCTCCGGCACGTCCGTGAGCGCGAGGTCGACGCCCGCCGCGTCGAGTTCGCGCAACTGTTTCTCGACGGCCGTCTCGCGAAGCAGGAGGGAGTCGCCGGCGCGTTCCGCAAGCGTGACATCGCGAGTGACGAGCGTTCGCTCCTCCGCCCGGGCAAGCGCGAGTAACCGGTCGTCGCACTCGATACCGCGGTCGAGTGCGTAGGCCGTATCGTGTCCGCACATCCGGAGATAGGACCTGAGACCGCCACACATCACGTCGAGAGCGAGTCGCATAGTTGATCGGATCCGGCGTCGCGTCAGTCCAAGAACTCACGCAGACCGTCCGCATCGCGTGCGTTGAGCACGTCCCCAGGTTCGGCCCATCCGCGACGGGCGGTGTGGACGCCGTAGCGGACCAGGCCGAACTCGCCGGGACTGTGGGCGTCCGTGCTGACGGCGACAGTCGCGCCGGCGTCGACAGCCTGCTTGACCGCGGCGTCCCACAGATCGAGGCGCGCGGGGTTACTGTTCACTTCGAGCGCGACGCCGTTCTCCGCGGCCGCTTCGACGACGGCGGGCACGTCGAACTCGATGCCGCTTCTGCGGTTTATCATCCGTCCGCTGGGGTGCCCGATCACGTCGGCGGAGGGGTGTTCGATCGCGGCCACGAGCCGGTCCGTCGCGGCCGGTTTCGCCTGGTCGAGCGCGCTGTGGGGCGACGCGACGACGAGGTCTAGGTCCGCGAGTACGTCGTCCGCGACGCTGATCCGGCCGTCCGCGTCGATGTTCGCTTCGACGCCTGCTAGCACGTCTATCTCCGCGTCCGCCGCGACGTCCCGGATCTCGGCCATCTGCTCGCGCAGTTCCTCGTCTGAGAGGCCGACGCCACCGACCATCCCCGCACCGGTGGCGTGGTCGGTGACGCAGTGGTACTCGTAGCCGCGCGCGGCGGCCGCCTCGACCATCTCGTCGACGGTGTTTGCCCCGTCGGACCAGTTCGTGTGCGTGTGCAGGTCACCGCGAACGTCGCCGACGGTGACGAGGTCCGGGAGGTCACCTGCCGCCGCGGCCTCTATCTCGCCGCGGTCTTCGCGGAGTTCCGGCGGTATCCAAGGGAGGCCGAGCGACTCGTACATCCCCTCCTCCGTCTCGCCGGCGACGCGTTCGCCCGCTCGCTGGTCGGAGTCGTCCTCGGTCTGGGAGATATCGAACGCCCCGTACTCGTTGAGTTTCAGGCCGCGGTCGATCGCGTAGTTCCGCAGGCGGACGTTGTGTTCCTTGCTCCCGGTAAAATACTGGAGTGCGCTTCCGAACTCCGCCGGGTCGACGACACGGAGGTCGATCCGAACGCCCTCGGCGCGGACGCTCGCCTTGATCGACCCGGCCTCGATGACCTCGCTGGCGCGGGGCCAGTCGACGAACGCGTCGACCACGCGCTGGTCGTCCTCGCTTGCGACCAACACGTCCACGTCACCGATCGTTTCCTTCCAGCGCCGGATCGACCCGGCGACCTCGCACCGGCCGGTCGCCTCGTGGTCTCTGAGAAGTTCGAGCACCTCGTCGGCGAGCGGTCGCGCGTCGCCGACCCGCTGGCGCTCGGTCGCCGACCGGGCGAAGTCGATGCCGTTCAGGATGTTCTGTTCGGTCTTCTCGCCGAATCCGCTCACCTCGCGTATCTCGCCCTCGCTCGCCGCGCGTTCGAGGTCGTCGAGCGTCTGTACGCCAAGGGCCTCGTAGAGCGTTCCGACGGTTTTCGGCCCGACGCCCTCGACGCGCGTCAGTTCGTTCATCTCGACGGGGAGCTCGTCGCGTAGTTCGTCTAGTTCCTCGATGCTGCCCGTCTCCCCGTACTCGACGACCTTGTCGGCGAGGGCTTCGCCGACGCCCTCGATCTCCTGTACCGCGTCGGACCCCTTGGCGGCCAGTTCCGCGACGGGTCGCGGATGGTTACGGATGTTCTCCGCGCCTCGCCGGTAGGCCCGGGGCTTGTACTCCACGTCTCTGGCTTCGAGCAGGTCCGCCATCTCCTCGAAGCGGGCGGCTATCTCGTCGTTTCTCATAGGTTACTCCGTCGCATGTTGGGATCTTTCTGTCCTAACGCCTGCTTGAGGAAGTTCATCCAGCGTTTCCGGTCGGCCATCTCCTTCGTCTCCTCTTCCTGTTCGAGGTCGGTCGGCGAGAGGCTTTCGAGGGCGTTCAGCGCCCGGTCGATACCGATGATGCTCTCGACGAGTCGCTCTCCCTCTTCGTAGGATATCTCGTCGTCTTCGAGGCGCTGCTTTCGCTGGAGTCGCTCGCGCCGGAGGTTCTTCTTCGCGCGGTCGACACGCTCGCGCTCGCCCGCTGGGATCGTCTCGCGGCGTTTGATCTCGAAGACGAACTCGCGGAGGTCTATCTCCTCGCCCTGGACCGCGATGCGGTCCGGAATGTCCGCGCCGACGGTCGCTCCCTCGCGGTCGACCGTCGCGAGGAGCTGTTTGCGCTCGAACTCTTTCACACGTTGGCGTAGGGGCCGCGACCGGCAAAAACCTACGTTTCGGCCGTACCCAAACCCCTTTTGTCGGCCCGGACTAACCCCTCCACAATGGCGACGTGTGATCAGTGTGGTAAAGACGAAAATATGCCGTATAACTGCCGGCACTGCGGGGGGACGTACTGCGCCGACCACCGCCTGCCGGAGAATCACGGCTGTCCGGGCCTGAACGACTGGGGCGATCCGGACGGCGTCTTCGACAGCGGTTTCGACGACAGCGTGCAGGGCCAGAGCGGTGGCTCGAAAAGTATCACCGACCGGCTCGGTCTGAACACCGGTGTCGGCGGCCCGATGAGCTACTTCCGGGGCAACATGACGTTCGTCTTCCTGGGGCTGATGTGGATCATGTTCGCAGCCCAGAAGATCACGGAAGCGATGCTCGGACCGGCAGTCTGGATCCGGGGTACCGAAGAGTTCGAACTCTATCGGTCGATATTCACGCTCACCTCCCAACACCCCGAGTACGTCTGGACCTGGTTCACCTCGATCCTCTCTCACGGCGGCCTCTACCACATCGCGGTCAACAGCATCGTGATCTACTTCTTCGGCCAGCACGTGGAGCGCTACGTCGGGTCCCGGGATTTCACCCTGCTGTTCGTCGTGAGCGGCATCGCCGCCGGCATGGCACAGGTCGGACTCGGGATCGTACAGAACACGCCGACGGCGGTTCTCGGCGCGAGCGGTGCCGGCCTCGCCATCATGGGCGTGTTGACCATCCTGAACCCGGACATGCGCGTCTACCTCTACTTCCTTATCCCCGTCCCGATCTGGGTGATCACGGGCGGCTACGCGCTCATCAGCGTTCTCGGCATCGTCGGACCGAGCCTCGCCGGCGCGAACGTGGCGAACGCAGCGCACCTCGTCGGCTTGGCGATCGGCCTGACGTACGGCCAGCACGTCAAGGGCAAAGGTGTGACACAGCCGAGTCGGATGCGGTTCGGCGGCGGCGGGCCGGGGGGTCCGGGCGGTCCCGGCCGCGGCGGCGGTCGCGGCCCGTTCTGACCCACGATGACTCCAGTTCGCCCCGAGTTCGTCCCCGACGCATCGCTCTCCCGTGAGGAGATGGAAGCCCTCCAGCGCGACATCGCTGACGCCGCCGTCTTCGCGGACGACCTGCCGTTCGACCCGGCGACTATCACCGAGGGACCGCTGGCGACCGCCGGTCAGGAGCCGCCCGTCGTCGTCGGCGTCGACCAGGCGTTCCTCGACGAGCGCGCGGTCAGCGCCGTCGTCGCCCTCCGCGGCGGCGAGGTCATAGAGCGTGCGTACGCCGCGACGCCGCTCGAGATCCCGTACATCCCCGGTCTGCTCTCCTTCCGCGAAGGCCGGTCGATCCTCGCCGCCTTCGAGGAACTGTCCGTCACTCCCGACCTCGCGCTGTTCGACGGTAGCGGCCGGATCCACTTCCGGCAGGCCGGCCTCGCCACGCACATCGGGGTGACGCTCGACCTGCCGAGCGTCGGCGTCGCAAAGAGTCTGCTCTGTGGCACGCCGCGCGGACCAGTCGACGGCCTTCCGGAGGGGACCCGCGTCGCCGTCGAGGCCGACGGGAACGTCGATGCCCCCGACGGTACGGTCGTCGGCTACGCCGTCCAGTCCCGCCAGTACGAGTCCGGAAACGCGTCGATCAATCCGCTGTACGTCAGCCCGGGCCACCGGGTCAGCGCCGAAACGGCCGCCGACTTCGTCGAAGGGGTTGGCGGCGAGTACAAACTGCCGGAACCGACGCGACTGGCCGACAAGTACGCCGACGAGGTCAAAGACGAGGTTCGGTGAGCGGTCAGCGATGTGCCGCGTCGAAGGGGACGGAACGGGACCGGGAGCGGCCACGCGAACGGCACTGTCGCGAACAACCGGGCCGAGCGCCACAGAAACCGCCTAGTTTTACTGTTTTCCGATAGACACTCCGTCCATGGCAAGCGAGGACGTAGACGAGTCCGACGCGGTCGTCGACGAGTCCATCACGCGGGAGGAAACCGTGCTCATCACCGGTTGTTCGTCCGGAATCGGACGGGCAACGGCGAAGATCTTTCTGGACGAGGGTTGGCGAGTGTACGCCACGTCGCGAGACATCACGGACGTGACAGACCTGGCCGAGGCCGGGTGCCAGACGGCCGCCCTCGACGTGACCGACGACGACCAGATAGCGGCCGTCGTCGAGGAGATAATAGACGACTGGGGTCGCATCGACTGTCTGGTGAACAACGCCGGATACGCACAGATGGGGCCGGTCGAGGACGTCTCGGTCGAGGACGTTCACAGCCAGTTCGACGTGAACGTGTACGGCCCGCACCGGCTTGCCCGGCAGGTGCTCCCCCACATGCGAGAGCAGGGCGACGGCACCATCGTCAACCTCTCCAGCCTCGCCGGCCGCGTCTCGTACCCCGGAAACGGCGTCTACTGCGGGTCGAAGTTCGCACTGGAGGCGATGAGCGACGCGCTCCGAGCCGAGGTATCGTCGTTCGACGTCGACGTAGTGCTCGTCGAACCCGGTCCGGTCGAGACGAACTTCTCCAAACGCGTCGAGGACGAAGTGGACACGCTGGAGCGAACCAGCGCGTACGACTCCCTCTATCGGATCCTTGACGACACGGAGGCGATCGGCGGCGGCGGCCCGGCAGCGGTACCGCCGCGGCGCGTCGCGGAAGTGATCCTCAACGCCGCGAGTTCGACCGAACCGGCGGCGCGGTACCCCGTCGGGCCGTTCGCGAACTTCTTCGCGTACGCCGGCGTCTTGCCGGCCAAGTGGCGCGACGCCGCGTACCGCCTCGTTTCGAAACTGGCCGGAGTGCGGTCGTGAGCGGGGGCGGCGGCCGACCCGCGATCCGCGGACGCGACGGTCTGGCGACGACGGAGGCTCGTGACCTCGCTCTCGACTGCGTCGAGGCGGGAATCGAGGCGGGCCACCCCGCCACCGTCGTCAGCGACGCGGTTTCGCTGGACGGCGACGCGCTACGGGTCGCCGACGAAACGTACGACATCGGCGAGTACGACGAAGTGGTCGTTCTCGGCGGCGGCAACGCCGCTGCGCACGTCGCGGCGGCGCTCGAAACGACACTCGGCGACCGCATCGACCGCGGCGTCGTCGTGACGGACGACCCGACTGGGACCGAGTCCGTGACGGTCCGCGAGGGCGACCATCCCGTCCCGAGCGAACGCGGCGTGGAGGCCGCACGAGAAGTGCGTGCGCTGGCCGACGAGGCCGACGAAGAGACGTTCGTTCTGGTCGCCGTCACCGGCGGCGGCAGTGCGCTCCTGCCCGCGCCCGCCGAAGCCGTCTCGCTTGCTGACCTCCGGTCCGTCACCGACGCGTTGCTCGACAGCGGCGCGACGATCAGCGAGATAAACGCCGTCCGCAAGCACATCTCGAAGATCAAGGGCGGCCGGTTGGCCCGCCGCGCCGCCCCGGCGACTGTCGTGTCGCTGATCTTGAGCGACGTGGTCGGCGACGACCCGAGCGTCGTCGCGAGCGGCCCGACCTCGCCCGACGGATCCACGTTCGAGGAGGCGCTGTCCGTGCTGGCGCGTTACGACGTCGACGCTCCGACGGCGGTCACCTCCCGCCTGGAACGCGGAGCGGCGGGCGACACCGCCGAGACGCCCGGTCCTTCCGACCCGCTGTTCGCCCGCGTGACGAACCACGGTATCGCGGACGGGACGACGGTGCTCGACGCGGCCCGCGACGCCGCGAGAGAGCGCGGCTACGGGGCGCTCGTTCTCTCCTCCCGGGTCCGCGGCGAGGCCAGAGAGGCGGCAAAGACCCACGTCGCTATCGCGGAGGAGGCGCTGGCGACCGGCGATCCCGTCGAACCGCCGGCCGCGATCCTCTCTGGCGGCGAAACCACGGTGACGGTCCGGGGTGACGGCGAGGGCGGCCCGAACCAGGAGTTCGCCGTCAGCGCGGCGCTGGAACTCGACAGTGTCGCGACTGCCCAAAGCGAGAGCGGAATCGCTGTCGCCGCAGTCGACACCGACGGGAGCGACGGGGCGACGGATGCGGCCGGCGCGCTCGTCGACGAGGCAACGGTTGAGGACGCGGCGTCCGCGCGGGCGGCCCTCGCCGGGAACGACGCGTATCCGTATCTCGATGCCCGCAACGCGCTTCTCGTGACGGGGCCGACCGGGACGAACCTGAACGACCTGCGGGTGCTGGTCGTCGAGTAACTGGTCGTTCTACCGGCCCGGACTGCTAGTCCAGACAGGCCGCGACGATACGCAGCATCTCCTCTCCGCGAACTTCGTCCGCGAACAGCGGAACGCGCTTGATGTCGTGGCCGCGGAACACGTCCTGTGCCGAGGCGAGCGCGTCCTGTTGAACGTCCCAGCGGCGCTGGCAGAACTCGCAGGAGTCGAGGTCCGGCGAGACGAACTGCGCGGCGTCCACCTCGCTCGTCACGTCAGCGAGGTCCTCCATCACCTTGTTGACGACGACGGTACCGACGGGGATCTGGAACTCGTCTAACTGTGCCAGCAGGCGCTCGGACTCGAAGACGCTCATCTCCTCCGGAACCATCACGACGCGGAAATCGGTCTGCTCCGGGTCCCGAAGCGTCGCGCGCAGTCGTTCGATCCGCTCCGATAGCTTTCGGAGGTCGTCCACACCGTCCTCGACGTCTTCCTCCTCGACGCCGCCAGCGCCGAACATTCCCTTGACGCCGTCCATCATCCCGCCCAGGCGTTCGCGGAGCGAGAGCATCCGGCCGACCATCGTGTCCATCACCTCGGGCAGTTCGAGCAGTCGGAGCGTGTGGCCCGTCGGCGCGGTGTCGACCACGACGCGGTCGAAGCGCTCGTCGTCCAGATACTCGATAAGGGTCTGCATCGCCGCCGCCTCGTCCGCGCCGGGCATTGCGCCGCCCATCAGCGACTCCATCGGGCCGCCCTCTCCGCCCAGCATCTCGCCCAGTCCGCCGAGTGGCTGGTTCCCGTCGCCGCCGGCGAACGCCGCGGTCCCGTCCTCGATGGCGGTGTCGGGGTCTATCTCCGCGGCGTACAGCGGCACGTCGTCGCGGATCCGCGCCGGGCGAGACGGGACATCGGCCTCGTAGGTGTCCGAAAGCGAGTGCGCGGGGTCCGTCGAGACGACGAGCGTCGTCGTGCCGCCGCGAGCGCTCGCCAGCGCCGTCGACGCGGCCATCGTGGTCTTCCCGACGCCCCCCTTACCGCCGTACAGCACGTAGTCGGCGTCCGGGTCGAGCGTCCTGGCGGTCGCGTCCTCGCGTTCGCGGACGTCGCCGCCCTCCTCCTCGACGTCGTCGACGGGCTCCACGTCGATAGAACTCATACCGGGCGGTAGCCGTCGAACGCTTGTGTACTTCCCGGTTACTCGTCCAGGTCGGACTCCCGCTTTACCGTCGGCCCGCCGGACCCGGAGAGCGGGTTCTCGTCGTCGCTCTCTTCCAGCAACTGCTGGAACTGTTCGTCCAGGTCGTTCTCTGGCTCGTCCTCATCGACGCTCTCGGCCGCTGTCTCGTCGGTCCGAGCCTCCACGTCGTCGAGGCGGTTGCCCAGCGCGGACACTTCTGTGTCGAGTTCGAGCAGCGTCTTCTCCATGCGGTCGAGTTGCTCCGGGTCGATGGCGTCCGACTCGCCGCGTCCCGTTTCCGCGGCCGGTTCCAACTCGTCGAGTCGGTCGTCGAGCGCCGTAACCTCCTCCGCGACGCGCTCGACGGTCGGGGCCAGCGAGGCAACGCTCCGCTCGTCGTCCGCGTTGCCGACGCGGTCCTCGACCGCGACAACCCTCTCCTCGACGGTGGCGACGGTCTCTTCCAGTGCGGCGATCCGGTCGGTCAGGTCCCCGACGCGGTCCGCCGTCTCGTCTACGCGCCCGGACACGCCGTCAACGTCGCCAGAGAGGTCATCCACGGCGTCCGTCACCGTGTCGACGTCAGCTGAGAGTTCGTCCACGTCGCCGCTCACTTCGCCCACAGCATCTGTCACCTCGGCCACGTCGCCGGAGAGGTCGTCCACGCGACCGGAGACGGTGTCCATCCGCTCGGAAATCTCGCTCGCGGTGTCGGACACGCCGTCGACGCGTTCGGCGGTAGCGTCGACGCGTTCGGTCGTCTCGTCGACGGTGTCCGCGACCGCGTCGACCTCGTTCCGGACCGCCGCGGTTTCGTCGGCGACGGTTTCGCGCACGTCGTCTACCGCCCCGTCGAGCGTCGCCAGTCGGGTCTCCGCCTCCGCGACCGCGGATTCGACCTCTCCGAAGCGGTCGTCGAGCGCGGAGAGTTCGGCCTCGACGGCGGAGAGGCGGTCATCGAGCGCGTCATCGCCGGTGCCGTCGCTTTCGGATTCCCCGACGGCCGCGACCTCGTCGGCCAGTCCGTCGAGTCGGTCCTCTATCGCGGCGAGACGGTCTGCATCGGCCGTGTCGACGTCGGCAACTTCCTCGCTGACCTCGTCGACACGCGCGTTCAGGTCGTTAATACGCTCTCCCAGCGCAGTCGCGTCGGGCACTGACTCGGACAGCGACGCCAGTTCCGTCTCCACGTCGGCGACCCTGTCGGCGGTGTCGTCCGCGGTCGTCAGGCGCTCGTCGACATCGTCGAATCGGGCGTCCATCTCGCCGAGTCGCCCCTCGATCTCGTCGTACTGGCCTTCCATCTCGCCGAGCCGTCCGTCGATTTCGTCGAACCGCCTCTCCGCCTCGTCGAACCGCTGTTCAAATCCGTCGAAGCGCTCGCGTAACGCGTCGAATCCGTCGTCGACGTCGGCGAGGCGGTCGGACAGGTCGTCCATGCGTTCGACGTCCGCCGCCACGTCGTCGACCCGTGACATCTCGGCTTCGAGGTCGTCGATCCGGTCCGCCACGTCGTCGAAGTCCGCGGTGTTCGCCGATAGCTCGTCGACCGCCGACCGAACCGCGTCGAGCGATTCGTCGGTCTCGGCGGCGTCGGACGCGGCCGCCTCCGCGTCGGCGATGCGGGTTTCCAGTTCGTCGATCCGGTCGGCCTCAGCAACGTCTCCCAGTCGACCGTGCGTCCGGTACGCGAGGCCGAGACCGGCCAGGCCGACGAGGAGAACGAGCGCCAGAAGCGCCACTACGATCGGGTCAGGCATCGGATACAACCAGCGAGGTCGGGGGCTTAAGCGTTGTCACGGTGACGGCTTGGATGACAACTATTCCCAACCGGTGCGGCCCGGACTGGTAATATAAACGACGAGGTACGTGCCGGCCGCTCTTTCGTGTGATGGCTGAGACCGTCCACGCCGACGCACTTGCAGACACCGTCACCGAGTTCCTGAGCGCACTGGTCGACGGTACTGACCTGCTCCGGACCGCGGCCGAAACGTACGGCACCGACCCGGCGGCGTTCGACCGGGCGGTCGATCGCCTCTGTCGCCTGGAGTCGCGTTGCGACGAACTCGTGGCCGACATCAGGCGGTCCGTCACGGACGAGATGCCGCCGTCGTTCGCCCGACCCTACCTGTTCTCCGGTGGCCTCGTGGAGGTAGTCGTCGCGGCGGACCGCGTCGTCTCCACGGCCGAGACGGTCGCGAAGGAACTGTCGGCGATGCGGCCCGACCTCGACGACGCCGTCCTCGCGGGCCTCCGGCAGATGTCGTGGCACGCACACGACGCCACGCGGCACCTCGCCGCGGTGTTCGAGGGGTCCGTCTTCGACGACCCCGACGAGACGGAGTTCGAGAAAAACTCGGTCGCTGACGTTGAAGACACGCTCTCCGCCGTCCGGCGGTTGGAACGCGACTGCGACGCGACCAAGTACGATCTGATCCGGCGGGCGTTCGACGGCGGGACCACGGCCGAAGCGCTAGCGGTCCGCGAACTCGTCGTGACGATGGACGAGGTCGCTAACGCGGCCGAGGACGCCGCCGACGACCTGGCCTCTCTCCGCGCAAAGGCAGTCTAATCGGAGCGACCCTCTCAAAGGGCCGTTCGAACTGTGTACCGGTATTCGCCGACGCCGGGTCGGCGAACTCCCGAACTGCTTTCCAGCAGTTCCTCTCAGTCGAAGTACTCGGCGAGTCGCTCCGCGGCCGCCTCGACGTGCGGCGTGACCAGCGCGAAGCGGATCCACTCCTCGCGGCGCGTGCCGAACGTCTCGCCGGGCATCCCCGCCACGCCCGCCTCGTCTATCAGGCGCTTCACGTTGTCGACCGTCCCGGGGAAGCCGTCGAACCGAGCCATGACGTAGAACGCACCGTCCGGACGGGTGTAGTCGGCACCCGCCTCGTCGAGCGCCGCGGTGAACGTCCCTATCCGTCCTTCGAGCGTGCGGCGGTTCTCGGCGTAGTACTCCGCGGGAGTTTCCCGGAGCGCGTGGAGGACGGCGTACTGAGCGGGACGGCTCCCGGCGACGTTGACCAGCATGTGCCGTCCCTTGGCCCGGTCGACCATATCGTGCGGGAACACGGCGTAACCGACCCGGAACCCGGTGATCGCCATCGACTTCGAGAAGGCGTTAGTGACGATGCGGCGGTCGGAGTCGTAATCGAGCGCCGTGGTGAACTCGCCCGAGTAGTCGAAGTGGTCGTACACCTCGTCACTGATCAGCGTCGCGTCGACCGCCTCGGCGATGTCGACGAGTTCGCCCATCGTCTCGGCGTCGTAGACGCCCCCGGTCGGGTTGTTCGGCGAGTTGACCAGGATCAGCGCCGTCTCCTCGCCCGCCCGTTCGCGCACGGCTTCGGGGTCGAGAGTGCCGTCCTCGTCCGCCGGCACGTACGTCGCGTCCCCGCCGAGCATCGTCGTCTTGCCGGGGTAGTACGGGTACACCGGGTCCGTGAGCAGGACTTCGTCCCCGTCCGCGACTTCGAGCGCGGCGGCCATCGCGAGGTAGTTGGCCTCGCCCGCGCCGTTGGTGATGACCACCTGTTCCACGTCGACGTTCCGCCGGGCGGCGACCTCCTCTCGCAACTCCCGCAGGCCTTCGCTCGGCGGGTACTGGAACCGGTCGCCGCTCAGGTCGGCGTACTCGTGCAGGCCCTCGCGGAGCGCCGCGGGCGGCTCCCAGTCGGGATTCCCGCTCACCATGTCGATAACGTCGGCGGCCGCGGCATCGCCCGCGGCCGTCCACGTCCGGTCGCTCGCCTCCGCGTCCGCGGCGTACTGCATGATGTGGAAAAACAGCGGCGTTTCGTACTCCATAGCGATCATGCCACCTCCGACGGGTTCATAGTTCGATACAGGCCAAGAGGCGACAAACCGCTTGCGGAACCCCCCAGTAACGATCGCCGGAACGCACCTGAGAGACGATGGAAGTCGGTAGAATTTTTACGGTAAGCGAAACGATTATATGATATGGTATTTGATTCGATCGGCGACGCCGGCCACGAACAGGTGTCGTATTTCTCCGACCCTGAGACGGGATTACAGTGCATCATCGCCGTTCACGACACGACCCTGGGGCCGGGTCTCGGCGGGACACGGATCCTCGATTACGACACCGAGGAGGACGCGCTAACCGACGTACTGCGACTCTCGGAGGCGATGACCTACAAGGCTGCCGCCGCGGACCTCCCGCTGGGCGGCGCGAAAGCGGTGGTCATCGGCGACCCCGACGAGATAAAGACCGAGGACCTCCTCGAAGCGTACGGCCGGGCCGTCGACTGCATGGGCGGTCGCTACCTCACCTCCGTCGACGTCAACACGACGGTCGAGGACATGGACGTCGTCGCGCGAACGACGAACCACGTCGTCGGCGCGAGCGACGGTCTCGGCACCGCCTCGCCGATCACGGCACACGGCGTGTTCCACGGGATCCGTGCCTGCGCGGAACACGTCTACGGAACGGAGACGACGGCCGACCTCGACGTCGTGGTTCAGGGTCTCGGGAAAGTGGGCCGCTCGCTCGCCGAGGCGTTGCTCGAAGACGGCGCGTCGGTGACCGTCTCGGACATCGACAGCGAGAACGTCGAGGCGTTCGCGGACTCACACGACGTGGAGACGGTCGCATCCGACGCGGTGTACGAACAGTCGTGTGATATCTTCGCCCCCTGTGCGATCGGTGGCGTCGTCAACGACGAGACGATCCCGCAACTCGACTGCGACATCGTCGCCGGCGCTGCGAACAACGTCCTCGCCGAACGACGACACGCGAGCGACCTCCGGGATCTGGATATCCTGTACGCCCCTGACTACGTCATCAACGCGGGCGGGCTAATCACCGTGGCCAAGGACCACTTCGGCGGCACGCGCGAGGAAGCGTACGAGGAGGCGGCCGCTATCGGCGACCGTCTGTCGGAGATGATCGAACGGGCGGAGGCGCGCGAAACGACGGTGCTCGACGCCGCCGAGGAGTACGCCGAGGAACGGATCAACGCCGTCGAGACGACGACGCCGTCGCTTTCCGCCGAGTAACTGAGACACCGGGAACCCACGGTCTGGGGCCGTCCGTGGCATCTTTACCCTCCGCAGTCGACTGTCGGACCATGGGAAACGCACGGCCGGAGCGCGTCCGAGAGTACTACCGCTACGTCGACGACGAAGCGTACGAGGACCTATTCTCGCTGTTCGCGGACGACATCAGATACGACCGTCCCGGGAACGAACCGATCGAGGGGATGGAGGAGTTCCGACGGTTCTACCTCGACGAGCGAGCGCTGGAAAACGGGACCCACGACGTTCACGCTGTCGTTCCCGATGGCGATATAGTCGCCGTCCGCGGGCGGTTCGAGGGAGAACAGGGCGGGGACACCGTCGAATTCGGGTTCGCGGATTTCCATCGGTTCGACGGTCAGGGGACTATCGTCGAGCGATGGACGTACACCGACCGGGACACCGTTTAACTGCCCGCCCGCCGACCACTCACGCATGAGCGAGCAGTCGATCGAGCAACGCCTGGGCGACCGCCTGCGCGAGGCCGACCACACCGTCGCGACGGCGGAGTCGTGTACGGGCGGTCTCGTCGGCGCGGCGCTGACAGCCGTCCCCGGCGCAAGCGACTACTTCGAGGGCGGGATCATCGCGTACGCGTACGACGCGAAACGGCACTTGCTGGGCGTTTCACGCGAATCACTGGACGAACGCGGCGCGGTCAGCGGGCGGGTCGCCCGCGAGATGGCCCGCGGTGTCCGCGATAAGACCGATACGACCTGGGGCCTCTCGACGACCGGCGTCGCCGGCCCGACCGGCGGAACCGAGGAAACTCCCGTCGGGACGGTGTACGTCGGCGTCGCCTACGCGGGTGAGTGGGGGACGGAAACCTCGTACGCCACCGCGACGCGCCACCGGTTCGACGGCGACCGCGCGGCGGTCCGCGAGTCGACCGTCGAGCAAACGCTCGCGGACCTGTCCGCGGAACTCGACGGAGCGGGCGGCAGATCCGTCGAGTAAGGGAAACGTTTGTACCCGTCCGGTCGTGACTCTCCGGGTACCGTCATGAACAAGCGAGGACACGTACTGAACGCGATACTTCTCAGCATCGGTCTCGGCTACCTGCTCGAACCGGTCGGCGACGAGCGGACGTTTATCACTATCGTCGAGGTCGGCATCCCGGTCGTACTCGGTGCGCTCTTCCCCGACGTCGACACGGCGTTCGGAAAACACCGCAAGACACTGCACAACCTCCCGGTGCTCGGCGGGTTCGTCGCCTTTCCGTACTTCTTCGGAAATCTGGAGTTCGTCTGGATCGGCATCCTCACGCACTACGTGTTAGACCTCGCAGGCAGCAAGCGCGGCATCGCCTTCTTCTATCCGTACACGAAGGAGTACGGCCTCCCGACGGGCGTCGCCGTCAGCAGCGACCACGCGGAGATAGCGACGGTGATCGTGACAGGCGTCGAACTCGTCGCTGCCGGGCTGATACTGTATCGCGTCCCCCAGGCCGGGTTAGAGCTGGGGCGACAGATAATCGGGATCTGAGAAACGGCGGCTGCGACCGTCGCGAACGGCGCTCTATCCGATGTACCGGAGGTCCTCGTCGGTCGGGACGTCCATCGACTGCTGTTGTTCCATCTCCTGGATCTTGCTGATGACTTCCTCCATCTCGTCGGCACGCTCCTCTAACGTTTCGTAGTCGAGTTCGAATCCGAGGAGCTCTTCGAGCGTTTCGAGGACGGCCCGGGCGCTCTTCGGGTCGACGAGGTAGCCGCTCGTCTCGCCCATCAGGCAGGCGGCGTCGAACTCGCGGCGACGGCCCAGTCCGAGCAGCAGGCCGGAAACGCCGACGATACCGCCGGCGGGTTCGTCCTCTCGGAACTCGACACCGACCCCTTCGAGGTCGTCTTTCAGGTCCTCGTTGGCTGCCGCGCCGAGGACGTCGTACTCCTCGATGAGTTCGCCGGTCGGGACGCCGCCGAGCGCGAACAGTTCGGAGACGCCGAACTCGTCGGCGATGTCGAGAAACGCCGACGACAGCCGATAGTGACCGATGTTGTCCTGCGCCTGGTGGTCGCCGGTGAGTACGAGAAGGTCCCGGCCCCCGATATCGCCGTCACCATCGTCCGCCTGCGTCTCCGACGCGTTCCCGACTTCGATGGCGTGGAACTCGGCGCAGGTCAGTTCGGCGATGCCCGCCTCGTCGATGTCGACTTGCGGTGGGAAATGTTCGGAGTACACCTGCCTGACGAGCGTGCTATCGAGCTCTTCGAGAAGATGCTCGGCGGCGAGTTTGCCGACGTGCCCGACGCCGGGCAGCCCTTCGACGAGTACGGGGTCCGATAGTTCGACCTCGTCGACCGTCTCGATATCGAGTTCGTCCATACGGCTTACTCGCGGGCGCGCCGCTTAAGAGCGCGTCGGTACTCGCCGTACCGGTCTTCGGGACTGAACGGCGCTGGCGCGGAGTTCACCGCGTCTGCTCCGCAGTCGGGACAGGTTTCGGAGAGCGTGTACACCGGGCGGTCGTGTTCGGTCTCCCAGGTCGAACACACCCGGATGTCGGACCTCATTCGTCGTCGGAGCGACGCTCGCGGTGGAAGCTACCCGTGCCGCCGAACTCGGACACTCTGTCGGCGGCGCGCTGTGCGCTCGCCTCTAGCTGGTCCTCGGCCGTGTTGTAGTTCGGGGCCTGAACGCGGATGCGGTACTCCGGCGCGCCGACGTAGGTGACTTCGAGGTCGACCTCGTCGGGGACCTCTCCGTTCCCTTCGGCGGCCTGGAGACTCTCCTTGATGGCGTCAACGCCGTCGCCGTCGGGACACTCGAGGTCGACGTACCCCGTCACCTTGACGTAGGGGACGGAGACGTTCTCCCGCGCCGTCTCGACTATCGCGTCCAGTTCGTCGTCGCTGAGGTCGGTCTCTTCGAGCGCCTCCTCGCCGTGGATGGCGGCCTGCTCGAAGCCCTGATAGAGGCTGCCGTGAGCCGCGAGCAGTTCGTTGGCGATAGCGCCGTACGTCTCGTCGTCGATGTCCTCGCCGAAGGCCAGTTCCATCCAGTTGTCGGCCTTCTGCTCGTTTTTCCACTCCTGTATCTTGTCGGAGTGCTGGTGGTCGTTGACGTCTTTCAGGGACAGGTCGATCTGCTGGGATTCCGTGTCGACGTCAAGCACTTTGCAGACGACGGTCTGGCCCTCTCGGACGTGGTCGCGGACGTTCTTGATCCACCCGCTTGCGACTTCGCTGATGTGGATGAGACCGCGCTTGTCCTCGTACTCCTCGAGGTCGACGAAGACGCCGAAGTCTTCTATCTCGTCTATCTTGCCGACGACGAGCTCCCCGTTTTCGGGCCAGCCGCTGAACTTCATCGTGCTTCGACCGCCTCGTCAGCGTCCGACTTGCTGCTCGACTCGCGGTGCTCGACGGTGTCGACGACCTCGCCCTCGTAGTCGGCCTTCCCGCCGGTCGGCCGTGCGAGCGTGTGACCGCAGACGGCACACGACACTTCGGTCGAGGCCTTCTCGAAGACGGTCTGTTCGTTCTCGCAGTCCGGGCATCGTACGGTGTGGAAGCTTCCTGGCATGGTTTAGTCGGTAAGTTCGAGTCGTCCGGCGCGCCATCCCTCGCGGAGGTGGGCCTGGCCGCAGTCGCCGCAGCGGTACTTCAGGTCCGTCTTCTTCGTGGGCTTGTCCCCACCGGGGACTTTCGAGAACCGACCGCGGTTCCCGATCCCTTTCTCGCCTTCCTTCTGCTTCCGGTCGTCCCACTTCATACCGGTGGAACGGCCGCCTCGGACCTTCTCGACTTCGTGTTCGTTGTGTTCGTTACAGTGCGGGCAATACGTGTTGAAACGTCGAGGCATCTCCATAGATATCTACCTTACGGGCAGTTACGGAGCGTCGTTTAAAACCCGTTTGGTTCGTGTCGGCCAACGGTGCAGACGTGTGGTCGCGTCGCCGTCAGGTGTCGGGCGTACAGTCGCGTTTTTACGCCTGATAGCACGATTGCGTGTGGACTGGAGTGTGACGAGTTGGAAACGCTCCTCCAATTGCGCCCCTTCGAAGCGCTTAATGGGATATCCTCCGAACACGTGCGCATGAAGCGACTCATCGTGTCGGGCGACCCGGGGATCCGCAAGGACGCCATCATCGAGTACGACGGCGAGGAGCAGATCGTCTTTCAGATCAACCGGCAGGGCGAGTGGCACGGTCCCGAAGAACCGCAGATCTGGTGTATCATCGGAACCGAGGACGAGCGAGAGGCCTTCGAGACGCGCGATTACATCCCCCACTGGCTCGACGTCGAACGGATCGAATCCGAGGCGTTAGACGTCGTGAAAGCCAAAAGCGACCTCTCTGTCTGAGCCGTTCGCTCGGTCGAAACAGCGGCGGCGTTCTACACTACGGAACTATCAGTGCTCTCTTGCAGTTCCGACTGGTCCACTCGGAAGATGACGACGAACGGGTACTCCTTCGCTTTCGTGATTCCCGGGTCTTCGTGGAGGTCCCGCGTCCCGTAGCGCTGGCGCTCCTCCGGACCCATGTAGATGTACGTGACGTCGTACTTCCGGAGGAGTGCGGCGCGGTCGGCGGCGGACCCAGTGTAGATCGTCTCGACCTCCACGACGCGCTGTCGGTACGGTTCCGCGCCGCGATAGCCGACCTCGTGGTTCCAGCCGGCGACGGTCGGGAGTCCGGTGAGACTCGACGCGGGGTTCGCCCACTCGTAGATGGACGTGCCCGGCGCGGAGACGATGTGGGGCTGACCCTCCCGCTCGTCGAGCCACGCGATGGCGGCCGCTTCTTTCGCGTGGTGGTCGGCGACGTACGCCGTTCCATCCAGCGTGGGGTCTTCGGTGCCGCTCTCGAACTGAGTATCGACGACGAAGCCGCTGTACAGCGACAGCGAAACCAGCAGGACGACGGCGAGCAGCGACGCCGTCGCGCCGCCGGCCGTCACCTCGACGGTTCGGCTGCCGCCGTCTAACGATTTTTCGGCCGATCCGCCGACCGAGCGGTCCGCTCTCGGAACGGCCATCGCCGCGCGGTGCCACAGAGCCCGGACCGTCGCCACCAGGGGTGCCCGGTCGGCGAGCATGACGCCCGCGGCGGTGCCCCAGAGTATCCACACCTGCACGTAGATCTTGAACACAGTGTTCAGCCGCCCGGGCCCGGCCTCCTCGACAACGTAGACGAACTCGACGAGCGTCGCCAGACCCAGTGCGCCGACGAGAAGGGCCGTCTCGTATCCGACGTCGCTCTCGGTTCGAAGCAGTATCCAGGCGACCAGCAAGACCGGACCGAACAGCGCCACGGCGGTCAGCTCGTACGGAGCCGTGACGAGAAAGAGGACGGCGACGGTCACCGCAAACAGCGTCGGTAACCGGTCCTCGATGCCGTCCCGGGCGAGCAGGTACGTCACGGTGACTGCGAGAAACGCCCCGTGGACGACCAACAGGCCCGCCGCGTTGCTCCGGTTCTCTGGGAGGAAGCCCACGCTCCGACCGCTCGCGGTCCCCGTGAAAAACGGAAGCGCGAACAGCACGCCCAGCGCCGTGACGGCGGCGGCCGCGGCGACGGCCGTTCCGACGCGGACCCCCTCGGAGCGGAGCGGGGAACCCCCGCGGAGCCGGTCGACCGCCGCCTCGGCGCGCCGGGGGAGTAGCGACGCCGGGTCGGCCGGCGCGAACGTCAGCGCTATCCACGTCAGGCCGCCCACTGCGGGGAAGCTCCACGTGTTGATGACGGCGAGTAGACCGCCGAACGCGGGCACGGCGAGAAAGACCAGCGCGCGGCGACGGCGTTTCTCCGCGGCCGGGGTGAGCCAGTACTGGAACAAAAGCGCCGCGATCAGCAACAGGAACGGCGTGCTGACCATGTGCGCGTGGAGGTCGCCGTTGCGGAAGGCAAAGAAGGGGAACTCGTTGATGAAATGCCACTGGTCGCCATCGACGACCCGCCGGTCGATGATCCGACTGGCCGTCCAGTAGTAGAACGAATCCGGGCCGGCGGCGACGCTCGGGCGCTGGGCAACCTCTAGACTGGCGACCGAGGCGAGCAGCTCTCCGGCCGCTCCCGGTAGTTTCCACACCAGCAGTCGGAGCGGCGTCGAGAGATTACTCGCCACCGCGACGAAGACGACGGCGAACGCACCGGCGGTCCGGGGCGAGCGTTCGCGTGCAGCCGCGATGGCGCGTGCGAGTCCGTAGACGGTCGCCGCGAGCGTCCCGTAGACGCCGGCGAGCGCGAGGTTGTACGCGTACCGCGCGGGCGTCGCCGTCAGTTCTGTCAGTAGCGCGGCGAGCATGTGGCCGCCGTAGTAGTATTTCACCGGTTCGCCGGCGAACCACATGTCCTCCGGCGGGAGCGCGCTCGACCGGAGGAGCGACTTCAGCAGTCCGAAGTCGAGGAACTTCTCGCCGCCGCCGGGTTCGATGACCGGGTTGACCCCCCGGAGAGCGACGAGGAGGCCGAAAGCCAGGGTGAAAACGACGACTATCTCCCCGTACACCCCCCAGTTTACCGTGACGCCCCGGTGCAATGCCACCGCGGAACCGACCCCGATGACGAGAATCCCGGCGGCCAGCGCGACCGGCCCGAACGTGACGTGTCCGACCCAGTAGCCGACCACGCCGAGGAGCGCCAGGGCGAACGGGAGAGCGATTCCCGCGCCTCGGTCGGCAAACCGGTCGAACACGAGCGCGGCGACCGGGAGCGCGAGTGCGCCGAGGCCGAGGAACGCGACGTACCAGCGAGCGACGTATCCGGTCTCTAGACGGAGGAAGTAGCGGGCGACGCGCTCGTCCGGCCACGCGCCGGCCAGTCCGGCGATAAGCGCGACGACGGCCAGTCCGACGAGCGCCGGTTGGAGGTGCCGTACCCAGTCGTCGAGCGCGTCCGTTCGCGCGGCCACGCCGGCACAGAGCGCGAGTACGCCGACGGCGGCGACGAACGCCGGCCACGCCAGAAGCGACAGGCCGAACCAGTAACAGAGCGCCGCCACGGCGACTGCACTCAGCGTCAGACCGGTCGCTTCGTCGTTCGACAGTCGCCGGTACAGCGCGGCGAACGGACGCCCGACGGCGACGCCGAGGGCGAGATAAACCGCAATCCACGAGAGGACCGCGACGTACTGCATCACTCCGGAGAATGTAGGCCTCCGTGTAAACCCTTTCTCTTAGTGGTCGGACCCGTGCCGATAACCGTACTCGCCGTCTGTCAGCGGGTGGTCTGTTCCGAACAGCGTCGGCCGAGTTCATCCGACCGGGCGGACAACGCTACTCCCGGTCGGAAACAGCCTCGACGACTGCGTCGGTCTCTGTGACGGACGCGAACTCCCCTTGCAAATGCGCGAGAGCCGTACGATGCACTGTTTCCGGGTCGAACCGCTCGCCGTCGAGCGTCCGCCCGAACGAGGCCGTCGCGTCACGCATCAGGTGTACGTCGAACCCGCGGTTCTCCGCCATGCGCGTCGTCGTTGATACGCAGTGGTCTGTCGTCAGCCCGCAGACGACGAGCGTTTCGTACCCCCGCTCGCGTAGCCACGATTCCAGACCTGTGTCGACGAACGCGCCGTTGACCCGTTTGACGAACTCGACCTCGCCGTCGCGCCGTTCGAGTCCTCGCTTGAACCGGAACCCGGGTTCGTCGCTGCGGAGCGGTGACGTCGGTTCCGCGGAATCGTGGCGGACGTGTACGACGGGGAGTCCGCGCTCGCGCCACGTCTCGAGTAACCGGGCGGCGTTTCTTTCGGCGTCCGGATTGTTGCGCGTCCCCCACTGCGAGTCGTCGAACCCCCGCTGGAAATCAACGAGGAGGAGAACCGGTTGCTCACTGGTCCCGAACATCAGTGGTCGCCCCCGGGAAGCGTTACGGCTTCAGACTGCCGAGCAGGGTCGAGCAACAACTCCGACTTCGGATGTTCGCGGGTGACGTCGATAGGACACTCGTCCGGTGCCTGGTCCGGGTCCTCTGACAGCATATACTGGGACCATTCGCGGTCCCCTTCCACGCCCCAGTCGCCGAGATCGGCGTGCGGACAGACGCCGTCGTACTCTTCGAGACGACCCTGGATCACGTCTCTGGCGTGTCGCCCCGCCTCCGTCTCTGGGGTTACGTTCAGCTGTTCGAACAGCGCCCGCGGCTGAAAGGTGATCTCCAGACCGACGGGACAGTACCGGCTGTTTCGCTTCTCGTAGAACGGCGCTCGGCAGGTCGGAAACATCGGCTCGCCGCCGAAGCAGAACTCCCAGTACGGGTCGTCGGGGTCAGTCGTGATATCCTCTGGCCACGGTTCCGGGTCGTGAACGTGGAGAAACTGCAGGATGTGCCACAGCCGCTCGTGATACTTCGCCTCCCCGAGTTCCCGTTCGGGCGGCTTGAAAAACGCGACCAGCGACGCACGGTCGCTGTGGTCCTGATAGGTGTCGAGATAGTCGAGCAGCGTCCGCCCCAGACCGAGTAGCGCGTCCTTGTGAGTCGTCGAGGGGACTGCAGTGTACAGCGGATCTCCGTTTTCGACTGACTCGACCCCGAAAAAGCAGGGAAACGGCGAACCGTTCCGCTCGCCCAACAGCCCGTCCCGGAACGAGTTCCAGTGGTCGGCGACCCAATCGGGAGCATCGCCGGTGTCGACGCGCTCGGCAACGGTTGCCTGGTCCTGTAGGCTACCGACTATCTGACCCGTCATAGTTGCCTGAAAGTGCTCTACCCGCATTTATTCGTCGGTTTTGACAGTTACGCGCTACAGGGGACAACGTCGTCGCCGACGCGAACCCGGCCGCCGTCGATGATCCGACACCGCAGTCCACCGCGGTGAACGAGCGCCTCGCGGACGCCCTGTGTTTCGAGGCGGCGCTCCAGATACGAGCACGGTTCGCACAGCTCTGTCCCGACGCACACCGCCTCGCCGACGCGGAACCTGCGGTCTACGAAGTGGTTGAGCCGAACGCCTTCGGTGGTAATATTCCGACGGTGCACTCCCGCTTCGAGTTCGATCCCGTAGTCGCGCTCGACGGCCGCGAGAGCCTCGTGTTCGATGAGCGTCAGGTTGCTTCCCGACCGCTCGGCGAACGTGCCTTCTTCGACGAAATATCGGTCGCCTCGAAGTCCGGCGTCGGCGACAGCCTCCGCTCGCTCGTGCGACTCCGGTTCGGCCCCTTGCTCCGGCGCAGTGTGAATCGACTGAACTCGACCACTCATACCAGTGATCGGTACGGGTCGATCTTATATCTGACCGTGAAAGGAGGCGTCGTCCGAACGGTACGCTACGGTAGCCACTGACAGTCGATGGAGATCTGATCGCACGACGGCTGGGCGGTCAGTGTATGAATCGTTTCAGTTGTTGCTACCCTGTCCGTGCTCCCGCCGCAGACCGTCGAGGACGTACTCCGCGGAGGTGCGCGTCGTCGCGAGCGGCGTGTCGTGGACGTCGCAGATCCGTAGCAACGCAGTGATATCCGGCTCGTGAGGTTGCGCGGTCAGCGGGTCTCGCAGAAAGATGATCGCGTCGATGCGCCCCTCAGCGACTTCGGCACCGATCATCATATCGCCCCCGAGCGGACCCGACGCCTTCCGTTCGACGTCGAGGCCCGTTTCCTCGATCACACGCTTGCCGGTCGTCCCGGTGGCGATCAGTTCGAACGATTCCAGCGTCTCGTCGTACTCAGTCGCCAGATCGATGAGTTCCGGTTTCTCGTCGTCGTGTGCGATGAGCGCAACGCGTGTCATACTGTCACAGTCGTTCGGGCGATAGATAGGCGTTCGGTGCTGGGCGTTTACCGAATCATTTTACTCATCCCGGCCGCCTCATGCTGGTAGATGCCTCCGTCCCTCGGCGTTGTCGTGCCGGCCTACCGCCCCGACATCGACGTCCTGCGGTCGTACGTCCGGGCGCTCGACGAGCGCCTCGACCCGGAGGTGCTCCGCGTCGAACTCGACGACCCCGACGCGGGAGTCCGGGACGCACTGACGGACCTTCCGGCGACGGTCAACGCCGTCGCTACGCGCCGGGGGAAAGGCGGCGCGATCACGTTCGGGTTCGAGCGCCTGAACACCGACATCCTCGCGTTCGCCGATGCGGACGGTAGCACGCCGGCGACCTCTGTCGCCGAGGTAGTCGAACCGCTTCGCGCGGGCGACGCCTCCCTTTCCGTCGGCTCCCGTCGCCATCCCGACGCCGACGTGCGCGGCCACCAGACGTTCGCGCGCCGCCGACTCGGCGACGTGTTCGCCTGGGTCGCCCGGCGGCTCCTCGCCGCCGACCTCTACGACTTCCAGTGCGGGGCGAAGGCCATCACGCGCGACGCCTGGCGGGACGTCCGAAGCCATCTGTACGAACCGGGCTTCGCCTGGGACGTGGAACTGATCGCGATGACCGCCGCTTTCGACCACCGCATCGTCGAGGTACCGGTCACGTGGGAGGACATGCCCAACTCGACAGTCTCGCCCGTCGGAACCGCGCTCGAACTCGGCCGCGCGCTCTTTCGCGCCCGCCACCGCGCTCGCCGCGTTCGGGGCGATAGCTTCCACGCCGCCATCGCACGCACGGTCGACGACCCTATCGCGCTCGTCGACCGGTTCTCGCCCGATAACGAGTGATCCCATGATCGATGCCATCCGCCCTCGCCTGCGTGCGCTCCGCTCGGGGGTCCGCTTCGGCCAGTTCGTGTCTGTCGGCGCGTTCGGAGCGGTCTGTGACAACGTCGTCCTCGGAACGCTACTCCATTTCGGTGTCGCGCCGGAACTGGCCAAACTCGCCGGCGCGGAGACGGCGATCGTTCTCATGTTTCTCGTAAACGAACACTGGACGTTCGCAGACCAGGGAGAGCCCGGTGTCGCGTCTTTCGTCCGCCGGTTCCTCACGTCTAATCTCGTCCGCGCCGGCGGCGTCGTCGTCGCCACCGCCGTCTTCTCGCAGCTATATCGGCGTATCGACGTGTCTATCGGGGTCGCAGGGGTCGAACTCTGGTTCCTCGTGGCTAACCTGTTCGGCATCGCCGCGGGCCTGCTGGTCAACTACGTCGCGGAGAGTCTCTTCACGTGGCAGGTTCGTGAGGGGGAAAGGTAGAAACTCCCACACGGCGACCGAAACACAACCCTTAACTAGCGAACCGCGTTACGAGAATGTAGCGGGATGGGATAGCCAGGAGATTCCGGCGGGCTCATAACCCGCAGACCGGTAGTTCAAATCTACCTCCCGCTACTTTTCCAGAATTCAACTCTCAATCGAGGCGTTTTATCGCCGAGCGACTCGTGAAGTCGCGGAGGCAACGGGCTTTTATCAACCACCTGTGATTACGAAGTATGGCTTCCGGACCTCCGTACCCCGTCTGGCTTTTCGGACTCGGGGTTGTGACGGCCGCTGTCGGACTCGTCTATCTGTTATACGTGGGCCTCCGTCAGGACCACGTAACGGGCGACTATCACTTCACGTGGGGCATCGGGGTCGTCTCTTTGTTCCTCCTGGGGTTCGCGCCCGGTCTCGTCGGCATCGGACTGTACGCGACTATCGAACGGGACTTTCCGATCCACTACCTGTTCATGTCGGTGCTCCTCGCAGTCCTCGTCGTCGCTGTGCTCGGATACAGCGTCTCCACTGCGTCGACGGCCACAGTCGGACTGTTGTGAGGCTGCCGGCGCGGTCGGAGCGTCGACACCGGGTCTTCAGACATAAAACCGCCGCTACCGTTCCGCTCCGCCGCGTCAATTCGCTTCGACGCCCAGACGCTCGATGAGCGCGGTTCCCGCCGCGTGCGAGGACTCGGGCCCGCGGCCGGTGATCAGGTCGCCGTCGTGGGTGACGCTCTCCTCGGCGTCGAGTTCGGCGTCCCAGTTCGCGCCGGCGGCTTTCACCTCGTCCTCGACCCAGTAGGGCAGTTTGCGCCCGTCGGGCATGTTGTCGTGTTCGTCGACGATGTCTTTCTCCCAGTCGTTCGGGAACCCGGTGACGTCGCGGCCCTCGACGAGGAAGTCACCGTCGCTGTCGCGCGTGAACGCGAGGATGGCGACGGCGTGACAGACGACCAGCGCGACGCCGTCATCTCTCTCGACGGTTTCGCGTAGCAGCGCGCGGGCGTGTCGGTCCTGGTTCACGTCCCACACAGCGCCGTGTCCGCCGGGGAACACGACTGCGTCGTACATGTCCGCGCTTGCGGTGGCGAGCGGTTTCGGATTCGCCATCCGGTCGTCGTTGTGAACGTCCATGACCTCCTCGACGGTGTCCTCGCCGACGGTGTCCGGGTCGATCGACCGGTCGTCGACGACCGGTTTCCCGCCGCTCGGCGTGGCAACGTCGATGTCGACGTCCCGGTCCGATAGCATCGAAAACGGCGTCGCGCATTCTTCCCCCCAGTACCCCTCCTGACTGACGACAAACAGTACCGATGTCATCGGGTGTACTACCACGGAGAAGCGAATAAGTCCCACGCAGGTTCGAACGGATTGTCGGCTTCTTTCGGTCCTAACTGTCCCCGTTGCCGTCGACGATGACGACTTCGCCGTCCTGCACCTCGACGTTTATCAGCGTCTTCACGTGGTGGTCGGTGTCGTCGAGTTTGTTCGGCCCGGCCTTCTTGATGACGGCGACCGTGTCGACGACGTCCGCGCCGATATCCTCCAGCGAGGTGAGGATGGCGTTCAGCGTGCCGCCCGTACTGAGAACGTCGTCGAGAACGAGAACGCGGTCGCCCTCGTCGACGTCGTTGATGTACATCTCGCTATCGCTGTACCCGGTTTCCTGAAACAGCGCCACTTCGCCGTCCAGGCCGTACTGGCGTTTGCGAATGACGACGAGTGGGATGTCTGTCATCAGCGACACCGCCGTGCTGATGTGGATCCCCATCGCCGCGGGGGTGACGATCTTGTCTACGTCTTCTAGATCGGCCTTCCGAATGAGTTTGATGACGATCTCCCGCAGTAGCCCGGGTTCGAGCATCGGAACCCCATCGCTGATAGGGTGAACGAAGTAGTGATATCCGTCTTTTTCGATGATCGGCGCATCGAGCAGGGACCGCCGTAACTGATCCATATCGGGGCTACTCGGCCACCCAGTAAAAAATACTGGATGTTGTCTTCGCAGAATCCGGTGAAACATCACTTCCCATACCAGTCCGTAAGCTCGGAATTTTCGCTTCTGCGCCGGTCTGAACGACGGGCGGCGGGAAGCAGGCAGAGACGGACGAAGCTATCGCGGTACAGGAGAAACGGTCGCGGCTATCGCGGTGAGAGACGGGAAAGCCGGATCACGACCGGACGGAACTGGCATCGATCCGGACGAACCTCGCCTAGTCGTCGGATTCGAATCCGAGTTCGGGCGGGACCTCCCGTTCGCCGAGACGCATGTTCCGTTCGTGGTAGATGTGTGCAACGGCGGAGAACGTGACGACGACCGCGATCACCGTCGCCCAGACGAGGTTCGAGACGAGCGTGAACGGATAGACGTGGCCCCAGAGCGCGGCGACGAGCGCACAACTGACCGCGCCGAGTGAGAGGTAGTACTCGCGCCAGGCGAACTCGTTGCCGGGCACTATCTCCAGATAGATGTTCAGATCGTCGGTCGTTTCGGTGCTCTCGATGGTGCCGCGCGAAGAGTCGTATTCGACAATTTCCGTCTCGTCCAGTTTCGGGAGGTGCGTCTGCTGGAGCGTCGTGTAGACGCGTTTTCGTTGCGCCGAAGTGACTTCGTCGATGGTCGTATTGTACTCCCACGCGGCGACCTGACTCGCCAGGTCGCCCAGTTCTACCGGCGTGTCGTTTCGCTTCAGATACTGGAGGACGTATCTACGCCGCTGGTTCCGAAGGACGTCGAATATCTCCGTTTTGGAGAGATCATTGTCGTCCTCGTCGGTGGACGAGTCGGACGGTGCTATCTCCGTGCCGCTACTCATCGATTCGCTTGCCATTGTTGTGTCGACACTATCGACGACCGGCGGCGGAGCGATCCGGGGAACGCCGAACAGTGTACCATACGTCCGACCAGTCCTTCCTCCTACATAAGCTATTCCCGTCAACAGATGTCACCATATTATCGCATTATCGGATGTGTGTAATATTCATATCACTCTTCTCGCTGATCGTAGCGGTTGTAGACCCGCCAGGCGAGAACGGCGATGAGGCCGCCGGCGAGAATCAGACGGCCGCCGAAATTCCAGTTCCCGCGGAAGGCGACGAACATGATTCCGAGACTGAACGCGAGTACGCACGCGTTAGCGAGTATGACGAGTATCCAGAACCACCACAGCAGGTCCGACGGAACGTCCTCGTACTCGGAATCGACGGACGGCACGTCCACCGACGGCACGTCAGGCCCGTCGACGGAAGGCAGGTCGGGACCGAGTTCCTCCTCTGGGGGCGGACCCTCTTCCAGTTCGAACGGGTCCTCGTGGTCGTCCCCGGAGTCGTCTAACATGACTCTCACTGGGATGCGGACACTGATAAACCACGCCGAATCCGGTCGAGAACTCGGCGACCGACCCGTCGAGACGGGTCAGACGAGAAGCACTGCGAGCACCGCCGTTAGTACGACAGTGAGGATCAAGACGCTGGTTCCGATAGTGGTGTCCATCGGGACGTGGCCCTGTTCGGGATCGAAGCCGATCTCCTCTCTGCCTGGCAGGTATCGCGTCGCCCGCCGCGGGTCGCGCGCGGTGTCCATCGCGGCCTCGGCGGCGGCGACGGCCGCGCGGTCGACCGCGGCGTACGTTTCGGTGACGAACCGGACCGTGGCGCGCGTGGCGTAGAACGTCAGCGGTTCGTACGCCGAGTCGACATCCGGCACGCCCGCCAGTTTCGCCAGCGGTTTCTTCAGGAGGAAGAACCCGACGAGAGCGATGACGGCGAGTACCAGCACTTCCTGGATGTGCGGGATCGTGTACGGGTGTGCCTCCTCCGCGCCGTGGCCTGGCAGGATGCCGAACAGCGCGTCGGGGTAGAGGCCATACGCGACACAGAGCGCGGCGATAGACAGCATCGCGGCCTGCTGGCCGCGGTTAGCGTCGGGAACGCTGTGGCTTCGCTCGCCGTGGTAGAACACGTAGTAGCCGAGTTTGATGAACGACATGAACGTCCCGACGCCTCCGATCAGGAGGAGATACCACAGCGCGTCGAGATGTTCGTGATGGGCCGCCGTGACAACCATCCCTTTGCTGACGAACCCGTTGAAGCCGGGGAACCCGGCGATAGAGAGCGCCGCGATGGTAAACGCGAGGCAGGTCAGCGGCATCTCCCGGGCGAGTCCGCCGACCTTCTTCAGGTTCTCCTCTCCGGTCCGGTAGATGACTGCGCCGACCGTCATGAACAGCAGGCTCTTGTAGAGGATGTGGTTGTACACGTGACCGAACGCTCCCGCGGTCGCGAGCGCCCCGCCGATACCGACGCCGGCGACCATGTAGCCGACCTGCGACTGGATGTGGTAGGAGAGCAGGCGGCGCATGTCGTTCTGGAGCAGCGCCATCGACGCGCCGAAGACGGCCATCGCGCCGCCCATGTAGGCGATCCAGAGGTGGCCGTCCGGGAAGGCGCGGTACATGCCGTACACCCCGGTTTTGGTGGTGAACACGCAGAGGAACACGCTCGCGGCGATATGCGGCCGCGGGTACGTGTCCGGCAGCCAGGCGTGCAGACCGACGAAGCCGACGTTGACGCCGATCCCGACGGCCGCGAGTACCTTCGGAACGACACCGGCCATACCCGCTGCGTGGTCTACTCCCCCGAGCGATCCGAACAGGAAGGTGCCGACTTCCGCGTAGTGCCAGACGATCGCGGCCATCAGTAGGCTTCCGCCGATGCCGTGCAACAGGGCGTACCGGAAGCCAGCCCGCACCGCCGGACCGCCGTAATCCCAGACCAGCAGCGTGCTGGTGATAGCCATCAGCTCCCAGAAGAAAATGAGCGTGAGCCAATCGCCGGCGAAGACGGCTCCGAGACTGGTTCCGACGTACGTCAGCGCGTACGCGGTCTGGACGTTCTCGGCGTCGCTGAAGTACGAGTACGTCACCGCGGCGGTGCCGATGAGACCGAAGATGATCCCCATCAGCCGCGAGAAGCCGTCCACGTTGAACAGGACGGCTTCGAATCCGAGAAACGTCACGTCGAGATACGCCCCCGCCGGGACGAGATACGTCCACGCCATCACGACAGCGGTGGCGAGCGCGCCGAGGGCGTGGCCGACCCGGCGCGAGAGCCAGGGGAGGAGGAGCGCAACGGCGAGTACCGGCACGGCGGGCGGAACGGCGGTGAACTCCACCATCAGCCCATCACCCCCGTCACGACCAGATCGACGATCTGCAGGAACACGGCCGTGTGCGGCACGACTCCCAGCGCGACTGCGCCGAGGGCCGCCGTCGAGATGGGACCGAGCATGAACCACGTGCTTTCGGTGCGAACGGAGCGACGCTCCCACCCGCCGACCGGCGGCCCGCCGTGGTGGTCGTGGTGGGCGTCAGAGTCCGTCTCGTCGTACCCGTGGTGTTCGCGACCGGCGTCAGGGCGCTCGTCGCTCTCGTCGTCGCGTTCCTCGCCCTGGCGGTCCTCCACCGCTCGCGGATCACTCTCCATATGGTCGCTCGGATACCGGTCGACGGCGTACTCCTCTTCACCGTCCGCGATCCCGGCGTTCGGGCCGTCGTCCGACTCGCCGTCGGAAGCGGGGCCGCTCCGCCGGTCGTCGTCCGACGACGGTCCCCCGTCCGCCACGGCCGAGGGCGTCGACTTCCCGCCGAACGGGTTCTCGATGAGCGGCTTGGTGTCCGCGTCCGCCGCGGTCTGGAAGAACGCCTGGTAGACAATGGGCCAGAAGTAAGCGATGTTCAACACGCCCGACAGCAACAGCGCGACGGCGAAGGCGGCGTACCCCGCCTCGACGCTTCCCAGCAACAGGTACCACTTGCTTACGAACCCGGCGAGTAGCGGAATGCCTGCCATCCCGAGGCTGGCGACGCCGAACGCCGCCATCGTCAGCGGCATCCTCCGGCCGATCCCGGCCATGTCGCTGATGTCGTCGGTGTGTGTCTCGACGTGGATGGCCCCCGCACAGAAGAACAGGGTGAGTTTCATGAACGCGTGGGCGGGAATGTGGAGCAGTCCGCCGGTCAACGCCAACCCCGTGCTGTCGTACGCCCCGACGCCGAGTCCGAGGACGATGTACGATAGCTGGCTCACCGTCGAGTACGCGAGGCGGCGCTTGAGGTTGTCCTGTCGCAGTGCGATGACGCTCGCCGTCAGCAGCGTAAACGCCGCGACGGCGGCCAGCACGACGCCGACCCCGAGGTCCGCGACAGTCTCCGGGCCGAACACGTCCAAGACGACGCGCGAGATGCCGAACACGCCGCTCTTGACGACGGCGACGGCGTGAAGCAGTCCCGAAACCGGCGTCGGCGCGACCATCGCGTCGGGGAGCCAGGAGTGCATCGGCATCAGCGCCGCCTTGACTCCGAACCCGCCCGCGAGCAGTGCGAACGCGGCGCGAGCGTACATCGGATCCGCGGCGGCCAGTCCGTCGATGCCGCCCGGCGTGAACGCGACGGTACCGGCCAGCCAGTAGACGAGCACGATGCCGGCGAGGACGGCGACGCCGCCCCCGAACGTGTACGTGAGGTACTTCCGGCCGGCCGCGCGGGCCTCCGCGTCCTCGTCGTGGGTGACCAGCGGGTACGTCGCGACGGTCAGTAGCTCGTAGAACACGAAGAGGACGAGCAGGTTCGACGCGAACGCCACGCCGACGGCGGCGGCGACGCTCGCCGCGAACGAGGCGAAGTAGCGCGTCTGGTTGTGTTCGTCGAGGCCGCGCATGTAGCCGATGCTGTAGAACGTCGTGATGATCCACAGGAAACTCGCGAGCAGCGCGAAGAGCGTTCCCAGCGCGTCGGCGTGCAGGGCGAAGTCGACGCCGAAGACGAACGTTCCCAGTTCGGTGACGTACACGTCCTCGGCGAGGACGCCCGGAACCATGCTGGCGACGACGCCGAACGTTCCGAGGGCGGCCGCGACGGACCACCCCTCGCGGACGTTCGGTCGGCGGTGCGACGCGAGGATTCCGACGATAGCGAGCGTGGACACGAGAACCGCGGCGAGCGGTCGGAGTGAGTGGATCTCAGTCATGGTAAGAGCAGTTCGGGAAGGGTCTGTTCGAGCATCTGTGCGAACTCGGTGGCGACGAATCCGAGCGCGACTGCACTGACCGCGACGATGGCGACGAGCGCGACGATACTGGGCGCGACGGCGGTAGACGCCGCGGCGTCACCACCGTCGGATCCGCCGTCAGCGACGGCCGCGTCCGTCGTCGGTCCGGGCGTCTCCGCCGTTTCGGGGGCCGTCGGCGGACTGCCGGCGAAGTACATCCGCTCGACGAGGCGCGCGAAGTACGCCAGCGTCAGGAGGGTGCTGGCGAGGATCACCGCTGCGATGAACCAGGACTCCGCCTGCACCGCCGCGAGCGCGATGTACCACTTGCCGACGAAGCCGACGGCCGGCGGGACGCCGACCATCGCAAGCGCGAGGACGGCGAACGAGCCGGCCAGGAACGGCCGCCGCGACGCCAGACCGCGGTACTCCGAGACGTGGCGCGCGCCGGTCGCCATCGCTATCGCGCCGGCGGCCAGGAAGAGGCCGCCTTTCATTATCGCGTGCCCGAGCAGGTGGATAGTTCCGCCGACGAGCGCCGACTCCGTCGCCAGCGCGAACGCGGCGACGACGAGGCCGAACTGAGAGACGGAGGAGTACGCGAGCATCCGCTTGACCTCGGTCTGAGTCACCGCGAGCGCGCTGCCGGCGACGACGCTGAGCCCGGCGAGGCCGACCACGATGTTCTGTGCGACCGGGTTCGCGACGAAGAAGCCGACGGTGAACACGGAGAGGATCATCCGCGCGATGGCGTACGCCGAAACGGTCGAGACCAGCGCCGAGATAAACGCGCTGACGCTGTCGGGCGCGCTGGCGTAGGCCTCGGGCTGCCAGGTGTGAAGCGGAAACAGCGCGGACTTGACGGCCAGTCCCGTGACGATGAGCGCGAACGCAGTCAGGACGAGTGGGTCCGAGTAGCCGACATCGGCCAGCTGCTCCGAGAGGTCGGCCATGTTCAACGTTCCGGTGGCGATGAACGCGTAGCCGACGCCGAGCAGGTACAGCGACGCGCCGACCGTCCCGATGAGCAGGTACTTCAGCGCCCCGACGGCCGCCCGGCCGGAGTCGCCGCTCGCGACGAGCGCGTAGGCCGCGAGGCCGGTGATCTCCAGGAATACGTACAGGTTGAACACGTCGCCGGTGACGCTCATACCGGAGAGACCGGCGACGAGCAGCAGGTACTCCGCGTGGAACGCCGGCGTGCGCGGTCCGGCGACTCGGGAGTAGACGAGGACGCCGAGCGAGACGACGGCGACGAGGAGAGCGACCGACGCCGACAGGCCGTCGACGACGAGTTCGATGCCGTACGGGACGCCGAAGTTCCCGACCTCGTACCGAACCGTCTCGCCGCCGAGAACCGTGGCCGCGAGCAGGCCAGCCATCCCGACCTGGACGGCGCTCGCCAGGAAGGCGACGCCCCAGGACACGCGTTCGTTCAACTGGCCGAGGACGAGCGCCGCGACCGCCGCCAGAATGGGCACGGCGACGAGCAGGGGGACGACGTCACTCATCGGCGCGCACCTCCCGGAGCACGTTCTCGTCTAACGTGCCGTACTCCGCGTAGATCCGGACGACGAGCGCGAGCGCAACCGCCGTCAGACTCACGCCGACGACGATAGCCGTCAGGATGAGCACGTGCGGCAGCGGGCTGACGTACGTACTGCCGTGGCTGCCGTGTTCGACGACCGGCGGAGCACCTCCCTCGACGTACGCAGACGTGATGAAAAACAGGAAGATGCCCGTCTGGAAGACGTTCATCCCGATCACCTTCTTCACGAGGTTGGAGTTCTCTATCAGCATGTACGTCCCGATGCCGAGCAACAGCACGACGACGACGTAGTTGTATCTCGTCAGTAGCAGTTCCTCTATCATAGCAGATCCTCCTCCTCTCCCTCCGCGGGGTCGAAGCCGGCGGAGATGACGAAGAACAGACCGATGATGACGCCCGTCACGATAGCGCCGATACCGAGCTCGACGAGTTCGATACCGTAGCCGCTGGCGTGATGGATCCCTAGCTGTTCGTAGGCGTGGTACTCCAGAAAGGCCCCGTCGAGCGCGACCGATCCGAAGCCTATCGCCAGGAACACCAGAACGCCGCCCGCGATGAGCCCGAGGATCGCGGTCGGGTTCAGCCACGCCCGGACGGCCTCGATGCCAAACGCGAACGCCAGCATCAGGATGACGGTCCCGACGACGACGCCGCCCTGGAAGCCGCCGCCTGCCGATTCCGCGCCGTGGAACATGATGAACAGCCCCAGCGTTAGCACGAACGGAGCGACGAACCTGACGGTGGTCATGATGATGGTACTCTCGACGTACGGAGGGCGGTCGTTCGAACTCATACGAACTCACCTTGTCGGAGGACAACGAGAACGGCGACGCCCGCCGCGAACACGACGACCGCCTCTCCGAGCGTGTCGAACCCGCGGTAGGCGGCCAGCACTGCGGTGACGACGTTCTCTACTTCCGTCTCACCGTACGCGTTGTCCAGGTAGTACTGCGTCACCTCGCCAGCGACGACCGGCGCGTCCGGGTCGCCGATAGCCGGCAGCGACGGCACGGTCGTCAGGAGGGCTGCGGCGAGCGCTCCGCCGGCGGTCGCGCCGCGCCACCCGACCGACTCTAACAGTTCGTCGCTCGGCGGCCGGACGGTGCGAACGAGGGTGAGCAGGAACAGGAGCGTCATCACGCCGGCGCCGACTGCCGCCTCCGTCAGCGCCACGTCGGGTGCCTGGAGGTACACCCAGAGGATGGCGATTCCCAGGCTGTATCCGGCGAACGCGATGATCGATCCGAGTACGTCCCGAAGGAGCGCAGCGGTGACCGCGCTCCCGATGACGAACAGCAAGATCGCAGCTTCGAGCAGTGTCAGCGTCACGCGTCACCCTCCTCGTCAGTGGTCCACGGTTCGATGTCTTGGTCCTCGGCCGCCCGAGCGATAGCGTGGGCGGCGGTCGGGTTCGTGAGGAACATGAACACGAGCAACAGGACGGTCTTGACCGTCGGTACGCCGGCACCGAACGCCAGCGCGGCCGCGCCGAGCGAGAGCACCGCGCCGAGCGTATCACTTTTCGACGCGGCGTGGGCGCGGGTGTAGAGGTCCGGCAGACGGAGCACGCCCACGGCTGCGACGATGGCGAAGAATATCCCGGCGACCGAGAGCGCGATCACGGCGATGTCGGTCGGCGTCATATGATCTCCCCCCGTTCGACGGTGAACTTGGAGATGGCGATGCTCATCAGGAAGTTCAACAGCGCGTAGATGAGCGCCACGTCGAGGAATCCGGGCTCGTCGAACGCCGCCGCAAGCAGTGCGATGATGACGACGGTGTTGCTCCCGATGACGTTGACCGCTATCACGCGGTCCTGCATCGTCGGGCCGCGAGCGACCCGATAGAGTACGACCACCGCGAGCGTTGCGAACGCGCCTGCGGCGGCGATGAGAACGTCGCTGACGAGCGGGGATAACCCGCTCATTCCTCGGTCACCTCCTCGTCCGCGCGGCGTTCGGCTGGGCTCTCGATGTTCGTGGCCTGACGGCCGTAGAAGACGAACCGAACGGCGCGCTCCAGACCCCCGTCTAGCAGGTCCTCACGAGCCGATGTCGTGAGCGTGTGGACGTGGAACCGTCGCTTGCGAACGTCGACGGTCAACGTGCCGGGCGTCAGGGTGATACTGTTCGCCAGCGTCGTCACGGGAACGTCGTCCCAGACGGCCGCTTTGAACTCCACCATCCCCGGATCGATAGGCAGGCGCGGATGGAGGACCACGTAGGCGATGGTGACGTTCGCCTTCGCTATCTCCCAGAGGAGATACGGCGCGTACACGAGCGCTCGAAGGGCCCGGAGCGGTGTCCGCGAGTCGGGTGCCTCGCTCAGCGAGATCTGCGATAGCAGTGCGGCCGTTACTGCGGCGCTGAACGCGCCGGTGACGTAGTCGAACGTGCCGGCGAACCCGCCAATGACGAGATAGAACAGATACGATGCGCCGAACACTGTCGCGAACTGCGCGAGGTCGCTGCCTCGAACCAGCCGCGCCCGTCGCGTCTTTCGCTCGACCGGTGCTTCTTCGATGGTCAAATCCGACCGGGACAGTTCGTACTCCAGCGGTTGCACCATCGGCGCGCTTCCGGCGGGCGTGTATTCGGGGTCGACGATGACCCGGTCCAGGTCGTTCTCCGCCGCGTAGTCGATCAGCGTCCGGGCGTAGTCGATCGGGCTGAACAGGTACACGTCGCTGGCCCGGACGGCGGTTTCTATTCGGACTTCGGCGCTACCGTCCTCGTCGCCGAGATCCTCCCGGGCCCACACTTCGACCCGATCGAGGAGCGATTCCGGGTCGTCGAACTCTTCGGGGTCGGCGACGCGTCCGGTGATCGGATAGACGAAATGAACGGTCGCCGCTTCGCCGGCCTCGGCGCACTCCCTGGCCTCGCGGACGGCGTAGGCGACCGTTTTTCGGAGTGTGACGGATTCGCCGATAGGAACGAGAATACGACCGCTCGGACCCGTCGTCATGGTACCCCCGGATCCGACGCTCTACTCCAGTGTCTCGGTTGCATAGTCGCTACTCGTTGTACCCTTACCCACCGGATGGAAAACTATTTTTATATTCTTCTACGCCGAGGGAGGCCCGATGGTCCGCCATCCCGCGTTTCAGGGCGCGTAATCCCCGCTTACTCCGCTAATCGTTCCTTACTTCGCCGATCGGCCGCATCGCGGGCTGAATGCGTTGGGATGTAACTGGTAAGTATCCCGCACGAAGAGCGCAAAATCATATATACACACCCGCTGGTAATCCGTGCTTAGTGAACACATGGTCGCCGTAACGATATCCGAACCACACGAAGCAACGTTCAAAGGAGATTTCGGACTCGCAACGTCTGTCTGTGTCCGGTACGACCAGCCGACCGCCGGCACCCGCTCGGCCGAGGGGTTCCGCGTCGACGAGGGCGATTTCTGGTTCTGGGACGACCCGGCGGGCAGGGAGTTCGAGGGGTTCGAAGTGCTCGAAGTCACACCGCAGGGCATCGTCGTGCGCTGGATCCGCGAGTCTATCTCCGACCGCGGCGACCGGGAGCGCAACCCGGACCACAAACTCGACTACGACCATCTGACGTACGAGTGGCTCGGTCAACTCGTCAGAAACGGGACGCTCCGGGTGTTCGGCCGCGACACCGGCTTCGAACACAACTCGCCCGTGCCGCACTCACGGTACGTCTGACGACCGTACCGAGGCGACGGTTTTACCCCGCGCGTTTCTCCCAGGGGTCACGGCCGCGGATTCACGATACCTCTTCTACCAGTTCGTCTGCCACTCGAACCCCTAAGCCCGCCTTACTGCCCGAAAACTCGTTCGTTTCGCCGCTCCGGACGACCAGCGCTCGCGTCTCGGACTCGCCCATCACGCTCGCGTCGTTGGCGACGACGAAGGCGAGCCCGACGCGGTCCAGCGTCTCGCGCGCGGCGGCGACCATCGCCTCGTCGTCGCCGCTCGTTTCGGCTTTGAACCCGACGACAGGGAGGTCCGGATTCGCGCTCCGAACCTCGTCGATGACCTTCGGCGTGGGGTCAAGTTCGAGCGTGATCGAGTCGCCGGAGCGGATCTTCTCGTCGCTAGCGTCGACCGTGAAGTCACCGACGGCGGCCGCCGAGACTAGGGCGTCAGCGCCGGCGGCGGCGTCGAGCGTCGCGTCGAGTAACTCGTTGGCGCTCTCGACCTCCCGGAGGTCCGCGTAAGGGATCCCGTCGCCCTCCACGCTTTCGGCAGTGACGGCGTGCGGACCGACGGCCGCGTGGACCAGCGTCACCTCCGCACCGCGAACGTGACACGCGCGGGCGACGGCGCGTCCGGTCCGGCCGGACGAGCGGTTAGTGAGTACCCGAACCGGATCGATGGCCTCCGCCGTCGCGCCGCTGGTGACGACGACGCTTTCGCCAGCGAGCGGGTTCGGCGTCGCGGCGCGAGCCGTCGCGAGCGCAATAGCGTCCTCGGTGGCGATCTTGGCTTTCCCCTCCTCGACGCGGGGTTCGACGAAATCGACGCCCCAGGACTCGACGCGGTCGATAGCGTCGAGAACGCCGGGATGGTCGTACATCGGCTCGTGCATCGCCGGTGCGATCACGACCGGCACGCCCGCGCCGAGCGCCGTCGTCGCACACGTCGTGACGGGCGTGTCGTCGACGGCGGCCGCCATCTTTCCGACCGTGTTTGCCGTCGCCGGTGCGACGAGGAAAACGTCGGCCCACCCGTCGCGGCCGCAGAGCGCGACGTGTTCCACGTCGCCGGTGATCTCCGTTACCACGTCGTTCTCGGTGGCGAACTCCACGGCCCAGGGGTGGACGATCCCCTGCGCGCTGTCGGTCATCACGGCGCGGACGCTCGCGCCGCGCCGGCGGAGTTCGTGCGCGAGTTCGACGGTTTTGACCGCCGCGATGGAGCCCGTGACCCCGAGCGCGACGTTGACTCCCGAAAGCATCGTCCCCGGTTTCGTGATACCGGCGGTTAAAACGTCAGGGCTCGGTCCCACTCGAAACGGGTCGTCTGACGTTCAGTCTTCGTCGTCGTCGACGCTCGGATGCATCGTCGGTTCCGCGTCCAGCGGCTCCGCGATGTACTCGCGCAGGACCTCGCGGCTCTCGGCCTCGCGCCCGCGACGCTCCGCTTCGTCTATCTCCTCCGTGGCCGGCGGCAGGTCGATACCGCGCTCGGTGAAGTAGCCCTCCGGGGCGACCCAGTCGTGGTAGAAGTTGCTCTCGGAGTCCTGGACGAGGGCGAGGCCGACTTTCGCCCCGTGGCCGGCGGCGACGATGGCCTGGTGAGGTTCGTCCGCAAGCCGGCCAGCGGCGTACACGCCGTCGACATCGGCTCGGCCGTACTCGTCTACGTCCGCGAACGCTTTGCTGCCGCGGTCGATCACCCCGACGTCTATCTCGCGCAGATACGATACGTCGGACCACGAGGCGGCGACGACGCGGTCGGCGGTGTAGCGGTCGCCGCTCTCGGCCGTCGCGGCGAACCCGTCCTCTCGCTCCGCTAGCTCGGTCACGCGCCCCTCCGCGAACTCGCAGCCCGCGCGTTCGGCCTGGTCCCGGGTCATGCGCAGATACAGGCGAGCGTCGATGCCCGCGGGGAACCCGGGGTAGTTCTCCAGATGGGCGTTACGTTCGAGGATCGACTCTCCGTCGGAGACGACGAGCGTGTTGAGGCCGGCACGGGCAGTGAAGATGCCCGCGGAGAGTCCCGCGACGCCCCCGCCGACGATCAGAACGTCTCTGTGCATGCGAGTGTGTGGGACGCGAGTAGGCAAGTAGAACCCGGATCGACGGTCGGACCGCCTCGCCCGCAGTCGGCTCTCCGTGGCCATGGAAGCGACCGGCGCAAGGCTTACTTACCGTTCTGCGGTAGCCGGTAGCGTGGATACAGTCGAGGTTAGTACGGTGATTCACCTGCCGCCCGAGGACGTGTTCGACTTCCTCACCGACTTCCCGCGGTACGCGAACTACTCGGAGTACCTTCGGGAGGTTCGCCAGCACGGCGACGGATCACCGGGGACCGAGTACGACCTGATGTTCGCCTGGTGGAAGCTGAGCTACACCGCTCGCTCGCGGGTCGTCGAAACCGACCCGCCGAACGGTATCGACTGGACCATCGTCGGGGATCTGGACGCGGACGGACGCTGGCGAGTCGAGGAAGTCGCCGACGAAGCGCCGGCCGACGCCGAAACCGCCTCGCGCGTGTTCCTGCGGGTCGACTTCGACGCCGACTCCGCACGCGGCGGGTCGCTCGGCCTGCCCCGGTTCGTCTCGTTCGACTGGCTGGTCGGGAAAGTCGCACCCAAGATAGAAGGTGAGGCCGAACGCGTGGTCGAACGCATCGTTACGGATCTTGAGGGAGAACGTCGTCCCGTGGATCTGCGGATCCATAGCGCACCGAGCGACGTATAGTAAATCTCTTGCGGCAGCCCCGGTAACGGATTCGAAAATGGTCTGGAGGCTCGATACGTGCGTGTGATCGTCATCGGCGCGGGAGAGGTCGGGTCGAGCATCGCCGCGAGTCTCTCGGAGTCGCACGAGGTCGTCGTGATCGACACCGACGAGGAGCGCGTCGAGTCGCTGACCTACGACCTGGACGTTCTCGCTATCGAAGGGGACGGGACATCTCTGGACACGTTGACGGAAGCCCGCGCGTCGGACGCCGACATGGTCATCGCGAGCACCGACAACGACGAGACGAACATCGTCGCGTGCTCGACGACCGAGACGATATCGGACGCGTTCACCATCGCACGCGTGAAGAAGACTTCGCTGCTGCGAACGTGGGAGAACTCACCCGGCGCGTTCGGTGTCGATTTCATGGTCAGCGTCGACCTTCTCACGGCCGAGACTATCGTCCGGATCGCCGGTCTCCCGGGCGCACAGGACGTAGACACGTTCTCGAACGGGAGCGTTCAGATGGCCGAGTTCGAGGTCGCCGACGATAGCCCCATCGCGAACCAGAGCGTACAGGAGGCAGACCGCTTCGAGTCGCTCACGTTCGCCGCCATTCTCCGAAACGGCGAGGTGACGATCCCCCGCGGTGATACGGTGATCGGATCCGGCGACCAGGTCGTCGTCATCGGAAGCCCGGGGAGCGTCCGCAAGTTCGCCGCAACGTTGACGCCCGAACCCGCTCTGGAGGAGGCCAACGAGATCGTCGTCGTCGGCGGCGGCGAGATCGGCTTTCAGACCGCCCGCCTGTTCGAACAGCGAGGGATCAAACCGCGTCTTATCGAGCGCGACCCGGAACGGGCCCGAGAGATCGCGGAGGCGTTGCCGGGTACCGTCGTACTCGAAAGCGACGCGACCGACATCGATTTCCTCGGCCGCGAACACGTCGACGAGGCGGACATCGTCGTCGCGGCGCTCGACAACGACGAGAAGAACTTGCTCGCCTCCCTGCTCGCGAAACGACTGGGTGCCGGTCGTACCATCGCCGTCGTCGAAGCGGGAAACTACGTCGACGTGTTCGAAGCAGTCGGCGTCGACGTGGCTGTCAACCCCCGCGAGGTGACCGCGGAGGAGATAACCCGGTTCACCCGCGAGGAACACACCGAGAACGTCGCGCTCATCGAGGCAGACCGTGCGGAGGTGTTGGAGGTCGAGATCGACGAAGAGAGCGTTCTCGTCGGGAAGCCGATCAGCGAGGCGACCGCGGAGTTCCCGTCGGGCGTCGTCGTCGGCGCCATCACTCGCGACGACGAGTTCATCACCCCGCGCGGGGATACGGTCGTCGAACGGGGTGACCACGTGGTCGTCTTCGTCGACGCGACGGTACTTGACGAGGTCTCTCCACTCCTATGAACGTTCGCGTCGACTGGCGGGCGAGCGTTAGTCTCGTCGGGACCGTCGTGAAGTATCTCGCAGTCGCTCTCCTACTGCCGCTACTGGTCGCTCTGTGGTACGGCGATGGGCTGGTTACGTTCGGAGCGACTATTCTCTTCGCCGTGTTGTTCGGTTGGTCACTGGAGCAATTCGACGACGACCCCGATCTCGGTGCGCGCGAAGGGTTCCTGATGGTCGGGCTGACGTGGCTTACGGTCGCGTTCGTCGGTGCCGTCCCCTACCTTATCGCAGGCAACGGCACCGTCGCGCAACCGTCGTATGCGCTGTTCGAGAGCATGAGCGGGTTCACGACGACGGGAGCGACCGTGATGGGGGACATCTCCTTCGACACCCACTCCCGAGCGTTGATGCTGTGGCGTCAGCAGACGCAGTGGCTCGGCGGAATGGGTATCGTCGTTCTCGCGGTCGCTATCCTCCCCGAACTCTCGGTCGGCGGTGCGCAGTTGATGGACGCGGAAGCGCCCGGGCCCGGTATCGAGAAACTCACACCTCGAATAGCCGAAACCGCCCGGGTACTGTGGCTCGTCTACCTCGGGTTCACGGTCGTGGAATTCCTGTTGCTGTACGGACTCCATCTCGCAGGCCACGCGCCGAACATGACGCTGTATAACGCAGTTGCGCACCCGCTGACGACGATGCCGACCGGCGGGTTCTCGCCGGAGGCACGAAGCATCGAAGCGTTCTCGGCGGTCGTCCAGTGGGTGATCATTCCATTCATGGTCGTCGCCGGAACCAACTTCGCGCTGTTCTGGCACGTCGTTCGCGGCGAGTCCTCGAACCTGTTCGGTGACAGCGAGTTCCGCTTCTACGCCGGCGCTATGGGTGTGCTCTCTGCCATCGCAGCGGTGATACTGTTCGTCGGGCCGACGCTGCTCGGTCCGTCGAACCCCGTCGAAGTCGCCGGCCAGGGGGAGTCGTCAGTACGCCACGCGGCGTTCAATATCGTCTCTATCGTCACGACGACGGGGTACGCGAGCATGGACTTTCAGGCCTGGAGCGGCCCGGCCAAGTACGTTCTCGTGTTCGCCATGTTCGTCGGCGGGAGCGCCGGGTCGACCGGCGGCGGGATCAAGATAATCCGCTGGCTGGTGATCCTCAAATCGATCCGCCGTGAGCTGTTCACCACCGTCCACCCGGAGGCCGTTTCCCCCGTCCGTCTGGCCGGGAAGGCGCTGGACGAGCGCGCCCTGCGAGGTATCTACGCTTTCACTCTCCTCTATTTCGTGCTCTTTTTGCTGGGCGCGTTGCTGCTCGCCGTCGACGCCTCCCGCGTCGGCCTCGAACTATCAGTAGTCGAAGCCGTCACGGCGTCGGCGGCGACGCTCGGGAACATCGGTCCGGGGCTGGGAATGGTCGGCCCGATGGGGAGTTACATTGATTTCCCTGCATCGTCGAAGCTGTTGATGGTCGGTCTGATGTGGATCGGACGGCTGGAGATAATCCCAGTTCTGGTACTGCTCACGTCGGGATACTGGCGGAGTTGATACTGTTAGCCATCCACCAGTTCCGGATCGATTGGACATCTCCGCGAACTGTAGTCGCCAGTGAAACGGTTCACACGGTGATCGCCGGATAGCAGACGTTCGAGTGTGATGGCTATCACTGGCTACCGTAGCTGAAACAGGGCCGCCGGCAGTCTGGTCGGAACGCCCCGACTGATGGAACGCAGTGACTGACCGAACGGCGTCCGTTGGCCGGGAGAAAACGGCCGTTCAGAAGAGGTGTTCGCTCTCCGCTAACACCTGTGCGGGGCCGCCGACCTCCCAGATGGTGGTCTGAACGCCGACGTCTTCGAGGACTTCTTTGACCTGTTCGGCGTACTCGTCAGTGGTGTTGACGTAGACCGATGCACCGGTGTCCGTCGAGAAGTAGACCGGAATGTCTTCCTCCTTGCGGAGTTCGCGGACGGCGTTGAATATCTTGAGCGTGGCCGGTTGCCAGTACACCCATCCGGAGGGACCGGTCATCGTGGTGGCCGCGAGCGAAAGGGAGTCGTGTTCCGCGAGTTCGAAGGTACGCTCGAAGTCTCCTTCGCGGAGCGCGTCCCGGGCCTCGCCGATCTGCTCGTGGATGTGCGCGAGGCGTGACTCGAACATGTGGCTGTCGGCGGCCTCTCGGTGAGCCTCCTCGGTTTCCTTGTACGACGGGACGAGACCGATGATCGTCTTTACCTCGTCCTCGAGTGGTGTTTCGATGCGCTCCGAGCGACAGTCGTCGTCGTTGAGTCCGGCGTAGAGGTGCGAGAACCCGCCCGTGACCGCGCGGGCCGCCGACGAGGACCCGCGGCGTGCGATGGTGGATATCTCTGGCCGAGTAGCGTCGAGTTCGGCCGCGTCGGCGAGCGCCATCGCGGCGGCGGCGAACCCGGACGAGGAAGAGCCGAGACCGACGTTCGACGGGAAGGAGTTCTCGCTCTCGATGCGGACCGGGTAGACGACGTGCGCGGCGTCGGAGCGGTCGCGCACCTCCTCGACGACTCGTTTGAGGCGGTCGAACTCGTGGCCTTCCAGTTCGTCGCCGTCGACGACGTAGGTGTCTTCCTCGTAATCGATGTCGAACTCGACGGTCGTTTTAGTGTGGCTCGGTGCCGTACAGACGCTGATGCTGTCGTGGTACGGTAGACGCAGTCGTTCGTCTCGCATCCCGTGGTACTTGACGATCCCCTGAATCGGATGCGCCTTCGCGGTCGCTTTCATACTACACCACGGTGTAGTGGCCCCGCTTAAACCTCCCGGATGCGGAGGTGTCAGACCGGGGGCGATAGTTTGCCCGGTGCCGTAAGCCGTGTCTGACGCCGAAGTACCGGATCGCTTAGGAACGAGGCGCTGTGAGGGAGACGTATGGGAACGCCGCTTTCGCCGCGCGACGCGCAGGCCGAGGAAGTGATCCAACGACTGGAGGAAGAGTACCCCGACAGCACGATCTCGCTGAACTTCTCGAACCGTCTTGAGTTACTCATCGCGGTGATGCTGTCGGCGCAGTGTACCGACGAACGCGTGAACAAGGAGACCGCAACCCTCTTCGAACGGTTCGACGGCCCCGAAGAGTACGCGAACGCGGACATCGAGGAGATAAACGAACTGATCGACTCGATCACCTACCACAACAGCAAGGCCGACTACATCAAGAGTTCCTGTCGAACCATCGTCGAGGAACACGGCGGAGCGGTGCCGGACACGATGGACGAACTGACCGAACTGAAAGGCGTCGGCCGGAAGACGGCGAACGTCGTCCTCCAGCACGGCCACGACATCGTCGAGGGGATCGTCGTCGACACGCACGTTCAGCGGATCAGCCAGCGACTCGGGATCACCGAGGAAGAGCGCCCCGAGGCGATCGAACAGGACCTACTGGGCGTCGTCCCGGAGCGAAAGTGGCAGCAGTTCACCCACCTGCTCATCGACCACGGCCGGGCGACGTGTACGGCGCAGAACCCGGACTGCGCCGACTGCGTGGTCGCGGACCTCTGCCCGTCGGAGAAAGGCGACGGCGAGGTCGACCTGGCGAGCGGCGAACCCTGGAACTGACCGGGCTACCGACGGTTTTTTTTCGCCCCACTGACCCCGACCACAGTCATAAACAGCGGTCCGGCCACCCCCGGATTAGGGGAGACACACAATGGCAAACGAAGAGACGAGACTCCGGTCGAGTGAGACGAAGGGCACCCGCACGAGCGCGATGTCACGTTGGCACGGGAGAAAGACGAGGAGGAAAACGCCGAAACGGAGGGGGCCGAGGACGAAGCCGAGGTCAAACAGGAGGAGGCTCGTCGTCGCACCGAGGAAAGCGGACAAGCGGGACATCGACGAAGGCTCGACGATCCGTCACGACGGGTGCGCGCGGGACAACGAAGAACCGCGACAACCACCGCGACGAAGGGCCGTTCCAGAGCTGAGGCCGTTTCGCCGTCCGCTTTTTCAGACGAGCGGGAATCCGGTTCAGAACACCTGATACTTGACGAGGTAACGAGCGACACCTAGCGCGTACGCGATGAGCCAGAAGAGGACGTAGCCGAACACGCCGACGCGAAGTCGGCGTCGCCAGTCGTCGGCGTTCTCGTGGATGTCTGAGAGCGAGACGTCCTGATTCGGTTCGGCGTACAGGTCGGACTGACGCTTCGCCTGCAGGATACGGACGATACCAGTAAGCGCGACGAGGAGCATCGCGTAGGCCTGTAACCCGAAGAACGCGTGAGCCGCGGCGAAGCCGCCGAGTTGGTCCCACAGTCGCGGAACCATCCAGACGACGACGGGCACCGTGTTGAGGACGAGACCGGTAACGATGAACTTCAGATGGTAGATGAGTACCCCCCAGGTGACCGTCTCCGTGTCGATCATAATCCACGCCCCGTAGAGATAAAACGGAAAGCTGAGCGTCACGAGGGCGGCTGCGACGGTCGCGAGGAAGACATCCGACGCCATAGGCCGCGGTTGGGACGGGGACGCGTTAAAACGACCGAAAGTACCTGCGTAGCGATGGATCGGCACCGAAAACGCACGTGAGCGCCTCATACTGTCGGCTGTAATTCATCGAACAGTGGTTCGACAGAAACGGTGTGTAAGCAAGTAACGCGGCCATACTTGCCTCGCAGTCTTCACGTACTTACAGCCGACAGTATCAACCGGCGAGAGCGAGATCGTCTAGATTACAGCCACTGGGACCGAGACGGTCGTCGGACAACCAACAGTATAAGCCTGTGGGGGACCGATCGCCGCATAATGGCCGACTCCCCATCGTCGCCGGAAGAGGATCCGGACGACCGTGAGGCCGCCGTCCCGGCAACGGACGGGGCGTCGAACGCGGACGACTCGCTGGGCGAACAGTCAGTCGGGGGCGATGAAACGGCGGAGATCTCGGAGGCCGAACTCCGCGAACAGGTGGAAGAGCAGTACGATTTCGACGACTTCGGGCCGCAAGACATGGCCGAAATGAGTCCCGAAGAGTGGGACGCCGCCTTCGACGACGACACGTGGATCACCGGCCGGGACCTTCTCGACCGGGTCGAGGCGGACCTGGCGAGTCAGATCGCCGACCGTCAGGTGTTCGCCGTTCTCGAACGAAGACAGCAGGACGGAGAGCAGCGGTTGCTCGCGTACTCTGACGACGGCTACGCGCTGGTGTATCCCGACGGCACCGTCGAGGGGTTCGGCACAGTCCTTCGCGACGTCAAACCGACTATCGCGCTCTGCTCGATGGAGAGCTACACGCCGCCGGAACCGCCGGAAGGGGGCGTTTCACTTCCCGATCCCGAATCGGTGGCCGAGGGGAGCGGCGAACTCGGTAATCTAATGCTGCAACTCATCGCCGTCATCCAGTTGCTTGCGGGCCTCGTTCTGATCGGCGCGTGGCTGTTCGCGGATATCACGGGACTGGCGGTCATCGTCGCCGCCGGCTTTCTCTTCTTCAGTCTCGTGCTGTTCACGACTGTCGCCAACGCACGCCTCTCGGACAGGTTCCGCGCGGAGGAGTACCGCGACCGTCTGCGGGCGGTCGGTCTGGAGTCCGGCGAGTATCCGGATTTCCTCCCGTTGGAAGACGGAAAGGACGATTCTAACGAGAGCGAATGAACCGCCAGACGGCGGTATGGGGCCGCGAACCGATAGCAAGCGGGGGAGTGAGCATCGGTGGGTTTAAGCGAACTGAATCCTGAATTTCTAGGCGTATGAACAGGCGGGACTTTCTGAAAACAGCCAGCGGCGTGACAGGTACCGCCGCTGTCGCCAGCGTGGCGCCACCGGCCGTCGCGCAGGAAGAAGACGACGGGAACGAAACCACGTCTTCCGACAACGAGACTGCCGGCAACGAGTCCGACGGAAACGAGACTGCCGGCGGTGGCGGTGGAGGGGGCGGAACCAAAACCGTCGAACTCACCGGGGACAACGTGTTCGATCCGGACGAACTGTACATCCAGCCGGGCACGACGGTCGTGTTCGAATGGACCTCCGACGGCCACAACATCGTCGTCGATGGCCAACCGGCCGACGCCAACTGGGAAGGCCACGAACCCATCGAAAACGAGGGGTTCACGTACGAACACACCTTCGAAGTCATGGGCGAGTACGCCTACTACTGCAAGCCCCACGCATCGCTCGGCATGGAGGCGACGATCACCGTCAACGAGTCCGGCCAGAACCCCGCCGCCAGCGGCGAGGGTGGTGGAGAAGTCGACCCGCACGAACTCGGCGTGCCGTTCCAGGCGCACTTCGTCGGCATAGCGACGATACTCGCGATCTTCATGTCGCTCGTGTTCTCGTTCTACGTGCTGAAATACGGCGAATCGCCGAACACGAGTAGCCCCAACAGGAAGTAAACCATGTCATCAGAAGGAAGCAAATACGGCGACATTCACCGCTACGAACCGGCGCGGGAGAGCACCGCATCGGCGATAGCTATCGTGTTGCTGACAGTCATCGAAGTCGTGTTCGTTGGACTCTTCACGTACGGTCTGGTCAACGGCTGGGGATACGTCGAAACGGGGAACATGTACCTCGGGTTCATCCTCGCCGTCATCTTCATCGACCTGGCCTTTATCCTCCTGCTGTACCGCAAGGAGTTTCTCCCCGACGTGATGATCGTCAAGAAGCGCCGGCGCAAGTGGGAGGACCTCTACGTCCGAGAGGAGGACGCTGAGGGCGAAGAACTCGGCGGGAACGCATGGGAGCACGTCAAACGCGCAGTCTACCCGTACTACAAAAAGTAACTATGCCAGAAGACGAAGACAAGTATCCGGTCGAATCGGACCGTCGCCGTTTCGTGAAAGGTGTCGTCGGTAGCGCAGCGCTCGCTGGAGTCGGCACCACTGGTGCCGCCGCCGTCAACTCTGCAACCGAGCAGAGCGGCGCAGGGGGCGGCGCGACGACGGCGATGGCGATCGAAAACACGGACGGTCCCGCACCGCGCGGAATGCCCCAGATCCCCATCGAGATCGAAGACGGCGAGATCAAAGGCGTCTGGCCGGAGGTAACGGAGATCGAGCAACAGGGCCAGACCGTCACGATCACTCAGACCAAGAACTACAAGGGCACCGACGTCACCTACTCCTCCCGCTGGTTCCAGTACTGCGGTGTCCAGTCGTACACCGGACTCAAACCGGAGGCCGATCAGGAGAACTTCTTCCGCTACTCCTCGTCACCGCCGGTGGCGTACGGCTGGCAGACTGAGGACGTGTCGGGTGGCGACCGCGTGCAGGTCTCCGACTTCGAGGACTACGAGAACTGGGAGAACAGCATCGGTTCGGGCGGCCTCGGCAAGCCCGCTGCGGTGACCTGGCGTTCCCAGGATGTCGACAACTCCAATACCATCCCGGTAACGCTCATCAGGAGCAAACGGATCGAAGAGAAAGCACAGGAAAACGACTGGTTGGCCGCCTCTACCGACAAGGGCTTCATGGCGTATCTGAACAAGTGTACGCACTTCTGTTGCGTCCCCGGCTGGAAGACGAGCGAGCAAGCGTCTCAGTTTAACGCGGAGGACGACGTGTACTGCCCGTGCCACCAGTCGGTGTACGACCCGTTCAAGATCGTCGAAACGACCTTCACGGCGCTCCCGGTCCCCGCGGAGGACTAACACATGAGCTTAGAAAAGAAAGACGAGCACGACCACGAGGCCTGGATGGAGGAGAAAGACCTGACGCCGGTCGAGAAGACGTTTCTGGTCTCGCTGATGTGGCTCGACGAGCGGCTCCGGATCGTCGACTATCTGGAGCTTCTAGAGAACCTCTACTACAAGTCGAACCTTCAGATGCCGAAGAGTCACACGGAACAGTACAATCTGGACAACAAGTTCTGGTACTGGTATCCGCTGTACTCGCTCGGGTTCTTCTCGACTATCGCGTACGTCGTCGCCGCGGTGAGCGGAGCCTTGCTCGGCTTCTACTTCGCACCGGCGACTGCCGGCGAAACCGCGACAGCGTACGAACAGGTCATCTACATCATGACGGACCTGAACTTCGGCTACATGCTCCGGAGCATCCACCGCTGGTCCGCGCAGGTCATGACGGCGGCGGTGTTCCTGCACATGCTCCGCGTCTACTTCACCGGCGCGTACAAGGAACCCCGCGAACTGAACTGGCTCATCGGGATCGTTCTGATCAGCCTGACGATGGTGTTCGGTTACACCGGGTACCTGCTCCCCTGGAATCAGCTGAGCTTCTGGGCCGGGCAGATCGGCGTCGAGATGGCGCTGTCGATCCCGCTGATCGGCGAGTGGGCCGCACAGCTACTGTTCGGCGGATTCACGCTCGGGCAGCCCACGCTGCAACGGATGTACATCCTGCACGTGTTCTTCCTGCCCTTCGTCGTGACCGCACTGATCGCCATCCACATCGGCATCGTCTGGATGCAAGGCATCGCAGAACCACACTAAAACCATGGCAGACGACAACGAAAACACCGAGACACGCACGGACGGCAGCGGGCCGGGCATCGTCGCACCCGACGACGAGGTGCCGACCTGGCGAGAGCGCAAGGAGCGCACGCAGGGCCTGTCCCGCCTCACGTACGAGTACTTCGAGCGGTCGCGCCGAGAGGACCAGGACCTCAGACAGGAATCGAGTTACGTCGAGCGCGACGTGCTCGGCTTCCCGACCTGGCCGCACGAACTCATCCGAAACCTGTCGCTGACGAGTTTCTTCGTCGGCATGATCCTGTTCCTGTCGGCGACGTTACCGCCGGAGATGATGGCAGTAGCGGACCCGAGTACCACGCCGGAGATCATCCTGCCGGACTGGTATCTCTACTGGTCGTTCGGCCTGCTGAAACTGGGGCCGCTCAACCCTGAGCTCTCGATCTTAGGCGGCGAGAAGCTGATGGCCGACCGTACGTACGGCGTCGTCGCTAACATCGTCGTGGTCGGATTCATCGCCATCGTCCCGTTCCTCAACAAGGGAAGCGCCCGTCGCCCGGTCGAACAGCCGTTCTGGGGGGCCGTCGGCGTCGGCGGCGTCGTCTTCGCCATCACTATCAGCGCACTGGCGATCAAGAACCTCCTTCCGCTCGACTCGCACCTGCTGTTCGACATCACGTTCCTCGCGCCCGTCGTGGCGACGCTGATATCGTACGCGGTGCTGAAGTCGATGCGCGAAGGGTACATGTTCGACCTCAACCGCCGGTATTACCGGCTCCGGCCGCCGAAATAACGGTCTCATTTTTTCATGACTTCGCCCGATCCGACGGACGACAACGAGCAGGGCGGAGCGCGCGAGATAACCGTACCGCTGCGGTTGTACAAGGCGGTAACGGTGTTCTCGACGCTGCTTGCCATGATCGGCGTCATCGTCGGATTCATCCTGCTCGACTCGGCGACCAATCGTGCAACGGTGGCGCTGTCGGAGGTGAACGTGCCGCTCGCCCTCGCGGGGTTAGCGGCGATCGTGTTCGGCGGCGGCGTGTACGCGTTCGCCACGCGGTTCCAGGCGGCGGGAATGGGAAACGCTAAAGACGACGACGACGAAGGATCAGATAATGGCTGACGAATTCGCAAAAGGATTCGGGATCCTCACCAGTGCGGGGCTCATCTGGATGGTGCTCGCGGGGTGGTTCAACACGCCTACGTTCGAGGCAAAGGAATACCCACAGTTACTCGCACCGGACCCGGCTAATCCGGATACGTACACGGCTATCGCTCTCGAACTGAAAGACGGCCTGTTCTGGTTCGCCATCCTCGGCGCGTTGACGTTCTGGGTCGTGATTCCCGTCGGCCGCGAACTGTACGCCGCGTACGCGAGCGAGTAGCCGCTCTGCGGCCGCGAAACGACCGACTCCGGGTTTCTCTTCCGTTCTCGTCGTCAATGGTCTGACAGTCACCCGTCGGGCGAGCGATTGGAAAAACACTAATGCGCCAACAACACAGGTTGACGTATGGATCCGTCATCGATGTTCGGCCCCATCGACGCTCTCACCAAAATACAGGTGGAGTTTCTCATCCTGGGGTTGGTGATAGTCAATATGGTTACGCGGATTTTGGCTCACCGGACACACGTCAGTCAGGCACGGGACGGCGCGGACGCGATCACGCGCTACGTACCGCACGAACTCGCGAACGTCCTGCTCATACTTGGGGCATTCTACTACTTAACGATCGAACACCACGGCGGCATGATACTCTCGATGCTCGTGTTAGGTACCTTCCTGACCGACTTCTTCGAGTTCGAGGCACGGAAAGTCGAGGCCCGCAGGGAGAAACCGCTCGACAAGCCGAAAGCAGCGGTCGTCGGGTCGCTGTTCGTGCTCTCCTATATCGCGTACCAGAGCCTGTTCTATCTCGTGGAACCGCTCTGGAACGGCGTCGTGTGAGCGCGGACCGCGGCGTCTGACCGCTCCAGTTTCTCTCGTCAGTAAAACGACCGACTAGCCTCGACGACGGCCAGTTTGAGTGCGTCCGTCCGGGCGATGCGGACCGCGGTGTCGTGTGGAACTGCCCCGGCGCTGCGGCCGTCGACGAGCAGCGAGACGCCGCCTTCGTCCCGTTCGACGGAGAGGGTAACGTCGTCGTGCGGGACGACCCACCGTTTTGCGCCCGTGACGAACGGCGCGATGGGCGTGACAGCGACGGCGTCCGTCTCCGGGTCAAGCACCGGCCCGCCCGCCGCTTCCGCGTACTCGTGACTGCCGGCGGCGGTCGCCACCACGATGCCGTCGGCCCGAAGTTCGGCGACTCGCGTCGGTCCAGCCGTCACCGAGTACTCGGAGATACGGGCCGGTTCCGTCGTGACGAGAGTCACGTCGAACAGCGAGCGAACGGGATCCGCGCCGTCGACGCTCACGGAGAGCACCGGCCGGGTCGCGGTCTCGTATTCCCCGGTGACGACGTCTGCGATCGCTTCGTCCGCGGCGGCCGACGGAACCGACCGGACGCCCGCCCCGGCGTCGACCGGAAGCACCGTCGCGTCCGTGCCGGCGCGGACGAGGTCGACGAGCGCCGAGACGCCGCTGGCGAGAACCACGTCGGCGTCGGCCGCCGCCGCACCGGCGCTCACCTCCACGCCGGTGTACGAGTCGATATCGTCGGCGAGTCGGTCGGCGTCCGCGCCGACGACTGCGACTGGGTCACTGGCCATTGGAAACCCGCACCATTGCCGAACCGTAGCGGCCCGGGGGAGAAAAGGCTGCAGGTTTCGGTTATACTGTCGGCTGTACGTCGGTGAAGAACTCCGGACAGCCCGGACTGACCGGATATCTTCAACAGTGTCGGTCGACAGTGTTAGTCGTCGTAGGGCCAGTCGCCCGTGATCTTCATCCCTTCCGCGAGGTCTTGTGCCTCCAGTGCGGTGGCTATCTCGTCTGCCGACTTGCGCTCCGCGTCGAACTCCTCGTCGGCGAGTGCCACCGCCAGTTCGGTGAGGAGGACGGCCTGCTCGCGCAGGTCGCGCGGTTCGAGTTTGTCGAGGGTGTCCGCGTACGTGTGGCCCCAGCCCCGCCCGTCGTCGCCCGTCTTGCTCATCACGTGGTAGCCGGGGACGCCCCACTGGACGAACGGCCAGTGGTCGCTGTGCGGGCCGAGTTCGGGGACGGTTTCGATGGGGTGGTCGTAGCGGTCGGCGACGCCCCTGGCAGCCGTCTCCAGCGCGTCGAACCCGTGCGTGTAGAGCGCGAGGGTCCGGCCGCGGACGACGCCGTCGAGGTTGAGTACGGCGCGGACGGTATCGCGTTCGACCCGTTCCGACTCGTACTCGGAGCCGACGAGTCCGACCTCCTCCGCGCCGAAGACGACGAAGCGGACTCTGGTGTCCAGTTCGGCCTCGCGCGCGGCGAGCGCTCGGGCGACTTCGACGACCGCGGCCGTTCCCGCGCCGTTGTCCATCGCGCCCTCAGCGATGTCGTGGGCGTCGACGTGGCTGGTGACGAGCAGTTCCTCGTCGGTGTCGGGGCCGAGTTCGGCGTGGACGTTCTGGCTGGTCGCGCCGGATGCGTCGGCCTCGACCTCGACGGTCACGTCCTCGCCCTCGAACCGCCGCGCGAGGCGCGCGCCGACCTCCTTCGAGACGCCGACCGCGGGTATCTCGCCGATCGGGTCGTCCGCGGTGCCGACGGATCCCGTCGGCGGTAGACACCCTTCGACGTGGTTGCGGTAGACGAACGCCGCGGCGTCCGCCTCGACCGCGTGGTAGTACTTCTCCCGGCGGTGGACGTAGCGGTCGTAGTGGTCCGGCACGTCGCTCCGCGCCATCACCACGTTGCCGGCGACGTCCGCGTCGTCGAAGTCCTCGGGGAGACCGTATCCGAGGTCGACCAGTTCGGCGGTGGTCTCGCCCGCGGGGCTGCGCGGCAGCGCGATGCAGTTCTGCTCGGTGCCGTCGGCCCGTATCGCGCTCTCGCCGCGGATCCAGCCCTGTATCTCGAACTCGTCAAGGCGGGCGTTTCGCGCGCCGGCACGGTCGAGCGCGTCGCGCGTCGCCTCCGCGGCGCGGCGTTCACCCTCGCTGCCGGCCATGCGGTTACCGACATCGACCAGGGTTTCGAGATGGTCCCACCCGACATCGCTCGTGAAGGTGTCGCCGATCCACTCGGTCATGTCTGGCTTTCCACCGGGACTCCGCCTAAGCGTTTCGGCTTCCCGAGGTGAACGGTTCCGTCGGGTGCTCGGAACCGCCGGCTCGGAGGAGTTCGCGGACGGCTTCGGCTGTGAGGCCGCCCTCGCTCTCGAACAGCGGCGTCAGGTCCCAGCGATACTGGCCGGGCGTCTCGCTCCGCCGTCGAGCGTCTTCCCGCAGCTCTCCCGCCGGAGAAAAATACGTTCGGCCGTGCTTTCGCTCAGAGCAGTGAAACGGAGAGCGCTCGAACGCGACACGAACGGGGCGTCCGATTCGACGGCAAAACCAAAGTATTCAGTACGGGCCAACGCTTAGGCCCGGGTATGTCAGTAGACGACGCGAACGCGAGACTGTCCCGTCGCGGCTTTCTCAAGGCAGGCGCGGGCGCGACGGCCGCTGCGGGTTCCGCCGGGGTTGCGGCGGGCCAGGAAGACGGAAACGAGTCCGACGGAAACGAGACTGCCGGCGGCGGCGGTGGAGGGGGCGGAACCGAAACCGTCGAACTCACCGGGGACAACGTGTTCGATCCGGCCGAACTGTACATCCAGCCGGGCACGACGGTCGTGTTCGAATGGACCTCCGACGGCCACAACATCCTCGTCGATGACCAACCGGCCGACGCCAACTGGGAAGGCCACGAACCCATCGAAAACGAGGGGTTCACGTACGAACACACCTTCGAAGTCATGGGCGAGTACGCCTACTTCTGCAAGCCTCACGCGTCGCTCGGCATGGAGGCGACGATCACCGTCAACGAGTCCGGCCAGAACCCCGCCGCCAGCGGCGGCGGTGGCGGCCCGTCTCTCCCCGACAGCGCGCTGACGATGGGGATCGCCACGATGGCCGCGATGCTGTCGACGCTCGGACTCGCCTTCTTCTTCCTCAAGTACGGCGGCGACTACGAGACGCCCGAATAGGCAAACGATAGATTTTCACGAGGGGACTGAGTACGCCGACATCGAATGTACATCATCGTCGTCGGTGCGGGTAATATCGGCTATCCGCTGATCGATATCGCCACGAACGACGAGAACGAAGTCGTCGTCATCGAGAACGACGCAGCGAAAGCCGACGAGGCGGCGCGGAATTTCGACTGCCTCGTCCTCGAAGACGACGCGACCGAAATGGCGACGCTCGAAGACGCCGGCATCGACCGCGCCGATGCCCTGATCAGCACGACCGATCAGGACGCCACGAACATCATGGTCTGTCTCCTTGGAAAAGAGAGAGACGTTCCCGCGATCGTCTCGGTCGTTCACGACCCGGCCCACATGAACCTGTTCCGGCGGATCGGCGTCAACACGATGGAGAACCCACAGAGCCTCATCGCTGATTACCTCTACCGCGCGGTCAAACGACCGTCTATCAAGGATTACATGCGGGTCGGCGACACCGCCGAAGTGTTCGAGATCACGGTCGACGACGACGCACCCATCGCCGGCGAAACGCTGTCCTCAGCCGGCTCGAAGGGGCTGTTACCGAAGGGCGTTCTCATCGTCGCCGTCGAGCGAAACGGCGATGCGGATCCGATCACACCTCACGGTAACACCGAGATACGAGTCGGTGATATGCTGACTGTGTACGCGCAGGACGGTGCGACACCCGACGTAACGGACACGTTCGGTCACTACGAGGACCACGAGTTCGCGTAGATGAACCGAAACGGCAGCCGAATTCCGCGGGCAGTCGAGACGATCAGCCGCGACATCGGGTCGCTGTTGCTCATCGAGGCGGTGTTGATGACTCTCACCGTCGTCGTTGCGCTCGCATTCCGGGAGTTCTACGCGGCGCTCGCCTTTCTGATCGCCGGCGGGATCACGGCCGGCGTCGGGGGAGGCGCACGGCTCACCTTCGCGGACGCGCCGGACCCCCGGATGAAACACGGGATGGTGATCGCGGCCGGAGGGTGGTTCGCGACGGCGCTGTTCGGTGCGCTCGGCTTCCTGCTGACGGCCCACCTGACGCCCGAAAGTGTCGCGGCCGGCTACGTCCCGGCGGGTGCTGAGTACTCTGAATCCAGCCTGAAATACTTCGAGCACCCGCTGCACGCCTTCTTCGAGAGCATGAGCGGGTGGACCGGGAGCGGCCTGACGATGGCCGTCCACGAGCCGTCGCTCCCCTACGCGCTCCAGTGGTGGCGCTCGCTCATCCAGTGGGTCGGTGGCGTCGGCGTAATCGTCCTCACCGTCTCAATCCTCTCGCGGCCAGGCAGCGGAAGCTACGCGCTGTACAGAAGCGAAACGCGCGAGGAGAAGATCCACCCGAGCGTCGTTTCGACGGTGCGGACCGTCTGGGGGATATTCCTGATCTACACGCTGTTTTCGGTCATCGCGCTCTTTCTGGCGATCTACTGGACGCAGGATTACACCGTGTTCACGGCGTTCTGGCAGGGGCTCAACCACGCGATGACCGGCCTCGCGACCGGCGGGTTCAGCGTGACGGACAACTCGATCGCGACGTACGACTCCCCGCTGATCGAGAGCGTCCTCCTGCCGATCATGACGCTCGGCGCGATCGCCTTCCCTATCCACTACGGCGTGTTGAACGGACGGAACCCGCGCCTGCTCCTCTCGGATCTGCAGACGCGGTGGCTGCTGGTCCTGCTCGGCGCCGGCGTCGTTGCCCTCTCGCTTCAGAACCTCGGCGTCGACCCCGTTTCGTCCGCCGCGTTCGACGGGTCGTCCGACGCCGTCCGCGACTCGACGTTCCAGTGGATCAGCGCGCTGACCTGCACCGGGTTCCAGTCCTCGCCCATCGGTGAGTGGAGCCCCGGCGGCAAACTCGTCGTCAGCGTCGCGATGGTGCTCGGCGGCGCGGCGGGGTCGACCGTCGGCGGGATCAAGATCGTCCGCGGGTACACCGTCGCCCGCGGCATCAAGTGGCAGTTCTCCCGCGTGTTCCTCCCCTCGTCGGCGGTCGTCCACGCGCGCATCGGCGACCGAGTGCTCGGCCGCGGCCAGATGGAACGGGAGTTCAGCGAAGCGGCCATCGTGACTATCCTCTGGGTTATCCTGCTGATCGTCAGCAGTCTGGTCCTCGTGAACGCCACCGACGCGTCCTACGCCAGCGCACTGTTCGAGGTGGCGAGCGCGCAGGGCAACGTCGGCCTCTCCGCGGGCATCACGGGGCCGAACATGCCGGCACTGACCGAGGCGATGTTCCTCCTGAACATGTGGGTCGGGCGCTTGGAGATCATCCCCGTGCTCGTGTTCGTGCGGTCCGCGCTGTACGGTCTCGAACCGTAGCCGCGAATCGTCACCCCTGCAAGCAGTCCCGGCGTTCCGACCCCGGAACCCATTACCGTCCGGTTCGAACGATCCGGCGATGAAAGTCGCAGTGTTCGGCGGTGGCTACGCCGGCGTATCGCTCGTGCGCCAACTGGAGGACGCACTTCCCTCTAACGTCGAACTCCTTCTGGTCGACGACTCCGGCCACCATCTCGTCCAGCACGAACTCCACCGGGCCGTCCGTCGTCCGTCCGTCGCCGACGACATCCGCGTACCGCTGACCGAGGTCGTCGAACGAGCGCGGGTCCGCAGGGGCCGCGTGACCGATATCGACCCCGAGGCGAACGAAGCGACGCTTTCCGACGGGTCGACGGTCTGCTACGACATCGGCGCGGTGTGTCTCGGCGCGGAGACGGAGTTTTACGGCCTCCCGGGCGTCGAGGAACACGCGACGCCGCTGAAGCGTCTGCCCCACGCCGAGCGGATCCGCGAGGACTTCATGGCGACGCTTACGGACGGCGGGCGGGCCGTTGTCGGCGGGGCCGGTCTCTCCGGCATCCAGTTAGCGGGCGAACTCGCGGCGCTGGCCCGCGAAACCGACGGGGCGGACGTCACCGTCACGCTCCTCGAACAGATGGACGAGGTCGCACCGTCGTTCCCGTCGGCGTTCCGGCGGGCCGTCCGAGACGAACTGACGGCGCGTGATGTAGAGGTCCGGACGGGAACCGCTGTGGCAAGCGCGAACGAGGACGCGGTCGAACTCGTAAGCGGCGAATCGGTCCCGTACGACACCCTCGCCTGGACGGGCGGCATCCGCGGTCCCGACGCGCTCGGCGGCGACAGGCCGCAGGTGGATGGGCGACTCCGTCTGGGCGGTTCGACGTTCGTCCTCGGTGACGCCGCGAGAGTAGTCGACGCTGACGGCGAGGCCGTGCCCGCGAGCGCCCAGTCGGCTATCCGCGAGGCCCGCTCAGTCGCCGAGAACGTGCGTCGACTCGTCGCCGACGACGACGGCGTTTTCGCTCCCCGTCTCGACCAGTTCGCGTTCGATTCGCCGGGATGGCTGGTCAGCGTCGGCGACGGCGCAGTCGCACAGATCGGCCCGTCTATCGTGACTGGCAAAGCGGCGATAGCGCTCAAAGCGAGCGTCGGCGCTGGCTACTTGAGTTCCGTCGGTGCCGTCAGAAACGCCGTGGACCTGGTCAACGACGAACTCGGCCTTGCCGCCGAGTGATCAGACCCCGGGAACGCCGACCGCGCCGAAGGTGGTGAGGCCGGCCGCCGCTAACACGTACAGCACGGCCAGCACGGCGATCCACGCGATGAGGCCGATGAGCGCCGCGTCGACCCACCCGCCGGGATACCGCCAGTTGATTATCGCAAGATACGCAAGCAGTGTGAGGATCGGGCCGAGTAGCGGGATCCATCCGACGAGAAAGCCGACGACGGCCCAAACTATCGCTCCGATCAGTGCTGTCACGATAGCGTACGTGTAATCATCGTAGTCGGCGATGACCCGAGCGCCGACGTAGATGCCGAGCGCACCGATCAGCAGGCTCACGATGAACACGATTAGCGAATCGATGAGTGCCATACTCGGAGAGAACACGCGAACCCGTTTTATAATTCGTTGCTTATTATCGGACCGAAAGAGACAACCTTCGTTTACGCGTTCCCAGATCAGAGATCTGACAGAGAGGGAACGCTGAGTCCGCCATCGTAGGCGTCAATGGCGTTCGCCGCGCATTCGGAGAACAGAAACGAGAGGCGTCGCCGGTCCGCGTCGAGACCGCTGACGGTCCCACAGGCCCCCGTCGACGGGTCGTATCCCTCGGTCCAGGCGTAGTTGCCTATCATCGGGGTGGCCACGGCCGCATCTCCGTGCGTTCGGACGCTTCCCTGGTCGTGCGTTAGGCCGAGCGCGTGTCCGGCCTCGTGGAGGAGTACCTGCATTACCCGGGCCGGTCGGGAGTATCGGACGACCGGCGATACGTCCGACACCGGCGGCATCGCGGCCAGGTAGCGCGCACCGCCGACCGCGGCGATGTGGGCGCGTCCGCCCCCGGTTGGAGCCGAGTCCATCGGCCCGTCTGTGACGAGCAGATTCACGTCGTCGACCGGAGACACGTCACCGTCCGCCGCCCCGACGGCGAGTTTCCCGGGCCACTCCCCGCTTACGACCACGTCGTAGCCGTGTTCGCGCGACACGGCCACTGTCCCGCCGGCCGTCACCGTCACGTCGTCCCTGACTGCGCCAAGCGTTCGGTCCAGATACCCCGTCGCTCGCTCCGCGACTGGCCCCCGTGACGCGGCGCGCTCCGAGAGCCATACTCGCACGTCGAGGGACCCGTCGTCGGAGCCATACCGTTCCAGCAGCGTTCCGACAGTTCCGGTGTGTGCACATAGCTTGAGAAACGAACGTCGATTCATCGGTACGGTTAGTTATCAGTTCTGAAACCGAATCACGTACCGGATAAGGTAAGCTTTCTGATCGGGACAGTGCGGTCACAGACGCGCGATCTACGCCCTTACTACCCGCCACATATCAACTGCCAGGTGCCGTTTACCACCCACAAACGCCGCGTTTGGGAGAAAGCAGTCCGAACAGTGATCAGTTTCCAGTACTGGAAAAGAAACAAAGCGTCAGGACGTGGTACGCTGGAACTCATGACCGCAGTCAAAATCATCGAGGTGATGGGAACGTCGGAATCGTCCTGGGAAGACGCCGCGGAAGAAGCGTTCCGCGAGGCACAGAAATCGGTCGAGGACATCAGCGGTATCGAGGTCGAAGACTGGACGGCCGACGTACAGGACGGCGAGATAACCGAGTACAAGGCGACGGTCAACGTGGCGTTCCCGGTTCACAACGACTAACCGGGGTGGGGCCGGTGCGACCGTCGGCCTCGCCGTTCCGCGAAGACAACAGATAAGGCGGGCCCTCTGGTGACGTATTGTGTGGAACCGGAGCTACAGGTCATCTTTGCCTCGGTACTGCTTCCGTTCGTCGCTGCGATAGCGACTCCACTGGCCTACCGGGTGCTCGGTGAGCGAACCGGCTACGGGGGGGCGGCTGTCGCGCTCGCTTGCTTCGGCCTCGTCGCCTCGCAGATCGGCCGAGAGGGGACCGTCGCGGTGCCGTGGGTGCCGTCTCTGGAGATAGCGATGCGGTTCCGGGTCGACGGGTGGGCGCTCCTGTTCGCACTGCTGGCAAGCGGCGTCGGCGTCCTCGTCTTCGCCTACTCCGCCGCGTACATGCACGGCGAGGACAATCTGGCCCGATACTACGCGACGCTGCTTGCTTTCATGGGTTCGATCATCGGCGTCGCGTTCGCGGCGGACCTCGCCGCCCTGTTCCTGTTCTGGGAACTGACGAGCGTCTGCTCGTTCGTCCTCATCGGCCACAACACCGAGGAGGACGCCGCGCGCTACTCGGCGCGGATGGCGATGGTGGTGACTGTCGGGGGCGGACTCTGTCTGCTCGCCGGCTTCCTGTTGCTCGCCGTCGTCACGGAGGGGGCCGCGACGTTCGACCTGGCGTGGATGCTCGCGAACGACGAGGCCGTCCGCACGGCGCTGCGCGAACAGGGGCTGTTCGTCCCGGCGCTCGTCCTGATCGGCGTCGCCGCCGCCGCGAAGTCCGCGCAGGTGCCGCTCCATTTCTGGCTGCCGAACGCGATGGTCGCGCCGACGCCGGTGTCCGCGTTCCTCCACTCCGCGACGATGGTGAAAGTCGGCGTGTACGTGCTCGGACGCCTTCGACCGCTCTTTCTCGGCGTCGAGTGGACGCTTCTCTTCGCCACGCTCGGCCTGGCGACGATGACCGTCGGCGCGGCGCTTGCGGTGATAGCGAGCGACATCAAGCGCCTGCTGGCGTACTCGACGGCGAGTCACCTCGGTCTGATGGTCGCCGGATTCGGCTTCCGCTCAGCCGCGGGTGCCGAAGCGGGGGCGTTCCACCTGCTCAACCACGCGCTGTTCAAAGCGGCGCTGTTTCTGGTCGCCGGGGTCGTCGCACACGAGGTCGGGACGCGCCATCTTCCGAACCTCGGCGGCCTCTGGCGCGACCTGCCGGTCACCGCGGCCGTTACCGTCGTCGCCGCGCTGAGCATGGCCGGCATCCCCCCGTTTAACGGCTTTTACTCGAAGGAACTCCTCTTCGAGGCGGCCTACGAAGCGGGCCACTCCGCCGGCGGACTGGCGTGGGCGTACCCGGTCGTCGCGGTACTCGCGAGCGTCCTGACTGTCGTGTACTCGCTCCGGTTTCTCTCTATCTTCTTCGGCGACCGTCCGTCGGGGCTCCCGTCGGTCCACCGCGCCCCGGTCGCCCTCGTCGGTCCGCCGGCGGTCCTCGCCGCTCTCGCGGCGGTCGTCAGCGTCACCCCGGAAACCGCCGTCGACGTCGTCGTTCAGGCGGCCGCGGACGCGACCGCCGCCGAGGCCCACGAAATGCACGCCGGACTCCCGTCGCATCTTACGCCGCCGGTACTCATGTCCGCGGTCACGGTGGTCGGCGGCGTGGCCGCGTATCCGTACTCTGACCGCCTCGGACGAGGTATCGAGGCCGTGGTCAACGTCCGCGACGCGTTGCGACCGACCCACTTGTACGACCAGTCGCTCACGGCTGTAGAACTCGGTAGTTCGTTCACGGCGTCGCGAGTACACAACGGCCTGTTGCGGACGTACGTCGTCTGGTGTCTGGGGACGGCGAGCGGTCTCTCCCTGCTCGGATACGCGACGGCGGCGGTGCAGTGGCCCGCGATGTCCGTTTTCGACGTCCCGCTCGCCATGACGTTGGTTCTGGTGGTCGCGCTCGTCGCCGGCGTCGCGGTGTCCGTCGCGCCGTCGCACGTGGCCGGCGTTCTCACGCTGTCGATTCTCGGGTTCATGGTCGCCATCTTCTACATCATGGCCAGCGCACCGGACCTGGCGTTGACCCAGCTAGTCGTCGAGACGCTGGTGTTGCTCATCTTCCTCCTCGTACTGGAGGAACTGCCGGCCTACTACGCGGATGCGAAGCGGTTCGTCGTCGCGAGAGACGCCGCGCTGTCGCTTCTCGTCGGCGTGACGGCGTTCGTCACGGTGCTTCTGGCAGGGCGCAGAGCGGACGACGAGCAGACGGCTGTCGCGGGGTATTACGCCGAGAAGGCGGTTCCCGAGGGCGGCGGGACGAACATCGTCAACGTGATACTCGTGGACTTCCGCGGATTCGACACGCTCGGTGAGATATTCGTGGTCACTATCGCCGCCATCTCCGTCCTCGTCCTGATAACGATGCGGAACAGAGGTGAGCGGCGGTGACGACGACCATCATGAAGACCACGGCGCGTATCGTCGTGCCGATAGTCCTCGTAGTCGCCGTCTCGCTGCTCCTCCAGGGGCACAACCTCCCCGGCGGCGGATTCATCGGCGGGGTGCTCACGACGGCGGCGTTCGCGCTCATCTACGTCGCGTACGGACTCGACTACCTGGAGATCGGCGTACTCGGCCGCGAAGTCGAGTCCGGTACCGGGATATTCGAACACCGGAGCGTGACGGCGTACAAGCGGACGTTCGTGTTCGGCCTCGCGGTCGCAGTGGGGAGCGGTCTGGCGGCGCTCGCCTTCGACGAACCGTTCCTGACGCAGACGTACACGATTGTCGAGCACGTACCGATATACCACGAGATAGAGCTCGCAAGCGCCCTTGTGTTCGACGTGGGCGTCTACTTCGTCGTCGTCGGCGGACTGCTCACGATACTCTCGGTGGTGGGTGGCGAATGACCTCGTCTACTGTTTCTCCGACTGTCGTCGGTCCCGCGGTCGGCCGTACAGGAGGTGAGAGCCGGTGAGCGTCGTCCTCGCCGCCGCCGTCGGCGGCCTGTTCGCGCTCGGCACCTTCCTGTTGCTCCGCCGTGACCTGGTCCGCGTGGTCTGGGGCGTCGCCGTCGTCTCGCAGGCGGCGAACGTCTACCTGATCGCGATGGGCGGCATCTCGGAGGGCGGGAACTCCGTCGTCCCCGTTCTCTCGGGCCACGGCGAGTCGGTCCCCGAGACGGCGGACCCGCTGGTTCAGGCACTGGTGCTTACGGCTATCGTCATTAGCTTCGGCACGACGGCGTTCGCGCTGGCGCTGACGTACCGCGCGTATCAGGAAAACGAGACGATGGACGTCCAGGAGTGGCAGTGATCATGACGGACCAACTCGTCACCGCGCCCGTACTCGTCGCACTGGTAAGCATCGTGCTCACGCTCTCGCTGCGTCGGTGGCCGCGACTCCAGCGGGCGGCGAGCGTCGCAGGAGGGGTCGGTTACGCCGTCGCCGTCGCCCTCGTCGCGTGGGGCGTGGTTCTCGCGCCGAACGCGCCGGGGGCCGTTGCGTACCAGATCGGCGGCTGGCCGGCACCGTTCGGGATCACCCTGGTGGCCGACGCGCTGTCAGCGTTCATGCTCGTCGTCGCGGCGTCAGTCGGGCTTCCCGCGGTCGTTCTTTCAGTGCTTTTCATCGACGTCGACAACCAGCGCGTGTTCTACCACCCGCTCTTTCACTCGCTGTTGCTCGGTATCGCGGGTGCCTTCCTCACGGGCGACCTATTCAACCTCTTCGTCTGGTTCGAGGTGATGCTGATGGCGAGTTACGTGCTGGTCGCGTTCTACAGCGGCGCGCAACACACCGCCGCCGCGTTCCGCTATCTCGTCCTCAACGTGATAGGCGGCGTCTTCCTCCTGCTCGCCGTCGGCGGTCTCTATGCCACCACCGGAACGCTCAACATGGCAGACATGGCGCAACGACTCGCCGACCCCGGCGCGTACGGTATCGACCCCGCTCCCGTGTTCGGCCTCTCGGCGCTGCTGTTCGCGGCGTTCGCGCTCAAGGCCGGTCTCGTCCCGTTCCAGTTCTGGGTCCCCGGCGCGTACCGGGCCGCCCCGTTGCCCGTGTCGGCGATGCTCGCCGGCGCGTCGAAGAAGGTCGGCATCTACGCCATCATCCGGCTCTACTTCACCGTGTTCTCGGGAACGTCGGCGTCGGCCAGCGTCCCGTGGATCGCCGACGGGTCGCCGCTTTCGGTCCTCGCTCCGGGCCTGTTGATCATGGGCGTCGCCAGCGTTCTGGTCGGCGCGCTCGGAGCGGTCAGCCGGGACACCATCGAGGGGATGCTCGCGTACTCCAGCATCGGACAGGTCGGGTTCATCGCGGTCCCGGTAGCCATCGCGGCGGGCGCCGGGTCCGAGGAACTCAGACATCTCGGGATCGTCGCGGCGCTCGTGTACGCGCTCCACCACGCGCTCGCGAAGGGTTTGCTGTTTTTCTCGGCGGCCGCCGTCCGCAGCGCGACCGGAACGAACCGGATGGCCGAACTGAGCGGCCTCGCGAGCCGCTCGCCCGCCCTCGCCGGGGCCTTCTTCGTCGGGAGCCTGTCGCTCGTCGGCGTCCCACCGCTGACCGGCTTCTTCGGGAAGTTCCTCGTATTTGCGACCGCGGCCGACGGGTACGCTGCGGACCCCGCTGTCGGCTCAGGGGCGGTCCTGTTGGTGTTGCTACTCGGCGCGCTCCTCACGATACTTTACACGACCCGCGCGTGGGTCGGGAGCTTCTGGGGACCGAAAACCCCGTCGGTCGAGGCCGCCACGGTCGACCGCGGACAGGTCGCGGTTCTCGTCGCCGTTGCCGCGGCCATTATCCTCCTGGGAATCGGGTTCGACCCGGTGTATCGCTTCGCGTCGGCGGCGGCCGACGCGGCAGTCGACACGAACGGGTACGTCGACGTCGTCGACCCAGCGGGAGGTGACGGGTCGTGATTTGGTCCGGAGGTGACCACGCGTGACCCGGCGATGGCCGGTCGTCGGCGTTCTGTTCGGCGTGTTGTGGCTGTTCGTCCGCGGCGTCGAACTCGCCGTCGACGCCGTTCTGGGGCAGTTCCTGCTCGGCCTCGGCGTCGGTCTGCCGATCGCGTACGTCTTCCGCCGCCTGTACGACGATACGGTCGACCTCGGGCGGACGACGCGGGCCGTCCCGTACGTCGCCCTGTACGTCAGCGCGTTCCTCAAGGAGGTCGTCGTCGCGAACGTCGACGTGGCGTATCGCGTGCTCGACCCGTCACTCCCGATAGAACCGGAGGTCATACTCATCCCGCTCCGGGTCGAAACGGACCTCGGGGTGACGACCATCGCGAACAGCATCACCATCACGCCGGGGACGATCACGCTGGACTACGATTCGGAGGCGAACGCCCTGTACGTCCACGTGATAGACGGACGCGACCCGCAGGGTATCGTCGAACCTATCCGCGAGTGGGAAGACTACGCGCTGGTCATCTTCGACGAGGAGCGAACTCCGGCGGACCCGGCCCCGGAAATCGCCGTCTATCCGGCGGGGGAGTCCGGCCCGCCGTCCACGGCCAGCGAGATCGTCCAGAAGGACTGGGACGGCCCACGCCAGGAAACGGACGCAGACGGCACCGATCGCGACGGGGACGAGGGCGACGGAGGTGAAGACCGTGGCCGCTGAATCCGAACTGGTGACGCTGGCCGCCGACGTCGGTCTCGTCGTCGTCAGCGGCCTGTGCGTCCTCTGTGGCTACCGCGTGATCCGCGGTCCGACCGTTCCGGACCGCGTCGTCGCGCTGGACGCCATCGCGACGAACGTCGTCGCCATCGCCGTCCTGTTCGCGCTGAAAACCGGACGTGGCCTCTTCGTAACAGTCAGCCTGGTGCTTGCGATCATCGGCTTCCTGTCGACCGTCATCGTGGCCAAGTTCGTAACCGAAGGCGATATCATCGAACGACGAGAGTGAAACAGATGCACGCTACAGACGAGAAAGACGAACGGAGACCGGAGGAAAGACGATGGTCGGAGTGATCCGTACGGCGCTCGTCGTCGCGCTGATCGCCGTCGGCTGTTTCTTCCTCGCCGTCGGGACCATCGGCCTGCTTCGCCTGCCGAACGTGTACAACCGGATGCACGCGACGAGCAAACCGACGACGCTCGGCACGGCGTCGATATTCCTCGCCGGGTTCGTCTACTTCGGGCCGGGTACCGCGGGGATGCCGTCGCTCATCGGCATCGTGTTCCTGTTTCTGACGGTGCCGACCGGCGCGCACATGATCTCCCGGTCGGCGGAACGAACGGGCGTGCCCTTCCTCGGAGGCGTCACCTGGCCGGGCAAGGAAGAGGAGGAGGAACTGCGGGAACGGTAGTCGCGCGGTGCCGCGTCTCACTGGCCGGGGACGTGTTCCGGATCCACGTGGCTCTCGTCGTCGAGGACGACACGCAATCGGCCCTCGTCGATCAGCGAGTTTATCTGGTCGTAGTTGAACTTCCCGTGACAGTCCTCGCTGCTGAGGGTGATGTGACGGTCGGTCTTCTCGATCACAGTCGCGAGCGAACTACCGGTGCGATAGTCGTAGTGGACGGTCGTACCGGGATGGATCGCCTCCGCGGTTACGTAGAGGTACTCGTGCTGGCAAAACACCATACGCCGACACATCACTTTCGATGTATAACAGTTTTGGTGGGTATAGTGACGGCCGATACCGCAACCGATGATATCCGGCTCCGACGAGAAAAGACACGAGTCGGACGAGGCCTGCAACGATATGTGACTGGTAGTTATACTTTTCCAGTGTTTTCATTTTGAATGATGGTTCAGGACTTGATCGTGAAACTCGGCTGGACTGGGTTCAGCCTGCCCTTTCTGGCTGTCGGTCTCTATACGATGAATAAAGGCCGCAAGCAGCGGGCCCGGAGTGAACGGATCGCCGCGACCGAGACGACACGGATCGGAAACGTCCGGCCCGGAACGGTCGAAGTGAAGGGGACCGCCCGTCCGGCCGAGGACGCGAACGTATTCGACTCGCCCATATGGACCGAGGACGCGCTGGCCACCCGTGTCGAGGTCGAGAAATGGGAAAGCAGTGGACAGGGCGGTGGAAACTGGGAAACCGTCCACGAGGAGGAGACGGCGGTGCCGATAGCCGTGGACGACGGCACCGCCGAGGTCCGGGTCGAACTCCCCGCTGACGGCGGGTTGAACGTGGAGCGGACCCGGACCAAAGTCGGCAGCGGGGACGAACCCCCGGAACCTATCCGGCGGTTCCTCGAAACCCGAGACGATATCGACGAGGCCACGCGGCGCGAACTCGGCCCGTTGAGTTTCGGTGAGCGTCGGCGCTACTCGGAAGGGGTGATCGCTCCGGACGAAGAAGTCTACGTACTCGGGACGGCCCGCGAGGAGCAGGCCGGCTGGGGCGACCGCAAGTACGTGATCGACGAGCCGACGGACTCTGGGGATTTCGTCCTCTCGGACAAGTCCGAAACGGAGTTGATTCGGGAGGGCAAGCGCGGCGGCCTCGTTCCGCTCGCGTTCGGCGGACTGTTGACGGTCGTTGGCACGCTGCTCAGTATCTACCCCTGGCTGGCGATGTGAGAGATACCCGTCGCAGTGTGTTCGCGTCCGTTCGTCTCTCCCCCCGTCAGTTCGAGGTGTCGATTTCCAGTCAGCTATCGACGACAGCAACCGAACAAATGCCGCGCTACTGTCGATGCAACCGCTGTATTCTGCCAAAACGGGAAGAAATTTACAGCGGAACCACCGATAGTAGTGTATGGATTGGGCCCTCCGATTTCGCAAAGGCGTCTCCTCCAGAGTACAGTTGTTGATACTGCTCGCCGCGATCCTGTCTATCGCGACGGCGCAACACTTCGGGATCATCTGACGTCCACGGACGCCCCGAGATCGCAACCCGACGGCCGCACGCAGTACACCGTATCAATCCAGAGGGGGCTCAGGGGTCGTACGAACAACTGTCACCGCACTCGTCAGTGCAACCACACTCTTTCTCACCGCAGTCGTCGCAGCAGTCTCCCCGCTGAGACACGGCGAGAGCGACAGCCACTCCGACAACGCCGAACGCAGTACCGGGGACAGACCCGACGAGCGGGACGACGACGGCGTCCTCGCCGAGAACGCTGATGCTGTAGCCCGCTAAAACGCCGGCGAGCAGCATTACGAGGGTGCGCACGCTGATTAGTTCGCGGACAAACGAAGCGATCCCGTGTTTCGTCAACGGGCCGTTCGTCTCAGAGGTCATATCCGATGGATTTGACATCTAGCGTTATAATTCTCACGTGATCGCAGTAGTCTCGCAACTCACTCAGCGAGCGCAACCCACGTCCAGTCTCTGGCCTTACGTCACGGTCGTTCGTTCTTGGCTGTCGGAGCCAGTTGCAGTTACGGTAGTCACTGAAAGTCAATGTACACTTGACCGCACGACAGCGAAGCGATCAGCGTGTAAATCGTTTCAGTGACTCCTCTAGTTCGTGGAACGTCCCCGCGACAGTTTTCACCGGCAAGGATCCGAATCCGTGAAAGCGGATACCAGAGATACGGAACGGCAACCGGTTCAGTACGTCCCCGTCGAAACTGCGCCGCGAGTCGATCTGTCACTCCTCGGAACGGAACCGGTTAAGTGGCGGTCGGCCGCTACAGTAGCTATGAACGGTCGAACGTCTCGGCGACGGCTTCTTGCCGCGTGTACTGCGACAGTGGCGGCGTCTCTGAGCGGGTGTATCGCCATCGGGTTCGAGCGGAGCGCGGAAACCACGGTCGAAGAGACGTACGACGCCGGAGACGTGTCAGATCTCGCGGCGTCGACCGAAAGCGGAGACGTCTCTATCGACAGCGCCGACCGGGAGACGGTCGCGGTTCGCGCGAGGAAGACGGGCGCGAGCGACGACGACCTAGAGACGGTCCAGTTGGAGGCGTCGAGGGAAAACGGGACGCTTGAACTCGCCGCCGAGCGGGACGGGCCGCGGTTCCGTCTCGGTCCGAAACCGCGGATGCACCTCGACGTAACCGTCCCCAAACAGGTCGGTTCGGTCCGCGTGAACTCGCAAAGCGGGGACATCGACGTGTCGAGCGTGGCCGCGGCCGACGCCGACACCGTCAACGGCGACGTAACGCTCGCGAATATCGACGGCGACGCGACCGCGGAGACGACGAACGGCGACGTGAACGTGACCAGCGCCGCGGGGAACGTCCGGGTCGAAACCACGAACGGCGACGTCGACCTCCGAGACGTTCGCGGCGACGTGACCGCGGACACAACCAACGGCGATGTCGACGTAGCGGTCCCGGCCTCGCCCGGTGCGGCCGTGAAAGCCGACACGGAAAACGGCGGCATCACCGTCGAGGGTGACGAGCGGTCGGGGTCACCGGTTACCGCGTCGGTCGGCGACGGCGAGAACCGGGTCGAGATAACGACGACGAACGGGGACATAGACGTCAGGGCGGTCGAGTGAAGCGCCGCGGCGTCAGAACAGTTCGAACTCCGGTGGCAGTTCCCGGCCCTCGCGGTACCGTTCGAGATAGTAGACGACCCCTGGCTGATGGGCCGCGCCGACAATGAGATGCACCTCCTCGGCGTCCTCGTTGTGGTAGACGACGTAGTCGGCCATCCGCTCGTTGCGGGCGTGCGAGACGAGTTCCAGTTTGGGGTCGTGCCGTCGAAGCCACTCGCGTTCCAGCGGTTGCGGGAGGAACGTCCGGTGGTAGTAGCGCTGGAGTTCGTCGAGTTTCTCCGGGTTCGTGCCGGCCTCTCGGCTCAGTACGTACGATTCGAAATCGTCGCCGATAGCGAGGTCCCCGTGGCTCATCAGGAACCCTGCGGCGACGTCACCGAGCGCTCGCTCGAACTGCTCGCCGTACACCTCGCTACCGGACTCGATGAGCGAGAAGACGGCCGCTTGAAACTCCGAGGCGACCGAAGTCACGTCTTCGCGTAGCGATCCGAAGTCCATGCCGGGGATGCCGTCGAGCGGTGACTCGCCATCGAGTTCGGAACACTCGTTCATCGCCCACCGGTAGTCGTCCATCTCGCAGACGCCGGAGAAATCGCTGAAATACATCTGCCTGATCCCCTGCTCGCAGTAGACGGTTGCACCCCGTTCGAGAAACCGCGAGACGTGGTCGCGGAGAAACGCTCGCTCCTGCGGTGTCCCGGCGTGTGTGACTCCGTGGACGTGGAACTCGGTACCGTCGACGACGACGCACCTCCCTGGGAGACCGTCTGACCGACCCTGGGTTGCCTGCTGGCGGCGTTTGGCTGTTTCCCACTTTTCTTTCGCGCGCAGGTACGCATCGTGGTCAGAGTTCACCCCGATGAGTCCGTGCAGATCGGCGAGGCTATCGGCCTCGCGGATCGCTGCGAGCGTTGTTTCGTCGCCTGTTCGGTTACCGACCATCTCGTCTTTACTGCGTGCTGGGTTCACATATAGGTCAGCGATCACCCACCCGTCGTTCCCGCAGTTCCACGTTCGGGCGCTGGACGACCGAACCAGTGTCAACGCTTTGACACCGCTCGACACCCCTTTAGTTCTATGCCGGACGTACGTCGCGTCAGAGCGGCACAGAGCCCCCGCGCGGTGCGTGTCTGTTCAGTCGGTCGCCGAGGTGGACTGCTCGGCCGACTCGTCGTCGGACGCCCGCCAGCGGAACGCGACTTCCCGCTTTCGGCCGTCCCCGTCGTCCAACGACTGCTCGATGACCGTTATATCTGAGTCCGGTCGCGTGTATCGGCGGGCGGTCTCCGGAAACGCTGTGCCCGCGGTCTGGTCGGGACCGACGAGTTCGTTCCGCAGGTCTCGGAGGTAGTCGCCGAACTCTTCGCAAGACATCGTCTCCTCTCGGTCCGTCTCGTAATCGGCCGCACCCTGTCCCACGCCGCCGGCCTTGCCCGACGAGTGCCCGCCGAGGACAGCGTTGATGACCGCGCCGAGAAGCAACACGAGTCCGGAGAAGTACAGCCACGTGATAATGACGATGACGCTGCCGAAAAAGCTCCCCGAACTCCCGCCCGTAATGGAGAGATACACCTGGAACAGCGCCTGAAACGCGGCCCACCCGACCGCGGCGAACGCCGCGCCCGGCAGCACGTGGTCCCACTCCACGTCGGTGTCGGGGAAGCGATAGAATATCGGCAGGAACGCGACGACCAACCCGACGACGAGAACGATCGGCGTCAGGTAACCGACGAACGGGACTACGTCGGAGTACCGCGCGAAGACGGCCGTCACTCCCACCGTCGCCAGGATCGCGACGACCATCGCCACCAGGACGACCAGACCGTCGATCAGTTTGTCGACGAAGGAGTTCGCTGTCTCCGTCTCGTAGATCTCCGAAAACGCGGTGTCGAGCCCCCGAAATATCTTTAGCGTCCCCCAGATGAGCACGACGAGACCGACGACCGACGCTCCGGAGGCACCCGAGTTATCCCGAAAGATCTGTTCGACGGTGTCGGCTATGGGGCCGGGCAGCGAGTCCTGCGCGAGCGTAACGATCCGCTCCTCGAGACCGCTCCCCGCGACCGAAATGACGAACAGCAGTATGAGCAGCATCGGCGCTAGCGAGACGAACGCGTTGTATGCGATTCCCGCAGCCATGAACGTCACGTTCTTCTGCGAGAACTCAGAGAACACCTGTTTTCCCGTGTTCACGGCGCTTGACAGGCTACCCATGTCTCGGTGTTCGACGGTGAAACGGAAAACGGGCAGTGTGGGCGCTCAGACCTGTCCGGATCGCGACGCTGTATGCCGTACCGCGTGATATAGTAGTCACTGAACGGTAGCCCAGTGTTATCCCCGCCAGGGCGCGCCGTCAAAATCGACCTGGCGGCGAGTCCGGTTGATGGCATCTATCCGTGCTACGTCGGCAGAGTCGAGTTCGATCCGACGCGCTTCGTGGTTCTCTCGCAGGTGCGACTCGGACGACGACCGCGGGATCACGGCGACGTTCTCTTTGGACAGAAGCCACGCGAGGCTGATCTGCGCGGGCGTGGCCCCGTGTTTCTCTGCGATTTCGACGAGTTCGGGGACCTCAGTCACGGCACCTTTCGCCAGTGGAGAGTAGGCGACGAGGTAGTGACCGTCTTCGCGTGCGCGTCGCCGCAAGCGGTCCTGTTGGAGAAGCGGATGGCATTCGACCTGGTGTGCAAATAGCGGCGTCTCTAACCGGTCGAGCGCCTCCGCGAGCAGCGAAGGCGTAAAGTTCGACACTCCGACGGCGTCTATCACGTCCCGGTCGTAGAGTTCGTCGAAGGCGGCGAGCGTTGACTCGGGGTCGTACGCGCGTATCGGCCAGTGGACGTACAGTAGGTCCAGGCTCTCGACGCCGAGGCGCTTGCACGACTCCTGTGCGTGGTCGATGACGTCGTCGAACGCCAGGTTTTTCGAGTGGATCTTCGACGCGAGGAACACGTCCGACCGTTCGACCTCCGCGGTACGGAGGCCGCGTCCGACCGCGGACTCGTTCCCGTACATCTCAGCGGTATCGACGTGGCGGTATCCGATGTCGAGTGCCGTTTCGACGGCGTCGGCGCAGGTCGACGGTTCCAGGTCGTAGGTTCCGACGCCGACCCGGGGCATCCCGTCGGCAGTCATTGCTCTACCGCCGTCCGTTCAGCCGGCGGTGTTTCTGGGTGCGCGCCTCCCGACTGACCGGGTACTCCACTGCGAACTCCCAGCCGGACTGTCGGATCCAGCCGGCGGTGTGATTGTTCAGTATTGTCTCCTCGTCCGGAACATCGAGACGACCTATCGAACAGTTTCTCGGCGCTCGTCCGGACGTCCGTTCGGTCTGGATCGGTTCGCATGCCGTGACGAATATCCGAGTAACAGCCATTAATACCTCCGCCAAAACTGGTTTTTGTTACCCATCTGTCATACATCGGGATTCGAAAGCCGCGTGCGTCCCTGAACTGTCACGCGGATTCGACCTCGCTCTCTGGGGGTTGGAGGTGCGTTTTACCCCACTGTTCGAGCGAGTCGATCACCCGCTCTAGCGACCGGCCGCGTTCGGTCAGAGAGTACTCGACCGCGACGGGTTTTTCGCTCACGATCGTACGGTCAACTAGTTCCTTCTCCTCTAAGTCGTCCAGACTCTGTGAGAGCATCTTGTTCGTGATTCCGTCGACCTCGTCGCTGAGTTCATTGAACCGTAGTTCATCGCGTCTGAGGAGTCGGTGGATGATCACCGGATGCCACTTCTTTCCGATGACGTCCATTGCGCAGGTGACCGCACACCAGTCGTCGCCCGCACACCACACGGCCAAGCACTCGTCTTCGGGTACCTCAGTTGTGTCGCTCATACGTCGCCTTCGAAGGGCCGTCAGAAAGTAGTTCCTCATAGATACGTCGTATACAAACGAAACCGCGGTTTCGCAGGCGAAACCTCGTTTCTTGAAATATACCTGATATTTATGCACGGGGCGGCCCTCGGTCGACCCGTAATGTCGGAAGTCAACATCGAATACTGTGTCCCGTGCGGTCTACTCGAACACGCCGTGGAGACGCAGGAAGCGTTGCTCGAAGCGTTCGGAAACGACCTCGATGGCGTCCGGTTGCAGCCCGGCGGTGGAGGCGTCTTCGAGGTCTCCGTCGACGACGAACTCGTCTGGGACAGAGACGACGGCGATGGAGAGATCGACAGTACTGCAATCACCGAAGCGGTCCGCGACCGGGCCGATCACGCCTGACTCGCCCAGCGACCGACCCCATTCACACGACCAATGTTAGAACTCTACCAGGCAGAGGGATGTGGCTACTCCGCAACCGTGCGGGAGACCCTGACCGAACTTGGCCTCTCGTACGTCGTCCACAATCCTCGCTCTGGCGCCGGCGAGACGCGCAACGAACAGACGCGCGATCAACTCCGGACCCTCGGAGGCGACGATCAGATCCCGTTCCTCGTCGATCACCAGCGGGGCGTGACGATGTACGAATCCGACGACATCGTCGACTATCTGGAAACACTACACGTGACCGACGCCGTTACGGAAGACTGCCCGATCTGTGCCTCATCGGACAGCGCGAAAGAGCAGTTCGCGACTGTGAAAGTCACAAAGCACATCAAACGGAAAGCACGGCGCGACGAGACCCATCAGCAGTGGATCGACACGCACACGACGAACGGAACGCTCGCGGAGATCCGCGACGCGCTCGGAGAACACAGCGGGCCGAGACGATAGCGGATGTCTCCGAACAGTGACAGCCCGGCAACGTGGCTCCGCAGACACGGACGTCCGGGACTCCGTATCGGGACAGCCGTACTCCTGTTGGGTCCGGGCGTGAGGAAATACCTCACGTACGCACAGTCCGTTTACTTCTTCACGTCGCTGGGGCTTCCGATGCCCGAGCTATCCGTGGTCCTCGTCGGCGCTATCGAGGTCGGGGCTGCACTGTCACTGTTCCTGAACCGAGTCCCGTGGCTCGGGGCGCTCCTGGCAGTCCCGGTCATGGCTGTCGCAATAGTCACCGCCGGCCCGTCGTGGCAGAACGTCAGCGTATTACTCGCTGGAACCTTCCTTTTCGGTAGCGACCGCCGCGTACTGGGGGCGATCATGCGACTGTTCCAATCATGACACGACTCTCGAAACAGTGGCTCCAGCACAATCAGGTCGGGGTGTACGCTATCGCTGTTCTCCTCGCGCTCGGGACCGGCCTCGGACGGCCAAGCACAGGTTCGACACTGGAACCACTCATCAATCCCGTTCTGGCGATCCTGTTGTACGTGACGTTCCTGGAGATCCCGTTCGTCCGGATCCGGCGGGCGTTCCGGAACGGACGGTTCATGCTGGCTGCCCTGGGGATGAACTTTCTGGTCGTCCCACTGGTCGTATTCGGTCTCACGCGGTTCCTCCCGCAGGAGCCGGTGATCCTTGTCGGAGCGTTCATGGTGTTGCTGACGCCGTGTATCGACTACGTCATCACGTTCACGGAACTCGCAGGCGGCGACTCCGAGCAGATCACCGCCGCAACGCCGGCGTTAATGCTCGTCCAGTTGCTGTTGCTCCCGCTGTACCTCTGGCTGTTCATGGGTCAGCGAGTTGCCGAGTTCATCGAGGCCGGGCCGTTCATCGAGGCGTTCGTCGTGATCATCGCGCTCCCGTTGACGCTCGCGTGGGTCACAGAACTCGGTGCGGAACGGTCCGGCCACGGCGAACGGTGGCAGGACGCGATGGGGTGGTTTCCCGTTCCGATGATGGGTGTGACGCTGTTCGTAGTCATCGCCTCACAGCTACCGCGCGTTCAGGACTCGATCCATCAGATAGCCGCTGTCGTTCCGGTGTACGTGGCATTTCTCGTCGTCATGCCGCTGGTCGGCCGTCTGGTGGCTGGCCTGCTGGGGATGGGCGTCGGCGAGAGTCGCGCACTCGTGTTCACGTCCGTGACGCGGAACTCGCTGGTCGTCCTCCCCCTTGCGCTCGCGTTGCCGTCGGGGTACGCGCTCGCCCCGGCAGTCGTCGTCACCCAGACGCTCGTCGAACTGACGGGGATGGTCGTTCTCACGCGGGTCGTCCCGGGCTGGTTAGTACCCGAGACCTCCGATCAGTTCCGCAGTCGCGAGGTCGAACGGAGTGACTGATCGACGCCAGACTCTGGCCGATAGCGCCTTCGGACGGTTGCGTTCGGTGATGACGAGATGACGACGAGCGCCGATTACGTACCGGTAGTCCCGATTACGTACCGACACTCCGGCAGAGTGACTGAACTACGCCGACTCTTCCTCCAGTCGTTCGACCAGACCTTCCCGGAACATCTCCCTGATTCCGTCCGGACCTGTGACCGTCAAAACCGTCTCTTCATATGGTGCCGATACGGTGATCGCGTAGTCAGCGAACGAACAGCAACGCAGTTCGTCCGCCGTGAACTGAGCGACTGCTCGGAGCCTCGTCGGCTCCTTCGAACCGGATCTCTCCGCCGTCCGTCCGCACTTCGGACCCGAGGTAATGGCCGATGAGACGTGTCCGAACCTCCTCTGATCGCTCCGGTTTCGTCCTCCGTTAGCGTACATCTGCTCTCTCGTCCCGCGTCGCTCTGTTCCATGCTACAGCTATACTTTGAACACTGAACTATTTATACTGTCAAGGACGAAGCATAGAACGAAGTGTGGTGAACGAAAGCTATGTCTGATACTCCTGACTCAGCGGTCGACGGGGCCGGTTCATCGAATACTGACGTGGACTGCTTCTGTCCACTGGGCGGGGTGATGGATCTCCTGAGCCGTCGCTACGCGATGCAACTCATCTGCGTGGTCGGCGCTATCGGCCCGGCACGATACGGAGAGATCGAGGAGACGTTCGACGGGGTGAGTAGTTCGACGCTCTCGACGAGACTCGACGACCTAGTCGAGGCCGAGATCCTCGCTCGCGAACAGTACGCGGAGATCCCGCCACGAGTCGAATACGAACTCACGGACACCGGTGAAGAACTGTGTCAGCACCTAGATCCCCTTCTCAAGTGGGCAGAAAAAGCACAAGAGGGATGATTTACGGGTCAGTTTGTGAGGGCTGACTTCCCGGATCTACACCGGGGACAGAGGGCGAGTCGCAAGTAGGGCCGCCGACAGAAGGAACACGGCCGCGGGAACGGCGGTCTTCGACGGTGGGTCGTCGATTCGAATGTGAGTCATCACTGCACCGGCCGTGACTCCACTCAGCAAAAGCGCCCCGACCGCCGTTAGTTCAGGCGTCCAGACGAGTCCCGCGATCAGTCCGATCCCGGCACCGATCTCCGTTAGGCCGGTGCCGATTCGGAACCACTGCGGATATCCGTATCGGCGGAACTCGTCGACCTGTTCCTCCTGATGGGTGACTTTCGCACCGCCCGCTACTAGTCCGACGAGTCCGAGCACGGTTTGCGTGACGAGCGCTGCGACGCCCGCGACGCTCATCCCGCGACCTCAGAGGGCGCACTCGCCGTCAGGGCGGCGGCGATAGGAACTCCGGACTCGAGGGGAATGGCTACGGTCGTCGCAGCCACGTCCTCCGCCCAGTTTTCGTAGTCCTCTCGGGTGTGGAACGCCTTTACGTACGGGCAGATTGCCCCGTAAACTTCGTCCGTAGTGGGGATATCGCCGGCAGGGATATCTCGGTCCGTGGCCACGCCGAAAGACATGATGGCATCCGACGGAGTGACATCGATATCGCTCTCGGGCGACGCCCGCATCTCGATCGGCTCGTTCGTGGGCGTTTCCGTTCGGATCTCGACCGGTTCGTCGACGAGATGTGCGAGGGCGATTCCGTCGTAGAAGCACCTGAAGTAGTACGTCTCGTCGGCGGTTTCAGCGGAGTGCGGCGTTTCCCCGTCGACGTGGCAGAGTTCGTCGACGGCGATCCCGTCCCCTTCGGTCACGGTACGGATCGCCGAAATCATATCGTCGAACGCCTCGATCGACTCACCGAAGAACCGACTCATGTTTCCTGCAACGTCTACCGGTAGCTGTGCGGTCTTTACTGGCCGCTCTTCGACCCAACCGTTCGAGTTCGGGGTTTGATCAGTTGCCGTATCAACCGTCACATCGGCGCAGTTGCAGTCTTGGTCAGACATACACAACTACATTGATTCTCGAAGTAGTTATACTGCCAAGTCCGAAGTAATGAACAAACTTCGAGCGGTCGAACTCACGGGCAAACTGCGAACCGAACGGTTAGAACTCGTCAGGCGTGCAGATACGCTCTATCGCCGACTGGAGTTCTGTGGGGCGTTGCGATCCGATGAACCAGCGTTCCCCGTTCGTCCGTTCCACTTCAACCCCCTGTCCTCCTCGAAGTCGATACACCGTGTTCCCGTTCGGTGTGCGCCGTACGCCCCAGTGCCATCCGCCGTACGCCGTCCCTGCGTATGAAGTGGCGTTCACGTCCCGAATCTGCGCTGCCGGGATCCGACGAAACGAGCATTGGACCGGATGCAGACGGACGTTCACCCCGTCTCCCCGGACTTCGGTGACAAGCCTCAGGAGCCAGAACCGTTCAGTGGTCTCTCGGAATATCGTCTCGTCGTCAGTGTTCTCGGCGGAACTCATCGCTTCTGCTATTTGCCGTCGGTCGTGTTCAAACGCCGGATCTGTTGTGCCATACGCGCGAACCTATCTGAACACAGATTCAAATCGCAACAGCTATTTGAAAACAGATTCAATCAGCATCTAATGGCAGAGAGGACACGCATTCGCCGGTTGATCGCCGACGAACTCGGGGACTGCTGTGACGAGGACGTGGAACAGCGACTCGACGAACTCCAGGTGCTGGCTGATACCGCGTTCGGCGACGACGCTGTCCGGCCGGTCTTTGCCGTACTCGGGAACACGACGCGGTACCGGCTCGCTCGCGCCCTCGCCGTCGCAGACGGCGAGCTCTGCGTCTGTGAGCTCGAACCGCTCGTGGACGTCGGCGAGAGCGCCGTCAGCCACGCGCTCTCCGATCTCGTCGACGCGGGCCTCGTCGGCCGCCGGAAAGACGGTAACTGGCGGTATTACAGGTCGACCGAGTTCGCGGAGACGCTCTTCGAATCCGCGGACCGCGGAGTGAGCGGCGATGAGTAACGTCACGCACGATCACGGCCCGAACTGCGACTGCCCGGACTGCGGCGACCCGCGGTCCATGGACTTCCTCGACAAGTACCTCACAGTCTGGATAGTCGGGGCGATGGTCGTCGGAGTCGGACTCGGCTTCGTCGCCCCGTCTGTAACCGAGTCGATCCGCGACCTCTACCTCGTTGAGATCGGTCTTATCCTGATGATGTATCCGCCGCTGGCGAAGGTCAACTACGGTCAGCTCCCGACGGTGTTCAGGAACTGGCGCGTCCTCGGACTCAGTCTCGTCCAGAACTGGCTCATCGGTCCGACGGTCATGTTCGCGCTGGCGGTCGTCTTCTTCGGCGGCCTCGTGCCGGGACTTCCGGCCCGGCCGGAGTTTTTCCTCGGGCTCGTCTTCATCGGGATGGCGCGCTGTATCGCCATGGTCCTCGTCTGGAACGAGCTTGCGGACGGATCCGCTGAGTACGCGGCGGGGCTGGTCGCGTTCAACAGCGTCTTCCAGATCCTCACCTACGGAGTGTACATCTGGCTTTTCGCTCTGTTCCTGCCGCCGTTGCTCGGTATGGAGTCGCTGGTCGCCGGAATCGACGCGTTCGACATCACGCCGATGCAGGTGTTCGAGGCCATCGCTGTTTTCCTCGGTATCCCCTTTGCCGCTGGGATCCTCTCGCGGTACGTCGGCACGCACACGAAAGGCGTCGAGTGGTACGAAAAAACGTTCGAGCCGTCGATCAGTCCGCTGACGCTGGTCGCGTTGCTTTTCACCGTGATCGTGATGTTCGCTCTACAGGGCGATCGGATCGTCGCCCAGCCCGGCGACGTGTTCCTGATCGCGGTACCGCTGACGGTCTACTTCGTGGTGATGTTTCTGGTGAGCTTCTGGATGGGCCGGGAGGTCGGTGCCGACTACTCGACGACGACGGCCATCGGGTTCACGGCCGCCTCGAACAACTTCGAGTTGGCTATCGCCGTTGCTGTCGCCGTCTTCGGCGTGACCTCCGGCGTCGCGTTCGCAACCGTCGTCGGCCCGCTCATCGAGGTCCCCGTCCTTCTGGCGCTCGTCAACGTCGCACTGTACTTCAGGCGGCGATTCGACTGGGACGGGTTCCGGACCGGAAGCCTCAACGAACCGACGACCGAACCGACGGGAGACGATGATTGACTGGACTGTGCAACTCCCACGGTGTCCGGCACCCGTCGGATTCAGTTCCCCCGGAGACGATGACTGAGACCGAACCGACCCGGATCGCGTTCGTTTGCGTGCAGAACGCGGGCCGCTCGCAGATGGCGTACGCCTTTGCCAAGCGGGAGCTCGACGCCCGCCATACCGAACGGGAGTTCGACCTCGTGACGGGGGGAACACAACCTGCTGAGCACGTCCATCCAGAAGTGGTCGAAGCGATGCGGAACGCGGGGATCGATATCTCCGCGAGGTCTCCTCGGGCGGTGACGTTCGAGGAGCTACAGCACAGCGAGTACGTTATCACGATGGGCTGTTCCGCGGCGGACGTCTGTCCAGCCGGGTTCGGTGGGGAAAGCCGTGACTGGGGCCTCGACGATCCTGACGGGCGCTCGCCCGATGAAGTGGCCGTGATTCGTGACGAGATCCGGCGGCGCGTCTCTGCCCTGTTCGACGAACTGACGCCGAGCGAGTGACTTCTTGCGGTCGGACGAGTTTGCTGCCCCGGATTCGTCGTCGTGATCCCCGATGCCACCGGATTGGATGTATTCGAACCCCTGCGCAATCGCTCTCGCGTTAGACGATCGAACGCACGCGAAATCCCTGTAGGGTGTCGCCGTTCGGCAGTCTCAACGGTGATCTGTTTCGGTCGGAGGCCGGGTGTACCAGAGTGCCCAGAGGATCAACACGCCCTGGAGTGGGAGTCGTCCCCAACGAACGATGTCTGAGGGGTCGCCGCCGCCCGGCATCCCCTCGATGACGACCCCGTGAGTCGCCATGTAGACGTTTGCCGGAAAGACCGCAACGAGTAACGCGACTGTCGCCCACGCTGCATGCTGTCGAGTTCGAGGAAGCAATAGCCCGACCCCGACGGCTATTTCGGCGATTCCGGACAGATAGACGAGCGCAAGCGCTGCCGGGAAGAACGGTGGGATAATCTGGACGTACAACTCCGGCACGACGAAATGCAAAACTCCCGCGACGACGTACGCCGGGCCCATCAGATACAGTAACGGGCGCTTGAAACGGTGCAGAACCTCGTTCATCGTCGGTTGATACTTCTCAAAGCGATGAAATAGTTTCGCTCTTCGACGATCTGCCCGCCCGATGACCGGTTGTGCACCTGGGAGTTGTGAGAGCACGCTGCCGACCCCGCTGTCGAATATCCCTGCTCGTCCACACGCACTTGCTGGAACTAGAGGAGTAATACGATGGCCCGGTCGAACAGTGCAGTTGACTCCATCGGGTTCCTCGACGATGTCTGTCGGATGTGAATCGTTCGAAAAACGAATGGGCGCTGATTGCCCCGGTTCGACCGTCGAACGAATCGACCTTTGAGGCGTGAGACGGTCGATTCGGGAGTCTAAGAGCAGATATTTGACAGGTCCAGTGAAGGTGCGTACTCTGTGGGAGAGGCAGCGCACATCTTACGACCAGTCCCGCCTGGCGAGAACATTCTGGAGATACGTTTATTGATTCTCCCACGAGATTAGTTAGCATGACTCAGACTGGGTTCACTCCCGATCTGGATCTGGATGGACTTTCTCCGGACGAAGCATTCGCCATACTGGGAAATGAAATCCGATTAGAGATCATCCGAGTACTCTGGCGTGAAGACGCCGCTCACGAATACGATGACGGCTCTGATACCGCTGAGACGATGTCGTATTCCGAGTTGCAACAAGAGGTTGATATCGACGATAATGGGAAGTTTAACTACCACCTTTCACAGCTCGCCCCCCACTTCATTCGGCGAACTGATAACGGATACCGGTTGAGCGGTGCAGGAAAACAAATCGCCAGAACGGTGATAGCGGTCTCCGGGACAGACTACCTCGACTTCTCTACCGAGCTTGAACAGAATTGTCCGTTATGCGGGGCACACGTAGAAGCCACCTATGAGGATCAGTGGCTTCGGATCAGGTGTACCGAGTGTGACGGAGTGTTCGGTGACCAAGCACCGACGGGGACGCTCTTCCTCACGACCTACCCGGCCGCAGGACTGGCGTCCCGTGACCCTGAGCAAGCACTCGCCGCCGGACTCTATCGGTGTGCGCTAGACATCACATATCTTATGTACGGTATCTGTCGGGAATGTGCAGGCCACATTTCATCGTCAGTGACGGTCTGTGATGCGCACGAAAATCGAGGAGGCCAACCCTGCGCCGCCTGTGGAACGCCGTTCCAGGTATGGGCAGACATGCGGTGTGATACCTGCAGGTTCGCCAAGCGGTTGCCGGTCGAAATATTTACTACTGGTCTTATTATGGCGACTGGGCTGATCGACAACCGAGAGATGGACATCCACTCTCCCTCTTTCGACGAGGCTATCGACTTGCTTCAAAACAGGGTCGAGACCACCGTCTCGAAGGATCCGCTCCGCGTATTGATCACTATCGAGGACGAGACGGCATCATTCACTGTCACACTGGACGACGATATGAATGTCATCAGTTTCGACCGAAGTTCTCAGACCGACGTCGTTACCTCGTAACCCGGATTCGTCTCGGTCTAACTAGAGAAATGTTATTCTCCTAACATATAAACCCAATCCCGACGCTAGAAACACATGCTGTATCAGAGCAAGATCCAGGCAACGTAGCGTCCGGTGCACGGAGGAGTAGGAGGTGATGTCTAAATGACGGACGGAATGTCACGGGAGGCGACCAATGATCACAACGAGCAACACGAACTGGAATACCGATCGTTGCCGATTGGAGGAGACAGCATGACGACCAAAGAGCACGGCAAACAGGACCGCGTGCTCGATTTTGGAGGATTTCCTGGCCGCTGGGAGATCACGAAATCGACGAAGGAGACTGACGGCAAGTTCTTGGAGATGCGATTCGAAATCGAAACCGTCCCTGAAGACGGCCCATTCGTCCACACACACCCAAACGCCGAAGAGAGCTACGAAGTGCTCTCCGGCGTCTTGGAAGTGTACATGGACGGCGAATGGAGGGAGGTCTCCGAGGGGGAGAAACACACCGTCCCGCCAGGTACACCACATACCTTCAAGAACAAGACGCCGGTTGAGCTCATCAACGTCCACAAGCCCGCGCTGGAACACGAGGCGTTCTTTCGCAGGTTCCATCGACTCGTCACGGAGCGAGGAGTGACACTGCCACCAGGGAGGGTCAGTGATATCGTGCTAATAGCGATGCTGACGACGGAACACGAGGAGGACGTCTACGCGGTGAGCCCACCACATTGGGTCTTTAAGATCTTGGCTGGTCTCGGCCGCGTGCTGGGATACCACCTCCCCGACTGACCGGGGTGGAGATTGACTCGTGACACGTGACCTCGTCACTGATGTGAACGAAACCTGCGGAGTGGCTTTGGCACGCTGGCATAAGAAGCCCAATCCGGCGGTTTTCGACAGTTCGGCCACTCACAGCGGCATCCGCAGGGGTTCCAGTACCAATTTTCAAGTCGAGTGTCCGTCTTCGACGTCCCGCCCTGGATGAGCTTTCGGCGGCAGTCGCGTGGATGTCCGAGCGTGATGTGTCGTTCTGGGAAACCGTGACCGACCCGTGGTCAAGGAAGTCACGAACCACCTCGCTGACCGCGTGAAGGCCGAAGAGCACCCCGGGATGGCCTCACTCGATGAGATATCACCCCAGAACTCGGTTGCCGTGATCGCTGAGGCGACCGACCCGGACGAACGTCACGACTTCAGCACGGTTACGGCGTCGGCCTTCGAGATGCCGCTGCACGTCGTAGAGCAGGTCGATCAGGCCGCTCTGGCGGCAACGATGCCCGCTTGTTCCTCGGCAGAGTGGGCGGAGACCCCACTGCTAACGGGGTCTTGATACAGAGCGGGGACGTGGCCGTCGTCTACTCGATCGGTGTGGTCGAGGAGTTCCGCCGACAGGGGATCAGGGAAGCGATGTGTTGGGATCGAGACGGTCGTCGCCTACCACCTCTTCGAACCAGCCGTCTAATCGGTGAAAAGTCCAGAGTAGGCGATAACTCCCGGCCTGAGAAAACTCGATCGCCCTGCTAACTCCAAGATCTGTATTTCGCACGGCATTCCTGACAGAACCTAAGACAATTTCGGCTTGAGTTCGATGATCGAACGAATCACCCTTTCAGGCATAAGGTGGCTGTTTTTCGAGGATTTGAGAATCGGCGTAATTGATGGAGGAGTCATGAACTCGTACCGTCTTGCTGAATCGAGTAGCGCGTATCGGTCACGAGTTCACCGACCATCTGCTAAGTACACGAGACGAACATCGCCCGGGGTATCCTCGGCCAGCAGAATCTCGATTCCCTCGCTCGTCTACGAACCACTACCTATACGGATTTGCTCGCTTTCTTCTCGGGAACCGTGAATGAGAAAGTCGACCCCTCACCGAGTTCCGACTCAACCCAAATGCGGCCATTGTGAATGTCAACGATCCGTTGGCAGAGTGCGAGGCCAATACCAGTGCCGGCATACTCGTCAGTGGTGTGGAGGCGGTTGAACACCTCAAAGATCTCCTCGGCCTTGTCCAAATCGATCCCGATTCCGTTATCCTGGACCGACAGCACCCATTCGTCGTTTTGCGTCTCAGCGGTGACGTGAATACGCGGGGGCTCGCCACCAGCGTACGTAATAGCGTTGTCGAGCAGATTTTGGAACAGCTGCACCAGTTGCTGCTCGTTGCCCATGACCGTAGGCAGTGAATCCGAGGTAATCTCGGCGCTGCTCTCTTCGATGGCGATTTGAAGATTATCCGTCGCCTGAGCGAGTACGTCATTACAGTCCACGGGTTCGAATTCTTTGTCACTCGTGTTGAGCCGTGAATACTGCAGCAACGCATCGATCATCTCGCGCATCCGGTCGGCACCATCGACGGCGAACTCGATGTACTCCTGTGCGTCGGCATCGAGATCGTCGGCATATCGTTGTTCGAGCAGTTGGACGTAACTCGACACCATCCGTAACGGCTCCTGGAGGTCGTGGGAGGCGGCGTAGGCGAACCGCTTCAATTCGGCGTTCGAGCGTTCCAGCTGTGCATTAGTTTGTTCGAGTGCCTGCTGGCGATGCTTGCGTTCGGTGATGTCGCTCGCCATACCGATCCATTCCTCAATGTCACCGTCCTCGTTCAGCATTGGGACCGCACGCGTGAATGACCAGCCCAGGCTGCCATCGACCTGCTCCACCCGGTGTTCAAGCTCGAACGTACTCTTGGTCCGGCGGGCTTCGTTGACGGCCTCCATGACGCGCTCCTGGTCGTCCGGGTGAATGTATTTGTCGAGCCAGTCGCTGCTCGGTTCGTTCGTGTCGGCGAGGAAGCCCTGGGCTTCGAGGTGTCGCATTTCGTTCCAATCGGAACTCATGCGAAACACGGCTTCCGAACTCGCGGTGACCAACGCTCGGAATCGCTCCTCGCTTTCGCGCGCCGTTTCATACAGGCGGGCGTTATCAATGGCTACGGCCGCTTGGGAAGCAATCCCGGTGATGATGTTTTCATCTTTCTCGGTGAAGATGTCCCGCTCCGAATGGCCGAAGAAAAGGCCGCCGTGTACTTCACCGGAGTTCGAGATTACAGGAACTGCCAGGTAACTGGATACCGGCAGATGGCCTTCGGGCATCCCGTCGTAGGGCGCGTTTTTACCGTACCGCGGATCTTCGGTGATGTCGTCCGAACGGACGACCCCCTCGCCATGAAAGGTCGGGCCGAAGACCTCCGTATTACGCGGCATCGGGAAGTCTTCGAATTCCTCATCAGGAGCCCCTGAGAGGGTATAGAGCGTGTAGGATTCGCCCAGATCATCGATGACGTTATAGAAGAAGGCACCAAACTCCGCGCCGGTTATTTCCGTACCGGCGTCCGTAACCTCCTGCACCAGAGTCTCGAGGTCGAGTTCGGCGGCCAATGAGTTGCCCACCTGGTTGATCGTTTCGAGGGTGTGGGTTTGTTCGCGCAGTGCCTCCGCGGCCTGCCTGCGTTCGAGTTCGTACTCCACCCACTGCCCCATCAGGTGGTGGAACGTGCGTTCGGCCTCTGAGAACTTCTCCTTCCGTGGTTCGTTCGAGACGAAGAAGAACGTTCGATCGACGTCACCATCGACTTCGAGGTGGCTTCCGAGGTATGCCTGAACGCCGAAGCGCTCGTAGCACAGTTTCCCCTCGAACCCCTCGCTTACAGGGTCGGTGACGGCAGCGGTTTCTCCGTCGTCTGTCACCAATCGGCAGTAGGTTTCGGAGAGCGGATACTGCTCACCCGGGACGAGGTGGTCGTGGTCCCCGCGTATGGTCTCCACCTCGAACAGATCGGCCGTCGGATCGATACGGGCGATCCCGCCGTATTCAAGGTCGAATCGCTCGCAGCCGAGCTCAAGTACCGCTTGGAGTTTGTCGTCCAATGGCCTGTCAGAATCGGCCACGATCTCGTACAATCTCTGTTGGGCCTGCTCGTGTTCCTTGCGTTCGGTGATGTCGCGGATCGCCGCGAGCACGACCGAGCGGTCATCGACCTCGATTTGGGACGCCGAGATCTCAGTCGGAATCCGGCCCCGATCCCTGGTGCGGCAGGTAAGTTCGTCCGTCCAATCGATACCATCTTCGAACGCCTCGTCAACGAACGTACTGAATCTGTCGAGTTCGTCGGGATACAAGTCGGAGGGGCGGCGCGACAGCAGCTCGTCTCGTTCGTATCCAAGCATCTTGGATGCGCCTGGATTTGCGTCGAGGATTTCGTCCGCTTCGGGGTCAACGATGAGGATAGCGTCGTGGCTGCTCTCAAAGACCTGCTTGAAGTGTTCTTTCGATTGCTGGAGTTCCGCCTTCGCCTCGGTCTGTTCGCGAAGCTTCCCCATCATCCGATCAACCTTATCGGCTGGCTGCTCGGGGCCGAAGAACTCCTCGGGTGGGGTGTAGTAGACGTTGTGAGAGACCATGTTGTCGTGGATGAGGTGCGGGTGGGTCTCGATAACGTCTTCGAGTACCTCGGGCGGGAACCGCTCGCGATTATACTGACACATGATGGTGTAGTCCTCGTTCTGGATCAGAGTGTTGAGGGCCGCTTCGTACTCGACCAGTTGATCGGGGCTCGTATTCTCATCCAGCGCCCACGTCATCTCGGCGGCTACCCTGATTCCCGTGTAGCCGTCCTCGTCTGTTGCCTCCGTTAGGGAGTCCTCCCAGAACTCCAGTATTGCATCCTGATTGAACGTGCCGGTCCTGCGGTACGTGTCCGCCTTCGTGTGGACGGAGAGCGCACCCGAGTCGAGGGCACCGTCCACGTCAATGCCGCGGGCCCGCATCGCTTCCAGTACTTCTGCTTTCGAGTTGTCATCCGCGACGTACAGGCACCGCTCGCCCTGCTCAAGCCCGTGGTGGATGAACGGGATGGCGGCCGCGAACTGCTCGTCTCGTGTCTCATATATGAGTGCGAAATGGTCGTTGGCGTGGTCGTGACCATCGAGGGATTCGACCGGGCCGCGAAACTCAGGACTCTGACGCAATGCCTCGAGGGCGCTTTCGAGACCCGGCGCCCCCGGTTGATCACTGCGTTCGCCCTGTTGACTCATTGGCAATGGTAGTTGAGTGGCACAGTTAAATGTGGTCTTCATCTGCACGTGGGTGATCCGCCCTCGTACACCCACCGTTTGGAGCCAGCGCTCGGTTGATATGCAAACCTTCCTATCAGCTAGTTCGCTCAGTGATTCACGAAAGAAATCGGGACTGCGTCGCGCGTTTCTCTGTCTTCAGGACGTGGACTTCTGAACTACTCCTGAATCTGGATTCGGAGACAGCGAAGTGATCGTTCGACTATCGAACGAGTAGTGCTGTGAGAAAACGACGAACCGAAACTCCGTATCGCGATTCAGAATCTATGGGCGCTGCAGGCATCGGTTCGACTCTCGAACACGAGAGTTTCAACCGGTTCCAGTCGTCCCCTGAGCGATCCTACTTCAACAGACCCAGTGGCGATACTGTTCGTTCTCTCATCCCGGGCCAGTCGATCGTCGGTGATCGGTTCGTCATCCGACTGGCAACTATGTCACTGGAACCAATCGACCCAGAGACGGCACTCGAACTGTACATAGCAGACAGAGAAAACGAGCTGACCGAAGCGACAATCTACTCGCACCGGTCGCGGCTCGGGCACTTCGTTCGCTGGTGCGACGAACAGGGCATCGGGAATCTCAACGATCTCACCGGTCGTCAACTTCACCGTTACCGACTGTGGCGGCGCGACGAAGGCGACCTCTCACTTGCCTCGGAGAAGACTCAGATGGACACCCTGCGAGTCTTCGTCCGATGGTTAGAGCAGGTGGATGGAGTTGAGCAGGACTTGAGCACGAAGGTTCGCTCCCCCTCACTGACGCCAGAGCAGAACACTCGGGATGTCATGCTTGATTCGGATCAGGCTACGAACGTACTGGCTCACCTCGAAAAGTACCAGTACGCGACGTTGGGGCACGTCACAATCGCCTTACTGTGGCACACGATGATGCGCGTCGGAGCCGCGCACGCGTTGGACCTTGGTGACTACCACCCAGACGAGCAGTACCTCGATGTCCGTCATCGCCCAGACCAGGGAACGGCAATCAAGAACAAGGAGGACGGGGAGCGACTCGTGGCACTGTCTGATCAGCTCTGTGAACTCCTGAATGACTGGATCGCCGACAAGCGCCCGGACGTAACGGATGACCAGGGACGAAAGCCGTTACTCGCGTCGCGCCAAGGTCGAGCACACCGGACGACGCTACGCGGGTATTGTTATCGGGCGACTCGACCATGCGAATACGGTGCCGAGTGTCCGCACGACCGCGATCCAGAAGACTGTGAAGCGACTGATCGGGACGCTGCGTCCAGCTGCCCATCGAGTGTAAGCCCGCACGCGATTCGTCGTGGGAGCATCACGCACTCACTCAACAACGAAATACCTGAAAACGCCGTTTCAGACAGAGCGAATGTCTCGAAAGTCGTGTTGGAACAGCACTACGACCGCCGGACAAAGCGCGAAAAGATGGAGCAACGGCGAGATTACCTGGATAACCTCTAACAGGCAGTACTACTGTGCTGTCCAGTAGTGAGACGATCTCGTTAATTAATTCGCATCGGCTCTGTTGAAACCCCATGATTCATATATTTTTATAGTCTGGAATGATCCTTCAATAAGAACTGCGTATTGGTAAGTTCTAACAAACCTCGTATGCCTTCCAAAAAACCGTACAAGATGGAATACACATATTCTGCACCTAGCTGATGACGAGTCCGGTAAGTGCCGAAGCCATCTTCCTTACGTAAGTGATAGGCCAGAAAGACTGTAAACCGATACCAAGCCCTGTGAGGTGCGCGACATCATACAGCGTTTTTCCATCCCTCAATTTAAAAATTCATCATGTCATGGTCATTTCATACACCCAACCATACAATACCCACTCAAAAACGTCAGAAATCCTTAACTTCGTACACGTCACCTAGCTCGTCCCGATCCGACAACGCAGAATCCGTCACCGTCAAAATCACCTGATACTCTGACAGCTCCTCCGGCAATGCCAACAAGAAATTCCCAATATCCGGCGCGTTCCCCGTATCCGGAATGTCGAAGAATGGCGAATCAAAAATAAACATTCGGATTGGTAACGTACTCGACTGCTCTGCCAGCTGCTTCAGCACCGCCGTATGGAACAGCAACGCCACAATCTTCCCTTCATTCGAATACTCATTGTGGCGGTCGGACGGAACATTATCTCCGTCCTCAACTACCACTGAGAAATCATACCCGCCACGCGGTTGGAACTCAACACTTCGCGCATCGGCGAACCGGCCGTACTCAAAGTACGACAGCAGGTCGTTCATTTCATCCTGCAGGGCGTTCTTCAGGTCTGTCCGTTCCTCCTCGATATGCCGCCGAACCACTCGTTCAAACGTTTTTAGCGCCTGCTGTTTCTGCGCCTTCTCATTCCGGGATTCGTACGCCCCTTCTAACTCGTCAACCCGCTCCCGAACATCCTGAAGCTCATCTTGTCTCGCATTCATTTCAACCCTTATCGAGGTTGCCTCACGCTCCAACTCTGAAATCTCCGTTTCCAGTTCGTCCCGCCGATCCGCCAACTGTTTCACATCATTGTCCGCCATCTGCGCCTCCACCGTATCGAGCTGGTTCTGATGATCCTCAATCCGAGACTCCACCAACTGTAATTCGCCTTCAAGCTCTCTCTCCCGCGACTGCAACTCGTCCAACTTCTCCTCCATCTGCTCCTGCTCAATGATCGACTCACGCACATCTTGCTCCGTTCCTTCCTCAATACGGTCCGCCGGCATCTCCTTCCGACACAACGGACAGTCCCCATCATTCATCAATCGACGACGTTGGTCATCGTCAACAGAATTAGTACAGATCGGGCAGCGGTTCGGAACACTCATCATCTGCTGCAAATCCTGCGCGGTCGAGTGCAGTTCCTCGCCCATCTCCATCTCCTCATACCGCTCAATCCTCAGCCGCGTGTCCCGCAGATTACCGCGGGTCTCACGCTTTTCCGACTCCAACTTGTCAATCTGCCGCTGTAACCGGCGCTTTTCTGATTCTAACCGCTCCAGTTCGTTATCCTGATCTAGCGTTTCATTGATCGACCGGAGTTCACTCCGACGATCAGCCAACGTTGTCTCGGTTTCCTCTTTCGACACCTGCAACTCTTCCACTCGCTCTTGAAGCTCCGTCTCACGGCTCTGCGCGGTCGCTAAGTCCTCAGGTGCCGTTTCTTCGTCTTCCGTTAGCTCATACACCTTGTTCCGTCGCTTCTTACTTTCATTAATCGGTGCAGCCAAGCTGATACCGAACAATAGATCGATGAAATCTCCCTTATTCTGCCACCGCAGGAACGCCTTGTAATCAGGTGCCATCAAACAGAACAACGAGAAAATATTGTACCGTCCGAAATCACGGGATTCTACCGGCCAAATACCGAACGCCTCAGACACGTCTTGCTGCGTATTCGGTGCCTGGAACGGAATATCGTCCTCCGACGACGGCTCCGTGTTCAATTTCGGCCGGTCATCGCCCGAATACCCTGGGCCTTCTCGATTCATCATCCGGTGGACTAAGTAGTGGTTCGTATCCACTGACCAGTTCCCTGTCGTTTCCAACGACTCCTTCCCATCCTGGATCGGGTCAGTCAGTGTAATGCGCTGCTTCTGTTGCCGGCCGAATAAATTGAAACGGGCCGCTTCCAACATAGCCGTCTTCCCCTGATCATTCGGCCCGTACAGCACCGTATTCTGGTCATCAAACCGTACTGTCCGGTCGTCCAAGTTCCGGAAGTTCTGCGCCCTGATCCGCCGCAGTGTCACATTATTAACTGGGAATTCCAGGTCACGGTAATTCTCCTTAAGTAACCGACGGCATTCCTCAATATCATCTGGCTCTAAGTCCTCCCCCTGCAACTCGGTGATAATGCTCTCGATGATGTCGTCTCTTTTAGGCATGGGCAAATTGTCCTGTTAACTCGTCCAAGAACTCAATGTCATTCGCTTTGAACTTCCGCGTCGGCCCGACAAGCAGCTCTGTCCCGATGGACGCACGTTGAAGCCGCTCATCCTCACCAATCGTTCCAACGATGTCCTCATGGGTCATGTGAACAACCTCGTCGATCACCGATTGCTGGGCATAGTTCCACGATGACAGCATAACGCTGTCAGCCTGTTCAACCCGATCGTAGAACTGGTCAATCATAATCTCGCCCGCCGATGTGAGTTCGATACCGTACCGTCGGTTCCGTTCACCGACCTCGCCAGTCCCCTCTTTGCCAACGACCGGTTCGTCGATTAGCTCCCATGCGAACAACCGGTTCTTGTCTTCGTAGACATCAGCGGAGAATGGGCCGGAGTCGCGTTTCGTGAACTGGTACCGGTACCCAGTCCGATCTAACATACCGAGATCGCCGCGGTTCTCCCCGACGGCGGCGTAGTCCTCTTGCTCTGAAATCTTCCGGTTCACGAGATATACTAGTTTCTGCAGCCGGTACCTGGAGTCTATCATCCCTGTGTCCGACCGAAGAGAGTAGTCCTTGACCAGTTTCAGCAGCATAGCAAAGTCGATGAGTTCGTCAATCCGGAACCGAAGTTCGTTCCAGGTCTTTACTAACTCGTCAGCATCGATAGTTCCGTTCCGAAATTCCGCTAGTTGATTGTCCGATAGTCCAAAGCCGCGAAGGGTAGAGACTACACGATCATCAGAGAATACCTCCTGGTTTAGGAATTCGTAATACTCGTAACCGAATTCCTCAAAATCGGCTGTGGCCGCCATCGCCTCGCTGTATACATCGGTTACGACTTGGAGGTATTCCTCTCGTTGCTCATGGTTCAAGTCAAACCGGTTTACAGCGCGTTCAAGGACTTTCCACTCGTTCGGCATTAGGGTACCCCCAAGTCATCGCAGACCTCGTTGTTCCACGCGATCACCTTTTCTGTACCGCCTGAACAGGCAGGGTTCGCCGTGTTCAAATGTCCCTGCGCATATGCGACAAGGAACTGTTTCGACGGGGCGACGGCCACACTCGGGTAGCGGGATCCAACCTTCTCAGCCTTCGCAGGGCCGTCAACACAGAGAACGATCTCACTCTCATTTGGATAACCGCGGGTGTCAAGATAGTGCTTGAGATAGGGATAGGGTTCGTCTTCAAGACATTCCTGCCAGTGGATGATCCAGACACTGTTCTGAATCAACTTATCTCGGTTTGTGAGGTCGTCCAAGGAATGGAAGTATTCCTGAATAAGCAGTTTGTCACCCTGAATTCCGTCACGGATTTCCTGCACGATATCGGAAAAATCGTTGCCGTAGCACCGACCACTCCTAGTGAGAATCAGCAGATTCTCTTCGTGTGGGATGGCATCGTTCGAATCGTTATAGCGGGTTATCATTCCTGTTCTCCAGCAAGAATCCGGAGTCTTTGGCGGATTGATCGCAGTTCCTGATGCTCTTTCGCTAACTGTTCGTTCTTGGTTTCTCCTTGTCCTCTGATAATTGTTTCCTTCGATAGCTCACTGTGTCCGTCGAAATGTTCCTGCCAATCCTCGAAATCTGACCGAAGCTGCTTTCCTTCAACCGTCTTCGCATGCGATAGTAGATCTGACAAGTCGTCCATCCGGTCACTGAATTCGTCATAGGCTTCTTGCTTGGCGTGGCTCCGTTCATCCTCATCCACCCAAGAGAGCGACTCCTGCCACGCGCTGATCGTTTCAACAATCGTATCACGACTGGGTTGGTCATCGACAACGCGGGCGTGATATCCTACTGCCAGTAATGATGCGAACAATACCGTGAGCATCGCAGAAAACACATAATCAAGACGGTTGAGGCTGGTCCACCCTGTTGTTGTGAGGATTAGGAGGATGTACCCGAACACGATGATGACCCCAGATGCAACGAGATATCCGAAAACAGAGACGATGAGATGGAATCGTGTGTAGAGAGTGGATGAAAATGTTCGCTTCCGCATTTTCGCGGTGAACAAGAAGAGGATGCCGAGGAAGACGATCGAAGTGGCGGCATATGCCTGGATGAAGAGGTCGGGATTGGAGACTTGGACGAGAAGTGAACTGGAAAACTGGAATGTCAGAAAGACGCCGGCAAATTGGAGGAGGAGGACTTCGAGCAGGAAGTGGGGGCCATGCCCGAAGGTGACATGATCAAGGAGACGTTGCAAGGTCATCTGATCCGCCATATGGGGTGATGGTACACCTGCCACATAAAACGGGGTTCTGCGCTGCTGGCATGGATGAGATCTTGCGATAAGTGCTAGTTGTCTTATTCGGTCTACCTGTCAACACCCCGTCGGTGATTTCTATCCCCTTGGCCAGTGGCTGAAAATTGTCCACCACCTTGTGCTGACTACACCCTCTAGATCTTGCAGGCAGTTTCTGACAGATGAGCGGTAGACCAAGATCCGCAGTGATAGGTGAGCCACCTGTACTGAACGAAACGGGGTCTAACGTATTACCTTCTGAGAATTTCAACAGAGCCTTCGCATCTATTCTTTAACCGGTTGCGGTCTTCGAAGCCATTTTTGAGGGGCGGCGAGGACACTCTCCCTGCATCAGTATCTGTTGTTTCGCCAACGAACCCCACACTATCGTTGCTCAAGCGTTCGACGACGCTCGATTCTCGCCCGGGATTCTCGGTCTGTTACCCAGCCAGCATTGATGGCGGTTTTCAGAAATCTTCTGTTGGTGAATGCCGCGCTCAGGCGTGTTGTGTAATATCGCGGAGGTCAAACACGTGTACGTCATCGCGTTCGGAGACCGCTTCCTGTACAGATTGTGTGACGCCGCTACGCGTGAACAATACGTATTCCATATTGGTGTCACCAGTATCTGGAGTCCATCGGACTTCCGCAGAATGGTCTTCGAGTGAGGCGAGCGCACTGTAGTCAAGGGGTGCGTTCGTGAACTTACACTCCCCCGCGACCATGGTTCCATCTGTCGTGAATCCGACGACATCAACCTCATGCTCCTTGTACCACCAGCGGCCGATATCGAGGAACGTCTTCTCGGGAAACAGATTCGGCAGCGCATCCTGACAGAGCTTCTCGAATTCTTGGCTCACGAAGTCCGGGAGTTCTGGTTCGATAGCCGCCTCGTAGGCGTCTTCACCCAAGCGTTCGTATCGGTCTTCTTTGCCGTAGACGAAGCGGAACCAGAAGCGAAACAGTGGGTCCAGGATTCGATAGCGTCCGCGGCGTGATTTCGCTTTCTCTTCGGTTAGTGGAACCTCACGCTCGATGAGTCGTAGCCGTTCCAACTTCTGGGTGTACGTCGAAATCTGCTTCCCATCGATCCCTACTGCTTGCGCAATCTCGTTTGACGTCGTCTTCCCTGCAGCGATCGTAGTGAGGATCGCAAAGTACCGATTCGGGTCTGTGAGTTCTGTTCGGAGGACGTACTCTGGTTCATTGTGGAGATACCCCTTCTGAGAGAGTACTTCCTCAGTGAGAACGGCTCCGAGATCCTGATCAAGATTGACACCGTCAAGGTAGTACGGGACACCGCCGAAAATGCCCCACGTGAAAATCTGCTCTTCAGGCGAGTAGTCGTCCGGAAGGAACTCCTGTGCGGCTGCGAAATCGAGTGGTCGGAGGTCAAGTTTCTCGGTAAACCGCCCGTACAGCGGGCTGTTTCCAAGCAGAGTTGCTTCTTCCATCATGCTAATCGAGGATCCGACCAGAATGAGCGTACCCGAGGTGTTCTGGAAGCGTTGGTCCCACAGCCGCTGAATAACCGAAGGAAGGCTTTCGTCAGCATCGATGAGGTAGGGGAATTCGTCAAGGACCACAATTCCGTCGTGGTCGCCGAGATACCCTAAGAGGGACTCCCAGTTCTGTTTGATCTCCGTAATCCCAGGAAATGTGTCGGCCGCAACATCGACGAACTCGTCAAGTTGTATCTGTGAAGTGGTCTCCGTGGCTTGGTAGACGACGGCGTCGTCCCGGTCGGAAAGCGAGTGCTGAACGAGCTGTGTCTTCCCGAGTCGTCGCCGACCAAAAATAACGACCATCTCGGCGTCGTCGGATTCGTAACATCCACGCAGCCGTGAGAGTTCCTGTTCCCGATCCACGAAGCGTTCCATGTGTCTACTCTCTCCTACTGGAGAATAATACTTCCGGGTAGCCTATTTCAGAATAGGCTAACTCAGATTTGGCTATTTGCTAATTCCTTCTCCTGATATACCGGATGGATTGAGAAACAGCTGGCTCTGTTGAAACCCTTAGAACATGAAAGGTTCCCGAGTTGTGGAGGGCCTGTAGTTTCCTCAACCCATGGTATCTTTACTGAGTTACTGAAACAAGACAGCATGCTTGACTCTACTACCGCTGGCGACATTTCTGCGGTACGCAATCACACACGTGAACTCATTGAGGATGCCGGTGACGCAGAGGAACCCGTACTCATCGAAGCACCTCCGAATAGCGGTAAAACAACGAACGCCGTCAAATTAGCACTCGAAGCAGAGAAGCCGGTCACGTATCTCGCACGCCGAATTGATCTGTATGAACAGGCCGAAGAGAAAGCAGAGGAACATGGTGATATCCGGTATAAGCGAATTCCCGCACCCCAACGTGATTGCGAGACATTCCTCGGAGAAACCGAGGGGTCCGCAGCAGATATCCAACGTCTCTATGAGAAGGGGTATTCAGGGCGGACGATTCACTTAAAATTCCGAGATCAGGCTCCCTGTGGGATGGACTGCGACTATATGGAGAAGATGGAGACGATTGATGAGGAAATCGAATCGATTGACCTCCTTATCGGGCATCATAGCCATTGTAAACGACGTCAGTATATCCGAAATCGGATTGTAATCATTGACGAATTCAACCCTGGACCATTTCTACAGCCGTTCCCTGGGGACAACTCAGGTGTTATCGACAATCCCGGTGATATTGTTCCCAGCTTCCTTCACGCATTGGACGAGGGTGACACAGACTTCCCAACAAACGTCTACAATGACGTCACTGACCTGATGCAGAGACGAGACGGCCCCAAGGGCTGGCAGGAAGCAATCGACTGGTTCCAAGAGCATGGAGCCAGTCGTCGTGTAGCCCAGCACTCTGAGCTCTTAGATCCTACACTTGAGAAGTATGATGACGTTCACGCCTATGCGCCGTTTCTCACCTTCAGCTTGCTCTGTATGGAACGAATCGGCCCAGGGGTTGACCTCGCTCCACCACCCGGTGGTTCACTTGACGACATATGGCAAAGTGCAGACCTTGGACCTGCGACGAAATGCCTTCGAGATCGAAATACGGGAGAGATGTTCGCTCTGAGCCCCCCAGATCTTTCCGAGGCAGAGCAGGTTATCGGTCTCGATGGGACACCTACCATTGACCTGTGGAATCTCCTCTTTGCACCAGAGGATGGGTTTGATCATCAGCAGGTAATTGACCGAGAGGATTTCCCAACGTATCTCCGTTCTGCGATGAACATGTCGCTCATCCAGATCGGTGATGGATGGTACCCATATGCGGCTGGGGATATTAGTAACTCAGACCCAGACCGGTTTGCTGCTGTTCAGGCGCTTGAAGAAGACCCATTCGCGCTAATTTCGACAAAGCGAGCGTTAGAGCGGTATCAGAACAGAGGACTACTGGACACTTTCGTCAAACAAACTGATTCTGGACAGGAGACCGACGATACCCAAGTGTCCGATAAACATCAGGCACTACATTACGCAACGGTCAAAAGCTCGAATGACTTCGAAACAGAATCCTTGGGGGTCGTCGCAGGCATGCCTCACCCAGGGGACGATCTTGTCCGTCTCTGGGCGGGGTTATGCGGAGAGGCAGTCGAAATAACACGTAGCGACGATGAGGACGTTGAGAAGTCATTCGGCGACCTTGGCGATGAGATCTACCAGTATTTCGCTCATGATCAAGTCGTACAGGCGGTACTCAGATTTGGTCGGGATCAAACCGTATTCGAAAACGGCGGTGCGACAGTCTATATTAGCACCTACGCGCTTCCAGACTGGTTCGATGTAGAGACTGAATTCAACGTTCAGTCGAGAGAGTTGGAAGGCGCAGTTCTCGTAAAACTATTCGAGGGGCACTGGTGAATCGCTGTAAGGCGACGGGATAGGTCGTCAAATCAAAGGAAGTGAAGCGGGAAATCGCCGATGC